>JACKBA010000017.1 GCA_020634815.1 Caldilineaceae bacterium | reverse complement strand
TCCAGCGTGGCATTGTCGGCGTTGTGAATATCGTCGAGAATCAGCAGGCCAGGCCGGCCGCCAGCCAACAAAATGTCAATCGCCTGGGCGATACCCTCGAAAAAACGGCTTTGAGCAACAAACGGGTCGGCTCCACGTACGTCGAGGTCGTGGGCATGCAGAGCAAGCAGCGATGGCTGGAGCCGGCCCACCTCCGCCAGCCAGGCGCGGTCGAGGCCGGCGAGCCGCTCGCGCGAATCTGGCTTTGCGGCGGCCTGCTGGAGCAACGTCGCCAGCGGCGCGTAGGCCAGCGCCGTCTCGCCCTCGAAGCAACTGACGGTGATGACGGATGCGCCCTGGCGCGCGTATTCAGCCGCAAACGCCGCTGCCAGCGCGGTCTTACCGATGCCGGCTTCGCCCTCGACGACGATCAATTGTCCGTGGTCTGCCGCCCGGGCGCACGCATTCTGCAAGGCGGTCCAGGCGCTCTCGCGCTCGACCAAAGGGGATTGCACGGCGACCGGCGCCGCGCGCAGACCCTGCGGCGGGCTTTCGGCACGGCCCGGCAGCACCAACTCACGATTGAGAATAGCCTCGTGCAGCGCCATTGTCTCGGCCAGGGGCGGAACGCCGAGTTCCTCATCCAGGATGCGCACACACTCCTGATACTGGCGAATCGCGGCGGAGCGTTGGCGGTCGAAGGCGTAGAGCTGCATCAACTGGCGATGGGCAGGCTCGTGCAGCGGATCGATGGCCAGCCAGCGCCGCGCATAGTCGATGGCCGCCGCCCATTCTTGCGCATCGCTCGCGCAGCGTACCAGCGTCTCCAAGAGCCGGGCCAGGTTGTGTCGATATCCTTCGGCCTGGAAGAACTGCCAGTCGTCAAACGCCGCGCTGTCGCGCAGGGTGAAGCCGGCGAGAAAATCACCGTGCTGAATGCCGGCCGCTTCGGCCAAGTGCGCGCGGCAGGGCTCACTGGGCATGGCGCCGGTCGGTGGGCAGTCGGCCAGGCAACGTTCAAAGGCATGAACATCGCAGTAGAGATCGTCGTCAAGGGCAAGCGCCACCTGCTCGCGTTCGACGTGCAGCCAGGGCAGTGCGGCGGCGGCGTTGAGCGCCGAGAGTGTACGCCGCAGCGCCGCGCGCGCACGGGTCTGGTCAAGTTCGGGCCAGAGCAAAGTGGCAAGCGTATCGCGCGTGTGGGCCTGGCGCGTGACGGCCAGATAGGCGAGCAATGCCGTGGCCTTGCGCGTGTCGGTTACGAGTGGTTTGCCGTCGAGTTCGACGCGTGGCGCGCCAAACAGGTAGATTGCAAGCTTTGGCAAGAATGTCCTCCAGTACGGCTTGGCAGCGGGCATTGTAGCGTACTCGACGAAAAAAGCGAACCTCTGCTCGCACTCCCGCCGCACCGTAACGCAGACCGTAACGATTACCCGACGGTGGCGAGGTAGGCTGGATGCAGACCTGATCATCGACGCATACCCGTGGCAGCCCAGGTCGACGGCGCAGTCTGGTCGATATTCATATCGTTTCAAGAGGAGGAGAACGAATGGCAAAGCGATGGCACTTACTCACCGCTATCTTTGCAATTGTGGCACTGTTGAGTGCCTGCCAACCTGTGCAGGCGCCAGATGCGGCCGGGGGCGAGCCGGAAGCGACCGAAGCCGCCGCTGTCGAAACAACTATCCCGGTGGTGACGTTGACGGTGAGCGATGGCCGCCTGGAAGCGCCGGCCGAGATCCCGTCGGGGATTGTGGCGGTGACCGTGCAGGGTGGCGACCCCGAAAACATGCCCGAACTGGCAAAGCTCAACGACGGCGTGACGATGGTGCAGGTAAACGAAGCGCTGGCGCAGCCCGACCCCATGGCCGCGCTGCCGCTGGTTACGCTCCTGGGCAGCACCGGGAACAGCGTCGACGGCCAGGTGATCTACGACCTGGCGCCGGGCGGCTACGTGGCGGTGTACTTTCCGGCAGAAGGCCCGCCTCAGTCCACGGCGATTTCAGCCGGCGAGCCGAGCGGAGCGACCGCGCCCGTTGCGGACGTCAACGTAGCGTTGGTGGACTTCAACTTTGCCATGCCCGATACGATCTCAGCCGGCCCGCATGTCTGGCAGATTGACAACATGGGCGGCCAGTGGCACGAGATGCCGATCCTGAAGCTCAACGAGGGTGTGACCGTCGACGACCTGATCGCCATGATGGCGGAAGCCGGTCCTGGCGGCCCCGAAGGCCCGCCCCCGTTTGAAATGGTCGCCTTCTGGTCGCCGATGAGCGCCGGCCAGCGCGCCTTGGTCACCTTTGATCTGCCGCCCGGTGAGTACACGGTGCTCTGCTTCCTGCCGGATCTCAACGGCGACATGAGCCCGCATCTGGCGCACGGCATGGTACGGACATTGACGGTGGAGTGAGGCGTTGTCAGTGGGGGTTTTGGGTCTTGGGGTCTTAGGGTGTTGGGGGTTTTGGGGTTATCGGGATGACTTTCTGTACATCCCCAAGACCCCAAGAGCCCAACACCTCAACACCCCAACACCCTAAAACCCCAACATCACCCGTCAATACAAAAGGCGGCTACACATGGCGCAGAACAGACAGATGACGACAAACTCAAGATCACTGGGCGACCTGGCCGTCGACGGGCTGTTGCACGGATTGGCGGCGGGCGCTATCATGCTGGCCTTCCTGGTGGCGATCGGGGTGATGGAGGGTGTGGCGCCGGCGGCGGTGCTGGCGCGTTTTGGGCTGCCGGACAGCGCCTCGGTGGTGACGGGGCTGCTGGGCCACCTGGCGGTTTCGGCGGTGCTGGGGCTGGTGTGGGGCGTGCTCTACGGGAGTCTCCTGCGGCGGACGCCGCTGCCGGCCTGGCTGCTGGGCGCGGCGTATGGACTGGCGCTCTATGTGGGTGCGGCGCTCTTCGTGGTCGGCGCGACCGGGCTGGCCGACTTCGCCGCGTGGGAACTGCTGGCTGCGCATCTTGCGTATGGGGTGACACTGGGGCTGCTGAGCGGGCGGTCCAGGCAAGACGAATGAAGCGGACAACGCCGAATTTCTGGTTCTCCGATCTGGCGGGTCCGGTATTTGCCCTGGCGGGAGCGCTGATCCTGCCTTATGCAAGAAGTATGACGCACAGCAGGTGCTGGCGCACTTTGCCCAGACTGCCCGCGACGAGGTGGGATTGGAAGCCCTACGAACCGAACTGCTGCGCGCCGTTCAAGAGACAATGCAGCCAAACCATCTGTCTGTGTGGATAAAGCCGGTGACGAATCAGGGTCACCCGATCAATGAGCGGAATTCCGTATGAAATCAAGGAGCCTGCACCCCCAATGGATTCTGATTGCACGCATTGGCTGGGTCTTGATCACCCTCTTTTTTCTGACCACGTTTATCTTGGGACTCCCCTACCGATACAGCGAGTTGGCTGTACCCTGCGATGCCCCCGTCTGCCCGGCCCTGGCATTGTCCAGCGAGGATGCAGCCTTGATCGACGCATCGCCCTTTTCAATCCAAGGGTACGCCTCTTTTCATGTTGGCCTTGAGCTGCTGACCGCGTTATCCATGTCGGTCATGGCCAGTTTGCTTTTCTGGAAATATTTCGACAACTGGATGGGGATACTGACCGCCTATCTTTTGATCTACATCGGACTCGCCTTGTTTGTTCAGGCGAGCCTTGTATTTGCGACCCAATACCCGCCAGTCGAATGGCTCTATACTCAACTCTCCCTGTTATTCGTACCGCTCATTCTTCTGGTCGTCTTTATCTTTCCCAATGGCCGATTTTTGAACAGATTGAGCCTGTTGGCTTTCAAGATTTGCCTCTTGGCATGGATCCTCGACCTGACTCGCAACATCCTAGGTGATCAAGTAGGGAGCCTGCTGTTCTTGAGCATGTTAGCGCTCGGCATCTGGTCACAAATTTATCGCTATCGCCATGTTTCAACCGCAATCGAAAGACAGCAAACGAAGTGGGTGCTGCTGGGAATTACAGGATTGATACTCTGCATGGCCGGCTGGAGTCTTTTCTTTGATATCTTTCCGCGATCGACGCCACAAGGCCTATTTCTAACCAATACCATCGGGATGGCCATCATATACCTCATGGCCTACATATTCCCGGTGAGCATGATGATCGCGATTATGCGCTATGGCTTGTGGGGAATTGACGTCATTATCCGGCGCACGGTGCAGTATGCGGTGGTCTCAGTGCTGTTGGCAGCCGCTTATTTCGGCAGCATTACGTTGCTCCAGGGCAGCATAACGGCCGTTACCGGCACCCAATCCCCTCTCGCCATTGTTCTCTCTACCCTGCTGATTGCGGCTTTGTTCAACCCATTGCGGCAACGGGTGCAAACAGCCGTTGACCGCCGCTTCTATCGCCAGAAGTACGATAAGCAGCAGGTGCTGGCGCACTTCGCCATCACCGCGCGTGATGAGACCGACATGAATGCATTGGCGACAGAATTGGCGCGCGTGGTGCAGGAGACGATGGAGCCGGAGACGATCGCTCTCTGGCTGAAACGGTAGCGGTAATCGTACCGATCCAGTTGCGGCCTTGCGCGAAGATGGTGACAGACAACCCCATATTGACACACGACTCAAGACCGCAGGAGCGAGGAACAAACCATGAAAACGCTGACCTTGTGGCATTGGATCGTCGGTGTAGCCCACTTGATGTTGGGTCATTCGAGTAGCGTCTAGGTTGAGCGCCAGAGAGAGCATGCACCCACCACAACAGACGGCCAATACCACTTTGCAGCAGCCCTGGCTCAACATTGCCCGGGCGCTGTGGATCATCCTGTCGACGACGGCGGTCGTTGCGCTCATTGCCAGCACGGTGCGCGGCTGGGGTGCACCGTTGCCGGCCTGCACTGCGCCCGGCGCTGTTTGCGGCCCCTGGGCGGTAAGTCAGGAAGACATGGCACTGGCGGCACAGGCTGGATTACCCATGCCGGCAATGATGGCGTTCTATTATGCCAGCAGCCTGCTGCCCAAAATGTTCTTTATCCTGGTCGGCGTGTTTATCTTCTGGCGTCGCTCCGACAACTGGGTCGCCCTGTTGCTCTCGTTGATGCTGACGCTCTGGGCTGTCGAGGGTGTCGAAAATCTAGGGGCGGCCATGCCCTTGGTGACCATGCTTTATGCCATTCCCACGGGCATCTTTATTTTGCTGCCCTTTGTTTTTCCCGATGGCCGGTTTGTGCCCCGCTGGACGCTGTGGGTCGCGTGGCCGCTCGCCGCGATTTCGATTGTCGCCACGATCCTGCCACAATTGGGGTTGCCTCTCAACGACCGTGTCTATGCCGGCGCTTTGCTCTCGCCTTTCTCGCTTTGGTTTGGCCTTGCCGGCTATGCGGTCGTCTATCGCTACCGGCGCATTTCCAATCGCATGGAGCAACAGCAGACAAAGTGGGTGATGGCCAGCATCCTGGGCACATTTCTCGGCTTTATTCCCATGGCCATCAGCGCGGTTTTATTCCCGCCGTCCGAGCCGTCGTTGCGCCGTTTCGCCTTCATGTTCCTAGTCTATATCCCGATCTACATCCTGACCTATCTGTTTCTGTCGGGCGGGATCGCGTTTGCCATCCTGCGTTACCGGCTCTATGACGTCGACGTCATCATCCGCAAGACGCTGATCTATGCGCTGCTGACCGCGCTACTGGCACTGGTCTTCTTTGGCAGCATCGTTCTGCTCCAGCGGATCTTTGAGGCAATCACCGGCCAACGGTCGCAACTGTCCATCGTGCTCTCGACACTGGCGATCGCTGCGCTGGCCAGACCCCTGCACACGCGCATTCAGGGCTGGATCGACCGGCGCTTCTACCGCAAGAAGTATGATGCCCAGCAAGTGCTGGCACAGTTTGCCATCACCGCGCGCGATGAGACGGACATGAACGTGCTGACGAAAGAATTGGCACGGGTGGTGCAGGAGACGATGGAGCCAGACAGCGTGAGTGTGTGGTTGCGCAAGTGAACCACACGAAGCGGCGTTCCACCGCCTGATGGGGCAATAGAATCCACAATTGCGACCTCGCACATCTCCTGCTAGACTACGCACCCATCTTCACTCGCCGAGCGTCCAACCTGATCTTTGCCCCTTGTTCCAAGAGGAGAAACCAGATGGCCGAGCTTTCCACCCAGGAGCGCTTCAAGCGCGGCGCCGCCGATGCCGGTCGCTACTTCGAGTTCATGGCGCAGTTCGTGGACTTTGAGCCGGATCACGCCGAGGCGATCCGCGCCACGCGCGCCATCGTCGAGCAGCACATTCCTGAAATCGTGGCCGACATCTACGCCCAGTTACTCAGCTTCCCATCGACGCGCAAGCACTTCCTCAAGCGCGATGGCTCGATCGACCAGGAATACCTGGAGTTCCGCATGCAGCACCAGGCAACCTTCTGGCGACGCACGGCCCAGGGTGTCTTCGACGAGGACTATGCGCGCTTTCTGGATTACGTCGGCCGCGCGCACACGTCGCAGGGCGCCGACCCCGCCATCTACATCCCGGAGCGGTACGTGATCGGGATGCTCGGCTTTGTGCAGCAGCGCATCACGCGAGCGCTCAGCGCCGAAATCGAGACTGTCGGGCAGGATCTGGTGCTGCGCGCCATCCAGGGCTGGAATACGCTGCTGGTCGTATTGCAAGAGATGCTGTCGCGCGTCTACGGCGAAGGGCGCGAGGCGGAGAGCTACGAGCCGCCGCAAGCGCTCGACGACGAGCCGCTCCAGCAGTTGGCGCAAGAAACGTACGAGCGCAGCCTGGGGCTGCCCCAATCGGTGGAAATGCGCGAGGTTCATGTCGCCAGCGTCGCCGATTTTGTCGCCAAGGATCGCAAGATCGTCAAGGCGGAGGGGCTCTCCATCGGCGTCTTCTTTGTCGACGGCCAGTGGCACGCGCTGCACAACAGTTGCCTGCACCGCGGCGGGTCGGTCTGCAAGGGACCGCTGGAGAACGGCATCCTCACCTGCCCGTGGCATGGCTACGAGTACAAGCTGGAAACCGGCGAGCTATTGCTCGACCCCAATGCCAGGCTTCCTCGCTTCCCCGTGGAGATCCGCGACGGCGAGGTCTATCTGCGCGTGCCCGTGCTGGCACGCGAGGAGGTGGAAATCTCCCTCAAGGATCTCTTTGCCAATGCAGAGGCCAAGGCCCAGAACCGGCTGGCCGCCAACGAGTTTGCTGTGGCCGACGTGAAGCCAGGGCAAATCAAGATGGTAACGGTGGGCGACGTCGCCGTGGCCGTCTACAATGTCGATGGCGCCTTCTTTGCCACGCAGAACACGTGCACTCACACCGGCGGCCCGCTGAACGAAGGGTCGACCGACGGTGTCAAGGTCGTCTGTCCCTGGCATGGATCCTGCTTCGATGTCACCAACGGCAGCGTTGTGGCCGGCCCGGCGACCGAGCCATTGCGCACCTACACCGTCGTCGTTGAGGGCGAGATCGGGCGCGTCACATAGAAGCCGGCAACAACCGTCGCCCGTAACGATCTCCGTAACGTTTCCCAGACGGTAACGGCCTACACTTGGAGGCATGGTGACGACAACGAAATCCCGCCGATCTTTCTGGCCGCTGCGCCGCAAAGAGCAAACCGAAGAAACGCCGGTGCAAGCACTGCCCGATGCGCCGCCCGTTCAGGATATCCTGCTCGGCTGGGACATCGCTCCCAACGACCCGCTGCTGGCCTACTTCCTGCACTCTAGCGGCGCGGTAGAACTGAGCCGGCTCAACCTCGACTCGCCCGCTCTGCGCAGGCTAAAGGACGAAGGCGTGGTCATGGTCGTCCCCCTGGTCAGTCAGGGAGAACTGGTAGGCATCATCAACATCGGCCAGCGCCGCAGCGACCAGGAGTATTCCAGCGACGATCGCCGGCTGTTGAACGACCTGGCCGTACAGGCCGCGCCGGCCGTGCGTGTCGCCCAGCTTGTACGCCAGCAGGAGCTGGCCGCGGTCGAACGCGAGCGCATCGAGACCGAACTGCGCGTCGCCCGCACCATTCAGCAGACGCTGCTGCCCAAGGAAGTACCCGCCCTCGAGGGGTGGGACATCGCGGCGCTCTGGCAGCCGGCGCGGGAGGTTAGCGGCGACTTCTATGACTTCATTCATCTTGACAATGGGTGTCTTGGCGTCATCATCGCCGACGTGACCGACAAGGGCGTGCCTGCCGCGCTGGTGATGGCGACCACGCGCACACTGTTACGCGCAGCAGCGGAGCGACTCGTGGCGCCGGGCGATGTGCTGGCGCGCGCGAATGACGTACTCTGCCCGGACATCCCGCCCAAGATGTTCGTCACCTGCCTGTATGCCGTCGTCAACCCTGCGTCCGGTCACGTACGCTACGCCAACGCCGGGCATGACATGCCCTATGTTCGGCGAACTGCCGGCGGCATCGAGGAACTGCGGGCGCGCGGCATGCCGCTGGGCCTGCTGCCCGGGATGCCCTACGAGGAGAAAGAGATTGTGCTGCAACCGGGTGATACGCTGCTGCTCTATAGTGATGGGCTGGTCGAAGCGCACAACGCGAAGCGCGAGATGCTGGGTTTCCCGCAATTGCGCAGTTTGGTCGAGGAACATGGCGGCGGCGCCGACCTGATTCCTTTCTTGATGCAGCAACTCGAAACCTTCACCGGCCCTGGTTGGGAGCAGGAAGATGACGTGACGCTGCTCACCGTACAGCGGCTGGCGGCGCCCGAGCATAAGGACGGTGAGCCGGCCTGGCGCGTGCTCGGCGAGTTCGACCTGCCTAGCGAGCCGGGCAACGAACGGCTGGCCATCGAGCAGGTGATGCAACTCGCGGCCGGCGTGCCGTTGACGGCGAAGCAGATCGACCGGCTGAAAACCGCGGTCGGCGAGACCACGATGAATGCCATTGAACATGGCAACGGCTTTCAGGCGGAAGTCCCGGCCCATATCGCGGTCCTGGCCACCGACGCCATGCTCCGCGTACGCATCGTCGACCACGGTGGCAACCAGACCATTCCGACGGCGGAAACGCCTGACCTGGATGCCAAGCTGGCGGGACTACAGTCGCCACGCGGCTGGGGGCTCTTTCTGATCAAAAACATGGTCGACGAGATGACCGTTGACACTGACGGCGAACATCACATCGTCGAGCTGACACTCAAGCTGGAAGGAGCGGGAGCATGAATAGCCAACCGTTGCAGGCAACAACCCGTCTCAACAACGGGGTCGCCGTCATCGTTTTGACCGGCGACATCGACGGCAGCCAGGAAGCGACCCTGCAAGCCGCCTACGCGGAAGCCGCGCGGCACGGCGCCGGACCGATGCTCCTCAATTTTGGCGGCGTCGGCTACATCAACAGCACAGGCATTGCGCTGATCGTCGGTCTGCTGGCGCGGGCGCGCACGGAGCGGCGCCAACTGTTGGCCTGTGACCTGAGCGAGCACTACCGGGAGATCTTCGAGATCACGCGGCTTTCGGATTTCATGACGACCTATGCTGACGAGAGCGCAGCGGTCGCCGGCGTAGATCCGGTCTGATCCACACACAACGCGAAGAGGAGAGAACCATGTCCAAACCCAATCTGGCAATCCAGGTCCGACCGGCTACACCGACGACCGCAATCATGGATATTCAGGGCGAGATGACCGGCTTTGGCGAGAACACGCTGATGGATGCGTATACGCAGGCCTCACACCTGGGCGCCCGCACGATCTGCCTGAACTTCAGCGACTTGGGCTACATGAACAGCTCCGGGATCGGTCTGCTTGTGACCTTGCTCATCCGCATCCAGCGCCAGAAGCAGCGCTTGGTCGCCTATGGGTTGACCGACCACTATCAACAGATCTTCGAGTTGACCCGGCTGAACGAGGCCATCGGCATCTATGACAACGAAGCGGCGGCAATTGCAGGCATGTAGACGGCGTCTCTGCCAGTCAGGGACAGCTCAAAAAGGAGGCCACGATGACGCTTCATGATGATTCTTCAAGCACGCCAAGAACTTCAACCGATGGTTGGGCCAAGCCCGTCAGCAAGTTGAGCATGGGTGTTGCACCGACCGGGGCGATCAACCTGAATGTAAACGGCAAGCATATCACCGGGCCGCTCAAGGGCTTTGGCCAGCTCTGGCAGAAGACCTATTCAGTGCGCCTCGCCGGCAGCGAAATTGCCCCGACGGACTTGATCAAGGTCTGGAAGGCTGAATTCCCCAACTTCTGGCCCGACGGCAATCGCTTCTATGGCGCGGCCGGCCAAATCGAGCCGGGCGATGTGGCGCTGCTCAATCTCAGCGGGCCCGGCGGTGCGACAATCTCCACCGGCATCCTGGTGATCTACGCCGACGCGGAATCATTCTCCTTCATGACGCCGCAGGGCCACATCTTTGCCGGCATGATCACCTTCAGTTCGCACGAGGACGACGGCGCGACCGTGGCGCAGATCCAGGCGCTCGTACGCGCCAGCGACCCGATCTACGAGATGGGCTGCCGCGTCGGCATTGCCCACAAGTCGGAGGATGCTTTCTGGCACGGCACGTTGCGCTCGCTGGCCGCGCGCTTTGGCGTCAACGGCATCGTCCAACAGCGCAACTCCCTGATCGACCCGCGCATGCAGTGGTCGGCGGCGGGCGATGTCTGGCACAATGCCGCCGTGCGCACGACGCTCTACGCGCCGGTCAACGCAGTGCAACGGCTCTTTACACCAGGGTGAAACCCTGACCAGCCAAGGCTGGCTGCGACCATGTGCTTGGTCAAACAGAATGGTCAGGTCAAAACGAAAAGGTGATCACGTGTGAGCTACGACGCAGTTGTCATCGGCTCCGGGCCTAACGGCCTGGCAGCGGCGATCACGCTGGCGCGCGCCGGCGCGCGCGTGCTGGTCGTCGAGGCGAAGGCCACGCCCGGCGGCGGCATGCGCACGCAGGAGATCACGCTGCCCGGCTTTCGCCACGACATTTGCGCGGCGATTCACCCGCTGGGCCTGGCGTCGCCCTTCTTCCGCAACTTGTCCCTTGCCGGCTACGGACTGGAGTGGATCCTGCCGCCGGTATCGCTGGCGCACCCCCTCGACGATGGCCGCGCCGTCGCCGTGACGCGCGGGCTGGACGAGACCGCGGCCGGCCTGGGTCGTGACGCCGCGATGTGGCGGCGCCTCTTTGGCCCGCTGACCGATCACTGGCAGGCGGCTATCGATGATCTGCTGGCCCCATTTCATATCCCGCGCCATCCGCTGCTCTTTGGCGCATATGCGCTGCCGCTGGCTGCGCCGGCAGCACTGTTGGCGCAGACGCTTTTCCGCGAGGATCGGGCACGCGCCGTCTTTGCCGGCATGGCGGGCCACTCGATCCTGCCGCTTGAGGCCTCTCCCACCGCCGCGGTCGGGCTGCTGCTGACCATGCTGGCGCAGAGCGTGGGTTGGCCGGTGGCAAAGGGCGGCTCGCAGGCCATCGCCGACGCGCTGGTGCGCTACCTGCAAGGCCTGGGCGGCGACGTAGTCTGTGGATGGGAAGTGGCCGATCTGGCGGAGTTGCCGCGGGCGCGCGCCTATCTCTTCGACACCGCGCCCAAGGGTCTCTTGCAGATCGCCGGCGACCGCCTGCCGGCCGGCTATCGCCGCCAGCTTGCGCGCTTTCGCTACAACCCGGGCGTCTTCAAGGTCGATTGGGCGCTGGACGGGCCGATTCCATGGACGGCGGAGGCGTGTCACCACTCGGCTACCGTGCACATCGGCGGCACGTTGCAGGAGATCGCCGCGGCGGAGCGAGCGGTCTGGCGCGGCGAACACGCGGCGCGTCCCTTCGTCCTGCTGGCGCAGCAGAGCCTCTTCGATGCGACGCGCGCGCCGGCGGGCAAGCAAACGGCGTGGGCCTACTGCCACGTCCCCAACGGCTCGACCGTGGACATGACGGATGCCATCGAGCGCCAGGTCGAGCGTTTCGCGCCGGGCTTCCGTGTGCGCATCCTGGCGCGCTCGACGCGCCATGCCGCGGCAATGGAGGCGTACAATCCCAACTACGTGGGCGGCGACATCAACGGCGGCGTGCAGGATCTCCTCCAACACTTCACGCGTCCAAGCCTCAGCCTGACACCCTATCGCACGCCGGCCAAGGGCATCTATATCTGCTCGTCGTCGACGCCACCGGGGGGTGGCGTGCATGGCATGTGCGGATATTATGCCGCGCAGGTGGTGCTACGCGAGTGGGAGAAGTGAGCAGCAGCGCACGTACCGGCGAAAACGGCTCCAAGGGCTTGATGCGTTGACATCACCATTAAAATGCGCTAACATCGATATGTCGCTGGTGCTGTTTGAGAGATCAAGAGGAGGAAACGATGCGCACGACGCTTGACATTGACGAGGATGTTCTGTTGGCCGCCAAGGAACAGGCAGCTCGCTCGCACATTTCCATTGGGAAGGCCCTGTCTGAGTTGGCGCGCCTCGCGCTTACCCGCGTGCCGGAGAGTGCTGAACGCAACGGTTTGCCACTTTTTCCGGTGCAGCCAACCGCCGGAATTGTCACTCTGGAACTGGTCAACCAGTTGCGCGATGAGTTGCTATGACTTGCTATCTGTTGGATGTCAACCTGCTGTTGGCGCTTGCGGACCCGATGCACGTGCATCACGACCGCGCACATCGCTGGTATGGGATGACAGGTCAGCATGCCTGGGCAACCTGTCCGATCACCGAAAACGGTTTTGTGCGCGTCGCCAGCCATCCGCAGTACCCAAATCGGCCAGGCGATAGCGCTGCTGTGCTGGGTCTATTGCGGCAATTCTGCGCGCACTCTGGCCATGTCTTCTGGGCGGATGATGCCAGCCTGCGCACGATATTGACGCCAAATGCTGTGTTCACCCACAACCATGTGACTGACGTCTACTTACTGGGATTGGCTGCTGCGCACGGCGGCAAGCTGGCGACACTGGACCAGCACATTTCTGTATCCAGTGTCGCCAATGGGGAGAGTGCGATCGAGGTGCTCGTGGTGTAGTTCGCCAGGGCATGGTTCGCGTTGCCGCTTGTCCACCACTCGTTAATTGTTACCCGCTATTCCGCGATCATGAACGAGGCTTCCACCGGCGTCGCGGCGCCCAGCGCGGCACTACGCAGCCCCGGCGAGCTGCCACCGGCGATCAGCTTGTACGCTCCTGGCTGCACGGCTGCGTTGCCCGCATCATCGATCACTGCCAGCCGATCTGGCAACAGTGAGAAGGCGATGGTGCGAGTTTCGCCGGCAGCGACGGCCACGCGCTGGAAGCCGACCAGCGTGTAGAGCGGATCGCCCGGCGCCGGCTCGACCTTGCTCAGATAGAGTTGCACGACTTCCTCGCCGTCGACCTTGCCGGCGTTGGTCAGCTTGACCTGCACAGCCAGCGCGCTGTCCGCGTCGATCTGATCAGACGCCTGCACGCCACGGTAGACAAAGCGGGTGTAGCCCAGGCCAAAGCCGAAGGGGAACTGCGGCGTCTCCGTGGCGTAGCGATAGGTGCGTCCGGCCATGCTGTACTCCTCGAAGGGCGGAAGCTGATCCAGCGAGCGCGGGAAGGTGAGCGGCAGCTTGCCCGAAGGGGATGCGACGCCAAAGAGAATGTCGGCCACGGCCCGACCGCCCTCCTGCCCCGGATACCACACGAAGAGAATGGCGTCGGCCAGGTCGGCGATATCGCCCAGGGCGATGGCGCTGCCGCCGGTGAGCACGAGCACGATGCGCGATCCGTTGGCCTTCAACTCGCGCAGATAGTCGGCCTGCACCGCGGGCAGCCCGATCTCGGTGCGATCGCCGGTGGCGGGCGACTCGATGGCGTCGCCTTCCTCGCCCTCCATCTGCGGCGAGAGACCCATGCAGGCAATCACCACGTCAGAGCGGGCGGCGGCCATGGTCGTCCACGCGCTGGGGTTGGCCGGCACGTGCAGCAGCAGCGTGCCGGGGCGATACTCGAAGCGCACGCCCTCTGGTGTGCGCGCCACGATGCCCTCGATGAGTGTGGTCAGCGAATCCGAGAAACCATAGTAGTTGCCCATCAACACCTCGGCACTGGCCGCGGTCGGGCCGAGCACGTAGAGACTGCGCAGGTCGCGCAAGGGCAGGATATCGCCGGCGTTCTTGAGCAGTACGACCGACTTGAGCGCGGCCTCGTAGGCAAGCTGGCGGTGAGCGTCGCTGTTGATGACGCTTTCCGGAATGCTCGCATAGGGCACCATTTCCTGCGGGTCGAACATACCCAGCTTGAAGCGCGTCGTGTAGATGCGCGTGACCGCGCGGTCGATGTCGCCCTCGCTGAGCAGCCCGCGGTCCAGCGCCTCGCCCAGGTGCTCGAAGGTCTGGCCGCACTCGAGGTCGCAGCCGCGCTTGACGGCAAGGGCCGCGCTCTCGGCGCCATCGGCCGTGACGCCGTGCGTCGTGTGCAGGTCGTTGAGCGCCCAGCAGTCGGAGACGACGTGTCCCCCAAAGCCCCAGGCGCCGCGCAGGATGTCCACAAGCAGCAACTCGCTGGCACAACACGCCTCGCCATTGGTGCGGTTGTAAGCGCCCATGACCGCCTCAACCTTGGCCTCGGTCACCAGCTTCTTGAAGGCGGGCAGGTAGGTCGTGTGGAGATCGCGCGCCGAGACCTCGGCGTTGAACTCGTGGCGCTTGCTCTCCGGCCCGCTGTGGACGGCATAGTGCTTGGCGCACGCCGCACTCTTGAGATAGCGCGGGTCATCGCCCTGCAGGCCGCGCACGAAGGCCGCGCCCATCGCGCCGGTGAGGAAGGGATCCTCGCCCCACGTTTCCTGGCCGCGGCCCCAGCGCGGGTCGCGGAAGATATTGATATTGGGCGACCAGAAGGTGAGCCCCTGGTAGTGGCCCGTCTCGCCATAGCGGCGCAGCGTGGCGTGATACTTGGCGCGCCCCTCGTCGCTGATGGCGGAGGCGACCTGCTCGATCAGCGCCGGATCCCACGTGGCGGCCATGCCGATGGCCTGCGGGAAGACGGTGGCGCGGCCGTTGCGGGCAATGCCGTGCAGCGCCTCGCCCCACCAGTTGTAGGCCGGGATCCCCAGCCGCGGGATGGCCGGTGCGTTGAAGACAAGCTGGCCGAGTTTCTCTTCGAGCGTCATGCGGCCGACGAGATCGGCGACGCGGTCGGCAAGCGGTTGCGCCGGATCGAGAAAGAGCGTGGCACTCTGCGGGTCTGGTGAAGATGTCATGGTTGATGCGTCCTATCGTGCGTGCGTGGGGCGGTTGAATGTCGACTTGAGTATCAGTATACCCGTTCTTTGCGTCGAAAGCATCGTGCAAGTGGGGCGTCGGGGCGTCGGGGCCGGTACATCACAGGAAATTGGCGAAGTCAGCCCTGGCGTGCGTCGCACTGGTCAGGATATCGTTTCAAGCCATCGACTTCCGGCCGGTTTTGATTCACACCCTGATATCGTTTACAGTGAATCATCTTGTCTTGGGATCGATACAAATGGGGATACGGCCATGAGCAGTGAAGAACGGCGCGGCATGTGGCTGGCAATTGCCTGCTACACCACCTGGGGAATCTTCCCCCTCTATTTCCGGCTGCTTGCGCCGGTGCCGGCCATTGACATCCTGGCCAACCGCGTGATCTGGTCGCTAGTCTTTCTGCTCGGGCTGCTCACGATTCGCCAGGATTGGGCGTGGCTGCGGCCGGCGCTACGCTCGCGGCGCGTGATGCTCCTCTATTCGGCGGCCGGCATCCTGTTGGCGGCGAACTGGTATACCTATATCTGGGGCGTCAACGCCGGCTATGTCATCGAGACAAGCCTAGGCTACTTTATCAACCCGCTCGTCAGCGTGCTGATGGGCGTCTTCTTTCTGCACGAACGGCTGCGCGGCGGGCAGTGGGCCGCCATTGCCCTGGCGGCAACAGGCGTGGTCTTTCTCACCGTCAGCTATGGCCAGTTGCCCTGGATTGCACTGATCCTTGCCTTCACCTTCGGTTTCTACGGCCTGCTGAAAAAGCACGGTTCGCTGACCTCGACGCAGGGGTTGACGGTCGAGGCGGGCGTCATCTTCCTGCCGGCGCTCGTCCTGCTCATCTATCGCGAGTTGAACGGCGCGGGCGGATTGGGTGTCTATGGCTGGGGCAAGACGTTGCTGCTGCTGACGACCGGCGTGGTCACGGTGCTGCCGCTGACGTGGTTTGCCACCGCGGCGCGCCGCATCCCGCTCTCGCTGCTTGGCGTGCTCCAGTACATCGCACCGACGCTGCAATTCCTCGTCGGGCTGCTCATCTTCCAGGAAGCCTTCAGCCAGACCAAGCTGATCGGTTTCTCGATTATCTGGGCGGCGTTGATTCTGTATTGGGCGGAAGGGATGATCCACCGCCAGCGCGGCCTGCGCATGGCGCGCCCGCCGGCATCCATTCTGTCGGGGAAATAACGGTGACGGCCGGCGGGCGCGTCACGCCCCGCCGCGCGAGCGGATGATCTGCCCTGTGATCCACTCGCCTTGCTCCGAGGCCAGAAAACAGATGAGATTGGCGGCGTCCGTGGGAAGACCGATGCGGCCCAGGTAGGTGCGGGCGGCGATGTGATCGCGCAGGTCGTCTTCCATCCATCCGGTGTCGGTGGCGCCAGGATCGATGGCGTTGACGGTGATGCCGCGGCCGGCGACTTCGGCCGCCAGCGTCAGGGTCAGCGCCTCGATGGCGGCCTTGGTCACGACATAGGCGATCTCGCCCGGCATCGCGCTATAGCTCTGGCCGGAAGATACACTGATGATGCGCCCGCCCCGTTCACCCGTCCAGCGGCGCACGAACTCCTGGCAGAGCAGCACCGTCGCGCGCGTGTTGACGGCATAGTGGCGGTCGAGTTGGTCGGCGTCCACGTGCAGGATGTCGCCCGGCTCGGAGACGCAGGCATTGTTGACGAGGATGGCCGGCGTGCCAAGCAGCCCGCTCACCGCATCCATGACGTGTGCGGGGCCGGAGGGCTGGGCAAGGTTGGCCTCCATGCCGTAGGCACGCACCCCCAGCGCGCGCAGTTCGGCGAGCAGCGCTTCGATTTCATCGTCGCGGCTTCCCCAGGGCATGGAGGCGTCGTAAGGACGAAAGTAGGTGACGAAGATGTCGGCGCCGGCCGCGGCCAGCCTGTGCGCGACCGCGGCGCCGATGCCGACGCGGCGGCTGGCGCCGGTGACGACGGCAATGCGCCCGCTCAGGTCGATCTGCAAGGCAACCTCCTTCTGCCGGCGCCCGACTCGCGTTATTTCTTGACGGGCTTGCCGTCGATGGTGATGTCGGCGTCGCTATCCATGGTGCGCATCTGGCGGTAGACCTGCGTCGTGCTCAAGCTGGCATGGCCGAGCCGGCGCTGAACCTCGCGCAGACCCGCGCCGCGGTTGAGCAGGTGGGCGGCAAAGCTGTGGCGCAGTGTGTGCGGCGTAACCGGCTCCTCGATGTTCACTTCCTTGACATAGCGCTTGATGATGAGCCAGAGCCCCTGGCGCGTCAGCCGCTGGCCGCGGTGGTTCAGGAAGAGCGCCATCTCGTCCGGCTTGACGACCAGCCCAGGGCGGCCCTCTTCCATGTAGAGCATCATCGCCTCGATTGCCCGATCGTTGAGCGGCGCAACCCGGCGGCGGCGATTGCTGGCGCCGCAGGTGATATGCCCCTTCTCCATGTCGAGGTCCGTCACATCCAAATTGACCAACTCGGTCACACGCATGCCGGTGGCGTAGAGGGTTTCCAGCAGCGCGCTGTCGCGCTTGGATTGCGGCGAATCCTGCGTCAGCGGCGCTTCCAACAGCCGTTCGACATCTTCGTACGAGATCGTGTGGGGCAGGTGCTTCTTGACCTTCGGGGAAGCGAGCAGCGCCGTGGGATCCTTCTTGATATCGCCATGCTTGATCATGTACTCGAAGAAGCTCTTGACGGCCGCCACCTTGCGGGCAACGGTCGAAGACGCGTACTTGCGATCGCGCAGACTCAGCACGTAATCCTGGATAATGGCCAGGTTCACATCATCCCAGGTAGTGACAGGTTTGCCGCTGTGATCGGTGTAGTTCGACAAGTACGTATACAGTTGGCCAAGATCATTCCGATACGCGGCAATGGTGTTTTCCGACGATTCCTCGTCGATTGCCAGATGGTTGAGATAGGTCTGTATCTGTTTCTGCATGCTCTTGACTCCCGGCGTAGAGAACCGACTGGCTGTCCGGCCGGCACAGGGGGCATGTAACTGCCGGAGTGGCGCCGTGGCGTTGAAGCCTGTCGGCCATTCCTCTCAAATGATTCGCTTTCCCTATCATACCACTACTTTGCATAATACAGAAACGGGCACGGCTTTCGTTTGCAATAATCTTGGCGGTATAATGGGCTCCTATGCCACGCCGTAGCAGGCAGGCGCCACCGGCGCCGCCACCCGATCACACGCTCTTTGAGTTCACCCGCGAATACTTCGCCGAACTCGGCGCTACCGTCGCGCAGAACGCGCCAGCCGACAAGTCGCGACTCGACGTGTTGCTGCCCGAAGAGTTGGCGACGCATTTTGGCCGCGCCCAGCTTGGCTTGAGCTTTCACAGCGCCGAACCGGAAAGCGAACGGGAACTGGTCGCCCACGGCAGCCGCGTCTTTGACCAGATGATGGCGCTGCTCGACCGGCAGAGCGCATTCACGGTTCTGCGCGCACCGGTGCGCCACCGGGGCGGCGAAGCGCTGCTCACCGCGGTGCGCCCCGTCAATGCCAGCGTCGGCCGCCTCCGCATGCAGGAACAGAGCCGCTTCCTTTTCGGCCTGACCTGGCGCATCACCTACCGCGCCGACGACAAGCGCCAGGAAATCTACACCGTCTGGCTGGACGAAGAGGGCGAGCGCATCGCCCAGAGCGGCGAGCAGAGCGCGGCGGCGGATGCCCTCGACCTGTCACAGATGATGCAGGACGCCGAGCCGATTGCGCCCGAACGCAACGCCGACGGCGAAGTGCTGCCGCCGAAGCTGCCGCCCATGACGCAACTCGTGCGGCTGGCCGAGCGGGCGCGCAACTTTGCCGTCTATCACGCCGACGTGCGCTGCGTGACGCACGAAGCCGAGATTCTGCCGCGCCTCTACAAGGTGCTGAACCGGCTGACCACCTACTACCAGCAGCAGATCGACGAGGTGCGCGACAGCAGCGACCCCGACGGCACGCGGCGGCGAGCGTTGGAGGCCGACTTGCAGCGCAAGCTGGCCGAGGAGGTGGAGAACCACCGGCTGCGCGTGCAGGTGGAATTGCTCGGCTACGTCGCGCTGGAGACGCCGATCACCGTGGCCGAGATGGCGCTGAGCAACGGCCGCCATGAAGTGACCATCCGCGTGCGGCAGGATCGCTACAGCGGCGTGATCGAGCGGCCGGCCTGCTATGCGTGCGGCGCCCAGACAGCCGACGTGGCGCTCGATCGCAACGGCCACATTACCTGCGATGCGTGTGCCCATATCTGCTCGGCGTGCAACGAACTACTCTGCGCCACGTGCGGCGTCGAACCGTGCCCGGTCTGTGGCGCCGAGAGTTGCGCCGACTGTGGCCGCACCTGTTGGGCGTGCGGCGGACGCGCCTGTGCCGAGCACATCAGCATCTGCCCCACCTGCGGCGACGCCGTCTGTCACGGCTGCCAGGTGACGTGCGCGGCGTGCGGCGAGCGCCAGTGCCGCAGCCACCTGCGCGCCGACAGTGTCGTCGGGCAGGACGGTGCTATCGAGTTAATCTGCCCGCGCTGTGCGGTGCGCTGCCCCGGCTGCCAGCAGTTCAGCGCACATACAGGCGTCTGCGATGCCAGCGGCCAGCGTTTCTGCGCGAACTGCCTGGTGACCTGTCGCGGCTGCGGGCGCACGGTCGGCCCCGGCTTCTATCATCGCAATCCGGTCGACGGCGAACCCTACTGCACCGCCTGCGTGGTGGAGTGCCCGAATTGCCACCAGGTTGCTACGAGCCTGCTGGCCTGCGACGTCTGCGGCAGCGAAGGGTGCGCGTCCTGCATTGCGCGCTGCGTGACGTGCGGCCGTCCGGTCTGTGAAGCGCATGGCGTCGCGATGCTCGACTGCGGGCACGTCGTCTGCAACCGCGATTTGGTGGAGTGCGCCATCTGCAAGGAGGTGGTCTGCCCGGCCTGCACCTCCGACTGCGCCGGTTGCGGCATGCGAAGTTGTGCGCGCCACACAACCGCGTGCAGCCAATGCGGGCAAGAGTATTGCGTCTCCTGTGTCGGCGTCGGCGGGCTGTGTGAGACATGCCGACTCGTGGAAAAACGCGGCAAGGTTGTGGCTGCCGACCATCTGCCCTGGCTCGACCATCCCGAGGCGGGACCGATTGCGTCTCACTACCAATGGCGCAAAGCCGGCAACCTGCGCTACGACATCTATTTTGGCGAGGGCAGGATGGCGAGCGTGGCTGTCGTCGTCGTGCAGCGCGGGGCGGACGGTGGGCGCGTGGTACGCGTGCAACGAATGAGCGCGCTGGACCGACTGCGCGGGATGTTGGGGCTGTGACGCGCGACCCGGCGATTGCTTCCGGTGCCGAACGCGCCGCGGCGCATCTGGCTGAGTGCCATCTCTGCCCCTTCCACTGCGGACCGCGGCGGGCGGACGCCAGCGGCGTGTGCCGCGTCGGCGCCACCAGCTACGTCGCCAGCGAGATGCTGCACATGGGCGAGGAGGAGATATTGCGCCCGGCGCACGCCATCTTTTTCAGCGGCTGCACCGCAACCTGCACCTTCTGCACCGCGGCGCGCTTTGCCTTCCGCCCGACCTACGGCGTGCCCGTCACGGCGCCGCAACTGGCCCGGCGCATCCTGCAACGCCAGGCCGAGGGCGCGCGGTCGGTCTGCTTCATCGGCGGCGACCCGGCTCCGCACATCCCGCTGATTCTGGCCACGCTGGAGGAACTCGGCGCCCGGCGCACGATCCCGGCAGTCTTCAACAGCAACTTCTACCTGACCGACGCCGCGCTCGATCTCTTGGACGGCGCCATCGATATCTATCTGCCCGACCTGAAGTTTGGGCCGGCGTCCGGCCCGAATAGTTGTGGCGAACGCATCGGCGGCATGCCCGATTACTGGGCGGTCGTCACCGGCTGTATCGACCGGGTGCTCGACGCCGGCCAGACGGTGCTGGTGCGTCACCTGCTCATGCCCGGTCACTTCGACTGCTGCACGGCGCCCGTGCTGGCCTGGCTGGCGGAGCGGCCGGCACTGACGGTCAGCCTGCTGACGCAATATCTGCCACCGGCGCATGCTCGTGGTCCACTGGCCAATACGCTGGCAGACGAAGAAGTTGCCCAGGCGCAACGGCTGGCCCGGCAACTCGGACTACAACTCGTGCGCTGATACCGGGCGTGAAATGCAAACGAGGGGCGTCATCTGCGCAAACAGGTGCCGCCCCTCGTCTTTTCTTGTGAATCGGCTCCGCCGCTGACGCTCTGCCTACTTCGCCGGCGGCATCGTCATGGGCGGGTTCTTGCGGGCAGACGCACCATCGCCGCCGTCGCTGCTGCCGTTGCCGGGCTGGCCGGTGAAGATCTCCTGGATGCTGCCCAGCGCACCGAGGATGGCCGTCGCCTCGTACGGGATGAAGAGCTTGGAGGCCTTGCCGTCGGCGACGATCTTCATCGTGTCCAGGTACTGGATGGCGATGACCCGCTCGTCCGGATTCGCATCGCGGATGGCGCCGTAGACGGTCGAGATGGCGTTGCCCTGGCCGGTCGCTTCGACTTCCAGCTTGTAGCGCTGGGCATCGGCGACACGGCGCACGGCCTCGGCCTCACCCTCTGCTTGCAGAATGCGGGCGGCACGCGTGCCCTCGGCGTCGAGAATCTGGGCGCGCTTGTCGCGCTCGGCCTTCATCTGCCGGTGCATAGCGGCGGTGACGTCGGCCGGCGGGTCGATGCGCTTGATCTCTACACGCACGACACGGACACCCCACTTGTCGGTCGCGTCGTCGAGCACCGAGCGCAGCTTGGCGTTGATCATCTCGCGTGAGGTGAGCGCCTCGTCCAGCTCCGTCTCGCCGACGACATTACGCAGGTTGGTCTGCGCCAGCTTGGTAGCGGCATTGTAGAAGTCGGCCACGTTGTAGGTGAGTTTCACCGGGTCGGTCGCCTCATAATAGACGATGGCATCGACCGTCACCACCACGTTGTCCTTGGTAATGACCTCCTGCGGCTGCACATCCACGACCTGCTCGCGCATATCGACCTTGCGCATGGTATCCACGAAGGGGATGATGATATGCAAGCCAGGCTGCGCCGTGCGTTGATAGCGGCCAAGCCGCTCCACGACGCCCTTTTCATAGGGCGACACAATGCGCACGCCGAGCGCGGCCAGCAAGAAGAGCAGGATCAGCAACAGCCCCATGACAATCAGGATAAAGATGATCTCCATTGTGCCTCCTAGGCTAATGAGTGGCGAACCTGAATCGACCCACGTCTGATTTTTATTGAGCTTCTTCTGCCAGGTATTTCTCTGCGGTGGGCGTGACGACAAGCCGCGTCCCATCGATACGCTGAATCTTGACGATTGTGTCCTTGGCAATGGTGCGTCCGTCGGCAGAAACGGCACGCCATTCCTCGGCATCGACACGTACCATGCCCGAGCCCAACGCCGGGTTGATCTCGGCCAGGACGATGGCTTCCTTGTTGAGCACCCGGTCACTGCCGACCGTATTGACGCCGCGCTCGTTGAGGCTGCGCGCCAGCGGCCGCGTCAGCAACAAGGCGATACCCGAGACGACAATGAAGACGAGTCCCTGCCAAATCGGGTCAAAACCCATCAAGGCCATGATGGCGGCCGCCGCGGCGCCGATGCCGAAGCAGACCAGAAAGAAACCAGCCGTGAACAGCTCGGCGATCATAAAGATCAACGCCATCGCTGCCCACCCCCACATCCACAGATTGTTCATGATCTTCTCCTGACTGATTTGCGTGGAAGATCGGCATTCCTTCGCTTCTATTGTAGCCGACTTTTGCGGGCCTGGCTGACCCGTTTCTGACATTCCCTCGACTTCGCGCCACCCTGGCCGCGAAACCGGCCCCTGCTACTCGACCATGCGGAACTCGGCGGAGCGAATCTTGCCGTCCAGTCGATCCAGCGTCACCGTGGCGATCAGCCTGCCCTTGGTGCCGGCGAGACGCGCCACCGTCCGCGTGCTGCCATCGCCGCCGGTGATAGCATCCAGCGCGCACGGGCCAATGCTCAACTGCACCAGCCGCAGCCGATCGCGCATGGCCGCGCGGTCGACCCCGCGTGCAAAGAGACGCCCCACGCCGCGCAGGGTCGGCGCCGCGATCAGCGCCAGCAGTCCATCCAGCGCCGCCTGCATCGCGGCGTCGGGCGGCAGCACCGACGCGATCTCGATC
The DNA here is from genome assembly GCA_020634815.1 of Caldilineaceae bacterium. GTDB lineage: Bacteria > Chloroflexota > Anaerolineae > Caldilineales > Caldilineaceae > Caldilinea. Next base: position 110,983 of record JACKBA010000017.1, on the reverse strand, counting down.
TCCTGGATGCGCGGCGGCATGGTCGGCGCCAGGGTCAAGGAGACATTGCACCAGCCGCGTTCGCCGCACAGCCTCCAACTGCAGCGCAACGGATTGTCGATCTCGATCTCGCCCTCGGGAACCAGGTCACCATGCAGGGTTCGGAGCCGCGCAACGCGCTGCTGCCAGCGCTCGCGTGACAGGTCGAGAAAGAAGTTGTCCGCCACCAGCGCGTCGGCCAGATCGTCATTCCAGCGCTGCAGGAGACGCGTTGCTCCCTCGCGCGCGGCGGTCAAGGCCGGGGCCGGATGGACGCGGCGCGGGGCTGCGTCCGCCCGCGTCACGACATGGCGGAGCAGGTCCAGGGCGATCGGCACGGCCGGCGCGTAGGTGCGGTTGGCGAAGGCAACGACGCCAAGGTCGCGGTCGGGCAGCCAGGCCATGTGTGAGCCGAAGCCGGGCAGCCCGCCGGCATGCTGCACGATGCGCCCCAGCCCGGCCGCGGTTCCGGCAAAGAGGCCAAAGCCGTAGCCGCCGGCCTCTGGCGCCGCCTGCTCACCCAACGCTGTGCCGGCGAGCCAGGGCGGGCGCGCGGTTGCGGCCTGCTGCATCTCGCGCAGCGATGCGCGGCGCAGGACGGCCGGCTCGTCGCCCTCACGCGGCGGCCAGGCCGACAGGAAGAGCGCCACCCAGCGCGCCAGTTCCTCCACCGTGGTGTAGAGACCGCCGAACGCGGCCGTGTCGCCGGCCGAGCGCATCCAGGCCAGCGGCTCTTCCACCCACGCGCCATCGACCTCTTCGTGGCCGCGCGCCACGGAGAGCACTGTCATGCTATCCACATTCCAGCACGTCTGTGTCATGCCCAGGGGCGCCAGGATGCGCTCGTTCACGTACTGCTGAAAGGGCATACCTGCCACGCAACTGACAACGCGGCCAAGCACCATGTAGCCCAGGTTCGAGTATTCGTACTGCGTGCCGGGCGCGGAGGCAAAGGGCACGCCGCGCGCCAGCAGCGCCGAGAAGGATGCGTCGTCCAGCGCAAGCTGGCGGTCGCCCCAGGCATTATCCTCCGGCCAGCCCGCGCTCATGGTGAGCAGGTGGCGCAGCGTAATCGCCGGCGCATCGGCGGTCGGATAGACGAGCGACGCCAACTCCGGCACGTAGGCATCGGCGCGATCGTCCAGCGCCAGGGCGCCGGCGTCGCGCAGTTGCAGCACGGCCAGCGCGGCGAAGCTCTTGGTCATAGAGGCGATGCGGAAGAGGGTTGTGGCGCTCGCCTGCTGCTGCGCCGCAATGTCCGCCCAGCCGGTCGCGCCGCCGTGGACAAGCGATCCCCCGGCTACGACGCCATAGGCGAGAGCGGGCAGCTTGTGCTTGTTGGCAAACTCCGCCGCGATGGCATCGAGTTCGGGCAGGGCGGCGGCGATGCGGTCGGCACGGCCGGCTTCGTCAAAGGTGGGAGGTGGCAGGTGTGGCATGGGGCCAGTCGGTTCTTTCTGTCAGCGGGCGGGCAGGCAACAACTGGCATTATACCACCGGTTTGCGGGGTTTGGGCGCGCGAACGCCTGCTCAATTGGAGCAGGCGTTCGCAGGATGGGCGGGGAAATGGTGCAATCCACTATTCGATGAAGATTTCGACGCGGTCGCCCTTCTCGTCATCCATGACGTCGACGATGCGGCCGGTCATGCCGGTGCGCAAGGCCTCACGCATGGCCGCGGCGTCGAACTTTTCGTTCTGCGGCACGAAGCGCAGGCCAAAGTCGACCAGTCCCAGCGGGATATTGACCGAGACCTTTTGCTGCCCGGTCACCGCGTTGGTGACACGCACGCGGAAGTGGCGGCCATTCATCGTGCCGGTGGGTGCGTCGATACCGGCCGCAGACGGCGCATCCTCTTCGACCGCGCCGAGGGCGCTCAACAGGCGGGCGCCATCCTCCGGCGTCAGTTTGCCCTCTTCCACCATCTGCAACACCTTGCGGCGTTCCTCGTTTGTCGCCATTGTTTCTCTCCTTATCGTGTTAGCGTTCGGCTTTGCCGCCGCTCAGCGCGGCGAGCAACTTTTCAGCTTGTTCGATCGAAATCTTGCCCTGCTCCACCATCCGCAGGATCATCATACGCTCTTCATCGGTCGCCGGCGCCCGTTTGGGCTTGGGCGGGGCGGGCGGGGCCGGCGGCGGCGAGGCCCAGCCGTAGCTCTTGCGCCGGCGGCCATCTCCTTCACCGGAGCGGCGTTCGGCCTCCTGCACGCGCTGCTCGACCTTGCGCATGGCTTCGGCCAGCTTCTCCTCGGCGCGACGCATGGCGCTCTGCACGCGTTCCTGAATGTTGACGGCCAGTTCCTCGTTGTTCCCCAGCCTGGAGAGCTTGTCGTCCAACTGGCGCGAGAGTTCGTTGACCTGCGACTCGATCTGCTCGGTAATCTGCTGCGTGATCTCCACCGAGCGCAGCGCCATCTCCTCCTCAAAGCCGGCGGCGAAGTCACTGCCATCCATACCCCACGGCGGGATGCCGCGCACGACGATTGACCCTTCCGCCGTCAGGTTCAAGCGCGCCTGGGCGCTGCCCTGCTCAAAAGCCAGATTGCCCGAGCGGGTGCTGCGTTCGTCGCCGAACTCCTTGACGCGAATCGGCCCGTCGGCCTTGAGCGTAACGGCGGCGCCGGCCTCACGCGGGATTTCGCAGACAATATTGCCCTCCGCCTCGATGGTGCATTCCTGCCCGGGCGCGAGCGCGGCTTTAGCCTTGACGTTGCCTTCGGCCGTGGCATGGATGCTGCCGCCAATCTCGTCGAGGGAGACATTGCCCTCGACACGGCCCAGTTGCACGTCGCCGGCCACTTTCGCCACCTGCGCGTTGCCTTCGACCGTGTCGACGGTCAGGTCGCCGGCGATGAGGCGGGCGGCCAGGTTGCCCTCGATGCGGCCGGCCGTCACCGCGTTGACGCTGTTGACGACGGTGTTGCCCTCGATGGTGCCGATGGTGACGCTATTGAGAATCATGCTCAGCGATGCGTTGCCGGCTACGGAGTGGATGGTGATCGACGCTTGCACCGGCGCCTGTACCCACAGGTCGTCTTCGCAGTGAATCGCGACGCCCTCGCCGCTGCTGTCGACGGAGAGGCTGTCGCCGTCACCGCGCACACGCAGTTGCACTTCCGGCCGGTCCCAGCCGTTGAGGACGAGATTGCCTTCGATGCTGTCAAGCGTCAGGCGCGGGGTCGGGCCGGTCGCCAGGGTTTCAGTGGCGCCCATCAGTCACCTCCTGCCAGCTTCTGCATGGCCTCGTCAAAGGAGAGCGAGCCCGCTTCCAACTCGGCCAGCACCTGTTTGCGGTCGACCGCCGGGGCGGCTTCTTCCTTGCCGGGTTCGTAACCCAGGGCGCGGATGACATCGTGCAGGCGGCTGCGGATGGTGGGATACGAGAGGCCGAGATCCTCTTCCATGCGGTTGAGCTTGCCCTCATTGCGTACGAAGATCTCGACGAACTGGATCTGTTCCGGCGTGAGGCGGGCAAAGGGCGGTTCGGCGACAGCGAAGCGGCCGTCGATGCTCACGTCGGCATCCGGACAATAGATGCGGGTGACGATGATTTCGCCGCCGGTCAGCGGGCAGCGGGTTGGTAATGGAAGCATACGAAGTACTCCTCAAGAATGAAAGTCAAACCAGGGGCGCCGCCGGGGCGATGCTGCGGCATCACGGTTGACAGCGCATGGGCCGGAGCAGCGACCAGTCGAACCTGGTAGATAATGCGGCGGCGCCCCTGGGAAGACACGATTGCTGGCAGTGGCGTCGCGTTCAGGCTGCGGCCGGCGACGGGTTGCCGCGCCGTTCGAGCTGGCGGCCAAGGCGGACCATCAGGCGCCCGGCACAGCAGAGCCCGCGATCGACGAGGCTGACGCGGCGCGGGAGGAACGCATTGGCGAGCCGGTCGTTGGCCGCGGCCTGCATCATCTCGGCGCGTTGCAGACGTTGTGTCTCGGTCAGAACGTAGTCGTTGTGCGGAAACATGGATCGGCTCCTTCGTGTCGGTGTGAGGCATTTTCAGTTCTCACGGCGCTGTTTCGCTTTACGACTCAAGAATAGCACCATAATTTCAATTTGTCAATACTTAGTTTGAAATTATTGAACTATTTGTTTGAATTTATTCAATTTTCTTGATTTCTGATGCCGTTTGGCTGAAAATGCGCCGGCAGGTGGCGCCCACGAGGGGCAAAACAGAGGAGGCCGGCGGAAATCCGCCGGCCTCCTCTGCCGAGTTCGTGAACGTGCGCCGGTACCGGCGCCTGCCAGTTCTAGAGCCAGCCCTGGTCCGTCAAGAAGCTGGTCAGCCCCGGAATCGCAAAGCGCCGGCCCTTGTAGGCCTGGTAGCCGTAGTAGAGCATCAGCGCAATGCCACCCAGGAAGTAGAGGGGCGAAATGCACAGGAACGCAAAGATACCGATGAGCGCCCCGAGGATCGGGATGATCTGGATGATGCCGATCCCGATGCTGGCGAGGATGAAGACACCCCAGAAGACGACCACCAGCGCCAGGCTCTGCACGGCGTGGTAGCGCTGGAAGGGGCGCTTTTTGCTGCTCTCACTCAGCAGCACAATGATGGGCATAATCACGGGCAGCACGAGCTGCGTCACGTAGCTGAGCATGGCGATGAGGCGGTCGTCGCTGTCGGCCAGCGGATCGACCTGGCTGTTCTGCGTCAACTCGCCGCGGCGCAAGGCGTCGGCAGCCTGGCCGGCCTGCGTGTAGGCCGAGCTGGCCATACGCTCCACCGGCGTCTGCTCGATTGGCTGCTGGGCACCGGGCTGTTGCGCGCCGCTTGCCGCCTGCTGCTCCTGGTTGATTGGTTCGTTGGTCATCTTACTTCTCTCCCTCCCGACCATCCGGGATTTCAGGTTATCTATTCTAGCGGAAGAGGGCCGCATTGCGCCGATCTGGCGATGTTGCGACAGCCATTCTTCGGTTAGACATTCTCAGTCGAGATGCCTGCTTCGGCAGCCATGCTCGATTCACCCAACAGTACGCAGGAGAGATGCAAAAGTTTCGCGCACGCACACGTCAATCCCGGTGAGAAACACCGTCGCACCGGGCGGCGCGCCGCGGCTGTGATAGAATCACGCCATGGCAACAAACACAGGCACGACACGAATCGTTTTCATGGGGACGCCGGACTTTGCAGCGGCATCCTTGCGCGCGTTGCTGGCGGCTGCCGGCGCCCGATCGTGGCAGGTGGTGGCGGTCGCCACGCAGCCCGACCGCCCGGCCGGCCGCGGCAAGCAGATGGTCGAAAGCGCCGTCAAGCAGGTCGCCGTGGCAGCCGGCATTCCGGTGTTGCAGCCGTCCAGCCTGCGCAAGGACCCTGAGGCGGTGCAGGCATTGCGCCTCCTGGCGCCCGACGTCATCGTCGTGGCGGCCTACGGGCTGATCCTGCCGCGCGCGGTGCTGGAAATCCCCACCTTCGGTTGCATCAATGTGCATGCCAGCGTGCTGCCCGCCTATCGCGGCGCCTCGCCCATCACCGCCGCCATCCTCGACGGGCTGGATGCGACCGGCGTCACGATCATGCTCATGGACGAGGGCATGGATACGGGCCCGGCGCTGCGCCAGGCGACGCAGCCCATCGCACCCGACGACACGACGGCCACGCTCTCCGAGCGGCTGGCCGCGCAGGGCGGGGCGATCCTGGTCGAGACGCTGGCCGACTGGCTGGCCGGTGACGTGGCGCCGATTGATCAGAGCGCGTTGCCGGGTGAGCCCTCTGCCTGCCAGCGGATCGACAAGGAAGCCGGCCGCATCGACTGGACGCAGCCCGCGGCTATCATCGAGCGCATGACCCGCGCCTACGCGCCCTGGCCAACGGCCTACACAACGTGGAAGGGCGAGCCGTTCAAGATTCTGGCGGCAACTGTTGTCAGCGGCGCTGCGCTGCCTGGGCGCGTAGAGCGCCACGCGCAGGGGCTGACCATCGGCACCGGTGGCGGCCTGCTTCTGCTGCGCACCGTGCAGCCGGCCGGCAAGCGCGCCATGGATGCGCAGAGCTTCCTCAACGGAGCGGCGGGTTTCGTCGGGACGACCCTGCCCGACTGAGCACCGCGCGCCGCCCGCGCAAAGTTGCAGTCCATGCACCGCTGCGCGATTTGATTGCCGCCCTGCAGCGTGCTATACTGTCTGCGTTCCGGGGCGTAGCGCAGATTGGTAGCGCACTTGAATGGGGTTCAAGAGGTCGGAGGTTCAAATCCTCTCGCCCCGACCAAAGACGAAAAAGCTCCTGCAGACAGATCTGTGGGAGCTTTTTGTACCGGAGATGGCCGCCGCTTGCAGGCGATCTCCATCGCTTCAGTGTCGAATCGACCGTCGAACAGTGCCAGTTCGCAACCGACTATGGACAGTCAGGTCAACAATCTCCCCGGGCTTTCGCCCGCCGATCTAGAGTTTCTACGCAAGATAGAGGCCGGCCTGCCGATTACCGCCGACGTCAGCCGGGCCGACGCCTTGCTCTGCACGCCCCTGTCCAAGGACAGGGCGCTCGTTGCCTTTCACGCCATTCCCAACTCTATCTCGTCGCTCTACCGCAGCGATGCCACGGGCCGCGTCCTCAACGCCGAGGATCAGCCGCTGCTCTTCCAGGCGTTGAACAGCGGCAGCGGCGGGCGCCGCCAGCGCGAGGTGCTCAGCAACGGTGCACCCGTAATCCAGGATGTATTTCCTGTCCACAACCACGAGGGCAAGGTCATCGGCGCGCTGCTCATCGAGACGAATATGATCGCGCACGAACGGCAGCGGCGGCGCAACCGTCACTTCCGCCAGGCCGTGGTGTGGATGCAGGAGATGTGCGCCCGCGGCGAGCTGGAGACGGCGGCCTCCATCAGCGGCTTCTCGCTCTATGATGGCGTCTACATGGTCGACCACAATCGCACAGTCGTCTATCTCAGCGGCATCGCGGCGAACCTTTACCGCAGCATCGGCATCACGCCCGAGGTGCGCGACCAGCCGCTGGAGTCGCTCGAGAAGACCGACGTCGACCTGGTGGAACTGGTCATGAAGACGCGCGGCTGCCACTCCATCCGCACGGAAACGGAGGATGGCCGAATCTGGGTGCGCACTGCCATCCCGCTGCGCATGCCGGCAGTGGGCTGGCGCAACTACTGGCTGGCCCTGCCGTGGACGCCCTTCGCCAGCGGCGCCGGCGAACACGAGATCGATTCGGTGCTGGTGTTGCTGCACAACGCCACGGAAGCGGTGCAGAAAGAACGCGAGCTCAACGTCAAGTCCGCCATCATCCAGGAAGTACATCATCGCGTAAAGAACAACCTGCAAAACATCGCCGCCATCCTGCGCATCCAGGCGCGGCGCGTGGAGAGCGACGAAGCACGCCAGCATCTGACCGAGGCCGTCAACCGCGTGCTCAGCATGTCGGTCATCCACGAGTTTCTCAGCCAGGACGAACACCGGCCCATCAACGTCAAGGATGTGTGCCAGCGCATCGCCAGCCAGGTGACACAGGTATCGGCCAACCCGGAGCAGGAGATCTCCATCCAGGTGCAGGGTTCGTCGATCCGCCTGCCGGCCAGCCAGGCGACGCCGCTAGCCATGGTCGTCAACGAGCTGATGCTCAACGCCGTGGAGCACGGCCTGAAAGATCGGCCGCGCGGCACGATCCGCATCCTGCTGGAAGAGGCCGACGACACCGTGTCGCTCCAGGTCGAAGATGACGGCCAGGGGCTGCCGGCCGATTTTGATGTGGAGCATCACCCCAGCAGCCTCGGGTTGCAGATCGTCCACACATTGGTGACCGACGATCTCAAGGGCCGGCTGGCCATGGAATCCATCGTCGATGCCTCGGAGGCAGAGCCGGTAATCCGCGGCACGCGTGCCGTGGTGACGCTGCCGCGCCGCAGCGCGCGCATGTTGTGAGACGATAAGCACAGAACTTGTTCTTGCCTTGAGGCGGCACAAGTTTGGACAGATTGCCGCATGTGCGGTAAAACTGAATTTCGATCGCAAGACGGGCAGAGGAGCGAGCGCGATTCCCGGCGCCTGCTGCCGGGGGAGCGACAGCGTCAGAATGCCGTGATTGCGGCGCAAGCAACGGCCCGGTGAGGGGACCAAAGGAGCTGCCAAAGTGGAGCGCACCCGAGTAATTATTGCAGACGACGAGTCCTTGATCCGCATGGATTTGCGCGAGATGCTGACCAATCTCGGCTACCTGGTCGTCGGCGAGGTGGGTGATGGCCGCAGCGCCGTCAATCTGGCGCGCGAGTTGCGACCCGACATCGTAATCATGGACATCAAGATGCCCGACATGGATGGCATCGAGGCAGCCAAGGTGCTTACCGAGGAACGGATTGCGCCGGTGCTCCTGCTCAGCGCCTACAGCCAGCAGGACCTGGTACAGCGGGCGCGGCAGGCCGGCGTGGCGGGCTACCTGGTCAAGCCCTTCCGCGAGAGCGACCTGACGCCCGCCATCGAGGTGGCGCTGGCCCGCTTCAGCGAGTTCCGCACCATGGAGCGCGAGGTCAACAGCTTGCAGGATGCGCTGGACACGCGCAAGGCCGTCGACCGCGCCAAGGGTATCCTCATGGACACGCAGGGGCTGAACGAAACCGAGGCCTTCCGCAAGATCCAGAAGATGAGCATGAACAATCGCAAGCCCATGCGCGCCGTGGCGGAGGCGATCATCCTGGCGCATCAGGTTAGCGAGCAATAGCAAGGTTCCCGGGACGGCTGCATGTGGCGGCGGTCTCGGAGCGCAAACAGGTGTACACTTGAAACTTTCGATCGTGATGCCCGTGTACAACGAGCGGGCAACACTGGAAGAGATCGTTCGTCTCGTCCGCACCGTCGATCTGACGGTCAACCCAGCCGGCGACAACCCCATCCTGGGCGACCCGATTGCCGTGGAGCGCGAGCTTGTCATCGTCGACGACGGCTCGACGGACGGCACGCGCGACATCCTGGCGCAGTGGAAGAAAGACCCGCCGCCGGATATGCACATCGTCTTCCACGAGATCAACGGCGGCAAGGGCGCCGCGCTGCGCACCGGCTTCGAGCATGCGACCGGCGACCTCATCGTCATCCAGGACGCCGACCTCGAGTACGATCCGCGCGACTACGTCAAGCTGCTGGAGCCGATTCTGGAGGGGCGCGCGCCGGTGGTCTACGGCAGCCGCTTCCTGGGCGGGCCGCGCGCCGCCATGAGCCTGAGCCACACCGTCGGCAACAAGATGCTCACCATCGTGACCAATATTTTCTACGGCACCTCGCTCTCCGACATGGAAACGTGCTACAAATGCTTCCGCCGCGATGTCCTGGCCGGGGTGCCGCTGCGCAGCCGCCGCTTCGAGATCGAGCCGGAACTGACGGCCAAGATTCTCAAGCGCGGCTACACCATCTACGAAGTACCCATCAGCTACAACGGTCGCGCCTTCCACGAGGGGAAGAAGATCACCTGGCGCGACGGCATCACCGCGCTGCGCACGCTGGCGAAGTACCGGTTCGTCGACTGAGGCTTGCCGTGGCGATCGCGGGCCGGCGCGACGGGCAGGGCGACGCACATTCGTCGCGCCGCATGGAGCGCCTCTTTCTCATCTGCACCATCCTGGCGGGTTTTTCCCTTCGCCTGCCTCTGATCGATCGCTTCCCTTTTCATCAAGACGAGGCCATCTACGGCTACTGGGCGCTCTACAGCCGGTACGTCGATCCGCTCTTCCTCGCAGTCTGGCCCGACAAGCCGCCGTTGTTCCTGTGGCTGTTGTCCGCCGCATTCGCCCTGTTTGGCGAGAGTGCCGCGGCGGCGCGGTTCGTCAACATTGTAGCCAGTACACTCGCGATCGCGGTTGCTGCGGCGCTCGCCCGTCACTGGTGGGGCACGCGTGCCGGCGTGATTGCCGCCGTGCTGCTGGCGCTCAACCCCTTTGCTATCAGCTTTGCGCCGACCGCGTTCACGGATCCGCTGCTGGTGCTGTGCGGGCTGTTGGCGTTGACCGCCGCAGCGCGCGGCCGGCCCTTCTGGACGGGCATCTGGCTTGGCGCGGCGATCGTGACCAAGCAGCAGGGGCTGCTCTTCGTGCCGCTGGTGCTGGGCGCGCTGCCATGGACGGCGCAGGCAGAGGCACGCATGCTGGGCCGCGGTCTGTTGCGCTGGGGCGGCGGGCTGCTGCTGGTCGTGCTGCCCGTGCTCTGGTGGGATAGCCTGCGCTGGGCAGTGGCGCCCTCGCCGTGGGATCTCGGTGCACGGAATGCGGCGGGCTTTGCGCTGGTGCCCGTCGCCACATGGCCGGCGCGCTTGGGCGAATGGGCTGCGCTGGCGGGCTTCTTGTTGGGCGGGCCGGCGATCTGGCTGCTCTGGCTGGCCGGTGCGCTGGCGCTGGTTGCAGCCGTGGCGCGCAGCGAGCGCGTGCGGGCGACGAACTGGTGGCCGGCGGCGTTGCTGGCTGGGTGGGGCGTTGGCTACTGGATGCTCCACGTCGTCACGATGGTTCAGGTGTGGGATCGCTACCTGCTTCCGCTGGTCATCCCGGCGACACTGCTCGCGGCGTTTGGCGCCGACCGGTTACTAACCCTTGTCCCGACCGAACAGGCGTTGGGCGAAACCAGCCCCCAGCCGCTACGCCCGGCGTTGCACACCGTACCGATCATCCAGCGCCAATCCCCGCGCCTGCTGCTGGCGATCCTTGCCGGCGTGCTGCTCGTCGTGCTGGCCGGGCCGGCGGTGCGGGCCGCGGAGGGCCGGCTGCCGGTCGGCGGCGATCACGGCGCTTACGAGGGGTTGGATGAAGTGGCTGACTGGTTCGACGCCCGCGCCGACTCGGCGCCGGTGCTCTATCACCGCACGTTGGGCTGGCACTTCCGTTTCTATCTCTTCCATCCTGTCGAAGCGGGTCAGATCGACCTGCGCTGGTATCCGAGTGACGTCTATCTGGCCGACAACGCCGCCAAGACGCCGCACCGGCCGCGCTATCTCGTCGCCGCTGACTGGGCGCCCGAACGCAATCTGGCGACGAGCCTGGCAACGCGCAACCTGGCGCTGCATGAGCGACTGCGCGCCGGGAACTTCGTGATCTACGAGATCGCCGAACGCCAGGCGAAGGTTGCGCCGTGGCGTGTTTGCCGTGCACCGCGTGTCAGCGACGCCAGCGATGCGACACCGTGGCCGCGGCTCGTTCTTGATGCGGCTACGATGCAGTGTCAGGCTAATGGGACGCCGAGCACAGCCGGCGCGGGGCAACCGTGACGATCGTGCACCCTCGTGCTGAACGCGGCACGCGCGCGGCGATCCTGGCCGGACTCGGCGCAGGGGCGCTGCTGGCGCTTTTCGTGCTGGCGCTCTATGCGCGGCTGCTCTTCACCAATCGCGTGCTGGCGGGTGGCGACATCCAGCTCTACTTCTATGCCTACTGGGAGTACGTGGCGGTGACGCTGCGTGAGGGCCGGCTGCCCTTCTGGAACCCCTATCTCTTTCTCGGCGCGCCACTGCTGGCCAACCCGCAGACGGCCGTCCTCTACCCGCTGCATTGGCCGCTGATCTGGCTGCCGGTCACGAAGCAGATCTACTGGAGCGCAGCGCTGCACACCTGGCTGCTGGCGCTGGGCGGCTACGCGCTGCTGCGGCGATGGGGTTACGGCTTTGCACCGGCGCTGATGACCGGGCTCGTGCTGGCAGGCAGCGGCTTCGTGGGCGGGCTCATCGGGCACATCAACCAGTTGAACGGCGCGGCCTGGCTCACGTGGGGTGCCCTCTGCCTGGCGCACGCGCAGCCGGCGACCGAATCACCGTGGCACCGCCGGTCCGCTGCGCTGCTGCTTGGGGGTGCCGCGTTTGCGCTCCTCGTTGCGCTCATGGTGCTGGCCGGTCACACGCAGACCGTCTTCATCAACCTCTTCAGCCTTGGCGTGTGGGTGGTATGGCCGTTGCTGGCGGCGTTGGCTGGCTGGCTGTGGACGCTGGTGCGGCGGCGCGATCGCGGCAGGGTGCGCGGTGCGTGGTCGCTCACGTGGCCGGCGCTGGCCGTCTATGCGGGCGGCGTGATCGCTGGGGCGCTGCTGGCGGCGCCGCAACTGCTGCCGACGCTGGAACTGAGCGCGCTCGGCCTGCGCAGCGGCGGGCTAGGCTATGGCGAGGCTTCCTCCTTCAGCCTCAAGCCGCTGCAACTGGCATGGACGCTGCTGCCGACCTACGGGCTGGCCGACCTGAGCGCGGTCTTCGACACGCCCGGCTATACCGAGTTCGTGGCCTACGTCGGGGTCGTCGGTCTGGCGCTGGGCGCGATCGGCGCGTGGCGGGGACGCGGGCCGGCACGGGCGTTTGGGCTGCTCTTTGCGGGCATGGGTCTTTTCCTGGCGCTGGGACGCTGGAATCCGGTCTATTTTCTGCTCTACCAGGTCGTGCCCGGCTTCGATCTCTTCCGCGCCCCGGCGCGCTGGATGATGCTCTACACGGTGGGCGTGGCCGTGCTGGCCGGCGTCGGGCTGGCATGGCTGCTGCAAAGGCTTGGGCAGGCGCGGTCACAGTCACGCATGGCGAGCGCGGCCGCAGCAATCCTCATCGCCGCCACGGCGGCCGAACTCCTGCTGGCGGCGCGCGCCCTGCCGCACACGCACCCCACTGCGCCGCAAGCCGTCTACGATGCGCGCACCGCACCGGCGCATCTGCTCACCGACCCGGCGCGCGCGGCGGTCGGCCCGGCCGCCGCGGGGCGCTTCCTGGGCATGAGCACCATCACCTACGACCCCGGCGACATGGCCGACTACCGGCGCATCTTTGTGGAAGAGCCGCCGCCGCAACTCGACGAAGAGGCCTTCCACGACCTGGTCATCGCACAGAAGGTGCAAGAGTTGCTGGTGCCGAACCTGCCGCTCTTCTGGCGCATTCCGGCAGTCGATGGCTTCGACGGCGGCGTGCTGCCCTTGCAGCGCTACATCCGTTTTGCCGAGCTGCTCGTCCCGCCCGACCGGCTCGTGCCGGATGGTCGGCTGCGCGAACAGGTGCGCGAGATGCCGGCCAGCGACCTGCTGGCCATGCTCAACGTCGACTATGTCGTCACCGACAAGGTGCGCGACCTCTGGTTCGAGGATGTCTTCTACGACCGGCAGATCGGGGCCGATCTGCGCCGCGTCGACGGCGCGCTGGCGGTCGATGCGCCGCTGCCCTTGAGCGCGACGCACGTCGATCTCATCGGCTACGTCGACGGTGATGCGGCGGCCCTGGCTGCGGCCGGCGACCAACTGGCGACCGTGGCAACGCTGGAGGTCATCGACAGCGCGGGGCAGACGAGCCGTTTCCCCCTGACGGCGGGCGGCGCGCCCGGCGCGCACTTTGCCGACGGTGCGCTGGAGAGCCCGATGGCCGCGCGCGCTGGCAGCGTCGTCGCCTACCGCGATGTCGAGGGCGGGCGCCAGGAATACCGCGCCCGGATTGCGCTGCCCGCGCCGGTCACAGCGGACGCGCTGCGCCTGACGCCGGAAGCAGGGTCGCTCGGGCTGGTGGTGCAGGCGGCGACGCTCTACGATGAGCGGACGGGCATGTTCGCCGCGCTGCTGCCGAGCGATCGCGGGCGCTTCCAACTCGAGCACAGCGGCGATGTCAAGGTCTATCGCAACCTGGACAATCTGCCCAGGGCGTACCTGGCGCGTGCGATCGCACCGGTCGCCGACCTTGATGCGGCGCTGGCGGTGCTACGCGAACATGCAGGCCGCGTGACTGCCGTCGAGGGGTTGGGCGTTGACGTGCAGCCGGCCGCCCCCGGAGACACGGCCGCGATCACGGCCTACGCGCCGGAGCGAGTTGTCGTGCATACTTCGACAGCGGGTCCGGCGCTGCTCGTGCTGAGCGACAGCTTCTACCCCAGCTGGTCGGCGACGGTCGATGGCGCACCCGCACCGATCTACGCCGCCAATGCGCTCTTTCGCGGGGTCGTCGTGCCGGCAGGCAGCCATGAGGTCATATTTGAGTTTGCGCCGGCGGGCTGGGCAGCAGGGCTGTGGCTGGCGGCGCTGGGCGGGCTGTTGCTGCTGCTGGCGCTCAGCGCCGCGTTGTGGCTGCGCCGGACGCGGCGCACTGGGGGCGTGTAGTATAATGGGTCCGCAACAGCTTGCTGACACCAGGGGTGACGCTGAATGAACTTGTTCAACCGAATCGTAGCGACTCTGCTATGGCTGACACTCATGAGTGCCTGTCTGGTGGCGGCAATCGTCCCGCTTCAGATCGTCGATTGGCTGCAAGGCCAGTTGACCGAGACTGCCGCCTGGTTGCATGCGTTGCAGGCCGATAACCCGACCTACTTCATTGTGGGACAGGCGGCCTTTGGCATCGGCGCGCTGCTCATCTTTGGCACGCTGATCTTCTTTGAGTTCATGACCGGACGTCGCCGCGGGGTGCGCATCCGCACCGCCGAAGGTGGTTCGGCCGAGTTGGATACCAACAGCGTGGCGCGGCGGCTCCAGTGGCACCTCGACCAGTTGGCGGAGGTGATCACCGTCGTGCCGGCGGTTCGCTCGCGCGGCGGCTCGGTGGACATCCGTCTGGAGATCGAGACGGCGCCCGACATCGACATTCCCATGAAGACGGACGAAGTGGTCGACGTCACGCGCGACATCATCGAACAGGACATGGGGCTGCGCCTGGGCAAGCTGGATGTACATGTCCGCTGCGCGCCCTTCGACCCGGAGTGGAACTGATCCGAACTGCCATGTCGCTGACAGAAACACGCGCGCCGTCGATGACCCTGGGGCGCTTCGTCCGGGTCACGTTCCAAAACTTTCGGCTGCTCATCAATTCATTTTCCGGAACGACCGCCATCGAGCCTATGACCCAGCCATTGCCCGACGAACAAGAACCCATCATCGAGCCGGTCGCGGACGACGCGGCTGACCTGGCGCCCGTTGAGCCCGCTCAGGACGCAACGCCGGCGGGCGACGACACTGATTCCGATGCCGGCTCCGATGCCGACTCCGATGCCGACTCTGATGCCGACTCTGATGCCGACGGCACAAGGGGTGAGGAAGGCGGTGCGCTCGTCCTGGAGCCGGAACTCGACCTTTCAGTGGATGACCAGCACGCCGCGTTGACGGCAGCGACCGATAGCGGCCAGTTGCATGTGCGCGTCGGCGAGGCGGCGCTCTCGCTCTTTGGCGCGCTGGAGAGCCTGCTCTTCGTCTCCGATGGCCCGGTGGAGACGAAGCAGATCGCGCGCGCGCTGGAACTCGATACCGGTGTGGTCGAGGCCCTGCTGCGCCAGCTCGACGACGAATATCGCGGCCAGCAGCGCGGCTTCCGGATCATGGAGCGCAGCGGGCGCTTCCAGTTGGTGACGGCGCCGGCCGCGGCGGCGATCATCGAAACTTTCCTCAACCTGGACATGACCGCCAAACTGAGCGCGCCGGCGTTGGAGACGCTCGCCGTCGTGGCTTATCGCCAGCCCGTGACGCGCGCCCAGGTCGAAGCGGTGCGTGGCGTCGACTGCTCGGGGATCCTGCGCTCACTCTTGCAGCGCGGGCTGATCGAAGAGGTCGACCGCCTCGACGCGCCGGGCCGCCCCGTGCTCTACGGCGTAACCGATCTCTTCATGCAGCACTTCGGGCTGACGAGTCTCCAAGAACTTCCGCCACTCGAAACCACCGAAACCGAACAACTCGACAAGGCGATCGACACCGAATAATCCTGCCGACAGCCGGCTGGCAAGCCGTCTCGGAGGACGGGCAACCGATGCCAGTGCTTGACGCGCCGGCAGGCGGCGCATCGCCTCTCGCCAGATGGTTGGAAGTCAGGTTCTTTGTTGGTAGAATGTCATGTAGCGGGCGCTGGTGTGTGGCATCATCACTTTGCATCGGAATGCCCGCCGGCCTGACTGTGGCTGACCTGACTCCGGAGCCGCGCGACCTTTTCTAGGCACACACTGCTACGACTGCGCGACCTCTGGTTCATCCATACCAACACGACCCGGCGAGCATGACGACACCGTACATGGCGCGGCCGCATGGCCGGCCATGTCAGACGAACGTCAGCGCAAGGGAGGCAAAATGCGTACCCAATATCGATGGATTTGGCTGCTGTTGGCGGCACTTCTCGTGAGCACCCTGGTGAGCACGGCAGGTTTGCCTGCGCTCGCCGCCGAAAAGAGCCTGGTCTGGGAACGGTTCGACGTCGACATCCAGGTCAACGCCGACGGCACCTTTGACGTGGCCGAGCACCAGGCGATCCGCTTCATCGACGGAACCTTCAAATTCGGCTATCGCGACATTCCCAAGCAGAACTTTGGCTATATCACGGACTGGGCGGTCACGGATGCGTCGGGCAATACGTACATGCAGACGTACGGCGGCGAGGTGCCCTACACCTTTGTCGTCGACGACCAGGGCGGCAGCTATGTGATTCGCTGGTACTTCCCGCCGACAAGCGATCCGCAGACGTACACGCTGAGCTACCGCGTCCATGACGGCCTGCGCTATTACAGCGGCGGCGACCAGCTTTGGTGGAAGGCGGTCTACGGCGATCGCCAGTTCCCCGTGCTGGCGAGCCGCGTGCGCGTGATGGTCCCGGCGCCAGCCGTGATCCAGGAATATGCCGCCTACATCAACGATGCGGATGCGCGCGACTCGGTAACGGCTGAGATGCTGAACGGTAACCGCGCCATTCTCTTTGAGGCGCAGCGCACCCTGCGCGCCGGCCAGGAACTCGAAGTGCGCGCCCAATTCACGTCGGGCGTGGTGGCGGGTACGGCGCCGGCCTGGCAGTCGCGGGCGGATGCACAGGCGGCGCAGCGCGAGGCAGAGGCTGCCTACCAGCAGCAGTGGGGACCGATCGCCACGCTCTTTTCCGGCGTGCTGGCCCTGGCATTGTTACTTGGTGGACCGGCGCTGGCCTATCTCATGTGGTACAAGTACGGCCGCGACAAGCCGGTCGCCCGTGTCGCCGACTATCTGCCCGAGCCGCCCGACGATCTGCCGCCAGGTCTGGCTGGCACCCTGGTCGACGACAGCGCCGATATGCAGGACATCATCGCCACGATTGTGGACCTGGCGCGGCGCAAGGCAATCAGCATCACCGAGGTCAAGGAGCAGGGCTTCTTCCGCATGGGGACCGACTTCATCTACCGCCGCGAGCGGACGGATGTGCCGCTCTCCCCCTTCGAGTCAAAGTTGATCACGGATATCTTTGGCAGCAAGCAAGAGAAAAAGCTGTCCGACCTGAAAAACAAGTTCTACCAGGATATTCCGGACATCAAAACGGCCATGTATGACGACCTGATTGGTCGCGGCTATTACAAGACCAGTCCCGACAGCGCGCGCAAACAGTTCGGCTGTCTGGGCGGTGCGGTGATGGCCGTCGGCGCTGCCGTTTCCGTCCTTTTTACGATCTTGTTGGTGGACTTGACTCCCGCGGCCATCTGCCCCGGCTTTGGGATCTTTGCGCTTGCCATTGCGCTGCTCGTCGTTTCGCGTTATATGCCGCGCAAGACCGACGAGGGATCGGAAGCCGTGGCGCGCTGGAAGGCCTTCAAGGAATACCTGCGCAACATCGACAAGTACACCGACCTCGACGCGCAGAAGGAAATCTGGGATCGCTGGCTGCCCTATGCCATCGCCTTTGGCATCGACAAGGATTACATCCGCAAGTTTGAAGGAGTCAACGCGCCGGCGCCGGGTTGGTACATTCCCTCGCCGACGCTGTACGGCCCCTACCATCGCCGCTACTATGGGCCGGGCAGCGACCAGCCGCCGGTCTTCCTGCCGGGCAGCGGACCGAGCGAAGGCGGCGGATTCCCCGGCGGTGGCGGCAGCCTTGGCGGCGGGCTGAGCAGCGCCTCGCGCGGCATGGGCACCAGCCTGGCCAGCATGAGCGCCGGCCTCGGCTCAATGCTGAGCAGCGCCAGCTCGACGATGACCAGCCGGCCCAGCAGCTCCGGTTCGAGCGGCGGGTGGGGCGGCGGCGGCTTCAGTGGCGGCGGCGGATTCGGCGGTGGCGGCGGCGGCGGTGGTGGCGGCGGCTTCGGTTGATCCTGCAACGCGCCACGCAACGTGGGCCAGTTATGACGTATACAGAATTGCGAGGCTGATATGATTGGTGGCGGAAAAACGGTTGGCTTGGTTCTGATGATCGTCAGCGCGGTGCTGCTGCTCGTCTTTGGCGCCTGGGTGTTGACGGCCGTATCGACCGACGAGACGACCAGTGGCGGCGCGGTGCTGGGGCTGCTGCTGGCGGTCGGCGTGATGGCGCCGATTTTCGGCATCGGCGCGTATCTCTTCCGCAAGGGCGGGCAGGAGCAGCGCGAGTACGTGCAGGTGGAGAAAGAGAAGCAGATTCTCAACGCAGTGCTGACGCGCGGCCAGGTGACCGTCACCGAATTGGTGGCCGAGATGCAGTTGCCGCAGGAGGAGATCGAGCAGATGATCCACGACCTGGTGGGCAAGCAACTCTTCAGCGGCGCCATCAACTGGGACAAGGGGCTGCTCTACAGCGTCGAGAGCCAGAAACTGACGGGCGACCAGAAGTGTCCAAATTGCGGCGGCGACCTGAAATTCGCCGGCAAGGGGCTGATCGTCTGCCCGTACTGCGGCAGCCAGGTCTTCCTGACCAAGCGCGCGGCGGCCGAAACAGCATCAACAACTAGTGGCGGCGCGTAGCAGCGACCGACAGGGCGCCGCCGGAATTCACAAATCGAGTTGAAGGGAACGGGAATAGCCACAGGAGGCGAATCAATGGCCGACAATTTCGTGGAATTTGCTAAAGGACAGATGGGGGCAGTCGAGCGGCTGCTCAAGGGACTGCCGGGAATCAGCGGCTACATCGACAAGGACATGCGCCGCGACGCCGACAAGCGCGTGCGCGAAGCCATCGCCGCATCGCTGGCGCAGAGTCAGGCGGCGCTGACCGGCGTGCAGAACGCGTTGCTCAAGGGCGGCGGGTTGGCGATGATGGATGAAGTCAACGATGTGGCCGTCAATATGCAGACGCTGACCGATCGCATCAAGACCGCCAGCTACGGCTATGCCGGGCTGTTCGATCCGGTGCGCATCAAGGAGCAGCAACTCGATGCGCTCGTGCGCTTCGACCGCGCCATGGCGCAGGAAGTCGGCGCAATCAATACGTCGATCGCGGCGCTGGCCCAGGCGGTCAAGGAGCGCACGGATGTGGCATCGGCCATCGACCAGCTTGGCGCCAAGGTGCAGGAACTGAACGTACTCTTCAGCAAGCGCGGCGAGGCCATCCAGGCGCCCGGCCTGCTCGACGATCCGGGTTATGCCCCGCCGCCCGGTGACCTGCCCACAACGACCGAATGACCGAAACTTACACTCGAACGTCAACCCATTGACAGGCGATTGCCAAGGAGAATCGACTCATGCCAAGAATTATCGATGTCGTCGAAGCGCCCAATCAGGGGCCGAATGAACTGGTGGTGCGCGTCCCCCAGGTAGGCTCCGGCGACTTCCGCCTCGGCAGCCAGGTAATCGTGCGCGAGAGCCAGAACGCTATCTTTTACCGCGACGGTAAGTCGCTGGATATGTTTGGCCCCGGGCGGCACACGATTACGACCGCCAACCTGCCGCTCATCAGCAACGTGATGAGCTTCTTCACGGGCGGCAACGACGTCTTCACTGCCGAGGTGTACTTCGTCAACATGCGCGAGTTCACCGACCTGAAGTGGGGCACGCCGCAGCCTATCAGCCTGCGCGACTCCGAGCTGGGCTTTGCGCGCGTGCGCGGCTTCGGCCAGTACACGATTCAGATTGCGGAGCCCAAGCGCTTCGTCGACCAGATCGTGGGCACGCAGGGGCTCTTCCAGACCAGCCAGATCGAGGATTACCTGCGCAACACCATCATCAGCAGCATCACCGACGTGCTGGGCGAAAACATGACCAGCATCTTCGACCTGCCGCGGCTGATGGACGAGATGGGCGCAGCGGTCAAGGCCAAGGCGTCGGCCTCGTTCGCCGCCATGGGCATCAACCTCAAGCAGTTGATGGTCGTGTCGATCACCCCCACCGACGAGACGGCCAAGGCCATCGACGAGCGGGCGAGCATGGGCGCCATCGGCAACATGGACGCCTACCTCAAGTACAAGGCCGCGCGTGCCATGGGCGATGCCGCCAACAACCCGAGCGGTAGCGGTGCGGCAGAGGGCGTCGGTCTGGGCGCCGGCATCGGCATGGGCGCCGGCATGGCGGGCATGATCTCGCAGGCCATGCAGTCGGCCTCGCAGCCGCAGGCCGCCCCGGCAGCCGCCGCTGCCGCCTCGACGCCCGGCGTCATGACGCTGGAAGAGGCCGCCGCCTACCTCAAGGTCTCGACGGCCGACGTACAGGCCGCAATCGACGCCGGCGAACTCAAGGCCAAGAAGATTGGGAGCCAGTATCGCATCGCCAAGGATGCGATCGACACGTACCTGTCGAGCTAGGATCGACCGCCTCGTTTGACAAAGCAGCCGTGCAGGCGCTACGCTCTCAGCGCTTGCACGGTTTGTTTTTTCATGGGCGCCCCGCCGCCACCCGGAGAATCATGACTGACACCATGAACACATTTGAGCCGGCCCCGCTGCCCGCCACCCCGCCGGAAAGAATCAGCGCCTGGGAGTATGCCCTGGCTGCCGTCGTCCTGGCGGCGTGCCTGCTGGCCGGCCTGGCCCTGGCCGACACGAAGGCGCCGGCCCCTGCCGTCGGCGTGCTGCGCTTTGCCAGCGAGATCGACTTTGCCTCTGCCAGCCGCCTGATCGACATGCTCGAAGCGGCGCGGCGCGATGATGGGCTGGCGGCGGTGGTGCTCGAAGTCTCCAGCCCCGGCGGATTCGCCACCAGCAGCGAGAGCATCTTTTACGCGCTGCTCAGCCTGCGCGAGGCAAAACCGCTCGTCGTCGTGGTGGATGGCCTGGCGGCTAGCGGCGGCTACTACATGGCGGCAGCCGGCAATCGCATTTACGCGCCGCCCAGCAGCTATGTGGGCAATGTCGGCACGCGTGGCGGACGCCCCAGCGATCCGGCCCTGGCGCCGGACGAGTTGAGCAGCGGCCCCTACAAGCTCGAAGGCGGCAGCCGCTTCGACCAGATCCACCAGCTCGACCTGGTGCGCAACTCCTTCTTGACCAATGTGGTCAACCAGCGCACGCATGCCGCGCTCAACCCGCTCACACTTGCGCCGGAAGAATTGGCCGAGGCGCGTATCTACCTGGGCAGCGAGGCGGTGGCGCTGGGGATCATCGATGGCGAAGGCGGCCGGCCCGAGGGGATCAAAGCCGCAGCCGAACTGGCAGGTCTCACGAGCTACGACATCGTCGACGTGCCGGCGTACCTGGGCATGGAGCCCATCATCAGCGGCGGGGAGGAGATGGTCGCGTCGGCCCAGGCCATGCTGGCCGGAGCGCCGCCGGGCACGATCTTTGCGCTCGACTCGCGCATCCCCTTCCCCGAGGCCGAGCTGCCCGCCAATCTCCAGCACCTGCGCAAGCCGCGCGCCGGCGCCGACTTCACGTGGCGCACCGGCGGCGCGCCGGCAGCAACCTTTGCCGGCAGCCTTGCGCCTGCCGCGAGCCGGCCATAGGGAGCGTGGTCATGAAACGAAGCACCTTCTGGATTCTCGTTGCGGTAGCCGGCCTGCTGTTGGCGACCGGGCCAATGCTGTGGCGTTATATGGAACAGCAAACGCCGCAGGCGGCCTACACGCCCCCCACAGTACCGACGGCTGCCGTTGCGGCCACGCCCATCCCGACGGCCACGCCCTTGGCCGTTGCCCAGGCCAGCGTTGCGACCGGCGAGGAAGTTCGGCGCGGGCCGGTCGTCGTCGACCTCGCGCACTACTCTGCCGTGGAGCGCAATCGCTTCCAGCCGCTGGCCAGCGCGCTGGCCGAGCAGGGCGTGGACCTGCGCTTCTGGCTGCCCACGGTTTCCCTCGACAATGTGACGCAGTTCTCCGATTTCCCCGATCAGTCGGAGACGTTACAGCGCGAGTTGTCGGGCGCCAGCGCGCTGGTCGTCGTGAGCCCCTATTTTCTCTACAGCGCAAAGGAAGTGCAGGTCGTCGAACAGTTCCTGGCCGACGGCGGGCGCCTGCTCATCATCAGCGACCCGGATGTGGAGAGCGACGCTGCACGCGACACCAACAGCCTGGCCGCGCCGCTCAACATCGTCTTCAACGAGGATTACCTCTACGATACGGTCGACAACGACGAGAACTACACCTATTTCTTCCAGGGCGACTTTTTTGACCAGGCGGAAGCACTGGCGGGCAGCCGCATCGCCTTCTACGGCGGGCGCAGCATCGACGGCGCGGTGATTCCCCAGGTTCGCAGCGCGTCGACGACGTTGAGCAGCCTGCGCACCGGACAGACCGGCTTCACGACCGGCGCCACAGGCGGCGTCGAGGCGGGCGGCTCGCTGGGGCGCGTGCTGGCGCTGAGCGACTTCGACGTGCTCACCGATCCCTACGTCGCCCGCCATGACAATCGCCGGCTGCTTGCCTTTGTGGCGGAATTCCTGGCCGGCGGCGAGCGCAATCATTCCATCGCCGACTTCCCGGCCGCGCTGGGCAAGGAGGTGGCGCTGGTCATCGACGACAGCGCGCCGGTCGGCGCACAGGGGCTGGTAAAGGCCGCCGAATTGCAGCGTGTGCTGGAGCTGTCCGGCCGGCAGATGCGTCTGGGCCCGACGACCTGGGTGAGTAACTCCATTGCCGCCGACGGCAACGATCTGATCTACGTCGCTTCCTACGAAGCCGCCGAGCGCGATACGCCGTTGCTGGCCGATCTGGGGCTGAGCCTCGTTACCGAGATCGTGACGCCCACGGCCAGCGCGCCGGTCGCCACCCCGGCTGTGGAGAGCAACTCACCGGCACCCGCACCGGCTACCACTCCGGCCGAGACACCCGCCGCCACCCCGACGCCGACGATGATGCCCGAACTGCCGCAGACCACGCCCGCACCGGAGATTCCGCCGGTGACGCCCGGCGCGGCCGATGTCACGGCGACGGCGACGGTCGTTCCGGTCAGCCGGCTGGCCCAGGCACAGGCGGCGACACCCGCACCCACGGAGACGCCATCGCCTGCGCCCGAGGCTACGCCGGAGCCGGCCACAGGCGAGAGCAGCGGCACGCCCGAAGCAGCGGCCACAGCAACGCCCGCACCGGATGTCACGGAGCCGGTCGCCCCGCCAGCGCCAACGCCCACGGAACAGGTCTATCTCGTGCGCGAGGATGGCATCCGCCTGCTGGCCGACGAGACGCAACTCTTCGTCCAACGCGCCATCGACGACGAGCACAAGATTCTGGCGGTGCTGGGCGAGAGCGAAGCGGCCATTAACGCCGGATTGACACGGCTGCTCACCCGCGACCTGACCGGCTGCCTCATCCAGGATGAGCTGGTGATCTGTCCGTACGTGCCGGGCACGGGCGAGACAAGCACGGCCGCGCCGGCCGCGGCGGCACAGGCGCCGGCAGGCGAATCGGCGACGCTGCCGGCCAAAGACGGCGATCCCGCGCCGGCGGGCGACGACTCGTCGCAGGCAATCTTGATCGTCGACGATAACCGCAACGCGGCGGAAGGCGAGATTGGCGAGGCGGAACTCTATGCCGCCCTGTTGGCGGCGGCGGGCTATCAGCCCACGCTCTGGTCGACGAACGATAGCGGGTACCCGGCGGTGGACAAACTGCAAGAGTATGCGTGGATCATCTGGAGTGACGCCATCTACAGTAACAGCGGGCTGCGCGGCCAGGCGCTCCAGACCGTCGGCGACGCCATCAATGCCGGCGCCAAAGTGACGGTGAGCAGCCGCATGCCCTTCTTTGGCGTCAGCGCCGAGCCGGCCTCGCCCATCGTGGATGTTGTGATTGGGAGTGACGTGCCCGAACTGGTGGAGGGCATATCGTCCGAACCGATCGCGCTTCCTGCCGGGCTGCCCGACGTTGTGCCGCTCAACTCGGACCCCGAGCCGTCGACCGGCGCGCGCATTGCCATGCGGCGCGGCCCGGCGAGCAAGGCCGGCGAGGCGCCCGTGCTGATGGTCTACAGCGATGAGAACTTTGACGAACCCAAGGGGGCGAAGCTCATGCTCTTCGGCATGTCGATTGCCTGGCTGCCGGACGATCTTGCGCCCAAGCTGGTCGAGAGCATGGCGGCCTTCATGCTGGCGGAGTAGCGTGCCGCAGCGCCCGTAGCGTCACCCCTCCGGCCCGCCAGCGAGGTGGAAGTCGAACGCCTCGTCGCGGTCGCAGGTCAATGTGCCGGCATCGTAGCGCAGCCGGGCAACCTGGAGCGACGTACGGCGGTAGGCGTAGGGAATGACGCCCTCGGCGGTGCGCTCGTCGATGCGCTTCTCGTTGGGGTGGGTGAAATAGAAGAGATAGGCCGCGTCCCCCTGCACGAGCACGTCGGCATGATGCCCGAATGCCGCGTCGTCCGCCCGGCTGCCCGGCTTGTCGAGCAGATCGGCCTGGCGCACCCACCGTTCGCAATCATCCGACCGGTAAACGCCCAGACCCTTCCAGTGATCCGTCACCATCCAATAATGGCCCTGCCAGGCAACGACATTCGGCCCCTCGTGAGCGCAGTCGGTGATCACGGGACCGGCAACGCGCCAGGTGTAGAGGTCGTCGCTGTCGGCCGCGTAGGTGTGCGATCCGTGCACTTCGTCCTTGTACCACATGCGCCAACGGCCCGAAGGCATGCGGAAGACGCACGCGTCGATTACTTTTGACGACGACAATTCCAGCCGCGAGCGAAACTCCCACGACCAGAGATCGTTGCTGGTGTAGTGGAGAATGTGGCGCGGCCCGGTCCACTCATGCGGCACGCCCGGCACGTAGCTGACGTACATGTGGTAGCGATCGTCGTGCCAGAGGATCTCGGGCGCCCAATAGGTGTTGCGCCCGCGTTCGTAGCTCAGCCCCTCGGCAATACCGCGATAGACCCAGCTCTGGCCGCCGTCGTGCGAACTGGCGATGCCAATGTCCGTGCCATGCACCCAGGCGAAGCCCCACGCGTCCACATTGGCGCGGCGGTTGGTGTAGAAGAGCCACCAGGCACGCTCGGCGCGGTTCCAGATGATCGTGGGGTCGGCGGCGCCGTCGAAAATCGGGTCGCGAAAGAGCGGCGCCGGCGCGGGCGGCATATCAGAGGACCTCGAACTCGACGCGGAAGTGCTTCTGCAACTCGGTCGTCAGCTTATCGCTGATCGTGCAGGCATCGTTGGGGAAACTCAACTCGGCCGGCGTGCCGCTGCCAACCAGGCGTATCACGAAGCCGTCACGCCCTTTGGGGTCGCGCACGGTATCGTAGAGTTCCTTGAGCCGGTACTTGTCGCGCTCCAGATTGCCGCTGCGGCGGAAGGTGATGAGCAGGCGGCGTTCGGCCTGCCGCGGCGCGCCGTAGCGGTCAGCCGCGGCGGGCGCCTCGGCCACAGCGGCGCTCGGCCGCGACGATCGACCATTGGGTGCAGGCGCGGCGGGGGCTGGTGCGGCTGTCTCCGACCTTGCCGGTGCGGGCGCGCTGAGGCTGGGCTCTCCGGCGATCGGCCGCGACGGTGGCGCCGCGCTGGTGGCCGGTTCGATGGTCTCCTTTTCGGCGAGGTCGCTTGCCTCGTCCTCCTCGCCGTCGAGTTCGGCCGTCTCGGCCACGGGGCTACCGGGCACGGCATTCTCCACGGCAAGCGGCGGCGGGGCCGAGCCATCCTGCATCCAATCCGGAATATCGTTCTGGAAGGGATTGGCTTCGGGCGCCGGCACGGCGTCGTAGCCGTTGCTGAGCTCGTCGTCGTGCGCGCCGTTGCCGTTGAAGGCTGTCCCGTTGATCGTCGGCCCGCCGTTGAAAAGCGGTGTCTGCTGGATAGGTTCGTCGGCGCCGGTAACGTAGCTCTCGACATGGGTTTGCAGGATGTCGGCGAGCAGCGTCGTCTGGTTGTCGCGCGTCTGCGCCTTGCCCTTGACGATCACCACCGAGTCGACCACCAGTTTGTCCTTGTACTCGGCAAAGGCCTTGGGGAAGAAGACGACCTCGCAGCCGCCCTGCAAGTCCTCCAACTGCACGAAGGCCATCTGGTCGCCCTTCTTGGTGTTGATGGTGCGCACGTTGGTGATGACGCCGGCCAGCGTCACGCCCTTGCCGTCGTACGCCTCACCAAGTTCGGCGCAGGAGCAGGTCGTCACCTTCTGGAAGTCGATGCCCATCTGCTGGAGCGGGTGGCTGATGGAGTAGACGCCGAGCAATTCCTTCTCCCACTGGAGCTTCTCACGCCCCTTGACTTCCTCGATGTCGGGCAGGCGCATGGGCGAGACGTGCGCCTGCTGCCCGCTGCCCCCGCCGCTCATGAGGTCGAAGATGGAGAGCTGGCCGCTGTCGCGCGCGTCGTGCACGGAGGCGGACGAACCCACCATCTGGTCGAGCATGGCGAGCAACTGGCTGCGCCGGCCAAAGCGGTCGAGCGCGCCGACCTTGATCAGACACTCGAGCGCGCGCTTGTTGACCTGGCGCAGATCGACGCGGTCGCAGAACTCCTCCAGGCTCTTGAAGGGGCCACCTTCCTGGCGCGCCTCGATGATGACGCGCACCGGCCCTTCACCCACGTTCTTGACCGCGGCCATGCCAAAGCGGATGGCGCTGCCTTCGGGCACGGGAAAGGCGTAGGCCAGGCTGGGGTCGCGCTGGGCCTGCTGCGGCGTCTCCGGCGGCCGCTGCTGGATCTCGAAGTCGAGCCCGGAGTAGTTGACGTCGGGCGGCAGCACGTCGATGCCCATGCGCCGGCATTCGGAGACGAAGTTGATGACCTTCTCCGTCTTGTCACGCTCGACCAGGAGCTGCGCCGCCATGTACTCGACGGGGTAGTGCGCCTTGAGGTAGGCCGTCTGCACTGTGATGACGGCGTAGTCGGCGGCGTGGCTGTTGTGCACCAGGATGTCGTTGGCGACGAAGTTGTGCGTGTCGGGTACTTCGAGGTCATATGTCTGCTCTTCGCCGACATACTCGATATTGACGATTTTATCCCAATAGATGTCACTGTAACCGGCCCGCTGAAGCGTGTCGTCGCCGAAGAAGTCAGCGAGACGCTGAATCGTCAAACGAGCAAAGCCGTTCTTGCCTGCTGCTCCTGTTGGATAGAATTCGCGCTGAGCAACGCCGCACTGCTCGTTGATCTCCAGCCATGTCAGGCCTGCGCGTTCCTTGGCTTCTCGCACCGCTGACTTCACAGAAATCGGCACGACATCTTTTGTACTCTGGGTGGCGACGTTTTCCAGGCTAAGTCGGTCGAGTTTTGCCTGCCGTGCCGGGCTGACAAAATGTACGGCAATTGTGTCGCGGAAACGCACCAGGTTTTCATTACCGGTTACAAACAATTGGTAGCCGATGCGACCAGTGCGATAGGGGAAATTCACTGTCCGCAGCCGACTGATGATGCCCAGGCGCAGGAGAAGATGCTGCAATTGGTGGGCCAGCCGTTCAGAAGAAGTGGCATAGAAGAGACTGCGATCGGTATCGTTGATGTGCCCGTCACCTTCCCACATGCGGCTGATAAGAAGTCCGAGCTGGCGAGATCCAAGCCGGAAGGCTTCGTCGGGTATTTCTTTCACTGTCGCTTGCTTGCCTAGTAGGCCGAGTCTGCCCGCCCATGTGAAGATGCCAGGAGGTCGCGAGCTATCAACGCGTTTGGCGTAGATCGAATATGTGCCTTTGTGAAGGGCTGTCGAGCAGGTGACGTTGTCGAAGCTTTCGGCGGCGAGGACATAATCCTCGCATTGCGCCTCATCTTTTGAGTAGAAATAGACCGAATGCGGATGACAGAGGTTGCCCTCGGCAAGCAGATGACCGAGCGCAATGACCTCGTGGTCGTGCCACTGGGCCGAACCGCTGACGGGCAGCATGCGCGGCGTGGCAATCTGCGTACCGACGGCGAGTTCCTCAAGCAACCGCCAGCCGTCAAAGGTGTAGAACGGATGGTTGGCCGTGGCCTTGATCGTACGCCCGAGTGCAGTGGTAAGCCGGTAGACAGGTTTGACGCCATTATGCATGACAGCGGCTACGTTGCCGGTGCGCAGTTTCAGCGTATCGGTGTCGCAAGTAACGGTTTGGGAGAGTTGTACCTTGCCGGTAAAAATGTCCTCGATACGCATCAGAAGACCGCTCTGCGCGTCAAGAACTTCTGTATCGCCCGGCAGGCATTTGTTGAAGCCATAGCGCGCAAAGAACTCGATATCCCCGTAGATCGCCTCGGCGGTGCCGTGGTCGATGCCGTTCTTTTCGCAGCCGGCGATGAAGATCTTCTTGTGTTTCTCGATCTCCGAGGCCTTCTTCTTGCCGATGGCGCGGCGCAGCAGGTCGGCCTCGCCGGGCGTGTAGCCGGCCAGCTCGCTGAGCAACTGGATGATCTGCTCCTGGTAGACGATGATGCCGTAGGTCTCTTCCAGGATCTTGGCCAGCAGCGGGTGCTTGTATTCGACCGGCTCCTCGCCGTGCATGCGCCGGATGAAGGCGGGGATGTACTCAAGCGGGCCGGGCCGGTAGAGCGAGATCATGGCGACGATGTGCTCGAAGGTCGATGGCTTCATCTCCGTGAGCACGCGGCGCATGCCCTGGCTTTCCACCTGGAAGACGCCGCTCACCTCGCCGCTGGAGAGCAATGTGAAGGCATCTTCGGCAACCTCACCCTCGTAGGGGATGTTCTCGAGCGTGTACTCGATGCCGTGGCGCTCCTTGATGAGCCGCCCGGCCTCGCGCATGACGGAGAGCGTGCTCAGGCCGAGGAAGTCGACCTTGAGCAGGCCGATCGATTCCAGGATCGGGAACTCGTACTGGGCGATGGTGCTCGTCACCGTGGACTTGCTGCCGCGCATGATGGGCGTGTAGTGCGTCAACTCGCGGTCGGCGACGATAACGGCCGCGGCGTGGATGCCGGCGTTGCGCGCCACGCCTTCGAGCTGCATGGCCGTGTCGAGCAGGGTCTTGACCCACGCTTCCTTGGCGTAGAGGTCGACCAACTCCTGGCTGTAGAATTCGTGCCCCTCGGTCAGGCAGTCCTGGATCGTCACCGGCTTGCCGGGAATGCCGGGGATGAGCTTGGCGATGTAGTCGACCTTGGCCAGCTCGATGCCCTGGGCGCGGCCCACATCGCGCACGGCGGCCTTGGCCTTCATGCGGTTGAAGGTGGCGATCTGCGCGACCTGATCCTCGCCATACTTCTCGACGGTGTAGCGGATCATCTCTTCACGCTGGTCGTCGGGATAGTCGAGGTCGAAGTCGGGCATGGTGACGCGGCCCGGGTTGAGGAAGCGCTCGAAAATCAGGTTGTTCTTGAGCGGGTCGATGCCCGTGATGCCCGTGCAGTAGGCAACCAGCGAGCCGGCGCCTGAGCCGCGCACGTTCCACCAGATGTTGCGGCTGCGTGCAAAGTCACACAGGTCGGCCACGATGAGATAGTAGATGTCGAAGCCCATCTCGTGGATGATGCGCAGTTCGCGCTCTTTGCGTTCCTGCACCTCACTGTCGGTGGCACGGGCGCCGTAGAGACGTTTCAAGCCTTCCTCGGTCAGGTGGCGCAGGTAGGTCTCGTAGGTGTAGCCCTCCGGGATCGGCAGATCGGGCAGGTGGTAGGTGGGATCCTCCAGGTCGATCTCGCACATCTCGGCGATGCGCAGCGAGTGCTCAAAGGCGCTGGCCGGCAGGTCGATGAAGGGACGGAAGGTCGCCTCCATCTGCGCCCGGCTCTTGAGAAAGTAGCTGCCGTCGGTCATGCGCATGCGGTTGGGCTGGTCGATGGTGACGCCGGTCTGCACGCAAAGCAGCACGTCATGCGGGCCGCCGTCCTGCTCGCGCACGTAGTGGACGTCGTTGGTCGCAACCAGATTCAGTCCGAATTTCTCCGCCCACGGCACAAGCGTCTTGTTCACCGTGACAAGTTCGGGGATCGAGTGCTCCTGCAACTCGATGAAGAAATTTTCCTTGCCAAAGACGTCCACATACCAGCCCAGCCGCTCGTAGGCCTCGCGCTCCTTGCCCTGGTAGAGCAGTTGCGGCACCTCAGCGCCGAGACAGCCGGTACTGGCGATGATGCCCTCGGCGTGCGCGGCCAGGTATTCATGATCAACGCGCGGCTTGTAATAGTAGCCGTCAGTCTGGCTGTGCGACGCAATCTTGAGCAGGTTGCGGTAGCCGGTCATGTTGCGGGCCAGCAGCAACAGGTGATAGTTCTCGCGGTCGAGTTGCGGGTCGCGGCCGCCCATGGGGCGCCCCCACGCCGTCTCGTACGCCTCGACGCCGATGATGGGCTTGATGTTGGCGTCGCGACAGGCGCGGAAAAACTCGATGGCGCCATGCATGACGCCGTGGTCGGTCAGGGCGAGCGCGGGCTGGCCCAGGCGCGCCGCTTCCTTGACGAGCAGCTTGACGCGCCCCAGACCGTCGAGAAGCGAATATTCAGAATGGACGTGCAGATGCACAAAATCGTCGGCCATGATGGTCGTGCCTGCCGTGAATGAACCGTGGTCACCTGAACGCGGCGGGTGCCGTGAAAACGTGGGCTGCTGAGCCTGCTCGAGTGACACAGATCAGCTTTGCATAATAGGAACTGATGTTCTATTACAGCGCGTGCATTATAGCAAAGAACGGGCGCGGTGACGAACGTCCATCGCCGGCGCGCGACATCGAAACACACGCTGCGACACTCTCACCATTCTGCTGGAACCGGGTCCGGCTATGATCGGACAGGAGTTCGCATCCCATATCCGTTGAACATAATGAAAGGGGAGAACAATGTCGTTTCTACCATCTTTTGGTGAACGGGCTACCTTGATCGACGTCTACCGCAGGTACCCGGCCATGGCGCGCCACGTGCTCGGGCTGGCAGAGGTCGCCTTCACCATGACGGATGCCTTCACGCCCGGCGAGTGCGAGATGATGGGCGCCTATGTGTCGGCGCTCAACAATTGCGGCTACTGCCGGCGCATCCACATGGAGGCAGCGATCAGCAACGGCGTCGATCGCAGCGCCTTCGACGATTTCGCCGTTGCCGACGCCCCGCGCTACGGCGACGCGCGCTGGCGCCCGGTCTTTGAGTACGTGCGCGCGTTGACGCTGGCGCCGGCGTCGGTCTTCCGCGGACACACCGAAGCGCTGCTGGCGGCCGGCTGGTCGGAGGATGTCATCGTTCAATTGACGACGATTACCTCGGCCTTCAATGTCCTCAACCGCCTTGCCGATGCCTTTGGCCTCTCCGCCAATGAGGAGTTTTTTGCGCTGGCCGGGCAGCGGCTGGCGGCGAAGGGCTACGGCGGGACGGCCGAGATGCTTGGCCTGGCGGTTGCCGCATAGCAGCACGCACTGCCCCGCAATTTGATAGCCGCGCTCTTGCCCTGGTTGTTGCCCGCATCGCACCCGGTGTATGATGGCGTCATGCCAATACACAATCAGGATTCTTTGCGCGCGCTCTACACAAGCGAGGAACGCATCGGCGCGGACTACCCGGACGTCCGCCGCGAGGTTCTTCCCCACCTCATTCGCCAGGTTCCCAAGGAGGCGGGCGGCGAGGGCTTCATCGCCTATACGGCGCTGGACGCAAGCAATGCCGACGATGTGATTCGAGAGCAGATCGCCTTTTTCGAGCAGATCGGCGCCGACTTCGAGTGGAAACTCTACGACTATGACACCCCGCCCGACCTCAAGGCACGGCTCGCGGCGCATGGGTTCGAGATCGGGGAGCCGGAGAGCCTGATGATCCTGCCGCTGGATGCGGCGCCGCCTGCGCTCCTGGTGCCGGTCACGCACGATGTACGCCGGCTGGCCGACCCGGCCGAACTTGAGTACATCCGCGCTATCAAGGACGCAATGGAGCCGGGCGCGCACGAGTCGCTGCTCAGTTATCTCCGCCTGATGATGACGCAGAACCCCGAGCGCATGAGCTTCTACGTCGCACTCGTCGAGGAGCAACCGGTCAGTTGCGCCTGGATTCACTTCCCCCCGGACGGCCAGTTTGCCAGCCTGTGGGGCGGCTCGACCCTGCCGGCATTCCGCGGCCGCGGGCTGTACACGGCGCTGCTTGCCGCGCGCGTGCAGGAGGCGATCCGCCGCGGGCGCCGCTACCTCACCATCGACGCCGGCCCCATGAGCCGTCCCATCGTGGAGCGCTTTGGCTTCATCTACGTGGCGACGACCCATCCGTGCATTTGGACGCACGGCAGCGCCGACTCTTGAGCCGCCGCCCGAACCTTCAAACTCCTACCCGCCAATCGACGCTCCCAAACACTGGCCTGTCAACCGAGGACAGCCGGCGACGCTTGTGCTAGGCTGGGAGTAGGTGGTCCGTTTGCACAATGTCGTGTGAAAGGGGGAACCTATGACCGTATTCGACCACATCGAGTTCGACAATCACGAGCAAGTTGTCTTCTTCCGCGATGCGCAGGCCGGGCTCTCTGCCATCGTGGCGATCCACTCCACAGCCCTGGGGCCGGCAGCCGGCGGCTGTCGCATGTGGCCCTACGCCTCCACTGCCGACGCACTCACCGATGTGCTACGCCTCTCCAAGGCCATGAGCTACAAGAGCGCGCTGGCCGGGCTGCCGCTGGGCGGCGGCAAGGCCGTGATTATCGGTGACCCCGCGGTGGACAAGAATGAACGGCTGCTGCATGCGTTCGGGCGCTGCGTGCAGCACCTGGGCGGGCGCTACTGGACCGCCGAGGATGTGGGCACGGGGCTCAGCGACGTGCACATCATCGGCGAGCAGTGCGACTACGTCTTTGGCACCAGCGTGAGTCCGGCGCCGTACACCGCCATGGGCGTCTTCGAGGGGATGCGCGCTGCGATCGCTTACCAGCTCGAGCGGGGCAATTTCCGCGGGCTGCGCGTGGCGGTGCAGGGGCTGGGCAACGTGGGGCGCCATCTGTGCCACCTGCTCCACGATGCCGGCGCCGAACTGGTCGTGACCGACATCAACCCCGAGGCGGTCGCCTATGCCGTGGAGTTCTTTGGCGCCGAAGTCGTGGCGCCCAACGCCATCTATGCTCAGCCGGTCGACCTCTTTGCGCCGTGCGCGCTGGGCGGCATCCTCAATGACGCCACGATCTCACAGTTGCAGGCGTCGATCGTAGCGGGTGCAGCCAACAACCAGCTTGGCGAGCGACGCCACGCGCAGGCGCTGGCAGATCGGGGCATTCTCTACGCGCCGGACTATCTGATCAACGCTGGCGGCATGTTGAGCGCGTCGCGCGACATTCTACATGACGAAGGGGAAGCGGAGTTGATGCGCGGCATCCGCCGCATCTACACGACGGCGTTGCATGTCTTTGCCACTGCCGATGAGTCTGGACGCACCACGGCGGATGTCGCCGACAGCCTGGCGCAGGCACACCTGGCCGGGGGCAGGCTACCCGAGGAGGAGATGGACTACTCCGGGATTGCGGGCATCTCTGCGCTGTAAATCCAACCGCTAAGAAAGTCGGTCAAGTCGCGACCGCTGACTTCGCTGGCAACGGCGATGAAGTCGGCGGTCGTGGCGTTGCTGCCCTTGAAGCGGTCGTAGTAGGTGCGCAACACCTGGCGAAAGAGATCGTCGCCGATCTCGAGCCGCAGCGCGTGGAGCACCCAGGCGCCCCGTTCGTAGACCGCCATGGAGAACATATCGCCCTCCGCGACGTTGCCCGGCGCGGGGATCTCCATCTGTCGCATCGCCTCGTAGTATTGGCGCATACCGTCGTCGAGCAACTCGCTGCCCAATTCCTCTTCGCTCCACAGCTTTTGCAAGTAACTGGCAAAGCCCTCGTTGAGCCAGGTCTCATTCCACGCGGCCGGAGAGACATCGTTACCGAACCACTGGTGGGCGAGTTCGTGGGCGTTGACGCCTTCCATGGTCATGTCGGTGCCAAAGACCGAGAGCGTCTGCGTTTCCAGCGCAAAGCCGAGCGGGAAAGGCATGACGACGACGCCATACTCGTCAAAGGGATAAGGCCCGATGAGATCGCTGTAGAAATCGACCATCTCGCCCGTGTTGGCAAAGGCCGCAGTCAGCGACTCGGCCATATCGCGCGGGAAGTAGTGGCGGATGAGCGTACCGTCCGGCCCCGGTCCTTCGACGCGCACGAAGTCGCCGATGGCGAGCGTGGCAAGATAGGTTGCCATGGGTTGCGCCATCTCCCAGACGTAGGTCACCTGGTCGCTGTCTGCGATGGTTTCGACAAGGACGCCGTTGGCAGCCACGACATTCGGCGCGTCGACGGTAACGCGCATGGTATAGCTCGCCTTGTCCAATGGGTGGTTGTTCGAGGGATACCAGGTCATGGCGCCGCCCGGTTCGCTGACGACAAAGATGGTGCCGTCCTGGTTGTTCCAGCCTTGCGCGATAAATGCCAGATCAGGGTCGGTCAACGGCTGGGGTGTGCCGGAATAGCTCACCAGCGTCGTGAACATGTCTCCGGCGGAGAGCTGTTCTTGCGGTGAAATCGTCAGTTCGTGTGCGCGGCGCGAAAAGCCGGCCGGCATACTGTCTACGCTGATCGAGTCGACGGTGAGCCCGAGCAGGTCGAGGTTGAAGGAACTGAGCGGCTGGGTAGCGGTGGCGCGGATGGTCGTCGTACCGGTAATGACGTTCTCCTGTACATCCACGGCCAGGTCGAGCGTGTAATGCTCGACGTCGTAGCCGCCGTTGCCGAGAAAGGCAAAGTTCGGATCGCCCAGGCCCGGCGCGCCGGCCGCGCGGCTGCCCGGCTCGGCCGAGATGGGCCGGCAGGCTGCCAGCAGCAAGAGGACGAGTGTGAGCAGAAGCAGGCGTCGAATCATGGTGAGCGACCTTTGCCGTGCAGGGGCAGTGAGGCGTTGGTTCAGGCGTCGAGGATCCAGCGCTGCAGGGCGACCGCAGCGCCGTCTTCCTCGATGGCAGGGGCGACCCATCGAGCGACGGCCTTGACGTGCGGCGCGGCGTTGCCCATCGCGATTCCAAAGCCGGCTGCGCGCAGCATGGGAATATCGTTGTCGCTGTCGCCGATGGCGAGGACGCGGTCGATGCTTACGCCGAGCATGTCGCACAGCCGGTGCAGCCCGCTGCCCTTATCGACGCCGGGCGCCGTGGTCTCCACCAGCCACTCGTGCGAGCGCGTGATCGAGAGCGGCGGCGCAAAACGACGCTCGTACTCGATCAACAGATCGACCGGATCGGGCAGGTTGTGGTTGTAGGCCATGACCTTGACCGGCGGGTGGGCGCCATCGTCGGCCAGCAGCGGGCTGAATGAATCGACCAGCGTGACGGGATGACCGAGTAGGTGGTGGAAGGTCTCTTCTTCCTGCGGTGTGCGGCCGGCCATGTTCTGCATGATACGCGTGTGCCCTGCGGCATCGTTGAAGTAGAAGGCGGTCGGGTAGCCATGCGCATCGACATAGCCAGCGATGGCGCGCGCCGAGTCGAGCGGCAGGTGCACCTCCGCCAGGACGTGGCCGGTGACCGGGTCGCCGATGACGGCGCCCTGGGTGGCGATGACCGGATGGGTAAGACGCAGGTCGCCGGGGATGTGGTTGCGGATGTAGTCGAGCGTGCGCCCACTGCCGATGGTGACCGGCACGCCCAGGGCCTGCACGGCGGCGATGGTGTCATGCACGGCCTGGCTGATGGGCGCACGCTCGTAGGCGTTGATAATGGTGCCGTCCAGGTCGAGGACGACGAGGTCGAAGGGGTGCGTCTGGCTCATAGCTGGAACGAGACCACGCGGTCGCGGCCGTGATAGTCGCGGTGCAGTTCGAGTTGCGTCGCCTGGGGCAGCAACCTTTCGACCAGCGCCATGACCAGTTCGCCCTGGTCGTAGGCAATCTCTAGAATTGCAACACCGCCGGGATTCAAGTGCTCCGGCAGTTGGGGAAGCAGGCGCTCGATGACATCGATGCCTTGCGGTCCTGCTACCAGCGCGCTGCTCGGCTCGAAGTTGCGCACGTCCGGATCGAGCGTGGCAAAGTCCGTCGTGTTGACGTACGGCAGGTTGGCGACCACCACGTCGGCGCGCACGGGCAGCGCCGCGAGCAGGTCGCTGTGGAGCAATTGGACGCGATCGCAGAGGTTGTGCCGCTCGATATTGCGCCGCGCCACGGCCAGCGCGTTGATGCTGAGATCGAGCGCGTACACCTGTGCATTGGGCGCGTTGCTGGCCACGGCCAGGGCAATCGCCCCGCTGCCCGTACCCACATCGGCGACGGTGAGCGTTTCGGGCGCACAGATGGCGGCCTCGGTGAGCACCTGGTCGACGAGCATCTCGGTTTCGGGCCGCGGGATGAGCACACGGTGATCGACGTAGAGGTCGATCCCGTAGAACTCCCGATGGCGCACGAGGTAGGCCACGGGCTCGCGTGCAATTCGTCGCACGATCAACTCCATGTAACGCTCGGCATGTTCGGGCGCCAGTTCGTGCTCGTAGTGCGCAAAGAGCCAGCTCCGCTCCACGCCCAGCACATGCGCCAGGATCACCTGGGCGTCAAGCCGCGCCGTCGTGATACCGGCCTCCTCCAGGCGTTGTGTCGCCGTGTTGACCGCCGGGCCGACCTGCACGCCGGCCGAAAGCTTCCATTCGACTTGCTGCCATTGGGGAATCTCTACCGTACCATTGGTTGAGGATTCATCGCGATGGGTGGGTGGGTTCGAGATCACTGCGTCAGGAGATGATACAGTCGGGCCGGTCGCTACTCTTCCTTGAGCGCGACGATTTCGGCGTTCGCCCTTCCTCGGCCGAACATCCAAATGTAAGATAGCCAAATAGTGCCTCCTGGGAGAAAGCTGCGCCGTGCGTCATTGCAGGTCGGCGCTAGCACGGTGAAGCGACGTTGCCCGCCATGCCGGCTGCACGAGATTCACGTGCAGAACGGTGGTGGTTCGGCCTGGCGCCCGCTTCGACCAGCCGGGCAGGGAACGAGCCAGACCCGAATCATTTTAGCAGAAATCCACGGTGCTGCAACCGGTTGGTTGACCGTTCCTGGCTTACAATCGAGCGACAGAACGCGGACCGGGGAAATACGGCCGGCCCACGCCCGGCCTGCGCCCGGTCTGCATCGGTCAGGCAAGCTCGGCGCTCATTGCCTCCAGGCGCTGTGCCTGATCCTGGGCCGACAACTCCTCGATGAACTCATCCAGGTCGCCGTTCATCACCGCGTCCAGTTGGTAGACCGTCTTGTTGATGCGATGGTCGGTAACGCGGCTCTGCGGGAAGTTGTAGGTGCGGATCTTCTCGCTGCGGTCGCCGGAGCCGATCTGGCTGCGCCGCGCGGCGCCGAGTTCGTCCGTGCGCTTCTGCTCTTCGATTTCATAGAGACGCGAGCGGAGGATGCGCATGGCCTTGAGCTTGTTCTGCAACTGGCTCTTTTCGTCCTGGCACGAGATGACGATGCCGGTGGGCAGATGGGTCAGGCGCACGGCAGAGTCGGTCGTGTTGACGCTCTGGCCGCCCGGCCCGCTGGAGCGGAAGATGTCGATGCGAATGTCGTTGTCGTTGACCTCGACGTCGATCTCGTCCGCCTCGGGCAGCACGGCAACGGTGGCGGCGCTGGTGTGGATGCGCCCGGCGCTCTCCGTCACCGGCACGCGCTGCACGCGATGCACGCCCGATTCGTACTTGAGCTTGCTGTAGGCGCCCTTGCCCTTGATGGCGAAGACGGCTTCCTTGAGCCCGCCGATGCCGGTGTCGTTCAGGCTGAGTTCTTCGGTCTTGTAGCGATGAGCCTCGGCCCAACGCAGGTACATGCGATAGAGTTCGGCGGCAAAGAGGCCGGCCTCCTCGCCACCCGTCCCGGCGCGGATTTCGACGATGACGTTCTTTTCGTCCTTCGGGTCCTTGGGCAGCAAAAGCGCCTTCATCTGTTGGTCGAGTTCTTCGCGCTCGGCCGACAGACTCTCGAGTTCCAGTTCGGCGAGTTCGCGCATCTCGGCATCGGCGTCTTCGAGCAGGAGCTGATTTTCGGCAAGCTGGCTCTCGACGACGGCAAAGCGGCGATAGGTTGCAGCCAGATCCTCGATCTCCTGGCGCTCGCGGTCGATCTCGCTCAGGCGCGAGAAGTCAGCGGCGACGGCGGGATCGGCCATCAGTTCGGTCAGTTCGTCAAAACGGTCGGCGATTTTCGCCACCCGATCAATGATGTTGGACATAGATTCTTTCGTTCGGACTCAGTCCGTAAAAACCGGCAGATGGCCCAGGGCGATGATTCCATCCCAATCTTCGGGGCTGCCCTCGGTAAAGACCGCCATCTCGCCGATGATCGTTGCGTTGGCCTGGTCCATCAACTGGCGCAGGCCGCGAATCGTGCTGCCGGTGCTGATGACGTCGTCGACAACCACGACCTTTTTGTCGCGGACAAGGTGCACATCCTTGCCGTCGACGAAAAGCGTCTGCGGCGCGCCGGTGGTGATGCTGACAACCTCCGTCTCCAGGCAGTCGACCATGTAGGGCTTGCGCACCTTGCGCACCACCACATAGGGCAGGCCGCTGTTCACCGACAGCGCGTGCGCCAGCGGGATGGCCTTGACTTCGGGCACGATCAGCACCTCGGCGCCGGCCGGCATGCGGGTCGCCAGGACGTCGGCCGCCATTTCGACAACCTCCGTGTCGCCCAGCATGTTGAAGATGGCAATCTTGACGCCCGGCGCCACCTGAAAGATGGGCAGCTTGCGCATGACATCGCCAATTTGCACCGTGTATACCCGTCCGTCGTAGCTCATGATCTCCTCGATTGAAGGTCGCTTGTGCCACCGATCAACGGTCGCCAGCAGTCGGTATTTGAAAAAAGCCGCATCCAATCTTACCATAAGTTGGTAACGGGATCGGAATTCCACGCACCATAGTGAAAAGATAATCATGACCACAGAACCATTTGCCTATTTTCTAAACACGATCCAGCCCGCCATCGCAGATCACGAGTCGATCGTCCGGCGCCTGTCTTCCATGCGCGGCCAGTACTACGACACGGCGGCCTTCGACGCCCAGTTGGCTGCGCACGATACCGTGCTCTACGAGGTGTATATGGTGGAACGGCCGGCTGTGGAGGGCGAACTGTCGTCGGGCCTCACAATCCTGCATCCCGGCAAGGTGGGCGACGAGTATTTCATGACCAAAGGGCACTTCCACGCCATCCTTGAAACCGGCGAGGTCTACTACTGCCTGGGCGGGAGCGGCCGCATGGTCATGGAGACGCCGGAGGGCGAGTGGCACGTTGCGGAGATGACTCCCGGTGCCGTCGTCTACGTGCCGCCGCGCTGGGCGCATCGCACGGTCAACACCGGCACCACCGAGGATCTGGTCTTCTTCTGGGTTTTCCCGGCCAATGCCGGCCACGATTACGGATCCATCGAGCGACAGGGCTTTCGCAAGCGCATCGTGGCACGCGATGGCGTCGTCGCCGTCGAAGACAACCCGCGCTGGCTGCCGCCAGAACGGCGCTAGATACGGTGTCGCCCCGACCAATGCGCGCGGTGGTCGAGTGTGTGCCCTGGCAACCGGCGCGCTATCGCTATCTGCTGCACATCGCGCTGACTCCCAGCGTAGAAGCGGCATACGCGCGTCCGGTCCTGACGGTCATCCAGAAGAATCCATCACTGGCAGATGCCACGCGCAGCGACCCGACGGCCGGCAAGGTGGAGGCGTGGGCGCGGCGCGATGGCTTTGCCGCGATCATCTACGTCAACCTCTGTGCGCTGCGCAGCCCCGATCCGCGCACCGTGAACGATGTGGGCGAGGCCGAAGCGATCGGTGCGGAGAACGATGCCGCGATCGCCCGCGCCTGTGCCGCAGCGGATGTGATCGTGGCTGCCTGGGGCAACCCGAACGGCATCGACGCGGCGCGGTACGCCGCACGTAGCGCCGCAGTGCGCCGTCACCTGGAGGCAACGGGCTATGCGCTGCATCGTGTCGGCGCACTCACCCGGCTCGGCTTTCCCCGCCATGGCCTCCACTGGAATGGCAGCGCCCCTCTCCATCGCTGGCGGTAGCGTCCAAAATGGAACGCCTGTCACCGCGCCGGCAGACCGTTTCCGCCATAATCACAACATGACATTGCGATGCCTGCGGGCACGTCACAATGGGCAGCCGGGCCCTCTGTTGCGCGCCTGGCACACCCGTGCCGGCCTGCCGTGATTCGAAGAGAGGGTACCCGATCCATGCGACTACACTATGCGTCACTCCTATTCTTTGCCATGTTGCTGGCTGCGTGCACGCCTGCCCAGCCGCCACGCGAGGCGCCACCGTCGGCGGTGACCGCTGATTCCACCGCCGGCGCGGGCGAGGCGACCGCCACGACCGCCGCGCCCGCGGAAACGCAGCCGGCTGCCACGGAGAGCGTTGCCGTCGAACTGCCGACGCCGACACCGGAGCCACCTGTCGAAGCTATCGCCACCCTGGCGCCGGACGCGGTCCAACTACGTCTGGAACCGGCGTACCAGGGATTCGAGTTGCCGGTCTTCTTTACCGATGCCGGCGACGGCAGCGGACGCCATTTTGTCGTGGAGAAGACCGGCAAGATCTGGGTGATCGACGGCGGACAGATCGTGCCGGAGCCGTTCCTGGATCTGTCGGCCAAGATCACGGCGCGCGGCAACGAGCAGGGCTTGCTGGGCATGGCTTTCGCGCCGGATTATGCGACCAGCGGTCACCTCTTCGTCAATTACTCGGACACGGCGGGCGCCACGACGGTCGAGCGCTACACCGTCGCGGCGGACGATGCGAACCGCGCCGATCCGGCCAGCGCGTTCGTCGTGCTGAGCGTGCCCCAGCCGGCGCCGAACCACAACGCCGGCATGCTCGACTTCGGCCCCGACGGTTATCTCTATGTCCCGTTGGGTGACGGCGGTGCGGCCAACGATCGCTTCGGCAATGGCCAAAACCCCGACGCGCTGCTGGGCAAAATCCTTCGTCTCGACGTGACGAGCGATCCGCAGCAGCCCTATGTGCTCCCGGCGGACAATCCCTTCGTCGCCGCGGACTGGAACGGCCAGGACGTACGCGACGAGGTGTGGGCCATCGGCCTGCGCAACCCGTGGCGCACGAGCTTTGACCGCCTGACCGGCGACTTCTGGGTAGCGGACGTGGGGCAGAACCAGATCGAAGAGATCAACGTCATCCCGGCAGGCACGGCGGGCGGGCTGAATCTGGGCTGGCCGATCATGGAGGGCCAGAGCTGCTTTGGCAGCGCATCGTGCGACCAGGCGGGGCTGACCTTGCCGGCGGTCGACTACACGCACAGCGACGGCAATTGCTCGGTGACGGGCGGCTATGTCTATCGCGGCAGCGCGTACCCGGCGTGGAATGGCATCTATTTCTACGGCGACTATTGCAGCGGCCACATCTGGGCGATGGCGCCGGACAGCGCCGGCGGCTGGGCGACTGCGCTGGTCGCCGATACCGACCTCGTGATCTCCTCCTTTGGCGAAGACCAGGATGGCGAGTTGTATGTCATCGACTACGGCGGCGGCACGATCTACCGCATGATGCCGGCGGAATAGACGTGCGGAGTTTAACGAGACAAGAGCGGCGCTGAAAGTAGCGCCGCTCTTGTTTTCTCGGCGGTAGTCTCCCACCTGTGCACCCTGAATGATCCGTGATATCCTTGACAGACTTGCCACGGAGCGGCGCGGTTGCCGCAGCATTCACGTTGGAAACTCGCATGGATCATTCATCTACGGTGCCTCACCCAGCCGCCACCCAGCCGCCAGCCGCGCGCAAGTGGTGGATTCTGATCGCGGTCGGGCTGTGCCTGTTCTTGGGCAGCGTCGACGGCAGCATCATCAACGTTGCCGTGCCGACGCTCATCGTCAAGCTCAACACCGACTTCCCCACGGTGCAGTGGGTCATCCTCTCCTACCTGCTGGGGCTGGCGCTGCTGCTGGTGGGCATGGGGCGCCTGGCCGACATGGTGGGCAAGAAGCGCATCTTCGTGCTGGGCATTGCGCTCTTCCTGCTGGGCTCGGCGCTGTGCGGGCTGGCGCCGACTGTCTACTGGCTCATCGGCTTCCGCGTGCTGCAATCGATCGGCGCGGCGATGATGATTGCGCTGGGCACCGCCATCCTCACTGAAACGTGGCCGGCGTACGAGCGCGGCACGGCGCTCGGCTTTGCCGCCGGCTTCATCTCGCTGGGTATCGTCTTTGGACCGGCAGTGGGCGGTCTCATTCTCAATTATCTAAGCTGGCGCTGGATCTTCTACGTGAATGTGCCGGTCGGCCTGATCGCGTTTGTGCTGTCGCTGATCTTCTTGCCACCCATGCAGCCGGCGGGGCGTCGCGAGCGCTTCGACTTTGCCGGCGCCGTGACTATGGGCATCGGCCTGTTGGCCTTTACGCTGGCGTTGACGGTCGGTCAGAACATCGGCTTCGGCGAACCGCTGATTTTGCTCCTCCTGGCCATCGGAGCGCTTGCGCTGCCGGCGTTTGTCTGGATCGAGACGCACGTGCGCTATCCCATGGTCGATCTCTCGCTCTTTCGCGAGCCGGAGTTTTCGCTGAATCTCTTCACGGCGACGCTGGCATTTATCGCCATTGCCGGCATCGCGTTGCTACTGCCCTTCTATCTCGAACTTGTGCTCGGGTTGCCGTTGAGCCAGGTCGGCCTGCTGATGGCCGTCGTGCCGGTGATCATGATCCTGTTGCAGCCGGCGTCCGGCACACTCTCCGACCGCCTGGGCACGCGACCGGTGAGCATGGTGGGGCTCCTCTTCATCTTTGTCGGCTACGTAGCGATGACCACGTTGCGCGTCGACGGCACGCCGCTGGGCTACGTCCTGCGCATGCTGCCGGTGACCATCGGCATGGCAACCTTCAACTCGCCCAACAACAGCGCCATCATGGGCGCGGTGCCGCGCGCGCGGCTGGGCGTGGCGTCCGGCATCCTGAGCATGGTGCGGACGCTGGGACAGGTGACAGGCATCGCCGCGCTGGGGGCGTTCTTCACGACACGCGTGGCGCACTATAGCGGCGCCGCCGTCGACCTCAGCGTGGCCGACCCGAATGCGATCATCAGCGCGCTGCACGACCAGTTCATGGTGGTGGCGGGGTTGATTTTGCTGGGGATCGTGGTGGCCGGCCTGACGTGGCGTTGGGAGATTCGCACCGGGCGCACAAAAAAGGCTGCCCGCCAGCGCGCGGCGGAGCAGCCTGTCGTCGACGGCGTGTAAGGCCGGCGAGTCATCAGATCAACGGAA
The DNA here is from genome assembly GCA_020634815.1 of Caldilineaceae bacterium. GTDB lineage: Bacteria > Chloroflexota > Anaerolineae > Caldilineales > Caldilineaceae > Caldilinea. The sequence continues at coordinate 67,902 of JACKBA010000017.1, read as the reverse complement.
TCTCCTCGAAGGCTTCCAGCACCGGTTCGTAGCGGCAGCGGCAGCCACGTGGCGAGGTGCATTCCTTGTGAGGCAACTCCGGCACGCGCGCGACGAGGAACTGCTTGCCGAGAAAAGTGCGGCAGTGCTCGCACGTATGCTCGTCGTCCGGCCCGACAATCTCCAGCCGGCGCACGTGGTCACCGCCCTTGACGCGCTGCCACGTCTCCTGATTGTCCACGTAGAGGCTCAGCGCATAGCCACGCCAGTAGACCGCCTCCTCGATCGGCATGTCGGGCCGCGCCAGTTCGGCGGCGACCTGCGCCGGAATGGCCCCTGCGTCGAGCGTCCAGTGCACGCCCCACAGATGCTGTTCGGCGGCGTAGAGCTTGAGCCACTGCACGGTCTCCGGGCTCAGGCCATCGAGCAGCCGGTTGTCGAGGAAGAAGATGCGCCGGGTGACTGCGCTGTGATTCATCTGCGGTTCGGGCCCGGTCCAGGCGGCCTTGCCCAGCGGTGTGCGATTCTCATATTGGCGCCGCGTCGTGAGCGCCTCGCTGGTCATCATCTGCGCCAGGGCATCGCGCACGTGTTGGCGAGCGTCGGCCTCCTCGCGCGCGGCGCGTTGGGCGTAAGCTTCGGCAAAGGGGCGGCCGACCGCGGTTACCTGGTAGCCGGCCGGCGTCGCCTCCAGCCAGCCCTGCTTCTCGAAGAGCGCAATCGTCTCGGCGTAGGAACGGGGCAGAACGCGACTCCAGCGGCTTTGCAGGGCGGCATCGTGCAGCGGCTGGGGGGTCAGGAAGTGGGCGAGCAGGGCGATCTGCGCGTATTCTTTGAGATCTGGCGAGACGGCCAGGGCGGCGCCGTCCAATTTGGCGCTACCAAAGAGATTTTTCAGGAATTGCATGGTTTCTATCCTGGCTGGAAAGAGTTGATGGCGTCAGGCGCCCTGGCCGAGACGCTGCATGACGCCCAGCAAGAGTTCCGTCAGGCGCGGCACGATGATCTTGCCGGCGTCCATCACCTCGTCGTGGGTGGGCTGGCCTTCAGCGTCCAGTTCATCGATCGCAACGTTGGTGATGGTGCTGAAGCCGAGCACATTCATGCCGGCGTGGTGGGCGACCATGGTTTCGGCGACGGTGCTCATGCCCACGGCGTCGGCGCCCCAGGCGCGCAACATGCGAACTTCGGCGGCCGTCTCGAAGTTGGGGCCGGCCAGTTGGATGTAGACGCCGTGGCGCAGGTTGATGGCGGCGTCCCGCGCAACTTCCTCAGCGACCTGCCGCAGCCGGCGGGTGTAGACGCGATTGGCGGCCGGAAAGCGCGGCCCGAATTCCTCCAGGTTCGCCCCCAGCAGCGGATTGGCGCCGGCCATACCCACCAGGTTGATGTGGTCGTCGATGAGCATGATGTCGCCGACGGCAAACGACGGGTTGAGACCGCCCGCCGCGTTGGTGACGATCAGCGTGTCGATGCCCAGGCGTTGCATGACGCGCACCGGCAGCGTCACCTGCTGCATGGAATAGCCTTCATAGTAGTGAAAGCGACCCTGCATGGCGCAGACCGTCGCACCGGCGAGTGTCCCGATCACCAGCCGCCCGGCATGGCCGGCAACCGTGCTGACGGGAAAAAACGGAATGTCAGCGTACGGGATGACAGTGGCGTCCTCGATGCGCGCGGCCAGCCCGCTCAACCCGCTGCCAAGGATCAAGCCGATCGTCGGGCGGTGATGCGTGTGCGCACGCAGATAGTCAGCCGCTTCATCATAATTGGAAAGCGAAAAGTGGTTGGCCATAGTCGTGCCATTGTACTCGGGTCAGGCACGTAGTTCAAACGCAGCGGCTGGACAAAGCACCCTATCCCTGCCGCTTGTCCGGGGGTGCGGGCAGTGATAGACTGCGTTCCAGAATCGATTCTTACATCCCATTGCTTGAAAGACGAATGCTGGCGAGGCTTCTATGAACGCTCCATCGGTCTGTGTGGTCGGCTCGATCAATCTCGACATGAATGCCTACGTTCACCGCTTTCCGCGCCCTGGCGAGACGCTCCACGGCGGACGCTTCACCACCGGCTACGGTGGCAAGGGCGCCAACCAGGCGGTCATGGTGGCGCGGCTGGGCGGGAGTATCAGCATGGTCGGGCGTGTGGGCGACGACATCTTCGGCCAGGACATGCGGCGGAACCTGGCGGCCGAGGGCATCGACGCGCGCTTCGTCTTCGAGAGCGCGGGGGTCTCATCGGGCGTGGCGGTCATCACGGTCGACGACAACGGCCAGAACACGATCATCGTCATTGCGGGCGCCAACGGACTGGTCACGCCGGACGACGTGACGGCGGCGCAGGCGGCCATTGCAGGCGCGCGCGTGCTCCTCTGCCAGATGGAGGTGCCGATGGCGGCCAACCTGGCGGCGCTGCGCCTGGCTCGCGCGGCCGGCGTCACCACGATCTTCAACTCGGCGCCGGTGAGCGGCGACGTGCCCGCCGAGGTGTACCAGCTTGCCGACATCTTCTGCCCCAACGAGACCGAGGCGGAATTGCTGACTGGCATCGAGGTCCATACGCTGGACGATGCGCGGCTAGCCGCCTCGATCATCCTCGACCGGGGGGCGCGTGCGGCGCTGATCACGCTGGGGGCGCGCGGCTGTCTGTATGTGTCGGCAGACGGCGCGGACGAGGTCATCCCCACGGTGGAAGTGAACGCAGTGGATACGACCGGCGCCGGTGATGCGTTTGTGGGCAGCCTGGGGTATTTCCTCGCCGCCGGCGTCGCGCTGGGAACGGCCATCGAGCGGGCGAACGCCATTGCCGCCATCAGCGTGCAGTCCCCAGGGACGCAGTCGAGCTATCCGCGGCGGGAGCAGCTCCCGCCGGAGTTGCTCGTGCTCTAGGCGGCGCCCTGCGCGGACTGCCGCCAGAGTTCATGGGCGCGTTGGACTACGGCATATGAGTCGGGCAGGAGCGCGTAGGCAGGAAGGTCGGCCAGCGCCACCCAGCGCACGTCGGCAGCGTCATCGCCGGCGCGCGGCGTGCCACCCGTCCAGGTCGCCCAGTAGTCGATGACCACGTAGTGGTATTCGACCCGGCCTTCCTCGTCGCGTGTGATTGGCTCGAAGACGCCGGCAATCCCACCGATAGCGACTTCGACGCCACATTCTTCGCTCACCTCGCGGCGCGCGCCGTCCTCCAATGTCTCACCGAGATCCAGCAGACCGCCGGGCAGTCCCCATGATCCCGCGCGCGGCGGCCTGCTGCGCTGGGCGAGCAGCACTTCGCCCGCGGCGTTGAAGACAGCCGCAGCAACGCCAACCAGGGGTGCCTCGGGATAGCGCCGGCGCGCCGTGACAGGCTGCGTGCCGCCAGAGTCACCGGCTGTGATGGGTGGCGGCTTTACGTCCATGCGGCAACGATCTCCGGTAGTGCAGCAAGATCGTCGATCTCTGCGTCGGGTACAATCTGCCCGGCATACAGTTCGTTTTCATGGACGACCTGGGGAGAGGTCGTGCCGTGAAGAAAAACGGTCTGGGCGCCCAGGTCAATGCCGGCGCGGATGTCCTCGAGCAAGCTGTTGCCGACGACGGCCGTCTCGTACGGGAGGAAATCCCACCGATCCAGGGCGATCTGTAAGAAGAGCGGGTCTGGCTTGCGATACTCGACGCTGGCGCTGCTGAGGCAGAGGTCAAAGTACCGGCGCAAGTTGAGGTAGTCGATTGTGCGCTGGAAAACGCGATCGCAGTTGTAATTGGTCATGAGTGCGAGCCGATAGCCGGCGTCGCGCAAGGTTGCCAGGACCGCCGTCGCACCGGGGCGCAGTTTCCAGGCAGTCATCTCAGGCGCATAGAAGATGTCCACTGCCCGGCGCAGCACGTCCGGGTCCATGCGGCTGGCCGGGTAGCCGAAGAATTGGAGGAGAAAGCTCATGGCATCGTCGGCCAGGTGTTCTTCCTGCTCTTCGGCTGACTTCTCCTCGGCAAAACGACGCGCCTCCACGATGCTGGCAGCGAAATCTTCGGGCAGATCCATGCCGGTCGACCGCATGTACGCGTCGGCGGCAAGTGCGCCTTCGCGCATCAGGTCGTCCAGCGGTCGCGTTCGCAGGGCCAAGGTCTCGTCAAAATCAAAGATGAGGCCCCGGATCAGCGGCTGTGCGCCGATTTCGCCGTCACCGAGTTCGGGGAAGAAGTTACGCTTCAGAAGTGCCAGACGCTGTTCATCGAGGGCGATATCGGTCATCGGCTCGACGTCGGCGTAATTGGGGGCTGGTTCTTCCGGCTCCAGAGGGGGGCCGAAAATCGCGTACATCTCGTCCGAGGTGAGCGAGCGGCCGCGGGCGCGCGCCCGGGCAAGGAAGCGCTCCTTCTCCTCGGCCGTCAGCGGCTCCTGCCCAGGACGGAGTTCGATATCATCAAAGCGCTCGACATCCGGCGCTTGCTCGTTCTCATGTTCGTTCGGGTTGTCCATCAATTCAAGGTCTGTACGGTGTGTAGCGACCGTGTAGCAGCATCTGCCTGCCGTACGCGGATCATGGCGAATAAATGCACCGTACTATATGCGATTGCCATGAAGGCTGCAAAGAGCAGCGTCACGACGATGGCTCGCGGGTGCGCCATCGGGTTGAGCAGCCCGGACACGATCGCACCGAGGCGGCCGGCCGGGTCGACAAACACGTCCCAACTGTTCCAGCGCTCGAAGCGGCCCAGGTAGATGCCGAAGCCGGCGGCAGGCAGCGTCACCATGACAAGCAGCCAGCCGGCAATCACGCCCAGGCGTTCGGCCACCAAGTGCTGAATCAGCCAAAGTGAGGCAAAGCCGAGGATCAAGCCATTCCAGGCATAGGAAAAGAGGAGCATGGCGTCATACCACAGCGGAACGTTCTGGCGCGGCGCCAGGTGCATGAGGTCGCTGACGAGATACGGGGCGTTTGGAAAGAAGAGCAGCCAAACCGCAAACAAGACAGCAAGCAGCGGCAGGCTGCTGGTTCGCCTGCGACCGAGTACGTGCATGAAGGCGGCGATGCCGAACGGTATCCAGGCCAGCAGCAGATTCCAATTCAGGAAGAAATAGACGATCGACTCCGTGTACAGTGCCCGTACGGCGAACATCGCAGCACTGAGTCCGGAAGATAGGCACAGCGCAAGCGCCAAAGCCCATTCGGTCGAGCGGCTGCGAATTTGCGGCGGGACAAGTGTGTATCGTGCTTCTGACATATTTCACTCGATGGCTGAGAAGGTAGTCGCTTGCGCGGTGCCTGAATGGTTCGCTGCCGGCGAAAACCCCGAACAATCGCGGCGGGCACCAATAGCGCGGAATTCCTGGGGCGCGACGTGGATTGCCGATGCAGCGCGCAAACTCTCGATCATAACGTGCAGTAGCGGCTGCAATGTTCCACGCAGCGGTTGTCGATTGACATTATAGTGCGCAGCCAATACACTCGTATCGTGCACCCTCCTTGTGGCCCGTTGAGGCTCACAGACCATCCGAGGCGAGGAAACCATGGCCTACACGATCAACATCGGCTCCATCCGCTGCCATATCCTTAGCGACGGCCTCCATTACGTTGACGGTGGAGGATTCTTCGGCCTCATCCCGCGCGCGCTGTGGGAGGGGGTCATTACTCCCGATGCCCAGAACCTGGTTCCTTGCGACACGCGCTCACTCCTTGTCGAGTCTGACGCCGGGCTCATCCTGGTCGATGTCGGCAATGGGGACAAGTTGCCGGAAAAGGTGCGCCAACGGCTGGGACTCGGCGACCGGCAGCGGCGCCTGATCGGCGAACTGGCGCGTGTCGGCTATTCGCCCGAGGACATCGATATTGTCCTCTTCACCCATTTTCACGGCGACCACATCGGCGGAGCGACGCAGTGGGATACGCCAGATGGCGCAGCGGGGCCTGCCATCGCAACCTTTCCACGGGCCCGCTACATCGGTCAGCGGATTGACCTGGCCGACGCCAGTTTCCCCAACGAACGAACGGCAGCGACCTACATCACCGACAATTTCCGCCCTTTGTTGGAGCAGGGCAAGCTCGAAATCGTCGACGGCCCGCAGCGGCTGGCGGCTGGCGTGCGGACTGACCTGGCGCCGGGCCATACGGCGGCCATTCAGACCGTGTGGGTGGAGGACGGCGGCGAAAGCCTGCTCTTCCTGACCGATGCTGCGAGCTGGGCAGTACACTTGCAGCGCCTTGCCTGGGTGCCGGCATTCGACATCATGCCCATACAGAGTATGGAGACCAAACGCCGCCTGGCGCATGAGGCAATGGAGCGGGACGCGTTGCTGGTCTTCCAACACGATCCCCAGATCGTGACGGCGCGTCTGTCGCCAGGTAAACGGGGGCCGGAAATCCACGCCATCATCTCTGAGCCTGCCCACTTCGACCCTAGCCGCTAGATAGCGGCAACCCCTCATCCAACCGCATAGAGGTCTGCCATTTCCGGTTCAAACCTGCCAGAAGTGGGCCGACCGCGCGCGACAACGGGCGTAGCGTTCGGTGGATAGTTGAACGCGAACCGCTGTTACTGACCATCAAATGTACTACTGCCTGGGCGCACAAGTTCGACCAATAGTCCGATGGAATTTACTTGAGAGACATGTACTATGTTTTCTAGAAAGAGGGACTAGAGTTTCAGAGCGAGAAGACAGGAAATCACCGAATCAAAAGCCGAAACCCAGCCCAGGAAGAGAAACCGAGAACAACAGCCTCGAATCTCTCAAAGTAGACCGAAGTAGACAAGTTCAAACGTATGTCAGCGTCGCAGTACCGGGCGCTTGCAGAATACACAGTCAATCAGTCAGTCAGTCAGTCAGTTGGTAAAGTCAGTCAGACATTTTGCTCGTAAGGAGGAGCAACCATGGTTACGCAGTTCTCGTACTTCGTTCTGTTTGTGAAGTCCTACTTCGCTAAGGAAGAAGGCCAGGATCTCATCGAGTACGCCCTGATCGCCGGCCTGCTGGCCCTGGCAGCCGTTGCCGGTCTGATGGCGATGAGCGGCACGCTCGAGACGATGTGGCTCAACCTGAGCGGCGCCCTTGGCACGGCGGCCGCCGGCGGCTGATTCAAGTTCGATTGCAGAAGACCTCTTCAACACTTCCGATTCGCTTTGCCGAATCAAAGGAGCAACCATGATTACGCAGTTTTCGTACGTCGTCCTGTTCGTCAAGTCCTACTTCGCTAAGGAAGAGGGCCAGGATCTCATCGAGTACGCCCTGATCGCCGGCCTGTTGGCCCTGGCAGCCGTTGCCGGCCTGTTGGCGATGAGCGGCACGCTCGAAACGATGTGGCTCAACCTGAGTGGCGCCCTTGGCACGGCGGCCGCCGGCGGCTGATCCTCACGTCTCAACAAGGAAGATCTTGTGTAGCGTCAGAATTGCTTGGCCGGCCGCCTGCCGCAAGCAGGAGAAGCCGGCCAGGGCCACGAGGAAGCTTATGAAACCTCGATACGGCCAGGAAGAGGGACAGGATTTGGTCGAATACGCCCTGGTCCTGCCCCTCTTTTTTTTCCTGGTACTCAGCATTATCGAATTAAGCCTGCTGTTCTTCGACTATGTCACAGTGTCGAATGCAGCAAGAGAAGGTGCCCGAGCTGGAGTTGTCGTCGCATCGGATGTGTGTGATGCAGGCTGTGTTGACAATCTGGCAGAAACGGCTGCTGGTCGGTTGACAACGGGACTTCTTCCAGATCGGCTGGATGTCACCGTACGCCATCCTGATGTTGATATCATCGAGGTAGAGGTTCGCTACCAGGCACCGCTGTTAACGCGGATGATCTTTGAAGTGCTAGGTGGGACCGGGTCGGTCGAGATCTCCTCGACCGCAACCATGGTCAAAGAAGGGTGATTCTTACCCGTAGGGAAAGGCCGGGATTATGTCGCGCATGAGAGGATTTATCTGGTTTGCAGCCGGGATCGTTTTGGCGTTGCTTGCTGGATTTGTCGCCTATACATCACTTAATAGAGTCGCTCAGACCCCCATTGAGTCGGGTAGTGCCGGCCCTACCGTCACAGTTGTAACCGCGGCCCGCGACATTCCGGCCCGCACGCTTCTCACACAGGAACTGTTGGTCGAGGTAGACCTGCCCGCAGAAGCTGCACCGCAAGGATATGCCGAAGCCTACGATCGTGTCGTCGGTAAGCTGACCATGGTGCCAATGTTTGCGGGTGAGCCGGTGTTGGAGCAACGCCTGGTCGATCCGAATGTCGAGAGCGCCGATGGCCGGCGAGCTCTGTTCCTGAACGAAGCTGAGGTCCTGATGGCGATTCCGGCCCAGGATCTCTTGAGTCGCGTCGGCATCCTGAAGCCGGGCGACCAGATCGATCTGCTCTATTCACTCTCCTTTCCCGAGGGCCGAGGTATCGGCGCTGCGGCTGAGGCAGATGACGACGAGCAGGCCACATTTTCCTTGCTGCAGAATGTGAAGATCGTCGGCATGGTCGGCAGCGTGCAGCCGGTTGACGAGACCGCCGCTGAGGATGTTGCCGCACAGGCAGCGGGCCGGCCAGATGCCTTATTGGTCACGCTGGCTCCGCAGGATGCATTGACGTTGAAGTACGTCAATGACGCCGGAGGCATCCTGGACTATGTGCTGCGCGCACCGGGCGTGGAACGTCCATTCGAGTCCGATCCTGTGGATATCGACTATCTTATCAATCGCTACAGCATTCCTACCGGGCCTGGCCGGTGACACTCAGAAACTGAAATGGTATCGTCGGGATTCCACACGCTGGAATCGTATCCGGACGGTTACGCATAGGGGAGGCGCGTCTTGGCAAGGATAAGTCCTGGAGACACTTTACGTGTACTGTTGGTGGCTGAGTCAGAAGGCCTGCGCGAGCAGATCGGCACCATTCTCGCTCAGTATGCCGGCGAGCATCGACTTTTCTGGATAGCCCAGCCAGAGATGGCGGCTCGCCGTGCCGAAGATCTGCTGCCACATCTGGTATTGGTCGATGATGACCTCACGGCTACACCGGCCCCAGCAATCATCCGACAGTTGGCCGTCTCTGTGCCGAACGCAGTCACGATGGTCATGGTAGATGAACATGGCATGGCCGTCGCACGCCAGGCGGTTCTCAGTGGCGCCCGCGGCTTTGTCACCAAGCCCATATTGGCGGAAGACTTCTGGGCAACAGTCCATCAACTGCTCACCCAGAACCAGGTGCCGGATCATGAGATTGGGCGATCAGTTACCACCATCGGGAAAGTTGTGGTCTTTGTCGGCCCCAAGGGGGGGACTGGTCGCACGATGATGGCGACCAACACGGCAATCGCAATCATGGAGCAGACGGGACAGAGCGTAGTGATGGTTGATGCCGACTACGTAGCACCGGCCCTGGATGTCATGCTGAACCTCGAGGGCGACCGCAACATCAATACGCTGCTGGCGCGTGCGTCTCGGCTGGACAGGGATCTGGTGTCTAGCGTTCTGGCCAATCACACATCTGGATTGCGCGTGCTCCTGGCGCCGCCGCCCATATATGGCACACTGGAAATCAGCCTGCCCCAAGTAGAGCAGATTGTGTCACAGTTGCGCATGATGTTTGAGTGGGTCGTAATCGACCTCGGTGCGCTCGTCGACGAGAGTGGTTATGCCTTCCTCGATAGCGCGGACTACATCGTGATGACCGTCTTGCCGGAGTTGGTCTGCTTGCGCAACACGCGGCTACTTCTGGACCAGTTACAGGCACGCGGCTACCCTGAAGAACGAATCTGGCTGGTCTTGAACCGGGCAGCGATCGCCGGTGGCGTTACGAAGAGTGACATTGAGGAGCGACTGCATGTACGCATCCGCCATTCAGTGCCGGACGACCAACCACTTGTCAGTCTAAGCGTCAACCGCGGTGTCCCGCTCTACATAAGCCACAAACGCAGCGCCGTGGCCCGCGCAATCGAGGAGTTCGCAGTGATGTTCGTGGCCGGCACCAGCAAACAACAGGTGCCAGAGTCGACCAATACGGAGCCAGCCCCGGCCGCCAACCCGTTCAGTCGGATGTTCCGCCGCATCAGTTCGGCAAGCGCAACGAGGTGACCTATGTCTAGTGTGATGATTGCTGCCGTCCTGGTCGGGCTCTCAGTCATGACTCTGTTCATCGCCATGCGCAGCATGCTCCCGCAGGGCGATCCGATCGAAGACCGTCTCAAGGAGTTCGGTCTCACGGAGTATGTGCGCCAGGGGAATCGCGCCCAGGCCAATAACGAGCACAAGGAGCGATTTCAGGGACTGGAGAAGTTAGCGCATGGTTTTGGTTTTGGCGAGAAACTCCAGACCATGTTGGTGCGTGCCGATGTTCCAATGTCGACCGGCGAATTTCTGGCCATCCTACTCGCTGTAGCTGGCGGCGGCTTCTTGCTTGGCGCCTGGCGTGCGGGCCTGTTGATTGGGATAGTCGTTGCTGCGGCCTTGATGATCCTGCCTATCTTCTACCTGAAGCAGCGACAGGCCAAGCGTCGCAACGCCTTCACAAACCAACTGCCCGATGTCCTGACGCTGCTGGTCGGATCGTTGCGCGCCGGCTATGGCCTGTCACAGGCGCTCGAACTGGTTGCCCGCGAGGTGCCGGAACCGGCCGCCAAGGAGTTTCAGCGAGTCATGCGGGGGATGAGCCTGGGGCTGCCGATGCATAGGGCACTGGAGGGCATGGCCGATCGCGTTGAGAGCGATGACCTGGATCTCGTCGTGACGGCGATCAATGTGCAATACGAAATGGGTGGCAACTTGTCAACGGTGCTGGAGAACATCAGCGAGACCATCCGGCAACGCGTACGTGTCCTGCGCGAAGTGAGGGTATTGACCGCACAGCAGCGCTTGACCGGGAACATCCTGGCAGGCATGCCAATCCTGCTTGCGGTGGCGTTGTCGGTGATCAGCCCCGGCTATTTCGACGCATTCTTCGAGGAAGGCTGGGTACGGATGCTGCCACTCGGTGCGGCCGTCATGATGGTGCTTGGGTTTGTGTTCATCCGCAAGATTGTGAACATCAAGGTGTAGTCTCATGATTCTTGAAGCGATTAGCGGTGCCTTTGCGCCGACCTTGTTCGGAGTGCTTGTTGCCGGGACTATCGTTGCCATTTGGATGGCTATTGCGCCATCAAGCGCCCCGCGCGCGGTGACCGATCGGCTGGACGGCATGATGGATGCACCGCACGGGGTCGAGGATGAGTTAAAGACTTCATTGGCCTCACGTACCATTCTCCCTGCCTTCCACCGCATGACAGGCTTCATCGGCGGGTTGCTGCCCCAAAAGAACGTCGACAAGCTGACAACCATGCTGATGCAAGCGGGGAATCCGGGCGGGCTTGGCGCCTTGGACTTTGTGGGGCTGAGGTTCATTCTAGCCGCCGGACTGGGCGCAGGTTACCTCTTTATAATTGGTCGCAATGATGAGCCCTTCATCGCTGTACGCAACACCTTTATCGCCGTGTTTGTGGGCTTCATGCTGCCAAAGCTGTGGCTCAGCCAGCGAATCAAGCAACGACGTCAAGAGATCACCCGAGCGCTGCCAGACGCGCTGGATATGCTGACCATTGGCGTCGAAGCCGGGCTGGCGTTTGAGTCGGCGCTGCTTCGGGTCGGCGAGCAATGGGATAACGCACTGACCCAGGAGTTTCGGCGGGTCGTCAGCGAACTGCGTATCGGCGTAGCGCGCAATGATGCCCTCCGTCACATGGCAGAACGCAACTCGGTGGACGATCTCAGCACTTTTGTGGCGGTCTTGATCCAGTCAAACATGCTGGGCATGAGCATTGCCCAGGTATTACACTCGCAGGCAGACCAGATGCGCCTCAAGCGCCGGCAGCTTGCGGAAGAACAGGCCCACGGTGCAACCGTCAAGATCGTTGTAGTCCTGGTACTGTTCATTTTTCCGGCATTGTTTATCGTAATCTTGGGCCCCGTGGTCCCCAAGATCATGGCGTCCCTGCAAGGCATGGCAGGCTGAGGAGAGAGCTATGGCCGCAACATTCGGTGCAAACTCCACAGAATACGACGATCCCCAGTTCCAGGAAGCTGCAACGCACTTCCACATGGGGCAATGGGACAAGGCTATCCGATTGCTTGAGACATTGCAGGCACGCTATCCAGGCGATGCCCGGATAGATCAGATGCTCAAGGATGCCCGTTTCAAGGCGCACCTTGAAACAAACACGGAGATCAAAGAGAAGCGCGTCATCATCAACTGGCGCCCGATTCTGACGCGTGTCGCGATTGTCGGGACCCTTGCTCTTCTTGTCATCGCCGGCATTTGGGTTCTGCGTGCACGTCTTCTGCCCATGCTGGTCGAAGCACAATTGCAGCGCCAACAGGCACAACTCATGAACACAGCGCAGGCAGCGCTGACTGCGGGCGATTACGATACGGCAGAGCAGCGCCTGCTCGAACTGCTTGCCAAGTCGCCCGACGATGTGAGTGCGACAGCCTTGCTGGCCGATACACGCTGGCAGCGCGAGCTCTTCGCGCTCTATAACGAAGCCGTAGCGGCCGATAATGCTGGGAACGACGAACTTGCGCTCTCCATGTACGCCGATCTACAGATGAAGTCGCCAGGCTATCGTGACATCAGCAACCGCATCCTGGCGATTCGACATACCCAGGAACTTGACCAGCTCATGCAGCAGGCAAAAAACCTGCTCATGCTTGGCTTTGAATCGGAGGCGTCCAACGCACTGGCACAGATTCAGGCGATGGATGTCAACTATCGTCGCAGCGAAGTCTCCGAGATGCTCTTTGACCTCAATATGCGCCGCGGCAAGCGTATTTTGGAACAGAACCCACCTCAGCCGGCCGAAGTCTCCGTTGCCCTGGCTGCCTTCAATACGGCGCTACAGCAGCAGCCGAACGATCCGGGGGCGATCACCGAGGCTCGCCTGGCCGTCGGCTTCCTGCGGGGGCGCGAGGCGTATGATCAGCGAGATTGGCTCAACACAATCAACTCACTGCGGCCGGTATTTGCCGAGCGAGCTTCCTATCTTGGCAACACGACTGCTTCCATGCTCTTTGTCTCGATGATGGGTGCAGGCGATGACTACGCGGCAAGCAACGACCTCCTCAATGCCTATGAGATGTACAGCCAGGCGTGTCAATTACCCCTTTCCGACACGACAAGCGCGTGTGCAAAAGCCAGTTCGGTGGTTCCGCTGTTGACACCTACAGCCACGCCGACGCTTACGCCGACGCCCGGACCGACCGCACCGCCGCCGTCGGCCACAGCAACTGCCACACCGCGGCCCTTGCGAACATTCCGCGGCCGGATCATCTTCAAGTCGGAGAATCCGGATCTGCCGGGCATCTATGTCATGGACCCTGACGGCTCCAATCGCGAGTATCTGGGCACATTCCAGCGATACGAGCAGGCGTTCGCCGACTTGCGTGAAACCGAGCGGTACTCGCCCGACGGCACCTACTGGGTATCGACAGCCGATGTCGACGGCAACCCGCAAATCATTTTACACCTGCCTGTGACAAGCCAGTTTGGCGAGCTACCGCCCAAGCCGGTGACGCGCATGACGGGCATGTCGTACGACCCGGTCTGGTCACCGGACGGCGCCTGGATCGCATTTGTCACGACAGAAAACGAGAGCGATGACATCTGGAAAACGCGCCCTGACAGTTCTGAGCAGGTTGCACTCATGCGCAATGACTGGGAGTGGGACAAGCATCCTTCCTGGTCGCCGGACAGCCAACGCATCGTCTTCTTCTCCAATCGCGACGGCGACCGTCAGTTGTTTGTCATGGATACGAACGGCCGCAACGTTACCAATATCAGTCGAGTCCCTTGGGCAGAATACGAACCAATCTGGGTGAAGTGAACTATGTTGAACAACAGAAAATTCGCTGATGTCGGACAACAGCCCGCCAAGCTTCCTGGCGAACGAACCAACGGCACCGCCGCCTATACCCAACTGCGCGATCGGATACAGCAGCGCTTGCTGGCCGAGTTGAGTCCTTCCGCCGCGCGTGGCGACAATGCCGAAGTTCGACAGGTCGTGGAACGGCTCTTCAACGAAACGCTGATCGAATTCGGCATCCCAATGAGCCGGATCGAGCGCAATGACATATTTGACCAGTTGCTGGCCGACATTCTCGGGCTTGGCCCGCTCGAGGCGCTGCTGGCTGATGACTCGATCACCGAGATTCTAGTCAATGGCCCCGGGCAGGTGTTCATCGAACGTGGCGGCAGACTGGACGTGGCCCCGGTGAAGTTTAGAGACAACGACGATGTCCTTCGCATCGTCGAGCGCATCGTCTCGCCGCTTGGCCGTCGTGTCGACGAAAGCAGCCCTATGGTCGACGCCCGCCTGCCAGACGGATCGCGCGTCAATGTGATCATTCCCCCGCTTGCGTTGACCGGCGTCTGTATCAGTATCCGTAAGTTTCCAAAGCACGCGTTGACGCCGGATGAATTGATCAAGAAGGGCGCCTTTACGCCCGGCATCGCGGACTTCCTGCGAGCATGTGTCAAGGCCCAATTGAACATCGTGGTCTCTGGCGGTACGGGCACCGGCAAGACCACCGTGCTGAACTCCTTGTCGTCGTTTATCCCTGATGGCGAGCGTATCGTCACCATCGAGGACGCGGCGGAGTTGCGCCTCCAGCAGTCACACGTTGTACGTCTGGAGGCCCGGCCGGCAAATGTCGAAGGCAAAGGTCTTATTTCCATTCGCCAACTGGTAATCAACTCCCTGCGTATGCGTCCCGACCGGGTCGTCGTCGGTGAGTGTCGTGGCGCCGAGGCGCTCGACATGTTGCAGGCCATGAACACGGGCCATGATGGTTCACTCACCACGGTCCACTCAAACAATGCACGAGAGACGCTGCGGCGTGTCGAAACCATGGTGTTGATGGCCGGCATGGACCTGCCGCTACGGGCAATCCGCGAACAGATTGCGTCGGCGTTTGACCTGGTCGTACACCTGGGGCGCCTGGCGGATGGTTCACGCAAGATTGTACAGATCGCCGAGGTCCAGGGCATGGAAGGCGACGTCATCATCATGCAGGACATCTTCCAGTTTGTGCAGACAACCGTCGAAAACGGCAAGGTCCAGGGGTACTTCACGCCCACGGGCGTACGGCCCAAGTTCTACTCGCGACTTGAATCTGCGGGCTTGTTCATCCAGCCGTCCACGTTCATGCCGACCGACCCAGCACGTATGAAACGGTAACCGCTATGACAGTCGCCATCCTTCCATCAGAAACGGTTCAGTACAACGAACTGACGGGCGTTTCCACCGTAGCGGATGTGATGGCGACTGCCGACGAGCAGGTCGCCCACGGTGATGTCGATCACTTCAGGGCATTTCCGACCGGCTTTTCTCCCTTGGATGATGTCCTCAATGGTGGGCTGCGACCCGGCGACCTCGTCGTTCTTGGCGGCCCATCCGGCGTCGGCAAGACCATCTTTTCGCTTCAGTTGGCACGCAATATCGCCCTGATGCAGCGCAATTCCAACGTCATGTACGTCTGCTACGAACATGACCGCTGGCACCTCCTCATGCGCCTGCTCTGCATGGAAAGTGCCTTGCTCGGCCACGGCGACGCCGCCCTCACCCTACGTCGCCTGCATCAGATCGTCGCCGAAGCGCCCGCCCATCACGGTCTCCTGGACGAACTGCGCGAACACAACCTGTATGCAGATGTGGTTGCCGCGCTAGAACGATATGCCAGCCGGCTGACGCTGGCAAAAGCCAGCGGAACCATGACGACCCTGGACCAGATTCGTTCGTGGGTTTTGCACCGGCTGGCGTCTGGAGTGCCATTCTTTCTCGTCGTCGACTATCTACAGAAGATCCCGTTTGACGCACCTGGTCTTCTCCAAGAGTCAGAGATCACCACGCGCATCACACAAGGGCTAAAAGAACTAGCTTTGAGCGCAGGAATCCGTATTTTGGCCATAGTCGCGGCTGACCGAAGTGGTTTACAATCTAGAAGGGTTCGGCTGTATGATATGCGCGGCAGTTCGGCCATCCAATACGAGGCCGATGTCGGAATCGTCATCAACAACAAGTTCTCAGTCGTGTCGCGTGAGCATATCATCTACAACCCAATCCAGGCGCAGAGCATGCACAACTGGGTGGTGTTCAGCGTAGAGAAGAATCGATCGGGCCGCAGCGGTGTGGATTTGGAGTTTCATCTGGATGCCGCTCATTTTTGTATCGAACCAAGAGGTGACTATGTACGCGATAGACTTATTGATGACAGGGTTACGCTCGAGTAAGGGACGTGTTCTGCGACGCCACCTCCCGCGCTTGTGGCGTGAAGAACGCGGCTCGAGCATCATCGAGTTAGGGCTTGTTATCATGATCATGTTGTCGTTCGTCGTGGGAGCGGTCGATCTGGGCTACGCCTACCAACATTACGGCGTCGTTCTGAATTCTTCTCGCGAGGGAGCGCGACTCTACTCACGACTTCCCTGCACCGGGAGCAACCGGCTCGCCTTGCGCAACGCAATCATCGACGCTGTTGTGACCGAAGCAGGCGGCGGCCGCATCAACGTACGCGACCAGGATGTGATCCTCTCGCCCGATCCGGCGTCAGGGTGCCCCACGGAAGGTTCACCCGTTGATGTCCAGGTCCGCATTCGCTACGAGTCGCAGTTCGGCGAACTGATCGGAGTTGACACCATCCCGATCAGCGCCTCGACCAGCATGGTGTACTACGGAACAGACATTTCACAGAGTGGATCATGAACACGCAAACCCATCTGCGCAACGAGCATGGACAGGTTCTGATTCAGTTCGCCCTCATGTTCATGGCCGTTCTTGCTTTTGTTGCGCTCGCAATTGAGGCTGGTAACGTCTATTCGGAGCGGCGCCTGTTGCAGAATGCGGCCGATGCCAGCGCACTGGCCGCCGCGCGCGACCTCTGCCTGAACCGCAGCGAGGCCACGGCGCTCAACTCTGCCCGTAACTACCTCTCGCGCAATGGGATGAGCAGCGTCGATATTTCCTTGAGCGATATCTCGATCGAGGACAACCGGGTTACGGTGACAGCACAGCGGCCGGCTGAGACGCTACTTGCCAGAATCCTGGGTTGGAATGAGGTCAACGTCGGCGCGACGGCACGCTCCGCATGTGGCGCTGCCTCATCAGCTTGTGGGCTATGGCCGGTTGCGCTCGAATATGCGCTCTACGAGGGTGTGCAGTGTGGCCAATCGGTTGTGATCTGGGATGCGGATTTTGATGGTACGGATGCCGTATGCACGATCGGTGGTGTACCGCGTGATGTATGCGACTGCTATGACTGCGACCTGGACGACGACGGGTCAAACGACTTTGTCATCGTCACAAGTATCGCGCGTGGCTGGATGGATTTCCCGGAAACGGCCTTCCAGCAAGGGGTCTTCTTCGACAGTTGTGATTCGAACGGCTGTGGCGCCAGCGAGTTGGCGTGCCGCCTCCGCAGCGACTACGGCGGTCGGATTTCGCTGCCTGCCTGCTTGCCCGGCCTGCGTGGTATCAAGGCCGGCGTCAAGGACGACGTCAATGCCCGGGCAGGTGAGACAGTCAACGTGCCGCTCTTTACCAGCATCAACTGTAGCGCCGGAAATCACTGCACCGGCAAGGAAGCCGCGACCTTCTACGTAACGCGCTTCGGCTGCGTAACGGTCACCGGTTGGGTGCAGAACTTCACGCTCAACCCGAAGCCGGGTATGCCGAAGACATACAAGAAGATTACGAGCAAGGCAATCCTGGCCACCAAGGATTGCAGCGGCAACTGCATGACCTTCTGCGGCACGACGTCCGGGCAGCCTGCCGAACCTTGGGAACTGCGTGCCGCAAGCCTGGTGCCATGAACTTTGGTTTGGTTCTTTCAGCAATACTCAGCGGTTGGATTGGCGGCGGCCTGGTGAACTGGGCCGCCGACATCCTTCCCAGGATTCGCGATCGTCAGGAAAAGCCTGCTGTCGAATCGGCGACGCGTTCACTTGCCCACCACTGGACGCTGCCCTGGTATTTCTTTCGCCGCGGCATCTGTCCGCACTGCCATGAAAGGCTGGGCAGGCGCTCGCCTACTGTTGAGATAGTCAGCATCGGCTTGTTCGTGCTGATGGCTGTACACTGGGGAGCGACGCCAACCCTTGCAATTGCCTGGCTGTACGGCCTGTTTCTGCTTGCTGTGACGGTGATCGATTTCGAGCACCATCGTGTGCTCAACATCATGTTGGCGCCGGCGGCAATCGTGGTTGCCGGTTTGAGCTTACTGCCCGGTGTCCCTCAACCACTAGATATGCTGCTGGGTGGGGCAGTCGGTTTTGGGGTGTTTCTGTTGCTGGCAATTATCGGGCGCGGCGCGTTGGGCATGGGCGATGTGAAACTCGTCGGTGTCATCGGGATGATGGTCGGTTACCCAGGCGTGTTGACTGCTCTGGCAGTTGGTGCCATTCTTGGCGCCGTCGGTGCGTTGGTTTTGCTGGCCAGCCGTCGCGCTACGCGCAAGACGGCCATCGCCTACGCCCCATATCTTGCGGCCGGCGCTATGATAACGTTGTGGACATTGGGCGGGTAGCCATACAACCCGGAGCCAAGAAACTTGAGCCGAGCCTGTCAAACAAAGGAGAAATGATGGTGAGAATTCTGAACCAGAGCCGCAACACGGAAGTCGTAGAACGGGGCCGCATGGCCGACAACAGTTGGACCCGCCTTCGCGGCCTGATCGGCGTGCGCGACTTACCCCAGGGCGACGGACTTGTCATCGACCCATGCCGTGGCGTCCATTGCATGTTCATGTCGATCCCGATCGACGTTGTCTATGTTGACAAACAGCATACGGTGGTCGCACTCGATCGGGCGATGAAACCGTGGAGCGTCGGCAAAATCTATCGGAACAGCCAGTATGTGATCGAGGCGCCTGTGGGGACCATCGACCGTTCCCAGACACAGGTCGGCGATCAGCTCGTCTTGTCGGTCGAGTGACGGCAGCTTCGCTCCGTCGCTCAACGCATCAGGTCGGCTTTGATCCGCGAAATTTCTCTGACCATCGCCTTGTAACCCGCATCAAGTAGCGCCTCGCTGGCCGTGAGATCGGCGAGGTTGATGTGTGCGACTGCGGGCGAAATGACCACGTCGGCCAGTGCCTGTTCGATCTGCGTTGCGCGCGCCAGCATGAAGAGCGCAGTCATGGCAACCTCGGCCAGATTGCGCGGCTCGGCCTGGCGTTCCATTTCCTGCCCCGCATTCATTGGCAGCAAGTCCACCGCAATCACATAGTCGGCGCCCAGATCCTGTGCCACGTTGACCGGCAGGTTGTTGGCGACGACGCCATCTACCAGCAGCCGCCCGTTTCGACGGTACGGCGTAAAGACGCCGGGAACACCGCAACTTGCCCGGATTGCAGGCGCAAGCGGCCCTTTGTTCATGACAACGATTTCCCCGGTCAGCAGATCCGTGCCAATCGCCGCAAATGGAAGATTGAGTTCCTCAATTGCGACCGGACTGCCAACCAACGAGTTGATCCACGGGATCATCTTGTCGAGGTCGAGCAAGCCCAGCGGCAGGCTCTTGGCAATATCGGTGAGGTTGATGCCCGGCATCTTCAAGCTCACCAGGTCAAACCAGGAGATCGTGGGGATCAGGGCGCGCAGCCGTGCCGCCGATACGCCGGCCGCATACAGGCCGCCGACCAATGCGCCCACACTGGTACCAACGATGACATCCGGGAAGATCTCCTGCTCCTCGAGCGCCTGTAGCGCGCCTACGTGGGCAATCCCTCGCGCTGCTCCGCCACCCAATACCAGACCGACCGCATGCGGGCGCGGGGGCTCATCCCAGGCACGCCGACGATTTAGAACCCTGTCGTTGACCAGTGACATTTTCATCTTCCTTCTGGCCAGGCGGCCAGACTATTGATTCGAGTCGTGCATCTCATACCGGCGCACCGTGACGCCGGCAAATGGCTTCTCTTCCTCGAGCGTACCGTGTGCTGCCAGCCATTCATCCATGAGCCGCCGCTGATCCCACATGGTGGCCTCGCTGAGCAGCACCCAGACATCGCCGGCGCCGGCCGTCACGTTGCGCAGATAGGTGTCGACCTCCGCGCGTTCGACGTCGTCGGTGCGACCCCAATTCGTGTAGGGTCCACCTACCCACCGGCCGAGCCGCTCGTCGCTACCGGCAAATGGGTCCGGCCCGAAATCGCTTGTGTAGTAGCGGTATGCCCATTCCTGATGGGGAATCTGGAGGATGAGCAACTCGTCGGGCGAGCGGCGATTGTCGACATATTGCATGGCGGTGCGCAGATCGTACTTGATGACCTGCACCTTCTGCTGCCATACCAGCCAGCCCCACAGACCCGCCACATAGATCAGGAATATTACAGCGAGTGGCCAGGCAATGCGCCCGCTATTGTCGACCAGCACGCGCAGCCCCAACGCCATGAAAAATAGGGCGGCAGGGCCGATCCAGATGATGTAGCGCTCCGTAAAGACGGGCTGGCGAAGGCTCAACAGATAGATAAAGAGGACGGGCAAGAGCAACCAGGCCAGCAACATCACGTAACGCCGCCACGACGGCAGCGTGATGCCACCCTCGTTGCGCTGCCTGTCGATCGCACTGACGCCAAAAAGAACACCGGCGCCAAAAAGAAAGAAGGCCGGCGCCAACCAGAGGAGGTCAACCGCCGTGATAAATCCACGCGCATGGCTCAACGCCAACCCGCTCAACATTGCCGGCAGCGGTGTAAAGTTGAACCCCGACAGTTTCTCCGGCGACGTCAGCAGCATCCAGTGCCACCAGACCATCGGCAGATATGGCAGGGTGAGACCGGCGACGGCAAGCCCGTAGCCGCGCCAGTGAGCGCGTGACGCCGGCCATGCCAGCGCAAACCAAACCAGGTGAAACGGGATCAGCAGCACCATGAGCAGATGCACATACATCGCCACGCTCACGACGGCGAGATAGGCCAGCCAGGTCTGCCAGCCGCCCTCATCGATTCCGCGCAGCCACAGCAAGCTTGCCAGCAACGCCAGGCAGGTGACGGTGGCGTACATCTTCCCTTCCTGGCCATACCAGACCTGGTAAGGATTGAGCACGAAAAAGACCGTGCCCAGCAGCGCCGTCGACAGCCAGAAGGTTCCACGGGTGCCGGCGGCCGTGGGTAACAGCCGGCGCCCTATCTGCCACACCAGCGGCACGCTGAGTGTACCTGCCGCCACTGAGGGAAAGCGCAACGCGTATTCGCTGGTGCCGACGATGGCAAACCACGGTCGCAAGCTGAGGAAGTAGAGCGGGCCGTTTTGCGCTGCCTGAACAAACATACTCAGCGTCTCGTTCAGGTTGCGAACGGCAAAGTAGATGGCATCCACTTCGTCGCGCCAGAGGCTCTGGAAATCCAACCGCCAGATGCGCCAGGCAAAGGCAACCAGGATGAGGACGATGAGCACAAGGCGCCGTCGAGACTCGATCATGGCAATGTATCGGGCCATTCTGTGTCATCGGCCGGCGCAGATGCGGACTCTGCCGGTGCAGCGGATGCAACGGGAGGCGACGGCGTCGTATCTTCGCCAGGAGGCGCTCCCACCAGATCGTACTTGTTGCGCGATGGGCCGGCAATGCTGAACCCGGCCAGCACGCCGGCCAGAAGTAGGAACAGCACACCGCCGGCCAACATGCCGATGATGGCCAGTGCCCAGAAGGCGCCACCGGCGATCGAGCGGAAGACCGTTCCCACGGTGCCGGGTGCTTCGGGCGCCAGTGCGACCATGGGACGTTGTGTCGGCCCGGAAGTCAGGTCGGCCATGGACGTTGCCGTCACAGTGATTACCGTGACGCCAGGCGGAAGCACCGCCACAGCATCAGGGGTCGGCGTCTCCAGCGGGGAGAGTGGGACCATGAGTGCCTGGGCGGTCGCCGTGGCCGCAAACGGATCGGCCGGCGGCAGGCCAAAGAGTGCCTGGGCAGTGGCCGTGGCTGCGAACGGATCGGCCGGCGGCAGACCGAAGAGCGCCTGGGCAGTGGCCGTGGCTGCGAACGGATCGGCCGGCGGCAGGCCGAAGAGCGCCTGGGCAGTGGCCGTGGCCGCAAATGGATCGGCCGGCGGCAGGCCGAAGAGCGCCTGGGCGGTTGCCGTGGCCGCGAATGGATCGGCGGGTGGCACCAGGCCGAAGAGCACCGCAGCAGTCGCCGTTGCTGCAGCCGGATCGAACACGCCCGGCTGTAGCGGCGAGACAAACGGATTCGTTGTCGGCTGAACCAGCCCGCCGGAGCCGATCTGCGGGTAGGGTGTCGGCGGCTGACCGCCCGGCGTTGTGATGATCACCACAGTCGGCGATGGGGTCCACGTCGGCGCTGGCGTGAAGGTCGGCGGAATGGTCGGGATGGGTGGCGGCGGGAACGGCGTCACCGTGGGAAAAGGCGTAAAGGTCGGCAACGGTGTGTTTGTCGGCGTCGCCGTATCCTCCGGCGGTACGGAAACCACGATCGATGTCGTCGCACTGCCCGACGTCTTGAAACCAAACGTCGCATTTGTCGACGTCACGACGCTCTGGCTGGAGAAGGTGCCCGCCTGCTTGTAGCTGATGGGACCGAGGATCTGCGGCAGACCGTTGGCGGCCAGGAACGAATTGGTGACCGTCAGACTTTCGCCGCCGGCAATGGGCGCCTGCACGATTGCTCGGCCGCCACTTGCGGAGTCGAAGATCTCGTGCGTGACGAGTTGGACGAGGTTCAGTTCAGGAGATACGGCGCTCGTATTGCGGATCACGACGCAATAGTAGACAGTTACCCCCGTGCGGCCGGTCGCGGAAGTGTCGTCGGAGCACTGATCGGGCTTGTCGGCAAAGAACCGCTGGACGGTGCTGGATGTCGTCGGCCCGTTGACCGTCGCAATGGCAGAGGCCGATGTCGAGTTTTTGTTCTCTGTCGTCGACGTGACCACGGCTTGCGCCGTAAGGGTTGCCTCGATGATGGTCCGGCTCAACGCCGCCGTCCACGCCAATCCCAGCGGGCTGCCATAGGTGATCACGAGCGACCGGCTGACCGCCACCGCCGAATTGATCGGCGTAAGCGTTGCCGTGAACACCTGGTTGTTGATGCCCAGAACCGGGATGTTGACGATGTGTTCGGTCAACGTGATGTCGCCGTTGTTGGTGATCGTCAAGCAGAAATTCGCATGTCCATAGGCCGCGTTGTTATTGACCAGGCGCACGTCGGCGGTGGTCGTTGTGGAACAGAGCGGCGTGTTGGCGGCGACCGTCAACTGCGAGGCAAGTTTTGGCTGGACGATGTTGATGGTTGCCGGGGGAGCAGACTCGACAATGTAGGCATTGCCGCCCGATTCGAGCGTCCACGCTGCCACCGAGTTCGTCGAGTTCCGGAAGGAGACAGGACGAATCAGGTTGACGCCTGGCACAGACCAATCCAGCATCCCACTTGGGGGCAGCGGGCGGCGCCCTTCCGTGGACCAAATCACTACCGTGCTGTCGTTGTCATCCATCAGCGTGGTGAGGGTGACCGTCTCGGCGCTTGTGTTGGTGATCCGATAACAGAAGTAGACTGTGGTGTCAGCCGCTACTTCGAGGACGGATTGCGGTGTACTGCATGCCGGGTTGTTCGCCACCCACTTATTGAACACGATGCCCGGCAGCGCGTTGGGTCCGCGCGGGGTCTGCTCCGGCACAATGCGCTGCTCCGCCTGTGCCGGCAGTGCCAACAGGAGCATGCCCAGCCAGACTAGCGCAAGGGCCAGGATTCCTGCTGATAACCAGGCGCGGGCGTGCAAGATTCTCATAGACAGTAGACTACTCGGGCAGTCGTGTGGTCACATCTCCTGCATCGAGCACATGCGAAATCCCGGCTTCGTCGACGACGACCAACTCGCCATCCGGGGTGACATCGACGGCCCGGCCCGTAATCCTGGTCGCGCCGTGATCAGCGTACAGGTGCGCTGTGACCGGCTGCCCCAATGTGAGCAGCAGATTGCGCCACTCGTGGTAGATGTCATGCGGCGAGGCGTCGGGCGAGACCAGTTCCTCCCAGGCTCGGCAGAGCGCAATCAGCAGGGCCGTCCGGTCGATCGTACGGCCGACGACGACCCGCAGGCTGGTTGGCGGCGGCGCGTCGGCCGGCACGACCGGCAGCGTGGCAGCATCCTGGTTGACGTTGATCCCGATGCCGACAAGGGCGAAATCGACCTGATCGCGCAGGAACGAGCTTTCAATCAAGATGCCGCCGGTCTTGCGGGCGCCGGCCAGGTCGGCCCCGATCACCACATCGTTGGGCCACTTCAACCCCAGGTCGTCGGTAAGGTCGGGCACCAGCCAGGCAATGGCCCGCACGGCGGCAATGCCGGCAATCATGGGCAGAAATGCTATGTTGGCGGGAAGATGCGGCGCCTTGAGGATCAGCGTGGCAAGCAACGCCTGGTTGGGCGGCGCAAGCCAGCGGCGCTGCAGGCGACCCAGCCCAGACGTCTGCTCCTCGGCAACGACGATCGTTCCGGACCGCGTCGCCGGGTCGACGGCCAATCTGTGCGCCACGGCCATCGTGCTGTCGACGGACGCATGGTAGTCGATGTTATGCCCGATCTCAGCGTCCTTGAGCGCAACGGCGATACGCGTAATATCCAGAATCGGATGGTGTGCGGAATTTGTTGTCATTTGGTGTCGAATTTTCCATTCTATGGTTTTTGGACAGATTACATGACGAAGTCAACACCGTCAAACCACCCTGGCCCGGGGTACGTCCCAGGACATGGCGAAGTCAGCCCCGGCGTGCGTCGCACTGGTCAGGAATTGTTTCCTGCGCTGGAGCGTTTGACCAGTCCGACGCACGCCGCCAACATTCTGGGTCGCGCCCGGCCCGGACTCACCCCACGCTGTGGCACCTTTGGATGTCAATTCTCCATCGTGTAGAATAGGCCGATCAGGGCTCACAAATCACCGGCATGGTGTATTCGGCGCTCAGGAGCCGCTTTGTCTCGAGATTTTTCCGCACGCAATTCCCCAGATGAAATGGACAGCGGGACCCCGTACGATGACTTCGAGGCCGACTTCGACGACACCGGTCCGTCGCTGCCCATCATCCTGATCAGCGCTGCGTGTGGAGTTGCCTTTGGCGTTATTGGTTTGTACCTTACTTACACAGTGGCAGGATGGGATTTACCTGCCAGTGTGTTTGTTGCGGCTCTGGGCGCCAGTGCCGGGCTGGGCATTGCCGGCGCCGGGCTCACCAGCCTGACCGGTTCCAGGGCAGCGATGGCAAATATCACGATGAGTTGCGGCTTGATCGTGATTTCGCTGATCTTTCTCGGGCTGTGCATGTTGGTCGGCGCATTGGCTGCCACGTTGCTGCTCGTCGGTACGGGATGAGCGTCCCGGTCTGTGCTGATGTCGAAAGGCCACGGAAAACCCATGCGGGCGATTGTCTTCCGCCACCATGACCCGTCACCCGAAGTCTATACACTTGTCGACGACATGCCGCAGCCGCAGCCGGGTCCCGATGAGGTGCTGGTGCGCGTGGCGTACGCCGCGCTGAACCGGCTCGACGATTTCGTGCGCATCGGCTGGAAAGGGCTGGAACTCGTATTCCCCCACATCCCATGCAGCGACTTCAGTGGCGAGATCGTCGCCGTGGGCGCCGGCGTAACCAACTGGCAGCCTGGTCAGCGCGTCACGGCCAATCCGCTGATCTGGTGCGGCGGCTGCCGTGCCTGCCTCGATGGCCGCGTCAACCACTGCCGCCGTGCCTGCCTGATCGGCGAGCACGTGCGCGGCGCATGCGCCGATTTCGTCGTGGTGCCGGCGCGCAACCTGGTGGCCGTGCCGGACGGATACGATATGCGGCTGGCAGCCGCTGCCTCGCTGGTCTACGTCACGGCGTGGCACAGCCTCATGGTGGCCGGCAACTTGCGCGCCGCCGAGCGCGTGCTGGTAGTGGGCGCCGGCGGTGGCGTCAATACCGCGTCGGTGCAGATCGCCAAGCTGGCGGGGGCATCCGTCTACGTCGTGGCGGGCAACGCCGAGAAGGCAGAACGTGCACGGCTGCTGGGCGCCGACTGGGTGGTCGACCGCACGGCGGAGCCGGAGTGGTCACGCGCCGTCTTTGCCGCCACGCATCGGGAAGGGATCGACCTGGTCGTCGACAACGTCGGGCAGGCCACCTGGCCGAGCAGTTTGCGCACATTGCGCGTGGGCGGACGCCTGGTCACCGTGGGCGGCACGAGCGGCTATACGGCGCAGATTCCCATCAACCTGATCTTCGGTAGACAAATCAGGCTGATTGGAAGTACCATGGGCACGCAAGCTGATTATTTGACGGTCATGGATCTTGTCTTTCAGGGAAAACTGACGCCGGTGGTAGACTCTGTTTTCCCAATTCAGGAGTTTCGCCGCGCAATAGAGCATATGCTCGCCGGCGACATGTTCGGCAAGATCGTGATCGAAGTAAATCCCTAGCGGCGGCTCGAGCGTTCGAGACCGATCTCCAAACGGCGCCGGCAGAAGCAGCGCATGCGCCGTTCAGAAAAAGGCAGGCAGACGTTGAGCGACCAACCCGTTGATCATCGAATCCAGGAACTGCGCGACCGCAAAGCGCAGGCATACGTCGGTGGCGGTGAAGAGAAGATCGCCCGGCAGCACGCACGCGGCCGCATGACGGCGCGTGAGCGGCTGCAACTATTGCTGGACAAGGGCACCTTCCGCGAGGTCGATGTCTTTGTCACCCACAACTCGAATGACTTCGGCCTGGCCGAGCAGAAGTACCCCGGCGACGGCGTCGTAACCGGCTACGGCAGCATCAACGGCCGGCTGGTCTTCGTCTACTCGCAGGACTTCACGGTCTTCGGCGGCAGCGTCAGCCGCGCCCACGCCGAGAAGATCTGCAAGATCATGGACATGGCCATGAAAAACGGCGCCCCGGTCATTGGGCTGAACGACTCCGGCGGCGCGCGCATCCAGGAGGGTGTGCTCAGCCTGGCGGGCTACGCCGAGATCTTCTACCGCAACGTGATTTCGTCCGGCGTCATTCCGCAGATCAGCATCATCATGGGACCGTGTGCGGGCGGCGCCGTCTACAGCCCGGCCATCACCGACTTCGTGGTCATGGTCAAGGAAACCAGCCACATGTTTGTCACCGGGCCGGATGTCATCAAGGCCGTCACGCACGAGGACGTCACCTTCGAGGAACTGGGCGGCGCATCGGTGCATGCCAGCAAATCGGGCGTGGCCCACTTTGCCGCCGAGAACGAAGAGGACGCCATCTTCCTCGTTCAGCACCTGGTCGACTACCTGCCCAGCAACAACATGCAGGACCCGCCGCTGGCTCCCTCCACCGATGACCCGCTGCGTGAAGCGCCCGAATTGGACACCCTCATTCCCGACAACCCGAACAGGCCCTACGACATGAAGGAAGTCATCCGCCATGTCGTCGACGACGGCCAGTTCCTGGAAGTTCACGAACATTGGGCGCAGAATATCATCGTCGGCTTTTCGCGGCTGGGCGGCCGGCCCGTCGGCATCATTGCCCAGCAGCCCACCGTGCTGGCCGGCGTTCTGGACGTCGAGGCAAGCCAGAAGGGCGCCCGCTTTGTGCGCTTCTGCGATGCCTTCAACGTCCCGCTCATCGTCTTCGAGGATGTGCCCGGCTTCATGCCCGGCATCACCCAGGAGCATGGCGGCATCATCCGCCAGGGCGCCAAGCTGCTCTATGCCTTCTGCGAGGCGACCGTGCCCAAGCTCACCGTCATCGTGCGCAAGGCCTATGGCGGCGCCTACTGCGTCATGAACCCGCGCCACATCGGCGCCGACCTGGTGCTGGCGTGGCCGAGTGCCGAGATCGCCGTCATGGGGCCGGAAGGCGCCGTCAACGTGATCTTCCGCCGCGAGATCGGCGAGGCGAACGACGCCGTCGCACGCAAGAGCGAATTGGTGCAGGATTACCGCGACCGCTTTGCCAACCCCTACGTAGCGGCGGCAGCCGGCTTTATCGACAATGTCATCGAGCCGCGGGAGACACGCCCTCATCTCATCAATGCGCTGGAGATGCTGCAAAACAAGCGGGAGAGCCTGCCGCCCAAGAAGCACGGAAATATCCCGCTATGAAGTTACCGCTGCCGGAAATTGAATTCGAATTGACGGCATATCAATACGAGATGATGGGCTTTCCCGGGCTGAAACAGGGCGAGCCGGTAAGCGTCGTGCTCGACGCCGGCGTCCTGCTGCCCGACGCTTCGGCCGAAAGCCGGTTCGCCGTCCAGAAAGAGGCGATCCCGAGCCAGTTTGTCCGCGTCGGACCGGCCCAATATGCCTTCGCCGGGCAGATTCGCGAGGCCGAGTTGGTCGACGAAGAGGGCGAACAGACCGCCGTGCTGCTGGTCGATTGCGGCGTCGTCAAGATCCGCGTCACCTGCGCACCCCAGGCTGACGGCCGCCTGCCCTACGGCACGTGGGAAACGCGCTATCTCAGCGGTATCGGGCGCGTACAGGGCATCTTCGAGGAAGAGTTCCGCACGAGCATCGGACATCCGACCAACCTTACCTTGTGGAATTTCCAGCGGCTGGTGCTTGCCCCAGGCGACATCCATTTTGGCCAGTGGCACGAGACGCCGGAATTGGTGCCGCTGCCGTTGCACCACGACCGGGTTATCGTCACCGGCCGCGTGCATCGCGACGGGTTTGGCCGCCAGACAACGCTCGAAGCGCACCAGGGATGACCAGCCGAAGCCGCCGCCATACGCCGGGAAGACTCGAATGACAAAGGGCATCGACAATGTTTAAGAAAGTATTGGTCGCCAACCGCGGGGAAATCGCCGTGCGCGTGCTACGCGCCTGCGAGGAACGCGGCATCTCCACTGTCGCCGTCTTTTCCGAGGCGGATCGGACGGCCCTGCACGTACGCTACGCCGACGAGGCCTACCTCCTCGGACCGGCGCCCAGCCGCGAGAGCTACCTGCGCATCGACCGCATCATCGACGCCGCCCGCAAGTCCGGCGCCGATGCCATCCACCCCGGCTATGGCTTTCTCTCCGAGCGCGCCGAGTTTGCCGCTGCCTGCGCCGATGCCGGCATCACCTTCATCGGGCCCAGCGCCGACGCCATCGCCGCCATGGGCGACAAGATCACGGCGCGCGAGACGGTGCGCAAGCGCGGCGTGCCGCTCGTGCCCGGCAGCGAGAAGGGGCTCAACGACGAAGCGCTGATGGCAGCGGCGCACGAGATCGGCTTCCCGCTCATGATCAAGGCGGCGGCCGGCGGCGGCGGCAAGGGCATGCGCGCCGTGCTCGACGCCGGCGCGTTTGAGAGTGCCATCGGCGCGGCCCGCCGTGAGGCAATGGCCGCCTTTGGCAACGACGAAGTCTACCTGGAGAAGCTGATCACCAACGCCCGCCACATCGAGATTCAGGTGCTGGCTGACAGTCACGGCAACACGATTCATCTGGGCGAGCGCGAGTGCAGCATTCAGCGCCGTCACCAGAAGCTCATCGAGGAAGCGCCCAGTGTCGCCATCGACGAGAAGATGCGGGCGGAGATGGGTCGCGTGGCGGTGGCGGCAGCCGAGTCGGTCGGCTACGTCAATGCCGGCACGATCGAGTTTCTTTTTGACAGCAAGGACAACAAGTACTATTTCCTGGAGATGAACACTCGCCTCCAGGTCGAGCACCCGGTGACCGAACTGGTGACCGGCATCGACATTGTCAAGGAACAGATCGCGATTGCCGCCGGCCGTCGCCTGCGCTACCGCCAGGAAGACATTGCGCCCAAGGGCTGGGCCATCGAGTGTCGTATCACGGCCGAGGACCCGTTCAACAACTTCATGCCCAGCAGCGGCAAGGTCACTTACTTGCAGGAGCCGACCGGGCCGGGTGTGCGCGTCGAAAGCAGCCTCTATGAGGGCGGCGAAATCAGCCTCTATTACGACCCCATGGTCGCCAAGCTCATCGTCTATGGCGAAAATCGGGCCGAGGCCATTCTGCGCATGCGCCGCGCATTGAACGAGTACCGCATTGCCGGCATTCGGACCTCGATCCCCTTTCACCAGGAGATCATGGACAGCACCGAGTTTATCTGGGGCACCTTCGACACGGGATTCCTCAGCCGCCGGCGCATCAGTGCCCGGCCGCCGCAATCCATCGAGCACGAACAACTGGCGGCCGTGGTGGCGGCGATGCTGGCCCACGAAGAAGGACGCCAGGCCGTGGCCCACTTCGGGCAGTCGTCGAACGGCGACACGCAGGCCAATGACTGGAAGTTATCGGGACGCATGCGCGCACAGAGGGGGAACTGGTGAAATACTTCGCACGCATCGGCAGCAACGAGTACGAAGTGGAGATCACCGATTCGCAGATCCTGCTCGACGGCGAACCGGTGAATGTAGATATCGTGCGCAGCGGCACGCCGGAACTTTTCAGCATTCTCTTTGGCGGTCAAAGCCACGAGTTGCTTGTCACGTCGGACCGCTTCAACTACACGGTCTCGATCCGCAGCCAGCAGTTCCAGGTGCAGGTGCAGGATGAGCGCAGCCGGCGGCTCAACCAGGCGCGTAAGATGCCCAGCCTCCCGGCCGGCGAGCTTGCCGTCGTAGCGCCCATCCCAGGGCTTGTCGTCAAGGTGCTCGCCGCTGCCGGCGACGCCATCGAGGAAGGCCAGCCGCTGGTCATTCTCGAAGCCATGAAGATGGAGAATGAGATTCGCTCCATGCGGCCCGGCGTGATCAAATCCGTCGAAGTAGCGCCGGGCCAGCGGGTAGAACAGAACGCAGTCC
Organism: Caldilineaceae bacterium; assembly: GCA_020634815.1. Classification (GTDB taxonomy): domain Bacteria; phylum Chloroflexota; class Anaerolineae; order Caldilineales; family Caldilineaceae; genus Caldilinea. The sequence continues at coordinate 37,244 of JACKBA010000017.1, read as the reverse complement.
TCATCGTCCTCGAATAGCAGGGCTGGGCGGACAGGCAGCGCATGGCTATCCGCGGACCGCATATCACCACGGCCCAGTGGCTTGGGCGCACGCTGCTCATCTGGCTCATTGAGCTGATGACGGTGATCGTCGTCGCCGCCGCCCTGGGCGGCGTGCAACTGGCGGGGCTGTGGCCGGCCGTGCAATTCACCGCCTTCGTGGGTATCCTCAACGCGTTGTTGTGGCCCGTGCTTGCCCGGCTGACGCTACCCTTTCTGGTCTTCAGTTTCGGCTTTTTTACCTTCCTCCTCAACGGCCTGATCTTCTGGATCGGCGGTCAGTTCGTTCCCGGCATCCACTTCAACAACTATGGCTACGCGCTGCTGGCAGCCGTCGTCGTGACCGTGGCCAACACCACCATTTCTGGGTTACTGACCATCGACGAAGACGCCTCCTTCTACCGCTCGGTCTTGCAGCGCGCCACGCGGCGCATGGCCGGACGCCGCCCGCCCCGTCGCTATCCCGGCATTCTCTTCCTGGAGATCGACGGCCTCTCCGAGCCGGTACTGCGCCATGCGCTCGCCACCGGTCACATGCCGGCACTGGCCGGCCTGCTGGAAGGCAGATCACACGAGTTGAGCGCGTGGGAGACCGACCTGTCCAGCCAGACGGGCGCGGCGCAAGCCGGCATCTTGCATGGCAACAACTTCAATATCCCGGCCTTTCGCTGGGTGGAGAAGGGCGAGAACAGCCGGGTCGTGAGCAGCTTCGGCCTGCGCGATGCGGAGGCCATCGAGGAACGCATCTCCAACGGCAACGGCTTGCTGTGGCGAAACGGCTGCAGCCGCGCCAACCTCTTCACGGGCGATGCGGCCGACGTCATGCTCACGTACTCACGCGCAACCAGCGTGGCCAAGCTCTACACGCCCTCCTATTTTGCGTTTTTCGCCAACCCCTACAACTTCGTGCGCACGCTCAGCCTGATGGCGGTGGACATGGTGCGCGAGGTGCGCGAGCGCTGGCACCAGGAACGGCTCGACATTCGCCCGCGGCTGAGCGAGCGCCGGCGCGGCCTCTATCCGATCCTGCGCGCGGCCACTGCCGTGCTGCTGCGCGACGTCACCGTCGATACGCTCATCACCGACGTCCTGCAGGGTGATGCCGACGTCATCTATGCGACGCTGTCGGCCTATGACGAGGTGGCGCACCACTCGGGCATCGTCGACCGGGACTCGCTACGCGTGCTCTCGCAGCTTGACCGCGCCTTTGCCCGCGTCGAACGCGCCGCACAGGCCGCCGACCGGCCGTACCAGTTCGTCATCCTTTCCGACCACGGCCAGACGCAGGGCGCCACCTTCAAGCAGCGTTACGGCGTGACGCTCAAGCAGGCCATCCAGAAGCTGCTGCCGCGCGACCTCAAGATTCACGCCCGACTGCAAACCGACGAAGAGTGGGGGCATGTGGCCGCCCTCGTCAGCGAAGTGGCGCAGCAGGATCCCTACATGCTGGGCCGTTTCGTGCGCACCGTTACGCGCCAGCGCACTGAGGATGGCGAGGTCGCGGTCGGCCCCGACTACCAGCGTATGCTCGACGAGCAGGCCGGCCGCGTCATCACGGCGGAGGAGGCGCAACTGATCGTGCTGGCATCGGGCAACCTGGGCCTCGTTTACTTTACCGACTGGCAGGAACGGCTGTCGCTGGAGGCGCTGGAAGCGCACTTCCCCGGCCTGGTCGACGGCCTCGTGCGCCACCCCGGTATTGGCTTCGTGCTGGTGCGGTCGGAGCGGTACGGACCGCTGGCAATCGGGGCACGCGGCATCTACTACCTTGCGCAGGACCGCGTCACCGGCGAGAACCCGCTGGCCTATTTCTCGCTGCACGCGCCCATGCTGCTGCGCCGGGCCGATCTCTACGACAACGCGCCCGACCTGCTCATCAACAGCTTCTATGACCCGGTTGCGGACGAAGCGTGTGCGTTCGAGGAACTAATCGGCTTTCATGGCGGGCTGGGCGGCGGACAGAACCGGCCCTTCCTGCTGTCTCCGGTGGCGTGGCAGCTACGCAACGAGTCGATCGTAGGCGCCGAGCAACTCTACCGCGTGCTCAAGCGGCAGGTGGACGCCATGCCGGGCTGACAGAATTTCGTACAATTTTGGATTGACAGGCAGTAGTGTGGATGCTACACTAGCATCAAGTGAATCAAGTGCGTTGATGGAGACGAGTAGTCGTCGAAACGTTGGCAGCGAGTCCGGGGCGGTGGAAGCCGGGCGAACCCTTCGACGATGAATATCCCTCCGGAGCAGCGGCCCGAACGAACGATCCAGTAGGCGCCGCCGGTTTCGTGGCCCGATAGCGCCACGGCGAACTCGCACCGTTGTGTGTGGCTTTGCAGCGAGGTGCCCGGCCAGTTGATGGCGGGAACCGGGGTGGTACCGCGGACTATCTAGCCCGTCCCCGTTTGGGGATGGGCTTTTTGTTTTTGATTCTTGTTGCTGGGAGAGCGTGATGACCGAACTTCTCTATTATACCGACGCCTACGTGCAGGAGTTCGACGCCTTCGTGACCGCTGTGGAGGAAGAGCGGGTCGCACTGGACCGGTCGGCCTTCTATCCGGGCGGCGGAGGGCAGCCGAACGATGTGGGTTGGCTCGAAGTGGACGGCCAACGCCTGGCCGTCACCAAGACGAAGAAGGAAGGCGACAGCGTCTGGCACTGGCTGGCGACCGACGGCGGCCTGCCGTTGATTACGACCGGTGCTGCCGTGCGCGGCATCGTCGACTGGGAGCGACGCTACCGGCTCATGCGCACGCACACGGCCATGCACATCCTCTGCGGCGTCGTCTGGCGCGACTATGGCGCCCAGGTGACGGGTGGCAACATGGACCCCGGCGAGGGGCGCATGGACTTCGAGTTCGCCAGTCTGAGCAAGGACCTCATCCAGGAGATTGAGGCAAAGGTCAACATCGAGGTTGCTGCCGGTCGTCCTGTCCGCACGCAGATCCTGCCGCGGGCCGAAGCGTTCGAGATACCCGACCTGATACGCACCAAGATCAACTTGCTGCCCGAAGGCATCCAGGAAGTGCGCACGGTCGAGATTGTCGGGCTGGACTTGCAGGCGGACGGCGGCACGCACGTGGCCAACACGCAGGAAGTCGGCGCGATCAAGGTGGTGGACTACAAGAGCAAGGGGGCGATCAACAAGCGGCTCTATATCGCGTTACCGGTGTAGTGTCTGCCTCACGCGAATGTGCCGTTCTGTTACGACGACAAAGTTGCCGGCAATGCGCGGGCCGACCTCGGCAATGACACGGTCGACCGCCCTGACAATGTTGGGGATCGTATCATCGTCCAGGCGCAAAAGGATGACGCCGGCATGAGATAACCCATCGCGGAAGACCAGGTCGCCAAAGTCCTTGTCAATTGTGACGACAATGCGTTGCGTAGAGACGGCGTAACCGAGGATGTCTGTATCAAGTGCGCTTGGCATCAACTCGGCGACCGACTCAACGTCGAGGTTCGTGGCACGCAGATGAAGTGCAGTGGTCTGGCCGACGCTCTCATCGATCAGGAAGCGGTGGGTCATGCCACTTCAGCGGAGAGGGGGAAGACGTCCTCGTTGGCTACGACGGCAGCGGCATAGAGCAGGGCGGCGTAGATGTCTTCGATGGTCAAGCGCGGGTACTCTTGCAGCATCTCATCGGTCGTCATGCCCTGACCAATGCGGCGCACAATCAGTTCGACCGGAATACGCGTGCCGCGAATTACCGGCTTGCCGACCATGACCTTCGGGTTGATTGAGATGCGTTCAAGATACGTGTCCGACATGATTTACCTCGCAGCGTCAAGTGAGGCGCCGTGTGCGCCCGCTGCGACCATTGTAATCAGTTTTGCCGAGCGCGGCAATCACTCAGTTCAAGACAGGATTTGAACGATGAGCACGCAACCACAGTTTGATGAAGTCAAACCGAGCGTCAGCTACCCGGAGATGGAGGAGAAGATTCTCCAGCTCTGGCGCCAGCGCGACGTTTTCCAGCGCAGCATGAGCGAGCGCGCGGGCGGGCCGGAGTATGTCTTCTTCGAAGGACCGCCAACCGCCAATGGGCGGCCCGGCATCCATCACGTGCTGGCGCGCGCCTTCAAAGATATCTTCCCCCGCTATAAGACCATGCAGGGCTACTACGTCCTGCGCCGCGGCGGCTGGGATACGCACGGCCTGCCCGTCGAGATCGAGGTGGAGAAGCAGCTCGGCCTGACCGGCAAGCAGCAGATCGAGGCGTATGGCATCGCCGAGTTCAACGCGCTCTGCCGCGACTCCACCATGGAGTACATCGGCGAGTGGGAAGAGCTGACCGAGCGCATGGCCTTCTGGGTGGACCTGAAGACGGCCTATGTCACCTTCCGCAACGAGTATATCGAGTCGTTGTGGTGGATCCTCAAGCAGTTCTGGGAGAAGGATTTGCTTTTCCAGGGCTACAAGATCGTGCCCTACTGCCCGCGCTGCGGCACGCCGCTGAGCAGCCACGAGCTGTCGCTAGGCTACAAGGAAGGCACCATCGACCCGAGCGTCTACGTCAAGTTCCGCGTCAAGGATGGCGAGGGGCGAGGGGCAAGGGGCGAGGAGGAATACCTGCTGGCCTGGACGACGACGCCATGGACGCTGCCGGGCAACGTGGCGCTGGCCGTCGGCGCCGACGTCGACTACGTGCGGGTGCGCGACGTGAGCGGCGACGTGCTGACGCTGGCCGCCGAGCTGGCCGAGCGTGTGCTGCGTCCCGGCTACGAAGTGCTCGACCGCATGAAGGGCAGCGACCTGGTCGGCATCCACTACGAGCCGCTTTATGCCTTCTATCCCGTGGAGCAAGACTACGGCTATGTCGTCACCGGCGACTTTGTCAGCACGGAGGATGGCACGGGCATCGTGCACATCGCGCCGGCCTTTGGCGCCGACGACATGGAGGTGGGCAAGAAGTACGGCCTGCCCGTCATCCTGACCATCGACGCTACGGGTTCGTTCCGTCCGGAGGTGACGCCGTGGGCGGGGGTCTTCGTCAAGGACGCCGACCCGAGCATCCAGGAAGAACTGGCCGGCCGCGGCTTGCTCTACAAGTCCGGCACCTACGAGCATACCTATCCCTTCTGCTGGCGCTGCGATTCGCCGCTGCTCTACACCGCGCGTGAGACGTGGTACGTGCGCACGAGCGCCTATCGCGACCGGCTGGTGGCGCTCAACCAGGAGATCAACTGGTATCCGGAGCACATCAAGGACGGGCGCTTTGGCAACTGGCTGGAGAACAATGTCGACTGGGCGCTGGGCCGTGAACGCTACTGGGCCACGCCCATCCCCATCTGGCGCAGCGACGCACCGGGCAGCACCTACATGGAGTGCATCGGCTCCGTCGCCGAACTGGAGGCGAAGGTCGGCCGCAAGCTGGAAGACCTGGACCTGCATCGCCCGTATGTCGATGCATTGACCTGGGAGGCGCCGGACGGCGGCACCATGCACCGCATCAAGGAACTGACCGACGTCTGGTTCGACTCCGGCTCTATGCCGGTGGCGCAGTGGCACTACCCCTTCGAGAACAACGCGAAGTGGGATCGCCAGAAGCAGGCCGACTACATCTGTGAGGCCATCGACCAGACGCGCGGCTGGTTCTACACGCTGCACGCCGTGAGCACGCTGCTCTTCGACCGGCCGGCCTTCAAGAATGTCATCTGCCTGGGCCACATCCTGGCCGAAGACGGCAGCAAGATGAGCAAGAGCAAGGGCAATGTCGTCAACCCGTGGGAGGTCTTCAACACGCACGGCGTCGACGCCACGCGCTGGTACATGTACACCGCCAGCCCGCCCGGCAACAGCCGCCGCTTCTCCGTCAATCTGGTGGGCGAGACGGTGCGGCGCTTCCTGAATACGCTGTGGAATACGTACTCGTTCTTCGTGACGTATGCGAATCTGAGTGACTGGAGACTGGAGACTGGAGATTGGAGAGTAGGGGATTCGGGCGATGGCGCCAATCTCCAATCTCCAATCTCCAATCTCCAATCTCCCAACCTCCTCGACCGCTGGGTACTGTCGGAACTGAACCGTCTCGTGCGCGACGTCACCTACGCCTACGAGAACTATGACGTGCTGGGCGCCACGCGGCCCGTCGCCGACTTCGTGGAGAGCCTGAGCAACTGGTACGTGCGCCTGAGCCGCCGCCGCTTCTGGGACGGCGACCCGGCCGCGCTCCAGACGCTCTACGACGTGCTGGTAACGGTCGCCCATTTGCTGGCGCCGGCCACACCGTATGTGGCGGAGGAGTTGTATCAAAATCTCGTGGTGCGAGTTGCGAGAAAAGGAGAGAGGGAGCCGGGGAGAGTGGGGGCCGGGGAGACGCAATCTCCAATCTCCAATCTCCAATCTCCGGCACTTGCCGATTCCATCCACCTTGCGCGCTGGCCGCAGGTGAACCAGGCGCTGATCGACGAGCAACTGAGCGCCGACATGGCCATGGTGCAGCGCGTGACCAGCCTGGGCCACGCCGCTCGCCAGAACGCCAATCTCAAGGTGCGCCAGCCGTTGGCCCAGGTCGTGGTGCGCACGCGCAACGCGGCCGAAGAGGCGTCGCTGCGCAACCTGCAACAACTGGTGCTCGACGAGCTGAATGTCAAGGAGATGAGCTTCACCCACGCCAGCGGCGACCTGGTCGACGTGGTGGTCTTCCCGTACCCGAAGCAACTCGGCCAGAAGTACGGCAAGGGCTATCCCAAGATCCGCCAGGCCATGAGCGGGCTGGACCAGGCGGACCTGGCGGCGCGCTTCCAGGCCGGCGAAATGGTAGAGATCGAGGCCGAGGGCGAGAGCTACGCCGTGGCGCCGGAGGACGTGGAAGTGCGGGTGACGCCGCGCGCCGGCTTCAGCGTGGCGCAGGAGGCCGGCTATCTCGTCGCCGTCACCACCGAGCTGGACCAGGCGCTCATCCAGGAAGGTTATGCGCGCGAACTGGTGCGCCGCATCCAGCAACTACGCAAGGATGCCGGGCTGGAGATCAGCGACCGCATCGTCACCTACGTGGCCGACTCCGACCTGATGCACGAGGTGCTGGCTCACTTCGGCGCCTACGTGCGTGAAGAGACGTTGAGCGTCGACTTGGTGCAGTTGCATCCTGATCAGGGCGATGTGGTGCCGGAAAACCTGCCGCAGGTGACCTTCGACCTGGACGGCCGCGAAGTAACCGTCGCCATCGGTAAGAAGTAGAAAAGTGAGCCGGTCGCACACCAGGATCGGATGACCTGGTGTGCGACCGCCAGGTGTCTCTGAACCGTCCTTTGCCGTCCACTGTGGTTTAATCGTCGTCATGAACATTCTCGTTACCGGCGGCGCCGGTTTTATCGGCTCGCACACGGTCGACGCTGCACTGGCAGCCGGTCACTCGGTACGCGTGCTGGACGATCTCTCGACCGGGACGGCAGCCAATCTGCCGGATAGCGCCGAACTTCTGACCGGTGATGTGACCGACCTTGCCGCAGTCGAGCAGGCGCTGCAAGGCTGCGACGCCGTCATCCACCTGGCGGCGTTGGTGAGCGTGCCGCAGTCGCTACAGGAGCCGGCAAACACCTATCACGTCAACACGACAGGTACCGTCGGCCTGCTGGAGGCGGCGCGGCAGGCTGGTGTGCGCCGCGCCGTGCTGGCATCGACCTGCGCCGTCTACGGCGACCTCCCTGGCCGAAAGAGCGAAGACTCGCTTGTGCAGCCGCTGGTGCCCTATGCCGCCAGCAAGCGCATGGCCGAGCAATGGCTGCAACTCTACGCCGTCGCGTATGGCATGGAGACGGTCGTGCTGCGCTACTTCAATGTCTACGGCCCGCGCCAGCGCGCCGATTCACCGTACAGCGGCGTCATCGCCCGCTGGTGCGATGCGGCGATTGCCGGCGAGCGCTGCCGCATCTTTGGCGACGGCAACCAGACCCGTGACTTCATCTCCGTTCACGATGTGGCGCAGGCCAATCTGCTGGCGGCGACCCTGGACACCTTTGCCTGGGGCGAGATATACCAGGTGGCGACCGGCCAGTCGATGACGCTCAACGGCGTGCTCGATGCGCTGGCAAGCGTGAGCCCGCAGCCGTTGCAGCGCAGCTACGAAGCGCCGCGCACCGGCGACATCGTTCACTCCTCCGGCAGCAGCGACAAGCTGCAACGCCTGGGATGGCGGCCAACCGTTCCCCTGGCCGATGGCCTGGCCGAACTGGTGCGTCCGGCTGCATCGTAGGCCCGAACCGGCCGTGCGCTGCGCCGTACCGTTCTCTGTCAGCGCTTCGTAACCCGGTAAAAGGTCGCAAAACGCAGGCGCCGTGATAGAATAGAAACGGCGCAATTGCGCCGGGGAACAACCAGTGACACGCAAGAATCAGTTGACGAGAAGTGACTCGGAGCTGCCTCCAGCCCCACCCCCTGCGTTGACGCCCAACCTGCACGGGCGGCTTTGCGAGCAGCATCTCCACTTGTAGCGATCCAGATCGGGAACCACCATTATGGCTATCAACTTTGGTACTGACGGCTGGCGCGCCGTCATCAGCGAAGAATTCACCTTTGACAACGTGCGCAAGGTCGCCCAGGCCATTGCCGAGAAGACGCTGGCCGATGTGAGCGGCGGCAACGGCAAGCCGGCCAACGGCGCGGCCCACCGGCCGTCGCTGGTCGTGGGCTTTGACACGCGCTTTCTCAGCGACCGCTATGCCATGGCCGTGGCCGAAGTGCTGGCAGCCAACGGCATCCACGTGTGGCTGGCGCACAGCGATTCACCCACACCCATGACGAGCTATGCGATTGTCGACAAGCAGGCCGACGGCGGCGTCATGATCACGGCCAGCCACAACCCGCCGCGCTACAATGGCATCAAGCTCAAGGCTGCGTTTGGCGGGTCGGCGAGCCCGGCCGACTGCAAGGAAGTCGAGCGGCGTATCGTCGCGGCCGGCGATGCCAGGCCACAGCGCATGGAGTATGAAGCCGCCGTTGCCCAGGGGATGATTGCCCGCTTCGATCCCTTCCCGGCCTACGACGCGCACCTGCGGCGCCTGGTCGACTTCGATGCCATTGCCGCTGCGAATCTGTCGGTGGCTGTCGATCCCATGTACGGCGCCGGGCGGCTTTACCTGGCGCGCCTGCTGCGCGAGGCCGGCTGCAAGGTGCAAGAGATCCGCAACGAGATGAATCCCGGCTTCAACGGCATCCACCCCGAGCCGATTGCCCGTCACCTGGAGCCGCTCATCGAGATCATGCGCACGGGAGAGTTCCAGCTTGGCCTGGCGACGGACGGCGACGCCGACCGCATCGGCGCCGTGGATCCCTCCGGCCGCTTTGTCGACCCGCACGGCATCATGGCGTTGCTCGTCGAGCACCTGGTGCAACGTCGTGGGCTGCGCGGCAGCGTCGTCAAGACCGTGAGCACCACACAGATGCTCAACCGCCTGGCCGAACGTTACGGGCTGGCCATCTACGAGACGCCGGTGGGCTTCAACCATATCACCGACCACATGCTGCGCGAGCCGGTGCTCATCGGTGGCGAGGAGAGCGGCGGCATCAGCATCCTGGGCCACATTCCCGAGGGGGACGGGCTGCTCATGGGGCTGCTGCTGGCCGAGCTTGTGGCGACACGGCGCATGAGCCTGGTGGCGCTGCTCGAGGAACTCATGGCGGCGCCCGACGTGGGCAGCTTCTGCTATGCGCGCATCGACCGCCCAGTCAAGCCCTTCAAGAAGTCGCACCTGGTCGCCGGGTTGATGGCCAACGTGCCGGCACAGTTGGGCGGCGCGCCGATTGCCCGCGTCAGCGACGGCGACGGCGTCAAGTACATTCTTACCGACAATAGCTGGCTGCTGATTCGCCCGAGCGGCACGGAGCCGGTGCTGCGTATCTACGCCGAGGCACGCTCCGACGAACAGGTCAAGGCGCTGCTCGTCGAGGGCGGCACCCTGGCCGAGGCGCAGATCGCCGTGCTGGCGTCGGCTGGTTGAGATTATTGCTGGGAAGACAATTCTGACGCAGAGACGCAAAGACACAGAGGTCCGCAGAGGAATTGGAGAAGGACTACTCTTTGCGATAGGCTGCTGAATTCGGCGCAGAAAAACCCTGACGCAACGTCGCAGAGGTTCGCAGAGGAATTGGAAACTCTTCTTCTCTGCGTTCTCTCTGCGACTTTGCGTCTCTGCGTCAAAGGTGTTCGTGCGTCTGAAAGCTTTCTATTGCCCCAGAACGTACGCAAAGATGAGCGGGGCGACGATGGTCGCATCGCTCTCGACGATGAACTTCGGCGTCGTGATATCCAGCTTCTCCCACGTAATCTTCTCGTTGGGCACCGCACCGGAGTACGAACCGTAGCTCGTCGTGGAATCGCTGATCTGGCAGAAGTAGGCCCACAGCGGGATATCGTCGCGCTGCAAGTCCTGGCGCATCATCGGCACGACACAGATGGGGAAGTCGCCGGCAATGCCGCCGCCGATCTGGAAGAAGCCGATGGGCGTCTCGTCGGTCGCCGCGTCGTACCAGGCCGCCAGCTCCATCATGTACTCGATCCCCGTGCGCACGGTGTGTACATTGCGGATGTCGCCGGCGATGCAGTGGCCGGCGAAGATGTTGCCCGTGGTGGAATCCTCCCAGCCCGGCACGAAGATGGGCAGGTTCTTCTCGCAGGCCGCCAGCATCCACGAATTCTTGGGGTCGATCTGATAGTACTGCTCCAGCTTGCCGCTGCGTAGAATGCGGTAGAGGAACTCGTGCGGGAAGTAGCGCTCGCCGGCACGGTCCGCCTCCAGCCACTGCTCCAGGATGGCATCCTCGATGCGGCGGATCGCTTCTTCCTCAGGGATGCAGGTGTCGGTGACACGGTTCAGGTGGCGGGAGAGCAGTTCGTGCTCGTCCTCCGGCGTCAGGTCGCGGTAGTTGGGCACACGCACGTAGTACTCATGCGCCACCAGGTTGTAGATGTCCTCCTCCAGGTTGGCGCCGGTACATGAGATGGCATGCACTTTGCCCTGGCGAATCATCTCGGCGAGCGACAGGCCCAGCTCGGCTGTGCTCATGGCGCCGGCCAACGCGACGAGCATCCTGCCGCCCTGGTCGATAAAGCGCACGTAGCCCTCGGCGGCGTCGATGAGCGCCGCCGCGTTGAAGTGGCGATAGTGGTGCTTGATGAACGCCCGCACCGCACTGGCATTTTCCATCATTCCCCCTTGTACATCACATACGAAATGGCTTTGTAGACGAGCTTGGCCACGGCAAAGTCGGCCATGTGCAACGCCGGCGCCGGCGCCAGCTCGACGCAATCCATGCCGATGACCTCGGCGTTGGCGGTCAGCGTGCGCAGGATCTTCAGCGCCTCCGGCCAGGTCAGCCCATCGGGTTCGGGCGTGCCCGTGGCCGGCACGATGGCTGGGTCCAGCCCATCGACGTCGATCGTCAGGAAGACCCGGCGCCCGCGCACCCGCTCGATGAACTCCGCCTGCCAGCCGCCGGCGTGCACATCCTCGGCGTACCAGACGCGGGCACGTGTGGGACGGTGGCGCACGAAGTCGACTTCCTCGCCGCAGACCGAGCGAATGCCCAGTTGCAGCACCTGCTCGACGCCGGGCGCCTCCAGCAGGCGCCGGGCGATGCAGGCGTGGCTGTACGGCGAGTCCTCGTAGGAGTCGCGCAAGTCGCTGTGCGCGTCCAGTTGCACGATGGTCAGCGGCCCGCCGAGTGCAGCCAGCAGGCCGCGCCCCACGCCCACGGAGATGGTGTGCTCGCCGCCCAGCCCCACCACCAGCTTGCCTGAACGCGCCGCCGCTTCGACCGCGGCGGCAATGGCATCGACGGCCGCAGCGGGTTCCTCCGGCGGCGCGAGCGCCGGCAGCGTGTGCACGCCGTAGCGCATGGCCGGCTCCTCGCCATACTCGCGGTCGTAGAGTTCGACCTGCTGCGACGCCGTGATGATGGCGGCCGGACCGTCGGCCGTGCCGCCGCCGTAGCTCACCGTCGCTTCGAACGGAATGGGCAGGACGAGCACGCCGGCGCGGTCGAACGCGCTGGCGGCTTCGTCAAGCCCGAGGAAATTGTCGGGTGTCGTCATCGTGGCGCGCCTGCGCTAGATCAGGATGGCCGCGCTGATGACCGTCGTCCACACACCACCCGGCGAGGCAGTCACCGCCACCGTAATGCTGGTGCTGTCGACGATCTCGCCGCCCATCATGTACTGCTCTTTGCGCTCGTTGTAATCCTTCTCGGCATCGAAACTGATACCGAGCGTCGTCGCCAGCATGGTAGCCGCCAGGTCCTCGGCATAGTCGCCGGCTTCCTGCTCGGTCTGGCCGTAGGTGTGGTGCTCGGAAAGATAGCCGTACTTGTCGTGGTCGGTCGGGCGCGCGACGCCGATCGAGGCGGCGATGCGCCGGCCCGGCTCGTTGCTCGACATTTCGGCAATGACGGCGAAGACGATCTCGCCGGGTTGCAGCAGCTTGAGCCCTTCCTCGCGCGGCACGATCTGACAGTGCGGCGGGAAGATCGACGAGACGCGCACCAGGTTGAACTGGGCGATGCCCGCCTCGCGCAATGCAAGTTCGAAACTGGTCAATTTTTCTTTGTGGACACCTACGCCGCGCGTCAGAAAGAGCTTGCGTGGAATCAGTCGCATTTCAATCCCCTCCCAGGTCAAATAACGAACAAAAAAGGTGGCGGCCAGCCAAGTGCCGCACACCGAACATCAATAGTAGGGTTTTTGCCCCTGGACGTCAAATAGAGGGGTGAATTCTTTGCGCGAGATACTCGAAAGCCCCGCCGGCTACTGAATTGGGATCGGGTCGCCGAGCACGGGCGGCGGCGCCCGGCGGATGACGTCGAAGAGGGCGGCGACGAGGGCGGGCACCTCGCGCGTCTCCGACCAGGCAATCGAGCGCGGGTCGTAGGTGCGCTGGTCGGCGCTGACGCCGCTGACGCGCAGCCCCAGGCTTTCGCACAGGAAGAGCGCCCGCGGCAGATGGAACGCCTGCGTCACGACGATTGCCTCGTCGACCTGGAAGATGGCCTTGGCCCGGTAGCAGGAATCGTAGGTGCGCCGGCCGCCGTAGTCGGGCTGGATGTCCTCGGGCGCCACGCCGCGTTCGATGGCATGGGCCATCATGGCGCCCGGCTCGTCGTAATCGCTGCTGCTGTTGTCGCCGCTGACGAGCAGCTTGTCCACCTTGCCCGCCTTGTAGAGTTCGACTGCGGTGTCGACGCGGTCGCGCAACATCGCGCTGAGCCGCCCACTGTTGTAGACCCGCGCGCCGAGCACGATGGCGACCCGTGCGGCGGGCGCTTCGTCGACGGTGTAGATGGCAGGTGCGTAGCGCGTGTCGACCCACCGCTGCCATGCAAATGGCGACAGCATCAGGATACCCAGCAACAGCGCGCCGGCTAGCAGCACGAGCCAGCGACGTATTCCAGCATTCATGCCAATACCATGCCCAAAGCTGCCGCGTTTTTCCGTGACTTCGCCACCGATTGCCATGTGCAGTGAACGGCGCCGCAGCCTATCCAGTTCCAAAGAGAGACTATCCCAAACAGCAAACCACCAAGGCTCGAAGCACACCAAGCGGCACAAAGAAGCATTTGGCAGGCGCGTCTGCTATAGGCCCTTCGTGCCCCTCTCTACTCGCTGTGGCTTCGTGGTAGGTTCCAAATGCCTTCTGCAACCAAGGTGTCGGGCTGGACCTGCGGCCAAGGTCGGCCTACCGGCGCCGGGCTGCAGCGGCTTCGTAGACGGCAAGCGTCTGCTCGGCGCTGCGCCGCCAGGAGAAGCGCGCCGCCTGCACCAGCCCGCGCTTGCGTAGCGCGCTGCGCAGGCGTGGCTGCTCCAGCACCAGCCGCAGCGCATGGGCAAAGCCGGCCTCGTCGTCCGGCGCCACGGTGATGGCTGCGTCGCTCGCCACTTCGAGCAGACTCGGCACGCGGCTGCAAATCACCGGCACGCCGCACGCCATCGCCTCCAGCACGGGCAGGCCAAAGCCTTCGAAGAGGCTGGGGTAGACAAAAGCTTCGGCCCCGGCATACCAGGCGGGCAGGTCGGCGGCCGGCACAAAGCCGGGGAAGATCACCCGCCCCGCCAGCCCCAGCGCGGTGACCGTGCGAAAGATCTCGTCGTAGTACCAGCCTTTGGCGCCGGCCAGCACCAGCGCCACGTCGCTATCGGCGGCGGAACCGGCCTGCGCCCAGCGTGCGTAGGCGCGCAGCAGCAGGTCGAGATTCTTGCGCGGCTCCAGCGTGCCCAGGTAGAGCAGATAGCGTTCGGGCAAGTCGTTCTGGCGGCGCAGCGCGGCGATTCGCTCCGCTGGCTGCGGCGTGAAACGGGGCGACACGCCGTTGTGGACGACGGTGATACGCCCGGCCGGCGTCGCCCAGTACTGCTGGAGATCGGAGGCAGTCTGGTGACTGACGGCGATGACGTGCGCGGCACGCGCCACGCTGGCGCGGCAGAGCGCCGTGTGATAAGCGCGCTTGAGCGGCGGCAGCTTCTCCGGCGTGCGCACGAAGGAAAGGTCATGCACGGTGACGACGCCGGGGCAGGGCGCGGCCAGCGGCAGCACGTTGACAAGCCCGTGAACCAGGTCGGCGCCGCGCTGGCGGAGATGCACGGGCAGCGCACTCTGCTCCCAGGCAATGCGTGCGGCCGGCCGTTCCAGCCGGAGGGCGGTGACGGCCTGCTCGATGCCGTCCAGACCCGGCTGGCGGGCATGGACATAGGCGGTGATGTCGTGCGGCGTGGCGCCGGCGCGCACAAGCTCGCCCAGCGCACGCAGCAACTCGCGGCTATAGTTGCTGACGCCGGCGCCGCGGTAGCTCTCTGCATTGCTGAGCAGTTGGGCATCGATGGCGATCTTCATGCGCGCTCTCCTGCCAGTGTCGCATAAACCGCCACCGTCTCGGCGGCGATGCGCGCCATGGTGAAGCGCGCCAGCACGCGCTGCCGTCCCGCCGCGCCGAGGCGCTGCCGCAGTGACGGGTCATCCATCAAGGCGCGCAAATGGCGCGCCAGCGTCGCAACGTCCCCCTCGGGGAAGATCAACCCGGCGTCACCAATGACGTGCGGGATCTCGCCGCTGTCGCTTCCGACGACCGGCACACGGCAGGCCATCGCCTCGACGAGCACGCGACCGAACTGCTCCTTCCAGCCCGGCGTGGTGCGGCTGGGCAGCACGACGGCGTCGAGCGAGCGATAGAACGCAGGCATGACGGTGCTCTCTGCCCGGCCGGCAAAACGGACGCGGTCGCCGATGCCCAGCTCGGCAGCCAGCGCAGCCAGGGCCGGCTGTGCCTCGCCTTCGCCCGCCAGCGTCAGCACCCACGCTCCGTCGAGCGTGGCACAGGCGCGCAGCAGGTCGTCGAGACCTTTTTCCGGCAGCAGCCCGCCCGCATACCCGATGCGAAAGGAGGACGGGGAGCCAGTCTCTGTGTCGGCCGGGGTGAAGATCGCCGGGTCGACACCGAACTGGGGAATCACGGCAATCGTGCCGGCATAGCCCTTGGCACGCAGCACGCCGGCGGCATCCTGGTTGCCGGCAATCGCAATCGGCGCGCGCCGGTAATTGTCCTGCTCGAAGCGAGAAAAGGGGAACGGATAGCGCCGGTCCAGGTTCTGCCAGGTGAAAAAGGTTGCCGGGATCCGCCGGGCGGCAGCAGCACGCAGGGCCAGCCACGTCGCCAGGTTGTAGGGTTCCTCGTCCATGTGCAGCACATCGGGCCGCAGCGCATCAAGTTCACGTGCCAGGGTCGGGTAGTAGTGAAGGTGGAAGTTGCCGTTGAAGCGGATTGGCACGGTGCGGAAAGCGTACCCCGCGGTGTGCACAGGCTTCGCTTCCTGCCGGCCGCGGCGGTCGTGCCAGGCGGGCGGCACCAGCACCGTCAACTCGACGCCGAGCTGCGCAATCTCCTCTGCCTTGCGCTGGTACGCGCCGACAACCAGGGCCTTGCTCACCATCAATACACGCATAATGGGAGCATTATAGCCCATGGAGCCTGCTGGTCGCGTTCGGCACACAGCTTTGGCGCCGTGCGGATGAATTGAGCGTGTTCGTGGAACCGAGCGTACCGCTGCGCCCAGGGGCGTGTGCTATACTCCGCGTGCAGCCTGCTGCTTTGCACCACGCTGCACGACCGTGACCGGCCCGACTGCCGGTCAATCAAGAGTGAGGATGGATTCATGCGTGTTTTGCTTTATACCGGCAAGGGCGGCGTCGGCAAGACGAGCATCAGCGCCGCAACTGCCGTTCGCTGTGCAGAGTTGGGCTATCGCACGGCCGTCGTGAGCACTGACCCGGCGCACAGCCTGGGCGACAGCTTCGACCGCCCCATCGGCAGCCAGTTGACCGAACTGGCCCCCAACTTGTGGGGTCAGGAGATCGACCTGCTCACCCAGATGGATCAATACTGGGGCAAGGTGCAGGCCTATCTCAACGCCGTCTTCATGTGGCAGGGCATGGACAGCATGGTGGCCGAGGAGACGGCGATTCTGCCCGGCATGGACGAACTGGCCAGCCTCATGCAGATCACGTCGATGGCCGAAAGCGGCAACTACGACGTCATCATCATCGACGCGGCGCCGACGGGGTCCACCCTGCAATTGCTCAGCTTTCCCGACATCGCCCGCTGGTATATCGAGAAAATCTTCCCCTTCCAGCGCAAGACAATCCAACTGGCGCGGCCTGTCATGAAGCGCATGACCGACATGCCGCTGCCCGACGAGGATGTCTTCGACAGCATCGCCGAGCTGGTCGACTTCCTGGAGCGCATGAGCCGCCTGCTCAGCGACGGCACGAAGAGCAGCATGCGCGTCGTGCTCAACCCGGAGAAGATGGTCGTCAAGGAGGCGCAGCGCGCCTACACCTATCTCAACCTGTACGGCTACAGCGTCGACGCCGTGATCTGCAACCGCGTCTTCCCGCGCACGCTGACCGACGGCTACTTCGATACCTGGAAGAGCGCGCAGGCGCAGAACCTGCAACTGGTGCACGAGTGCTTCCAGCCGCTGCCGATTTTCGAAATCCCGCTTTTTGAGCAGGAAGTGCTCGGGCTGCCCATGCTCGCCCACATGGCCGAAACCGTCTTTGGCGCCAACCCCGTGCGTGGCGGGCACGGCGACCCGACACACCGCTTCTATGAGGGCAAGCCGCAGGACATCTTCCGGCGCAACGGCCAGTACGTGCTCAGCCTCTCGCTGCCGCTGGTTGCCCGCGATGAGATCGAGCTGAACCGCAGCGTCGTCGACGAGCTGGTGATCCGCATCGGCAACTGGAAGCGCAACGTCTCGCTGCCGACGGGGCTGGCGCGGCTGGACATCAGCGGCGCAAAATATGAAGAAGATCGCCTCAACATCTTCTTCGACGCCACCGATACACGCGAGATCAGTGAAGAAGAGCTGCGCTCCAAGCGCTGGGAGAACCTGAAATCTCGCTTCCGCGGCACGTGAGCGCGCCCGATAGCGGGCGATAGCGATCGATGAAGTATAGCGGCACGAAAAGACTCCACCGAACGGTGGAGTCTTTTCGTGCTACAGAGAGGAGGAGGCTTGCTATCTCAGTCAGGTGGTAATATTCAAGGTATTGAAGGCGCCGGCATGCTCAGCGGGTGATTGCGGGCAGGAAGATCATGCTGGCTGACTGCATGACGACGTCATCCGACAGGTCGTATTCAAACGGCAGTTCAATCGCCACTGCGGCATTGACCTCGCCGATCTCAACCGGGCGCATAGCCGATTCATTACTTTCACCGTCCTCGGCCCAGACATCGTAGCTGCCCATTCCGAGGCCATGAACAATGAAGTTTCCCGCGGCGTCTGTCTGCGTGGTGACGGTAGCGCCGGTGGACAGGCGCACGTAGACCGTGGCATTGGCAATACCAGGTTCGCCCGGCGACGCCCAGCCGTCCCCGTCGACATCGTGGTAGGCGGTGCCGGTGATTGCTGCACCGTCGCCCGCCAGGGCCGGCGTTGCGCCAAGCAGTAACATCATCAATTGAACAATCAGAATTGTTACGGTTACCGGTACTCTGAGCATTACGTCCTCCATCTGGTCGGTCAGTCGCGACCATCGTATCATGCACCGGCACTTACAATGCTTTCAATTCCCTGTCATTCTACACCAATTCGCGTAAGGCAACAAGCATTTCTGGAAAATTCGCTGCCATTTTGAAGAGGTTCGCTGTGAATCGAGCTGCCGATATACCAAGGGAACACCCCATGCCGGCTGCGTGCGGCGCACCCGACATACGGCCTCGCGCTGGCAAGCGTGCGACGCTCGCCGGCGCCACCCTCGCCAACGTCGCGGGATACGCCGTACTGCCGATTGGCTTGTGGCACTCATGGCACTTTGTGGTAAAGTACACCAGATTTGCCGGCAGGACGCCCCGACAGGAAGGAGTACGGGCTCATGGTCATGGTTGCCGACCAAACAACAGATCTGGTTGCGATGGGACAGGCGGCGCGCGCGGCCAGCCGTCGCCTCGCCAGCTACACCACCAATGCCAAAAACGCGGCGCTGATGAAGATTGCCGATGTGCTGGAAGCGCATGTTGCCACCATCGTCGCCGCCAATGAACAAGATATGGCCGACGGCCGCGCCAAGGGGCTCACGCCGGCCATGCTCGACCGGCTCATGCTGGACGAGAAGCGCATCCGTGCCCTGGCGGCCGATACGCGCAGCGTAGCCTCACTGCCCGATCCCGTGGGCACCGAGATTGAGAGCCGGCTGCTGCCCAACGGCATGCGCCTGAGCCGGCGCCGCATCCCGGTCGGCGTGCTCGGCGTCATCTACGAGGCGCGGCCCAACGTCACCATCGACATTGCCACCCTCTGCCTCAAGACCGGCAACGCGGTCATCCTGCGCGGCGGCAGCGAGACCTTGCGCAGCAACATGGCGCTGGTGGCGGCCATCCAGGAGGCGCTGGAGGAGGCGGGCTTCCCGCTCGATGCCGTCCAGTACATCGACAACCCCGACCGGGCGCTGGTGACCCAGTTGCTGCGGCTGGACAAGTACGTCGACATGATCATCCCACGTGGCGGCGCCGGGCTGCACAAGCTCTGCCGCGAGCAGGCGACCATCCCCGTCATCACCGGCGGCATCGGCGTCTGCCACCTCTTTGTGGACGAAAGCGCCGACCTGCCACGCGCCCTGGACATTGTCGAGAACGCACGGGTACAGCGCCCCAGCGTCTGCAACTCTTGCGACACGGTGCTCGTTCATCGCGCCGCGGCCCCCGCGTTCCTGCCCATGCTGGCCGAGCGCATGGCCCGCTGCAAGGTGGAGTTGCGCGCCACCGGCGCGGCCCTGAGCGCGCTGCTCGACGACGCGCACGGGGCGCATGTCGTCGAGGCCGGCCCCGACGACTTCGACCAGGAGTGGATGGCGCTGATCCTGGGTGTCAAGGTCGTCGACGGTGTGGAGGAAGCAATCGAGCACATCTACGACCACGGCTCGGAGCATTCCGATGGCATCCTGACCAACAACCTGGTCAACGCCAACCGCTTTGTCGAGGCCATCAACTCGTCGGCCGTCTTCGTCAACGCCAGTACGCGCTTCAACGATGGCGGGCAGTTTGGCCTGGGCGCCGAAGTGGCGGTCAGCACACAGAAACTGCACGCCCGCGGCCCCATGGGGCTGGAGGAACTCACGACCTATAAGTGGGTCTGCATCGGTGATTGGAACATTCGCCCGTAAGCCTGCCAGATCGATCGGTATTGGAAACAACAGCAGCTCGATGAGCGACTACATTTACTACGTCAACGGTGAGTTTGTCCCAGCCGGCGCGGCGGCAGTCGGGCTCAACGACCTGGGTCTCGTGCGCGGCTACGGCGTCTTCGACCTCTTGCGCACCTATGGCGCCGTGCCCTTCGGTCTGCGCGCCCATCTGGAGCGGCTGCAACGTTCCGCCCGCCAGATCGACCTGGCGCTGCCGTGGACGCTGGACGAAATCGAGACCATCGTCCGCGACACGCTGGCGCAAAACGATGCCGCCGACGTCACGATTCGCATCGTCGTCACCGGCGGCGCATCGCCCAATTTCATCACGCCGCAGCAGCAGCCGTCGCTCATCGTCATGCTGGCGCCGGTGAAAGCCTACCCGTCGAGCACGTACGAACGCGGCGCCAGCCTGATCACCGTCGACTTGCCGCGCTTCATGCCCACGGTCAAGAGCCTCAACTACATCACGGCGATTCGCGGACAGGAGCGGGCACGTACGGCCGGCGCGATCGAGGCACTCTATTGCAGCGCCGACGGGACGCTTACCGAATGCACGACGAGCAACTTCTTTGTGCTGCGCGGCGATGAACTCATCACGCCCGACGCCGACGTGCTAGGCGGCGTCACGCGCGCTGCGGTGCTCGACATTGCCGCCGATCTCTTCACGGTCGTCAAGCGCCCCATCCATTATGACGAACTGGCGACGGTGGACGAAGCCTTCATCACCAGCACCACCAAGGAGATCATGCCCATTGTGCAGGTCGACGCCATCACCATCGCGACCGGCGTCCCCGGTGCGGGCACGCAGCGGCTGAGCGACCTGTTTCGCCAGCGCATCGCTCACGGCTACATGGAAGTCGACCTTGACGCATGAACTGATTGCCGGCGTCGGAAAGGGGCAAGTTTCCGCACCGGCCATTTCTATCTGAGAATTCCTTGCTCTCCGCACTCCTGGTAAGAATCATGATGCAACGCACCAATCGCCCATCTCTCTCGCTCGCCTTGCTGCTCTTTGCCGCAGTTCTGTTGCTCGCCGCTTGCGGATCGCCCCGTCCGGAGCCGACGCCCACACCGACCAAGACGCCTGCTGCCGCCGCGCAACCTGCCGCTGCTGCCCCGACGGACACGCCGGCCCCGGTGCTCGAGCTGCCCACGGCCACGCCTGCCCCGCCGACACCGACGCCGCAGCCCGGCAACATTTCGCCCTTCACCGGCCTGCCCGTTGCCGACCCGGCCGTTCTGACGCGGGCGCCCATTTTTGTCTGCGTTAACAACGATGCGGCCGGCCGCGCTGCGCACTACGGGCTTTCCAAGGCCGACCTGGTCTACGAGTACATCGTCGACGGCTTCACGCTCACACGCATCACCGCCATGTACCAGAGCCAGGAAGCCGACCGCATCGGTCCCGTCCGCTCGGCGCGCTACCCCAACATCTGGATGGTGCAGATGTACGGCGGCGTGCTGGCCTGCTCGGGCGGCAGCGACGCCATCCGCTACCTGCTCAAGAACGAAGTCGGCTTCCCCTACCTCGACGCCGATATCGACGATCCGTCCAACAACCGCTACTTCACCAACCTGGGCGACGACTATCGCACGCGCTTGCAGGCGCGCACCGACGGCGTTCGCCAGTGGCTGGTTGACCAGGGCATCGAGATCCCGTGGAGCAAGCCGGGCTTCGAATTTGGCGAGGCGACGCCGCCCAACTTCGCCGGCGATGCCACCGTCATCGACATTCCCTACCCCGGCGGCAACACCGTACAGTGGCGCTACGACCCGGCACTGGGCGGCTATGTGCGCTTCCAGGGTGGCGTGCAGGAGTTCGACCCGGCGATTGGCGGCCCGCTCGTGACCTCCAACGTCATCGTCGCATCGGCCGCCCACGAGCTGACCGACATCGTGGAGGATTCCCTTGGCACCAAGGGTGTGAACATCAAATTGCATGAGTTTGGCGATCTGCGAGTCTTCCGTGACGGCAAAGTCTATGAAGGCACGTGGCGCGCCAGCCAGGAAGCCCCGCCGCGCTGGCTGGGTCCTGGCGAAGTTCCTGTTCCCCTCAAACCGGGCCAGAGTTGGGTGCAGGTGGTACAGCAGATCGAGGACGTTACCTACCAATAGTCCGACGGCATTTGTGACCAGAACGGCGCCTGTTGACGGAGCGACAGCCGCCTGATTTGGCCACAGCAGAACATCAAGGATGGAGAAGACCCAATGACCCGCTTGCAGACATCCGCAGATCGTTTCTCTGCCCAGCCCGACCTACAGCTCCGCGCCCGGCGTAACCGGCTCCTGGCCGCCATGCTGCTCTTTGTGCTGGCCCTGGCATTGGCGGCGACGCCTGCGCCGGCCCTGGCCCAGACCGCCACGCCGGCAGCCGGCGCCGATGCCGGTGTATATATCGTGCAGCCCGGCGACTCGTGGACGAGCGTGGCGCGCAAGACCGGCTTCAGTGTGCGCGACTTGCAGGCCGCCAACCCGCAGGCCGTGCGCGCCAGCGGCTGGCTCATCGTCGGCGAGGAACTGGCCCTGCCCGGTGCGGCCACTGCCACGCCAACCGCGGCGCCGGCTGCGCCGACCATTGCAGCGACGGCCACAGCCGCCGCGCCCGCCGGCGTCTACGTCGTGCAGCCCGGCGATTCGTGGAGCAGCCTTGCACGCAAGACCGGTTTCAGCGTGCGCGACTTGCAGGCCGCCAATCCGCAGGCCGTGCGCGCAAGCGGCTGGCTCATCGTCGGCGAGGAACTGACCCTGCCCGGCGCCGCCGCCACGCCGACGGCAGCGCCCGCTACAGAGACAACCGAACCAGAAAGCACCGCCACGGAAGCGCCTGCCGCAACCGAACCGGTGACAGTCACCGCCACGACCGAAGCGACCGCCTCGCCGGAACCAACCGCGACGTCAGAACCGACCGCGACACCGGAAGCAACGGCGACGCCGGAGCCTACTGCAACGCCGGAACCCACTGCGACTCCGGAACCAACTGCGACACCAGAACCAACTGCGACGCCGGAACCGACCGCGACCCAGGAACCCACGGCGACGCCAGCCACCGAAGACGGCACCTATGTCGTGCAGCCCGGCGAATCGTGGAACAGCATCGCCCAGAAGTTCGGGGTCAGCGCCGACGCCCTGCGCGCAGCCAATCCACAGGCAGTGCGACCGGGGCTCGTCCTCTTCCGCGGCGATCGCTTGACCATCCCCGGCCAGGGCGCCCCGACGCCACCGCCGCCAACCGCCGTACCGACAGCCGCCGCAACGGCCACCGAAGCCGCAACGTCCGAACCGGCAGCCCCAGAAGCGCCTGCCGATGCGACTCCCGCCGCCGAGGGTGAGGCCACCGCGCCGGCACCCGAAGAGGCCGGTCCAGCCTGCCCCACCGAGTTTGCATCCTATCCCGCCACGCTGGAGGAGTTGTTGGCCGCGCCCGAAGGCGTGGACGGTGTGCTTGCCTTCTTGCGCTCCTGCGAAGCGCTGGACGAGACCAATCTGCGCAGTGGTGACTGGAACGGCGACGGCGTTGACGACTATGCGGTGACGATCAAGAACCCGCTCTCCGACGCGGCTGCGCCGGAAACGGACCTGTTTATCTTCATGAGCGGCGACGGCGGCCACACGCTGGCCTACCGTGCGCGGCCGGCCGGGCAGATCAGCATCCTGGCTGCCGACGACATCAACGAGGACGGGCAGCCCGACCTGGCCTGGCTCGACACGACCTGCGGCGCCAGCACCTGTTTCGACACGGTCATGGTGCGCAGTTGGGATGGCGCCCAGTGGAACGACTGGACCTCCAGCACCATCGTCATGGCCTATGCCGACGTGACCCTGGACGAGGAGCGAGAAAACGGCCAGGGCCTGGAGATCATCCTTGCGGGCGGCGAGTACGGCAGCGTGGGCGCCGGTCCGCAGCGAGCGCGCACCGAGGTCTGGGGCAGCGTCGACGGCGAACCCTATACCCTGATGGACAAGGTCTACGAACGCAGCACCTGTCTCTACTTCAAGGTCCTCGACGCCGGCGAGGCGCTGACGCGCTACCAGGAGATCGGGCTGGTGCAGGCGCGCGAGATGTACAACGAAGCGGTCACCAACCGCAACCTGGTGCCGTGCGGTCAGCGTCCGGGCGAGGCGGACGAACTACGCAGCTTCAGCCTCTTCCGGCTGGCGTTGGTCGATGCCTATGCCGGCGAGCCCGACGCAGCGGCCGAGAGCGTGGCACAGTTGCAGCAAGCCTATCCGGATTCGATCTATGCGGCCCTGGGCCAGGCATGGCTCGACGCGTACCAGGCCGGCGGCAACATCGCCGACGCCTGTGCCGCAGCTACGGCTTTTGCCGAGCAGAATCCGGAAAGCTACGAGGCGCTCTCCGACTACGGTTATGCCAACCCCACCTTCACCGCCACCGATCTCTGCCCCGTGCTGGCCATCCAGCCGGCTGCGACGCCCGAACCTGCCGCAACTGCGGAGACACCGGCCGCCACCGCCACCGAGCCCATCACACCGATCCTGACGCTGACCGCCACGACCGATGTCTCGGCGGTTGCGCCGGTCCTGAGCGGGACCGACGGCGAACTGCCGGCCTGCCCAACGACGCTTGACGGCTACGCCAGCGTGCTGCCCGCCGTGATTGCCGTCTCCGAGGCCGACCCGCTGGTCGTCGAGACGTGGCTGCGCCTGTGCGACGGCATGGCCGACGACCGCGGCGGCATGCTGCTGGCCGACTTCAACGGCGACGGCCGCGAGGATGCACTCTTCCTGCCCACCATCGTCAGCGATCTCGGCTTCGGCCCCGGCGGCGCGCAGGGCGCCATTCTCATCTACCACGGCAACGACAGCGGCGGCTATGACCTGGTCTATTCGCCCGACGTCTACGGGCAGCCCACGTTGCTGGCGGTCGAGGATCTGAACGGCGACGGCGCCATCGACATCGCGTGGACGGTGGAGGGGTGTTCGACCTTCTGCGTGAAGGAAGTGCAGATCGTGACGTGGGACGCTGATGCGGGCGACTATGTTTCCATCATCGAGCCGGGCGCCACGATTGCCGAAGGCACCGCCAGCGTGGAGGCCCTTCCCGAAGGGTCGCTGGGTACGGGGATGCAACTGCTCCTTACCGGCGGCGTGAGCGGTACGCCTGAGGGCGGCCTGGAGGTCGACCACACGGAGTCGTGGCAGAGTCTCGACGGCCAGCCCTTCCGCCGTCTGAGCTGGCTCTACAACCGCGAGACCGCCGGCAACGACTGCCTGGGCCTGCGCCTGGTGGAGGCCGATGTCACGCTACAGGCTGCCGACGTGCTGGGGTACGCGCCTGCCATCGAACAGTACCGGGCGGCGCTGGATCCTGCGCTGCGCGCCTGCTCGATCCATGGCGTGCCGGCGATCGAGGAACTCAAGTTACTGCAAGGATTGGCGACCTTCCGGCTAATCCAGGCGCAAACGCTGGCCGGCGACGATACGGCGGCGGCGCAGGACCTGGCGGCGCTCCAGCAGGGCCAGCCCGACAGCGGCTTTGCCCAGGCGGCCGAAGCATGGCTTGCGGCTATCCAGGGCGGCGCCGACCCGGCGGCTGCCTGCCTTGCCCTACAGCCGATCTTCGACAAGGAAACGCTCACCTGGCAGATCACCGACCACTTCGGCATCAACCATCCCGCGCTGGCTCCGGAGCAGGTCTGCTTCGTGCCGCGGGATGGGGAATGACAAGATGACAAGGTGACAAGATGAGGGGGTGACTGGTTGGTAGGATGGGGTGTTGGGGTTTTGAGGTTGTAGGGATAGCATCAGCGATCCCCAACACCCCAACACCCCAACACCTCACCCCCTCATCTTGTCACCCCCTCACTCCCCACTCGTCACCACCGGCGCCCCCGCCTGCATGGCTTCCAACACCATCATGCCGAAACCCTCGTACTCGCTGGGAAAGACGAACGCCGTCGCCAGCGCATAGATCGCCGGCTTGTCGGCCTCATCCACCCAACCGCAGAAGTGAACATGCCCGGCACAGCCGGCCTCGGCCGCCAGCCGGCGCGGGTCGGGAAAGAAGGCGCTGTCCTGCACCGGCAGTGCCCCGGCCAGCACGAGCTTGACGCCCGGATCGCCGCCCACCTGGAGGTAGCGTGCGTAGCCGCGCAGAAGCCTGCCCATGTTCTTGCGCACATCGAAGCCGCCCAGGTAAAGAAAGAAGCGCTCCGGCAACTGGTAGCGTTCGCGCACGCGGTCCCGATCTGCCGCGGTGACGGTGACGGAGCCTTCCTGGTTCGGGCCGTGATGGACGACATGCACCCGATCGGGGGGGACGTGCAGGTGGGCGACGATATCCCGCTTTGCCGCTGCGCTGACGGCGATGATAGCTGCTGCACGCCGCGCCGTCCACGAGACCAGCCGCGTGTAGCCGCGCTGGAGCATGCCGCCGCGATAGGCCGGTAGCAACAACGGGATCAGGTCGTGAATCGTGACCACGGTGGGAATCGGGGAGCGGAAAGGCGCTGCCCAGTAGGGCACCCAGTAGACGCCGGCGCCGCACCGTCCGGCAGCAGCGGGCGCGGCAATTTGCTCCCACCATACCTTGGCCAGGTTCTCCGGGAGAGGCGGCAGGTCGACAGCGACAACTTCCACCCGCGGCCAGCGCGTGCGACATTGCTGTGCGGTCGCCTCGCCAAAGCCGGCCGGCAGCAGCAGCGAGATGCGTGCCTCGCCCGCGATCTGCGGAATCCACGCCAGGAGGTGATCGAGGTATTGGCCGCTTCCCGCGGCGAGACGGCCAGCCATCCAGCCGTTGACTGCAATGTGCACGGGTTGCTCACCGGCGAGCGGAGCGTGGGCAGTGGCCATCATAGCCCGATTGTAGCGACGGCGGGCAGGGCGGGCAAGTGCGTTGTTACGCCGTGCGCAGCATGTTATACTCGAAATACCTTCATTTCACGGGCG
The DNA here is from genome assembly GCA_020634815.1 of Caldilineaceae bacterium. Classification (GTDB taxonomy): domain Bacteria; phylum Chloroflexota; class Anaerolineae; order Caldilineales; family Caldilineaceae; genus Caldilinea. The sequence continues at coordinate 10,626 of JACKBA010000017.1, read as the reverse complement.
ATGTCCTTTCCCTGTGCATTGCTGGCCGGCGCGCCAGCCGAGGAGATTTGGCTGATGATCATTCACAATGCCACCGTCGTCACCTTTGACGGCGAAAACCGGGTCATCGATGACGGCGCCGTCCGCTATGACGGCGGCACGATCGACAGCGTGGGGCATAGCCTGGAAGTGCTCGCACAATATCCCAACGACGAGCGATGGGATGCCGGCGGGCTCCTGCTCATGCCTGGGCAGATCTGTGCGCACACCCATTTCTATGGCGCCTTTGCGCGCGGCATGTATATCCCCGGCCCGCCGGCCAAGGATTTTCCCGAAATCCTGAACAAACTGTGGTGGCCGCTGGACAAGGCGCTCGATCTCGACGGCGTGCGTAGTTCGGCAGAGGTCTGCCTGGTCGATGCCATCCGCAACGGAACGACAACGCTCATCGACCATCACGCCAGCCAGCGTGCCATCGACGGCAGCCTCGACGTGATTGGCGAAGCAGTGCTGCAGAGCGGGCTGCGTGCCGCCCTCTGCTACGAGGTGACCGACCGCGACGGCAGCGATGCGGCGCAGGCCGGCATTCGCGAGAACGTGCGTTTTCGCCAGCGGGTCGAGCGTACGCGCGACGAACACCAGGGGCGCTTGGCCGCCACCTTCGGCCTGCACGCCAGCCTGACGCTCAGCGATGATACGTTGAGCAAGTGCGCCGCCGAGGCGGACCGCTTTCACATTCACGTGGCGGAGCATCCGGTCGACGAATACGACAGCGTCGAGAAGTCGGGCAAGCGTGTGGTGGAGCGGCTGCACGGCTTCGGTATCACCGGGCCGGAGAGCATCATGGCGCACTGCATCCACGTGGATGCATGGGAGACGGCCCTGCTGGCGGAGACCGGCACCTTTGTCAGCCACCAGCCGCGCTCGAACATGAACAACGCCGTGGGCGCAGCGGAAATCGTGCCCATGCTGCGCGGCGGGATGCGCGTCTGTCTCGGCAACGACGGTTTCAGCAACGATATGTTTGCCGAGATGAAGGTGGCGGACATGCTGCAGAAGGTGGCGCACGGCGACCCGCGCTACCTGGGCGCCGACAAGGTGCTCCAGATGGCCGTACACAACAATCGTGCGCTGGCGGGCGTCTTCTTTGACAAGCCCGTCGGCATCATTGCGCCCGGCGCCTATGCCGACCTGATCCTGCTCGACTATTACCCGACGACACCGCTGAGTTCGGCGAATCTGCCGTGGCACATCCTGTTCGGCGTGAGCGGCGGCCACGTGCACAGCACGATCGCGCAGGGCAAGACACTCATGCGCGATCGCGATCTGCTCACCGTCGACGAGGACGCAGTCACCGCAGTAAGCCGCACCGTCGCAACGTCGACATGGGAACGGTACTGGGCGATGTTCTGAACGGCCTGGCGCCAGGCACTACGAATCGGTTCATCGTCAAACGTTCGACATTGCCACACTCAGTGGCTATAATGGATTCAGTCGTTTCCGGGCAGTCTCGGAATCCGCCGGGCGCATTCGAAGGTTGCATGTTCGTTTCCTGTCGATAGCGCGCCGGCCCCGGGTATCTGCCCGCTCAAAACCTGGCACAGCGCCGTCGTGCGAACGGATTGCCACGTGACGGATCGAGACCTGCTGCAATCTATCCTGGCCGTGCTGCCGATGCAAGTTGTCGTTACCGACAGCAACGGCACGATTGTCTATGCCAATACGGCGTGGGACGATGCAGCGCGCGCTGCGGGCGTCCAGAATCTTGGCAAGGTTTCAGTGGGCGCCAACTATTTGACGGTCGTGGCGCGTTCGGCCGAAAGCGGCGAACCAGAAGCAGCCGGCTCGCTCTTGGGGCTACAATCGGTCATCAGCGGCGCATCCGACTATTTTGACATCGAATATTCTTGTTCCAGGCCGGACAAAGCGTACTGGTATATTATGCGTGTGGTCCCGCTGACCGGCGAGCCACCGCGCGGTCTGGTGATCACACATACAGATGTCACCCACAGCCGGCAAGACATGGCGAGCATGTTTACCGACCGGCAGGCAGCCGAGCGACAAGGGCGCCAGGATCGTGAAATGGACTCGTTGGAGGCCATCTCCTCCCAGCGCTCGACCTCAGTCGCTGCGGCCATCTATGGGAAGGTACCGGTACGCGAGGCAGACCCGGCGCTGTTCGGCGCCCTGGTCAATCGCTATGGCCAGGCGCTGCACAATGCCGTTGAGCAGCGCACCTATCGAGTCCAGAATTCGCTGGACGACGATCTGCGCGAGATTGCGCAGCGATTGCGCTTCCAGAACGCCGGGCCACGCGACGTCATGGATATTCATGTTGCAGCTATCAAGGGCGAACTGAAACGGACGAACGGCGGCGGCAAGACATTCCTTCTGGAGGAATCGAGACCACTCGTCCTGCGGCTCATGGGGAATCTACTCTCGCTCTATCGGTTGGAGGCGATTGCCTCCCGCCAGAGTTTTGCATCGAGGGAATCATAATGACGCATGCTGATGTCCTTCGCCTGGTTCTATACGTAACCGGGGACACAACTCGATCTGCTGCGGCCATCGCAAACCTGCAGGAAATTCAGAAGTTGCTGAACGGGCAGTGCGAGATCACCGTGATCGACGTGTTGGAGCATCCCGAACTGGCCGAACGTGAAAAGATTCTGGCGACCCCAACCCTGGTCAAGGTTTCGCCACCGCCGCTGCGGCGGCTGATCGGCGACCTGTCGGACCAAGCCCTCGTCGTGTCTCTGCTGGACCTGGGGGGAGGGTTCACGGTACCCAAACAATCCATACAAAGGTTATGATATGAATTCCCAGTTCCTCGCTCCGGTGGACAAACTGGCCACCGACATTCCCGGTTTCGATTTGGTCACGCTCGGTGGATTGCCGCGCGGGCGGACGACCCTCGTCGCCGGCACTGCGGGCAGCGCCAAGACGGTCTTTGCCGCCCAATTTCTGGCGGAAGGGATCTTGCATTCCCAGGAGGCCGGGGTCTTTGTCACATTCGAAGAACCACCCGACGATCTGCGGCGCAACATGGCTTCATTCGGCTGGCCGATTGCCGACTGGGAACGCCAGGGGCTTTGGCGCTTCGTCGACGGTTCGATCCAGGCACACGACGACGACCACGTTGTCGGCCAGTACGATCTGGGCGGCCTGCTTGTGCGGATCGAACATGCCGTCACCTCCGTCAATGCACGGCGCGTCTCGCTCGATTCGCTGGGCGCCATCTTCAATCGCCTGCACGATGGCGACACGGTACGACACGAACTGTTACGCATTTCGGTTGCGCTCAAGCGTATGAACGTCACATCGGTGCTCACCGCGGAGCGAACCAGCGAGTATGGCGACATCTCCCGCCATGGTGTGGAAGAATTCGTTGCCGACAACGTCGTGATCCTGCGCAACGCCCTGGAGGATGAAAAGCGGAGGCGCACGATCGAGGTGCTGAAATATCGCGGAACCTTGCACCAGAAGGGCGAGTTCCCGTTCAGCGTCACCCCCGCGCGCGGCGTCACGGTCATCCCGCTCTCAGCCATCGAGTTAAAGCAGCGCTCGTCCAACCTGCGCGTTACCTCGGGCAACCCCGACCTCGACGGCCTGTGCGGCGGCGGCTTCTTCCGCGACTCGGTTGTGCTCGTCTCCGGGGCGACCGGCACGGGCAAGACGTTGCTCACGACGGAGTTCCTGGCCGGCGGCGTCAACAGCAATGAGCGCTGTCTGCTGCTGGCATTCGAAGAGAGCCGCGAGCAGCTTTTCCGCAATGCGATTGGCTGGGGCGTCAACTTCGAGGAGATGGAAGCGGAGGGCAAACTCAAGGTCTACTGTGTCTATCCGGAGACGGCGAGTCTGGAAGATCATCTGATCACCATCAAGGATCTCGTTGCCGAATTCCGGCCTCACCGGGTCGCGGTGGACAGCCTCTCCGCCCTTGAGCGCGTGGGCACCATCCGTAGCTTCCGCGAGTTCGTCATCGGCATGACCTCCTTTATCAAGCACCAGGAGATTACCGGGCTCTTTACGGCAACAACGCCCACGCTCACAGGCGGCGCGTCGGTGACGGAGTCGCACATCTCCACGCTGACCGATTCCATCATCTTGCTCCGATACGTCGAAATCAACGGCGAGATGCGGCGCGGGATCACGGTGCTCAAGATGCGCGGTTCCATGCACAACAAGGACATCTGCGAATTCACCATCGACGGCTGCGGGTTACATGTCGGCAAACCCTTCCGCAATGTCGTCGGTATCCTGTCAGGCAACCCGCACATGATCGCAGCCAGCGAAATCGAGCGGCTCGACGAACTTTTCCGCAATCCATGAGAAGGCTCCGTAGGTGGTATGGCTAAGGATAACGAGTCACTAAAGGCGAGTCATGAGCGCCTCCTGCAGGAGGTCGAAGAACTGCGCGCCGCCAACGCCGAACTGGAGCGGTCCGCAAGAATCAAGGACGACTTCCTGGCGGCCATGGGCCACGAACTGCGCACGCCGCTCAATGCCGTGCTCTCCCTCTCGCGCGTCTTGCGCGACCAATTGAGCAGCACGCTGACCGATCATCAGCGCCAGTCTTTCGAGGTCATCACGGAAAGCGGCCAACACTTGCTGGCCTTGATCAACGACATTCTAGACCTGACCAAAGTTCAGGCCGGGATGATGACGCTCGAGATCGAAACGGTGCAGATCGACGCGCTATGCGCCAGCGCGCTCAATATCGTCCGGCAGTTGGCGACCCAGAAGCGCCTCCAACTGTTCGAACAGTACGATCCCCAGGTACAGACAATCCAGGCCGACCCGCTGCGTTTCAAGCAGATTCTTGTCAATCTCCTGAGCAATGCGGTGAAGTTCACGCCGGATGGCGGCAGCGTAGGCGTAGAAGTCACCGGACAGCCCGGGGAGAGCGCCGTGCAAGTCACCGTGTGGGACACCGGCATCGGGATCGATGCGAAGGATATGGGCCGGCTCTTCAAACCATTTGTCCAAATCGACAACAACATGCCGCAACTGTTCGCCGGCACGGGGTTGGGCCTTGCGCTATCCCAGCGGCTGGCAAACCAGCACGGCGGCGAAATTTCGGTGACCAGTACACCCGGTGCGGGCAGCCGGTTCACGGTGACAATGCCGTGGAATGCCAGGGATGCCGAAATCCACAGCGAGACGCCATCGCCGGTGGCGAGCACCTTCTCCCCACCACCGCCACCACTGCATGAATCGGCGGGCGCCGGTCGCAAAGTGCTGCTCGCCGAGGATAGCGAGGCCAACATCTTCGCCATTTCCGCTTACCTGGAGATGTGCGAGGTGGGCGTCCTCGTCGCCCGTACGGGTCCGGAGGCACTGGAATTGGCCAATGCCGAACACCCGGACATGATCTTGATGGACCTGAATCTGCCGCGGTTGAATGGCCTGGAAGTCATCCGCCGCCTGCGCAGTTCGGGAGACTTCGACGGCGTGCCCATCGTGATCATCTCTGCGCTCAGCGATGACAGCGATCGCGTGCGAGCGTCCGGCGCCGACCACTTCCTGAGCAAACCCATCGATCTCGACAAGCTCGACGACTTGATGGATCGCTATTTCACTTAAACCATCTGGAGGAATCATTCTATGCAGAAACCGGCCATTGCCGTGATTGGCGGCACGGGCGCAGAAGGATCCGGCCTGGTCGTGCGCTGGGCGCATGCCGGCTACCCGGTCATCATCGGCAGCCGCAGCGCCGAGAAAGCCGATACCGTGGCCGCCGAACTGCGCGCTCTACTGCCTGCCGGCCACGCCCCGATCAGCGGGGCGACCAACGCCGAGGCAGCGGCGACGGGCGACATCGTCGTGCTCAGTGTTCCGTACGAAAGCCAGGCCGGCATGGCGGAGCAGATCGCGGCCGGCGCGCAGGGCAAGATGGTGATGACCGTGGTCGTGCCGCTCAAGCCGCCCAAGGTCTCCATCGCCTGGCGTCCCGAAGCCGGCTCGGCCGCGCAGGAGTTGCAGGCGCAACTGGGGGAGAGTGTGCAGATCGTGGCCGCATTCCAGAACATCGCCGCCGGCCATCTGCGCGACCTGGACTGGCAGCCCGACTGCGACGTGCTCTACACCGGCGACGGCAAGGAGGCCAAAGCCGCCGCAGCCGAGCTGATCCGCGCGGCGGGTTTCTTTGCCGTCGATGCCGGCCCGCTGGCCAATTCGGCCGTCGTCGAAGGCTTCACCGCGCTGCTCATCGGCATCAATGCCCGCAACAAGGTAAAGAATAGCGGCATCCGCATCACCGGGATCCCGCGCAATGAGTGAGCACTCCTCTGCTGCCACCGAACACATGGAAACGCTGGCCGTCCATGCCGGCCGCCGGCCCGACCCGGCGACGGGCGCGGTCATGCCGCCCATCCACCTGTCGACCACCTTCGAGCGCGCGGCGGATGGCTCCTACACCGACGGTTACGTCTACACGCGCTCGGAGAACCCCAACCGGCGCGCGCTGGAGGAATGCCTGGCGGCGCTGGAAGGCGGGGAAACGTCCGCTGCGTTTGGCTCGGGCATGGCCGCCATCGCCGCGATCTTCCAGGCGCTGGGCACGCGCGACCACGTCATCTTCCCGGATGACGTATACTTCGGCACGAGCCGGCTCTTGCGCGAGGTGCTGGGGCCATGGGAACTGGATTACAGCGTCGTGGACATGACCGACCTGGATGCCGTGCGCGCGGCCCTGCGCCCGCAGACCAGGCTCGTCTGGGTCGAGACACCATCGAACCCGCTGCTCAAGATCACCGATATTGCCGCCGTCGCCGAGATTGCCCATGCCGCCGGCGCGCGCTGTGCCGTTGACAACACGTGGCCTTCGCCGGCCGGACAGCAGCCGCTGGCGTTGGGCGCAGACCTCATCATGCACGCCACGACGAAGTATCTGGGCGGCCACAGCGACCTGCTGGGCGGCGCGGTTGTCAGTCGGGAGAACGATGCGTTCTTCCAACGCATTCGCCTGGTGCAGACGGTCGGCGGCGCGGTGCCGTCGCCCTTCGATTGCTGGCTGCTCATGCGCAGCATCCGCACGCTGCCCTACCGCATGCGCGCCCACGCCGAGAATGCGCAGCGCGTCGCCGAGTTCCTGGCCGATCATGCAGCGGTGGCCGTGGTCCACTATCCGGGTCTGCCCACCCATCCTGGCCATGCGATCGCACAGCGGCAGATGAAGCTGTCGGGCGGCATGTTGTCGATCCAGGTGCATGGCGGCGCCGAGGAAGCAATGGCGGTGGCCGCACGCGTCAAGCTCTTCACGCGCGCCACGAGCCTGGGCGGCATCGAGAGCCTCATCGAGCACCGCGCTTCGGTAGAGGGCCCGCACACGACGACACCGGCCAACCTGCTGCGCATCTCGATCGGGCTGGAACACCCGGACGATCTGATCGCCGATCTGCGCCAGGCACTGGAGGGGTAGGTGGCGTGGAGTACCATTTTGCGCCGATGACGGAGCCCGACGCGCGTGCCGTACTGAACTGGAGCTATCCAGGCATCGACACGCTCTATAATCCGGACCCCGACAATCTCGAGGAAGATATGGCGGCCTTGTTGCGGCCGGATTACTACTACCACGCGATACGCGACGGCGCTGGTGGCCTGGTGGGATTCTGTTGCTTTGGCGAAGATGCCCAGGTGCCGGGCGGCGACTACGGGCTGCCGGCGCTCGATGTGGGGTTGGGGCTGCACCCTGACCTGATCGGCACCGGTCTGTCACATGGTTTTCTGGCCGCGATTCTGGCCTTTGGCGAAGAGAAGTTTGCGCCGGAGTTCTTCCGGGCGACCGTGGCCGTGATCAACCGGCGCTCTCTCCATCTCTTCGAGCGCGCCGGTTTCTACATCGTGCAGAACTTCCTGAGCGGTGAGGTCAGACGACATCGTTTCTACGTGCTGCTACGTGCGGTTGCGCCGGAAGAGCGCTTCGACCCCGATATGCCCGCGCCTGGACGTAGGCGATAATCACCCCGCCGACGAAGCCGAAGAGATGCCCCTGCCAGGAGATCCCCGGCTGGAGCGGCAGCATCCCCCACACCATGCCGCCATAGACGAGGAAGGCCACGACGGCCAGCACAATGGCGGTCACGCTGCGTTCGTAATAGCCGCGTGCCAGCAGATAGCCGAAGAAGCCGAAGATGACGCCGCTAATGCCCAGGTGGATCGTCGACGCGCCGCCGAAGAGCCAGATGCCCAGACCGCTCGCCAGCAGGGCCGACAGCCCGACAAGGAAGAAGTCGGCCGTGCGGCGCAGCATGACGAACCAGCCGAGGATGATCAGCGGGATGGTGTTGGCCATGAGGTGGCCAAAGCCATCGTGCAGGAAGGGGGCGACGACGACAGCCTGCAACCCGCCCAACGTACGCGGCTGGATGCCGAAGCGGTCGAGCGCACCATCCAGGACGAGCCAATCGGCAATTTCGATGAGCCACAGAAAGATGACGACCGCGCCCAGCACGACGGCATGGCCGAGCAATTGCCGGCGCACGCCTTGCGTTCGATCCAGTGCTGTCTGGCGCCAATCGATTCGCGTCATTGTCGAGATTCTCCTATAATACAGAGCCATTATGGCCTACACCTTGAGCGACCCGTTCCGCCCGCTGCGCACCGTGCTGCGCGTCTGCGGCGTGACCATGCTCCTGGCCGGGCTGCTCTTGCTGCTTCTGCCGGCCGGCCCGTTGGCGAACTGGCTGGCAATCACGGCGCCGTTGTGGCCGGTGCGGCTTGCCGGCGCCGGTCTCCTGACGCTTGGCGTCTACTACCTGCTGGCAGCCGCCGAACGTGGCATCGGCCTTCCAACGCTGGTGACCTGTTCGCTGGGCAATGGCCTGCCCGCGGTGGTCATCGTCTCTGCCTACCTTCAACAGGACATGGCGGCGCTGGGCTGGCCTGCCCGGATCGTTCTCGTGCTCCTCTTCGTCGCCTTTCTGGCCGGAGCGGTCGCTCCGCTGCGCTATCTGCGCGCCGAGTATCAGGCCGAATAGGGTACCCGGACGAACCTACCGATCTATACGCAGACCGCGCCCGAAAGTTGCACTGAAGGCGGGCGCCATCGAAGCCATGCGTGAAAAGCAGGCATCGACTCGGCAGATTCAATCATTCCACAAACCAAATACATGAATTGTACAGTTCATCACGCCACGACGCGGCCATCTGCGCTACTATCGTCAGTGTTTCTTCCTCCTCCTTTGTGTGCAGAGCGTGGTGCGGTTTCCGTACCACGCTCTGTCACATAATGGAATCCTCACGCAGCGCATCTGCACCGGCGCTCGATGCACAGTAGAGCGGTTGGCTTTTGTCTTGCTTGCGTATCGCGGCGAGCAGGCTATAATTCACCCTGCATCTACCGTTTCCATCCGACTTCAACCCCAGTGCGATTGTGACCATGAGCCAGCGACAACGAGCAATTGACTTCTACAACGACCTGGCCACGACGGGCACCCTTGCCCAGGAGTCGTGGGAGGTACTGTTACCCGGCCTTTCCGCACGCGGGCTCGTCTTTGGCGGGCGCCCGCTCACCACCGTGCTGCGCCCGCTGCTGAACACGGGCATGGATTGGCACTACCTGCGGTGGCGCAGCACCATCGTCCTCGGCGTCTTTCGCAAGCTGGCCGAGGCCATGCTGCTCGACCCGGCCCTGCGCGCCCAGGCACATCTGACGGCCGAGGAAGAGGCGCTCATCGAGATCCCGTCCGGTTTTCCCACCATCCTGCCGACGGCGCGGCTCGACAGCTTCTTTACCGTGCGCGACGATGGCTCCTATCACCTCAATTACGTGGAACTGAACGGCGAAAGCCCCGCCAGCATGGCCTATAGCGACGTCCTCTCCGATCTCTTTCTGGAGACGCCGCTGATGAAGGCTTTTGGCGAGCGATATCATGTCGATTCGCTGGCCGTAGGGCGGCGTAGCGCGATCGATGCCCTGCTACGCATCTACTACCAGTGGCGCGGCAACCGTGACAAGCTCCCCGACATCGCCATCGTCGACTGGGAAGGCGTGCCGACGACGACCGAGTTCCATCTCTTCGTCGACTACTTTGCGCGCTATGGCATCACCGTCACCATCTGCGATCCCAACGACATGGAGTTCCGTGACGGCACGCTCTACGCCGGCGGGCGCCCCGTGGACTACGTCTACAAGCGCGTGCTGACCACCGAGTTGATCCAGCGCTTCGGGATCGAGCACCCTATCGTCGACGCGCTGCGCGCCGGCGCCATCTGCATGGCCAACCCTTTTGCCTGCAAGCTGGTGCACAAGAAGGCGAGCTTTGCCGTGGCTTCGGACGAGCGCAACGCCTATCTCTTCACGCCGGAGGAGCAAGAGGCTATCCACCAGCACATCCCATGGACGCGCGTGCTGGAGGAGCGCAAGACCGTGTCGCCCGACGGTGCGGACATCGACCTGGTGCCGTGGGCCAGCGCCAACAAGGAAGAACTCGTCCTGAAGCCAAACGACGAATACGGCGGCAAGGGCGTCCTGATCGGCTGGGAAACGGAGCAGGACGAGTGGGATGCCGCGCTGCGCGCCGCGCTCAGCGACCCCGCCATCGTCCAGGCGCGCGCCACCATCGCCTATGAGGACTTCCCGTCGCTGACTCCGGATGGCGCCGTCGACGTGAGCCGCCGCCTGGTCGACTCGGATCCCTTCAT
>JACKBA010000016.1 GCA_020634815.1 Caldilineaceae bacterium | reverse complement strand
CGGCATCGCCGACGGCATGCGCGTCCTCTGTGGCGAATTGTCCTCCGGCGCGATCTTGTCTGCGGCGCGGACCAACTATCGCGAGCCGCTGGCGGCCAAGGACGAGTTGCACCGCTTTCTCTGGCTGGCGCTGGATGCCGATATCAAGCTGCAACGGCGCCAGTTCTGGAATGCGCTGCCAAGGCTGGATCGGATGCGCGGGGCCCTGGTCGCGATCTTTGCGGCCACGCGCGGCGCCCGGCGCGACTACCGATTCTTTGAAGCGGAGGCCAGCGCCGCGCTGCGGGCGGCCTTCGGCCGGACGCTGCCGCACTATGACGCCAGCGATCTGAACGCCGCGCTGCGCGCACAAAGCGCCGCGCTGCAACAGTTGCTGCGAATTCTTGAACATGACCTGGCCGAATTGAGCAACGGGCAACTGGCGCTTGGGGCGGAAGAGGCAGAATTGCTCCAGCGTCTGCGCGCCCGCCAGCAGGCACTGCTTCAGGACATGTAGGCCGGGCGATTGTTGCGGCAAAGCGCCGGCTATCACGAGTCATCCAACATCCACACCAATTTGGGAGGTCTCACTATGGCATTTACACGCAAACTCGGTCGTTCAGGCATCGAAGTCAGCGCGCTGGGCATGGGCTGCTGGGCCATCGGCGGGCCCTTCTGGTCCGGTACAGAGCCGCACGGCTGGGGCGAGGTCGACGACGCCGAGTCGACCCGCGCCATTCACCGCGCGCTCGACCTGGGCGCCACTTTCTTCGACACGGCCAACGTCTACGGCGCCGGGCATAGCGAGCGCGTGCTGGGCAAGGCCCTGGCCGGCCGGCGCGACCAGGTGGTAATCGCCACCAAGTTCAACGCCCTCTTCGACGAGGAGACGCGCCAGGTCACCGGATCCGACGCCTCGCCCGCCGGCATTCGCCGCGCCTGCGAAGAATCGCTGCGCCGGCTCAATACCGACTACATTGATCTCTACCAGTTCCACGACAACGGCTATCCGGCGGAGCAGGCCGGGCCGGTGCGCGAGACGCTGGAGGAGTTGGTGCAGGCCGGCAAGATCCGCACCTACGGCTGGAGCACCGACTTTGCCGACCGCGCTGAATTCTTCGCCGGCGGCGCGCATTGCACGGCCATCCAACTCCAGCTCAACGTGCTGGACGACAACCCCGCCGTGCTGGCCGTATGCGAGGCGCACAACCTGGCGGCGATCAACCGCGGCCCGCTGGCCATGGGCTTACTAACCGGCAAGTACACGCCGGGCACGCAGCCCGCGAGCGACGACGTGCGCGGCGTCAACAGCCCGCAGTGGATGAAGTATTTTCAGGGCGGCAAGCCCAGCGCGGCATGGCTGGCGAAGATGGAGGCCGTGCGCGAGATCCTCACCAGCAACGGCCGCACGCTGGCGCAGGGCGCGCTGGCCTGGCTCTGGGCGCGCAGCGCGCAGACGATCCCCATTCCCGGCTTCCGCACCGAGGCGCAGGTGGAGGAGAATTGCGGCGCCATGCACTTCGGCCCGCTCACCGCGGCGCAGATGGCGGAGATCCGGCAGATTCTCTCCGCAGATGAGCATGACCTTTGAGGAAATCCATCGCGAGTTTGCCAGGAATGAGCTGCTGCGACGCATCACGCCGCTGACCGACGTGGCGAACGCGGCCGTGCTCCTGGCTCAGTGACCTTGCCGCCGGGATGACGGCGACCATGACCAACGCAACCGGATCCGTCCCGATCAACCAGGCGCCGTTCGCTACGAGCCGGCGGTGCGCAGGCCTCGCGCCATGCGGCGCAGCCGTTCCACCTCCAGCAGAACGCCGAGGTGCTGCGCCAGCGCCGTCACCAATGCTACTTCGTCGATGGTGTAGTCATCTTCGGGCAGCCGGTAGCAACTGAGCAGCCCCTCGGCCCGCGTCCCCACTTTGATGGGCGCTCCGGCGTAGGTGCGGAAGATCGGAATCCGAAAGACGTCGGGGATGCCCGGCGCACGGGCGAGATCGGTCGTCAGCCACAAAATGTGACGCCGCGCCAGTTGCCGGCGCAGGTCGTCGTCGAGCGGAACATCCTGAAGGGCGGCCAGGTTGTCGACCGGCAGATAGAGTTGGGCGACCAACGTCAGCGCCGAACGATGGGGATCCAGCAAGTGGACGCAGAGCGAGCGGCTGCGTGTGATCCGCAAAATACGCGGCAGGGCGAGATCGAGCATTTCCTGCTGCGTCGTGGCCTGGCTGGCCAGCACGGTCAGGTCGAAGAGGGTCGCCAGGTCGTCGGTGCGCGAGGCCATGCGGCGCTCCAGCACGGCAAAGGCTTGCTGTGTCTCGGCGTCCGCGGCCGCTCGTTCTTCTTTCTCAAGCCGTAGCTGCTCGATAGTCTGCGTCAGACCGGCCGTGCGCACTTCGATCTCCTGCTCCAGCCGCTCGCGCAGCGCGCTGAGGTCGAGTGCCGCCTGCGCGTCGACCGCGGGCAGCACCGGGCGCCCTGATCCGGCAGGCTCCGCGTCCGCCGGCGCAGCATCGGCCAGCTCGGCCATGAGGCGCAGCACCTGGCGCTGGCGGTTGGCGCGCTCCGCCAGCAGGAGTTCCCATCCCGTGTGAAAGCGCCGGAAGTGCGCGAGCGCATCCGTGGCCACGCCGGCCGCCTCGTAGAAGGTCGCCAGCGCTTCATGGGCGCGGCAAATCGCCTCGCTATCCCCGGCTGCCTGTGCCGTCTCCAACGCCTGGAGCAGGGTCGCCTCCGCGCGTTTGAACTGGCTCATGTGATGGAGCGTCGTGCCGAGCGTCAACAAAATGCGCGCTTCGGCGCCCTTGAGCGCCAGTGTATGGGCCAACTCCACTGCCTGTTCCAGGAAGTAGATGGCCTGCGGTGCGCTCTCCAGACGCAGATAACAGCCGCCCAGCAGGTGGAGTGCATCGACCTCGCAGCGTTGAAGATCATGCGTGCGACTCACGCGCAGCGCAGCCAGCGCGTCGTCGAGCGCTGCCACATCGTCGCCTGCCGCCGCGTGCGACTCGCCGAGGCCCAGGTACGCGCGACAGGCGAGCCGTGGGTGGTCAAGTATACGCGCCATCTCCAACATTTGCTGCCATGTCGCCAGGGCGAGCCCTGGTTCGCCGCGCGCCTGGTAGACGCCGGCAAGGCTGGCGAGGCCGCCGGCGGTGCGTTCAAGGTCGCCGGCGCCTTGGGCGACCTCCAGTTGCCGCTGCGCCGCGTCGAGCGCGGCCGGCATCTCGCCCGCGTCGCGGTAGAGGCTGGCAAGGCCGCCGTACACATCGGCCAGCCCATCGTCGAGGTGGCAAGCCTCGCAGCGGGCACGCGCCTCCACCAATTGGGCGATCCCCGCCTCCGTGTTGCCAAGCTGGAGATTGAGGATGCCGAGCGTGCGCAGGCTGTACGCCAGGCCGCGTTCGTCGGGCCGCGCGCCGGCGAGGGTATGCGCCTGCTCGGCCAGCGCGTAGGCGCGGATCATTTCGCCTCCAGCAAGCTGCCAGGCCAGATCATTCAGTTGGGCGATGGAGGTGGCGTCATGCGCCGCTGTGGGGTTTTCTTTGCCGGCCGGGGGTGCTCCGGCCCGGCCGTCTGTCTGCGATTCTGTCATAACACACTCGTTTGGGTGCTGCAATGAAATGAGAACCGGCCGGATGAAGCGAGGAGATCGCAAACGACCCAGGTTGGGGTGTGTCCTGAGGACAGGACAACGCTCGCGTCAGCTCGCCTGGATAGTCTAGCATGTGTCGATGAACGGTGCGAACAATCCGGGTACGCGGGGTGCGTCCCAGGAAGTTGGCGAAGTCGCGCCGTCGTGCGTCGCTCTGGTCAGGATGTGGTTTTCCGCGACGGATCGTTTGACCAGTGCGACGCACGACGCCAATATTCTGGGATGCACCTGGGTACGTGGGGAGCAACGCAAAACGGCGTGAGATCGCCCTGTCGGCGCTGCCCTCAATCCATGTCAGGAATCACCGCTCTACTCCGCGCAGCGCAGCACGCCGCCGACAATCGCCCCATCGCGCAAGATGGCGAAGCCGGCGCGGCCGGCGCCCGCCTTCCACGTCTCGGGCGGGGTGGCGAAGGTCCAGATTTCGTCGCCGGGGCGCAGGCAGGCGTGGACGCGACGCAGGGCGGTCAGGTCGTCGCACAGGGCGAACTCGAGCTGGGCCAGGGTGGCGCGCTCCTCCAGCCAGGCGGGGTCGATGGCGACGGCGGGTTGCGGGCAGATGGTGGCGGCGGGGGCAGCGAGGGGCAGGGGCGTGCAGCCTGCGGCAAACAGCGCGGCGAACAGAAGCAGCAGCAGGCCGCGCCATCCGCCTGGCGCAACGGCTTCACTTTGCGACACACTCCGGATGTACGACATCGCTTCCTCGTCTTGGCGCACGGTCACCGCACCGCGCCGCCCCTTTCATTATCGCGCCCCTTCACACGGCGTGGGGCGCATAAGAAATAGAACGCGGATGACGCGGATCGTGCGGATCAATACGGATTGAGACAGCAAGGGCAAAGAATAATCCGCGTAAATTCGCCCAATCCGCGTCATCCGCGTTCTATCGAACCTTTCTTCTTGTCGCTGCCCTTGGCCATCGCCGCCGGCTGCCGGTAGAATGGGCGGGA
The DNA here is from genome assembly GCA_020634815.1 of Caldilineaceae bacterium. Taxonomy (GTDB): domain Bacteria; phylum Chloroflexota; class Anaerolineae; order Caldilineales; family Caldilineaceae; genus Caldilinea. The sequence continues at coordinate 130,268 of JACKBA010000016.1, read as the reverse complement.
CGAACCACGAACGGAGGGTGTTCCCATGCAGTTTTCCACTTTTGGCGATAAGTTTACCGGAGCGTCGGGTGTGCTGACGCTCATGGATGACCTGGGCGCGGCGCTGGCCGCGGGCGCCGGCAAGGTTATCATGCTGGGCGGCGGCAACCCGGCGCGCATCCCGGCCATGGAGGCGGTGCTGCGCCGGCGCATGATCGATATGCTGGAGGACGAGGGCAGCTTTGCGCGCATGGTGGGCGATTACAGCCCGCCCGGGGGCAACGGCGCGTTTCTCCAGGCGCTGGCCAGTTTGCTGCGCCGCACCTACGGCTGGGCGATCGGTCCCGAGCACATCGCGCTGACCAACGGCAGCCAGACCTCGTTCTTCTATCTCTTCAACCTCTTCGCCGGCGCCCATGCCGACGGTGGCGACCGGCGCATCCTGCTGCCGCTGGCGCCGGAGTATATCGGGTATGCCGACGCCGGGCTGAGCGAGGATCACTTTGTCGCCTACCGGCCGGAGATCACGCTGCTGGGCGACCGTCTCTTCAAATATCACATCGACTTTGGCGCGCTGGAGGTCGGCCCCGACATCGGCGCCATCTGCGTCTCGCGGCCGACGAACCCCACGGGTAACGTGCTCACCGATGCGGAGGTGCGCCACCTGAGTCGGCTGGCGCGCGAGCACGACATCCCGCTCATCGTCGACAACGCCTACGGCGCGCCCTTCCCCAGCATTCTCTACGCCGACGTGCAGCCCGAGTGGGACGAGCACACGATCCTCTGCATGAGCCTGTCGAAGCTGGGCATGCCCGGCCCGCGCACGGGCATCGTCATCGCCGCGCCGCCGATTGCGCGCGCCGTGGCCGCGCTCAACGCCGTCATCAGCCTGGCGCCGACCAGCACGGGCGCCGCGCTGGCACTGGACATGGTGGAGAGCGGCGAGGTCATCCGGTTGAGCCAGGAGGTAATCCGCCCCTTCTACAAGGCCAAGGCCGAGCAGGCGGTGGCGTGGGTGCGCGAGGCCATGGGCGAGGCGCCGTGCTACATCCACAAGCCCGAGGGCGCCTTTTTCCTGTGGCTGTGGTTCAAGGATCTGCCCATCACGAGCCAGGAGTTGTACGAGCGGCTCAAGGCGCGCGGCGTGGTCATCCTGCCAGGGCACTACTTCTTCCCCGGCCTGGCCGAGGCGTGGCCGCACAAGCACGAGTGCGTGCGCATGAGCTATGCGCCCGCCGCCGAGACGGTGCACGCCGGCATCCAGATCATCGCCGAGGAGGCGCAGCGGGCATACGGGCTGTAGGAAATTGTCTGGTATTGGCTGACCTTTGACGCAAAGGCGCAGAGATGCAGAGGGGCGCAGAGAAGTAGAGAGCATCCTGGCGTGCGTCGCACCGGTCAGGCTTCCTTTCGCTTGCAACCATATGCTGGCCGGTGCGACGCACGCCGGCACTGAGCGCGCCAACATCCTGGGACGCTGCCGTAAGCGGTCGCCAGATTGGCCGGCCTTGGGCGCAATGTTAGAATTGGCTGACGGTAGGTATCGGTATTCCAAGGGAGGCTTGTGTGACCATACCGCAGCTTGCACGGACGGAGAATTCTCGCAACGGCGCGCACGCGCTGAGCGAGACGCTGGCCCGGCTCGAAGTCGAGGCGCTGACCTTTGACGATGTGTTGTTGACCCCCGGCTACACGGAAACGTTGCCCAACGAAGTAGACATTTCCATCGAGTTGCACCCGCGGCTGCGGCTCAACATTCCCGTGCTCAGCGCGGCCATGGATACCGTGACCGAGAGCGAACTGGCGATTGCCCTGGCGCGGCAAGGCGGGCTGGGCGTCGTCCACCGCAATCTCTCCATCGAGGACCAGGCCGCCGAGGTCGACAAAGTCAAGCGCAGCGAGAGCGGCATGATCGTCGACCCCATCACGCTGCCGCCCGAGGCGACGCTGGCCGAGGCCGAGGCGCTCATGGGCAAGTACAAGATCAGCGGCGTGCCCATCACCGATAGCGACGAGCGGCTGGTGGGCATCCTCACCAACCGCGACGTGCGCTTCGCCACGGACTACTCGCGGCCCATCCGCGACTACATGGTGGCCGACAAACTGGTCACCGCGCCGCTGGGCACGACGCTGCTCGAGGCGAAGGAGATCCTGCACCGCTACCGCATCGAGAAGCTGCCGCTGGTGGACGAGGACGGCCATCTGCGCGGGCTGATCACCTACAAGGACATCTTGAAGAAGCAGGATTACCCGCACTCCGCCAAGGACGAACGCGGGCGGCTGCTGGTGGCGGCGGCGGTGGGCGTGGGCGAGAACGGCCTGCGCCGCGCTGAGGCGGTCATCGACGCCGGGGCTGATGCCATCGCCATCGACACGGCGCACGGCCACAGCAAGGGCGTGGTCGACACCATCCGTGCGCTGCGCGCCCGCTTCCCGCAGATCCCGATCCTGGCGGGCAATGTCGTCACCGCCGAGGGCGTGCGCGACCTGGCCGCGGCCGGCGCGTCGGTGGTCAAGGTGGGCGTGGGCGCCGGCTCCATCTGTACGACGCGCGTCGTGGCCGGCGCCGGCATGCCGCAGTTGACGGCGGTGCTCCTCTGCGCGGCGGCGGGGCGTGAGTACGGCGTCTCCATCGTGGCCGACGGCGGCATCCGCTACAGCGGCGACATCACCAAGGCGCTGGCGGCGGGCGCGTCGGCGGTCATGCTGGGCAGCCTGCTGGCCGGCTTGCAGGAGTCGCCGGGCGAGGTGGTCATCCGCGAGGGGCGTTCCTTCAAGGAGTACCGCGGCATGGGCAGCCTCAGCGCGATGAAGGGCCGCGCCAGCGACCGCTACCAGACGGCGCAGAGCGAGTCGGCCAGCCCCGACATCAGCGGCAAGAGCGTGCCCGAAGGGATCGAGGGGCAGGTGCCCTACAAGGGGTTGCTCAAGGATTTCGTCTTCCAGCTTATGGGCGGGTTGCGCAGCGGCATGGGCTATGTCGGCGCGGCGAGCCTGCCGGAGATGTGGGAGAAGGCGCGCTTCCAGCGCATCAGCCGCGCCAGCTTCCAGGAGAGCCACCCGCACAGCATCATCATCACCAAGGAAGCGCCGAATTACCAGTTGTCCATCGGGCGCAGTTAGGTTTGTATTTGGAGGAGCAGGCTGTTGGCAAGTGAGAGCACCGCCCGCTTTGCGGGCAAAGTTGCGATCGTCACGGGCGGCGGTACGGGCATCGGCGCGGCGATTGCCGCGCACCTGGCGGCCGCAGGGGCGGAGATCGCCATCGTCGGGCGGCGCGGCCATGTGGTGCAGCGCCATGCCGACCAGTTGCGCGAGCAGGGCTACAGCGCGCTGCCCGTGCGCGCCGATGTGAGCGTCGACGCCGAGAACATCGTGCGCCAGGTGGTGCAGCACTTTGGCCGGCTCGACGTGCTGGTCAATAACGCGGCCATCTCCGCCGGCGTGGACCTGGAGGAGATGTCGCTGGACCAGTGGCACCAGGTGCTCGCCATCAATCTCGACGCGGCCTTTCTGCTGGCCAAGAGCGCCATCCCGCACCTGGCCATGACGCGCGGCAACCTGCTGCACATCAGCAGCATCGGCGCGGTGGTGGGCGAGTTCGACGACATCGCCTATGCCACGAGCAAGGCCGCGCTGGAGTCCTTCAGCCGGCGGCTGGCCATCGAGCTGGCGCCCTATGGCATCCGTTCCAACGTCATCCGGCCGGGCTTGATCCACACCGAGGCCTTCGACGCCATGCCGGCCGACTTCTTCGAGACGCAGTTGCCGCTCATCCCGCTGGGCCGGCTCGGCACGCCGCAGGACATCGCGCGGGCGGCGACCTTTCTCTGTTCCGACGACGCTGCGTTTATCACCGGCGCCGTGCTCACCGTCGATGGCGGCGAGTCGGCGAAATAGACCGTTTTCCTCAAGCCATTATTCAAGAGAAAAAGGGGAACCACCATGACCGTTACCGCAGTCGTGGGCGCCCAGTGGGGCGACGAAGGCAAGGGCCGCATCATCGACTACCTGGCCCAGGAAGCGGATGTCGTGATTCGCTTTCAGGGCGGCGACAATGCCGGCCACACGGTGATCAACGAGTTCGGCAAGCACGCGCTGCACCTCATCCCCAGCGGCATCTTCAACCCGCGCACGCAGAACATCATCGGCTCGGGCTGCGTGGTCAACCCGCAGTCGCTGCTCAAGGAGATGGACGAACTCAAGGCCGCGGGCGTCGACCTGGAGAACCTGTGGATCAGTACGCGGGCGCAGATGCTCATGCCCTACCACCGCGAGCTGGATGTGCTGGAGGAATCGGCGCGCGGCAAGGACACCATCGGCACGACCAAGCGCGGTATCGGCCCGGCCTATGCCGACAAGTCGGCGCGCGCCGGGCTGCGTATGGGTGATCTCTTGCAGCCCGAATGGCTGGAGTCGCGGCTGGACAACGCGCTGCGCACCATCAACCGTAAGATCGAGATTCTGGGCGGCGAGCCGGTGCAGGGCGAGGAACTCTACAAGCTGTGCATGGAGTACCGCGAGAAGCTGGGCGGCCGCATCATCGACACCATGCCCATGACCCGCCGCGCCGTGGAGCAGAAGAAGCATATCCTGCTCGAAGGGCAGCTCGGCGTCATGCGCGACCTGGACTGGGGCATCTATCCCTACGTGACGAGCAGCAACCCCACGGCCTCCTACGCGGCGTCGGGCGCGGGGCTGCCGGCGCGCACCATCGACAAGGTCATCGGCGTGGTCAAGGCGTACAGCACGGCGGTGGGCGACGGCCCCTTCCCCGCCGAGCTGCACGACGCCGACGGCGAGAAGCTGCGCGAGATCGGCGGCGAATTCGGCGCGACGACGGGGCGGCCGCGGCGCTGCGGCTGGTTCGACGGTGTTGCCATCAGCTATGCGGCGTGGCTCAACGGTATGACCGGACTGGCCATCACCAAGCTCGACGTGCTCGACAGCTTCGACATCATCAAGATCTGCACGGGCTACAAGCTGCCCGACGGCACCATCGTCACCGACTCCATGCCCGACACGCCGGTGCTCATGCACGTGACGCCGGTCTACGAGGTGTGGGACGGCTGGAACGCCTCGACCGCCGACTGCCGCCACTGGGACGACCTGCCCAAGGAGGCGCGCGCCTATCTGCATCGCATCAGCGAGCTGGCGGGTATCAAGATCGACTATGTGTCGGTGGGGCCGGAGCGGGATCAGATGTTTGCGGTGTAAAGAGGAAGAAGAGAGCGCAGATTAGACGGATTGGGCAGATTTACACGGATTCGAGTGATCCGCGTGAATCCGCCCAATTCGTGTTCTATTCCAGTGCGCGCACGAGCTGTTCCTGCGCCCAGCGCGCCAGACTTTTGCCTTCCTCGGCGGCGCGTGCGGCAGCTTTGGCCTGCGCGCTGGGAGGGATACGTACGGTGATGCGGCCGGAGAATGGCTTCTGCGGCTGGCGTCCCAGATTTGTAGACATTTCGAGATATCCATCGACCGCAGCTTCAAACGCCTGCACCAGTTCGTCGACCGTTTCACCATGAAACGTGACGATATCCTCAATGCCAACCAGACGACCAAAGAAAAGCCGATCGTCGGCGTCGAACGTGATTATCGCCGTGTAGCCTTTATAGGTGAGTTGATTCGTCATGGCATGATCCCAACAGATTCTAGAAACTCGCGCACCGCACGCACCTGGTAGCGTTTAGCCTCCTTGCCGGGATGAGGGCGATGGAAATCAGCGCGCTTGCCCTGCAAGACAAAAGCGACACGCGACCCGCTACTTGATCCCCGAATAGACAAAGCTCTGAATAAACCGCTTCTGGAAGAACAAGAACACGACGAAGAGCGGCAGGATCACGATGAGCGTGGCGGCGGAGAGGAGCGCCCACTGTGCACCGATCTCGCCGAGCTGGGTGAAGCGCACGAGACCCGCCGTGAGCGGCCGCGCCTTGTCGCTGTTGGTGATGACCAGCGGCCACAGGAACTCGTTCCAGTGCCAGGCGGTCGACGAGAGGCCAAAGGCGATGAGCGTCGGCACGGCGGGCGGCAGGTAGATGTGGCGCAGCAACTGCCACCAGCGGCAGCCATCCATGACACCAGCGTCGACCAGGTCGCGCGGGATCTCCAGGAAGAGCTGGCGCAGCAGGAAGGTGCCGAAAGCCGAGCCAAAGTAGGGAATCGCGATCGCCAGCCGCGTGTCGAAGAGCCCCAGGAAGCGAATGGTCGAGAAGTTGGGCGCCAGCAGCGCGGTCGTCGGGATCATCAACTGCAAGAGCACCAGGTAGAAGAGCACGCGCTTGCCGCGAAAGTCGTAGTGGGCGAAGGCAAAGGCGGCGAGCGTCACCGTCACCATCTGCACGGTGAGGATCATGAGAATGACAACGACGGTGTTGACGTAGTACTGGCCGAAGGGCGCCAGCGTCAGCGCCCGCGCATAGTTTTCCAGCGTGAGCGGAAAGGCGAACCACACGTCGCCGCGCCCGAGCGGATCCGTCGGCGGGCGCAGCGAGGCGACGACCGCCCACGCCATGGGCACCGCCCACAGGATCACCAGCACAAAGGTGAAGATCGTCAGCAGCACGCTGCCCAGCCGTGCGCCGAATGAGCGCGGGGCGACTTTACTTGGCATAGGCATCCTCCCGCTGCTCGGAGATCAGGAAGTTCGACAACGTGAAGACGAGCAGTACCAGGATGAGCACGACGGTAAGGGCCGACGCCGCGCCGACGTTGAGAAACTCGAAGCGCATCTCCCACAGGTAATAGAGCAGCACGCTGCTGGCGCCGGCCGGTCCGCCCTGCGTAAGTACAAAGATGTGGTCGACCGTCTGGAAGGCGCTGATGAAGGCAATCGTCGTCACGAAGAGCGTCGTGCGGCGCAGCAGCGGGAAGGTAATGCGCCAGAGCATCTGCCAGCCGCTGGCGCCGTCGAGCGCGGCCGCCTCGAAAACATCCTGCGGAAGCCCCTGCAAGCCGGCCAGGTAGAAGATCATGTAATAGCCGGCATTCTTCCACACCGTCACGATCATCACCGAGATCAGCGCGAGGTTGGGGTTGCTCGTCCAGTTCTGCGGCCCCGTGTAGCCAATGGCGCGCAGGGCGGTGTTGAAGATGCCGTAGTCCGGCGTGAAGAAGAACATCCAGATCGTCGCGGCACTGACCAGCGGCAGGATTGTCGGGTAGAAGAAGAAGAGGCGCGCCAGGCCGATGCCGCGCATCGCACGATTCACGAGCAGCGCAAAGAGGAAGCCCAGCACCACGCTCAGCGGCACCGTCCCCAGCACGTAGAGGAGCGTGTTGACCATCACCTGGTGGAAGCGATCGTCGCCGAAGAGATCGATGTAGTTCTGCGCGCCGATAAAGGTGGGCGTGCGAAAGCGCGCGATGTTCAGCCGCTGCAAGAAGAGACTCTGGTAGCTCGCCAGGAGCATGGGCCAGATCGTGAAGAGCGCGACGAAGACAAAGGTCGGCAGGATGAGCAGATAGGGCAGCAGCGACACGCGCCGGCGCCGCGGACGGGCAGATGCATTCATGGGCGGATCTCGGAAGTGTATGCGAAGATAGACCACGGATTAGACGGATTTGGCGGATTGGCACGGATCACAGAATTGCTTTGTATCCGTGTTGATCCGCCTAATCCGCCAAATCCGCGGTCTATCATTTCCTACTGCTGGAAGGGCTCCAGTGCTGCCTCGGCGTCGGCCTGGGCCGCGGCCATGGCATCGGCGACGGGCATCTCGCCGTTGATCGCCTTGTGAATGTAGTCGTGCAGGATCGTACGCACTTCGCCCAGGTTCTCCACGGTGAACTCGGCCTGCGCGTACTGCAACGCATCGGCGGCGGCCTGCGCCTGCGGCACCGTGGCCACGTACTCCTGCCACGCCGGCGCCTCAAAGGCGGCGCTGCGGTTCGGGATGTAGCCGGTCTGGATGCTGAAGTCGGCCACGCGGTCGGGCTCGGTCAGGAACTGGATGAACTGCCACGCCGCGGCCTTCTCGGCATCGCTGGCGCCGTCCATGATGTAGAGGTTGCCGCCGCCGGGGACGCTGGCGAAGCTACCGGCTTCCTTGCCCGGATAAGGCATGACGCCAACCTCGAAGTCGGCCTGGCTGAGGATACCGCTCAGGCTGCCCGTCGAATGGGCGACCATGGCCGTCTGCCCGCTGGCGAGGTCGCTCGGACCCTGGCCCCAGTTGGCCTGCACGCCGGGCGGCGTCGCCTGATAGACCTGCGACAGGTCGTTGTAGAACTGGAGCGTGTCCTGCATGGCCTGCGTGTCGAAGAAGACCTCGGTCGGGTTGTCGCCGACGATGTTCTGGCCGGCGCCGATGGCCAGCGGCTGGAAGAGCCAGTACGGCCAATCCGACGAGAACTCGATGCCCCAACGCGTGACATTGTCGCCATCACGCACCGTCAGCGCCTGCGCAGCCTCGGCCCAGCTCTGCCAGTCGACCGGCGGCTCCAGCCCGGCTTCCTTGAAGAGGTCGGCGTTGTAGTAGAGCACCACGGCGCTGCGCTGGAAGGGAATGCTCCACGTCTGGCCGTCGTAGGCGGAATTGGCCATGAACGCGGGCAGGAAGTCGGCGACATAGGCCGGGTCGCTCTGGGCGATGAAGTCGTCGAGCGGCGCGATATAGCCGGCGTTGACCAGGTCGTAGATGTCGGTCGCCAGCATGACGGCCAGGGCCGGCGGTGCGCCGCCACCCTCGATGGTCGTCTGGATGGCGGTCTTCACATCGCCGTAGCCGCCGGAGAAGACCGGCTCGACGGTGATGTTGGGATTCGCGGCCTGGAATTCCTCGACGTAGCCGCTGAGAATCTGGGCAATGGGCGCATCGACGGCCACGGGATAGAAGACCTGGATTGTGACCGGTTCGGCGCTCGGCGCGGCTGCTTCCCCGCCGCTTTCAGCCGCCGGCGCGGCCGGTGCGGCCACGGGCGCAGCACAGCCTGCGACGGCCAATGCCAGGACGAGCACCATCGTCCAGACCAGCCAGAGTCGTGAGTTTGCTCTCATCTTTGTTCTCCTTATTGAATCGGGTAATGCGGAACCGACGCGATTGACAACAACGCCGGCGGGGTTCACCAACAGATAGATTGTATCAAGCCCGCAAGATTCGTGCGAACTGGGGGAGGGGGTGAAGGGGTGACAAGGTGAGGGGATGAGGGGATGAGGGGATGAGGGGATGAAGGGGTGATGGGGTGATGGGATGAAGGGATGAGGGGATGAGGGGGTGAGGGGATGAGGGGATGAGGCCATGAATCGACCATTGACAATTAACCGTTGACCATTGACCGTTGGCTTCATATTGTCACCTTGTCACCTTGTCATCTTGTCATTTTGTCATCCCCTCACCTTCTCACATTCACACCGCCTCCAACCCCTGCTTCAAATCCGCGATCAGATCCTCCGGATGTTCCACGCCGATGGAGAGGCGCACCATGTTCTCGGTGATGCCCATCTCGATGCGCTCCTCGGGGTCCACGTCGGAGTGGGTCATGCTGGCCGGGTGTTCGACCAGCGACTCGGTGCCGCCCAGGCTGACGGCGAGATGGAAGAGTTGCAGGTTGTTGAGGAAGCGGAAGGCCTCCGCCTCGCCGCCCACGATCTCAAAGCTGATGATGCTGCCCGGCGCCAGGCACTGCCGGCGATAGAGCGCGTGCTCCGGCGTATCCGGCGGAAGGTGGCCCAGGTAGTAGACGCGCTCGACCTTGGGATGGTCGGCCAGGAAGTCGGCCACATAGCGCGCGTTCTTCATCTGCGACGTCATGCGCAGCTTGAGCGTCTCCAGGCTGCGCAACAGCATCCAGCCGGTCATCGGGCTGGCCATGGTGCCGAGGATCGTGCGGAAAGCCTTGATCGGCTCGATGACCGCCTTGCTGCCCAGCGCCACGCCGGCGATGAGGTCGGAATGGCCGCCGATGTACTTGGTGGCCGAGTAGAGCACGATGTCCGCACCGTGGCGCAGCGGGTGCTGCCAGAGCGGGCCGAGGAAGGTGTTGTCGACGGCGAGCAGCACGCGCTTGTTCGGCCGCGACCAGCGCTGCGCCAGCTCGGCACAGGCCGCGATGTCGACCAGCGCGTTGGTGGGATTGGCCGGCGTCTCCACGTAGATGACAGCCAGGTGGTCGCGGATGGCGTGGTCGGCCAGCGCGGCCTCGAACGCAGCCGTGCCGCCGTTGGCCAGCACGCCCACCGGCCTGATGCCGTAGCGCGGCAAAATGTGCTTGAGCAGAAAGTCGGTGCCGCCGTAGACCGGCTCGCTGAAGAGCACCACGTCGCCGGGCGTAAGCAGGCTGAGCAGCGTCGTGCTGATGGCCGCCATGCCGCTCTCGAAGACAGCGGCCGCCTCGGCCCCATCCCAGATGGTCAGCCGGTCCTCCAGGATCTCCAGGTTCGGGTTGTTGAGCCGGCTGTAGATCAGCCCCATCTCCTCGCCGGGGTCGCCCTTGCGCAGCCCATAGGCCAACTCGAAAAAGGCCTTGCCCTCTTCGGCCGTCTCAAAGACAAAGGTGGAGGTGAGAAAGAGCGGCGGCTTGATCGACCCTTCGGAAAGTTCGGGGCGATAGCCGTAGCCCATCATCAGGCTTTCGGGGTGCAGCGTCTGGTCGCCGATGGTGCGGCTGTGCGATTCACGCTTCGGTCTGGTCATGGCTTGTCTCCGTTGACATGTGGTGACCGGGATAATTGACGATTGGATGGGAACGAGCCGGCAAACGAAGCAGACCGGACCCCAGCACCGGATGGCGGCTGGTGGTCGCGTCGCTTACCCTGTCTTTATAGTATAGTGCGCGTCGCGCCTTCGCCAATCCGCCACCTAGCCAGGAACGGGGCGCATCATCGTGACTTTGGTGTAGGCAAGCTGAAAGCCACAGCGCGCGACGTTGCGCTGCGATGCGCTGCCCGGCGTCGTCTGGACGAGCGCCAGGTTGCAGCCGCGGTCACGTGCGTAGGCCAGGCGTGCATCGAGCAGCGCGCGCTGCACGCCCTGGCGGCGCATGGCCGGCCGCACCGCCGTCGAGTAGCAGATAGCCACGCCGTCGACCAGCGCCAGCGCCCCGCCGCCGGCGGGCAGCCCGCCGACTCGCGCCACAAAGCAGATCGTGTCCGCTTTGTGCGGGTTGGGCAGGGCAATGGCACGGGCGGCGAGATTTAGCCTGCCGTCATCTCCTGCCGCGGCGAGCGTATCCGCCCACAACTCCGCCTCGTCCGGCGTGATGGCGCTGACCGCGATTGTCGAACCGCCGGCTGCCGCTGAATCCCACTCTGCCAGCGAAAGCACGAATACGTGCTTGGAAAGCGCCGCCGCATAGCCGCGCTCAGCAAGAAGCACGGTGAGCGACGGATGGGCCGCGGGGCAGAGATCGATGCGGCAAGCCTCGCCGCGCGCGGCATAGAACGCCTCGCACGCGGCGACGAGCGCCGGGCTGACCGGCTGCGCGGTGCCAAGCCCGACGACGCGGTTGATGGGCGAGCCCGCGCCCGCAAAGAACGCCAGCCCGTCGCCGATCGTGCTGGCCGTGCTGCCGGAGGCGGGATCGAGCAGCGCCTGCGCGGCAGTGTAGCGCGCGGTCGTCGTCGCCTCGGCCTGTTCCAGCCGGCGCGCCAGGGCTGCATCAAGGGCAAGGAGGGGCGCGGCGAGCGTCACGGCCGCTCGTGCCGCGTGCGTGTCAGCGGTGCGTACAGCGTGCGCCGCATGATGCCGGCCATGAGGCCGGGCGCCAGTTGGCCAAGGCTCGCCGCCACGCGGTTGCCGGCGCCGGGAATCAGCGCGCTGCGGCGTTCTTGCACGGCGGCAAAGATGAGATCGGCCAGCGTCTCCGGCGGCATGCGCCGCTGCTCGCGGCGGTTATCGGGGCTGTACTGGCGGGCGTGCGCGGTGCGCGTCGGGCCGGGATAGACGACCAGCACGCCCACCTGCGCGCCGGCCAGTGCCACGCGCACGCTGCGCGCATACGCGGCCAGGCCATCCTTGGTCGCCGCATAGACGGACGCGCCCGGATAGCCGAGAAAGTGCGAGAGCGAGGAGATGAAGACGAGCATGGCGCCGGCTGCGATCGCACCATCGCGCAGCAGGCCGGCCGTCATGTGCAGCGGCGCCACCAGGTTGACATCGACGACGGTGCGCTGGCGCGCCAGGTCGGAATCGACAAAGCGGCCGACACAACTGATGCCGGCGTTGTGGATCAGCACGTCGACAGGCGGCCAGCCGGCAGCGGCGCGCACCACATCGCCGACGCCGTCGCGCGCGGCAAGATCGGCGGTGGTGAAGCGCGCCTGCCCGCCGCGGTTGATGATGTCGCCCTGCGTCTGCGTTGCGCGGGCGACGTCGCGGTCTACGCCGCTGACAAGGTAGCCGGCGCCGGCAAAGCGCAAGGCCAGCGCGCGGCCGATGCCATCCGCGGCGCCGGTGATCAGGGCGTGCGGCAGCGCGTCGGGCGGTGGCAGCGCAGGAGCAGGCGATCGCCGCAACGCCACCAGCCGGTCGACCACGCCCGGCATGGTGCGACCGGCGCGGCGTGCCAGCCGGTTGGCCGCACCGATCGTTACGTCGCGCGGGCTGCGCAGAATGGCAGCCTCGATGGCGGCAGCGACATCCTCCGGCGTCGGGAAGCGCTCCCAGCCCAGTGCGGCCGGGTCGGCGCCGCTCTTGGCGTGCATGGCGGTACGCACCGCGCCGGGGTGAATCACCTGCACGGTGACGCCCGAGCCGTCGGCGCGTAACTCGGCGCGCCAGTTGCGCGCAAAGCCATCCAGCGCGGCCTTGGTTGCCGTGTAGACGGCGTAACGCGGGCCGGGCAGGTCCGCCGCGACCGAGCTGATGAAGACGCAGCGCGCCTGCGCCCGCTGCAAGCACGGGAAGAGCGCGTGGGAAAGTGCGATGGGCGCCCACAGGTTGACGTCGACGAGCGCACGGATGTTGTCAGGTTCCTGGCGCTCCAGGTCGCCGACATAGCCGATCCCGGCATTGTGGATGAGCAGGTCGAGCGCGCGGATACCGCGTGCATCCAGCCAGGCAGCCACGCGCGGCGCGGCATCCGGTAGCGCCAGATCAACCTGGCAGTAGTTCTCCGGCGTGAAGAAAGCGGGATCGAGCGCAGCTATTGGCCGGCGTCCGACCATGAGCACGACGCTGCCTTGCGCGCGGTAGCGCCGGGCCAGCGCCAGGCCGAGGCCATCGGTGGCGCCCGTGATCAGAACGGTGTGCATGGTGTCACCAGGGTAGGCGCATGCCGCCGCCGAGCACGTGGACGCTGAGCGGGATGGTGGCGAGTTGCGCCGTCGACGGCAGCGTCGCGGCAAACACACTGCCGGGCCCCTGAACGGACAGCGCCGAGGCCGGCGCATCAAAACAGACGGTAACGGTGCCGCAGAGCACCAGCAGGCGGCGCACGCCAAGCTCATGCAGCAGGGCCGGGCCCAGGTTGTCGGGCAGGGGCGCGGGCGCAACGTGGGTGGACGGAACAAGCCCGCCGGCCAACGCCAGCGCCTCGGCGGCGATGACAACCGGCGCGGCGCCAGCCAGCCGCTGCTGCACGGCATCATGTAGCGCGCGGCGGCTCTCGTCCGGCAACGCCGCAGCGTCGAGCGCGATGATCAGCGTGCCGTCTGCGCCCGGGAGCGCCTGCCCGTTCCAGACGACGATTTCCAGCGGGCGGCCAGGGTCAGGCGTGTCGCCGGCGCCCGGCTCGGCCGCCAGCCATGTGAGTGGTTCGGCATGGTCGCGCAGGAGCAGGCGCAACGCGTCGCCGTCGGAACAAAGGTAGAGGCTCATGATTGTTCAAACTTGTATGAATTGACAGCAGCAGGTATTTCCGCTAAGGTAGGAGCACCGGCGGGCGTAATCATACCAGAGGAAGAGCGCAATGAAAATCGCCTTGTTTGGCGCAACCGGACGGACAGGCCGCCATATTTTGCATGCCGCAATCCTGGAGCGGCAAGCGGTGTGCGTCCTCGTGCGCAACCCGGCGCGCCTGACGCCCGATCGCGAGTACGTCACGCTCTTCCTGGGCGATGCGCTCGACGCCGAGATGGTCGCCTACACCATGCGCGAGTGCGACGTCGTGGCCAGCGCCCTGGGATTGGGCGACAACGTGCAGCCGGAAGCGCTCTCCATGGCCACGGCCAACATCGTCAACGCCATGGAAGGGTCGGGCGTGCAGCGTCTGGTGGCAGTGGCCGGCGCCGGCATTCTGGAGGATCGCAGCGCCGATCGCCTGCGCATGGAGGCGCCCGACTTCAACCCGGCCTTCCTGCCCTACGCGGCCGAACATCTGCGCATGTACGACTGTCTGCGCCAGTCGCGGCTGGACTGGACGCTGGTCTGCCCCGGCGCCATGACCGAGGCACCGGCCACGGGCGACGTGCGCACGGAGGCCGATTTCCTGCCGCCATCGTCGACGCGCGTGACCTACGCCGATGTGGGTCACTTTGTCTATAAGCTGCTCGGCTCGCTGGACTATTGTCGCCAGCGGGTCGGCATTGCCGGATGAAATCATCATGCCTACTCATTTTGCGGGAGAGCCGGAAGAGATTCTGGCCCTCGACACCCTTATCAAGCTGACGCGAGCCACCAACACCCTGCTGGCGCGCATCGCCCATCACAACACCCACCCCGACCTCACCGTGAGCCAGTTCGGCACGCTCGAGGCGATCTACCACCTGGGCACCATGTCGCAGACGGACATTTGCGGCAAGCTGCTCAAGAGTGGCGGGAACACCACGCTCGTCATCGACAACCTGGAGAAGCGCGACCTCGTGCGCCGGCGCCGTGACCCGAACGATCGCCGCGTGGTCATGGTCGAGCTGACCGACGAAGGGCGTGACCTGATCGAGGGGATCTTCCCCGGCCATGTGCAGGCCGTGACCGAAGAGATGGCCGCCCTCACGCCGGAGGAGCAGATCCAGCTCGGCGACCTGTGCAAGAAGCTCGGCAAGGGCGTGCCGGAACCAAGCACGGCGTAACTCACAGCGACAGCAGGAAGACGACCCCGAGCGCCACGAGCAGCGCGTAAACGAGACGGCCAAAACTGGCGTCCGGTATGCGGCGCTGCACGGCGATGCCGCTCACGATGCCCAACAGCAGTGCCGGCAGCGACCAGAGGACCATCTCCCACACCGTGCGCGTCCACAGCCCGGCCAGCCCATGGCTGGTCACGATCATCAGGCTATTGACCAGGAAGAACCCCTGCAACGTGGCGCGGAAGGTGTCGGGCGGCCAGCGACGCATGGTGCCGTAGATGATCACCGGCGGGCCGCTGGTGTTGTAGGCGCTGCCCAGGATGCCGGCGACCAGGCCGAAGGGGAAGGCCCAGCCCTCGTGGCGCAGAGCCGGCAATCCCGGCCGCAGCAGGTTGTAGAGACCGTACCCCACCAGCACGAGCCCCAACAACAGGTGCATGACCCACTCATCGACACGCGTCAGGAGCAGCAGGCCGAGGGGCATACCGGCGGCCGAGGCCAGCAGCAACCGCCAGCTCGTCGCCAGGTCCAGGCTGCGCCAGGATGTCGCCAGCACCGCCACGCTGATGACGACGGTGGCCAGGCCGACGACCGGCGTCGCCACGGCCAGCCCCACCACCGCGGCCAGCAGCGGCATGGCGATCAGCGCGTCGCCAAAGCCCGCCAGCGAACGCACAAACGCAGCCAGGAAGAGAATGGCTGAAACGACAAGGAGCGTCACGGCTGGCTGGGCGTTGCGGCCAGCATTGGCGTGCGGCTGATACGTAGCGCCAGCAGCGCGCCGGCCACGGCCAGCGTGCCCGCCAGCAGGAAGGCCAGACCGTAGTCGCCAAAGCTGTCGCGCGCCAGCCCGCCCATCCACGCGGCCAGCGCCGCGCCGACCTGATGGCTGCAAAAGACCCAGCCGTAGACGGTACCCACGTTGCGCCGGCCAAAGTTGTCGGCGACGAGCGCTGTGGTCGGCGGGACGGTAGCGATATAGTCAAGGCCGAAGAGCACGGCAAACGCCGCCAGCCCCACCGGCTCGGTGACGAAGGGCAGGAAGAGCAGCGACAGGCCGCGGAAGCCGTAGTAGATTGCCAGCAGCTTGCGCGGGTCGTAGCGGTCGGTCAGCCAGCCGGAGCCCAGCGTGCCGACAAAATTCATGGCGCCCATGAGCGCCAGCATGCCCGCCGCTGTCGTCTGGGAGATGCCGTGGTCGTGAGCAAAGGGGATGAGGTGCGTGCCGACCAGGCCGTTGGAAGTGGCGCCACAGATAAAGAATGTCCCCGCCAGCAGCCAGAATACGGGTGAGCGCACCGCGCGGCGCATGACGCCGCTTTCGGCGCCGGCACGCGGCGCGGTGGTGGCGGGCGTCGCGCCAAACGGCACCTGGCCCACATCGGCCGGGTCGTTGCGCAGGAAGAGCAGGACCGGCAGCACGGCGACCATGGCAACGAGCGAGAGTGCAAGCGAACTGGCACGCCAGCCCAGCGTCGTCGCCGCGAGCATGAGCGCCGGCACGAAGATCAACTGTCCGGCCGAGGTGGAGGCGCCGAACATGCCGATGACGAGACCGCGCCGCGCCACGAACCAGCGCATGGCAACCGTTGCGCCCAGCACGCCGGAGATGATACCCGTGCCGACGCCGCTCAGCCCACCCCACAGCAACGCCAGTTGCCACGGCTCCTGGATGAAGGCACTCGCCGCCATGCTGATCGAGATGAGCACCAGGGCAATGATTGCCAGCCGGCGCGGCCCGTAGCGATCGATGAACCAGCCGCTCACCGGCGCGGTCAGACCGAGTACGAGCAGGCCAATGGAGACGGCAAAGGAGATCACGCCGATACTCCACTGCGTATCTTCCTGGAGCGGGACGAGGAAGACGCCCGGCGCCGAACGCACGCCCGCCGAGACGAGCAGCGTCAGCGCGGTGACGGCGACGACGACCCAGCCGTAATAGAAACGATGGGATGAAGGTTCGTGTGTCATGGGATTCCTCGTCGCCGTGGCACTGGGATGATTCACAAAATGGAGCGATTCTACCACACATGCACGGGAACGGCGCCACGGCGGGCGCCAAAGAGTGAATTCTGTCTTCGCGCTGCGGCAATGGTAGAATGCTCCTCGCCTCGAAGCGAAGAGCGACAACTATAGAGAAGGAGCAAACATGCGAAGAACGTTCTTTGCGATTCTGCTCGTCGCTGCTGCATTGTTGGCGGCATGCAACGGCGCCCCTGCCAGCAACGCGCCGGAAGCGCCGGCCCTGGCAGCGGATGCAGAGTCGATCACGGTCTACAAGTCGCCCACCTGAGGCTGCTGTGGCGACTGGATCGAGCACCTTCAAGAGTCCGGGTTTACCGTCGAGGCCATCGACATGGAAGATCTCGGGCCCATCAAGGAGCAGTACAAGGTGCCCTACGATCTCCAGTCCTGCCACACGGCCATCGTGGATGGCTACATTATCGAGGGGCACGTGCCGGCCGACGACATCCGGAAGCTGCTGGCGGAGCGCCCGGACGTCGCAGGCCTTGCCGTGCCGGGCATGCCGGTCGGCTCGCCGGGCATGGAAGTCGACGGCTTTCCCGACGAGCCATATGACGTGGTTGCCTTCGACGCCGACGGAAACAGTGAAGTCTTTGCCAGCTACCGTTGACCGGCGTTGATGAATCGGGGATATGCCAGCCCAGTGCCGGCGTGCGTCGCACCATGCAATCTGCCCAGTGCGACGTTCGCCGGCATGGCGCTCGCGACCTGCAGCGGGACGCGCCAGACCAATGCCCATAAGTTGACCAGTGTGTTCGTTTCCAGTAGAATGCCGAGTTGACTATGAACGCGCGTAGTTGAAAAGACGTGTTTGAGAAGACTCGGTACGACAACGATCCGCTGCTCTTCGGCGTAGTGCTCCCACTCACCTCGACGCTGGAATCGCCGGCAAGCCAAGACACTTCCGACGGTTGACAAGTCAATGAGCAGCGCCCACCGTAAGCCAACGATCGCGTCGGCATATTCGGTCGCACGCAGGCACCGGCTCGACGCAATCGTTACTCATTTCAATCGACCCTTTTTTGGAGGCTTCTATGGCGAAGTTCAAGACAGACCAGATCCGCAACGTGGCTTTGCTCGGCCACGGCGGCGCGGGCAAATCAACGCTGGCGGAAGCGTTGTTGTTCAAGACCGGCGCAATCAGCCGCATGGGGCGCGTGGAAGATGGTTCCACCGTCTCTGACTGGGACGCCGAAGAGCACCGCCGTGGCATTTCGATCAATCTCGCCGTCGTTCCTGTTGAATTTGAAAATCTCAAACTAAATCTGATCGACGCGCCAGGGTACCAGGACTTTGTGGGGGAAGTGATCAGCGCGCTCTTTGCCGCTGAGGCAGGGCTCGTGGTGGTCGATGCCGTCTCCGGCTGCCAGGTCGGCACCGAGCTGGCCTACGACCGCCTGCGCGATCTCGAGAAACCGCGCATCGTCTTTGTCAACCGCATGGATCGCGAGAATGCCAATTTCACCAACGCCGTGGACAGCCTGCGCACGACGCTTGGCGACGAGAAAATCGTTGCGTTTCAAATCCCCATCGGTTCGGCTGACTCCTTCAAAGGTGTCATCAGCCTGATCGAAATGAAGGCCTACATGGGCCCGGAAGGCAAGGAATCGCCGATTCCGGCCGACCTGCAGCAGGAGGCGGAGGAGGCGCGCATCGCGCTGGTGGAAGCCGCCGCCGAAGCCGACGACGAACTGATCATGAAGTACCTGGAAGGCGAAGAACTGACGATCGACGAGGTCCGCCACGGGCTGCACGTCGGCGTCAAGAACTGCGCCATCACGCCTGTCTACTGCGGCACGGCGACGGGCGGCATCGGCCTGGAGCGTCTCATGCAGGCGCTGCGCCGCTACGTGCCGGCGCCCAACGAGCGCAGCGTGACGGGCACGAAGGGCGACGCCGAATTCAGCTTCGACTCCGAAGTCGCCGGCCCGGTGGCAGGCGCCGTCTTCAAGACGATCATCGACCGCTATGTGGGCCGCATGAATTACGTGCGTGTCTTCTCCGGCAAGATCAACCGCGACGCGCAGATTGCCAATGCCCGCACGGGCAAGTCGGCGCGCGTCGCCAACCTCTTCAGCGTGCGCGGCAAGGACTTGCAGAATCTGGACGAGCTGGTTGCCGGCGACATCGGCGTCATCACCAAGATGGACGACCTGGTGACTGGCGACACGTTGTGCGCGCCCGAGCAGATCGTCAAGGTTTCGCCGCCGGAGTACCCGCGGCCGCTCTACTCGGTGGCCATCACGCCGGTCTCGCAGGTCGACAGCGGCAAAATGGGCCCGTCGCTCAGCGGCATCACCGAAGAAGATCCGACGATGCGCTACCAGACGCTCTCCTCCACCAAGCAGACGGTATTGCAGGGCATGGGTGAGACGCACGTCGACGTGGCGATTCACCGCATGGCGCAGAAGTTCGGCACCAATGTGGAGACGGCGGTTCCGAAGGTGCCCTACCAGGAGACCATCAGCAAGTCGGCATCGGCCCAGTACCGCCACAAGAAGCAGTCCGGTGGCGCCGGCCAGTTTGCCGAAGTGCACATGCGTGTCGACCCGCAGCCCACGGGCGGCGGCTACGAGTTCAAGAGCGAAGTCTTTGGTGGCTCCATCAGCAGTTCCTTCTTCCCCTCAATCGAGAAGGGCATCCGTGCCGTGTTGGAGAACGGCGTCATTGCCGGCTACCCCGTGGTCGACGTGAAAGCCGTCGTCTTCGACGGCAAGGAGCACCCCGTCGACTCCAAGGACATTGCCTTCCAGACTGCCGGCCGCGAGGTCTTCAAGCTCGCCTTCAAAGCCGCCAACCCCGTGCTGCTCGAGCCCATCTACATTGTGGAAGTCACTGTGCCGGACGAGTTCATGGGCGACATCATGAGCGACTTCAACACGCGGCGCGGGCGCGTGCTGGGCATGGAACAGAAGAACAACCGCACGATCGTGCGGGCGCTGGTTCCCCTGGCGGAAATCATGCGCTACAGCACCGATCTGCGATCCATGACCCAGGGCCGTGGCATCTACACCATCGAGTTCGATCACTACGACCCGGTGCCGAGCCACATCGCCGCCGACATCATTGCCCAGCACAAGGAAGAGGCGACGGAAGACTAGCCTGCTCGACAGGACTTTCCGGAATAGAAAGAGCCCTGGGCCGTGGCCCAGGGCTCTTTTGTTTGTTCGATTTTGCAGCCGCTACCGGTAGCCAGGGCGGCGTTTCATCCATGAATCATGACTGGTGACGCATGATTCTTGATGGATGGCAGTTTCAAGCAGCCGATCCAGCGATCCGGTATTCTCAGGCGCCGGATAGCGTCGCCCGTGCGTCGGTAAGAACCTGCGCGGCCTGCTGCTGCTCATCAAGGACGACGGGGAGCAGTTCGGCGCACCCCCCGCCGCTGCATCCGTCCTTGGCCGCCTGCTCCAAACGAGCGCACACCGCTGAGAGACGCGCCGCACCAAAGGTCGCACTGCTCGACTTGAGGCTGTGCGCCATGCGGTGCAGCGTGGCCATATCGCCCGTGTCGAACGAGGTCCGGATAGCGTTGACCTGCTTCTGGGACTCGGACAGAAATGTGTCGAGCAGGTCGATGACCGCTTCCATGTCATCGTCGCCGAACATCTCGATCAACGAATCGAGGGCAAGACGGTCAACTACAGGGAGGCTTGAATCTGGAAAAGATGCAGCCACGAGGTTCTGCTCCTGGGCGATTGTTTGTGCGATCCTGGAACAAATGAGTCAGCCAAGCACGAAACGTGCTGCCAGACTCGCCGGCAGAGTTGCCAGACCGCACAGAGTATACCACATTTGGTTTGACCTCCAACAAGGCAGTATAATCTGCTCGCGTTTCAGGATGGTGACAGGTTGAGCGCCAGTTTTTCTGTGCGGCGTGTTCACCGCTTAACCACGAACATTGCGCACGACCTGCGACGCATCCGTATTTATATGCTACATTCGAGCCGGCGCGCTGTCGGCTCGATTTTTTGGGTATAACCATGCAATTGCAGGCAGTCGCGGTCTTTCTCTTACAAGCGATCTACATCTCATGCGCCCTGGGGCTTGCGCTCTACAGCCTGCATGCGGCCTGGCTTGTCTGGCAGATGCGCCGTGTGCGGCCCGACGCGTCCGCCGCAGACGTTGAGAACTGGCCGACCGTTACCGTGCAACTGCCGATTTACAACGAGCGCCATGTGGCCGAGCGGCTGATCGAAGCCTGCGCCCTGCTCGACTACCCGCCTGACAAGCTTCAAATCCAGGTGTTGGACGATTCAACCGACGACACCGTCGCCATCGTCGACCGCTGCGTGGCCTACTGGCGATCGCAAGGACGTTCCATCGTAGCGGTGCGACGTCCCACGCGCGCCGGGTACAAGGCCGGCGCGCTGGCCTATGCGCTGCCGTCGGCGACCGGCGACTTCATCGCCGTCTTCGATGCCGACTTCCGGCCGGCGACCGACTTCCTGCGCCGCACCATTCCCCACTTCTGCGCGCCCGGCAGCGAGGAAGTCGGCTTCGTGCAGGCGCGCTGGGGACACCTGAACCGCGACTACTCCTGGCTCACGGCCAGCCAGGCGCTGGCGCTCGACGGTCACTTCGCCGTCGAACAGGCCGGACGGCAGGCAGCCGGCTGCCTCTTCGGTTTCAACGGATCGGGGGGCGTCTGGCGGCGCACGTGCATCGAGGATGCGCGCACCGGCGGCTGGCAGACCGACACGCTCTGCGAGGATCTGGACCTGAGCTATCGCGCCCAACTGGCCGGCTGGCGACCGCTCTACCTGAACGAGGTCGTCGCACCGGCCGAGATTCCGCCGCAGCTCAACGCCTACAAGCGCCAGCAGTTCCGCTGGGCCAAGGGCAGCATCCAGACGCTACGCAAGCTCGGCGGGCGCGTCTGGCGTAGTGACAACGAGTTGCGCGTGCGGCTGGCAGCAACGGTTCATCTGGGCGCCTATCTCATCCATCCCATGTTGCTGCTTCTGTTGCTGGTGATCCCGCCGCTGCTGCTCCTGGGCGCCCAGCCGCTCTCGCCTGTACCGCTCATCGGACTCACGTCGTTCGGGCCGCCGCTGCTCTACGCCGTCGGGCAGGTGCGGCTGGCGCGCGACTCGTGGTGGCGGCGCTGGGCCTATCTGCCGCTGCTCACGCTGCTGGGTATGGGCGTCTGTCTGAACAACTCGCTGGCCGTCTGGCAGGGGTGGTGCACGAAGGGCGGCGCCTTCCAGCGCACACCCAAATTTCGCGTGGAGAGCAGCGGCGATGGCTGGCGTGGCAGCACCTATCGCCTGCCGCTGGATCGCGTGACGATCGCCGAGATCGCGCTGGCGCTCTATGCGCTGCTGGCGGCTTACCTGGTTGCCGGCCGGAGCGGCTGGCTGTCGGCGCCCTTCATGGTGCTCTACGCCGCCAGTTTTGCCACCGTGGTCGGCGTATCGCTCTGGCAGAACCGGACGCCGCACGCCAGGCCGGCCAAGGTGTCCATGGAAGAGATGAATACCGTTCACCACTGATCGGGTATCGACCGGTCAGCTTCTTGTCGAAAGCACACTGTGCCAAGTACAATGCAGGTGCAACCCACCAGACGATGCTAGACCAAGGGGCATGCTAATGGCGACCAATCAATCTGTGAAGGCAGCGGAACTGGATTACACCTGGATCGAGAATCCGGATGACATCATCGTTCTGGTCAACAACACCACCAGGAACTTCATCCTCGACTTGCCCGCGGGCCGCTATCGCCTGGACGCCGGGCGCCGCATGCGTACGCTGCGTTCCATCCTCAAGTACCGCCAGATCCTGGCGCTGGTAGAAGACGGCAGTCTGACCGTACAGTAGCCTGTTCCGGCAGCTTTTCACCGCAACCGAACCGACCGGTCAACGGCTGGCAACACAGCCGGCAGTCCGGTTGTCGGCTGTGCCGGGCAACAGGCCTTTCCCAGGACAGAGAATCTCATGGCGCTCGTATTACTGATTGACGGTCATTCCCAGGCGTACCGCGCATATTTCGGCATGAAGACACCGCTCTCGACGCGCAAGGGCGAGCCAACCGCGGCCGTCTACGGCTTTGCGCGCAAACTGCTCGCCACGCTGCGCGAGGTCAAGCCCGATTACGTGGCCGTGGCCTTTGACACCGGGGACACCTGGCGCCACGCCGAATTCCCCGAATACAAGGCGACGCGCGACGCCATGCCCGACGACATGCGCACGCAGATGACGCGCATCGAAGCCATGCTGCGCGCGTTCAACATCCCGATTCTCACCTACACTAACTACGAGGCCGACGATATCCTCGGCACGTTGGCCCACGAGGCCGGCGGCGAAGGGTACGACGTGCTCGTCATGACCGGCGACCGCGATATGTTCCAGTTGGTCGACGAGCAGGTGAAGATTCTCTACACGTCGGGCGGGCCCAATCCGGTGACGTCGGCTTACGGGCTGGAGCAGGTCCAGGAGCGCTACGGCTTGACGCCGCAGCAGTTCATCGACTTCAAGGCGCTCACCGGCGACAGCTCGGACAACATCCCCGGCGTGCCGGGCGTCGGCGAGAAGACGGCGATCAAGTTTCTCCAGCAGTACGGCACGCTGGACGAACTCTACGCGCACGTCGACGAGATCAGCGGGCCGAAGACGCGCCAGTCGCTCATCGACGCCCGCGAGCAAGTGCTACGCAATCGCCGCCTGGTCACCATCAACACCGATCTCGACATCCACTTCGACGCCGACAAGTGCCGCCTGCGCGACTACGACCAGGACGCGCTCATCGCCCTCTTCAACGAACTCGAGTTTCGCAGCCTGATCAAGGAGCTGCCGGTCTCCGATCGCACGCCGCCGGCCGCCGACGACGAAACCGGCCAGATGGCACTCTTCGGTGCCGAGGCGCCCGCCGCAGCCACGGCGCCGCCGCCCGCTGCGGGTGAGCGGTCGCTGCTCATCGTGCAGGACGCGGCTGCGCTGGACAAACTGGCGCAGGCGCTGTCCGGCGCCGAACGCCTCTCCTACGACGTGGAAACGACCGGCACCGATGCCATGCAGGCGGCGCTGGTCGGGCTCGGCATCGCCTGGGCAGCGGGCGAAACAGCCTACATCCCGGTGACGCACACAACGGGCGCGCAACTCGACTGGAGCCAGGTTGTCGCCAAATTGCAGCCATTCTTTGCCGACCCGGCGCTGCCCAAGGTCGCGCACAACGCCAAGTACGACCTGACCGTGCTGCGCCGTCACGGGCTGGCGGTAGAGGGACCTATCGACGACACGCTGCTCATGGCGTGGCTGCTCGACCCCGCCAGCCGCGCCCTCGGGCTGAAGGCGCTGGCCGACGCGCGGCTCGAGTGGACGATGACCGAGTTGACCGAGCTCATCGGTAGCGGGCGCAAGCAGATCACCATCGACCAGGTGGCGATCGACCAGGCCGCGGCCTACTGCGGCGCCGATGTCGACGCCACGATCCGCCTCTACGACTTGCTGGCGCCGGAGCTGGCCGCAGCCGGGCTCGACCAACTCTACGCGACCATCGAGCGGCCGCTGCTGCCCGTGCTGACGGACATGGAGATGGCCGGCGTGCTGCTCGACACCGACTTTCTCGCCCAGATGTCGGTCACCTTTACGCAACGCCTGGCCGAGCTGGAGCGGACGCTCTACGAGGTCGTCGGCCACGACTTCAACATCCGCAGCACGCAGCAATTGAGCCAGGTGCTCTTCGACGAAATGGGCTTCCCGACGCGCGGGCTGAAGAAGACGGCGTCCGGCCATTACAGCACCGCCGTCGACACGCTCGAAACGCTGGCGGCCTACGGCGACGAGCTGAGCACGCCGCAGCAGCGCGTCATCGAGATCATCCTGGAGCAGCGCCAGCTCGAGAAGCTGCGCGGCACCTACATCGACGCGCTGCCTGCGCTGGTGAATCCCGAAACGGGCCGGCTGCACACCAGCTTCAGCCAGACGGGCGCCGTGACTGGGCGCCTGAGCAGCAGCAACCCAAACTTGCAGAACATCCCGATTCGCACCGAAATCGGCCGCGAGATCCGCCGCGCCATCGTGGCGCCGGCGGGGTGGCAGCTCATCTCGGCTGACTACAGCCAGGTGGAGTTGCGTGTCCTGGCGCACATGGCGCAGGAGCCGCTGCTCGTCGAAGCGTTCCTGGCCGACCAGGACATTCATGCCGTGACGGCGTCCAAGCTCTTTGGCGTGCCCATCGAGGAGATAGACCGTACGCAGCGCGGGCTGGGCAAGACGATCAACTTTGCCACCATCTACGGCGTCAGCGAATTTGGCCTGAGCAGCCGCACAGAGTTGACACGCGAACAGGCGCGCCAGTTCCTGGAGCAATACTTCCTGACCTACCCGCGCATCCGCGCCTTTCTCGACACGACGCTGGAACAGGCGCGCGCGCAGGGCTACGTGCAGACGCTGCTCGGTCGCAAGCGATTCTTCCCGGAGTTGCAGAGCGGCCGGCTGCCCTACAACCAGCGCACGGCGGTCGAACGCGCCGCCATCAACGCGCCGATCCAGGGCACGGCGGCCGACATCATGAAGATCGCCATGATCGAGTTGCACGACAGGTTGCGCAAGGGCAGGTACCGTACGCGCCTGCTCTTGCAGGTACACGACGAACTGGTGCTGGAGACGCCACCCGACGAGCAGGCCGCCGTCATCAGCCTGGTGCGCGAGACCATGGAGAACGCGTACAGGCTGGACGTCCCGCTCAAGGTGGATGTCGAGGTCGGCCCCAACTGGCGCGACCTGACCGAGGCGTGAGAGGCGGTTGGAACCTATCACCACAATGCCACAAGGGCACAAAGAGGCGCAAAGCAGCGACAGGGAAGGTCCAACATTGTGCTTCTTGGTGAGCCTGGCGTGTTGATGATTCCTGATCACAGCCTGCTGAACCGGCGGACGAAGGAACGAGAAATGGAAATCAAGGGAAGGTCCCGACATGGTACGTGACGATATCAAATTATCAATCGAGCAGGCGATGGCCGCGGCGCAGGCCGGCGGCGCGCTGCCTGACATCGAGTGGCCCGCAGTCGAGGTCCTACGCCCCAAGCAGACGGGGCATGGTGACTACAGCACGAATGTCGCGATGGTCGCCAGCGCAGCGGCGCGCAAGGCCGGCGGCAATGTCAACCCGCGCGCCATCGCCCAGGCCATCGCCGATCACCTGCCGGCCGACGGCCCCATCGGCAGCGTCGAGATTGCCGGGCCGGGCTTCATCAACATCTTTCTGGCCGATGAGTGGCTGCGCCGCCAGGTGCCGAAGATCGTCGAGGCCGGCAGCAGCTTTGGCAACATCGACCAGGGCCGCGGCCAGCACTGGCAAGTCGAGTATGTGAGCGCCAACCCCACCGGCCCGCTGCACTATGGCGGCGCGCGCAACGCCGCAATCGGCGACGCGCTGGCCAACGTGCTGGAAGCTGCGGGCTACACCGTGCAGCGCGAGTTCTACGTCAACGATGCCGGCAACCAATTCAACATCTTTGCCGCCACCCTCTATGCGCGTTATGCCCAGCTCTTGGGTCGCGACGAGCCCATCCCTGAGGATGGCTACGCCGGCGATTACATGATTGACTACGCGCAAGGGCTGGTTGACGAGTACGGCGACCGCTTCCTGACCATGGAAAAGAGCGCGGCCATCACCGAACTCAAGGTGCTAGGCGAGGAGATCGTGCTCGCCGCGCTGCAAGCGCAACTGGCCAAGCTGGGCGTGCACTTCGACCGCTGGTTCCGCGAACAGTCGCTCTACGACAGCGGTCTGGTCGACATGGTCCTCGAGAAGTTGCGCGTCCAGGGCGATTTGGCCGAGCGCGATGGCGCGATCTGGTTCCTCGCCAGCAACTACCCGAAAGTGGAAAAGGACGAAGTGGTCATCCGCACCAACGGCATGCCGACCTATTTCGCCAGCGACATTGCGTATCACTATGAGAAATTTGCCGTGCGCGGCTTCGATCGCGTCATCAATGTGTGGGGCGTCGACCACCAGGGGCACGTGCCACGCATGGCCGCCGTCATGACCGCGCTCGGCCTCGACCCCGGCCGGCTGACGATCGTGCTCCACGGCCTGGTCAAGCTGATCCGCGACGGCAAGGAGGTCAAGCTGAGCAAACGGCGCGGCACGATCATCACCATCGGCGAGGTGGTGGATGAGGTCGGCGCCGATGCCACGCGCTTCTATCTGCTCTCACGCGGGCCGGAGAGTCCCATCGAGTTCGACATGAACCTGGCCGTCGCCGAATCGGCGAGCAACCCGGTCTTCTACGCACAGTACAGCCATGCGCGCATCTGTTCGATTGCCGTGATGGCGCCGACGAAGAAGGTCACGCCCGATTTCGACAACGTGGCGCTGGAACTGCTGACCGACCCGGCTGAGTTGACCCTGATTCGCAAGTTGCTGGAGTTGGAGGAACAGATTGAGACGGCAGTGGAAAAGCTGTCGCCACACAACCTGACCTTCTACAGTCTCGAACTGGCACGCAGCTACAATGCCTTCTATCGCGACTGCAAGGTGCTCGATGCGGATGCGCCGGCGTTGAGCAATGCACGGATGTATCTCTGCGAGGCGGCGCGCATCGGCCTGGCCAAAACGCTGGCCCTGCTCGGTGTGAGCGCGCCCGATTCAATGTACGCCGAAGTGGAGTTGTAACCCAATGGCCGAAAACCAACGGATCCTGGTCAGCGATAGCCTGTCCGAAGTCGGGCTGGCTGCCTTGCGCGCCGCGCCCAATGTGGATGTGGACGTGCTGACGGGGCTGGCGCCCGACAAGCTGCTGGAGATTATCCCCCAGTACGACGCATTGCTGGTGCGCAGCGCCACGCAGGTCACAGCGGACGTGATCCGCGCCGGCACGCGCCTGCGCGTGGTGGCGCGCGCCGGCGTCGGCGTGGACAACATCGACGTCGACGCGGCGACACAGGCCGGCGTCATCGTCGTCAACGCGCCCACCGGCAACGTGGTGGCCGCGGCGGAGCACACGGTCGCCATGCTCATGGCTCTGGCGCGCAATATCCCGCAGGCCGATGCCCACGTGCGCGACGGCCTATGGAAGCGTGATCGCTTCATGGGCGTCGAGGTGCGCGGCAAGGTGCTCGGCACCGTGGGGCTGGGCCGCGTGGCGCAGGAGGTCGTGCGCCGGGCGCAGGGGCTGGGCATGAGCGTTATCGCCTACGACCCGTACGTCACGGCCGAGTATGCCAGCCACCGCGACGTCGAACTGGTCGATCTCGACACGCTGGTCGAGCGGGCGGATTTTCTCACGCTGCACGTGCCGCTCACGCCGCAGACGCGCCATCTCATCGGCCGCGAGCGGCTGGCCCGCATGCAGCCGACCGCGCGCATCATCAACGTCGCGCGCGGCGGCATCGTCGACGAGCAGGCACTCTGCGAAGCCATCGAGGCGGGGCAGCTTGCCGGCGCCGCGCTGGATGTCTTCGAGCAGGAGCCACTGCCGGCCGACAGCCCGCTGCGCAACAACCCGAAGATCGTGCTCTCACCGCACCTGGGTGGCAGCACCGTGGAGGCGCAGGAGAAGGTCGCCGAGGATGTCGCCTTGCAGGTGCTGGACGTGCTCAACGACCGGCCGGCGCGCTATGCGGTCAACGCGCCCATCATTCCGCCCAAGGATCTGGAGTTCCTGATTCCGTACATCGACCTGGCCGAACGCATGGGGCGCTTCATGCGCCAGCTTGGCGCACAGGGCATGGGCGACGTGGAACTGACGGCCGAAGGCGACCTGGCCGAATACGACCTGGGCTACATCCGCGCCGGCGTCATCAAGGGCATGCTGGCCGACGTCGTCTCCGTGCGCGTCAACCTGGTCAACGCCGGGCTGCTCGCCGAGAAGCGCGGCATGAACCTCATCGAGCGCAAGAAGCATCAGCGCGAGTTTGCGTACGAGAGCCTGCTCACGCTGCGCTCCACCTCCGGGCCGCAGCGCTGGACCGTGCGTGGCGCCATTCTGCAGGGCGAGCCGCACATCGTCGCCATCAACGAGTTGTGGGTGGACTTCCCGGCCATGGGCCATGTCCTGCTGGCGCTGCACAACGACCGCCCCGGCATTATCGGCAGCGTGGGCACGATTCTGGGCAACGCCGACGTCAACATCAGCTTCATGCATGTGGGTCGCCGCTCGCCGCGCAGCGAAGCCATCATGGCGCTGGGCACCGACGAACCGACGACGCCGCAGTTGCAGGCGACCATCAGCGCACTGCCGCATATCATGTGGCTCAAGGCCATCACGCTATGAAGAATATCGGCAAATCGTTTGGCAGGCGAGATGGTGGCTCGCCCACACATAGGGTATAATCCAGACCCATGAACAAGGATGACGCATCAATCACGCCAACGCGCCGCACATTGAGCCATCGCTGGAAGTTGCGCGCGCTGCTGGCTGCTTCGCTCATCTGGCTGGGGCCGACGCTCGCCTGTGGCAGCTTCGCCCCCCGCCCGACACCGACGCCGACCCTACCTGCCGCGGTCGAAACGACGGCACAGCAGGCGACGGGCGCATCAGGTGGCCCGGTGGCGGAGGCGACGCCGCTGCTGCCGGTCGAAACCGACACCCCGACGCCCGAACCGACAGCCACCTTCACGCCGACGCCGATGCCAGGCACGGCGCTTGCCATTGGCCAGCCGGCGCGCGTGATTGCGCCCAACGGCGTCAACATGCGTGCGGAACCGGTGACGACGGCCGACCTGGTGCGCTATCTGCCCTCACGGCTCAAGGTGACGATCGTCGACGGGCCAATCGACGGTGAAGGCTATCGCTGGTGGAAGCTGGACGACGCCGAAGGTAACGTCGGATGGGCCGTCGAGAATGACGGCGAGACCGACCTGCTCAGCCCGCAGATGGGCGAGCCGGAGCCGGTCGACCGGTCGCCACGCATCGGTGAGCGCGTGCTGGTGACGATGAGTTCGGGCGGCCAGCTCTCCGTGCGCGAGACGCCCGGCACGGATGCCAACCTGGTGACACGCGTCAACCCCGGCGAGGAGTTCACCATCACGGGCGGGCCGCAAGAATCAGGCGGCTATATCTGGTTCCAGATCCGTTCCGATGACGGCGCCACCGAAGGTTGGGCCGCCGAGAGCGACGGCACCGAGCGCTGGCTCAGCCCGCTCGAATAGCAGCCCGACAAGAAAGGACAGAAAAAGGAGAGCGATCCCGCAGTGAGGATCGCTCTCCTTTTTGTTGTGCGAACTCTTCGGCCCTTCTCGAAGGGAGAAGGAGGCGGCGCTCCGCACAGCGCCGCCGGGGCCCCTCTTCCAGCCCAGACATCTGACTGCCTGTTGTTCCGATGCGACTGTGTCGCTTTGGGCGTCCGGATAAGCCCCTCACTTTGCACCTGTTGTTCGTCGTCAGATGCCTGGGCTGGAATGCAGCACAGGCTGCGGAGCCGGAACCGCAGCCTGCACTGCCATCGAAGGAGTTTATCTAATCAACCCGTACCGTCACGGAATGATTAGCACCTGCCCAACATAGATTATGTTGGGGTTCCAGAGTCCGTTGACCTCGCACAGGTAGTCGGCTGAGACGCCGAACCACGCTGCGATCTGGCTCAACGTGTCGCCGGGCTGGACCGTGTAGGTCTGGCCGGCGGGATGAACCGGGTCAACGGAACAGCCGACGGGCGCACCGCAGGGCAGCGGCTCTGGCAGTGGCACTGGCTGGGCACACCCAGGCAGTGCCAGGACCTGGCCTACGAAGATGAGATCAGGATTCACGATGTTGTTGGTGTAGATCAACTCGTGCATGCTGACACCCAACTGGTAGGCGATCGACGCCAGTGTGTCGCCAGGCTGGACCACGTAAGTGCATCCGTAACCGGGATCCACCGGCGGAAGGATTGGCGGTGCGATCGGCTGATACCATCCGCCGCCGCAATCCGGGGCCGGCGTGCAGGGATCGACCGGTGGAAGGATTGGCGGTGCGATCGGCTGATACCACCCGTCACCACAATCCGGGGCCGGCGTGCAGGGATCGACCGGCGGATAGATTGGATGCACGGGCTTGACCGGGCCGCCATAGCCGCCGCAGGAGACGAGCGAGACACCGTCAATGTTGAAGTCCATCTCAACTTGCGGCACGCCCCACTTCTTCCAGCCACGGATGAAGAGCGTAACATCGGTTGACTGCGCCACGAACTTGGCCGTATAGGTTGCGAGCGGTGCGGGATCGGTGCGCTTGGAGATCGGGCCGAAATTCATGCCCGTCCAGTTGTTGACCGCTTGCCAGTCGCCGTTGTAGCCGGGCAGGAAGCCCCACTGCGCCTCGAACCGATACGGATCGTCCTCATTCCCCTCGCCGCGCAACAGGCCGTGGACCGTAAGCTCGTACGTGACACCCGGGTGCAGGCCCGTAATGTACTGGTAGATGCCCGCGTAGCGGTCGTTGTCGACGGGGTAAATGTTCTTGGTGTTGATCTCGATGAGTTGGCTGTGAGCGCCGTCGGAACGCACGCGGTACCATTCATCATCATAGAATCCATAGTTGGCGCCGCCACCGTTGGTGAAATAGCCCCAACTGTTGCCGACCTTGCCAACCGACACGGCATTGAAGCCACGCTCGAAATCACCGTTGTAGACCAGGTTCGGCCCAACGCAGGCGCCGGCCGGCGGATAGCTAAAGCCCGGGTCGACAGGAAGGTGGCCGTAGCCAGGATCCACGACAGGCGGGTGACCATAGCCCGGATCAGCCGGGAGCTGCCCGTAGCCGGGATCGACCGGCGGATGTTTGTCGTAGCCTGGGTCGGCATAGCCAGGATCGACAACCGGAACGCTAAAGCCAGGATCGATGGGATCCTTATACTGATCGTTGTAGTAGTAGGGACTGGGACCAATGAGCGAAATTGCGTCGAAGTTGACGTCGAGCTCTTCTTCCGGCACGCCCCACTTCTTCCAGACGCGTACGTACATGGTCACATAGTCAGATTCGGCCATGAACCGCGTGGTAAAGCTGCTAAAGGCGCCGGGATCGGTGCGCAGGTAGTATTTGTCCCAGCCGACATCGGTCCAGTTGGTGACCTTGGTCCAATCGGGGTAGGGACCGAATGACCACCCCACCTGGACCCGATAGCGCCACTTATCGCCGTCAAGGTTCGTCGTGCGGATGATACCTTTCAGGCTAAACGTATATTCGGCCCAGTCGACAACGGGCACCGTCTGGTAGATGCCGGCGTAGCGGTCCGCATCGCCCAGCATGATGCCCTTCGTATTGAGTTCGAGGAGCTGGCTGTGCTTGCCCTCGGCAACGACGCGATCCCACTGGTCATCATAGAACCCGTAGTTGGCGCCCCCGCCATTGGTAAAGCACTGCCACCCACTGCCAACCATTCCGCAGCCCGGCTGGCTGCTGAATCCTTGTTCGAACCCTCCGTTATACAAGACATTGGTGAGCGAGGCGCTCGTCGGCGCCGGCCAGATGGCGACGGTCACCATGCTGGCAATAATGGCAAGAACCATGACGAGGCTCACTCCACGGCGCAGTCCGGGACTGACGCCGCTCAGCCGCTGCGACCACCGGCCTGGTCGCACACGCCTGAGTTGCGTGCGTACTTGATGCAACATTGATGTATCCTCCTAAATCGATGGCAAAAGTAATTCTGCTGCGAGACGGTAAACGGTAGGTGCAGTCAGAATTCCGGCAGTCGTTGGCGATCATAACATCGCACTTTCGCGTGCGCAATAGCCAATTTTTTCAACGATCGTTTCCAATCGATGACTATTCGAATATGGCAAACCGATGAAAAGAGAGCCTCGAATGGTTATGCGAACAGACACTTTGACGAGAATGTAACCGGGGAGCCTATGGAACTCACACACCTGTCGATACCGCCGGCCACACAGGAGCAGATCACGACTCTGACACACTTGCTATACGAATGCACTCGAGGCAACCTGGTGGGAATCTACGCGCACGGGTCGCTGGCGATGGGCTGCTTCAATCCACAGACCAGCGACATCGATCTGCTGGTGATCACGCAAGGGCCGCTTGGTCAGGCGGAGCGGCGGCAGATCATTGGCGGGCTGTTGGATCTCTCCGGCGCGCCACATCCCGTCGAAATCAGCATTGTTTACTACGCGCAAATCGTACCGTGGCGCCACCCCGCCCCGTTTGACCTCCATTTCAGCGAGGCGTGGCGCACCGCAGCGAGTGCCATGCTGGCCAATGTCGCCGGCGCTGCACTCCCCGACGGCGAGGACAGTGACCTGGCCGCCCACTTCACCGTGCTCAAGCAGCGCGGGCTCTGCCTGGCGGGCACGCCCATCGCCGACTTGCGGCTGGCCGTGCCGTGGGAGGATTACCTGGCGTCGCTACGCAGTGACTTTGTGTGGGCCGTGACCAGTGGCGAGGTGAGTCCCGTCTACATGGTGTTGAACGCGTGTCGCTGTTGGGCAGCAGTTGCCGACGGTGTGGTGCTCTCGAAGGCCGAGGGCGGGATGTGGGCAGTGGGGCGTGTTCCGGCGCGGTTTCGTCCGTTGGTCGTTCGTTCCTGTGCCGTCTATGGCGGAGAGCCGGCCAAGCCTGCAATCGACGCGGCGGAGGCCCGCGCCCTGCATGGCTGGATCGGTGAGCGGCTGGGATGGTGACCCCGGCGCGGCATCGGGACGCGACCCCGCGCCGGGCAAAACCGGGCAAAAAAGGAGCCCGCCATCGCATAAGCGGTGGCGGGCTGTACAAAGGAGGAACCAAAGGAGGTGCTGGTTCTGAATTGTGAAGTAAGCTCCCCTCAAACTTCACAACTCCGTCAAAGGTCCGACAGGCTCGTCGTGGCAGTTTTGACGCACGTTGCACGTCGCGGCTGCCAGTCGGGCGCTTGGCGGACTTTCCAGCAAACCCTACTGTCCAGTATACGGAACTCGGTTTTGGCACTGTTGCCGGGCAATCTCGCCAATTCTCCTCGGCCGCCGGCGCAACTCCACGGGTGATTGGGTGTTCTTTCTCAAGACATGTGCAAAGTATCTGCCGAGGTGAGAAGGCGAGTGGCTGGGTTGCGGTTTCGTTGCGTGCCGGTTGGCGGTGATGTTGACAGGGTGACAAACGCTGCACTACAATGGCCAATGCTTCCTGACCAAAGGCAAGACACGATGCTAGATTTTCAGGGTGCGAAAACGTGCGCTTCGAATCACGGTGCGCCCTAATCGTTTAAGATGACTTATTGACAGAGGAGAGTTTGCCATCATGGCCGAAAACAGCACATTCGAACGCGTACGCGCCATTATCGTCGACCAGCTCGGTGTCGACGCTGAAGACGTAAACATGGAAGCCAATTTCCGCGACGACCTGGAGGCGGACAGCCTCGACCTCGTTGAGTTGATCATGGCCTTTGAGGAAGAGTTCGGCGGCGAGATCAACGACGACGACGCGCAGAAGATCGTCACCGTCGGCGACGCCGTCACCTATCTCGACGGCGCCATGGCCGGCTGAGCGTCACGAAAAACAAAAAAGGAGCGGGCCGTACGGCCCGCTCCTTTTGATTGGCGGCAATGTCTCAATGTAGCACGCGAATGACCGAAACGACCTTCCCGTTGATACGCACGCGCTCCGCCGGGCGCACGATGGGCTTGTACTCGGGATTGGGGTTGGCCGGCATCAGGCGCACGTCGGCGCCATCGCGATAGAGGTACTTGAGCGTCGTCTCCTCGTCACCCTCGATCCACGCCGCCACCATGTCGCCATCGTTGGCCGTATCCTGCTGGCGAAGGATGACGATGTCGCCGTCCAGCACGCTGGCATCGATCATGGAGTTCCCCTTGACGCGCAGGGCAAAAAGCCGGTCCGACGGCACGTTGACCAACCCCTCGGCAATCTCGATCCACTCCTCGGGGTCGTGCGCCTCGCGCGGGATGGCACCGATGGGCTCACCGGCGGCGATACGCCCCAGCACCGGCACCGTGAAGCGACCAGCCGCTGCGCTGCGCGCTCCACCATTGGCGCTGCCGTTCGTGGCCGCAAGAAAACCGATTTCGGCCAGCCGCGGCCGGTTGAGGCTCAACCCGCGGCTCACCTCACGGTCGCGTGCGATCAACTCGTATTCTTCGAGCTTGGCCAGGTTGTAGTTCACCACGGACGTGCTACTGATGCCCACCTCCTCACCAATCTCACGGATCGTGGGCGGATACTCGTGCGCGCCCATGAAGCTGATGATGAAGCGTAGGATCTTTTGCTGGCGTTCAGAGAGATTCATGATTCCCAATCCTGGTTGCAGTCGTTACCCAAGTTATCCCAAAACAGAACGTTTGTTTTCCCAAGTATCCCAAATAGTACACGAACATTTGTGCGATGTCAATACCCAAAAGCACGTTTGTTCTGATTTTGGTAACGATTGGACAAATCCGGTGGCCGCCCTGGATCACTCGATGCGCGTGCGTTAGGAGGCGGTGATGCAGAGATTCGCAGCGGCAACACGACAACGAAGCAGGGCTTGTCTCTGCGGCTCAGCGTCTCTGCGTCAAGATTGGTAGAGGCTGTCTATTCGACCAGACCGTGGCGGCGCAGATATTCCTGGTAGCGCGCCCAGTAGGCGGCGCGTTCGGCGGGACCGGTGGCGGGGTCGGGGAAACGGGCGTCGGCCTTGGCCTGCCCGCGCACCATAGCCGCCTCCATATCGATGCCGGCGAGGTAGGCGATCTTGAAGAGCATCACCTGCAAGTCACTCAGTTCGAGGGCAAGTTCGCTGCGGATCGCGTCCAGGTCGTCGGGCGAGGGGGCGCGGTAGCCCTCGATCATCTGCACGAGTTTGCTGACCTCGCCCAGTTCTTCGAGCGCGTGCAGCAGGGTATGGCTCATCGTCACCTGCTCCCAGGCGCGGGCGCGATCCCAGGCTTCCAGCCACTCCTGATATTCGCGAATCTGCATCGGCTATTCTCCGGGATCAATCTCGGGCCCGGCCGGGGTGGCAGCCAGGCGGCGGAGGAAGAGGGTCGAGCGCAACTGACGTTCGAGAACGACGATGAGGTAGCGCTGCAACAGGCTCTCG
Organism: Caldilineaceae bacterium; assembly: GCA_020634815.1. Taxonomy (GTDB): domain Bacteria; phylum Chloroflexota; class Anaerolineae; order Caldilineales; family Caldilineaceae; genus Caldilinea. Next base: position 94,366 of record JACKBA010000016.1, on the reverse strand, counting down.
ACGCGCCGCATGACCGGCGGCCGCACGCTGACCTGGCTCACTGCGGGCCACGGCTGACTCTGCAAGAAGCGCAGCACCTTGAGCGTGTCGGCGTCGAGCGGCTCCACGTCGTTGCGACGCCCGCCGCAGTCGGGGCAGAGCACGCCACCCTCATGCAGGTTGACGAAGTTGATCGTTGGCTCGAGCGGGCGCTCGCAGTCCAGGCAGCGAAACAACTGCGGCTGAAAACCGGTCAGGCTCAGCAGGTGCAGGTCGAACCAGCGCAGCAGGTTGGCAGGAAGTTCATGCCGCGCGGCGCCGGCATCGAGCTCGCGCAGCACGTCCAGCACAAGATCCCACACCGGCTGGATCTCGTCGTTGCTTTCGGCGAAGTTGTCGACGAGTTCGCAGACATAGCTCGCCGCGGCAATCGCGTCCAGGTCGTCGCGCAGGTGGCGGAAGCTCTCGACCGTCTGCACCTCGGTGATGATGTCCCACGTACGCGCCTGCGCCACCAGCAGCGAGGCGTGCACGAAGAGTTCGAGATGCCCGGCCTTGCGGCTGGTGGTCTTGCGCACACCCTTGGCGATGAGTTCCAGCTTGCCGTCGCGCGGCGTCAGCACCGTCAGCACGCGGTCGGCGTCGTTGACATCGCGGCGCCGGAGCACCAGGGCATGGGTCGAGCGAATCCGTTCGCGTGGTGGCATAGGGCGTGATTATACCACCCGGCGCGGGCGCTCCCAAGGCCGATGACTCAATGTCCGCCTTGAAAGGATTCCGTGCGCTTTGGCATCGCTGGCGCCGTGCGTTACTATCTACAATAGACGGCGGCCTGCGACGCTCTGCCAGTCAAGCGTCCGCCGCTCACAGATTGTGTAGAAAGACCTACTGCGCAGCCACACTGGGCGCGAAAAATCGCCAGATCGAGTGCAATTCCTTTGTGCCCCTTCGTGCGCTTTGCGTCTTCGTGGTTGCTGTTCAAGCACTCACTCAGAAGGTGCGTGTTCAGAATGCTCAAGCTCGCCACGCTCGTCTATGTGCGCCGTCCGGGGCAGACGCTCATGCTTCACCGCGTCAAGAAAGCGGGCGACATGCATCGCGGCAAGTGGAACGGGCTGGGCGGCAAGTTCGAGCCGGGCGAATCGCCCGAGGCGTGCGCCATCCGCGAGGTGCACGAAGAGGCCGGCCTGACCCTCCGCAACCCAGAATTGCGCGGGCTGCTGACCTTTCCCCAGTTCCGCCCGGACGAGGACTGGTACGCCTTTGTCTTTGTCGCGCGCGACTTCAGCGGCGCACTCATCGACTCGCCCGAAGGCGAGCTGGCGTGGATCGATGACGAGCGGCTGCTCGACCTGCCGCTCTGGCCGGGCGATCGCGTCTTCATCCCCTGGCTGGAACAGGAACGCTTCTTCTCCGGGCGCTTCTTCTACGAGAACGGCGACCTGATCGCGCACGAGGTTGTCTTTTACCCGCTCGACACACCCGAGCCGGCCGGCCCATACGTCGATGGCCACGCGCCGGTCGCGGAGGCGCCTGCCGCTGTACCGCTGGGCTACACCGCCGAGGATGACACCTACTGTTGGGTGTGCGGCGCGCCCGTGACCAAACACAACTGCAAGATCACCTGCACCGTCTGCGGCTTTCGTCGCGATTGCAGCGATCCCTGATTGTCCGGCACGCGTCCCGGACCACACTGCCAGAAACGAGTGAACGCATGATGCGCATCTACGATACCCAGACCGCCCAGCAGACGATCCTGCGCCGCCCGGCGTGGGACGAACTTGCCATCCCCGACCCGCTGCTCGACCGCATCGAGGCGCTCTTCGGCGAACGCATCTCGCCCGACGAGGCCGTGCGCCGCATCCTGGCCGACGTGCGCGCGCGCGGCGATGCGGCGCTGATCGACTGGTCGCAGCGCGTCGACGGCGTGACGCCGCCCGCGCTGGTCGTGCCGCGTGCGGCCATCGAGGCGGCCTACGATCACGTGGCGCCGGAGGTCATCGACGCCATGCGCGTCGCCATTGCGCGCGTCGAGGCCTTTCACCGCCGCCAGCCCGCGCTGAGCTGGATCCACAATGACGGTGAGGGCACGCTCGGCCAACTTGTGCGCCCCATCGAGCGCGTCGGCATCTACATCCCGGGTGGCTCGGCGCCGCTGCCCAGCTCGCTCATCATGACTGCCATCCCGGCACGCGTCGCCGGCGTCGACTTCATCGCCATGATCTCGCCGCCGCAGCGCGACAGCGGCCTGCCCCACCCCACCATCCTGGTGGCCGCCGACCTGGCCGGCATCGACACCGTCTACGTCGGCGGCGGCGCGCAGGCCATCGGCGCGCTGGCCTTCGGCACCGAATCCATCGCCCGCGTCGACAAGATCTGCGGGCCCGGCAGCCTCTTCACCACGCTGGCCAAGCGCCAGGTCTTCGGCATCGTGGGTATCGACGGGCTGCCCGGCCCCACCGAGACGGTCGTCATCGCCGACGAGCGCGCCAACCCGCAACTTGCCGCCGCCGATCTGCTGGCGCAGGCCGAGCATGACGTCCTCGCCTGCGCGATCCTGCTGACGCCCTCCTACCGGCTGGCCGAGCAGGTGCAGGCCGCAGTCATGGCGCAACTGGAAGAACTGGGCCGCTCCGAGGTCATCGCCGGTTCGCTGGCGCGCGGCAGCGGCATCGTCGTCACCGACTCGCTGGCGCAGGCCTTTGCGCTGGCGAACACCTATGCGCCGGAGCACCTGTGCCTGCTGGTCGACGATCCGTGGAGCCACCTGAGCGAGGTGCGTCACGCCGGCGGCGTGTTCCTGGGTGAGCGCAGTTTCGAGGTGCTGGGCGATTACGTCGCCGGCCCTAGCCATGTCATGCCGACGGGGGGAACGGCGCGGTTTGCCAGCCCCGTCAACGTCAACGACTTTGTGAAGATCGTCAGCGTCATCGGCCTCAACGAGCAGACGCTCCGGGCGATTGGCCCCGCGGCGCAGCGCCTGGCACGCGCCGAGGGCTTATCCGCCCACGCGGCCGCCGTCGAACGCCGCCTGGCGTGAACGACACATTTATCCACCGCCTGTCACATGTTTCAAAGGAGCAGGAAGTGAACAGACAAAGAGGTTTCGCACGACTGGGCATCATTGTAGCAATCTTGCTCGTCTTTGGTTCGCTGCCGGTCAGCGCCCAGGACGACGCCGGCTTTACCCTCACCGTCTTGCACACCAATGACACGCACAGCCACATCGAGCAATTCGACGGCTTCTCCGGCTCGTGCAGCGAAGAGGAGGCCGCGGCCGGCGAATGCTTTGGCGGCATCGCACGCCGCGCCACCATGCTGGCCGAGTTGCGCGCATCGGCGACGAATCCCATCCTCGTCGACGCCGGCGACCAATTCCAGGGCTCGCTCTACTACACCCAGTATCGCGGCCAGGAAGCGGCCGACTATATGCCCATGCTCGGCTACCAGGCCATGGCCGTCGGCAATCACGAGTTCGATGACGGCCCGGCCAACCTGGCGAAATTCATCGACGCCGTGGGGCTGCCGGTGCTTAGCGCCAACATCGACGCCAGCGCCGACCCCGACCTGGCCGGCAAGATCGCCGCGTCGACCGTACTCGACGTGGATGGCGAACAGGTCGGCATCATCGGCCTGACCACCGACACCACGCCCACCAGCTCCAGTCCCGGCAACACCGTCAGCTTTGGCGAGTACGTGGCATCGCTGGAGCCGGTCATCGCCGATCTCGAGGCGCAGGGCATCAACAAGATCATCCTGCTCAGCCACATCGGCTATGCGGACGACCAGACCCTGGCCGCAGCCATCGACGGCATCGACGTCATCGTCGGCGGCCACAGCCACACGCTGCTCTCCAACACGGACGAGGACGCGAGCGGGCCGTATCCGACGGTCGTGAATGCCCCCGGTGGCAACCCGGTCCTGATCGTGCAGGATGGCGCCTATGGCAAATATCTGGGCAACCTCGAAGTGACCTTCGACGCCGACGGCGTTGCCTCGAGCTGGCAGGGCGACCCCATCCTGCTCGATGCCAGCGTTGCCGAAGATGCCGACGTGCTGACGATGGTTGCAAAATTGGCCCAGCCGCTGGAAGAACTGCGCAGCACCGTGGTCGGCCAATCCACCGGCATCCTGGACGGCAGCCGCGAATCCTGCCGCTTTGGCGAATGCACCATGGGCAATATCGTCACCGATGCCATGCTGTGGGCGACGCAGAATGACGGCACGCAGATCGCGATCGAGAATGGCGGCGGCCTGCGCGCCAGCATCGAGGCGGGCGACGTGACCATGGGCAACGTGCTCGAAGTTCTGCCTTTTGGCAACACCATGGCGACCTTCGGCCTCAAGGGCTCCGACCTGCTGCTGGCGCTGGAGAGTGGCGTCGGCCGCGCCGAGAATCCCGACAACGAAGGCACCGGGCGCTTCCCGCAAGTTGCCGGCCTGCGCTTCAGTTGGGATGGCAGCAAACCGGCGGGCGAGCGCATCGTCAGCGCCGAAGTCCGCGGCGCCGATGGCGAGTACAGCCCGGTCGATCCGGAGGCCGTCTACCAGTTGGTCACGAACGACTTCAACCGCCGCGGCGGCGACGACTATGCGGTCTTCAATGACAGCGCCATCAATCCCTACGATTTTGGCTCGCCGCTCGACCAGGCCCTGGCCGACTACATCACCGCCCACTCGCCGGTAGACGTGCAGCTTGAAGGCCGCATCACGCGCGTCGACAGCCCGGAAGCCGCCGCGACTGAGGAAGCCGCGGCCGCCGAAGCGACACCTGCCGCCGAAGCAGCCGCGACCGAAGAGGCAGCCGCCGAGGCGACACCTGCTGCCGAAGCAGCCGCGACCGAGGAAGCCGCCGCCGAGGCGACACCTGCCGCCGAAGAAGCCGCCGCCGAAGCGCCGACCGCCCTGCCGACGACCGGCGCCGGCGATGCAGGCTGGCCCGCCCTGGTCGCCCTGCTGGTGCTGGCAGCGCTCGCCATGCCAGTCGCGCTGCGTCGGCGCAACACCGCCAATCACTAAACGCGGATTGTCCTGCGTCGTGCCAGACCTCTCGCTGGCACGACGCAGGCAGCCACAGCACACAAGCAACCGAACCACGCCATGACCGATACCGCCTCACACTTCCACGCCAGCCGCCTGCTACGCGACGAACTCGCCGTGCTGGTGGCCTACACGCCCATCGTGCCCTTCGAGGTGCTCAGCCGCCGCCTGGGTCTGCCTGCCGAGCAAATCGTCAAGCTCGACGCCAACGAGAACCCCTACGGCCCGGCGCCCGCCGTCAGCGAGGCGCTGGCCGAGTTCAGCTACTATCACATCTACCCCGACCCGCAGCAGAGCGAGCTGCGCGAGGCGCTGGCAGGCTATGCCGGCGTGCCCGCCGCGCACATCCTGCCCACGCACGGCGCCGACGAGATGCTCGACTACCTGTGCCGCCTCTTCCTGCGCCCCGGCGATGCCATCATCGACTGCCCGCCCACCTTCGGCATGTACAGCTTCGACGCGCAACTGGGCGGCGGCCGCGTGGTCGAGATCTGGCGCACGGCCGGCTACGGCATCGACGTCGACGCAGTGGAGGCGGCGGTGCTGGCAAGCGCGACCGGGCAGGACGACGGCGGGCGTGTCAAGCTCCTCTTCCTCACCTCGCCCAACAACCCGTCGGGCACGTGGCTGCCCGACGACGAGCTGGCGCGCATGCTGGCGCTGCCGGTCATGGTCGTGCTCGACGAGGCGTACGTGGAGTTCGCCGACCACGCCAGCCGCGCCGCCTGGGTGCTGGAACACGACAACCTCGTCGTGCTGCGCACCTTCAGCAAGGCAGCGGGCATCGCCGGGCTGCGCCTGGGCTACGGCATCTGCCCGGCCTGGCTCATGGACGAGTTGTGGAAGTTCAAGCAGCCCTACAACGTCAACGTCGCCGCCACGGTCGCTGGCCTGGCCAGCCTGCGCGACCTCGATTACCTGCACGCCATCGTGGCAACCCTCAAAGCCGAGCGCCGACGCCTCAGCGCGCTGCTTGCGACGATCCCCTATCTGCTGCCCGTGCCGTCGGAGGCCAACTTCGTGCTCTGCCACGTGCAAGGCCGCGACGCTCAGCACGTCAAGCGCGCCCTCGAACAACAGGGCATCCTCGTACGCCACTACAAAAAGCCGGGCCTCGACAACTGCATCCGCATCTCCGTCGGCCGCCCGGAACAGACCGACCGCCTCGTCGAAGCACTGCGCTCCCTCTAGCCGTTGGTCCAGCGCGATCTGTGGTAAACTCAGAGGAAATTTGTAATGCGTGATGGGTAATGCGTAATTCGTAATGCGTGAAACGTCAAACGTGAAACGTCAAACGTCACAAACCATTACGCATCCACGTATCACGCATTACGCATCACGCATCACGTTTGACTCTTGACTCTTGACCCAAGCAACAACCCGCACATCCGAAGGCAGAGACCAACCATGAGCTACCCTGTCCAACTGCAAGAAGACGAGACTGTTGTGCGCGTCATCCGGCGCCACCCCTTCGCCCTGATCGGCCGCATCATCGCCACCGTCATTCTCTGGATCGTCGGCATCTTTCTGTGGCAAGCGCTGCGGTCCCTTCAGGGCGGCATGCAGACGGTGGCCGACATCCTCATGGCGGCCGGCACCGTGTTCGCCATCGGCTATGTCGGCGTCTACTGGTACCGCTATGCCAACGATCTCTGGCTCGTCACCAGCCAGCGGCTGATCGACTCGACCAAGACGACACCCTTCAACCAGGACGTCAAGACGGCAAACCTGGCAAACATCCAGGACATCAATATACGAAAACACGGCATTTTTCAGACTATCTTCGAATATGGCGACGTGATCTGCCAGACAGCTTCGGCCGCCGGACGCACCTTTGAGTTTGTCGGCGTCGCCAAACCGGCCGAGATCCTGGATCTCATCGATGACCAGCGCACGCTGGCCATGAAGGGCGGGCAGGCACCGGCGCCGGGCGTGAGCCAGGGCTGAGGCCGCGCCCTCACGACCGCAAGGATCGACCAATGCGCAAGGGATCCATCACCCGCAAGACCGGCGAGACCGCCATCGACCTGTCGCTCGTCGTCGACGGTAGCGGCAAGGCCGATATCGCGACCGGCATCGGCTTTCTCGACCACATGCTCACGCTCTTCGCCGCACACGGCCTCTTTGACCTGACCGTGCACGCGCAGGGCGACCTCGCCGTCGACGACCACCATACGGCCGAGGATGTTTTCATCTGCCTGGGCAAGGCGCTCGACGAGGCGCTGGGCGACCGGCGCGGCCTCGTCCGCACGGCGCACAGCTACGTGCCCATGGACGAGGCGCTGGCGCGCGTGGCCATCGACCTGGGCGGGCGCCCCTACTGCGTCTTTGAGGCAGAGTTCGTCACGCCGCGCGTCGGCCAGTTGGGGACCGACCTCATCTTCCACCTCTTCGAGTCGCTCGCCACGCACGGCCGGCTGAACCTGCACGCGCACGTGCTCTACGGCCGCAACGACCACCACAAGGTGGAGGGACTCTTCAAGGCGCTGGCGCGCGCGCTCGATGCGGCGACGCAGATCGACCCGCGACGCCAGGGCGTGCCCAGCACCAAGGGCACCCTCACGGCTTGATCGGAAACGAGAATCGACGATGGACCTGACCAGACTGATTACCGAGCAGCGAAACCCACACACGTTGGCGATCGACGAGCTTGCGACGCTCGACATCGTCACGCTCATCAACGCCGAAGACGCGCGCGTGGCCGCCGCCATCGAGGTCGTGCTATACGAAATCGCCGCGCTCGTCGATGCCGTGGTCGCCGCGTTGGAGTCCGGCGGGCGGCTCATCTACGTCGGCGCCGGCACCAGCGGCCGCCTGGGCGTGCTCGACGCGTCCGAGTGCCCGCCCACCTTCGGCACCGACCCGCGCCAGATTGTCGGCGTCATCGCCGGCGGCGAACCGGCCCTGCGTCTCTCCGTGGAAGGCGCCGAGGATGACATCGATCAGGCCGTGCGCGATATGCAGGCGCTGGGCCTCTCGTCCGGCGACGTCGTGGTCGGCATCGCCGCCAGCGGGCGCACGCCCTACACCCTCGCCGCCATGCGGTACGCGCGCGCCATCGACGCCAAGGTGGGCTGCATCGTCAACAATCCCGGCACCGCCATGGAAGAGACCGCGCACTACCCAATCGTCGTGCTCTGCGGGCCGGAAGTCATCACCGGCTCGACGCGGCTCAAGTCCGGCACCGCGCAGAAGCTCGTGCTCAACATGATCACGACCGCCTCCATGGTGCGCCTGGGCAAAGTCTACGAGAACCTGATGATCGACGTCGCGCCCTCCAACTCCAAGCTGACGGCGCGCGCGGTCGGCATCATTCGCGAGATTACCGATGCCGACGAAGCCACCGCGCAGCAGGCACTGGCCGCATACGGCGGCGTCAAGGCCGCCACCTTCGCCCTCCTCACCGGCCTCCAAGGTGACGACGTGCATGATGCCCTGGCCGCCAGCGACGGCCACGTGAAGCGCGCCCTGCACACCTTCAAAAAGCGCCAGGAATCATGATCCGCGCGCAGCCGCAATGTGATAGGATAGTGCCAGTTAGTCTCATAGGAAAGGACAACCGCCGTGAGTGACCAGGAACCAAAACCCGATCTGCGCGAACAGTTTGACGAGATGCTGCTGAACGCGCGCAACGAGATGATCGTACAGGCCGCCAACGCCGTCATGCTCGGCCAGCAGGCCATGCGCCTGGGTCTCGGCGCCGCGGCCATGGGCAAGGACGAGCTGAGCGAAATCGCCACGCGCATGATCGAGCGCGGCGAGATTGCCGAGGGCGACATCCAGCAAAACGTCGACGCGGTGATCGAGCGCATCCGCAAGCGCGCCGAAAATAGCGACGCCGCCCGCGAGGAGTTCACCGAGAAGGCCACTGTCGCGCTCAAGGCCAACGTGCGCACCTTGCTCGAACTGCTGCGCCTGCCCGGCGGCACGACCATCGACGAGGTCGTCTCGCGCATGCCGGACGGCCCGGCGCCCGACAAAGAATAAGCCTCACGATTCGCCGGTTCTACCAACAAGGAGAAGGACGCCATGCCCTACGGTTATCATGGAAAGATTCTGGTCGTCGACCTGAGCGCCGGCCAGGTGCGCGTGGATGAACACGACGAGGCGTGGTACCGCACCTACATGGGCGGCACCAACTTCGGCATGTACTACATCCTCAAGCACATGCCACCCGGCGCCGACGCCCTGGGTCCCGACAACGTGCTCACCCTCATGCTGAGCGTCGTCACCGGCGCGCCCTTCTCCGGCCAGAGCCGCATGACGGCCAACGCCAAGTCGCCCCTCACCGGCGCCATCGGCGACTCACAGGCCGGCGGCTTCTTCCCGGCCGAGCTGAAGAACGCCGGCTTTGACGGCATCGTCTTCCTGGGCAAGGCGGCGAACCCCGTCTACCTGTGGATCAAGGACGGCCAGGCCGAGCTGCGCGACGCGTCGCACCTGTGGGGCCTGGGCGCGTGGGATACGGAGACACGCCTGCGCGAGGATCTGGGCGACGGCAAGGTCGAAGTGGCCTGCTGCGGGCCCGCCGGTGAGAACCTGGTGCGCACCGGCGCCATCATCAATATGCGAAATCGAGCCGCCGGCCGTACCGGATTGGGCGCGGTCATGGGCGCCAAGAACCTCAAGGCGATTGCCGTGCGCGGCACGCAGCGCCCCACCTACGCCGACCCCAAGGGCGTCAAGGCGGTAGCCGCCTTGGGCGCCGCCGAGTTCAAGACCAACCGCGGCATGCAGGAGTTGGGCGAGCTTGGCACCGCCGGCGTGGTGCTCGGCCAGGAGTTCTCCGGCGGCTTGCCTACACGAAATTACCGGAGTGGGCACTTCGAATACGCCGAGGAAATCTCCGGCGAGCGGCTGGCGGAGACGATCCTGGTCGGCCGCGACACCTGCTACGCCTGCGTGGTGCGCTGCAAGCGCGAAGTCGAAAGCGAAGGCGAGTTCGCGATGCAACGCGAGCTGGGCGGCCCCGAATACGAGACCATCGCCACCTTCGGCTCCTACTGCGACGTGCGCGACCTCGCCGCCGTCTCCAAGGCCAACGCTCTCTGCAATGATTACGGGCTGGACACCATCGGCGCCGGCGCCACCATCGCCTGGGCCATCGAGTGTTACGAGGAAGGCATCCTCACCGACGCCGACACCGACGGGCTGGCGCTGCGCTGGGGCGACCCGCACGCCGTGCTCGCCGCGCTGGAGGCGACGGCCTTCCGCCGCGGGCGGCTGGGCAACCTGCTGGCCGAGGGCTCGGCGCGCGCCGCCGCGCAGGTCGGGCCGGATGCGCAGGCGCGCCTCATCACCGTCAAGGGCGCCGAGGCGCCGGCGCACATGCCGCAGGTCAAGCGCAGCATGGGGCTCATCTATGCCGTCAATCCCTTCGGCGCCGACCACCAATCGAGCGAGCACGACACCTCCTACGAAGAGAACTCCGGCGACCGCAGCCTGGGCTGGCTGGCCGAGCTGGGCCTGACGCGCCCCGTGCCCGCCACGAGCCTGGGCGAGGAGAAGGTCGAGTTCACGCTCGTCACCCAGTACTGGACGGGCCTCATGGACTCGCTCAACCTCTGCCAGTTTGACTGGGGCACGACGTGGCAGCTCTACGGGCCGTCGACCGTGGCCGAAGTGGTCAACGCCGTCACCGGCTGGGACACCACCCTGCGCGAGCTCATGGAAGTTGGCGCGCGCCGCGTCAACCTGATGAAGGTCTTCAACGCGCGCGAGGGCTTCACCCGCGAGGAGGACAAGCTGCCGCCCCGCCTGCACCAGCCCCTCACCGGCGGCGTCAGCGACGGCATCCGCGTCACCGAGGAAGAGATCGAGCAGGCCAAGGATCTCTACTACCGCCTGGCCGGCTGGGACGTCGAGACCGGCAACCCGACCGTCGAGCGGCTCGAGGAACTTGGCATCGCGTGGGCAATGGCATGATCACCGATACAGAAATCAAGCTGCTAGGAGTCAAGGCGCTTACCGATGCTCTAGGTGAGGTCAATGCGGAAAGATTCATCAGCTTGATCTTGCGCGAACCCTTCGACTACACCAATTGGCAGCGTAACTTGTGGCAGGATAGAAGTGTCGAAGATGTCAGTCGGCCGGCGATGGCACTGAGACAAAACACAGCCAGTCAGAAATAACATGGAACTAACCGACGCCGACCGCCGCCTGCTCGCAACCTGGACTGCCGACTGCGCCGCGCACGTGCTGCCGCTCTTTGAGGCGAAGGCTCCTGCCGACCCGCGGCCGCGCCAGGCCATCGACGGCGCACGGGCCTATGCGGGCGGGGCAAAGCGCTCCGCCCACCTGCGCACGCTGGTCTCGGCCGCCTACGCCGCGGCGCGTGACGTAGGCGACCCCGCGGCCGCGGCGGCCGCACGCTCCGCCGGCGTTGCGGCTGGCACCGCCTACATGCACGACTCGGTCGACGTCGACCAGGTCAAGCACGTCCTCGGCCCCGCCATGTACGCCGCGCTCGCCCGCGAACTCGATGCCAACAACGACCCCACTGCCGCGGCCGCCGAGATCCGCTGGGCCATCGACCACGCCGCCCCCGCCGTGCGCGCCCTTCTCCGCCGCATGCCCGCGCGCGGCCCCGGCCGGACCAGGCAGGACGCGCTTTATTTTGAACTGGATGAGGGGATGAGGGGATGAGGGGATGAGGGGGTGACAAGGTGAGGGGATGAGGGGGTGACAATCAACAATCAGCAATTCATCCATCAGCAATCTCCCCATCAACAATTCATCCCTGCCTCCCCCGATTGACAATTGACCGTTGACCATTGACCGTTAACCATTAGCTCTCTCCCTCTCTTCATTGCCCATTCCACCAGCCTGATCCATAATCGACCCGGGAGCAACTACCATGAACCAACGCGCTTACACCGGCGCCGCCGATCTACAGCGGCTCCAGGACTTCAACGCCGCCGCCATCGCCGTCACCGATCACTGCGGCTACCTGCACCCCGGCGACATCCCGCACCACATCTACAACGGCAACCGCGGCTACGACCCCGCCACACTCCTGACGATTTGGGAGGACGACGGCGGCATTGCGGCGTGGGTGCTGGCCAACATGCGACACAAAGGCTTTGACGCGCAGGTGCGTCCCGACTTGCGCGGCGGTGCATTTGAGCGCGAGGTGCTCACCTACGCCTGGGAGCGCACCGTCGAGCTTATGCGCCGGCACGATATTGCCGCCGACTACCTCTACGCCGATGGCTTTCGCGGCGACAGTGCGCGCGTGGAGGTGCTGACGGCGCTGGGCTGGGAGAAGGAAAGCGGCCCGCCCTTTACCCTGACCCGCACGCCCATCGGCGATGTCGCCATGCCGACCCTGCCCGACGGCTTCACCTTTGGCGCGGCGCAGGGTCTCGACGATGCCGCCGCATTGGCCACCGTGCACAGCGGCGCCTTCGGCTCGAGTTGGACTGCCGAAAGCTACGCCGGCGTCATGCAGTCACCCGGCTACGCGCCCGAACGCGAGTTGGTCATCCGTGCGCCCGACGGCGCCTTTGCCGCCTTCACGATCATCTGGTTTGACCCGCTCAATCGCGCCGGGCTCTTCGAGCCGGTCGGCGTGCACCGCGACTACAACCGCCGCGGGCTGGGACGGGCAATCCTGCTGCACGGCATGCAGCACATGGCCGCCGCCGGCATGACCACCGCCACCGTTGCCCACTTCGGCGACAACGCCGCCGCCACCGGCCTCTACCACGCCTGCGGCTTCCGCCCCTGGCATCCCATCGACAGCTATAGGAAAGCGTGCAGTTGAGTTGTGAATGGATGAAGGAATGAGGGAATGAGGGGATGACAAGATGAGGGGCTGAAGGGACATCAACAATTAGCAATCACCCATCAACAATGATTTTCTCCCTCCCCCATTGACAATTGACCGTTGACCATTGACCATTATTCTCCCCTCCTTCCAGCCGCATCCTCACCAGCACAAACCCCGTCGCCTCGTGGATCGACCGCGCCGACGACAAACCCCATCGCCGCGTAAAGGCCCGGCCTTGCGTGTTCAGCTCGAACACCTCCACGTCGAGCGCGCCGCGCAACGCACGCGCCTGCTCGATGAGCGCCCGCCCGATCCGCGGCGCTGGCATGTCGGGTCGACGAAGAGTCCGCCGACCTCGCTGCCCACCAGCGAGACAAAGCCGGCCACCGCCCGCCCTCCTCCCACACCCACGTCTCGGCGTTGGGCAGATAGCGCCTCGCGGATATCAATGCACTCCTGCGCCAGAAAGTCGGGGCTGAGAAACGCGTGCGCCACTGCCGACGCACGCGCCCACAGTGCCAGCACCGCCTCGCAATCCGCCGGCCGATAGGCGCGAATCATATCCGCCTCACCCTGGCCTTCACGATGTTGTCGATGTCGCGCCCCTGCATGCCCGCGCCTCTGTGGTGCGACGTGTCAACCGGCGCGTCATGCATGGGATGTGCGCGAATCCGCCGACTACTCGGGGCTGCCATCCACCGCAAAAGCCGCATGGAACGCCACCGTCCCCTGCGGCAGCGGCCCGTCAAACGCCAGCACAAAGAATGCCTCCGGCGGCACGCCCTCGTAGGCCAGGCCGTCCACATGCTCGAAGCCGAAACGCCCGTAATAGCCTGGGTGCCCAACCAGGCAGCAGCCCCTGGCGCCCAGCTTGCGCAGCCGCGCCAGCCCCTCAACGATCAGCGCTCCGCCGATCCCCATGCCCTGATACGCCGGCAGCACCGAGACCGGGCCAAGCCCATACCAGCCCGCCGTCCCATCGGACATGGTCACCGGCGAAAACGCAATATGCCCCACGACGCGGCCGTCCACCTCCGCCACCAGCGAGACCGTCAGCACCCCGGCCGCCCGCAGCGCCTCGACGATGAACTGCTCCGTGTGGTTGCTGATCGCCAGCGTCTCAAACGCATCCACCGTCACCGCCGTGATCACGCCGGCGTCGGCGGCTCGCTCATCGCGGATCACGATCGTTCCATCCACCATCGTATGTCTTCCTTTCATTGAAAGCGCAAGCCGGCCCATTGCGCCCCATTATCGATTCAAACGGCAGAAGGACAAACCGGTCGCGCCGCACGGTTGACAAGATGGCACGATAGCCGGTGTCGAACGCTGGGCCGCAGTGCCCGTGCCCACCTACGCCATCGACGATGAAACCGCCATCCAGGTTGTCGATGGCGCCGTCGAAGTGATCTCCGAAGGCCACTGGCGACTCTTTGTCTCCGTACAGAACCGTTGTCGCCACTGACGGCGAAGCGAAGAAGCGCCGCCAGATGCAAGGGCGCGCACCGGTCCCGTCGCAATCGACAACAACTCACCTTTTGCGTAGAATTACCACTATGGCAGACCGTCTTCCCTTTGTGTGGGACTACGATATTGACGAGGCGCAATTCCAGGCCCTGCTGGCTGGCGAGTTGACGATTGGCCGCCTGAACCGTGACTGGGCGGCGATTCGCCTGCTTGAGTATGGCGCATATGCGGACATCGTCCGGCTGCTTGGCTTTGCCGGCCTGGTGGAAGGCTGGTCGGCCTGGCGCCATCGCATCCGTTCCGAGACGCGGCGGCGCGGCTTCGACTTTCTCGTCGACTGGCTGCCACGACATCACCCCGAGTTGCTCTAATGGCGTCCTTTGCTCCTTCGTTCTACTTTGAGACGCTCTACCCGCTCCAGGATGCTGTGCTCCAACTCGTCAACGCGCTCGACACTGGCTTCTACTTGAGCGGTGGCACGGCAAGCTCGCGCGGCTATCTCCAGCACCGCTTTTCCGACGATCTCGATCTGTTCGTCAACGACGACAACGGCTTTGCGTTGTGGGCAAGCCGTGTGATCGAAGCGTTGGCGCATAGGTCAGAGTGGACGGTTGCGGTGACCCTGCGCGAATCGCGGTTTGTGCGCCTCACCGTGACGCAGGCCGGAACTGCGCTCAAGATCGAGATGATCAACGACGTACCTGCGCACACCGGCGAAGTTTGGTTGCATCCTCAATTGGGCCGGCTGGATAGCGCCGAGAATATTCTGGCCAACAAAGTCACGGCGCTAGTTGACCGCACCGATCCCAAGGACTTCGCCGACATTTGGGGCTTCTGCTCAAAGATGCAGTTGCCGCTCGGTTCGGCCATCTCGAACGCCGACAGCAAAGCAGCCGGAATCTTCCCCATCGAAGTGGCGCGCGTGCTCGATTCGGCGTCACACGATGACTGGGCAGCGATCAAGTGGATCTCGCCACCTGATCCGGCCGACTTTGTGCGCGACCTCCAGGCACTGGCGGAATCTCTGATTCTGAACCCTTAAATATCTCCCCACCCAAACCCTGAGGCAGCTCCAGGGCAGATTTTACGCAGTTGCCTTATCCTCGGCTGCGCGGGTAAACTGTTGCCGTTTGCATCTCAGAATCTGTCAGTGGGCATTCTGTCGGTCTGTATGGGCAAACTGTTTCTCCGGTTTGACGTGTCTCGCCTTTTCATTGAGCGTACTTTTCGTTGAACGCACGTTGCGTTAACTGATACATCCAATTAACAGCGCATAGGAGAAAACCATGGACTTCAAGAAATATGGGGCGGAATTCATCGGGACCTTCTGGCTGGTTCTCGCCGGCTGTGGCTCCGCCGTATTGGCCGCTGGGATTCCCAATATCGGCATCGGCTTACTTGGCGTCAGCCTCGCCTTTGGCCTCACCGTTCTGACCATGGCCTACGCCATCGGTCATATCTCCGGCTGTCACATCAACCCGGCCGTCACCTTTGGCCTGTGGGCCGGCGGTCGATTCCCCGCCAGAGATCTGCTGCCCTACATCGTAGCGCAGGTCCTGGGCGGCATCGCCGCAGGCGGCGTCCTCTATCTGGTCGCCAGCGGCGCCGCAGGATTCAGCCTCTCCAATGGGTTCGCCGCCAACGGCTACGGCGAGCATTCGCTGGGTGGCTACGCCCTCATGTCCGCTGCCATCGCCGAGGTCGTCATGACCATGGCCTTTCTCTTCGTCATCATGGGGGCGACCGACGCACGCGCGCCCAAAGGCTTTGCGGGCATTGCCATCGGCCTGAGCCTGACCCTCATCCACTTGTTCCTCATCCCGGTGACAAACGCCTCCGTCAACCCGGCGCGCAGCACCGGCGTCGCCGTGTATGTGGGCGGCTGGGCCATCGAGCAACTCTGGCTCTTCTGGGTGGCGCCTATCGTCGGCGGCATTCTCGGCGCCGTCTTGTATCGCCTCATCGCCAAAGAGCCGAGCACAGCGTAGGTAGCCGGACAGGAGAATTGCGGATGACAGTCGAAGAGGCGCAACGCGACATGCGGCATGGCATGCTGGGCGGCTTCATGGGGCAACTTGTCTCCGCAATTCTCTGGTTCGCCTCTGCGGTGCTGGCTACTTGGGGAAGCGAACGCTGGGCGATAGCGCTGCTCGTCGTCGCCGGGTTCTTCATCTTCCCACTCACGAAACTCGGCCTGCTCCTGATTGGCCACCGCGCCGGCGTCTCCAAAGAGAACCCGCTGAACGCATTAGGGATGCAAGCAGCGTTTGTGCTGCCGCTATCTCTGCTGTTGGTCACAGCGGCCGCACTCTATCGGCTCGAATGGTTCTATCCCGCATTCATGATCGTCCTGGGAGCCCACTACCTGCCCTTCGTGACCCTCTACGGCATGAAGATGTTCTACGTGCTCGCCGGCGTGCTCGTCAGCGCGGGGGTGCTCCTTGCGCTGTACGTGACAATGCCCTTTGCCACTGGCGCCTGGATCACCGCGGCCGTACTCACCTTCTTCGCCTTCTTGGGTCGTGCGCGCGTGGCGTCTGAGATGGCTGTATCCTGAGTTTGCGCCCACGTGTAACCGACCTGTCTGCGTTGTTTTCCGTGAGTGGCCAGGTGACAGGCGAGACGCCTGACCTGTGAGACGAGTGCGTGGCGGGTAAATAGCCTGTAGCGGGAGGAGTTGTCCATATGCCCCCGGCACTGATATTGACCCGCTTTGAAGACGAGAAAGGAAAGGCAACCCCATGCAAGCCACAGAGCTGAGAACCATCGCCAAGGAGGCCTACATCTACGGCTTCCCCATTGTGGACAACGCCCGCATACAATACGCCTACTTCGTCGATCAAGCCGATCCCGAATACAAAGCGCCGTGGAACCATCTCCGCAACATTGCCCAGGTCTTCACGCCCGAGGACACGGCCGTCCAGACGCCCAACTCGGACACGCCCTATTCTTTCATCGGCCTGGACCTGCGCGCGGAACCCATCGTCTTCACCGCGCCGCCCATCGCCGGCGAGCGCTATTGGAGCCTCCAGTTGGTGGACCTCTACACCCACAACTTCGACTACCTCGGCAGCCGCACGACCGGCAATGACGGCGGCAGCTTCCTCATCGCCGGTCCGGGCTGGCGCGGGGAGACGCCCGCGGGCATCACGAAGGCAGTCTATTGCGAGACGGAGCTTGCGATGGGCATCGTGCGAACGCAGCTCTACAATCCGGGCGACCTCGAAACCGTCAAGCAGATCCAGGCCCAATATGCCGTCCAGCCGCTGTCGACCTTCCTCGGCGAGCCCGCACCGCAGCCCGCGCCGGCGATCAACTTCCCCAAGCCGCTGACGCCCGTCACCCAGCGGACATCGCTCGACTTCTTCAAGCTCCTGAACTTCTACCTGCAATTCGCCCCGCCTCACCCCTCGGAGCAAGAACTCATGGCCCGCTTCGCCACCATCCGCGTCGGCGCGGGCCGGCCCTTCGACGTCGACAAGCTCACGCCCGAGACGCGGCAGGCTATCGAAGCGGGCATGGCCGACGCCTGGGCGGAAGCGGATCGCCTGAAGCAGCAGGCCGCAACGGGCAAACTCGCCTCTGGTGATATCTTTGGCACGCGTGCGTTCCTGAAGAACAACTACGCCTATCGCATGCTGGCCGCCGCCCTCGGCATCTACGGGAACACAAAAGAGGAGGCCATGTATCCGGTCTACTACACGGACAGCACCGGCCGGCCGCTGAACGGCGCCAACCGCTACATCCTGCACTTTGCGCCGGGCCAGTTGCCCCCCGTCCACGCCTTCTGGTCGCTGACCATGTACGAGCAGCCTGCCAGCCTGCTCGTCGCCAATCCCATTGACCGCTACCTGCTCAACTCGACGATGCTGCCGGACTTGAACCGCGATGACGATGGCGGGATCACCCTGCTGATCCAGAACGAATCCCCCGGCCAGGCGCGCGAAGCCAACTGGCTCCCTGCGCCCACGGGCCCCTTCTCCGTCGTCATGCGCCTCTACTGGCCGCAAGCCGCGGCGCTGGAAGGCAAGTGGCGGAATCCGCCGCTGGAGCGCATGGAGGAATAACGTACGGCAGGGGCTGCACTCGGCATCGAAGCCGCCCTCGGTGCGGCACGTACCACAGGGCATGAGGAGGGGAACACATGCCGGACGCCATCATTCTCTACGGTCACCCAGCCTGCCCGGCCCTCGGACCGGTCAAAGGGCTGCTCACACAATCGAAGGTCCACTTTGACTACATTGACATTCACCAGGACAGCGCGGCCGCCGCTCGCGTGCGTGCGATCAATGACGGCAATGAGAGCGTACCCACGCTTCTCTTTCCCGACGGCAGCACGTTGACCGAGCCCTCCGTTGGAGAACTGAAGGCCAAACTGGAATCCCTGGGCTACAAAGTCGGCCTTGCCGCATGGCTCATCGGCAACATCTGGCCCATTGCCTTCATCGGTGCGGCACTTCTGATCGCCCTTCTGATCACCCTGTTCCGCTCGCTCGGGATTCTCTGAAACGCCCGTAGCGCATGCCGGGCAATCGCACACGCCCGCGCCCTGCCACTGGCGGTGGTGGCAGGATGAGGGGATGACAAGGTGACAAGGTGACAAGGTGACAAGATGACAGGATGAGGGGATGACAAGGTGACGAGATGAGGGAGTGATCGGCGTCATCAACAATCAACAATCAGCAATTCATCCATCAACAATTCGTCCTTCTTTTCATCCCCTCATCCCCTCACCCCCCCCCACCCTCATTAACAATTGACCATTGACCGTTGCCCATTGACCATTGGTATTCTCTCTCCCATCAAACACAATTGCCCTTTCCCTCACTCCGATCCATAATCTCGACCAGGACACAGACAGCCGCCTCACGACAAAGGAGACCAGGCCCATGCCCTGTTGTGCAGCCCAACAATTCGAACGCCACCCCGACCCGCACATCGCCGACATCGGGCAGGGAGGCGGCGCCGAATACACCGTAGGAACGTGCACCAACTGCGGCGCGCACCTGATCCATTGCTGGGTGGGTGGCGTCGCCGAATCGATCCACGTCGTCTCGCAACAGACGATCGACGCGTTCATCGCGGCCCCGCCCGCGCAGCGCAAAGCCCTGCTGGCCGGTTGGTTCAACAGCCTCTAAGCAACTTTTTCAACTGACCGCTAGATGCGACGCCTGATAGCCGCGGAGCAATAGCCGATGACAAGATGACAAGATGAGGGGATGATCGGCAGCATCAGCAATTAACAATTAGCAATCCCTCCATCAACAATTCGTCCCTCCCTCCCCCAACATCTTCTCACCCCCTCATCTTGTCATCTCGTCACCCAACCACCCCCGATTGACAATTAACCATTGACCGTTGCCCATTGACCATTGCCCTTTCCCCCAATCCGCCGTACAATACCCTCCAATCAACCATCAACCCACCCAACCTCGACACCGCCATGCAGCTACCCGGCCCGCTGCTCGACCAATTCTGCCAGGCCCTGCTCGCCGCCTTCAGCCGTGACGAGCTACGCCAGCTTGTGCACACCTGCCTCGAGGAGCACTACGACGCCCTCACGCGCGGCGACACCACCCTGACCGCGCAGATCCACGACCTTGTCCATTGGTCCGAACGCGCCGGCCGCCTCGGCGACCTGGCCGCCTGCGCCGCCGAAGAGAAGCCGCAGAACACCGCCCTGCGCGCCGCCTGCGCCGAAGTCACCGCCTGGCTGGCCGGTGCCGGCCCCGCCCTGCCCGATCTCCCCAACCCCTACCGCGGCCTCGAACCCTTCGACCTGGCCCACGCCCGCAACTACTTCGGCCGCGAGGCCGATGTCGACAAGCTGCTCGCCAAAATCCAGGAGACCAACTTCATCGCCCTCGTCGGCGCATCGGGATCGGGCAAATCCTCCCTCGTGCGCGCCGGCCTGGCCGCGGCCCTGGCTGCCGGCAGACTGCCCGGCAGCGAAACATGGCCCGTGATCATCTTCAAGCCCTCACGCGACCCGCTGCTCACCCTGGCCTACGAGTTCATCGGCGCCGCCGAGCCCGGCATCGACCCCTTCGCCCGTGTCGATCGCGCCCGCACGTTGGCCGCTGCGGCGCACAGCGACCCGCAGCCACTGCTCGACGCCCTGACCGCCTGGCGCCACCACCAATCCATCGACCGCGCCCTCCTCGTCGCCGACCAATTCGAGGAGTTCTTCACCTACCAGCCCACCGGCGACGACCACCCAACCAGCGACCGCCCCACCACCGACGGCCACACCGCCTTTGCCGCCGCCCTTGCCGCCCTGGCCGAGCACCTGCCCTGGCTCGTCCAGATCCTCACCCTGCGCGCCGACTTCACCGGCTATCTCCAGGAGCACGCCCTGCTTGGCCCGCTCGCCGACCGCGGCTGGACCAACCTCCTGCGCATGGGCCGCGCCGACCTGCGCCGCGCCATCGAGCAGCCCGCCGCCCGCGCCGGCCGCCGCTTCGAGGACGACGACCTGGTCGACACCATTCTTGGCGACCTCGACGCCCAGCCCGGCCAGCTCCCGCTCCTCCAGTTCGCCCTCACCGAACTGTGGAGCCGCCAGGACGCCGCCGGCCAACTCACCCGCACCGCCTATAGCGATATCCACGGCGTGGGCGGCGCCATCGCCAACTACGCCGAGCGCCAGTACACCAGGCTCGACGCCGGGGACCAGGCGCGCCTGCCCGACCTCTTCGTCGCCCTCGTCCAGGTCACGCCGCGCGACGAAGGCGTCGACTACGTGCGCCAGCGCGTGCGCCTGGCCGACCTGCCCGCCGCCCTCCACGACCTGGCCCGCCGTCTGGCGGACGACCGCCTCGTCGTCACCGACGTCGACGCCGACGGCAACCCCACCGTCGAAGTCGTCCACGAGGCCCTCCTGCGCGAGTGGCCGCGCCTGCGCGCCTGTCTGGCCGACAACCAGGAATTCCTGCTCTGGCGCCGCCGCCTGGCCGGGTACCTGGCCGATTGGGAACGCAACCGCACCGACCCCGGCACGCTGCTCGCCGGCGGCATCCTGGCCGAGGCCGAGCGCTGGTTGGCGCAGCGCCCCGACGGCTGGAGAGCCGACGAACGCGCCTACATCGAAGCATCGTGCGCCCACCGAGCCGCCCAGGAAGCCGAGCGCCAACGCCAAGAGGAAGAACTACGCCAAGCCAAGGAGCGCGCCGAACGCAACAGCCGCAAGGCCATCGCCCGCCAGCTTGCCAACTTTGCCCTCACCGAACTGGCACGCCCCGAGGACCGTTCTGGCAGCCGCGCCTTGCTGTTGGCAAGGGAAGCCGTGCTGACTACCCTACGCCACGGCGAACCGGCCGAGGTCATGGCGCAGAATGCGCTGCAGCGCGCAGCGGACGAGGCAACCTCCTGGTGCATGAGTCTTCCCCGTTCCCGCCACACGGACAGTGTCTGGTCCGCAACCTTCAGCCCGGATGGCCGCACCGTCGTCACCGCCAGCGACGACCAGACCGCACGCCTCTGGGACGTTCAGACCGGACGCCAACTCCACCAATTCCAGGGCCACACGGACAGGGTCACGTCCGCCGTCTTCAGCCCCGATGGACGCACTGTCGTCACCGCCAGCGCCGACAAAACCGCACGCCTCTGGGACGCACAGACCGGCCACGAACTCCGCCAACTCCAGGGTCACACGAAAATCGTCACATCCACCGCGTTCAGCCCCGATGGCCGCACCGTTGTCACCGCCAGCGCCGACATGACCGCACGCCTCTGGGACGCACAGACCGGCCACGAAGTCCGCCAACTCGACGGCCACACGGCCAGTCTCCTGTCCGCGACCTTCAGCCCCGATGGCCGCACCGTCGTCACCGTCAGCCACGACAAGACTGCACGCCTCTGGGACGCACAGACCGGTCACGAACTCCGCCAACTCCAGGGCCACACGGGCAGTGTCTTCTCGGCGGCCTTCAGCCCCGATGGCCGCACCGTCGTCACCGCCAGCGCCGACAAGACCGCACACATCTGGGATGCCACCTCCGACCACGAGTTCCGCCAACTCCAGGGCCATACGGCCTGGGTCACGTCCGCGGCCTTCAGCCCCGATGGCCGCTTCGTCGTCACCGCCAGCACCGACAAAACCGCTATGCTCTGGCTTGCCAGCATCGACGACCTGCTCGCCGAAGCCGCCCGCCGCATCCAGCGCGACCCGCCGATCTTTACGGAGGAAGAACGACGGCGGTTTTTGATTGAGGAGTGAGTGGGGATATGGCTATGAGAGGATGACAAGATGAAGTGATGATTCACCAGTCGCCGGCGCCGACTGTACTGGCACGATCACCGCATGCAACTGCAGATCCTCAGGCTGGAACCGGTGACTCTCTCTGCGTGAAAATCGAGATTGTCGATTCAATCAGCCTGATCGATAATCTTGACCAAAGCTTCGATAATATCCTACGATTCAGCAGTGCGTCACATCATCCCAGGCCTCGACCATATGCAGCAAAGTGCTCGATAAAGCCTGGTTAGGCTTATGATGCAGATACACGAGAAACTGTACGCAAAGGAGGTCGAGGGTCATGCTTGCCAAACTCAAGCGCTCCGCCAGGATAGAAGTCCTTATCGCGATATCCTCCATTGTGTTCGGTATTCTAATAGGGCCCATCCTCGAAGCAATCTCGTCTCCTTTTTTCGATACACCTGCAAGAGCGACTCTTTCCGGAATTCTTGGTCTTGCTCTGTTGATCATCATTGCTATCGTTACGCTTGGTATTTTCGCTAACCGGCAGGAGAAAAACCTGGTAGAAATAAGCGACGAACTGGCAAGCATCAATCGGAGACTAGGACTCACAGTGCAATTTGTGCATTCTCCACCAAACCATAGCACCGGAGAGGTGTACAAAATCTCCCGGGGAATCATCGAGAAGGCTGAAAAGGAAATACTGCATCTCTACTATCTTCGACCGCAAGGCTCGGTCGAGCCAACGCCCAAACACAGCGTTGAAACAGAGGCTTATCAAAGCGAGCGCGAGAAGTATACACAAGCCATCTTGGATGTAGTTCGACGCCACAAAGACGACAAGTTTTTCTACCGACGTATCTTCCAGTTCCCTGAAGGCGAAACGGCCAAGTTTACCGAGGACCGAGTCGGCAAGAGGTGGTTTGAGCATACTAAAGCCGTACTAGAGTTGGCAGAGGCGAATCCAGACGTAGCAGTGATAAAAAAGGCGCCATTGTTCTTGCAGCAGAACTTTTTCATAGTCGACCAAAGGTACGTTATCTGGGGAATTGACGCGCTTGATCCAGAATATGGGGTGCCCTATTACGAGGGGACACTCTTTTTTGACGACCCCCACAAGGAATTCATTCATTACCTGCAGGGCTACTTCCTGAAAGTGGACGCGCGTGCTGTAATCATGAAGAAGCTGCCAGAAAGTGGGCAGGATACGGTAGCAACGCCTTGACGCAAGCGATGTTTAGTCAATGGCGGTGCCTGACATTGCTTTCACCTGACGTGGCTACGCGCAACGTTGCGAGAGATTAGGGGCCGCGACGCCCAGCAGGTGAAGCAACTCGTTAGCCAGCACATTCAGGTCATATATGGACGAAACACAACGCCTTCCAAGGATCAACCCATGGACTTCCTTCGCGACCCAATTTGGCAATTCTTAGGCGTAGTAGTTGCCGTTGTCCTATTCTTGGTTCCAATTTTATATCAGCGGCTCAAGCGCAGAACATCGCAAGACTCTAACTCTGCGAAGTTGGATCTGCCGAGGATTTTGTCAGTGTATTCAAGACCAGAATATCTCTACAAGATGCTCAAGAAAGACCCGAAGAACGTAAAGAAGATCAAAAATCCAGCTTCGGTGGCCGAACACAAACCAGAGGTACTCACCGATGTGGAGCAGGACAGTTCAATCATCCAACGGGTTTTTGATGAGGTGGGGAAACCGGTACTTCTCAGATCACTCAATAACGCGACCAAATCAGACTTGGCTTCGGCCTTGCGGGATGGTTGGGATGTAGTACATTTCGACTGCGTAGTCGGCCCACAGGGACAACTCTACCTCGATGACGGCGAAATATCCCCGCAGACACTGCGAGAAATACTTGTCCATAAGAACATCGGTTTGCTTGTTCTTATGGATTGCGACTCGTTCAAGGTGGTCGCATCGGCAAATAGTGCAGGCGTGAACGCACTGATCGCCGTAACGGGCTCATTACCTGTACTTGCCGCTGAAAAGTTCGTCTATGGTCTGTATAAAGGGCTTGCATTGAAGCACACCGTTGCTGACGCGCTTGCTGATGCGAGGGCTATCACTTCGGTCGAACTAATGGACAATTGGGACCTAACACTGTTTGTCTTGGATGGCGATTCTGCGTTTCGTATCAATAATGCCGGCTAACTCCGTGTTGCAAGGGACGTTGCGTCACAGCGCGCCCAATCCCAGCAGTTAGCCGTCGCTCATTTTCCGGCGTTTCAAACATACCAACATGACCAACATTGAATATCCAGAAGTCACAAACAAAGATAGACTCGGCAGTAAGGGAATGCTTATAGTTCAAGATATCGTTGAAGATAGCTTGGGATGGGTTTTTAGGTCACAAATCACGAGAGATTTTGGCATTGACGCACACATAGAAATTATTACGGAAAAGAGCGAAGCCACAGGCAAAATAATAGCCGCTCAAATTAAATGTGGCGAGAGTTTTTTCGGCGAATCAAACGAAGATGGCTATGTGTTTCGTCCCAAAACCAAGCACATTCGATATTGGCTTGACCACTCTTTGCCTGTAATAGTTGTAATTTGTCATCCTGGTACCCGCGAATGCAGGTGGGTTGAGGTTACCAGCGAAAATATCGTTAGCACTGGAATAGGCTGGAAGATTATTTTGCCATTTGGGCAAAGATTCGACGTAACTCACAAGCATGTTTTGTCCCAGATAGCGGGGCGCACTCTTGCGGAGAGAATACGACAAAGATATAAGAATCGTCTTCAATTGGCCCCAATTATTGACGACAGAATTTTCATCGAAGTAATACATCGGGGCGGTATATTGATGGGCTTCAGACGGATTACCCAGAGTGACTATCGTGCATTGGCGCTCTCACAAGACTATATGCTCTACCAATCTGACTCGTTTTATGACTTAGAAACGTGGAAAGATATCTTGGAACTTTCTGGAGTCGAAGATTGGGAGATAGAAGAAGCACTAGGAAAGGCTGAACAAGAGATTGCCTAGTGCCCATTTGTCCTAGGACACACATCAGCGACTAACCCCGGAATCAAGCAGATTGGCACTCCAGCCCCAACCAATCGTTCGGACATCACGTAATTCCTGGTTTTTCAACCGAGTCGTCCTCGCCGAATACGTGCCAATCGTCACCGTCTATCGTTAGGCCGCGCCAAACCGATAACATCGCTCAACCCAGCCAATAGTACCATTCATTCGCCCGCTCTGCCTGCACTGCAAGGTACCTATCGACGCCTAATCGGTCTCGTACAGGGCGAGAGGCACGCCAGCCAGCCCATTGACAATTAACCATTGTTCATTAGCCATTCTCCTTCTTCCTCACGCCCCCTCGAACTTCCCCTCCTTCTCCCCGCCTGCCCCAAAAGCACCAGCGCCTAAAGCAACTCCGCCACCCACTCCTTCTCCACCTCCACAAAGCGCGCCACCTACGTTGCACTCAACAGCATGCCGGCCGCGCCCAGTACGGCCCGCGCTGGCTCGGGCATCGACGCCCGCCTGGCATTATTCAGCTTTCACTTGGAGGAATCAGTCAGGCGCGATGGCAATCAGCACCAGCGGTACGGCCGGCATGCCTCGTCCGTGGCGCCGCCGAAGACTGGACAACTCACCCTCGTAGGTGGCGACGCCGGTGCGTACCGAGCCAGCCGTCGCCTTCGTCGGCAAGAGCACGATCCCCACATCGATCAGATCGGCTTCATACAGCTCGCGCTGCCAGGAAAACTCGACAGACATATCCTGGGCGTCCACACCAAGACGAATCTCACACAGGGAGCGATCTTTGACAAGCATCGGCGATCCCGCGGGACGCGCCATTTCAGCGGTCAATCCGCCTTGTGGCCCGCTTGCGACAGGCTGCCGGCGCCCGACGCGGCGACGCTGATGTTCAAGTGTCCCGACTTCCTGCCCTCCACGAGCACCGAGATTCGTTGCAAGAGTGGTTGCCGTATTGCCAGGCTCACCTGCGCCAACAGATGCGATCACATCGTGGATCTCCGCCCAGAGTGCTCGCTTGTGGATCAGAATATGCTCATACCCATTCTGATGGGAGTGGGACTCTGCGATTTTCATACCGTCCGTTGCTCCGGATAATCGAAAGGTAGTGATTGTCGTTTCGACCAGCCTGATCAATAATCGAGTAGTGGACGAAGCTTCACAGGCCATCCGCATTACATCACACAATAACGGAGAGGGACAACAGACTGAAATGTACTTGCATGGTAGCCTGCAGTAGAGCAGGTAGCCCAAACGTTACCAGGAGTCTCCCAATTGCTATCAGCGGTTGAAAGAAAACGACGACATCTTTCCAAGAGCACAGAGCCAAAAAAGAAATCGCAGCTCGGCCAGTATCTTACGCCAGAAAGAACTGCGAAGTACATGGCCGGCCTTTTCCCGGATGGAACAGGCACTTGTCGTCTGCTAGATGCAGGCGCAGGAATCGGTTCGTTATCTGCTGCGTTCCTGGACAGATGGATCGATGGCGACTTTCACTTTCAGCGCGTTGAGCTAGATGCCTTTGAGATCGATCACGCGTTGATTGGTCCTCTGTCGGAAACGCTGGAGCGTTATCGACGCACGCAAGGGCACGAATTTGCCGACAACATCTACGCGGAAGATTTCATCCATACTGCGGTAGACGCGCTTTCCGGCACTCTATTCTCGAAGCCGCTAGAAGTCTATACACATGCCATCCTCAATCCGCCCTATAAGAAAATCAACAGCGATTCGGCGCACCGCCTCGCCTTGCGCCGGGTTGGCATTGAGACGGTCAACCTCTACTCTGCCTTTGTGGCACTCGCGGTAGCGCTGGCTGCGCCAGGCGGACAGATCGTAGCCATCATCCCACGCAGCTTCTGTAACGGCCCCTATTATCGCCCATTCCGTGACTTCATCCTGGAGCGAACGGCCATTCGCCACATACACTTGTTCGACTCCCGTAGCAAGGCGTTCAAGGATGACGACGTGTTGCAGGAGAACATCATCATTCACCTTGAGCGCGATGGCGAGCAGGGGATCGTCACTGTCTCAACATCAACTGATGACACCTTCATCGACCTTTCCCAGCATCAACACCCCTTCAACCGCATAGTGTTCCCGGACGACCCGGAGCGATTTATTCACGTGCCAACCACCCCCGAGCGAAACGCCATCGAGCTAAATACTGCGATTCGATATACGCTTGCCGATTTGGGCATCCAGGTATCGACGGGGCCAGTGGTCGATTTCCGCGTACAAGAACATCTGCGCGCCATGCCAGAGCCAGGGACGGTTCCACTGCTCTATCCCGGTCACTTTTCCGAAGAGGGTGCCAAGTGGCCTATTGAGGGCATGAAGAAACCCAACGCAATTGCGCGCAACGACGACACCGAAAAGTGGCTCTATCCAACCGGATTCTATTGCGTGGTGCGGCGTTTCTCGTCAAAGGAGGAGAAACGCCGAATTGTGGCGAGCGTGGTTGATCCGCACACGTTCGGCGCTGCGCCGCTGCTGGGCTTTGAGAATCACCTCAACGTCTTTCATGAGAACAAACACGGTTTGGTTGAGCCTCTCGCTCATGGGCTGGTCGCATACTTGAATACGACCCCCGTCGACGAACACTTTCGGCGCTTCAATGGGCACACGCAGGTTAACGCAACCGACCTCAAGCTGATGAAATATCCGAGTCGTGAAGCCTTGATCCAGCTTGGTGTATGGGCCATGCAGCAAGGAATACTCACGCAAAACCAGATCGATGCCAGATTCGGAACGCTGACCGGATGAAAGCCAACAACAAAATCAAACACATCGAAGCCGCACTACAAATTCTCGCATCACTGGGACTGCCGCGAGCGCAACAGAACGAGCGGTCTGCCCTGTGTCTGTTGGCCCTTCTGAACCTGACGCCAGACAAGAAGTGGTCCATGGCAGAAGCGCCGCTTATCGGCATCACGCCCATCATGGACTGGGCGCGTGAGCACTACGCAAAAGAGTACGCGCCAAACACCCGCGAAACGATCCGGCGACAGAGCATCCATCAATTCATAGCTGCGGGGCTGGCGCTGTACAACCCGGATAAACCTGACCGGCCGGTCAACAGCCCCAAGGCCGTCTACCAGATCGAACCGGCCGCGCTGGCCTTGCTGCGCACCTTTGGCACACCGGCATGGCACGACAATCTGCCGGCCTATCTATCTGAGCGTGAGTCACTGGCCGCACGGTACGCCAACGAGCGCGAGCAGAACCGTGTCCCGGTTCGGATTGCTCCGGGCCAGCAGATCACCCTCAGTCCAGGCGAGCACAGCGAATTGATCCGCTCCATCATCGAAGAGTTCGCCCCACGCTTTGCGCCAGGTAGTGTGTTGGTCTATGCAGGCGACACCGGCGACAAGTGGGGCTACTTCGACGCTGCCCTGTTGGCCGCGCTCGGTGTCACCGTGGATTCACACGGGAAAATGCCGGACGTGGTGTTGCATTACGCCGCCAAGAACTGGCTGTTGCTGGTTGAGTCCGTCACCAGTCATGGCCCCGTCGATGGCAAGCGCCACGCCGAGCTCGCCTCGCTCTTTGCCGGTTCAACCGCCGGACTGGTCTATGTGACCGCCTTCCCCAACCGCGCCACCATGGCCCGCTACCTCGGCGAAATCGCCTGGGAGACCGAAGTCTGGGTCGCCGACGCACCCTCCCACTTGATCCACTTCGATGGCGAGTGCTTCCTTGGCCCGTACCAGCCTCGCTAGTCAAGATGACAAAATGAGGGGGATGATCGGCAGCATCAGCAATTAACAATCTGCAATCCCTCCATCAACAATTCGCCTTCTTTCACCCCCTCACCCTGTCATCCAATCATCCCCTGACACCCGGCACTGACGACGCTCATCCCCTCACCCCACCACACAAGAGTGCACCGATCACGCCGTCCGCGGCACTCATCACGCCGTCCGCGGCACTCATCACGTCGTCCGCGGCACTCATCACGCCGTCCGCGGCACTCATCACGCCGTCCGCGGCACTCATCACGCCGTCCGCGGCACTCATCACGCCGTCCGCGGCACTCATCACGCCTTCCGCGACACTCATCACGTCTCCCGCGGCACTCATCACGCCGTCCGCGGCACTCATCACGTCTCCCGCGGCACTCATCACGTCTCCCGCGGCACTCGTCACGCCTTCCGCGGCACTCATCACGTCTCCCGCGGCACTCATCACGCCTCCCGCGGCACTCATCACGCCTCCCGCGGCACTCGTCACGTCTCCCGCGGCACTCATCACGCCCTCCGCGGCAGCACCAAAGACAACGTTGGCGGTGGCATCCGCCCTCCTCCAATCCATGCCGGCCCCGCCACCCCCACCCTTGCCATCACCGGAGCCGCACGCCTAACTTTATGCAGAAACAAGGTTCATCGCGGAGCTTGCAACAGATTTTTCGACTCAATTTCCCTACAATTGGCAATAATAGCGTCATTTGTCGCACCGTTTCCGCGCTCGCTTCCGTCCTTCGTCCGTGGCGCCGCCCGCCCCATCCGCTCTATAGTGATCGCAACATGATACGCACGTGCGGGTGAGTCCCCGCTGCGGAGTAACGGACGCAGGGAGCTTCCGCCGGCCGACAAACAAGCCCCGGCGGCGCATCATGATCATAAACACCCGATTCCAGGGCAGGATGAGAAATGGGTAATGCGTAACGAGTAATGGGTAATACGTAACGAGTAACGAGTAATGAGTAATGCGTGACCCGTGAAGCACGACCCGCAACGCATGACTCATGACGTTTGACGTTTGACTCGTGACGCATCACGCATCACGCATCAAGTATTACGCATCAAGTATTACGCATCACGCACCTCTCCCCGGAATCACCGAACAATGATGCCTCTACAAAAGGAGCAACACCATGGCATCGCAGCACGCCGCCGCCACGTCCAAGACCAACGGCAAAGTCCATCGTCAGTCGTCTCGCAAGTTCTCTCGCAAGGTCCCACACAAGCCGGCCAAGGCGACCGCCGCGGCCCCGGCTGCCACGGTTGACACCCTCCCTGCGCCAACCGTCGAGCAGCCCGCGCCGGTCATCGTCGCCGAAGCGCCGGCCCCACTTGTCGACTCGATCGAACCGGTCGCCCCGGTCGCCCCGGTCGAGCCTCCGCCCGTCACCGCTGCCGCGCCCGCACCGCAGCCCTCCGCCCAGGAAGAGCCACCGCCGCCCGCGGAGGAAGAGCACCCCACCCCCAGCGAGCAGGCCATCAGCCTGCGCGAATTGCTCTACCACGTCGGCAAGCAGCTCACCGGCCTCGCCGCCGTGCCCGAGCCGCTCGCCACCTATCTCGAAGAAAACGGCATCACCGCCGCATACCTCAGCGCCATTGGCTCACTCCATAGCGTGCTCGAGAGCGGTCTTGCCACGCGACAGCAGGCCATGTCCGACGAGGATGTCGCCGTACGCCAGCTTGAGAGTGCCCGCTACCTGGCCAAAACCGAATACGCCACCTACCGCCAGACGGCGCGCTTCGCTCTTGCGCCGGAGTATCACAGCGCCCTCGGTCTCACCTCACCCATGCCGGCCAGGCTCGGCATCTTCATCGGCACCGCCCGCGAGTCCCTGGCGGCCGCCCAGCGCGAACCCTACGCCGGGCTGCTCGCCATCGCCGCCTTCAGCGCCGAGCGTGTCCAGGCCGTCGCCACCCTCATCGACTTGCTCCAGACCCTGCTCGACGCACGCAACGCCGCGCACCTGGCCGCCCTCGCCGCCACCCGCTCACGCAACGAAACGGCCCGCGAGCTACGCCGCGCCGCCCGCCAGCTTACCGTCGAGGTCAACAGCATCCTGCGCCTCCACCCCGAGGTCAACCGCCCCGACGGCTTCTAGCCACAACACAAATCCGAGTTTCTTGACGAAACTCGGATTCTGACCCGCCACCAATCACACGTCCCTTTGTGCCTCACACAACAAGACACCGAGTTTCTTTGAGAAACTCGGTGTCTGACCCGCCGTCAATCACACGCCCCTTTGCGCCTTTGCGTCTTAGAGTCTGTTTGGCAATTACCGGATTTGACGCAGAGGCGCAGAGATACAGAGGTTCGCAGAGGGAACACGACAACGAAGCAAGGCTTTTCTCTGCGTTTTTCTCTGCGTCTCTGCGTCTCTGCGTCAAGATTGCGAATTTTCAAACGGACTCTTAGTGTGAGCCCACGTCTTTTGCCCGCATCCCCGCATTGCCCGATAATCCACCGTCGAGACACCCTGCGCCGCACCGTTCACACCGTGCTGACCATAGGCCCATGACAACACCGACCCGCCACGATCCTGCTCTCGCCCGCGCCGCGCTCGCCCGCTACGGCCTCGCACCGGTGCGCCTCGACCTCCTCAACGACGTGCGCCACCTCACCTATCACGTGCAGGCGGACGACGGGCGCCGCTACACCCTGCGCATCACCCCCGTGTCAGAACAGGCCGCCCGCCTGCTCCATGATGAACTCGCCTGGCTCGACTTCCTGGCTCCGCACCGGCTCGCCGTGCCTGCCCCCGTCCGCAACCGCGCCGGCGCGCTCGTCACCCCCGTCGACCCGCATCCCGCTCTGGCCTGCCTCTTCACCTGGCTCGACGGGCAGCCCGCCACCGCCGGCCTCACCCCTGCCGCCCTCGCCGATCTCGGACAGACCATCGCCACCCTGCACCGCCTGGCGCGTGACTTCCCCCTGCCCGCCGCCCACCCTTTCCGCACCGGCTTCTACTAAGACGCCCGCCTCGTGGCCGACCATCGCACCTGGCTCGCCCAGCCGCACCCGGCCCGCAGCGCCGCCCAATCCGCCATCGTCGCCGCCGCCATCACCTACACCCTCGACGCATTCGGCCGCATGGCGAGCGCCCCCGCCCACACCGGCCTCATCCACGCCGACATCCACCTGGGCAACCTCATCCTCGCCGGCGACCGCGTCGCCCTCATCGACTTCGAGCAGCTTGGCTGGGGCCCCTTCGCCTACGACCTCGCCGTCCTCCACGCCGACCTCGCCTACCACGCGCCCGCCACGGCACAGCACTGGCCCGCCCTCCTCGCCGGCTACCAGCGCGTCGCCCCGCTCCCCTACGCCACCGCCGCCGACTTTGCGGCCCTGCTCGCCGCCGTGCATCTCGCCTTCCTCGATTGGCTCTACAACACCGACAGCCCCGCCGTCTGGCAGCAGCAATCACCCAGAATCCCCGCCACCTACGCCGCCCTCACTGCGATCCTCCACGACGCCCACGCCTGACGTCGCGGAAAACCGTAGCGGCGGTTTCCATACCGCCACTCACCGCCAAACTCACCCCCTCCCACACCGCCGCTCACCGCCAAACTCAGTCGTTCACGATTCTCACCGTAGTAACGACTTCAGTCGTTGGTATTCTCTGGAACATTCGTCACCCCGAGGTCGCGTCGGCCGGCGCCAGCGCCTCGCCCTTCACGTGCGTCCCCAGCAGCAGGATGACCAGGCCAAAAAGCATCAGCACACTCAGCGCCCCGCGCAGCGTAATCACTTCGGCCATCCCGCCAATCAACGGCGCCCCCAGCAAAAAGCCCGTATAGCCGGCAGTCGCCATCGCCGCAATGCCCACCCCCGGCGCCACACCCGGCGTCCGCGCCGCGGCGCTCATGATCAGCGGAAAGACGCACGAGACACCGGCGCCGACCAACCCATAGCCGGCAATGGCCACCGCCGGCACCGAGCCGACGAGCGCCAGCCCGATACCCGCCATCACCAGCCCGCCCCCCGTGCGCACGACATTGCCCGACCCGAAGCGCGTGGCAAGCCAGTCGCCGGCAAAGCGCCCGCCCGCCATCATCAGCGCAAAGACGGCATACCCCGCCGCGGCCATGCCTGCCGCGCTGCCCAGCCCCTCGCGCAGATAAATGGCGCCCCAGTCGCCGATCGCGCCCTCGCAGATCAACGCGCACAGTGCAACGATCCCCATGGGTACCAGCGCACGCGTCGGCAGCGCAAAGGCCGGCTCGTGGCCGGACGCCGTGGCCGGCCCATCCGGAATCAGCCCGCGCAGGGCGACCAGCATCACCGCCACGCCGGCAACCGCCGCGATCAGGAAGTGCGCGCCCGTGCCCGCCCCGCGCGCCACGGCCAGCGCACCGATCGCCGCGCCGATCAACCCGCCGACGCTCCACATCGCGTGAAACGAACTCATGATCGGGCGCGCATAGCGCCGTTCGACCAGCGCCGCCTGCGCGTTCATCGCCACATCCAGCGCGCCGTTGCTGGCGCCAAAGAGAAAGAGCGCCGCCATGAGCAGCGGCAGGCTCGGCGCAAAGCCCGGCAGAATCAGCGCCGCACAGTTGGCAATGGCCATCACCGCCGTCACCTTCAGGCTGCCCACCTTGCCGATCACCCAGCCCGCCGTCGGCTGCGAGAGCAGCGCGCCGACCGCCATGGCAAAGAGCCCCAGGCTCAGCGCGCCCTCGCTCAGCCCGAGCCCCTGCTTGACATCGGGCACGCGGGCGAACCAGTTGGCCACCAGGGCGCCGTTCGCAAAGAAGATCGCCGTGACGGCCAGCCGCGCCATCTTCGGCGGGGCCACCGTACGGGTGACAACTTGCTCAACTCCAGCCATGACATGCTCCTCTTCTGCACAGATAATCTGAAAGAAACCAACTGCCCACGCCATAATCAAAACGGTATAGTAACAGACAACGCCACACTCCAGAAGCAAATCGATGCCGCATGGCGCCTTCCAGGACGCGCCCAAGAGACCGCTTGGAAACTCGCACGCTTGACGCAGAGACGCTGAGGCGCAGAGAAAAACGCAGCGAAGAGCCCTGCTGCGTTGTCGCGTTCCCTCGGCGAACCTCTGCCTCTCTGCACCGCTGCGTCGAATCCGGCAATTTCAGTAGTTCACGATTCTCGCCGTAGTAACGACTTCAGTCGTTGGTTTTCTCTGGAACGGCTGAAGCCGTTACTACAAATCGTGAAATACTGAATTTCTGGACGGCCTCGATGGTTTACGCCCGGGTGGTCGGTTGGGCCGCTCTGGGTTATACTGCATCCTGTCCCATCATCCCTGCCCGACGACAGGCGCCGCACACACGGCACGCCCCCTGCACGACCGGCGGCACCGACAAACGACGAG
Organism: Caldilineaceae bacterium; assembly: GCA_020634815.1. Taxonomy (GTDB): domain Bacteria; phylum Chloroflexota; class Anaerolineae; order Caldilineales; family Caldilineaceae; genus Caldilinea. The sequence goes on along the minus strand of JACKBA010000016.1, from coordinate 59,813 downwards.
AGGAAGACGGCCCGCGCCGTCCTCATTGTGGCCCGACGGCCAGAAAGTGGAGAGCAGCATGCAACTTGGCGCATTTTCGATCAGCCTGGCCGTCAAGGACATCGCGGCCTCGCTCGCCTTCTACCAGAAACTCGGCTTCGAGATCTTCGGCGGCGACATCGCCCAGAACTGGCTCATCCTCAAGAACGGCGACGCCATCATCGGCCTCTTCCAGGGCATGTTCGAGAAGAACATCCTCACCTTCAACCCGGGGTGGGACGCCAACGCCCAGCAGGTCGACGGCTTCACCGACATCCGCGAGCTCCAGCGCCGCCTGCGCGCGCAGGGCGTCGACTTCCAGAGCGAGGCCGACGAAAGCACCGCCGGCCCCGCCAGCTTCACCCTCCTCGACCCCGACGGCAACCCCGTCCTGGTCGACCAGCATGTATAAACCGCAACCACAAAGAGCGCAAACACAAAGCACAGGCGCACAAAGAGGCACAACGAAAATCTTGAGACTTCGATCCCCTTGATCCCTTCGATTTCTTCGTGCCCCTTTGTGCCCTTCGTGCCTGGTCAAGTATCGGCATCAATTCGAGGAGTCCCGACGATGACGTCTGATCGAATTACGATCAACCCCACACAGATGAATGGACAACCTTATAGACGCAAGTTTCGTCTGACAGTTCGACGCGTCCTCGCAGTTCTGGGGCTCGACCCCGACCGCGCAGAACTGCATTGCGACTATCGACCATGAAGCACGTCTTTCCTGCGCTGGCGACCGAGCGCCTCATCCTCCGGCCGATTTCACCCGGCGATCTGGCGTTCATATTTCAGCACTTCGCTGCTCCCGACGTTGGCCGCTACCTACTTGACGATGCACCCGTGACGACGCGCACCCAGGCACAGGCAATTCTCGACTTTTATCTCTCTCCCGACGCCAGCTTCCACAATCGTTGGGTGATCGTGCGCAGAGACGATGGCTGTCCAATCGGCACATGCGGCTTTCACAAGTGGATCCAGCCCTATCATAAGGTTGAAGTCGGTTACGACCTCAGCCCCTCTGCCTGGAAGCAGGGCTACATGACGGAAGCGCTGCACCGAATCTTGACGTATGCCTTTGCGGAAATGGCGATCAACCGCGTGGAAGCCGTGGTCTATCCGCAGAACAGCGCCTCGATAAGGCTGGCTGAACGGCTTGGTTTCGTGCGCGAGGGACTGATGCGCGAGGTAATCTGCCGGGACGGTCGATTTTACGATCATTGGCTGATGGCCTTGCTGCGGCGTGACTGGGCCGGCGCCGATGAAGAAATGGCACGCGAATGACGCAGGTTGCGCTGACTTCCGCTGATCTGATCCGCGAGCATCCGCCGGATCCGCGTTCTATTCTCACCCAACTGGAGAGTGCCTGGAACAGAACACACGAAAGGCTGTCCTCATGAAGCACACACTGAACACGCCACAACAACAGTGGGTCGACCGCACCCTCGCCGGGCTCTCGCTCGAGCAGGCCATCGCCCAGCTCGTCAACATCACTCGCCCCATGGATGACCCCGACGCCTGGCGCCGCCTCCTCGACCAGTGGCCCGCCGGCTGCATCTCCCTGCGCACCAAGACCGCCGATGCGTACCGCACCGTCGTCCGCGCCGTACAGGAGCATTCCGCCATCCCGCTCCTCGTCGTCGCCAACATGGAGCACGGCGCCTCCGAATGGCCCGACTACGGCACCGACTTCCCCATGTTCATGGCCGCCGGCGCCGCCAACGACGAAACGCTCATCGCCGAACTCGGCCGCGCCACCGCCGTCGAAGCGCGCGCCCTGGGCGTCAACTGGGTCCTCACCCCCGACATCGACCTCAACTATAACTTCGACAATCCCGTCACCAACACCCGCGCCCTGGGCGACAAGCCCGAGCTGGTCAGCCGCCTCAGCGCCGCGTTGATCCACGCCTTGCAACGGCACGGCGTCGCCGCCACCGCCAAGCACTTCCCCGGCGACGGCATGGACGACCGCGACCAGCACCTCGTCACCACCGTCAACCACCTGCCCTTCGACCAGTGGCTGGCCACCTACGGCGCAGTCTGGCGCCGCGTCATCTCCGAGGGCGTCTGGACCATCATGCCCGGCCACATCTCCCTGCCCGACTACCAGGGCTACCGCGCCGAACCCGACGCCGCGCCGCCCGCCACCATCAGCCGCAAGCTGCTCATCGACCTGCTGCGCGACGAGCTGGGCTACACCGGCCTCATCGTCTCCGACAGCACCAGCATGGCCGGCCTCACCACGCGCGCCGCGCCCGCCGAGCGCATCGTCGCCAGCATCGAAGCCGGCATCGACCTCTACCTCGGCGCCGAGCCCGAGCGCGACCTGTCCGCCATCCGCGCCGCCGTCCACGCCGGCCGCCTGCGCGAGGAGGCCATCTACGCCGCCGCCCGCCGCGTCCTCACCCTCAAGGCCCAGCTCAACCTGGCCACCGCACCCCTGGGTCCCGCCCCCACCGCCCAGGAGCAGGCCGCCTTTGCCGATGCCTCGCAGGCCATTGCCGACCGCAGCATCACCGTCCTGCGCGGCGCTGAGCAACTGCCGCTCCAGCTCACCCCCGGCGCCAAAGTGCTCACCGTCACCGTCGCCAAGCTCAACCCCTTCTTCGGTCAGAAGGACCTGGAGGTTTTCGACGCCGAGTTGCGGGCGCGCGGCTTCACGGTCGAGCACCTGCTCAACCCCAAGAGCGCCGAGTTGCAGGAGGCCGCCGCCCGCTGCGACGCCGTCTTCGTCAACATCTGCGTCACCCCCATGTCCACCATGGGCACCGCCCGCATCGCGCTCGACAGCTTCGGCACGTGGGGCTGGCGCGCCCTCTTCACCGAGCACCCGCACGTCTACTACACCAGCTTCGGCAGCCCCTACCTGCTCTACGAGTTGCCCGCCCTGCCCAACCTGCTCTGCGCCTACGGCGACGCCCAGGTCTCGCAGCGCGCCGCCGTGCGCGTCTGGCTCGGCGAGCTGCCCGCGCAGGGCGTCCTGCCCGTCACCCTGCCGCGCATCACCGTGCGCCCCTTCGACCCTTCGTAGTACCGACTTCAGTCGGTCGACGCCGGCTTCCCCGTAGTACCGACTTTAGTCGGTCTCGAGCCACACACCGTACGGGCTTGGCATGCCAAGCCCTGGTGGCGATATATCGCCAAACGGGCATGAAACTACATGCCCCTACCATCACCGCCCGCTCAGCAAACGTCCAGCACTCTGTCATGATTCGTTACCAGCATCGAGGGTGAAGATCACATGAACACAACCCAATCGCCGACCGCCACACTCCTCCCAGCCGACCGCCGCCTCTTCCGGATCGGCGGCGCCGGCGCGCTTGCCATCGGGTTACTCTACATCGTCATCGTGGTGCTCTATGCGCTGGCCGGCGCGCCACCCGTCGGCGGCGAAGCGTGGCTCGCCTATCTCGCCGGCAAGAGCGCCATCTGGTGGGGCATCATCGGCCTCTCCGTGCTCACGAACTTTCTCTTCGTGCCCGTCGCGCTGGCGCTCTTCGTTGCCCTCAGGTCGATCAGCCGCACGGCCATGGCGATCGCCGTGGCCTTTGTCGGCCTGTTCGTCGCGCTGGAGCTGGCCGTGAACTGGACCTGCTACGCCGCGCTCGTCATGCTCAGCGCCGACTACGCCACCGCCACGACCGACGCCCAGCGCGCCACGCTCATCGCCGCGGCGAGTTTCCCCTCCGCGGTCATCGCCTCGCCGCTGGCCATCGTCTACGCCATCGGCACCCTTTCCTTCGCCATCCTCCTCATCGGGCTGGTCATGCGCAAGGGTCTCTTCAACCGCGTCACTGCCTGGCTTGGCATCGCGACCGGTCTGCTCGGGCTTGCCGCCGTCGCCGGCGTGGGCGTCGCCGTCATCCTGAACGCCCTGGCCGCTACCGCCTGGCTTCTGCTCGTCGGGTACAAGCTGATTCGGCTCGCTTCCGCATAGACACGAAGATGCTCTGTCTCGTCGAAACAGATCGGACCGTCTGTTCGACATCAGCCCTGCCGCAGTCCTTTTGACGTTTAACGCCGTGCGTTATAGACTGCTTCCATGATACGCAACTTCAAGGACAAAGAAGCTGAGAGTATCTTCAATCGCCAGCGTTCACGGCGGCTGCCGCCCGACATTCAACAGGTGGCATTGAGAAAGCTGCGCATGTTAAACCGTGCACAGAACCTGCAAGACTTGCGCGTGCCGCCAGCCAATCGCTTGGAGCGACTTTCGGGCAATCGAGCAGGCCAACACAGTATTCGCATCAATGACCAATGGCGAATCTGCTTTACGTGGGAAGATGGAGACGCCGCAGATGTGGAGATCGTGGACTATCACTGAGGTAGTAGAATGAACGACACAGACAAGCTACACCCCATCCATCCCGGCGAAGTACTTCAGGAAGAGTTCCTCAAGCCAATGGGGTTGAGCCAGAACCAGCTCGCACTCGCCATCCGCGTGCCGGCACGGCGCATCAACGAGATCGTACAGGGCAAGCGGCGCGTTACTGCTGACACCGCCCTGCGCCTGGCGCGCTACTTTGCCGTGTCGCCCCAATTCTGGCTTGGGCTGCAGATGGATTACGACCTGGATGTGGCCGAAGACGAGATCGGCGCACGACTCGATCGCGAAATCGTTACCTTGGCCGGATGAGACAGCCCATCTGCATGTAACGCGGTTCGGACAATCACCCATGCTCTACCTGGTCGCAACACCGATCGGCAATCTCGGCGACATCACGTTGCGCGCGCTGGAAACCCTGCGCGCCGTCGACTACATCGCCAGCGAGGACACGCGCACCACCGGCGTGCTGCTCAAGCACTTCGACATCCACAAGCCGCAGATCGCCTTTCACGAACACAACGAGCAGCGCGCCGGCGAGCGCCTCATCGGCCTGCTGCACGCCGGCGCCTCCGTCGCCCTCGTCACCGACGCGGGCACGCCCGGCATCTCCGACCCCGGCTACTCACTCGTGCGCCGCGCCGTCGACGCCGAGATCCCCGTCACCATGATCCCCGGCCCGGCCGGGCTGATCATGGCCGTGGTGCTCTCCGGCCTGCCTCTGCACAGCTTCACCTTCCGCGGCTTCCCCCCGCGCAAGAGCGGGCAGCGCCGCCGCTTCCTCGCCGTCGACCAAACGTCGCCCCACACCCTCATCTTCTACGAAAGCCCTTTCCGCCTGGCCGCCTTCCTGGAAGACGCCCTGGCCGTCTTCGGCGACCGCCCCGCCGCGCTCGCCAACGACCTCACCAAGCTCTACGAGCATGTGGAGCGGGCGCCGCTTTCCAGCCTGTTGTCAAGCGTGCGCGATGCGGGTAAGCTAAAGGGTGAGTACATCGTCGTCATCGGCGGCGCAGGCACGGCTAATGAAAGCGACGCCGCGACGGACACGGAGAGGGACGAGGACGAGGAGTAAGAGAGGAGAGGACAGATGATCGCTTTCGTACTGAGCGGCGCGGGCAATCGCGGCCCGCTGCAAGTCGGCGCCGTGCGCGCCCTGCTCGAAGCCGGCATCAAGCCGGACATGATCGTCGGCACGTCGGCCGGCGCCATCAACGGCAGCTTCCTGGCCGCGCACGGCCCCACCGTCGCCGCCACCGAGGCCATGGAGAAGCTCTGGGTCTCGGCCACTGCCGATGAGATTTACCCAGAGGGCATCCTGGAGATCCTGTGGCGGCTGCGCAGCAAGGCCAACAGCCTCTTCACCGGCAACGGCCTGCGCGCCATGCTGGAGCGCGCCATGCCGCCCGGCGTCACGACCTTTGGCCAGTGCAAGGTGCCGCTCTACACCACGGCCACCGACCTGCGCTCCAGCCGGCTCTACGTCTTCGGCGACATCGCCACCGCCCCGCTCATCGACGCCGTCCAGGCCAGCGCCACGGTGCCCGTCGTCCACGCGCCCATCGACTACGCCCAGGCCCAGCTCGTCGACGGCGGCGTCGTCGCCAACGTGCCCGTCAGCGTCGCCATCGACCACGGCGCCAAGACGCTCTACGTCATCAACGCCGGCTACAACGAGCAGATCCTGGCGCCGGCGCACGGCGTGCTGGAGGTGCTTATGCGCACCCTCTCGTCGATGATCTCGCAGAACATCATCCAGGACATCGCCCGCGCCAAGGCCGACGACACCATCGACCTGCACCACATCCCCGTCCACGCCGACGACAGCATCTCCTTCTTCGACTTCAGCCATTCGGCGGAGATGGTGCAGCAGGGCCACGCCGCGGCCCAGGCCTACCTGGCCGCGCCCGCACCCATGGCGCCCATGATGCCCGCCGCCGCCCCCGGCCCGGATCTGCCCGGCGCCACGCCCTACACCCCGCCCTACATGACGGAGATATAAGGGCGGCCACAAAGGCGCGAAGAACACGAAGGGGCACAAAGAAGCCAGGACGGAAACATCCTGGCTTCTTCGTGCCCATTGAGGCTCAGCTTGTGTTTGAACTGCCCACCACAATAAACCGAAGCTCACCAAGCGGCACAAAAAGAAGCAAGGTGTGACACTTCAACGCAGTTCTTCGTGCCCCTTTGTGTTCTTCGAGGCTTCGTGGCTGGCTTTTCAAACGCGAGAACCGCCCAACACCTCGCCGAAGCCCTGGATCACCAGATCATTCTGCGCCGGCGTGCCCACGCTGATGCGCACGCAGTTGACCAGCTCCGGATACGCGGCCATGTCGGAGATGAGCAGGCTATGGCGGTGGTGCAGGTGATGCAGCACATCCGTCTTGGGGCGGTCGAGTTGGATGAGCACGAAGTTCGTGCCGCTGGGGATGACCTGCACGCCGGGCAGCGTGGCCAGCGCCGCGCCGATCCGTTCACGCTCGGCCACCACGCGGTCGCGCATGGCCAGGAAGCGCTCGCGATGTTCCAGCGCCACGAGCGCGGCCACCTCACTAAAGACGCTGAGCGGGAAGACCGTCACCACCTTCTGCAACTCCGCGGCCAGCGCGGGCGAGGCCAGCGCATAGCCCACGCGCACGCCGGCCATGGCATAGAACTTGCTGAAGGTGCGCAGCAGAATCACGTTGCCGAGATCGAGCAGCCCGGTCAAGTCCTGGTCGCAGAACTCGGCGTAGGCTTCGTCGACGACGAGCAGCCCCGGGATCGACTCCGCCATGCGCCGGATCTCGGCCTCAGCATAAACGGTGCCGGTCGGGTTGTTGGGTGCGCACATGACGACGAGGCGCGCCTGCGCTTCCTGCGCGGCCGCGGCCAGCGTGTCGACCGGCAGGGCATAGCCGTCCGCCGCATTCAGCGCCACCTCGACGATCGCCGCCTCGTGCAGCCGCGCGTTCTGCCGGTAGAGCAGGAAGGTCGGCGCCGGCATCACCACCGTATCGCCGGGGCGCAGCGTCGCCGCCATCACCGCCTTGATCAGGTCGGCCGAGCCCTCGCTGACCACGACCTGCTCCGGCGCCACGCCCATCTGCGCGGCCAGCGCGTCGATGAGAAGCCATGGCCGCCCGCCCAGCGGGTAGCGCGACCACGGTAGCGCAGCCATGCGCTGCAAGACTTCTTCTTTCAGGTCGGCGGGAAAATCCTCGGGGCTTTCGTTCCACTGCAAGCGGTGCAGCGACTCGTCCACCAGGTTGCGGCCCAGCGACGGCAGCCCGCGCACGCCCGGCCGCACGGCTTCATGAATTGGCTCTGACATGATTTCTCGCTTCAAGGCTGTGCTCAGAAACCGGCGAACCGCAGCCACCAAGACTCAAAGCACGCCAAGGGGCACAAAGGAGAAACTCAACGCGTCCCCCTTCGTGCTTCTTTGTGCCCTTGGTGGCTTTGTGGTGAGGCCGTTCAATCGACTTCTCAGCGTTCGGTTTTGACCTGGACTTGGTAGTCGCCCGTCTTCTTCTCGCTGAAGTGGCGCACGAGCATGGTATAGACGCCCGCCTTCAAGCTGCGGATCAGCCGCGGGTTCAAGCCGGCGCCGCTGTCGTCGTCCGTGCCGACCTTCTTCTTTTCGTCGTTCGGCCCGTAGACCTCCATGATCAGATCCTGCTTGCCCAGCGTCTCCATGCGATAGCGCCCGGCCTTCGCCACCGTGAAGGTGAACTTGTCCACCTCGGCGGGCTGGCCGATCGATTCGGTCAGCGGGTCCCCGTCGATGGTGATCTCGCCGCGCGGCTTGGGCGGATAGGGATAGTTGGTGGCGATGAACTGCTTGTCCGTCTCCGAGAGCACGCGGTTCCAGCCGACCTCGAAGTCGCCGATGGTGAATTCGTTGGGGACGGGGTAGAGCATGATCGACTTCGGGTCGAAGGCCGAGAAGTTTGTCGTCTCCTTGGCGTAGGTCTGGAAGAGATTCGTGTCGACCTGCGCCTTGGTCCAGTTGTTGGGCGGCCCGCCATAGTAGCGGTAGACGGCCGGCTTGTCCCACGGAATCTCGGCCGCGGGGTTCTGGTGTTCGTGGATGCAGGCCAGCGCGTGGCCGAACTCGTGCACCACGACGCGCGAGTATTCGTCGTCCGCCGTGGTGGGCGTGAGCCAGCCGTAGTTCATCGTCGCCTGGTTGCGGGCGATGCCCAGCGCGTCCGTGCCCAGATAGGACCACGAGCCGCGCTGCTTGAAGGAGATGCGGATCTCGGCGTTGGGGTCGTTGCCAAACTCGAACTTGATGTTGGCGTACTTACTCCACTCGTGGGCGTAGGGCTGGAGACGCTGCTGCACGGTCGGGTCGCCGTCGAGGAAGCGCACGCGCAACGTCATGCCCGGCTTCCACAGCTTGCCCGGCAGCAAGGCCATCGCGCCGACCGGCGCGTCCGGGGTCGCACTGCCCTTCTGCGTCGGGAACGGGCCGTAAAAGAGGTCCGCAGCTCGTTTCTGCGCCCGCACATAGCGATTGATGTCGAGTTCGCGGTCGATACAGGCCTGGATATCCTTGAGATACATACGCCGCCTCCTTTGCTGGCTTGTCATGTTGACGCCGGTGGCGGCATTATAGACCCGCGCCGCGCCGGTGTCAACGAATCAATAGCCGCCTGCCCGCCCATGCCTTTGGGGGCATCCCTCACTTGCGGTACAATGGCGGGTATTGGTCACTTCACGGCAATCAACGCGGCTGCACTTTGCGGCACGCCCGCCAGCGATAATTTCCTGCCTCTCTTCGGGCAGATAGCAAAGGACGAAAGCTTCTATGAGCGGAATTCTTCTTCCCGGCCAGGACAAACCGTCGTCGTCTGGCGGCGGCAGCGGCATCGAGCTGCCCAAGGGCTACTCGCGCCGCCGCGATGAAAGCGCCGAGCAGGAATCGGCCCCGGCCGAGACACCCGTCGCCCCGGAAAGCGACATCGAGGCAGCACCCGAAGTAGCGCCCGAAGCCGCGCCGCAACGCCGCGGCCGCCCCGGCGAGGACCTGCTCTTCCCGCCCACCGGCGCGCAGGTGCAGTGCCCCAACTGCGGCACGCCCTACGCCGTGCCCATCTTCACGATCATCGACCTGGGCGTCAACCCGGAGCTTGGCCCCGCCCTGCTCGGCGGCCAGGTCAACATGGCCATGTGCCCGCAGTGCGGCGCCGGCGGCCCGCTCAGCGCGCCGCTCATGGTGCACGAGCCCGCACACGACTTCCTGGGTGTCTTCGTCCCGCCCACCGGCAGCGACGAATCACAGCGCCAGCGCATCATCGGCGAACTGACGCAGACGCTCATGCGCCGGCTGCCCACCGAGGCGCGCCGCGGTTACATGCTCCAGCCCCGCGAGTATATGGACTGGAACCGCTTCATGGAAAAGCTCTGGGAGTTCCAGGGCGTGACGCCGGAGATGCTGCGCCGCCAGCGCGACCAGGCCGCCGCCATCCAGAACCTCATGCGCCTGGCCGACGACCCCTCCGCGCTCGACATCGCCCTGGAGCGCCATCGCAGCCTGATCGACCGCCAGTTCTTTGCGCTGCTGGAACGGCTCATGATGATGTCCGGCGCGCAAGGTGACCGCCAGAGCGCCGAGGCGCTACGTGCGCTGCGCCTGGCCCTGCTGGAAAAGACGGAAGTCGGCCAGGAGATCAAGCGCCTGCAACAGCGCGTCGAGCAGACCATCCGCCAGATCCAGCCCGGCGCCACGCGCGAGGATATCCTCGACGTGCTGCTCGCGGCGTGGAACGCGGAGGACGGGGACGAGGTCGCGCCCTCCGTCGCCATGGCGCTCGGCCCCAACCTCGACTACCAGTTCCTGCTCGTCATCGCCAACCGGCTGGAGGGCGAGACCGACGAGCAGACACGCCAGCACATGGAGCAACTGCGCGAGATCATCACCGCCATGCAAGAGCAGCAGCAGGCCAGCCAGCAGCAGATGGCCGTCCAGGCACAGGAAGTGCTGCAAGCCATCCTCGAAGCGACCGACGTAGAAGCCGCGCTGCGCGAAAACGCCGATATGATCGACGAAGGCTTCCTCCAGTTGCTGGGCGCCAACGTCGACCGTGCCGAAAAGGCCGGCGCCAAAGCAGCCGCCAACCGCATGCGCAAGATCTACGACCTGGCCGTCGACATGCTCCAGGAGGAGATGGCGCCCGACGTGCGCCTGGTCAACGAGTTGCTCAACGCGCCGGACCAGAACGCGCGCCGCAAGCTGCTCGAGGAGAACCGCAGCATGCTGAGCCGCGACTTCGTCGAGGCGCTGCGCCAGTTGGAGGACGACTTCCGTGCCCGCCAGGCGACCGACGTGGCCGACCGGCTCAAGTCGATCCGGGCGCAGGCGTCGTTGATGCTCTAGGTCTGGCGGGCGTCGGCATCGGAGAAACCGAGTTTCTTGGAGAAACTCGGTTTCTGACCCCGTCAGAACCAGTCAGTCCAGGCGCCGAGGTGGCATCGCTGCTACCCTGGCGCCTTTTTTTACCCGTTCCTCATTCAAGAAGAATCAACCACAATGACCACACTTGCCGCCGAAATCGTCACGTCGGGCACCGAAATCCTGCTCGGCGATATTGTCGACACCAACGCCGCCTGGATCGCCCAGCAACTGCGCGAGGCGGGCGTCAACCTCTATTATAAGACGACAGTGGGCGACAACGAGCCGCGCCTGCGCGGCGTCATCGAGTTGGGCATGACGCGCAGCCAGGTCATCATCATCACCGGCGGCCTCGGCCCGACCGTGGACGACATCACGCGGCAAGCTATCGCCAACGCCACCGGCTGCCCGCTGCGTCTGCACGAGGGCGCGCTGGCCACGCTCAAGGAGCGCTTCGCCCGCTTCGGCGCCACCATGACCGACAACAACCGCCAGCAGGCCATGATCCCCGACGGCGCCATCCTCATCGAGAACCCGGTCGGCACCGCGCCCGGTTTCATCGTCGAGGGCGAGCGTGCGGCGGTCATCGCCCTGCCCGGCGTCCCGCGCGAGATGAAACAACTGATGACCGACACGGTGCTGCCCTACTTGCGGCGGCGCATGGGCGACGCGACGGTCATCCGCCGCCGCATCCTGCGCACCTTCGGCATCGGCGAGAGCGCGATCGACGACATGCTCGGTGATCTCATGTACGCGGCCAATCCGACGGTGGGGCTGGCGGCCAAGACCGGGCAGGTCGACATCCGCATCGCGGCCCGCGCCGGCGACGCCCCCACCGCCGAAGCCATGCTCGACCAACTGGAAACGCAGGTGCGGGCGCACGTGGGCAAGTACATCTATTCGACGACACCCGACGAAACCTACGAGACGGTGCTGGCGCGCCGCCTGGCCGAGTTGAACGCAACGGTCGCCCTGCTGGAGACCAACACGCGCGGCGCCATTGCCGCGCGCCTGGCCGCAGCGCTGCCAGAGCACAACCCGGTTGCAGCCGGCATGCTGGCCGCGGGCTCCGCTCTGCCCATGGCGCTGGCCGAACTCGCCGCGCCCGATACGCTCTCCACCGAAGCGCGCCAGCAAGGCGCCGCCAAGGCCGCCGAGTGGGTGCGTAGCCGGCAGCCGGCCACGCTGGGCATCGCTGTGGTCGGCACGGCGGGCGCCGACGAGGGCGTCTTCGGCAAGAGCAACGGCGAAAGCTGGCTCGGCCTGAGCGACGGCCGCAAAACCACGACGATGCTCATCCCCTATGGCGGCCAGGATGAGTACACCCACGTGCGCATCGGCAACCAGGTGCTGGCCACGCTGCGCCGCTGGGCCGACGAGCGGGCAGGCGCGGCATGAGCGGGCAGTCCGCTCCGCCGGACATTGCGGCCCTCGTGACGCTGCTCGACCACGGCAGCATCCTCAAGCGCCTGCCGCGCACGGGCTGGCTGCTCAACGGCGTGACGCCGTGCGAGTCGGTCGCCGATCACACCGCCGGCGTCGCCTTGCTGACGCTGGCACTGGCCGGCGCCATCAACGCCGACTGGCGCGGCGCCGGACTCACCGCGCCGCTCGACACCGGGCGCGCCGTCACGCTCGCCGTGCTCCACGACCTGGCCGAGAGCGTCGTCACCGACCTGCCCAAGCGCAGCGCGGAGCTGATCGGCGCCAAAGCCAAGCACCGCGCCGAGGCGGAAGCCATGGCCGGGCTGCTGGCGGAGCTTCCCGGCGGCCATGACTATACGATCCTGTGGAATGAGTACGATGCACGCGCCACGCCCGAGGCGCGCCTGGTGGCCGATGCCGACAAGCTGGAAATGGTGCATCAGGCCCTCCAATACGAGCGCGCCGGCCATCGTACACTGGACGAATTCTGGCACGGCTATCGTTGGAATTATGGTCTATGCGAACATCTCTATGAGGTATTGCAACGGCAACGCAGTTGAGGTAGAGTAATTTTCGATGGGGAGGGCCACGGTACCCAGGTCAATAGCGCATGCGACGAGGACTAGCAATGAATTCTGCTCAGCCCCATCTCTTTTGGCATCGTACGATTGCCATTTTGCTCCTGTTGGCGTTGCTCACCGGCACGCTGAGTGGTTGCAGTGGGCCCACTGCAAGCGCCGCGCCGGTTGAGAACGTCGTGGAGACCTCCGCACAGGTCTCCACCCAAGCCGTCACGCAGCCGCTAGCAGCCGCACCTGCCCAGCGCGCCGCGCCGACGGCAACGCCCATGGCGCCGGCTTCGACAACCGCCCCCGCTGTCGAAGTCGCCATGGCGGCGCCCGACGACAAGCCGCTGCTCGGCACGACGAACATCCTGCTGCTGGGCAGCGACCGCCGGCCGGAGATGCCCAACTGGCGCACCGACGTCATGATGATCGTGGCGGTCGACCGCGCCAACAACCGCGTAGGCGTCATCTCGCTGCCGCGCGATCTCTACATCGACGTCATCCCCAACCACCGCGGCAACAAGATGAATGTCATCGACTACCTCGGCGAGCAGGACGAACCAGACGGCGGCGGGCCCAAGCTGCTGGGCCAGGTTATCGAGGACAAGATCGGCGTCCCCATCCACCACTACGTACGCGTCGACTTCGAGTCGGTCAAGAAGCTGGTGGATGCCATGGGCGGCGTCGAGATCGACGTGGATTGCGCGCTGTACGACCCCTACGGCTACGACGAGGGCGGTTCGCCGCTGGCGCTGGAGGTCGGCGTGCAGCGGCTGGACGGCGGCGAGGCGCTGAGTTACGTGCGCAGCCGGCGCATCGGCGGCGACCTCGAGCGCGAGCGACGCCAGCAGCGCTTCATCTGGGCCGTGCGCACGCAGATCCTCAACGAGAACCTGCTGCCGCGCGTCCCGGCCATCTACCAGGCCATGCAGGGCTCGGTGCAGACCGACCTCAACCTCATCGATGCCGTGAAGCTGGTGCGCATGGCTATGGACCTGGAGAAGGATCACGTGCACGGTTTCGTCGTCAACGATCCGAGCATGATCACGGCCGGCTATGCGGGGCAGATGTGGGTCTGGTACGCCGATTGGCCCGAGATCGCCAAGGCGGCACAGGACGTCTTCAATCGCCCGGCACTTTTCAATGAATCAGAGGATGGCCAGGTTCAGTGTCCTTGACGACCTGGTGTAGAATAAAGCCCACGGGATCGCATCGGCGTTCCTGTGGGCTTTTTTTGCTTTTATCGGCGCAACAGGCAGGACAATCGCGCATAGCTGGAACCAATCGCACAGCGCACACGAGCATGCAGTGCCCGCCTTCAACGCGCGGCCGCCGTCCCTCCTGTGCCCCGAACGGTTTCATCGGCCCTGCCGGCGCAGGAGTGGGTCGTGAATGAGGCAACGTTCAACTAAGCTCATCACTCTTTTTCTGATTGCTTCCCTGCTGCTGACCTCTTGCTCAGCCGGCGTCTTTCAAGGCCAGCGCGGCGTCCAACTGGCGGCGCAGGAAATGGCCCCCAAGCCGCCCCTCGAAATCACCAGCAACAACAAGCCGCTGCCCGGCGTTGCGGCCAAGCAGTACAACCCGCCCCGCCCGCCCATCCAGCCCTTCTCCGTCAGCCGCACGCTCTATCCCCAGGTAGCGGCCGCCAACGGGCTGGGCGCCCTGCTGCTGCCGCCGGCACCCGACTATATCGCGCCGCTGGCCGCACCCATCGGCCCTGCCTTCAACTGGAGCCAGACCGACAACTACCTGCTGCTGGGCACGGACCACCGCCCCGGCTGGACGAGCTGGCGCACGGACGTGCTGATGATCGTCGGCGTGGATCGCGCCAACGCGCGCGTGGCCGTCTTCAGCGTCCCGCGCGACCTTTACGTACAGATTCCGGGCTATGGCTGGGGGCGCATCAATCAGGTCGACTACATCGGCGAGAAAGCTAGCCCCGGCGGTGGCGGTCCGGCGCTGGTCTCGCAGGTGCTGGCCAGCACGCTCGGCATCTCGACCAATCACTGGGTGCGCATCCGCATGGACGGCTTCATCGACGTCGTCAACGCGGTCGGCGGCGTCAGCGTGCATCTGGACTGCCCCTTCTACGAGCCGATCTTCAACCTGACCACCAACGCGTGGGACTACTTCGCGCTGCCGGCGGGCGACGTGTGGCTCGACGGCGACACGGCCTACTGGTTCGTGCGCCTGCGCTACCGCGAGAGCGACATCGGCCGCAATCAGCGCCAGCGCGAGTTCCTGTGGGGCTTGCGCAACCAGATGGTGCGCACCAACCTGCTCGCCAACTTCCCGCAACTCTACGGCGCGTTCCAGAGCATGGTCGCCACCGACCTGAACCCGCTCGAGATCGTGGACATGCTGAGTTGGGGCATTCAACTCGACCCGGCCAGCGTGCGCGCCAGCGGGCTGACGCTCTACGACTTGCAGAGCTACACCACGCCGGAAGGCGCCTCGGTGCTGCGCATCGCCGACCCGAACCGCGTGCGCGGCGTCGTTGAGGGCATCTGGGCAGCGCCGGCCATGGTCGACTCCTACCGCAAGGACGTGACGCGCTGTCCGGCCCTGCCGCCCGGCGTCACCTATGCCACGGACACGCTGCCCGACCTGTCGTCGGTCAACGTGGAGGCAGCCGGCGAAGCACCGGCCGGCGCCGAAGCCCAGCCACCGGCTCCCGAGGCACCCGCCGCCGAAGCACCCGCGACCGAGGCGCCTGCCGACGTAGCCGCCCAGCCGACGCCGGAAGCCGGCATCGCCCTGCCCGAGCCCACGCCCACGCCGGCCGAGTCGGTCTCGACGTCGCTCTTCCCGACGCCGACGCCGGCGCCCATCAGCCTGCTCCCGCCCGCACCAGAAGGCGGCTGAGGCATTCGCCAGACGCGCAATCGCCCAATCTCACCGGTGCAGTAGAACATCCCGACGAGATTGGGCGATTTTGTTTTCAGGCGCCATGCTGACCGGCACCTCGAACGATCGGAACGCGATTCTCTGCGAATCCTCGCGCCTTTGCGCCCTTGCGTCTTTGCGTTGAAGCCTATTCTCAGAACAGCATCGACAACCGTCAGGCGATCTGCGCCAGCCGATCGCGCACCAGATCGCGGCTCGCCAACAGCCAACGCTCGTTGCCGAAGACCTCCAGCGTGACCGTCCCGTCATAGCGAAAATCGCGCAGCACCTGCAACTCGTGGCGCAGGTTGATGGCGCCGGTGCGCGGCGCGCCGAAAGGCAGGTGATCGTCGGCCGTGCCGTCGTTGTCGCTCATATGCACGTGTACCAGGCGGTCGGCCAGGGCAAAGCAGTAGTCGCGCGTCATGCTGCGCGCGGTGTTGACGTTGCCATGGCCGATGTCGAAGGTCAGCTTGAGGTCGGGCAGGCGAAAGAAGATCTCGCGGAAGTATTTGAGCTGGTGCTTGTTGTCGGGGCTGTTCTCCAGCGTCACCTGTACGCCCTGCGCTTCGCCGTGCTTGATCAGGATCTGGTACGCCTGCTTGTAATACTCGTAGCCCGTTTCTTCGGCCAGGTAGCTGGGCCAGCCGACAAAGTGGGTCGTACAGAGCGGCGCGCCAAGCTGCGCGGCGATGTCGATGCAGCGGCGCAGTTCGTCCAGCGTGGCCTGGCGCACCAGCGGCGACGGGTTGTTGAGCGGCAGGTAGGGCGCGGCATGGGCCAGCACGCGCAGGCCGTGATCTTGCAACGCCTGCGCCACCGCCGCCCAGTCCGTGGTCTCCGGCGCGGCGCCCGGCGCCTCGATGGTCAGGTCGATGAAGTCGAAGCCGTGGCGGGCGATCCGCTCGATCTCCTCCAGCAGCCGCTTGCGCGGGTCGTTCATGACACCAAACTGCATGGTCCTTACTCCCGTTCCCAGCCGAACCAGAGCGCTGCGCCGGCCAGCGCCAGCAGCCCGCCGGCACACAGCCAGAGCCCCCAGCCCGGCGTCAATGGTTGATGATAGAGGTCGGCGATCGTGGGCAGCACGGCCAGGAACTGGCGCGCCGGCACGATGGCTGCGCCCAGCGCGCCCGCGGCCACCAACACCGCGACCAGCCGGCGCGGCAGCAGCGCCAGCAGCGGGCTGAAGGCCATGGCCGCCAGGCAGATCGCCAGCGCGGCCGCCTGCTGCCGGAACTCGTCCGTCAACATGCGCTGCGGCGTCCAGGCCGGCGGCAGCAGGTTCAGCGCGGCAACAATGGCCGTCGCCAACAGCAGGCCGCGCACGACCCACGGATAGCGCAACTCGCGGCGAAAGGCAATGAGGCTGGCGGAGAGGCTGGCAACGACGAGCGGCAGGTAGAAGCCCTCGCGCCAGAGCGCGATCTGCCCGGCGCGCACCGGCGTCAGGAACTTCACGTACTCGCCCAGGTCCAGCCCCATGACGACGAGACCGGCGACCCGATGGCCGATCCAGGGGCCGAAGTACCCGGCCAATGCCAGGAGGATGGTCGCCGGCAGCAGCCAGCGCAGGATCGTCCAGCGGCGGGGCGCGGCGGGGCGATCGGCCACGACGACCGTCATCGACGCCCGGCCTCGGCAAGGCGCTGCCGGTGGCGCTCTTCGCCCTGGGCAAAGCGGCGGCGGTCGTCGTCGGTGTCGAGGAGCAGCTTCGGCACCTGCGTCGGGCGGCGGTTGGCGTCGAGCGCGACATAGACAAAGTAGGCGCTGTTGGTGTGCGTGCGCTCGCCGGTCAGCAGGTGCTCCGCCTCGACGCGCAGTTCGACCTCGATGCTCGTCCGGCCGACGTAGGTGATGCGGCCGTGCACCAGAACCAGCCGCCCCAGGAGCACGGGCTGGAGAAAGGTCACGCGGTCCACCGTCACGGTGACACAGGGACGTCGCGCGTGGCGCGCGGCGATGATGCCGCCGCACTCGTCGCACAGCTTGAGGATGACGCCGCCGTGGACGTTGCCCAGACTGTTGGAGTGTTCCGGCTGCATGAACATGGTCATGGTCAGCGCCGACTCGTCGGGCGAGCGCGGGGGCAGTGCTTCATCGGCAGTTGTCTGCGTCACGATTCCTCCGGCAATGGCTGGCCGGCAGCAAACCCTGCCGGTAGAGATAGCGCCGTTTGCGCGGCGAGGCTGGTGACCCGCCCACACCCGGCACGACTCACCATCTTACCGCAGGTTGCTCCGGCGGCGAAGGGCGCGACGCTCGGGATCGGGGCGTACGCGTCTCGTCACGGCAGGAAGCGAGCGTAGGCGTCCAGCAGTTGGCGGGCACTGTGCTGCCAGGTGAAGCCGGCGGCGTGTTGCAGCCCGGCCGTGCGCAGCGCGGCGCGCAGCGCGTCGTCGGTAGCCAGCCGCACGATGCCGTCGCGGATGCTCGCCACCTCCTCGGCCTTGACGTAGATGGCGCCGGGACCGCCCGCTTCGGGCAGGCAGGAGTTGTCGGCGGTGAGCACCGGCGCGCCGCACGCCAGCGCCTCGACGATGGGCAGGCCGAAGCCCTCATAGAGCGACGGATATGCGAAAAACGATGCCGCGCTGTAGATCACGGGCAGATCATCTTCGGCGATGAAGCCGGCGAAGTGCACGACATCTTGCAGGCCCAGGTCCACCACGCGCTGGAAGATCTCGTCGTAGAGCCAGCCCTTGCTGCCGCCGATGATCAGCCGGTGCGGCAGGTTGGCGTCGGCGCGCGCCTGACCAAAAGCCTCGATGAGGCGGGCAAAGTTCTTGCGTGGTTCCAGCCGGCTCAGCGCAAAGATGAAGGGACCGTCGCCGATCGCATAGCGCGTGCGCACGGCCTGCTCGCGCGCCGCATCCGCCACCGGGCGGAAATGGTCGTGGTCGACCGCGCCCTGCACGACGGTGATGCTGTCGGCCGGCACCTGCCACTGTTCGATCAGGTCGCGCTTCGTGTGATGGCTATCCGCAATAATGCCGTCGGCGCGACGCACGCTGCGCGGCACGACGACGTTGAGATAGCGATGCAGGGTAGGCATAGCCGCGTCGGGATAGAAGAGGAAGGCCAGGTCGTGCACCGTCAGAACCTTGCGGCGTGCGGCGCTGGGCGGCAGCACGAAATCGGTGGCGTGGAGGAGGTCGAGCGGGCCGCCGGTGAACCAGTCGACGCGCGGGAAGGGGCTATTCAGCCGGTGCCAGATGCGCACCATGTTGCGTTCGTCGATGGGCGTCGTGTGAAGCGGCAGCGGGGCAGCGTGCCGCTCGTCCTCCGTCACGCGCCCGACGACGAAGAGGCGCAGGTCGTAGCCGGGGTTGAGTTCGACCAGCGCCCTGACCTGCCCGCGGATGATGCGCCCGATGCCGGCCTGCTGGCGAAGCGCCGGCGTATAGTCGATCGCGATCGTGGTCAAGTAGCGACTCCCCGGCGGGGGTTGGCTTCACGCACGCGCCCGGTCAGTCGCCAAGACGGCCGACGGACGGCGGACATCGGCAATGAGCCTAATCCATCCCGCGGAAGGTCCACAGCCGATTGACGGTGAAGTTCCAGAAAAGCACAACGCCGATGGCGGACGCAAGGGCAAAGTTGTTGTTGATGGCATGCGCTATATCCGGGTTGGAGATCAGCGACGACCAGAACGGTTCCAGCAGGTGGCTGACCGCCCAGAAAACGGCGGAATTGATCGCAAGCCCGATCAGGCTGACGGCGGCAAATTGGCCGAGTTGGGCCCCGGCTGCGCGGCTGCGGCTCTCCGGGAAGGTCCAGCGCCGGTTCAGGATGAAGTTCTGAACGACGGCCGTGGTAAAACCGACGGCATTTGCCAGGCGCGGGTCCAACCGCAGGCCAAGCATCAGGATGTTGAAGATCGTCATGTGCGTCAACATGCCGGCCGTGCCGACCATGGCAAACTTGACGAAGCGCTTCATTTCACGCCGGTTCGAATCACTAATCGGAAGAGATTGCAGTGCACTCAATTTATTACTCCATCACGGTCAATATGAACCAGTGCCAGCCACAGGCCGATATAGACGACCATGCCTCGCACAAACAAGTTGTCCACCAGATTGTGGACCGATAAATGAAACACAAGTCCCAGCACGCCGATAGCCACCGCCGCCAGCCACCGTCCGCCGGCAGTGCCATCGCGTGTGCCCGTACGTGCCCGTCGCCACACCCAGACGACTGTCGTCGTCCACAACGCAGCGTAGGCGATCAATCCGACGAGGCCGCTCTCACCCAGCACATTCAGGTACGTGTTGTGGGCGTGGCCGAGCGCCTCTTCCCACTGCGGCAGGCGGACGGTCGGATAGACGACCGCATAATTGCCCGGGCCCACGCCAAACCATGGCGACTGCGCCCACATGCGCTGGGCAGCGACCCAATGGGCAATGCGTTCCACGACCGAAAAGTTCTCGTCCGTCACCGGCTGGCTGAGCACGTCGGTCAGCCCGAAATAGGCTGGAATATCCTGCACGCGCTCGACGACCGGCTGCGGCAGCGCATCGGGCGTGAAGGCGCCGAACAATACGACGACACCCAGCGCCAGCGCTGTCACCGCGCTCAGGATGGCCGCCCGCCGGCTACGCATCACCAGCACGACCAGCACGCCGGCTGCCGCCCCCAGCCACGCGCCGCGACTCCAACTCGCCAGCAGCCCGGCCGCACTGATGGCCGTCGCCCCGGCGTAGAAGGCGACCCACAGCCCCGCAACCAGGCGAGAGCCGTCGCCACGCATCAGGCGGTCTCCGGCCCACAGCGCCAGGCTCAACGCCACCGGCAGCGCCAGACCCAGAAAGCCGCCGTACGGGTTGGGCTGGTCAAAGGTGCCGCTTGCCCGCATGAAGCGGCCCATAATCACGAAATACTCCGGGCCGATCTGAAAGATGAATTGATAAAGTCCCAATGCTGCTTGCGCAACCGCCGCAACGACCAGCGCCGCCGCAACCCACTCGCCGCGGCGGGTCGTCAGCATCGCCGGCGCCACGAGCAGAATCACAGGCAATTCGAGCCATTTTATCACTTCGCGGACGCCTTCGCCCAAATCCACAGCGAAAAACGTCGATACAAATAATGTGACCGCATAGACCATGGCCAGCACGGCAACGGGCGACCAGCGCAGCGGCAGCGTCCGGCGCCGCGCGCCGTCAACGAACCAGAGTGCGATCGCGGCTGCCAGCAGCAGATCCGTCGCCGTGGCCGGGCCGATGCGTTGCGCGCTGGCAAAGGGCACCAGCACCGCCAGCGGCAGCCAGATCAGCCACGGCCAGCGCACGAGCAACAGCGCCGCGCCGGCGCCGCCGGCCAGCAGGGCGAGCCAGGTCAGCGGCAGAAAAGCCAGCGCCGCCACCAGAAGTGCACCGCCGAGCCATAGCATGCCCTGGCCCGCGTAGCGCAGCTCGCCATCGATTCTCGGTTCGCGCACGGCAATCGATCTGCCCGTCAAGTCGTCATGTCTCCTCGTCGCGCAGCAGGATGCACACAGTCGCATGCCCGCCCCATCCATGCCTGACCGCCAGATCTCAGCAGAATGCATGTGATTGGTTGCACAATCGTACCGATCTTCTCCAGTTAGCGCAATGCTATATTACTTACAATTGTCTTGCACATCGTGTGCGATTCCGCTGCGCGTGCGTCACTTCTGCCCGCCTCCGTTCGTCACGATAGATAGGGAACAAGCGCACGACGCTCAATCCGCGTGCGACAGCCAGCCAAGGAGATATTCATGCTCACCACGAACAGTCGATTCCTCCGGAGCGGGCGCCACTGGCGCCGCCTTCTTTCCGTCACCCTCATCATCGCGCTCATTGCGCCGATGCTAGGCAGCCCGACTACGCGCGGCCAGGATGAGGCGCCGCTGGATGTGCCTTTCGGCCCGGTCCTCTTTCTGGTGACCGCCGGTGGCGAGGCGCCGCCCGCCGATCTGCCGCCGACGACCACCGTCCACGCGCGGCTGGAGGAGCCCGACCAGGTGCTGTGGATCGCCAGCGGTGCGACCGGCGACCCGGACACGGTTGCCGCAGCGGGTTTGCCCGTGGCGGTGCTCGACGACGATACGACGGGCGACGTCTACTACCTCGCCGATGCCACGGCGCTTGACGCCGCCTCCATTGCCGCGACAGTCGCCACCGTGCTGTGGAGCGGCGCCAACCACCTGGTCGTCGCTACGACGCTCGACGGCGAGCTTGCGCTGGTCGAATCGCTGCCCGCCCAGGGCGTTGCGCTGACGCTCATCGCACCGCTGCCGCTGGCGCCGCCCGGCGTGGTCGATGCCGCCGCGGCCTTCCCCACGCCTGCCGCCGTGGCCGACCCTGCCATCGCCACCCTGCTCGCCCAGGTCACCACGGCCGAGTTGCAGGATCTGGTCAACAAATTGAGCGGCCAGACGCCCGTCACCGTCGGCGGCGCGCAGGTGACGCTCAACACGCGCTACACCTTTGCCAGCCGCATCCGCGATGCCGAACAATTTGTCTACGAGTACTATCAGAGTCTTGGCATCCCCGTACAATATGCCAACTGGACCTACGGCAACTACAGCGGACGAAACGTCGTGGCCGAGGTGCGTGGCAGTTCGCAGCCGGAACGCGTCTTCATCGTCGGCGGCCATCTCGACAGCATTTCCAACGTCCCCTATTCCAACGCGCCGGGCGCCGACGACAACGCCACCGGCACCGCCGCCACCATGGTGCTGGCGCGCCTGCTGCACGACTACCAGCCGGCCATGACGGTGCGCTTCGTCCACTTCACAGCGGAAGAGCAGGGCCACTGGGGCAGCAAGGTCTACGCGGCATCGCTGCGCCAGCGCGGCGAGCAGGTGGCCGGCTTCTTCGACCTGGACATGATCGGCTGGGATGGCAACGGCGACCGCGTCGTGGAGATCCACACGGCGTACGGGCCGAAGTCCAATGCCCTAGCCGACCAATACCTGGAGCGCAACACTCGCTACGCCGTGGGTCTCACCTTCGAGCGCAAGACAGGCACGGCCAGCCGTTTCTCCGACCATGCCTCCTTCTGGGACAACGACTACGCGTCGTTCTTGATCATCGAGAACTTCTTCACGGACGCGATCGCCAACGATCGCAACCCCTACTACCATAACACCGGCGACCTGCCCTCACGCGTCGATTTCGACTACGTGGCGCGCATTGCACGGGTGACCCTGGCTGCGCTGGTCGAGCTGGCCGGCTACAATATCGGCGCGCCGCCGGCCACACCCACGCCCACGCCGACGCCGCCACCGACGGCCACACCGGCGCCGACGCCGACGCCCGGCCCCGATGTGTGCACGGAACTGCTCGTCAACGGCGACTTCGAGAGCAGCAGCAACTGGCAGTTCGGCTCGACACCCTTCCCCGGCCGCTACTCGACCACGGCCGCCTACACCGGGGCGAGATCGGTGCAGCTCGGCATCCCGGATGGCAACACCAACCGCCGCGCTTATTCGACAACCTTCCAGCGCGTGACGATTCCCGCTGACGCCGAAGCGCCCGTGTTGCTGCGCTATGTCGAGCGCACGCACGGCCCGGCCGACAACCTGGACTATCGCCAGGTCCTCTTGCTCAACAGCAGCTACGGCTATGTCGCGCAACTCTCGCGCAGCTACGCCGCCGGCACGGGAGAGTGGACACAGCGGGTCTTCGACGTGACGGCCTATCGCGGCCGCGCGCTGGTCGTCTATTTCAATGTCTACAACAATGGAACCGGTACGCAGATGTGGAGTTTCATCGACAAGGTGGAACTTGGCACCTGCGTCAAGGCCGCGGCGCCCGAGGAACCGACGGCGACGCCGGAACCCACGCTCACGCCGCCGCTAACGCCGACGCTGGCGCTGGACGTGACGGCAATCCAGCTTGGCCCGCTCTTTGGCAGCGACCAGGTGACGGTGACCGTGCGGCTGGGTGAGCAGCGCCAGGGTTTTGGCTGGCAGGCGAGCACCGACGCCACATGGCTGCAACTGGAGCGCATATCGGGCGTCGACGACGAGGTGCTGGTCGCCAGGGCGCTCCCCGAAGGGCTGGACGATGGCGTCTACACGACAACCGTGCGCCTCAGCGCCGACACCCTGCCCGATGCAGCGGTCGAGCTTCCGGCGGTCTACGTGCTTGGCGACGTGTCGAATCTCTACCTGCCGGCCGTCTTGACGGAAGACGGCGCAGAGTAGCGCCCTGCCTCCAGGAAAACGAAAAGCTCCGGCGCAGATGCCGGAGCTTTTCACGTTATGGCGGAGAGGGAGGGATTTGAACCCTCGAGGGCGTGAACCCTACCCGTTTTCGAGACGGGCGCACTCGACCAGGCTATGCGACCTCTCCACGCGCAACTCGCCAGTGCGAATCGGAATAGTAGCACATGCAGGGTTGGCTGGCAATTTTGAACAGGAATGCAGGCGCAACAGCGGCGTGCGGAACACCGTACGGTCTGCCCTCCGCGGCGCCGGTCACCAGGTCACGCCGAAGCTACGACCGGGCCTCCCTTCCTGACAAAGAATACAGAGAAATCAGACAAAAGGCGCCGGACACGCGCCGCAAAATGAGATATAGTCATTATTGGTTGAATTGCCATGAAGAACGACGAACGTGTGAACTCCTTGATGCCGACGGCTGCACATGGACGCCAGACGCGCCCGATGATCCTGGTTGCGGCTGCGATTTTGGGTCTACTCGCCTGGCTGGGCGCGTACATCCCTTCGCTCCACGCCCAGGCAGGCGATGCCGGCCTGGCGGCAACGCTGCAAACCATCCTCGCCGCGCACGCGCCGCTGCCGAACGAAGAACAATGGATCGTCGCCGATGTGCGCCGCCACGATGACTACGCGATCGCATCCGCCTATCGGAGCAAAGCAAGAGTGAGTATCTCCTCCGGCGGCCAGATCGTGCTGGCGTACAACGACGGCGAACGCTGGCAGGTGCGCCTCGCCGCCGACGATGGCTATGCGACACTCCTCGCCCAGATACCCGGCAGCCTGCTGAATCCCGGCGAACGCGCATGGGTGCAGGGGGCCGGCGCCACAGTGCGCGCGGCCGGCGCCACGGCGCTCACCGGTTACAGCCTGCCCTGGCCCGCCGGGCAGCGCGCCCACGTCACGCAGAACTATGCAGCCCACGGCACCGGCCAGATCGACTTCTGGCTGCTGGGGGACGACGTCGCCGCGGCCAAGGGCGGCGAAATCGTCTATTTCATCGACAGCCATACGGCCCACGGGTGCAGCATCGATTTTGCGCGCTACAACAACGTCGTCGTGATCCGCCACGCGGCCGGCGAGTACACGATCTACGCCCATGTCGCCCCCGGAAGCGTGCCGGCGTGGATCAAGGATGCCTATACCGCGCGCGGCGTTGTGCCTGTGACCCAGGGCACGCGCATCGCCCGCCAGGGCAACACCGGCTATACCTGCGGTGGCGATGGAATCCACCTTCATCTGTCAACCACAGCCGCCTACAACGTCTGGTCGGCGCCCGACAGCCAGGACGAGGATGGCGACGGGAACCGCGACGAGCTGGTGCAGAGCGCATGGGGTTCGCCCCACCAGGAGGTCGACTTTGCCGAGGCATCGTACGCCGCACTGGCTTCGTGGCCGTTTGAAATCCTGCTCACCTCGCAAAACGAAGACCGTTCCTGCGGGTTGGCGGAGACCGGGGGCGTGGCCCTGTTCAGCGCCGCCGGCTGTCACGGCGACACGCTGGCGCTGGCCGAAGCGACCGCCCTGACGAACCTGCCCGAGCGCGGCTGGAACGATCGCGCCGTCGCGCTTGCCGTCACGCCGGGCTGGTCGGCGCGCGTCTACGAACATATCGACGGCGCAGGGGCGAGCCGCTGCATCGGCGCCACACTGCCCGATCTGGCCGGCGAGAACTTTGGCGACGGCGCCACGTCTATGGCGGGCGAGATATCATCGCTCGCCGTCTACCGCGGGAGCGGGTGCGAACCGCCACCAACAATTGTCGAGGTGGTGCCGGCGCCGGACGCGCTCAGCCTGGCCGCAGGCGCCAGCCACCTCGTCACCGTCACGCTGCGCACGACGTCGACGCTCGGCGTGCACTTTGACACGCGCAGCCTGCGGCTGGCGACGAGTCCCGGCACACCGCTCGCCGGGTTTGCGGAGGAGCGATCCTTCACGGATGTCGCATTGGCCGCCAACGGCAAGTTGGAATGGGGTGACGAATTGACTGTGCCGGTCACCGCAGTCGCCAGCGCATGGCAGCAGGGATTCACGACCCTGCTGGCAACACTGCACTACAGCGGCACCGACGAACTAGGGCGTTCGGTGACGGCAACGGCAACCTGGCCGCTGGACCTCGCCGCGTGCGGGCAAGCCGGCGAATGGAACGACGATGCCGACCATGCCACGCCGCTGACGCTGAACAGCCCGGCGAGTGGGCGTCTATGCCCGTCGGGCGACCGCGACCTCTACGCTTTCGACGGCAGCGCCGGCCAGGCGATCTGGGCAGCCGTGGAAGCAACGCCAGGAACCTTCGATCCAACCCTATCACTATACGCACTCGACGTTCTCACGCCGCTGATCACAGTCGACGACAGCGCGGACAGCCTCAATGCTCTGCTGAGCTACACCCTGCCGGCCACCGGACCGTACGTGCTGGCCATCTCGGCGCACGAGCCGGCCTTGGGCGACCCCACCGCCCCATATACTTTGACCGTATCGAACGGCTTGCTGGCCCTGCCGCCCTGCATCGCCGCCGGTCACAACGAACCCGACGACACGCCGGCCCAGGCCCGCACGATCCCGGTAGACGGCACCGCGTTGACCGGCGGCCGCCACGCACCCGGCGATCGCGATTGGTTCGCGTTTTCCGCAGTGTCCGGCGTGCCCTACGTCATCGAGATCGGCGGCAAGGCGGCCTCGCAAGCCAGCCTGTTCGCTGCGGACACCATTACGCCGCTGGCGACAATCACCGCCACGGCAGGAATCACGGCTGCCGGGGTGATGACCTGGACGGCACCGGCCACGGGCACCCACTTCGTCGAGGTCGGCGGGGATGACGCAGGCTGCACGGCCGTCTACACGCTGCGGATCACTGCCCAGGACAGCGCTGCACCGGGCATCGGTCTTCTGATTCCCGGCAACGGCTACACGAACATGCCCTCTGTGCAGGTGACGGTCGTGACGAGCGACACGGGCAGCGGGGTCGATGGCTGGCGCATGGCCGGCACGGCAGCCTTCGCGGGTGTCGCATGGACGACGGTGCCGACACAAACGGGCTGGACGCTGATGGCCGGCGACGGGCTGAAAACGCTCTATGCCCAGGTGCGCGACCGTCGCGGCAACCGGTCACAGGTCGTCACGGCGACCATCACGCTCGATAGGGTGGCGCCGGAGGTTGGCCTGACGCACGATGAGGTGATTTTGGGCGGGCCTGCGATCAGCCTGCCGCTGGCGCCTACGGCAGATGTCGCCGAACTGCGCTGGCGCATGGCTGGGAGCGATTGGAGCGATTGGCTCGTGCCCGGTAGCGGATACACCGTCGCCCTGCCGGAGCAAGGCAGCATTTTCAATATCGAGATCCAGGTTCGCGACATGGCAGGCAACATATCAGCGATAAGGGCCATGACAGTTACTGTGCTGCCGCCGGCGCTATTCCTGCCAACCGTCTCTGCACCTTGATTCGTCACTCAACGACACGGCACACAATCTTGTCTGCCGTGGATCCAGTTTCAGCGCCGCCGGCGAGGTCCGGCGAAAGGGTTACTCTATGAAACACAGTGTCTGGTTCTTCATCGTTGCCATGCTGGTACTGAGCGCCTGCGCACCGATCACGCCGGCCGCGCAGCCTGCCGCCAACATGCCGAATCCGGCGTCCGTCTTCTGCGCGGACAACGGCGGCACCGTCGACATCCGCAAAGATGCGCAAGGGGGCGAGTACGGCATGTGTGTCTTTGCCGACGGCAGTGAGTGTGACGAATGGGCCTACTTCCGCGGCGAATGCAAGCCCGGCCAGCCTGCCGGCGAGCAGAGCACCGGCATGGCCAATCCGGCATCGGTCTACTGCGGTGAGAACGGCGGCACGCTCGATATCCGCAAGGACGCGCAGGGCAACGAGTACGGCGTCTGCGTCTTCGCCGACGGCAGCGAGTGTGACGAGTGGGCCTTCTTCCGCGGCGAGTGCAAGGCCGGCGACGGCGGCGAAGTGATGAACATGCGCAACCCGGCATCGGTCTATTGCGCGGAGAACGGCGGCACGGTCGATATCCGCGAGGAAGCTGACGGCAGCGTCGGCTACTGCGTCTTCGCCGACAAGAGCGAGTGCGAGGAGTGGGCCTTCTTCCGCGGCGAGTGCAAGCCAGGCGACGCGCCCGCGCAGCCCTAACCGCCACCTTTTACACCTTTGGGCAGGGTTCTGCGGCCGCCGCAGCCGGAGCCCTGTCCTCCCCCGCAACTTCGCCCCCACGACGCCGCTGCCCGAAGCAGGCAACGGCAGAACTCCACCCTTACCCGACGCGTTCGCCATCCGTCAATCGTCCCGCTTTGTAGCTTTCATTTTCAGACAATGCGCCGCTGATTCGTAGCGCGTGACGTGCTACGCTTGATTCCAGACAATCTGTCCAACGGCCTGCAATTGCTCGACTCGTCACTGCCAACATACGAAACGAATTACCCAGCGGAGGAACTCAATGAAACGTATCTTTATGGCAATCGGCATCACGCTGCTACTCCTGGCGGTCCCGGCAGCGATCGTGCTGTCCGCCACGAATTCAGTGTGGAACAAATACAACGGCAACCCGATCATGTTCTATGGGCCACCGGCGGGTTGGGATGACTTCAGTATCTATTCGACAGAGGTCATGTACTGGGATCACAATGATGCGGATCCCAGCAACGACGAGTTTTACATGTGGTACTCCGGCACATCCTACAACCTCAACGAGAAGAATATTGGCTTTGCAACTTCAGAAGACGGGATGACCTGGACGAAGTACGAGGGTAACCCAGTCCTCATCGTAAGCAACTTCGGCGAATGGGACCACGACCGCATCAATGCGCCCAGCGTACTCTACGACTATGACGACAACACGTGGAAGATGTGGTATGCGGGCGTCTCTATCTACAACGGCGGCTATGCGATCGGCTATGCCACGTCACCCGATGGCCGGAACTGGACCAAATACGGCGACCGTTGGGTCTTTGACTCGTCAGGGTATGCGGACACCTTTGACGGCTACAGCGTGCTCTCGCCGGAGGTCATCAAGAAAGACGGCAAGTTCCATATGTGGTATGCCGGCAACGGCGGCATTGCCAGCAATCAGATTGGCTATGCCATTTCGGAAGACGGCATTCACTGGGATCGAGTAAGTGATGAGCCGGTGTTGCGCGTCGGGCCGGAAGGCGCCTGGGACGAAGGCGAGACGGTATCGCCGGCCATCATCGTTGACCAACAAAAAACAATCCACATGTGGTATCAGGGTAGCGATGGCACGAAGAGCTTTACCGGCATCGGCCACGCAACATCGACTGATGGCGTCAACTGGCAGAAGGACGGTGCCAATCCCCTGATGCTCGGTGAGAATCTGGGCGCGTGGGACGCCGAGCGCGTCTTCTACCCAACGGTAGCGGAAGATGCTTCTGGACGCCGCTACCTGTGGTATCACGCCCGCCGTGAGAACATGGACACGATTCCGTTCAAGCTGGGCTTGGCGTTCTACGACTTTGAATTTGAGCCGACACCGACGCCGACGCCCCTGCCTGGCGTCACGCCGCCGCCGCCGCCCGTCGACCCGGTGATTCCTGCGGACGGCGAAACGTGCCGGCAAGGGTCTAATGCATGCCTCTTCCTGCCAACTGTCAGACGCTAGCCCCAAGCGTCTTCCTCATTTTCCCTCTGGCCAGACCGGGTGAGCACCGGTCTGGCCCTTCTTTTTTGCTCTGGCACGACGTCTATTCGTAGCGCAGGGCATCGGCAGGGTAGATGCGCGAAGCCTGCCACGCCGGGGCGATGGTCGTGAGCAGCGAGAAGAGATAGGCTGCCAGCACGATCAGCACGATCTGCAACCACGGCGTGCTGACTGCGCTCTCCCCGATCTGCGGGAAGAAGGCGAGCACCAGGTTGTCGCCCAGCACCATGCCCGTCAGCGCGCCGATGACCAGTCCCGTAATCGAGACGAAGCTCGACTCGATGAGGAAACTGAGCGCGACCATCCCCTTTTGATAGCCAAGCGCGCGCAACATGCCGACCTGCTGGCGCCGCTCGTAGACGGAGCGCGTCGAGATAACGCCCAGCGCGGCAATGCCCACGAGCAGGCCGAGCGCCATGAACCCCTGCAACAGTTGCAGCGCGCCGCCGGTCAGCCGCTGACGCTGGGCGAAGCGTTCGGCCAGCACTGCCGCGTCGAGACCGCTCGACACGAAGGCGCGCTCGATTTCCCCGGCCACGACGCGGGCATCCTGGCCCGGCGCAACCTTGACGTAGATACTGTCGCCCGCCACCGGCACGCTGCGCAGCCGGCTCAGCGCCGCCTCACTGCCGACCAGCGTCGACTCGACCAGGTTGGTATTCTCGGCCAGCACACCGATCACCTGCACGCGGTGGGTACGCTGCACGCCGTCGGCGCCGTCGGTCACCAGGTCCACGTAGAGTTCGGGGAGTTCGTCGCCCAGCGTGATCTCGCTCAGCCGCAGCGGCGGCGCGGCAAATGCCTCGCGCTGCCGGTCCCGGCGCGCCTCCGCGGCCTCGGCGTCCGGCCCGATCGTGATGGAGATCTCCTCGTCATCGCTGCTGCCGGACGAATTGATAAAAAACGGCGACGACGGCTTGGCAAAGAGTTCCGGCTTGGAGACAACCACATCGTCACGCATCGTGAGGGCCTGCCACACGGCCGCGTCATCGGCAAAGCCGGGCGCGCGGCTCTGCAGGCGATAGATGGCCTGTGCGCCGGTCACGTAGCCGCCGTTGACGCCGGCCAGGCTCGTCGGTGCGACGTCCGCGCTGTCGCCCGCCGCCCGCCCCATCATGGGCTGCTCAGTCACCAGCCCCACCGCGGCGACCTGGCTGCTCACCGGGTCGTCAGAGATGGCGGCGAGTGCGGCGGGGAAGTCATTCACGGGATTGAAGAAGCTGAGCAGCGTCGGCGACACCTCGATGTCGAAGCCCGCGGTCTGGCGCTCGTCGAGGCGCGTCAGCGACTGTGTCGTGTTGATGACAACGGCCATGACGACGACGGTCGCCATGATCATGGCAAAGAGCACCATGGTCATGCCTGTGCGGAAGCGACTGCTTAGCGGATAGGCGATGGCCGTGCGCAATACCGGACGCAGCGACGGAATGAAGCCGAGAATCGCACTGAAGATGGAACTGATCACATTGGCATTGAACATGATCACCAGGATGGCGCCGATGATGATCATGGGCCCGCCAAAGGTGAACACCGTGGGCGCCTGCGTCGGATCCCAGGCGAAACGCTCCGGAAACCACTGCGGCGCCAGGCTGTACCACGGCGGCACCCAGGTGATGAGCAGGCCCAGCCCCAGCAGCGTGTAGACGATGCGGTAGCCGGTCTCGTTGCGAATGGGCGTCATCTCCAGCACGCGGCCGACGAGTGCGGTCAGGCCGTAGAGCGCCACGGTGGCGCCGATCATGATCAGACTCAGCGAGTTGGTCGACAGCGCGTTGTAGAGCAGGTAGCCGGCGCCGGCCAGCACGGCCAGCGGCCAGAGCCACGTCAGCAGGTTGGCAGCCCACGAGCGTCGTTTCGCCTCGGATTCGTCGGAGAGGCCGCGGATGGCGGTGGCCACGTTCATGCGCGTCACGCGCCAGGAGGAGAGCGTCATCGCCAGCCAGGTGATGAGCACGCCGGCACAGTAGGCCACGACCACCGACTGCCACGACATGTTGAAGCTCACGGCAAAGATGCCGCCGGCCTGGGCATTGATCTGGCCGGTGACGTCGTTGAAGAGGCGGCCGATGAATTGCGTCATGGTGAAGGTGATGGCGATGCCGAGCAGGACGCCCAGCGCCGCGGCCAGCAGGTTGTAGACCATGCCCTCGGCCATGAAGGTCTGCACGATCTGGCCGCGCTGCACGCCGATGGCACGCGAGATGCCGATCTCGACGCGGCGTTCGGCCGCCAGCATAACGAAGATGAGGACGATGAGCAGGATGGCCGCCAGGATGGAGAAGACGCCAAAGACGCTGAAGACGGTGGAGAAGATGCCGCCGCCCACGTTTGCCGCCGAGACGATCGTCGTCTTGTTGAGCGGCTCGATCTGCTCGAACTGGTTGAGATTGGCCACCGCCGTCGCAAAGTCGCGGCTGACGACGTCGGGCACTTCGAGCATGAGCAGCCACTCGCGCACCGTCGGCTGGGCCAGCAATTCGCGCAGTTCGGGCGTATCCTGGCCGCCGGCCGCCGCACCCAACAGCGCCTCGGCATTCTGCCGCGTCATCTGCTCGATGTTGAACATGCTGATCACGTTTTCAAGGATGCCCGCCAGCATGGGCGGCACCTCCGCATCCTCGATCTGCACCTCGCCGGTATCAGGCAGGTCGGCAGCCAGTTGCTCGATAATGGCGCTCACGTCGGAGCGCGCCAGCAGCGTTGCCAGCGTCGCGACGGCGTCGCTGTCGAGCGCCAGCACGCGCAGCCGCTTGCTGACGGCGGCCGTGTGTTCCATGCCGCCCATCTCGTCGCCAACATTGGAGACGAGCACCGAATTGACTTTGCCCGGCATGAAGAGCAACTGCTGGGCCTCGTCCAGACGCAGCATGACCACGGGCGTCAGCGCGCTCAGCGGGCCGGCCTGGTCGACGACAGCGCGCACGCGGAAGCGCACCGGCAGCGGCCCGATATAGATCTCGACCAGGTCGCCGGTGGTGGCGTTGAGACGCTCGGCGCCCAGCCGGTTCAGGTACAGGTCGCCCTGGCGCAGTTGCAGGCCGAACTGGCCCAGCGTGTTGTCGAGTTCGTAGCCCAGCGTGTTCAGGTTGATGACGCGCAGCAGGTCGGTCGCAAGGCCGCCCAGCGAACCGGCCGCACCCGCCGCCGTCAGTTGCGCCGGGTCGATCTCGAGCGCGGTGCCGGATCCGCCCGCCGCCTGCGTGCCGGTCACGACACCGGCCAGCGGGATCGAGACGGTGTCGGTCAGCGCAGTGCTGTCCTCGGCCGCGGGCTGGACCGACTGGAGCAGCGCGGCCAGTTCCTGCAACGTCAGGCTCTCTTTGCCAAGCGCGCGCAGCGGCGCCGTGTTGACGCCCAACGAGTCCAGCGTATCGAGGCTGATGGAAAGATCGGGCAGCGACGCCGGGTCGACCGTGGTGAAGAGCGCGCCGAGACCGGCCAGCGCCTGCACGACATCGAGGCTGGTGGCGCCTTCACCCGCCGGCAGTTGCGCCTGTACCTGGTTGAACTGCTCCGCCAGCGCCGGCGCGATGGCGAAGAGGTTGCTGGCCTGCACAAAGATGTTGCCGACGCCGGGCCGCAACGTGTCCATGGTGAGTGGTTTGCCGTCAACCGTGGTCAGGCCGAAGTCTTCGGCGTAGGCGTTGTCCACGGCAAAGATGAAGCCCAGCGGCTCGCTCTGCCCGGTGCTGACGTTGCGGATGATCGTCGGGAAGACGATGGAACCGGCCACGCCGTCGATGAGCGGCTCCTGACCGGCGGCAGCCTGCAACTGGGTGAGACGATCCGTGCCGATGCTGGGCAGGCCGCCCTGCGCCAGGGCCAGCACACTGTCCAGCCCGCCTTCCATCAGGCCGTCAACAGTCGCCTGCGTCTGCTCGGCCTGTTCGGGGTCGACGTTCGGATTTACCATGCTCGCAAACATGGAGAGCAGCGGCGGCGCAATGATCTCGTCGACCTTGCCGTAGGCCGATACGGCCTGCTTCTGCACGGAGTAGCGCAGCGTGTCGCCCACGCCCAGCGAACTGATGATGATAATAGTGCTCAACGTCAGGCCGATGACAATGAGCACACTCTGGCCGGGACGGCGCGCCAGGTTGCGCAGCCCCAACTTCATGAGGACGGGGTTGCGCAGCCACAGAAAGGCCAGGTAGAGCAGGATGGCGGTGACGGCGCCAATCAGGAAGGCAATGGCGCCGGTGGAGAGGTTTCCAAACATGATGAAATCCTTTCGCGGCTCAGGCGCCGGCCGTCATTTCGGCAGCCTGGGTGACGATCTGACCATCCTTCATCTGGATGATGCGGTCACAGAGCGTCGCAATGTCGGAGTCGTGGGTGACGATGACGAAGGTCTGGCCGTGCTCCTGGTTGAGCGTGCGCATGAGTGACAGCACGTCGTCGGCCGACTTGCTGTCCAGCGCGCCGGTCGGCTCGTCGGCCCAGACAATGGCGGGGTTGTTGACCAGCGCCCGCGCAATCGTCACGCGCTGGCGCTGCCCGCCGGAAAGCTCGGCCGGACGGTGGTCGGCGCGGTCGGCCAGCCCCACCTGGTCGAGCACTTCCAGCGCGCGCTTGCGCGCGGCGCTCGGCCGCGTCCCACCCACGAGCAGCGGCAGTTCCACATTTTCCGCGGCCGAGATGACGGGCAGAAGGTTGTAGGTCTGGAAGATGAAGCCCATGCGCTGGGCGCGGTAGAGCGTGCGCTTCTTGTCGCTCATGGTGCGCAGTTGCGTGCCGTCGATATAGACCTCGCCCTGGTCGAAGTCATCCAGGCCGGAGAGGCAGTTGAGCAGCGTGGTCTTGCCGCAGCCCGATGGCCCCATGATCGCGACCATCTCGCCGGGCTGCACGGCCACGTCGACGCCACGCAGGGCATGCACCTCGATCTTGCCGGTGCGGAACCACTTCTGGACACCTTCGGCAGCGATGATTGCTTGATCCATTCGTGAACCTCCTGTATGCTCAAGGCCGCCGGGCTGCAAACCATGGCCGGCCGTTTGGTTTCCTATGTTCTCAATTCTGTACGCTGCGGAGCAAATCGCCCAAATGATCCGATTTGTCGACTCCCTCGGGGACACTACGCCAGAACAGCTTCAAGGTTTCTTTGTCGGCTGGCCCAATCCGCCGTCGCCGCAGACGCATCTGCGTATTCTGCAGAAGAGCACGGCGGTCGAACTCGCCGTCGACGACACGACCGGCCGCGTGGTCGGCTTCATCAACGCGCTCAGCGACGGCGTGCTGATGGCGTACATCCCGCTGCTGGAGGTGCTGCCCGAATACCAGGGGCAGGGCATCGGCCGCACGCTGGTGGAACGCATGCTGGCGCGACTGGGCAACCTCTACGCCGTCGACCTGCTGTGCGATCCGGAACTCCAGCCCTTCTATGCCCAGGCCGGCATGCAACCAGCCACCGGCATGTTACTGCGCAACTACGCACGGCAGGCCGGCGCAGATTCATAGCTCACTACTGAATCAGATAGGCCTTGCCCTGTCGCGGCCCCAACTCGACATGCAGCGTCCCCTCGAACTCGCCCAGCAGCGCGCCGGAAAGCAGTTCCTGCAAGATGCCCGCTCCGACGCCCTCCAGGCGCACCGCCTCGTCGACCGGCCCGGCGCCAAAATTGATCGCCGTGACCTCGGTGCCCAGCCCGTCGGGCAGCGCGTGCACCATGACGAGCAGACCGGGCGCCTGCACGGCGGGCACGGCAAGCTGGCGGCTCTCGTAGATGCGGTAGCGCCGGCGCAGGTCGAGCAGGTGGCGCAGGCGGCTGGCGAAGGAGCCGGGGTCGCGCAGTTGGTCGGGCAGCGCGCCATAGAGCGACCGCGCCCGCGGCAGCCCGGCGTGTGAGCCGGTGGCTTCAGGCGCAACGCCGAGCAAGTCGTACGCGCCGCGGTGGATCCAGCGCGTGTCGCCGTCGGCCATCAGGTCGGCGACGGCGTCCGGCGGCAGCGGCAGCGCGCCCACCAGATCCCAGCCGGAGAGCGCAAAGACGCCGGGCTGAAACGCGTTGTAGAGCACGAGCAGCAGGTGTGCCTCGCGGATGGCGGCGGTCTCCTCCGGCCCGATGGCGTCGAGATCGCGGATGCCCAGCGCAGCCGCGGCGATCGATGCCGTGGTGCAGGCTACGCCGTTGGTGACGAAGCGCAAGTTGTAGGGTGCGTTCTCGCCCGTGAGCCGCTCGTACATAGTGGCGCGGATCTGTTCGCGCAGCTCGCCGCCGCTGAGCGTGCGCCCGCCCAGCGTAAAGCGGTCGGCGTTGTGCAGCGTCCAGAAGTGGACGAGTTCCAGCGTCAGTTCGTCGTGGTTCTGGAGCGCGTGCACCAGCGACGCCGGGTCGATGCCCTGCTCGTGCATGATGTGCAGCATAAGGCGCAGGAACTCGGCGTCGCCGGTCGCCAGCGCGACCTGGCACGCCGGCCGCGTGATGAAGTCGTAGGAGAGGTCGGCGCCGCCATTGGACATGGCGGCGATGTCGTCGACGGTGAGATTCAGTTCCTGGAAGGTGAAGCCGCCGGCTTTGCGCACCATGCCGGCGATGACCTGATTGGCAGTGACCGAGAGCGGATGCCCTTCCGACCAGGCCGGGCCTTCGGCGCGCCGTTCG
The DNA here is from genome assembly GCA_020634815.1 of Caldilineaceae bacterium. Taxonomy (GTDB): domain Bacteria; phylum Chloroflexota; class Anaerolineae; order Caldilineales; family Caldilineaceae; genus Caldilinea. Next base: position 23,750 of record JACKBA010000016.1, on the reverse strand, counting down.
ACGCCCAGGAAGCCGTTGGCATCCAGCCGCAGCATGGACGCGCCGAGCACGCCCAGCGAGTGAAAGCAATCGCCCATGATCAGGCGCGGCGCGGCAAAGGTCGGGTCGAGCCAGTTGAGGGTGGGCTGGCCGTCCTTGAAGTAGTGCAGGTAGACCCAACGCCGCTCGACGCCGTCGACGCCGCGCACGACGGCGGTGGCGCTCCAGTCGGTCTCCTTGACGCCCGGCTCGTAAAAGATGGTGCGCGTCAGCGCGCCGACGATGTAGCCTTTTTCGGCCAGCGCGGCCACCACGTCGGGCAGCAGGTTGACCGAATCCTTGCCCGGAGCCACAGGCGGCAGCAGCGCCCAATCCTCGTGCGCAATCTCCACCATGTGGTAGATGCCGGGATAGTCGCCATAGGCGCGCTCGGCCAGGCGGAAGTCGGGGCCTTTGCCCGTATGCCCCGGCACCACGTCGTCGATGATGATGGCGCCGACACTGGTCGCGGTCTTGCTCATGGCCACGAACTCCTCGGTCGTGCCGAACGCCGGGTCGATCTCCAGGCCGATGCGGTCGAAATGGCCGTCGATGGAGGGCGTGAAGGTCTCGCCGGTCACGCCGCCGGCGCGCTTCATGGGGCCGGTGTGCAGCGCCTGGATGCCGATGTCGGCGAAGACGCGCCAAAGCGCAGGCTCGCCCAGCGCGGCGAGCACGGAGTGCCCCGGCCGCGTGATAATGGCGCCGGGGTAGGCGGCGAACCAGACCGACGCCAGGGCCGACGCCGCGCGCGGCTGCGTGGCGGCATAGGGCCGCTGCCACATGGCGCCGCTGCCGGCATAGCGCCGGCTGATGGCCGCGCCCTGCTCCAGCATAGCGTGCTCGAGCAGCCAGTCGATGTAGCCGGTCGCATCGTTGGCATCAGTGGATGAATGGTGTGTGCTCATCGCGCATTCCTTTCGCCAGGCGCGTGGTTGCGCCTGGATTTCGTCGTGGTGGCCGGCAGCCCGCGCTCCAGGCCGCCTCTGTTCAGGATAGTGCGAACGCAGCCGACGCGCAACCCCGGATTCTGCGCGAACCGGGAACATTGGCGCGTGCCGGCTCGTCACCGGTCTGCGCGACAGTGTTCACATTTCCCACAAAGGAGGCGCTATGTCCTTGCTTCTACGAACCTATTCGTTGTGCAGCGTGCTACTCATTGCGACGCTGTTGTCCGGCTGCCGGCCATTGGCGCAATCGGAGGTGTCACGCCCGGAGTCGGCGCTCATGGCGTACCAAAGCAGTCGCCTGATGGATAGTCAAGCGCGCTACACGGCGGCGTCAGCGGAGGCGGCCGGGGTCGCCGCCGCGCCGGCGGCCGAAGCGGCGGCGTCGCAGCCTACCGCCATGACGACGCAGCCGGGCATCTACGATCGCATGATCATCAAGAGCGCCGATATACAGATGGTCGCGGCCGACGTCGACGCCGCGCTCGCCCGCGTCAACCAGATTGCGACGGGTGTCGGGGGCTACATCCTGGCGTCGCGCGTCTGGTCGACGACCATCGACGAGGCAACGTACAGGCACGCGTCCATCACGATCAACGTGCCGGCCGAGCGCTTCGAGCAGAGCCTGGGCCAGTTGCGTGCGGTGGCGCTGCGCGTGACGAGCGAGCAGGCCAGCGGACAGGATGTCACCGAAGAGTATGTCGATCTGGAGGCCAGACTCACCAACCTTGAGGCGACGCGCGACCGGATCCGTGGGTTCCTCGATGAGGCGCAGTCGGTTGAGGAGGCGCTGCAAGTCAATGCCCACCTGTCGCAGATCGAGGGCGAAATCGAGCAGGTGCAGGGGCGCATGAACTACCTGACAAGCCGCGCCGTCGAGTCGACGATCACGCTGACCATCGACCCGGAGGTGCCGGCCGCGATCCCACCCACCGTCGCGGGATGGAGCCCCGGCGCGACCTTTGCCCAGGCCAGCGCCACCTTCGTCCGCACTGCGCAGACCATCATCGATGGGCTGATTTGGGTGGCGGTCGTGTTGCTGCCTTTCCTGCTGCCGACCCTGCTCGTCGTGTGGCTGGTCTGGCGGCTGGGCGGTCAGCGGCGCCGCGCCGTGCCCGAAGGCTGACGGCTACTGCACTTCCTGCGCCACGAAGTCGACCGTGACCGTGACGCCATCTGTGACGCGCAGAATGCCTGCGATATCCGGCGGGTCGAAGCCGTAATCCTTCATGTAGAAGAAGGTCGTCGCCGTGCCGGCGAGCGTGTCGCCGTCGATGCTGGCCGTCATGTCCCAGGTCAGCGGGTTGGTCACCTCGCGGATGGTCATGTCGCCGCTGACCTGGAAGGCGACATCCTGGCCGTAGTCGGCGTCGGCCGGCACGTTGAGTGCTTCGCCGGCGACGAAGGTGGCGATGGGATAGCGGCTCGACTGAAGCCAGCGGTCACGGATCGCCTGGTCGCGCCGTGGGCGATCGCTGGTCAGCGTGCTGATGTCGGCTTCGAAAGCGCCGCTCTCGATCTGGACGGTGTTGCCTTCAATCTGCAGCGCCACCGAGCCGTTGAGCGCACTGGTCTTGCCGACCGCTGTAATGAAGGGGACGGCCTGGCCGAAGAACTCTTCCTCGACGAAGTATTGCATGCTGGACTGTTCGGGCACGATCTGGAATGTGCGTGTGCCGGCGGCAGCGGATGCGCCTTCCTCGGCGGGGGGCGGCGTGGCCTCGTCGACCTGGTCGGCTGGGTCGGGCTGCGGCATCTCGACGGCCTCCGTGGCGGCCGATTCGGCGGCAGGCGCGGCCGCTTCTGCGGGAGCCGCTTCCTCAGCAGCCGGCGCGGCAGGGGCAGCGCTCTGCCCGGCACAGGCGGCAACGCCCGCGGCCATCAGCACAAAGAGTATCGTTACAATCACCAGTCGCTTCATACAATCGATCCTTTCCTGGATGTTGTTTGACGCACTCACTCTGCGCGAAGTGGCCCGCGCCGTCTGTCGGTTCACTCACGATCACCGGCGCCCTTCGCCACGTGGCATCGGCTCGCCGGGAGGTAAATTCAGTTGTTCACGAATTGTAGTGACGGCTTCAGCCGTTCCAGAGAAAATCAACGACTGAAGTCGTTACTACGGCGAGAATCGTGAACAACTGGAATTCAAAAAGAGGACCGGCGCAGGGTATGCCCTGCGCCGGTCTTGGCTTGTTCTGATGATGCTGCGTTGCTGTCTATTGCGCCGTGGCCACAAAGGACAGCTCCAGCCGCACATCGTCGGTTACGTCGGCCACGCCCGGCGCGCTGGGGATTTGCAGGTCGTACGTGGCACGCTGTACGGTCGCCTGTGCCAGCCCGCTGATCTGCGTGTCGCTGTCGGCCGTCACGCTCACGTCGAAGGTGACCGGCGCCGTGATCTCACGGATGGTCAGGTCTCCGCTCACGGTGAAGGTGAAGCTATCGCCGGCACCGGCCGACGAAGGCAGCCCTTCGATCGCAGTTGGCGTGAAGGTGATGAACTGGTACTTGTCGTCCGCCGACTGCAGGATGAAGCGCCGGATGGCCCGGTCGCGCAGGTTGCGATCGGTCTTGAGTTCGCGCGCGTTGATGACGATCGGGCTCAAGACCGTGCTCTCAGGCGCGACAGGGTCGATCTCGATCGTGCCTTCCACCTGGTTGGTAACGCCCGTCACCTCGGTTGGCGCGCCGAGCAGCACTTCGTTGATGATGAAGCGCGCCTCCGATTGGACCGGGTCGATAACGAAGGTGCGCGGCTCTGCCACTGGAGCCGCTGCCTCAGGTGCCGCGGCCTCCGCTTGCTGTGCGCCCTCATCGGCCGCGGCCGCCGGCGTGGCAGTCGGCGGCGCGGGTGTTACCGTCGGCGGGACAGCGGTCGGCGTGGCAGTCGGCGACTCACCGCCGCCGCACGCAGCCAGCATCACGAACAGGATAGCGACGAGCACCCAGCGCATTCCACGAGAGACCATATCGTTCGTTCCCCAATCCCTTATTCGGATGCCACGGGCGGCAGGCTCTTGAGATACTGGGCGATGGCCAGCGCGTCAGCTTCGGTCAAGCGGCTGGTGCCATTGTCGATGATGCCTTTCATGGGGCCTTCGACCGGCGTACCGTCGTCGTAGATGCCGGTGAGCAGGAAGCTGGCAACCTGCTCTTCGGTCAGGAAGCTGAGGTTGGAGGACTCGTGCGGCGTCAGATTGGGCGCTATGGTGTCCTGCAGCGGCGCACCGGCCAGCATCCGGCTCATGTCCGGGGCGCCGTTTTCGCCGCGCGGGGTGTGGCAGCGGCCGCAGTTGGCGACGGCGACGATGTACGCGCCGCGTTCGGCGCCTTCTGCCGGTGCGATCGCCGGCGGCGGATTGGCCGGTGCGAAGGCAGCCGGCGGCGATGCCAGTTCACTGGCCGGCACGGCGTTCGCCACGGGTGGCACCATCTTCAGTGCTGCGGCCAGGTCATAGGCATCCTGATCAGAGAGCGCGCTCCACGCCATGTACGGCATGATCGGGTGCAACTGGCTGCCATCGGGACGCACGCCGAGGCGCAGTGCGTTGACGATATCTGTCTCACTCCAGGTGCCGATTCCCGTCTCCGGGTCAGAGGTGATGTTCGGCACATTGATGACGCCAAAGGGGCCTTCAAACTTGTTGCCGCCGGCCGGCGCACCCAGGTCGCGATTGAAGTGGCAGCCGCAGCCGGTCGTCATGGCGAAGATGTAACCGCCCCGCTCGGGGTCGCCCACCATGGCAACTTCCTCGGCGGGGGCCTCAGTAGCCACCTCTTCGGCCACGGCTTCGGTTGCCTCGGCCGGGGCCGCAGTCGCCGTCTCGGTGGCCATCGCGCTGCCGGCCGGTGCTTCGATGGGTGCGCACGCCACCAGGATCGCGGCCAGGGCGAGCAGCGCTCCGATTACGACTCCCCATTGCACCAGCACGTTGCGCCGGTGGGCATTTTTTGCTTCTTCCAAGTGCATAGATCTGTTCTCCTCCTAGCTTGTGTTCCGACGGTCAAATGAGGTCGGGGCCGACGATCGTCGTTGATGCGGGGACCCTTGCGGATTATAACGTACAGCCAGGTTGAAATGGATTGGCGCGCAATGATTAAATGTTGAATTATTGAACTGCGTAGGGAAAGCATAGGTGTTGCGTCAGCCGGGCGGCGCCTGCAACGCGTACTCGGCTTCGAGGATGCCGGGGCTTTCGCGCTGTTCGTAGCGCTTGACGCCGACTTTTGCCAGGAGGCGCTGGATGCCGGCATTGTCTTTCCAGTAGTAGGCACGCCAGCGCCGCACGCCGGTCTGCCAGGCCCAAGCGGCAAGGTTGGTGAGCAGCGCTTCGCCCACGCCGCGGCGGTGCCACTCATCCTTGACGATGACGGCAACCTCGGCCACGCTCGGATCGCTGCGGTCGCGCACGGAGCGCGCAACGGCGATCTTATCGACTTCGCTGCCTGCCGCGTCGAGCACGGCAACCACCAGAGCAAGATGATCGCGGCCGTCGGCATGGGTCAGGAAGTCAAGCTCCTCGGCGGTGAGCCGGTCTTTGCGGGCAAGAAAGCGCTGGTTGCGCGCTCCTGGCGAGAGTTGGTGAAAGGCGCGCTGCAACTCGGCCGCACCGTCGGCACGGATGCGGCGAATCCGGATCGGCGTGCCGTCGGGCAGGGTCGTCTGGCGGAGAAAGGCGTGGTGCGCGTGCTCGGTGTCCGGCATGTCCCCACTGTAGCAGAGGAGGGGCCGTGGCGCCAAGCAACGGGCGGTGATAGGGTATGCTCCAAAAACCTGATGAAGCGAACGGAGGTGCGTCCCCGTGAACTGGACGCACCTCCGCACAGGAGCGACGATGCGATGAGAAGGATGGTCACGCGCTGTGCGCTCCATCTTCCCACCGCTTCACAGCATCACGGATAATGTGCCTTCAGGTCGTCAAAGTAGATGGTGCCCGCGGCGGCCTTGTCCGTCGGATAGTCGAGCACAAGCGCATTCAAGGCAACGGGGAAGGCGACCGTGCTCGCGCTGCCGCCGATGGGCTGCACCGGCCAATCGAGCGACGGGTCGAGGGGCGCGGTCATCTGCTTCCAGCCCGTGTGCGTAATCGGCCCGAACGAGAACTGCCAGACCTGGGCAGCGGCATCCTTCACCCACACGTTCAAAAAACTGCCGGAGCCGTCGCCATAGACTTGCATCTCCAGGCGATCGGGCGACCCGGCGATTGGGATGGTGCGCAGGAAGACAACATAGTTACGGTCGCCGGGGATGTTGGCAGGGAAGTCGTAGGTCAGCTTGCCGGCGTAGGAACCGGCATAGGCCTGCTCGCCGCTTTGAACGAACTCGCCCCACGTCTCGTCGCCGCGACGCCAGGTGCCGAAGCTCTCGAAATCGGTGACCATGGCCGCGCCGGCGACGGGTGCCGCCGGTGTCGCCGCGGCCTGTGCGGCAGCCCGCGTCGGTTCGGCGGCGGCAGGTGTCGCCACAGCACCCGCTGCGCCGCAGGGTCCGGTGAGCGTGACGTAGCCGGTGCTGACCCAGCCCTCGGTCGTCGGCGTCACGACCTTGACCCACGTGCAGGCCGCGTTGTAGTCCGTCACGGGCAGGCGATCATCTTTGCGTACGGTGCCGACCTTGGCATACGTGGCCCCCGGGCCGCCGCGCACGTTGAGCGTTGCCGCAGTGACGATGGCCTCCAGCGCGGGCGCTTCCGCACCCTGGTCGCCGGCGGGCTGCTCCTTGGTCGACGATTGCTTGTCGTCGCTTGCTCCATCTTGGATATCGGCCACAAAGTTGTCGAAGGCGACCTCGCTGTACTCGCCATCCATGGAACTTACGGCCACGCCAAAATCGCCGGCAGCCAGTGTATCATCCGTCCAGTCGACAAGAAGCGTGTCGTTCACCCAGAAGCGAATCTGCGTGCCGATGCAGGCCAGCCGGGCGTGGTTGATCTCGCCGGCGCCCTGGATGATCACGTCGGTGGCAACAGGCTCCTGGCGACGCACCGACTCGCCGTCAACAAAAAGATTGGTGCCATAGTAGCCGTCGGCGCTGAAGCTGGCCGCGTAGTCGCTGCGCTCCTCGCGCCGGCAGAAGAGCGTGTGCCAGTTATCGTCGCTGCCGTCGAGGAACGTGACATCGACCTCGAAATCGACATCGGCCGCCTTGACGCCGGGCGAGGTGTCCGTGCGCACGGGCGCCGTTGTCAGATTGCGCACGATGAGCGCGCCATCCTCAATGCGAACCTCGCCCGAGTCGTCCTCACCGAGCCGCCAGCCGCCGCCGTCGTCGGCAAAGTCGTCTTCGAACGGACCGGCGGCCGCAGCGGGCGTGCCCTCGACCGGCACCGTGGGTTCCTCGGTGGGGGGCTGCTCGGTGGGAGTCTTCTCTGCGGGGGGCGTTGCGGCCGCCGGCGCGTAGACTCGCAGCCGAGCGAACTCAACAACCGCCACGCTCTTGGACGAGATGTCCTCCGGCACGCCGAGATAGAACCCGACGAGCCCGGGTGCGGTCAGCACGTCGTCACTCCACTCGCAGACAAAGGCGCCGTCGACGAAGGCAAGAATCTCCGGGCCGACCACCTCGACGCGCAAGGTACGAAAATCGGCGAAGTTGCTGCGGCTGGGCGGCAGCTTACATGCGCCCAGATCCTCGACCTCGGTCAGCCCCTCGGTGAGCCGGCCGAGTTCGATGGCCTTGGTGGCGGGTCGAACGCCCACATGGTAGTAGTGCCAGTCCGTATCTTCGCGTTGAAGCAAGTCGGAGCCGCGGAAGGTCACACCGGCGCCCTCGACTTGGTCGCTGGCGAAGCGCAGATCGACCTCGATGAGAACGTCGGTAGCAGCCGGGGCCGGATACTGTGCGGCGAGTTCGTTGTCGGCCGAACTCGACGAAAGCGTACCGACGCCGCCGGCAACCTCCCACGTCATCCATTCGTCGCCATAGCTGGCCAGCGCGCTGGCCGCTGCGTCGTCGAAGTCGTCAGCCAGTAGCAGATCGCCGTCGGGGCGCGGCTCGGGGTCGGCCTGGGCAAGCGCCACAGGCGCGGTCAATGCAGTCGCGAGGAAAACACAAAGGACAGAAGTAAGCAGGAAACGCATCACGGGATTGCTCGCTTTCTGAGGCCGGTGCCCCAATGTCATGGCGAATAAGACGATCACGCCGGCGCAATCCAATGGATGAGATGGGGAGTAGGATCAGATTGAATAATCGCAACGGAGCGCGCAACAGTGTAGAGCAGGACCGGCGGCCGTCAGTCACTTCCCATGATACACCGCGGGCAAGCCTCGTTCACCGGCCAAATGACCAGGGAGACGACGGAATCGAGCAGAGCGCGCCGGCGTTGCCGTTATCCCAATTGGGATATTTTGGGAAAATGCGATGCGCCCTGCAAGCGCCCTTACTTGGAGTGGATCGGTGGCGGTGCTATACTACGCTCTATTGCGCGGCAGGCGGCACGGTTCACTTTTACTCACGCCAGGTCAGTTGGCAGGAGTGACGCGCCGCCCCAGTAGAGGTAAATGCAGAGTTTCATGTCCGATTCGTCAAATTCCGCAGGGGAGCGCTTCACGCTCCAGCCAGACACGACCGGGACCGGTGATGGGCTGCGGCTTGAACCGGTAGAGACGGACACCACGGCCGAGGCCACCGAAAAGGAGCCATCCTACGGGTGGACGATGGTGCGCGAACTGGTCGAAACGGTTGTCCTGTCACTGGTCATCTTTCTGCTCATCCGCCAGGTGGTGCAGAACTATCGCATCGAGAACCACTCGATGGAGCCGAACTTCTACGAGGGACAATTCGTCCTCGTGAACAAGCTCGCCTACCGGCTGGGCCAGCCTGACCGTGGCGACGTCATCGTCTTCCACAACCCGCGCAACACGAGTGAGGATTACATCAAGCGCATCATCGGCCTGCCGGGCGATACCGTTGAAGTAAACAACCAGACGGTGTTCATCAACGGCGAGGCGCTGATCGAGGACTTCACGCACTACCCGATTCCCCCTGGTGAATACAGTGGCCCGTTCGTTGTGGGTGACAATCAGCTTTTCGTAATGGGTGACAATCGGCCGAACTCAAGCGACAGCCGCGTCTTCGGACCCATCGATCAGGATCTGGCCGTCGGTCAGGCTTGGCTGCGCATCTGGCCGCTGAACGAATTCGGCATTGTCCAACACGTCGACCTGCCGCTAGCAGGTGCGCCCGTGTCCCAATAACCGCCTCTACGGGGGATTCCAGCCATGACAGATCTCTCCTTGGAAGAAAAAATCCAGGCCGCGCTCGACCGCTTTGCGAGCGCAACACCGGTCACGACGGTCCAGCCGGCGACGATCGAACCGTCCGTGCTGGCAGCCATGATCGACCACACGCTGCTCAAGCCGGAAGCGGGCGAGGAACAGGTGCGGCAGTTGGCAGCGGAGGCGGTGGAGTTCGGCTTTGCCAGCGTCTGCGTCAACCCGCTGTGGGTGCCGCTGTGCGCCGATCTGCTGGCCGGAACGCAGGTCAGCACCTGTTCGGTCATCGGCTTTCCGCTTGGCGCAACGCTGCCGGCGATCAAGGTCTACGAGGTCGAGCAGGTGGCGGCACTGGGCGCCGACGAGGTCGACATGGTGCTCTCTGTTGGCCGGCTGCGCGACGGCGATGTGCGCTTTGTCTACCGCGACATTGCCGAAGTTGCCGAGGCCGCGCACGAAAACGACCTGATCCTGAAAGTGATCTTCGAGACCGGACTGCTCACCGACGAACAGAAGGTGGCGGCATGTGTCATTGCCCAGGAAGCGGGCGCCGATTTCGTCAAGACGGCGACAGGCTTCAGCGGCGGCGGCGCAACGGTGCCGGACGTGGCGCTCATGCGCGCCGTGGTCGGACCGATGATGGGCGTCAAGGCGGCCGGCGGCATCCGCACGGCGAACGATGCCCTGCTGATGGTGGCGGCCGGCGCCAACCGCCTCGGCGCAAGCGCAGGCGTGCAGATCATCCGCGATCTGCTCGAAGGCACGCCAGGCACGGCCGCCGCGCAAGGAGATAGTTATTGATGTCCGATCGGGTATCCGATTTTGCGTTGATCATCGGCCACGTGTGGCGCTGTACGACATGCCGCGATGCGTTGCTGGAGAATCCGCAACTCATGTGGATCGGCTACAAGCTGAGCGAGAGCCAGCGCGAGTGCCTGAGCAACATCGATGAAGAGGACTTTCGCACCATCCAGCATCTCGCCGAGATCACCGGGTTGACGGCACGCGAAATCGATGCCGCCATCGACCACCCGCGCGCACGCCTGCGTCACCTGGGCAGCGTCAAGGGTGAAGTGCGACCCGGTCTCAGTTGGTAGATGCTCCTCTCTACAAACCTCAACAAGCGATTCTGACCCAATATGAATCAGATCATTCCTGGACTGTGGGAAATCGACGAGATTGGCGACATGGTCCACTGCTATGTGTGGGAAGGACCAACCGGCCTCACGCTCATCGATACGGGCATGCCGTCGCACGTGCATACCGTCATGGACACGCTGACGGCCAAGGGGTACGCCCTGCACAACGTGCGGCGCATCATCATCACGCACGGCGATGCCGACCACATGGGCGGCGCGGCCAAACTCAAGAAGGCCACGGGCGCGGTCGTCGGCTGCCATTCAGTGGAAAAAGTGTTGCTCGAGGATCCGGGCAAGCGCCGGCCGGCGTCGCTGCTCTTCCGCCCCATCTTTGCGCTCATGCGCCTGGCGCCGCAGTTTAACACGCTGCCGGTCACACCCGACGAGCTTTATGTCGACGGGCAGCAGACACCGGAAGGCTTCACCGTCATCCACACGCCGGGCCACACACCCGGCCATATCTCGTTGCTGCACCGTGAAAAGCGCGTGCTGATTGCCGGCGACGCACTCAACAACCGCGGCGGCAAGCTTCAACTCCCCCCGCCCCTCTTCACGCCTGACATGAAGAATGCCGAGCGCAGCGTCTGGAAACTGGCCAAGAAGTATGGCGAGGACTTCGACGTCATCGTCTTTGGCCACGGCCCGCCGATCTTGCAGAACGGCGGGCGCAAGGTTCAGTCGCTGGTGACGCAGATCTTCTCGTCAGAGGTGTAGCCGGCCGCTAGCGCGCATACACGATCTCGCCACCCACGAGCGTCATCACAGCCTCTGCCTGGGCAATGGCGCCGGCGGCGATCTCATCGTCGCGCAACGCAAAGAGGTCGCGGTCGACCACCACCAGGTCAGCCAGTTTTCCTGCTTCGATACCACCGATCAGTCGCTCCCAGCCGGCTGCCTGCGCCGCGCCCAGCGTGTAGGCGTGGATGGCCTGCGCCAGCGTGATGCGCTCGTCGCCATACCACGGCGGCGCGGGCAGTCGCTCGACGCGCTGGCGTACGACGGCCGCGTGCAACCCCACAAATGGATTCGGATCGGCGACCGGCGCATCGCTGCCAAAGGCCAGTAGTGCACCACTTTCCAGCAGCGAATGGAAGTTGTACATGGTCGCCCCGCGTGCGCCGAGGAAGAGATCGGCCGTGTCCATGTCGTCGGTGGCGTGGATCGGCTGGACGCTGGCCGTGACGCGCAACTGTCCGAGCCGCGGCAAGTCAACCGGGTCGATAACCTGCACGTGCTCGATGCGGTGCGGAATGGGCGGTTCCAGCCCGCTGTCGACCAGTTCTTCGAAGATGTCGAGGCAGACGCGGTTGGCGCGATCGCCGATGGCGTGCACGCTGATGGGGAAGCCAAGCTCGACGGCGCGGCGGAACTCGGCGGCCATCTGTTCGGGCGGCGTGACGCTGACGCCGAAGCTGTCCGCTTCACCGGGCGCAAGCTTCGCGAAGGGCGCCAGCAACCACGCGGTGCGGCTACCCAGGCTGCCATCGGTGAAAACCTTGACATGGCCGATGCGCAGGTAGGTATCGCCAAAGCCGCTGCGTAGCCCCAGCCCGGCGAGATGGGACATCTCGTGGGCGGCGACGTTGCAGGCGACGCGCAACTTCAGTTCATTGCGCTCGCGCAGGCGCAGCAGGCTCGCCCACTCGCGCGGGCCGTCGTCGCCGTCCTTGATGCGCTGGGCGTGGATGGCGGTGATGCCGAGCCGGTGCAGCTCGGCCTGGCCCAGGCGCAGGGCATCGTCCATGAGCGCGGGCGAAGGGGGCGGGATATGCCGCGCGACGAGATCGGTGGCCAGCTCGCGCAGGTAGCCGGTGGGATTGCCCGCCGCATCGCGGTCGATGACGCCGCCCGGTGGGTTGGCCGTCGCCGCGCTGATGCCGGCGATGCGCAGCGCGGCGCTGTTGACGACGGCGCTGTGCATGTCGCTGCGATAGGCGATGGCCGGCACGTCGGGGCCGGTGACGGCGTCGAGCTCCGCTGCGGTCGGGAAGGCCGTCTCCCCCCACCAGCTTTCATTCCAGCCCTGCCCCACGAGCCAAGCACCCGGTTCAACCGTGGTGGCAGCCGTACGCATGACCTCCATCATCGCCGCGCGCGTGCGCGTACCGGCCAGCCGCACCTCGCGCAGACCCAGCGCCCACAGGGAGAAGTGGATGTGCGCGTCGCACAGGCCGGGCAGGACGAGCTTGCCGGCCAGGTCGATCCGCTGCGTGGCATCGCCGGCCAGGGCCAGCACCTCGGCATCGCTGCCCACGGCCATGACACGATGCTTGCGCACGGCCAGCGCCTGCGCCCAGGGTTGCGCCGGATTTTCGGTATAGACACGAGCGTTGAAGAGAATCAGATCCGGGGCACAGCCGATGCTTTGCATGGGAAGCTCCTTTGATAGATGTGGCAGGATAGCAGGCGTCTGTCTGCGCTCAACCGCCCGCGTTGGGATGGCAGCCAACAGCCATCCACGCCGGCAACGAGTACAGTCAGTCTAGCAGAAAATGATGTGGAGCCGCGATCGGCGCCACCCACAAAAGGAGTCAATCGATGAAGTCGATCCCACAGGCGACCCTCGACACCGCTGTCGAAGGCGTCAACCTGGCGACTGGGACGTTGCGCATGCAACTGGACGGGGCACCCACCCTGCTCGTCTTTCTGCGCCACTTTGGGTGACCGTTCTGCCGGGAGATGGTGAGCGATCTGCGCACCTTGGCGGCGACCCTGACAGGCTATCCTTCCGTCCTGTTCTTCTACATGGGGTCCGTTGCCGAGGGCAAAGCATTCTTCACCACCGCCTGGCCGGAGGCGCGTGCCGTCTCCGATCCAAACAAGACCTTCTATAACGCCTTCGGGCTTGAGCGTGGCAGCTTCGGCCAGGTCTTTGGGCCAGGCGCGATGGCGTGCAGCCTGCGTGCAGCGGGCAAGGGCCATGTGGTCGGCAAGCCGGTGGGCGACCCGTGGCAGATGCCCGGTCTCTCCCTGGTGCAGAACCCGGATGTGCTGTGGTCGCACGATTTCGCACATATCGGCGATCACCCGGATTTCACGACCATGCCGCAACTTGTCGACGAACTGGCCATACACGCGCCATAATTGTTGCGCCAAAATACCCGGTGATTTGACACGGTTCGGGCCCCATGCTATCCTTCCCAACGTCAACGGATGCGCTAGCAAAGTTGGCATGGAGACGTGGTGTAGCGGTTAGCATATTGGCCTGTCAAGCCAAAGGTCGCGGGTTCAAATCCCGTCGTCTCCGCTGGGTACTAGAGTTACTCATTGATGAGCCCGCCAGATTGTGCGGGCTTTTCTTATTGGCCGAGTTCATGGTAGTGAAGACGACCTGACCCTGATACGTGACCCCCGCTACAAACCCGCGCTACTGTGGTCAACCGTTGGATGCGTCCGGTAGCGTCCTGACATGCAACTACCTGAGCGTCTGTTGCGAAATTGCCGGATTCGACGCAGAGGCGCAGAGATGCAGAGGTTCGCAGAGGCAATACCGCAACAAAGCAGGGCTTTTCTCTGCGTTTTTCTCTGCCCCTCAGCGTCTCTGCGTCAAGAGTGCGAAATTCCAAAGCGTTGGCTTATCCGGCGTTCCCGTAAGGAGTAACCGGGATTGATTCAAAGCCCAGGAAATGCTATCATTGACAGCAATGCAATCAATGATAGCCGTAGGGAGGTGGGTCCATGGCAACCTTGACAGTGCGGAATCTAGATGAAGAGACGAAAGCAAAACTACGTCAGATGGCTGCGCGTCACGGCCATTCCATGGAAGAAGAGGTTCGCCGCATCTTGAATCGCGCCATCGAGCATGGGGAGCAGCGAGGTCTCGGTACACGGATTTCGGCCCTGTTCGCCGAGGTCGGCGGCGTCGACCTGGAGATTCCACCTCGTTCGGCTGGAAGAAACGCACCTGACTTCTCAGGAGAGGATGAATGATCCTGCTGGATACCAATATCCTCTCAGAATTGATGAAGCCAAGCCCCCATGCAGGCGTTTCAGCGTGGGTGGATGCTCGCCTCGAGACGGATCTCTACATCTGTGCGATCACGTTGGCGGAGATCGAACTGGGCATTGCCCTGCTCCCAGACAGCGCGCGAAGAGACACGATCGCTGCCGCAGCACAAGCGATGTTCGACCAGTTCTCCGGACGGTGTCTGGTTTTTGGAGAGACGGCAGCGACCCAGTATGCACGCCTGGTTGCCCACCGAAGACAGCTAGGGCGACCAATTCACGTGGAAGATGCTCAGATTGCCGCCATCGCACTGGCACATGGGTTGCGCCTGGCGACGCGCAATGTCAAGGATTTCGAACATATCCCTAATTTGAGGATCGTTGATCCATGGTCAATGGATGCGTAGACTGTAACCACATGGTGTTGGTACGAATAGCAGATGGCGGGTTGTAAGACCTGACTCGCGAAGAGATTGAAGCCGATCTACGGGCAAGCAGCGACGAAGCAGCCATGAAGTCGCTCTGTCCGGTAGTCGAAATCGAAGATGGTGGAGAAAGTGAAACGCCCCATGCCAACCGAGCTTTCCATCCGCACCATGACCCGCAGCGAGGTAGACGAACTCGTCGCCTGGGCTGCACGCGAGGGGTGGAATCCGGGCCTGCACGATGCGGAGATCTTCTGGGCCACCGATCCGGCGGCCTTCATCGCTGCCGACCTGGGCGGCGAGATGATCGGCGGCGGCGCCATCACCGCGTACGGTGACGAATTCGGCTTCATGGGCTTCTTCATCGTGCGGTCCGAATATCGCGGCCAAGGACTCGGCGACGCGCTGTGGCATGCCCGCCGTGCGCGGCTTCTGGCCAGGCTGCGCCCCGGCGCGAGCATCGGCATGGACGGCGTCTTCGACATGCAGCACTACTATGCCAAGGGCGGCTTCGTCTTCTCGCACCGCGACCTGCGCTTTCGCGCCCAGATTGCGAAGCGCCCGGATACACCGTCGGCAGCGGTTGGAAACGTTGTTCCCCTGACCGACATTCCGTTCGACGATGTGCTCGCCTACGATCGCACCTGCTTTCCTGCACCGCGGGCGGACTTCCTGAAAGCATGGATCGCGCAGCCGGATGCGCTCGCCCTCGGTTACCGGCGCGACGGGCGGCTGGGTGGCTACGGCGTGGTGCGCCGCTGCGGCGAGGGCTGCAAGGTCGGTCCCCTCTTTGCCGACGACGCCGAGGCGGCCGAGGCCTTGTATGGCGGCCTGGCAGGCTTTGCGGCGGGCGGGCCGCTCTTCCTCGACGTCCCGGAGAACAATCCTGCCGCCATGGCGCTGGCGCGACGGCACGGCATGGTCGAGGTCTTCGGCTGTGCGCGCATGTATCTGGGGCCGGCGCCCGCCATCGCGCACGAGCGGGTCTTCGGCGTCACCACCTTCGAGCTGGGCTGATGGCGGCGCGTGATCTTGCCGGCTACGGCGGCGACCCACCCCATCCGCGCTGGCCGGGCGACGCGCGCATCGCGGTGCAATTCGTGCTCAACGTCGAGGAAGGCGCGGAACAGAGCATCCTCAATGGCGACGAACAGTCCGAGGGCTACCTCCACGAACTGCCCGGCCGCCCACCCCGCGCGGGCGAGCGCGACCTGAGCGTCGAGAGCATGTACGAGTACGGCTCGCGGGCGGGCGCCTGGCGCATCCTGGATCTGTTCCAGGCGCGCGACCTGCCGCTGACCGCCTTTGCCGTCGGCCTGGCGCTGGAGCTGAACCCGGACCTGGGACGCGCCCTCAGCGCGGCGGGTCACGAAGTGGCCGGTCACGGCTATCGCTGGATCGACTATCGCACCGTTCCCGAGGCGGAGGAACGGCGCCACATCCGGCTGACGATCGAGGCCATCGAGCGGATCTGCGGCGTGCGTCCCGCCGGCTGGTACACGGGGCGGGTCAGCCAGAACACGCGCCGCCTGCTGCGCGTGGAAGGCGGCTTTCTCTACCTTTCCGACACGTATAACGACGACCTCCCGTACTGGCTCGCCGACCCGCCGCCCCAACTCGTGATCCCGTACACGCTCGTCACCAACGACGCCCGCTACCTTATGTCGAATGGGTTTGCTTCGGGCGCCGACTTCTTCGCTCTGCTCAAGGATGCATTCGACCTGCTCTGGCAGGAAGGGGAGCGCCGGCCAAAGATGATGAGCATCGGCTTGCACGGCCGCATCAGCGGGCACCCGGCACGAGCCATGGCGCTGGCGCGCTTTCTCGACTACGTGCAGGGGCATGATGCCGTCTGGGTCTGCCGGCGGGTCGACATCGCCCGGCATTGGATGGCCGTCCACCCTGCTCCGCAGCCATAACAGCCCCGTTCGCCCGGCGCGCGTACCTGTCGTTCACCGCATGGCGCCCGGCCCGCACGTCTGCAAATCTTCCACAATTTCGCCGCTACAAACACGGCCTGTACTTCACCTGAATTGCCTGCACATTTGTTCGATATCCAACTTGGGATAAGGTCTCTTGTGCGGTATAATTACCCGGATATTGACCTAGTTTTTTCCGGTGCAGGAGCCTCTGGATGGACGATAATTTGGAATTCCCCGTCGATGGCGAACCCGAAGCGGACGGGCTTGAAAACGAGGCGCAAACCGAACCGTTGGCGCCCGAAGCAAGCGGTGATGGCGGCGGTCTCAACGGCGACGGCGATGGCCTGAACGGCGCCGGTCTCAACGCCGGCAACGTGCGCAACGTGCTCATCGAGCAGGAGATGCGCGCCGCCTATCTCGACTACGCGATGAGCGTCATCGTGGCCCGTGCGCTGCCCGACGCGCGCGACGGCCTCAAGCCGGTGCATCGCCGCATTCTCTATGCCATGCATGACATGGGTCTGGGCGCTTCCAGTTCCTACAAGAAGAGCGCGCGTATCGTCGGCGAAGTGCTGGGCAAGTATCACCCGCACGGCGACTCGGCTGTCTACGATGCCATGGCGCGCATGGCACAGGATTTCAGCCTGCGCTACTGCCTGGTCGACGGTCAGGGCAACTTCGGTTCGGTCGACGGTGACAGCCCGGCGGCCATGCGTTACACCGAGGCGCGCCTCTCGCGCATCGCCGAGACCATGCTCCAGGACATCGAGATGGATACGGTGGACTGGACAACGAATTTCGACGACAGCTTGCAGGAGCCGACCGTCCTGCCGGCCATGCTGCCCAATATGCTGGTCAACGGCACCAGCGGCATTGCCGTCGGCATGGCGACCAACATCCCGCCGCATAACTTGACCGAAGTCGCCGATGCCGTGGCCTTCGTCATCGACAACTGGGAGCGGCGCAACGACATCGGCCTGGAAGAACTCATGGAGTTCGTCAAGGGCCCCGACTTCCCGACGGGCGGCATCATCCTTGGCACCGAGGGCATCCGGCAGGCCTTTGCCACGGGGCGCGGCAAGGTGCTCGTGCGCGCCAGGACCACCATCGAGGAGATGCGCAACGGGCGCTTTGCCATCATCGTCACGGAAATCCCGTACCAGGTGAACAAGTCCACGCTCATCGAGCGCATCGCCGAACTGGTGCGCGAGGACAAGCTGGACATGATCAGCGACCTGCGCGACGAATCCGACCGCACGGGCATGCGCATCGTCATTGAACTGAAGCGCAACGCCGCACCAAAAAAGGCGCGCAATCGCCTCTTCAAGCACACACAGTTGCAGACCTCCTTTGGCGTCAACACGCTGGCGCTGGTCAACGGCGAGCCGGTGACGCTCAGCCTGCGCCGCGCGCTTGTGGTCTATGTCGACCATCGCTTCGAGGTGCTGACGCGCCGCACGGAATACCAGCTCGCCAAGGCACGCGAGCGCGCCCACATCCTGGAAGGGCTGCGCATCGCGCTGGAATACCTGGACGAGGTCATTCGCACCATCCGCCAAAGCGAGAGCGCCGAGGCCGCCCGCACCGCGCTCATGGAACGCTTCGGGCTGACGCAGGTACAGGCGCAGGCGATCCTCGACATGCAATTGCGCCGTCTGGCCGCCCTCGAACGGCAGAAGATCGAGGACGAGTACCAGGAGATCATGGCGCGCATTGCGTACTACGAGGATCTGCTCGCCAATCCCGACAAGATCCGCGCCCTGATCCGCGAGGACATCGTTGCGCTCAGGGAGAAGTTCGGGGACGCGCGGCGCTCGACCATCGTGCACGAAGCGAGCGGCGACTTCAGCGAAGAAGACTTGATCTCGCAGGACAACGTCCTCATCAGCTACAGCGCGGCGTCTTACATCAAGCGCATGAATCCCGATGCCTTCCGCGCTCAGAATCGCGGCGGCCGCGGCATCAAGGGCATGACCACGCGCAGTGAGGACGAGGTGGCCGATCTGCTCTTTGCGCGCACGCTCGACCACATTCTCTTCTTCACCAACAAGGGTCGCGTCTATTCCAGCCGCGTTTACGAATTGCCCGAAGGCGGGCGCACGGCACGTGGCATGCACATCGCCAACGTGCTCAACCTCTTGCCCGATGAGACCGCGACGACGATGCTGGTCGTGCCCGACTTTGAGATGGCCGAATACATTACGCTCCTGACGCGCTTCGGGCGCATCAAGCGCATGGAACTCAACGTCTTCGCCAACATCCGCTCGGTCGGCCTCATCGCCATGAGCCTGGACGAAGGCGACTCGCTCGATTGGGCACGGCTGACCAACGGCAGCGAAGACTTCATCGTCGTGACGCGCCGCGGGCGCGCGCTGCGCTTCAGCGAGGCAAATGTACGCCCGATGGGCCGCACGGCAGCCGGCGTTAACGCCATCCGCCTGCAACCAAGTGGCGACGAGGTAGTCGGCTTCGATGTGGTCAAGCCGGGCGCCGAATTGCTGGTCGTGCACGAGCATGGCTACGGCAAGCGCACCCCGCTGGAAGAGTACACGGCGCACAGCCGCTATACCCAGGGCAACTGGGCAACCGACCACACGCGGCTCGACGAGGTAGGCCCCATCGTGTCGGCGCGCGTGGTGGAGCCGGACGACCAGATCACGGTGATGACGGCCAACGGCATCGTCCTGCGCACCAAAGTCGACGGCATCCGCGTCGCCGGGCGCATCACGCGCGGCGTGCGCGTCGTCAACCTCATGGACGGCGACAACGTGGTGGCGGTGGCTGTGCTCACCCACGCCGACCTCAACCGTGGCGTGGACGAGGGCGGCGAGACGGGCGTCGATGTTGCCACCAACGGCGATGCCAACGGCGGCGCACACGCCGAAAGCACGGCGGAGGTCGATGCCGCAGTGGGCGAGGATGCCGAAGCGCCGGACGACATGCCGGCGACCGAGGAGCCCTCTGCCTAGCAGTGTCACGCCAACCGCAACGATTGAGTTCCTGAGAAGCTGACCAATGCCGGCGACGATTTCAGGCCTGCAAAAGCCCGGCCAGCACTGGGCCTATTTCCCCGATGGTCATCCCGAGACCATCGCCGAGACGCTCGTCGCCTTCGCCAATAGCGAAGGCGGCTCGCTCGTGTTGGGGCTGGACGCCGAGGGCAAACTCGGCAGCATCTACACCGACGACGAAGCGGCCGATGTGCTGCGCAGCGCCGAGCGCCTGTGCCGGCCACCGGTGCGCACCTCGGATTGGCAGAACCACGCAGTCTCCGGGGGCGCGGTGGTCGTCGTGCGCGTCGACCGCAGCGGCGACATGCACGCACTGGAGGATGGCCGCGTGCTTGTGCGGCGCGGGACGGACAATGCGCCCATCGACAGCAGCGACGTCGATCGCCTGCTGGCGGCGCGGCCGTCGGGTGAGTTCGAGCTTCAGCCGGTGCCGGGCGCGCGCCGCGACGATCTCGACGAGAACGTGGTCGAGGATTACCTGGAGCGGCGCCAGAAACGCAACCCGCGCCACACCATCCTGCCCAAGGACAAGCTGCTGCAACAGATTGGCGCGCTGACCGAGGAGAATGTGCCCACGGTCACCGGTCTGCTGCTCTTCGGCAAGGAGCCGCAACTCTTCCTGCCGCAGAGCCGCGCCATCTTCGTGAAATTCGCCGACACGCAGCCGCGCGGCCCTGAGGGGACGCTCGGTTATGGCCGCCGCGAAGAGTTCCTCGGCCCGCTGCCGCTCATCATCGACCGTGCCTGGCGCGTGATTTGGGAAGAGATGGACAAGCGCGCGGTGGTCAAGGGGCTGCAACGCCAGGAAGAAACCGAGTACCCGTCCAACGCGGTGCGCGAGGCGCTGGTGAATGCCGTGGCCCATCGCGACTACCGCATCACGGGCCGTAGCATCGAGATCCGCATGTACACCGACCGCATGGAGATTACCAGCCCGGGCGGTCTGCCGGCACACATCACCGTCGACAACCTGGTGGAGGAGCACTACAGCCGCAACCCGCGCCTGGTCAACGGCCTCTACCAGTGGGGCTACATCGAGGAACTGGGGCTGGGCATCGACCGCATGATCGAGGACATGGTCAACGCCGGCCACCCGCCGCCCAAGTTCGAGAGCCCTGGCCATCGCTTCACGGTGACACTCTACAACGCCCGCGACGAGGCGCGCCCGCCCGAGCCGTGGGAGAACAACATGAACGAGCGCCAGCTCAAGGCGCTCGAGTACGTGCAGCGCAACGGCTCCATCTCCAATGGCGACTACCGCCAGCTCTGCCAGCACGTCGGCCCCGAGACGTTGCGCCTCGACCTGGTCGACATGGTCAACCGCGGCGTGCTGCTCAAGATCGGCGACAAGCGCGGCACGCGCTACATCCTCAAGTAGGCGCAGTTATCCCAAATAACCCAATTGGGATAACTTGGATAAGCAGAAGCCAGGCGATTCAAGCCCAAAAGCCCACCACAAAGACACAAGGAACACGAAGCGACACGAAGAGACTGCACCAGTCGTTGCTGTTGCCGGCAATCCTTTGTGCTCCTTTGTGAACTTCGGGTCTTGGTGGTTTGCATTTCAAGTCTCAACACGGCCCACGACGACGACCACATTGTGCCCGCCGAAGCCGAAGGCATTGACCAGCGCATAGCGCGCAGCGACCCGGCGCGCCTGGTTGCCGACGATGTCGAGGTCGATGGCGGGGTCGGGGGTGTAGTTGATCGTCGGCGGGATGATGCCCTCCTGCAGCGTGCGCACGGCCGCGACCATGGATTGCGCGCCGGCCGCGCCGAAGCCGTGACCGATCATGCTTTTGATGCTGGTCACCGGCATGGCATAGGCGGCGTCGCCAAAGGCCAGCTTGAGCGCGCGGCACTCGGCTTCGTCGTTGAGCGGCGTGGCGGTGCCGTGGGCGTAGACGGCGCCGATCGCATCCGGCGGCAGCCCGGCGGCCGCAATGGCGCCACGCAACGCACGCGCCGCCCCGCCGGCACTCGGATCGGGCGCGGTGATGTGGAATCCGTCGCCGGTAAGACAGCCGCCCAGGATCTCGGCGTAGCAGGTGGCGCCGCGCGCGCGGGCGTGTTCCTCCGTCTCCAGCACGACGGCGGCCGCGCCTTCGCCGGCCACGAAGCCGTCACGGTCGATGGAAAAGGGGCGACTCGCCTGTTCCGGGCTATCCGTACGCGCTGAAATGGCGCCCATGCGACCGAAGGCGCAAAGGGTCATCAGCGTGATCGACGACTCGCTGCCGCCGGCGACGATGGCATCCGCCTCGCCGCGTTGCAGGAAATGGTAGGCCTCGAGAATGGAGTAGCTGCCGCTGGCACAGGCAAGAGCATGGGTCATGACCGGCCCCTGTGCGCCAAGTTCGATGGCCGCCTGGCAACTGACCATGCTGGCCAGGCCATAGGGCATTGCGAACGGGTCGATTGCGCGCCAGCCGGCTTGCCCCAGGGTCATCGTCGCGTCTTCGATGACCGACAACCCACCGCCGCCGGTCGCCATGAAGACGCCGACGCGCTCCCGGCTGCGTGCATCGATCGGCAATTGTGCGTTCTCGACTGCCTCGCACGCTGCCGCAACGGCTAGCTGCACCACACGTGGCGCGCTTTCGGCGGTGGCACGGCCCATCATGCCGGCGGCGTCGAAGCCCTTGACCTCACAGGCAATGGTATAGGGCATGTCGGCGGTGTCGTAGGAGGTGATATGCCCGGCGCCGGATTTTCCGGCGACGAGATTCTGCCAGTAAGTGTGGGCGTCATTGCCGATGGGGGTAATGGCGCCGAGGCCAGTGATAAAGACGCGGGACATACAATCTGCGAATCCTCTCTGTCTCCACGGTGACCGTATTTCTTAGCCATTGTAGCGTAGCCCGACTATTCGGCAAGCATCGGCCATGCCATCAGCGCAGCGGCTGTTCGTTCTCGGCCGCACGCCTGCGTTCCTGCCGTCTGCCGAAACATACTCTCAGAAAGGTGACTTTAGTCCTTTGCCACGTCTGGCCAATCATGTCACACTGTGTACACAAGCACCTAGATTGAGAGGAGTCGGACAACAATGCCAACCAACGGCCCGCGCATCCGCCGCGAGAAACGCACTGTCGCCGCCATGATCGAACTCTATTGCCACGACGAACACGGTTCGCAGGGAGACCTTTGCGCCGAGTGCCAGACGCTACACGACTATGCTATGCAGCGCCTCGACCGCTGTCCCTTTGGCGAGGAGAAGACGACGTGCGCCAACTGCGCCATCCACTGCTACAAACCGGCCATGCGCGAGCGCGTGCGCGTCGTCATGCGCACGGCCGGCCCGCGCATGATCTGGCGGCACCCCGTGCTGGCCGTGCGTCACGTGCTGGATGGGCGCCGGAAGGCCGGCACAGCGAAAAACGCACCGCCCGCAGAGCGCGCAGCGGATCGCACAGAGTGATCCGGCCGACTGCCGACTTGCGGACGAATGCTTTGGCGCTGGGAACAATCTCCGAGATAAACAAAAAAAGAGACGGCGGAGATTCCGCCGTCTCTTTCTGCCTGATCAGTCTGGTAGCCCCACGGGTACTGCCACTGCGAAAACTTCGCGCCACACGAATCGCGACTGCAACCCAGTTATAGTTCTGCCATCGCCCAGGAAGTAGCAGTCGCACCGGGACTGCTACACCCTCTACCTCTGGAAGCGACGACGACGCGCCCGTGGTGATGAACTCACCTCAGCGTGGGAGAAGTCCGCCAACGGGCTCCGGATCACTTCGGCCAGATCGTCCGCGTCATGCAGGATGTATTGGTCGGTCTGCATGAACTTGGCGTGACCCAACTGCTTGGACAATAGTCGCCCGTACAGTTCGCCGCGGTGATCCTTGGCAAACCAAGTGGCGAAGTTCCGCCGCAAGTCGTGCGGACCCTGGATGCGCCCATCAAGCCCTGCTCGGCTGATGGCTCGCTTCACGACCCGGTATGCAGCTTGGCCGCCAATTCGACGTGACTCTTCGGGCGTACGAAAGAGTGGACCGGGATTCGAGTAGGTGTCCAGTAATTTGCCCAGGTAGTGACCAGTCCATTGGTCGAACGCAACGACACGACCCTGCACGTTGCGCCCTCGAACTTTCTTGGCCTTGCGCACCGTCGCCGTGCCCGACTGATCGGC
>JACKBA010000015.1 GCA_020634815.1 Caldilineaceae bacterium | reverse complement strand
CGCGTGGTGAGGGCGTCTATGCCTTCTCCCATCTCACCTTTCAGGAATATCTGGCCGCCGTGGCAATTGCCGCCCAGGATGACTACGTGGCCTACACGTTGGCGTACACGGCCGAAGCGTGGTGGCGCGAGGTGATCCTGCTCGAGGCCGGCCACTTGAGCATGCGGAGCAAGGAACGCACGGCACGGTTGATCCGGGCCATTGCCGAACAGACGCGTGAACCGCAGCCCTATCACAACCTGGTGCTGGCCTCCGATTGTCTGCGCGACGTCGGCTCGGGACGGGTGCAGGGCAATGTTGAGCAGGAGGTGCAGCAGCGCCTGCGCAAAGAACTGGAGATCCCGCCGCGCCCGCAGGCGCGCTGGCTGGGACGCATGGCCGGCAAATCCTGGGTGGAGCGGCGCAGTGAGGCGATGCAGGCGATCGTGCGCGCCGGCGGCGGCTACTGGACGCAGCCCTTCGGCGAGCCGGAGTGGGTTCACGTACCGGCCGGCGAATTCTGGATGGGCTCTGAAAAGGGCTTTGAGCGCGAGCGCCCTCTGCACAGGCTGTCGCTGGGCGAATTCTGGATTGCGCGCATTCCTGTTACAAATGCCCAGTATGCGCTCATTGTCCAGCAGAGCGACCACCGAGCGCCCGACGGCTGGGAAGAGAAGACGCCACTTAAAGGCAGAGAGAGCCATCCGGTCGTCAATGTATCCTGGGACGATGCCATGGCCTGCTGCGCCTGGTTGAGCCGCATGAGCGGCCGCACCATCACACTGCCCACCGAGGCGCAGTGGGAGAAGGCGGCGCGCGGCGACCAGGATCAGCGTGAGTATCCGTGGGGCGATGCATTTGATGCGATGAAGTGCAACAGTGAAGAATTGGGGCATGGCGATACGACGCCGGCCGGCATCTTCCCCGAGGGGGTCAGCCCCTATGGCTGCTTGGATATGGCGGGCAATGTGCGGGAATGGACGCGTAGCAAGTTGGCCGGATACCCGTACGATCCTGCTGATGGGCGGGAACGAATCGAGATCGCGCGGAGCGCCGGCCGCGTGGTGCGTGGCGGCTCGTTCAGCGGCAATGTCAGGCTCGTGCGCTGTGCGGCCCGCCACTGGTACCTCCCGCTCAACCGGAACGGGTTCGTCGGTTTTCGAGTTGTTTTGTCCCCATCCCCTCTGGGCGATGGAGCCTCTGGACGCTGACCCTCTGGGGCGGTGCGCAGCACCGCTCTGAACTCTCTGGCCGCCGGAGGCGGCCGAAATTTGGTACTTCACGATTTGTAGTGACGGCTTCAGCCGTTCCAGAGTAAACCAACGACTGAAGTCGTTACTACGGCGAGAATCGTGAACAACTGAAATATGACTGCGGGGAAATTTGATGGCCGACGAAATGCTGATCTTTACACGTACCTTTGACTTTCTGACGTGGCTGCTGCCGGCCACCAATCACTTCCCCAACGCGCACCGCCACAGTTACAACCGCCGGCTGCTGGACGCCGCCTTTGACCTGCGCGAGCGGATCGAGGAGGCGAACCGTTCGCATGGCCGAGCTTCGTCAAAGTTGGTGCTACCAAAGCGAGTAACGGTCGCAGCGCTTCGCCCCTCGCCCCTCGCATCCCTTCACCTTCACACGGATATAGACACATGGTCGTCAAGAAACGATGGCTCATCTTTGCAATCGGTGCGGTCACGCTGGCGGTGCTGGCCGCGCTGGCGGGCTGGTGGCTGCCGCCGCTGCTGGACTTCGTGGGGGCCAACTCGGACCTGATCCAGGGCATGACCGACCTGGCGCAACTGCTGCTCTGGATGGGGGCCGGCGCGGTGGTGGTCATCGGCTGGCTGTTGGGGCGGCGCGCCGGGCAAGCACCAGCTCAGCCTGCGCCGGTGCCCAGTGCGGCGGAGGCCGCGGGCGGGTCAATCGTTGCGACGGAAGAGGGGGTTGCCGCCGGGAAGCTCGCTGTGGGTGGTGACGTTCGTGGAAACTCCGTTGTGGCTGAGGTGTACATCGACAAGGTAATCGCCGATCCGAATCTGCTCTGGCAGGCGATTGCGCTCCCGAATCCATCGTCCGACCTGGCCGAGAAGACCACGACCTATCTGAGATACCTTGTCGACCAATATCGCTATCTCGACTTCCGCGGCATGGGCGTCACCGATCGCGCGCCGCTGCGGCTGGCGCTGACCGATCTCTACGTGCCGCTCAAGGCGCGCATCGAGCTGCCCGGGGGCGAGACGTGGGCGCGCAATTTGCGCCTGGCCGGCCGGCAGATGAGCGAGGAGGAGATCGCCGCCACGGGGCAGCGGCTGAGCGAACCGCTGCCCGTTATCGAACTGCTGCAACAGCACGACGGCCTCATCGTGCTGGGCGACCCCGGCGCGGGCAAGACGACCTTTCTCAAGTATCTGGCGCTGCACATGGCGCAGGGCCGGCAGGACGAGCTGGGCATGGCACAGCGCATCCCCTTCCTGCTGCCCCTCTCCGCCTATTGCCAACCGGCTGGCGGCGGGCAACAACATCCCGCTCGACGACTATATCTACGACTACTACCGCGGGCTGGACGGCGCGCTGGCCGTCGGGCCGATTCTCGACGAGGCGCTCAACCGGGGCGGCGCGCTGCTGCTGCTCGATGGCCTGGACGAGGTCAAGGAGATGGGCCGGCGGCGCATGGTGGTCGAGCAGGTGAGCCACTTCTTTAGCAGCCGCCGCACGCCGGGCAACAAGTTCGTGCTGACCAGCCGCATCGTGGGCTACCGTGAGGTGCGGCCCGTGGTGGAGGGGCTGGCCGAGTGCACGTTGGTCGATTTCGAACAGGCGGAGATTGAGGCCTTTGTGGGCAAGTGGACGGCGGCCATCGAGCAGAGCGCACGCGGGCACACGCCGGTGGCAGCGGACCAGGCCGAGCGGGAGCGCACGGAACTGTTGCAGGCGGTGGATCGCAACCCGGGGGTGCGCCGGCTGGCGTCGAACCCGCTGCTGCTGACGATCCTGGCGCTCATGAAGCGGCAGGGCGTCACGCTGCCCGAGCGTCGCGTCGAACTCTATCGCAACTATGTGGATACGCTGCTCAAGCATTGGAATCTGGCGCGCAGCCTGGGCCGCCCGCCGACGCGCGACCTCGACGTGGTGGAGACCCTGCGCGTGCTGGCGCCGCTGGCGCTGTGGATGCACGAAGTCAGCCCCGGCATCGGACTGGTCAAGCAGGAGGAGATGCGCCGCAAGCTGGAGGCGCTCTACGCCCAGCGCGGCGTCGACGATCCGGAGAAGGCGGCCGCGCACTTCCTCGCCGACGTGCGCGACCATGCCGGCCTGCTTGTGGAGCGCGGCGCGCGCGAGTACGGTTTCATCCATCTGACCTTTCAGGAGTACCTGGCGGCCGTGGCCATTGCCCAGCAAGGCCAGCTCGACGTGGCGCCGGTGGTCGATGCGCTGGCCGCGCACGTGGCGGACGACAACTGGCACGAGGTGAGCCTGCTGACCATCAGCTATCTGGGCATCATCCAGCAGCACGACCGCGTCGCCAGCATGGTGTTGGACCGGCTCATCGCACGCGCGCCCGGCGATCCGGGTGCGGCCGTGGTGTTGGCCGGCGAGTGCGTGCTCGACGCCTGGCCGGGCGGCGTGACGCCGGCGTGCAAGCAGGCGACGATTGCACAGTTGCTGGCGACAATGAGCGCCGGGCCGGAGACGACGCCGGTGACGCGTGCGGCCGCGGGCCGGCTGCTGGCCCGGCTGGGCGACCCGCGTGTCGAGGTGCTCGACCCGCTGCGTATGGAGTGGCGCGACATGCCGGCCGGCCCCTTCCGCATGGGCAGCAAGGACGATCCGCAGGCATGGGATGAAGAACAGCCGCGCCATCAGGTGGTCATCCCCTATGACTTCCGCATGGCGCGCTATCCCATCACCAACGCCCAATACCGGTGCTTTGTCGATGCCGGCGGCTACATGGTGGAATGTTACTGGCGCGAAGCGCGTGGTGCCGGCGTCTGGCGTGATGGCCGGGCAGAGGGCCGCAGCGGACCGGAGGATTACGGCGAACCGTTCACGCTGGCCAATCATCCGGTGGTCGGTGTGACGTGGTACGAGGCGCTTGCCTTTACACGCTGGCTGAGTGAGGCACTGCGCGAGCAGGGGCTACTGCCCAAGGGGTGGCAGGTTCACCTGCCCAGCGAGGCGGAATGAGAGAAGGCGGCGCGTGGCGCCGACGGCCGGCGCTTCCCGTGGGGCGAGCGCCTCACGCCGCAACATGCCAACTACGACGAAACCCGCATCGGTGCGCCCAACGCCGTCGGTTGTTTCCCACTAGGCGCCGGCCCGCACCGTTGCGAGGAGATGAGCGGCAATGTCTGGGAGTGGACGCGCAGCCTGTGGGGGGATCATCCCAGCATACCTCAATACAGCTACCCGTACGATCCTGCTGACGGCCGCGAACGACTAGACGCCAAGCCTGACACGCTCCGCGTGTTGCGCGGCGGCCTCTTCAGCGTCAATGGCGGGCACGCGCGCTGTGCGACCCGCTACAGGGACTTCCCGAACAACCGTGGCGAGTCCAACGGTTTTCGAGTTGTTGTCCCCATCCCCTCAGGACGATGACGCCTCTGGCCGCTGACCCTCTGGGGCGGTGCGCAGCACCGCTCTGCTCTCTCTGGCCGGCTGGGGCGCAGCCCCACGCCGGCGCCGCCGCAGGCGGCCGAATTTTGCGCGTGCGCGGCGAAGGTGCGACGGCGGCGGGAACAAAAAGCCGGCCGTCTCGTACGAGACGGCCGGCCGATCTGGTGACTCACCTAGGACTTGAACCTAGAACCCGCTGATTAAGAGTCAGCTGCTCTGCCAATTGAGCTAGTGAGCCAAGTGGCTTCGTGAGTCAGATCGTTAGTTAGTATACGAATGCGCTCCAGGCTTGTCAAATTGTGAAGCCCGTTGGGGGCTTCACGGGGCGCTAGCCGGCTTACGTCCCCGGCACGGGCGAGACACAACTTGCTCGACCAGCCTCTTTCTCGCCCGTGCCGGGGACGTACCGCGCCGACCCGCGATGAACCGGACCCATCCGTTGGGCTGCGATTCCAGGCAGCGGCAACGACGGATGAACGTTGAAAAATTGATCCGGTGACGTCGTGCCGCCTGGGAATCAATTCCCGGCTGATAGCCAAAGTCCACTCAAGTGGACTGACGGGCGTCTCCCCAGTCGGCTTGAGCCGACTTGCGCTATCAGCCTCGATTTGAATCGAAGGCTGCGCCGTCGGCGCGAATGCCGGGTTAATATATGAACGTTCATAATCGCCCATCCGGGCATGAAGTTTCATGCCCGTACGATTACCGGGGATTTCGCCCTTGCGCCGGGCGGGATAGAGCTGCCCAACGGCGGGTCAAATCTGCTGTTTCCACGAATCCGTTGTAGTGTCTGCTCCAGCCGCGCAGACGCCAGCGTGCGTCGCACTGGGCAGCGTCTGGTTGTAAACGAAAAATCGTCTGCCCAGTGCGACGCACGCTGGCGCCGGCCCCGCCAAACACCTGCGACGCACGCCGGCGCCGGCCCCGCCAAACGCCTGCGACGCACGCTGGCGCCGGCCCCGCCAAACGCTTGCGATGCACGCAGACGCCGGCCCCGCCAAACACCAGCGACGCAGCCGGAGACCCTTGCAATGTTTCCGCGATCTGGGCTGCGCGGTATAATGGCAGCCATGCTTTCTATCCGCCGCAGGGCGGGCTGCACAGGTCTCCAGCTCACGCCCCCCTGCCGTTCTGTGAAACCGAGTTCTCCATGACGAATGATCAAGTGAATGCGCTGCGCCGGCGCTATGCCGAGTTGCTGGTCAAGACGGGCGTCAATTTGCAGCCGGGCCAGGGGCTGCTCGTGCGCGGCGAGCTGGCCCATGCCCCCTTCGTGCGCGAGGTGGTGGCCGCGGCCTACGATGCCGGCGCCTCGTTCGTAGAGGTCGACTGGCTCGACCAGCCGACGATGGCCGCCATGCTGGAACACGCTGCCGTCGACAAACTGTCCCTGCCGGCCTACGAGATTACCCGCTTCCAGCAGTACGTTGACGAGAAGTGGGCGCGCCTCAGCCTGGTGGGCGACGAGTTCCCCGCGGCGCTCAGCGCGGTCGACCCGCAGGCGCTGCGCACGTGGACGATCAAGCGCGCCCAGACGCTGAAGTTCTACACCCAGAGCATGATGGCCAACCAGATGCAGTGGTGCGTGGCCGCCGTGCCGACCGAAGCCTGGGCCATGCAGGTCTTCCCGGACCTGGCGCCGGACGCTGCGGTCGAGGCGCTGTGGGCGACGATCTACAAGCTGGTGCGCGTCGACCAGCCCGACCCGGTGGCGGCGTGGGGCGCGCTCAACCGCCAGCTCACCGGCGTGGCCGCCTATCTCCAGCGCAACGGCGTGCAGGCGGTGCACTTCGTCGACCCCACACCTGGACCTGACGGCAAGCCGGCCACCGATCTCGCCATCGGCCTGGCCGACGGCGCGCGCTGGGTGGGCGGTTCCTCCACCACGCCGGCCGGTGTCGTCTTCCAGCCCAACATGCCCACGGAGGAGGTCTTCACCACGCCGCACAGCCGGCACGTGGAGGGCTACGTGCGCACGTCGCGGCCGACCTTCCCCATGCAGCGCGAGGTGCGCGACGCCTGGTTCCGCTTCGCGGCGGGCGAGATCGTCGAGTATCGCGCCGGGGTGGGGCAGGATGTGCTGGAGCAGTTCTTCACCATCGACGGCGCGCGGCGGCTGGGCGAGGTCTCGCTGGTCGATGCCGGCTCGCCGGTCTTCCAGAGCGGCCTGCTCTTCTACGAGATTCTCTTCGACGAGAATGCGGCCTGCCACATTGCCTTTGGCGAGGCCTACCCGGAGTGCATCCAGGGTGGCGGCGCCATGAGCCGCGAGGAACTGGCCGCGGCCGGGCACAACTTCTCCGACACGCACGTCGACTTCATGATCGGCACGGCGACCATGTCGGTGACCGGGCGCACGGCCGGCGGCGGCGAGGTGCCCATCATGAGCGACGGTCGCTTCGTCCCCGACGTCCTGGCATGAACGAACTCGTCGCCGCCAACGTCCACATGATCCGGCCGCACATGGCCGATCTGCCGGCGTGGCCGCTGCCGGTGGGCTATGGCTTTCGTGCCTACCGGCCGGGCGACGAGGCGATGTGGGTGGCGCTGCACCTGGATGCCGAGCCGCTCTTCACCGTGACGCTTGATCACTTCGCGGAATCCTTCGGCGCCCACCGCGAGGTTCTGCCCGAGCGCATGTGGTTCGTGCAGACGGCGGCGGGCGAGGATGTTGGATCCATCGCCGCTTGGTGGCAGGATGACTGGCAGGGGCGCGGCGCGTGGGGGCAGATTCACTGGGTCGTCGTGGCGCGGGCACATCAGCGCCGCGGGCTCTCCAAGCCCATGCTCGCCCACGCGCTGCACGCCATGGCCCGCACGCACGATCGCGCCATGCTGGGCACGAACACGCTGCGGCTGTGGGCGCTCAAGAGTTATCTGGATTGCGGCTTTGTGCCCGACCCGCACGAGCGCGCCGCGCCGGATGCGCTGGCGGGCTGGCTGGCCGTGCAGATGCACCTGGCGCACCCGGCGATCCAGGCGTGGCTGCGTGACAGCGACTGAATTTCGGGTGTTTTTTGCCTCACACAAAGGCGCAAAGGCACGAAGGTGAAGATGGCGCTCCTTGTGTTCTTGGCGGCTTTGTGTGAGTGATTCGAAAACAGTCTTTATGATAATGCCTCACACAAAGGCGCAAAGGCACGAAGGTGAAGATGACGCTCTTTGTGTTCTTGGCGGCTTTGTGTGAGTTTCGTGAAGTGCTGAGAGGCCGTTGGTAACAATACCGGATTTGACGCAAAGGTGCAGAGATTCGCAGAGGGAACACGACAACGAAGCAGGGCTTTTCTCTGCGTTCTTCTCTGCGCCTCTGCGCCTCTGCGTTAAAATTGCGAACTTTCAAACGGACGTTGAGATTTTGTAGGGCGGAACGATGGCGGAGGACGCGCAGGTCGTCATAACAACCGAGGGGTTGACGCGGAGCTTTGGCGACAACGTCGCCGTCGACCGGCTCACGATCTCCATCCGCGCCGGCGAGGTCTTTGGTTTCCTGGGCCACAACGGCGCCGGGAAGACGACCACGGTGCGCATGCTCAACGGCGTCATTGCGCCGACGGGGGGCGGTGCGCGCATCTTCGGCCTCGACCCGCAGACGGATGGTGCGCGCATTCGGGCGCGCACCGGTGTCCTGACCGAGACGCCGGCGCTCGACAATCGCCTGACGGCGCGTGCCACCCTGGAGTATTTCAGCGACGTCTACGGCGTGCCGCGCTCTTTGCGCCGCCAGCGCGTCGCCGAGTTACTCGAACGTTTCGAACTCACCAAGCGCGCCGACGACAAGGTGGGCGGCTTCAGCAAGGGGATGCGCCAGCGCCTGGCCATTGCCCGCACGCTGGTCAACGACCCCGACATCATCTTTCTCGACGAGCCGACCTCGGGGCTCGACCCCGTGGCGACGCGCGAGGTGCATCGCCTGATCGAGCGGCTCAGCCACCGCGGGCGCACGGTCTTTCTCTGCACGCACAATCTCGCCGAGGCCGAGCGTCTCTGCGATCGCGTGGCGGTGCTGGCGCGCGGGCGGGTGTTGGCCACCGGCACGACGCGCGAACTGGCCGCCGAACTGAACCGCGGCCACCGCATCAGCGTGGAGGTCGACACGGACGCGACCGAGCGGGCGCTGGCGCTCTTTACGGCGCTGCCCCAAGTCTCCAGCGCGGCGGTCGTCGGCGATCGGGCCGCGGCGCGCAATGGCGGCACGCTGTT
Organism: Caldilineaceae bacterium; assembly: GCA_020634815.1. Classification (GTDB taxonomy): domain Bacteria; phylum Chloroflexota; class Anaerolineae; order Caldilineales; family Caldilineaceae; genus Caldilinea. The sequence goes on along the minus strand of JACKBA010000015.1, from coordinate 126,272 downwards.
GCTGCTGAACGGCGTCGCGCGGCCGGACGTGCCCCCGGTCATCGCCGCCGCCGCCGCGGCCGGCCTCAACGTCTACCGTGTCGAGCCGGTGGACTCGTCGCTGGAGGATGTCTATTTTGCGTTACAGGGGCAGTGAATCATGAACTGGCGAGCGATCTGGGCCATTGCGTCCAAGGATGTCTCGGTTGCATTGCGCACGCGTGCCGTCATGCTGCCGCTGCTCATCGTGCCGCTGGTGCTCATGGTCGGCATTCCGTCGGTCGTGGGGCTCATCTCCGGCATGGCGAATCAGATGGCCGCCGCCGAGAGCCAGATGGCCGATCTGACGCGCGCCATGCCGCCGGAGTTTGCCAGCCGCTATGCGGGTCTGAACGACGTGCAGGCCGGTCTCGTCTACTTCCTCGTCTATCTCTTTGCGCCCATGTACCTGGTTCTGCCGCTCATGGCCTCCGCCGTCGTTGCGGCCGACAGTTTTGCCGGTGAAAAGGAGCGCAAGACGCTCGAGGCCCTCGTCTACACGCCGACGACCGACCGCGAGTTGCTGCTTGCCAAGGTACTCGGCGCGCTGATCCCCGGCGCCATGGTCGGCCTGGGCGGCTTTGTCGTCTACACCATCGTCGCCAATCTCGTGGCGCTCAACGTCGTCGGCATGCTCATTCTGCCCAATACGCTGTGGCTGCTGCTGGCATTCTTTGTCGGGCCGGCCGCGGCGGCCTTTGGGCTGGGTGTGACGGTGATCGCTTCCTCGCGTGTCAACTCGTTCCAGGAGGCGTACCAGATCGGCAGCCTGGTCGTCCTGCCCATCGTGCTGCTCGTGGTGGGCCAGGCCATGGGCGCGTTCCTGCTCTCCAACTGGCTGGTGCTGCTGCTCGGGATCGTGCTGTGGGCCGCCGACGCCGTCGTCTTCTTCATCGCCTCTGCCTCGTTCCGCCGCACGGCGCTCATGGCGCGCATCTAGGCGGCGTGGGATGATGCGATGAAGACTCGCCTGCTGCTCCTGGGGGTAATCGTGGCGCTCGTCGCCGTCTTCTGGCGGCTCTCCGAGCCACCGCGCCCCGACCCGCGCATGGTGGGCCTGGCCGTGCGCGCCACGCTCTACGCCCTGCCCACCGCCACGCCCTATGCGATCGTCGTCACGCAGATCGTCGAGGTCACCGCCACACCGCTGCCGCCCGCCACCGCCACCGCCACGCTGACGCCCACGGAACCGGCCACGCCGGCGCCGACCGCTGCGCCCGAATCGGCTATCCCGCCGCCGGAGGAACCGCTGGCCGCCGCGCCGCCGCCCGTGGCCGACACGGCGGAGATCGCCGCCGTCGCGCCGGAAGTCGTCGCGGCCCAGGCTGCGGTCGAAGAGCCGGTGGTGGTCGCCGCCGCAGCGTCCCCCGGCGACTGCCCGGCCACCTCGGGCAACGCCTATACGACAATCCCGGTTGCCGGCGGCGGTCTCGACCACCCGGACGCCGAGCATGGCGACCTGAACCTGGCCCTGCGCGGCTATCAGCCCGTCGACGCCGCGCCGGCCCTCTTCGACAAGGATGGCCCGGTGGACGGCGATCCGCCGCAACTGGCCGGGCTCTTTGCCGACCTGCGTGCGCCGGCCTTTGGCCAGAGCTTTGCCGTGAACGACTGGGATTGGGCGTGCGGCGCGCATGGCTGTGCCGGGGCGCCGCTGAGCCACGTCGATGCCACGCTGGTGGCCCTGCGCAGCAGCGGCGGTGAGACGCTGTACGTCCCGCGGCGTGGGGCGCAGATCTTCGGCGGCGGCTACAAGGCGCTGGTGCTCTACGCCGAGCCGACGCGCATTACGCTGGGTTACACGCGCGACGACACGGTGGCCAATGGCTACGTGGTGCATCTGGAGAATCTCTGCGTCGACCCCGAATTGCTGGCGGTCTACCGCGGCAGCGTGGCCGCCGGGCGCGGCTATCTGCCCGCGCTGCGCGAGGATCAGCCGCTGGGCAGCGCCGGGCTGGGCGACGTGCTGGTGGCGGTGCGCGACCGCGGCGTCTTCTTCGACCCGCGCTCGCGGCGCGATTGGTGGCAGGGCTATTGATGGCCGGGCGAGCGAATTCCATGCACGACCCGCTTCAAGAGATCCTGGAGCGCCAGGGCGTCGTCATCATCGACGGTGCGCTGGCGACCGAGCTGGAGCAGCGTGGCGCGGATCTGCGCGATGCGCTCTGGTCCGCCCGCCTGCTGCTCGACGCGCCCGACCTGATCCGCAGCGTGCACCTCGATTACCTGCGCGCCGGCGCCGATGTGCTGATCACCGCCAGCTACCAGGCGAGCTATGCCGGCTTTGCGCGCCGCGGTCTCGATGCCGCGGCGGTGGACGACCTCTTCCGGCGCAGCGTGACGCTTGCCGCAGACGCGCGCAACGAGTTCTGGGCAGCGGCGGCCAACCGCACCGGTCGCGTCTGGCCGCTGGTTGCCGCGTCGGTCGGTCCCTACGGCGCGTTCCTGGCCGACGGCTCGGAGTATCGCGGCGACTACGGGCTCTCGGTGGCGGAGTTGATGGCGTGGCACCGGCCGCGCATGGCCGTGCTCGCTGCGGCCGGCGCCGATCTCTTCGCCCTGGAGACGATCCCCTGCCTGGCCGAAGTCGAGGCGCTGGCTGCGCTGCTGGCCGAGTTCCCGCACATGCAGGCGTGGCTGGCGTGCAGTTGCCGCGACGGCGCGGCGCTCTCCTCGGGCGAACCCATGGCCGCTGCCGCCCGCCTCGCCGCGCAGACGGGGCAGATCGTGGCGGTGGGGGTCAACTGCACGGCGCCGCGCTACGTGGAGGATCTGCTCGCCGCCGCGCGCGGCGGCACGGCAAAGCCGCTGCTCTGCTACCCCAACAGTGGCGAGGCGTGGGATGCGGCGGCGCGCTGCTGGGTGGAAGGCAGCGGCGTCACCGGCTTTGCCGAGCCGGCGCGGCGCTGGGTCGCGGCCGGCGCGCGGCTCATCGGCGGTTGCTGCCGCACCACGCCGGCGGATATCGCGGTGATCGCCCAGGCGCTGCGTGGGCCGGGGCCGCGCTAGCCCGGCGTGCCGGCATTGCCGGCGAACCCAAGCTGTTCCGCCAGCGCGGCAAGCTCGGTAGCGTCGGGCTTGGCGGCCAGGGCCGCGGCCACGAACTCCTGCATGTGGGCGCCGCGCTCGCACCACACGAGCAATTCAAAGACATATTGGCGCCGATTGACGCCCGCCGCAATGTCGTCCGGCTCGATTCCCAGCCCCTCGCGCGCCAGTGAGCGGATCTCCTCGAAGGAAAAAGTCGCGCACAGTGCATCCATCAGGGCGGCAAACTGGCGACCCGCCAGCGGGCGCGTCGTGCGGGTGTTCGGTCCGTCCGGAATATTGGCCAGTCGCTTGTTGCTCATAAGACCTCGCGGGTACAGATACTGAGCCTGGAGCGAGTACTCCCATTATCGCGCAGGCGTGGGCCTGTGCGCGCTGCGAAAGTTCACGATTTGTAGTGACGGCTTCAGCCGTTCCGGAGGAAGTCAACGACTGATGAACGTTGAGAACTTGATCCGGTAACGTCGTGCCGCCTGGGAATCAATTCCCGGCTGATAGCCAAAGTCCACTCAAGTGGACTGACGGGCGTCTCCCCAGTCGGCTTGCAGCCGACTTGAGCTATCAGCCTCGATTTGAATCGAAGGCGACGCCGACAGTGCGATTGCCGGGTTCATTTGAACGTTCATCAGCCGTTCCGGAGGAAGTCAGCGACTGAAGTCGCCACTACAGTGAGAATCGCTGCCAGGATGGCCCAGTTTCGCCGGGGGCGGCGCGCGGTGTACACTTCCCTGTGCGGCCGGCGTGGTTTGGTGCAGCCGGGCGCTTCCCGAACAGACCAATATCCTGTCACTGATTGCCGGAGCGAGGAGACGCAATGCGCGTGCTTGTCAGTGCGGCCAACGGCAAGTTGGGCGCGTATGTGATCCGTGCGCTGGCGCGCGACCACGACCTGGTGCTCTTTGCGCGCCACCAGCCGGGCGCCGAGTTCGCTGGCCTGCCGTGGGTGCAGGGCGACATCACCTCGCTGGAGGATTGGCGCCGCGCCGTCGTGGGCATCGACGCCATCCAGCACCTGGCCGCGCAGCCGTGGCCCACCGACCATCCGCAGATGCGCGGGCAGGCTGCGGCCGAAGGGCTTGCCGCCGACACGACCTTCCGCGCCAACATGCTGGGCGTCTACAATCTCATGCAGGCGGCGGTGGAGGCGGGCGTGCGCACGGTGGTCATGGCCGGCAGCAACTGCGCGCTGGGTCACGGCTTTCGCATCAGCGCCACGCCCTTTCCGCACGAGTACCTGCCCATCGACGAGAAGCACGCAACGTGGCCGGAGGATTCCTACAGCTTCACCAAGCGCGCCGGCGAGGATCTGCTGGCCAGCTACAGCCGGGCCTACGGCATCCGCACCTACGTGACGCGCATTGCCGGCATCTTCCCCGCCGAACGACGGCAGCAGCACGCGGCGACGGTCAAGCCGGCCGCGGGGTGGAATCCGTGGCTGTGGGGCTGGGTCGGCAGCGAGGATGTGGCCGCGGCGCACCGGCTGATCCTGGCGGCGGCTGACGATTTGCCGCCGCACGATGTATACTTCCTCAATGCCGACGACACCCTCGCGCTCGAACCGACGCGTGAGTTGATCGAGCGCTTCCGGCCGGATCTGCTGCCCATCGTGCGCGATCTGGACGGGTACGCGTCGCTGATTACCTGTTCCAAACTCAAGGCGGCCACGGGCTGGCGCCACCAAACGACCTGGAGAGAGCTTCGATGAGTGACTATGTACGGCTGGGCATTGTGGGCGCAGGCAGCATCGCGCTGCGCGGTCATTTCCCGCACCTGACCATGGACGACGTGCGCGAGCGCGTGCGCATCACCGCGGTGTGCGATCCCGTGCTGGAGCGCGCCCAGGCCGCGGCGGCCAAGTACGGCGTGCCGGCGGCCTACGCCACCATGGAGGAATTGTTGGAAGCCGGCGACGTCGACGCCGTCTCCATCTGCTCGCCCATCGGCGTGCATTACGAGCAGGGCATGCTGGCCGTGGCGCATGGCGTGCACGTGCACTTCAACAAGAGCATGACCACAACCGTCGACGAAGCGGATAGCCTGATCGACGCGGCGCGGGCGCGCGGGGTCAAGCTCGTCTCCTCGCCCGGCGAGATGCTGCGCCCGCGCCACCAGAAGATCAAGCAACTGATCGATGAGGGCGCGCTGGGCCGGCTGACGTGGGCGGTGACGGGGTCGGCCTTCGGCACCTACCACGAAGATGAGGCGTCGGTGCGCGCCGGCGACGACCCGCTGACCAACATCAACCCGGCGTGGTATTTCCGCAAGCCGGGCGGCGGCCCGCTCTACGACATGACGGTCTATGGCCTGCACGCCATGACGGGCATCCTGGGGCCGGCCAAACGCGTGACGGCCTTCTCCGGCGTGCGCGTACACGAGCGCGAGTTCCGCGGGCAGATGTTGCCCACGGACATGGACGACAACACGCTCATGGTGCTCGACTTTGGCGATTCGTTCTACGCTTTTGTCTATGGCGTGGCGGCGGGCGGGTTGCCCAACATGGGGCGCCCGCTCATCTTCGGGACCGGCGGCGTCATCAACGGGTCGGCGATCAACGGCAAGCCCATCGAGTATGCGGGCATGGATCTCGACGCCGAGTACGGGATGAACGGTTCGCTGCCGCACGTCACCGGCGCGCATCGCACCATGGAGGAGTCGCACGTCTACGAGGATGTCATGCAACTGGTCGACTGGGTGCTCGACGATACGCCGACCGTGGCCACCGCTGAACACGCGCGCCACGTGGTCGAGATCTTCGACGCGGCTTACCGCTCGGCGGCTACCGGCCAGGCGCAGCCGCTGCGCACCACATTCTGAATGCGCCGCACGACACAGGTCAGGAAAGTGACATGACACGTGGTTTATTGCTCTTGTTGGCCGTGGTGGAGATGGCGCTCGGCATCGCCGGTCTGGTCGGCGCCACGGGGCTGCTCGTCTCGCACAATGCCGGGATGGTGCTGATCTTCTGGCCGCTTTTTGCGGCCATCGGACTGCTGCTGGTGGCCGGGGCGGCGATTTTTGTGCGCCGGCCGTGGAGCTATTACCTCCACATCGCGATCATCGTCCTGATCGGCCTGCTCGTCACCTTCTACATCGGGCCGCTCATGGGACCCAACGGGTGGATCGACGTGCTGATCCGGGCGGCGATTGTCGTCGTGCCCATGACGCTGCTCTTTCTGCTGCCGCCGGTGCGCAGCTATTTCGGCGTATCGCGTTGACGGCAGCGGGCATTGTGTCGTAGCGCACACCCGCCGTGTGATCGGGCGCACTTGTCTAGAATAGGGAACTATGCAACGATTTTGAAACGTTCCATGCTATATTGTATGTGAAAGGCATGTGAATCAAGCTGAGCCTTACCTTTTTGTGGATTACGTTGCTGATCGCATGAGTTCCCTACGGAGGCTGCTATGTTCTCTCGATGGCATCCTGCAGCGATTGTTGGTTGGGCCGGTGGTGGATGGAAGTTGCGGCGTCGAACCTTGCCGCAGATCGGCCTCTGTCTCGCCATCGCGCTTGTGTTCCTCTCTCTTTTCGCAGGTCCGGTGTCGGCGTACGGCAATGAAGCCGGGCGTGCGTTCGGTCTGTCGGGCGCGGCGCTGGCAATCTCCTGCCACGGCGTCTACCACCTGGTGCGGGCCGGTGAGACGATCTACTCGATTGCCGGTGCGTACAGGACGACGGCGTATCGAATCAGGTACTGCAACGGGCTCCCCTCGTACCGGGTCTATACGGGGCAGACACTCCTGGTGCCAATCTATCGGAACCCGTAGGGGCGGTCAGGCAGTCGCAAAGTCGTTCAGCCTGGAGCACATCTGTGGGGCGCGTAATTTCCGGATCGCCTTGGCCTGGATCTGACGCACGCGCTCGCGCGTAATGTTGAGGCCATTGCCGATCTCTTCGAGGGTGCGGGCGGTGTCGCCGTCGAGTCCAAAGCGCATGATGAGGACGTCGCGTTCGCGATCGGTCAACTCCAGCAGCAACTCTTCGATCTGCTCGACGAGCGACTGCCGGTCGGTCATTGCGGCGGGGTCGACCAACCCCTCGTCCACGATGAAGTCGGCCAGGCTGCTCTGCTCCTCGCCTTCCAGCGGGCTGTCAAGGCTCAGCGGCTCCATGTTGAGGCGCTGGAGTTCGCGCACACGACCTGAGGCGCGTTTGACGTCCTTGACGGCGTCGGCCTCCTCGACCTCCGGCGCTTCGCCGCCATCGGCCAATCCATCTGCGACCAGATCCAGCGCATGCCGGTTGAGCAGTTCCATTTCGACGGCGATTTCGGCAGGCGTCGGTTCGCGGCCCAGTTGCTGGGCGAGTTCACGCTGGACGCGGTTCTGGCGATTGACATTCTCGATGACATGCACGGGGAGCCGGATGGTGCGTGCCTTGTCGGCAATCGAGCGGCTGATCGCCTGGCGGATCCACCAGGTCGCGTAGGTGCTGAAGCGGTAGCCCAGGGTGGGGTCGAACTTGTCCACGGCGTGGAGCAGGCCCAGGTTCCCCTCCTGGATGAGATCGAGCAGGCTCAGCCCGCGTCCCAGATAGCGCTTGGCCACGCTGACGACCAGGCGCAGGTTGCCCTGCGTCAGTTGGTCGTGGGCGCGCTGTGCGCGGAGCGCGGTCAGTTCCAGCAGGTCGACCTGGTCGAGTTCATCTTCGGTCAATGTGTCGGGATCGCGCAGGGCGAACTCAGCGAGCTGTCGGTGAGCAGCGACGCCTTCGCCAATCCTGAAGGCCAGTTCCTGCTCTTCCTCCATGCTCAACAAGGGCGTCTTGCTGATCTCGCGCAGGTAGATACTCACCGGATCGACGGTTTTCTCGGCTTTCTGCAAGTGATCTGCGCTTCTGCTTCGCATTGCCATCGCCCTCCGATACGCTGAACGGTGCTCCGACATCTCCATCGGCGCCGAAGACGTGGCTGCGATGGTATGTGGCACGCTTCTGGCGGCGATCTGGCGAGTCTGTTACGAGACCGATCGGGTTGTCGATGTACAGGGTACACGCAACATTTCCCCCACAGTAGCGCGTCCGGCCGATGGTTGTCAAGGTGCAGGTATACATCTTCAGGATATATCTTTGACGGGCATGCATCGAACGGCGAGATATAGTCATTGGTCTGCATTCACGCTATACTTGGGCGTAGAGAGTTCAGCTTTTGGAGGTATGTCACGCTATGATCCGTATTTTGATCGCCGAACGCATCCGGCTGACGCGCGATCTGATCGGTTCGGCGCTGGAGGGGGAACCGGATCTGGCAATCGTCGGCATGGTCTCCACGCCCGAACAGGTGTTGGATACCCTTGGAGCGATCGACTGCGACCTGATCCTCGTTGGCGCGGCGCCGCCGAACACGGATGCGCTGGGCCTCGTCCAGTCGATCCGCCGGCTGAACGAAAATCTTCACATTATCGTTATGGGCTTGCCGGAGATTCCTGCCGTGATCTTGCCCTACATCGAGGCCGGAGCCTCGGGCTTTGTCTTGCGTACCGATAGCGTCCCCGAATTGCTGCAAGCCATCCGCTCGGCGGCGGAAGACAAGGCGCTCATCACGCCGGAGATCGCCGCGCTCCTGATGGACAAGGTTGCTCGTCTATCGGAAAAACTTGCCGAACTGTCGCTCGATGCCCTGGACGTCGAGGAATTGACGGATCGCGAGCGCGAGGTACTCGACCTTGTTGCCGCCGGTCGCACCAATCAGGAGATCGCCGACGCCCTGGTGATCGAGATCGGCACCGTAAAGAACCACGTGCACAACATTCTCACCAAGCTCAAGGTGCACAGCCGCCGTGATGCCGGCGCCTACCGTTCGCTGCTCAACCAACCGCACGATGCCAGAAACAAAAAGAAGCAAAACGGCGCCGACTGAAGTGCTGCGATGTCCCTAATCAGGATGCTGCCGCTCCGTCCCTTGCCGATTCTGCTTGTCGATTCTGCGCCTTGCGATGGTATAATGCCACGCACTGCGCGGCCCGGCGCCTTGATGCCGGGTATCGAAGGCCAATGACGCCCCAGCCGGCGCAGAACCAGAATCCGAACCCGATGGCGACTGCATCCTCCGCAAGCGCCATCCACTTTCCACAAATACCAGAGAACCATGACCACTACGACAAAGACAAAATCCAAGCCAAAGAGCAGCACGGCGGCGCCCGTTGCGCCGATGACCGCCGACGAGTTGCGCGAAGCCGTAGCCGAGCGCCTCTACAACACGCTGGGCAAGGCCATCCAGTCGGCCAGCAAGCACGACATCTACATGGCCCTGTCGCTGGTCATCCGCGACCTGCTGAGCGACCGCTGGCGGCGTACGACCGAGGCGCACTACAACGCCAACCCGAAGTTCGCCTACTATCTCTCCGCCGAGTACATGATGGGCAAGCAGCTCTCGCAGAACCTGCTGTACACCAACATGACGGAGCTGGTCGCCGCGCAACTGGCCGAAATCGGCACCAGCTTGCAGGAGATGATCGACCTCGAGCCCGAGCCGGGGCTGGGCAACGGTGGCCTGGGGCGCCTGGCTGCGTGTTTCATGGACTCGCTCGCCACGCTGGATCTGCCGGCGGTCGGCTATGGCATCCGCTACGAGTTCGGCATCTTCCGCCAGACGTTCGTCGACGGCTGGCAGGTGGAGCAGCCCGACACGTGGCTGCTGCGCGGCAACCCGTGGGAGTTCGTCCAGCCCGACGACATGATCGAGGTCGGCTTCGGCGGCCACACGGAGTATGCCGGCGATTCGCCCAGCACGTTGCGCGTGCGTTGGGTGCCGGGGCAGAAGGTGCTCGGCGAGCCGTGCACGACGCTGGTGCCGGGCTACGACACGGAGACGGTCAACATTCTGCGTCTGTGGCGGGCGCGCGCGGCCGAAGAGTTCGATTTCCAGATGTTCGACACGGGCAACTACGCCAAGGCCGTGGAGCAGAAGATCTACTCGGAGAACATCAGCAAGGTTCTCTATCCGAACGACGGCACGCCGCAGGGCCGCGAGTTGCGCCTGCGCCAGCAATACTTCTTTGTTGCCTGCTCGCTCCACGACATCATCCGGCGCTTCCGCTTGCGCAACAACGACTGGAACCACTTCCCCGACAAGGTATCGATCCAGCTCAACGACACGCATCCCGTCATCGCCATCCCCGAACTCATGCGCATCCTCCTGGACGAGGTGGGGTTGGGCTGGGAGCAGGCGTGGCGCATCACACAAGGCACCTTCGCCTACACCTGCCACACGCTGCTGCCCGAGGCGCTGGAAACATGGCCGGTCAGCCTCATCGAGTACCTGCTGCCGCGCCACCTGGAGATCATCTACGAAATCAACCAGCGCTTCCTGGCGCAGGTGCGCGCCCGCTTCCCCGGCGACCATGCCCGCGTGGCGCGCATGTCGCTCATCGACGAAAGCAATGGCCGCCAGATTCGTATGGCCAACCTGGCCAGCGTCGCCAGCTTTGCCATCAATGGCGTCGCCGAGCTGCACTCGCAACTGTTGCGCGATCTGACGCTGCGCGACTTTGCCGAGATGTACCCGGATCGCTTCCAGAACAAGACCAACGGCGTGAGCCCGCGGCGCTTCATGAAGATGGCCAATCCCAAGTTGTGCGACCTGATCTCCTCGCGCATCGGCGACGGGTGGATCAACGACATGGAGCGGCTGCGCGATCTCGAGCAGTTCGTGGACGATGGCGAGTTCCGTCACGAGTGGCGGGCGGTCAAGCGTCACGCCAAGGCGAATCTCGCCGCTTTCGTACGCCAGAGCACCGGCGTGGCCGTGAATCCCGACGCAATGATGGACACCATGGTGAAGCGCCTGCACGAGTACAAGCGGCAGATGCTCAAGATCATGCACATCATCACGCTCTACAACCGCGTGCTGGACAACCCGAACCTGGACATCGTGCCGCGCACCTTCCTCTTTGGTGCGAAGTCGGCCTCCGGCTACGCCACGGCCAAGCTGATCATCAAGCTGGTCAACAGCGTGGCGGAAGTCGTGAACGACGATCCCGTCGTACGCGGCCGGCTGCGCGTCGTCTTCCCGGCCAACTTCAACGTGACCATGGGGCAGATCATCTATCCCGGTTCCGAACTCTCCGAACAGATTTCGCTGGCGGGCAAGGAAGCGTCGGGCACCGGCAACATGAAGTTCGCGCTCAACGGCGCGCTGACGATCGGTACGCTGGATGGCGCAAACGTCGAGATCCGCGACCTGGTGGGGCCGGAGAACTTCTTCCTCTTTGGCCTCAACACCGACGAAGTGTTTGCCGTCAAGGGGCGCGGCTATCGGCCGTGGGACTTCTATGCCGCCAACCCGGCCCTCAAGCGGGCTGTCGATGCCGTCAACGCCGGCGTCTTCTCGCGCGGCGACAGTTCGCTCTTTCGGCCGCTCATGGACTCGCTGCTTCACCACGACGAGTACATGGTCTTCGCCGACTACCAGCCCTATATCGACTGCCAGGATGAGGTGGACCGGGTCTACCGCGACGTCGAGCGCTGGACGCGTATGTCGATCCTCAACACCGCGCGCACCGGCTTCTTCTCATCCGACCGCACCATCCGCGAGTACGCCGACGATATCTGGAACATCAAGCCGGTCAAGCCGGAGTAGGAAGTAGAACCGCTGCTACAAAGACACGAAGTCTCAAAGGGGCACGAAGAATCAGGGGACTTTCCTGTTTTCTTTGTGCCCCTTTGTGTTCTTTGAGCCTTCGTGGCAGCGGTTTTCTTACAAGCCCGGTATGCTGCTGTCAGGTGCGGGCGACGAAGGGCCGCGCTATCGCTTCATGGCGTCGTCGGTGCTCGACCACGCGTGGATGGACGCGCTGCCGACCCTGGCGCCGCCGCCCTATCTCTTCATCGCCGAGGGCCTCTTCATGTACCTGCCGGCCGCCGACGTGCGCGAACTGGTCGTGACGTTGCGCCGGCGTTTTCCCGGCAGCAAGTTGGTGTGCGAGGTCTTCAACAATTTCTGGTTGCGTCCGCGCATGAAGCCCATCGTCGACCGCAAGCTGCAACGCCAGTTTGCCTTTGGCGGCGACAATACCTTCCAGTCCGGTCTCGACGACAGCGACGATATGGAAGCGTGGGATGACGGCATCCGCCTGCTCGACGAGTGGTCCTACTTCGACGACGGCGAGGCCAAGCTCGGCGCGATGAACCTCATGCGCCATGAGAAGTTCCTGCGCAAAACGCAGTGGACGGTGCATTATTGTCTGGGGGAGGGAGATGACAGGGTGACAGGGTGACAGGATGGCGAGGTGACAGGATGGCAGGCTGATGCGTCGTGATCAGGTCGCTGTCTACGCCAGGTTCGTCTTCGTTGCTGTGGCAATTACGGGCCGAGGAGACGTTACATCAGGTTGCGCAAGTCGCCCAGGTTCAGCGGCTTGCTGATGTACTCGGTGGCGCCCGCCTCCAGGCAGCGCTCGCGATCGCCGGGCATGGCCAATGCGGTGACGGCGATGATCGGTGTCACCACGAAGCGCGAGTCGAGGCGCAGGCGCCGCGTCACCTCCAGCCCATCCATGCCTGGTAGCTGAATGTCCATCAGGATCAGGTCGGGCAGGTGTGCCGTCGCCTGTTCGAGGGCCTCAACGCCCGATCGGGCAACCACGACGCGACAGTCCAGAAACTCCAGGTAGGACACCAGCGCCTCGCTGCTGACTTCGTTGTCTTCCACCAGCAGAACCAACGGCGCGTCGCTTTCGGTAGTGGCCAGCGCAGGGGCATCGGCGTCGGGTGGCGTTTTGGCATCCGCGGCGGCGGAGGCGGGCCGGCCGTCGTACGGCAGGATAACGGTGAAACGGCTGCCCTGGCCCGGAATGCCCGCACTCTCGGCGCGCACGTCGCCGCCGTGTTGGTTGGCCAGACGTTTGACCAGTGCCAGCCCCAGTCCCGTACCTTCGTAGGTGCGCGAAAGCGTCGCATCGAGTTGTGTGAAGGGCTGGAAGAGCTTGTCCAGGTCGCTCTCGGCAATGCCGATGCCGGTATCCGCCACAACGAAGTGAATCTGTCGCGCGTCCGGGTGAACGCTCACGTGCAGGTGCACGCTTCCCTTGTTGGGGGTAAATTTGACCGCGTTGCTGAGCAAGTTGATCAGCATCTGCTTGAGGCGGATGGGGTCAGCGTGGAGCGTGGCATCAGGCTTGTCGCACGTATAGCTCACCTCGATCTCTTTCTTGGCGGCGATGCTGCGGATGAAGATCAGGCTGGCGGTGCACACGTCGTTGACGACCACAACGTGCGGGTTGAGCTCAAACTTGCCGGCTTCGATCTTGGCCAGGTCGAGCAGGTCGTTGATCAGGTCCAGCAGGTGGCGCCCGCTCACCTGGATGTTGTTCACCGCGCGCGCCTGCCGCTCGTTGAGCGGGCCATAGAGTTCCTGTTGAAGCGTCTCGCTCAGCGCCAGTACGCCGGTGAGCGGCGTCCGCAACTCGTGGCTCATGTTGGCGAGGAATTCGTCCTTCATGCGCAGGGCCCGCGCCATCTCGGCGTTGGCGCTCCGCAGAGCCTGATTGGCTGCCTTGCGCACCGTGTCATCGAAGACCACGGAGCGGGCCATGATGAAACTGCCGCTCGGATCGCGGACGAGCGTCATGTTGACCAGTGCCGGCAATGTGCTTCCGTCCTTGCGCACGAACTCGCGCTCCACGTCATTCGCAGCCCCATCCCTGCGGAGCGTCGCCAGCGTGTCGGCGAAGGCGGCGCGGCTAGCGGGCGTCAGGAACTCCGTTATCGGGCGCCCCAGCATCTCTTCGGCTGTATAACCCAACCAGCGCAATTCGGTCTGGTTGATGCGTACGATCGTGCCATCGGGATCGAGTGAATGGTAGCCTGCCGGCGCGTTGTCGTACAGGTCCTGCACCTCGGCTGTGCGTTCGGCCACGCGCTTCTCGAGATCCAGATTCAGCTCCAGCAGTTGCTGTTGCATCTTCTTGATTTCGTGGATATCGGTTGCGTTGAGCAGTACCTGGCTCACACGGCCCTGTTTGTCGTGAATGGGCTGGAGCGACGTGCGGAACCAACGCAGCCGCCCCCGGACGATGTTCAGCGATTCGCCTACCGCACCCTTGTTGGTGTGGAAGACTTCACGGATCCGGCTCCATTGTTGCATGGCTGCCGATGCCGGGAACAGGCTGAGGACGGGCTGCCCAACCATCTGCTGCGGCGTCGTCTCCAGGTATGCGGCGCCCACATCGTTCACATAGAGGAGCTTGCCGTCGGCATCAACGGTGGCGACCATGGTGTCCAGGCTCTCTAGCAGGCTGCGGTAGCGTTCCTCACTGGCACGAAGCGCCTCTTCCGCCTCCATGCGTTCCGTGATGTCGGAGAATGTGACCACTGCACCGGTCAACTGCCCGTCGTTGAAGATTGGCGTGCTGGCGTATTCGACGAGGAAACTGGTGCCGTCCTTGCGCCAGAACGTGTCGCCGGCAGCCTGGTGCACCTCACCGTTGCGACAGGTCGCCCAGATGGGGCAATCGTCTTCAGGGAAGGGTGTGCCGTCGGCCTTCGTGTGGTGCCAGATCGGATGGCTGCTGCGGCCGATGAGTTCGCCAGGCTCATAGCCCAGCAGGCTGGCCGCCGCTGCGTTGACGAAGGTATGCCTTCCCGCCGTGTCGAGCCCCAGAATGCCCTCTGCGGTCGAAGCAAGGATCAGCTCTCGTTCGAGGTGGAGTTGCGCCAGCTCTTGCTCGGCACGTTTGGATTCGGTGACATCTTCGTAGATGCCCAACACTCCGATGACGGCGCCCTGACCATCATGCAGCGGCACCTTGTTCGTCTTGAGCCAGGTCGTAGCGCCGGCCGGCGTGGTCTGCGGCTCCAAGATGCCCATCTTGGGTAAGCCCGCCCGCATGACCTCCATGTCGTCGCGCCGATAGGTCTCGGCTTGCTCGCGCCAGCCAAAGGCAAAGTCGTCCTTGCCCAGGAGATCGGCTGGACTCTCCTCTCCGGAGTCGTGCGCAAAAAGCCGATTGCAACCCAGGTAACGCAGATCGGTGTCCTTCCAGAAGACGCGCAGCGGGATCGACTCGATGATCAACTGTAGCATGTTGCGCGACTGCTCTAGCTGCCGGTTGGTCTCTTGGAGCGCCTCGTGCTGCGCCGTGAGCGTGCGCTGTGCTGTCACCTGGTCGTTGATATCCTCGAATGTCGTAATCTCGGTTATGGCCATGTTGGTGGCGTTGACGTGGAAGGCTTTCTTGAACCTCTCCTCCGACGCCCTCAGCGCTGAAAGATCGCGGGTGATGCCAAAGACAACCTTCTGACCGCGCCAGCGCGCTTTGACGACGCTGGTTTCGACGGGAATCTCTCGGCCATCTTTGGTGAGCACCGGTACCGGACAGGTGGTGGTGGCGCCGGCCAGCATGGCCTCGACGATCTCGGCAGCCTCCGCTCGTCGCGCCGGCGGGTGGACGCAGAGCACACTCTGTCCGGCCAGCTCGGCCGCGCTATAGCCCAGCTTCGCCGTCACCGCTTTGTTGGTAAAGAGGATGGCGCCCTGAGCGTCCAGCACAAAGAGCAGATCGTCGATGGCGTCAAAAAAGAAGCGCAGGTCATCGTCGGCCGAGGCCAACTGCGCAGTTGCGCTCTCCAGTGCTGCGACCAACTCCCGTTTGGGTAAGGTTGAGAACATATGCCCGGTCCATTCGATTTGTCGGAGGCTGGCTGGCGGAGGATCAGAGCGCCAGTCACTTGACGGGATTTTCAATATTATAACACTGCAATCAGGTGAAGGCGATAGGGAAAAGTGCGGGGAATATTACGGAGAAGTAAGTAGGAAGGTCGTGATCAATGGTCAATGGTCAACGGTCGCCACGACGGTGACGTCTTCGGGCTTGACCCGGAGGCGCGCTGCTACAAGACGTGCTACACTTTCCGGCGCAAGGCATATCGGAGTGATGGCAAACGAGCGAAGGGGGCGAGGCGCGATGACGGCCATTCCATATACACCCGCGCCGTGGACCGCAGCGGCGTGGCTGCCGCAAGTGACGGCGTGGGCGGACGCACAGCTAGCTCCGCATGGGCAGCGGATAACCGACGCGCTGGAGCCGGCGCGGATGAGCCCGTGGTCGGCGCTGTGGCGCGTGCCCACCTCGGGCGGCGTGCTCTGGCTCAAGGCGTGTGCTCCCACCATGAGACACGAGGTGGCCGTGCTGTCTCTGCTGAGCCGCGTGCGTCCGGATGTGGTGCCGCCCATCTGGGCCGTAGAGCCGGGGCAGGGGTTGATCCTCATGGGCGACGGCGGCGAACTGCTCCGGCCGCGCACGCGTGGCGCTCGTGAGGTTGAACACTGGACGCACATCTTCCCGCGTTACGCCCGCCTGCAACAGGAACTGGCGCCCTATGCCGGGGAGTTGCTCGCCGCCGGCGTGATGGATCGGCGCCCGGCCGCGCTGCCCGCCCTCTACGACGCGCTGCTGGCGGACGAAGCGGCGCTTGCCATCGGTGCGGCGCACGGTCTGACGCCCGCCGAGCACGCAGATCTGCGCGCGCTGTCGCCCACCTTTGCCGAGCGCTGTGTGTACGTGGACGTGCTGGGCATCCCGGTCACAGTCGACCACAGCGACTTCCATGACGCCAATATCCTGTTGGACGGTGGCGAATACCGTTTCATCGACTGGGGCGATGCGTGCGTGGCACATCCATTCCTGACGCTGCCGGTAGCGCTACGCAGCATTACGTATGGGCTTGGGCTGGAGGCAGGCGATCCGTTCCTCGCCGAATTGCGCGATCTCTACCTGGCGCAATGGCTCGACTACGGGACGCTCGACGAGTTGCGCGACGTGCTGTCCATCGCAGAGCGGCTCACGATGGTCAACCGGGCGCTGACGTGGCGGCGTGCGCTGGCGACGGTGCCGCCGGGAGAAGAGGGCGAGGATGCCGACGCGGTGCCGGGTTGGCTTCAGGAATATCTGGCGGCGGAGCGCGCAAGTGGGGCGGGCTGAAGACGTGCTGTGCTTCTATTTTGGCTGGCGATAGGATACACGGAAACGTCATTTTCGAGTGGTAACCTCTACCACCGGGGCCGAATCCAGGATTTCCCTGACCTTGGCGGCGAGCGCGTGCAACGAATAGGGTTTCTGCAGGAAGTTGGCGTCGCTGTCCGGCGTGCCGCGTGGAGTAGCATGATCGGCCGGATAGCCGGAAACGAAGAGCACACGCAGACCGGGCTGGAGTTCGGCAAGCCGCCTGGCGAGCTGGCGGCCGTCGACTTCCGGCATGACAATATCGGTCACGAGCAGGTCAAGCGCGTCTCCATGCTCCTCCATCAGCCGCCGCGCGTCCGCCAGACTACCGGCGCTCAGCACCTTGTAGCCAAGAAACTCCAGGGCTTCGGCGGTCATTTCCAAGAGGGTGGGTTCATCTTCGACGACCAGGATGGTCTCCCCTTTGCCTCCGGCCAGGTCGCCTGTCTGGCGGCTGTCGCCCCCGGATTCGGTCACCTGGCGGGGCAGCAGGATCTTGAACGTGGCCCCCTGGCCTGGCGCCGTGACAAGCTGAATGTGGCCGTGGTTCTGATGGACGATACCCTCCACCGTCGCCAGCCCGAGACCGGAGCCTTTGCCAACTTCCTTGGTGGTGAAGAACGGCTCAAAGATGTGCGGCAATAGCGCATCGTCAATGCCGCAGCCATCGTCCGTTACGCTGAACGCAACATAGTCACCGGCCGGCAGCGCACCGTCGGCGTCATGCATTGCTTCTTCCACCACCACGTTTGCCGTTTCAATCTTGATTGCCCCGGCGCCTTCGACGGCGTCGCGCGCGTTGGAACACAGGTTGGCGAGGATCTGGTCGATCTGGGCCGGATCCATCTTGACGCGCCAGAGGCCGGCCGCGGGATGCCAGGTAAGCGCAATGCCTTCGCCAACGAGCGATTGCAGCATGGGCAACATGCCCTCGATGGTGGCGTTCAAGTCTAGTGACTTGGGGGCTATCACCTGTTTGCGCGCAAAGCCGAGCAACTGGCGGACCAGGTCGGCTGAGCGTTGGGCCGTGCCGTGGATGCTCGACAGGTTGTAGTGCAGCGGCGTCGACTCGCCGGTCAACGGCAGCGACATCTCCGCGCGCAGGAGAATGACGGCGAGCATGTTGTTGAAGTCATGGGCGATGCCGCCGGCCAGCCTGCCGATCGCTTCCATTTTCTGCGCTTGCAGTAATTGTTCCTGCAGCCGCTCGCGCTCTGCCTCGGCCTGCTTGCGCTCGGTGATGTCCTGGACGTGAGCAATGTAATAGAGCGGTTTGCCATCGCCGTCGCGTACCAACGACCTATTCACGCGCCCCCACACATGGCGGCCATCGCGATGGAGATAGACTTTCTCGATGTCGTCACGATCGCCCGCTGCCACACGTTGGATGAATGCGGTGCTGGCTGCCACATAGTCCGGGTGGGTGATTTCGTCGACCGTCAAGCCCTCCAGCTCGTGGCGTTCGTACCCAAGCATGGTGCAGAAGCGTTCGTTGACGCGCAGGAGGCGACGGTCAAGCCCGACCAGACAGACGCCGACGTTGGCATTCTCAAAGGCGAGACGGAAGCGCGCTTCGCTGTCGCGGAGCGATTCCTCGGCGCGCACGCGATCCGTAATCTCGCGCGTGAACTCGGACGAGCCGATGATCTCGCCGCCGGAGCGGACCGGATAGATCGACATGGCGAAGTAGCGCATCTTGTCATCAATTTCGCGCGCATAGTCCATATGGTACGCATCGCCGGTATGGACCTCGGCAAGAATCTCGTTCCATCGATTCCGTTCGGCATGCACGAGGTGTGTTGCTTCCTGCGACTCTGGCGCCACTTCGACATCGAAAAGTGCATGATAGAGTCGGGCGAAACTGCCGTTTGACACGACCACTTCGCCGGTGCGATTGCGCAGGGCGATGATGTCGTCGGTGCTTTCGATGAGCGTGTGCAGATTTGCTTCCGAGTGGCGCAGGGCTTCGGTCGTCGCCCGCAGCGCAGTGACATCCTGGACACCGGCAATTGCACCGGTGAAGTCGCCCTTTTCGTCAAGCAACGGGCCGGTCTCGATCGACGTATAGATGCGCGAGCCATCTTTGCGCAGGAACTCGAAATCATGACGTTCGGTCACGCCATCTTTGCGCGCCTCGAAATAGCGGGTAGCCAGCTCGACGCCGCGGGCGTCCATGAAGTCGAAGAGGGGCCGGCCGGCCATCTCTTCGGCGTTGTACCCGAGCATGGCAGCCATGGCCGGATTGGCGAAGGTGGTGCGCGCGTCCTGGTCGATGTGCCAGATACCCTGCGCCAGGTTGTCGACCAGCAGCCGGTATTTGTGTTCGCTGGCACGCAGGGCGGATTCGGCTCGCTCGCGCCGGTCGAGTTCTTCTTGCAGTTCCCGCGTCCGCTGGCGGACGACTCTGCGCAGGGTGACCAGCCAGCCGACAAAGATGGCTGACGCGGCCAGTACGAGTCCCATCATCCAATCTAGAAGGTTGTAGAGAGGGGCGACAGGCGGAAGTTCGTCCCCTGCAAGGCTGGAGGCGAGAACGGTAGTTGTCGCTATCTGCGCATCGCGCGCGCTCATTCCGCTCGCATTGGCATCGGCGATGGCCGGAAGCGCGAACAACGTCAGGAGAAGTACAACGGTCGTCGCCACGTGTTTCGTCACGGCAGACCCCCTACAGTCGCGGCTCGTCAGGCAGTTCGCCGGCACTCTGTCTTGATTATAGCGCCCTGTAACCGGGCAGGGCAACCCGAAAATAACGTAACTTTGTGCCGGCGGCTGTCTCTTGGGAGAACAGTGCGGCAATGGCTGCTACGTCCCCGTGTGCGATAATGGAGGATGACCTGTACTCAACAAGGAGGCGCACGATGCTACTTGCTCCCATTCCACAATCGCACGTTGACCTGATCGACGGTCCGTATGCCCCGGCGCTCGCTACGCTCATGCCCGGCGGTGGGCCACAGGCGACCGTCGTGTGGTGCAACCGCGACGGTGGGTACATCCTGCTCAACACCATGCGCGGCTTTCAGAAAGAGCGTAACATGCGCCGCGACCCGCGCGTGGCACTGCTCGTCGCCGACCCAGCCAACCCGCTGCGCAATATCGAGGTGCGTGGCCGCGTTGTGGCCATGACGGAGGAGGGCGCCCACGCGCACAACGACGCGCTGACGATGCTCTACCTGGGCAAGCCCCATTTCTTCGGCGATGCCGTGCCGGCCGAATTGAGCAGCCGCTTTACGCCGGTGATCTGCCGTGTTTCGCCGCAGCGCGTGCGCGTCGAGGATGGCGGCGGACGCCCGCTGGGCGCGGCTGCGCTGGCTCTGCCTGGCGCCCTGGGCAGCGGCCCCATACCCGCCTCGCATGCCGGGCTGCTCTGCGGCACGGTCTTTGCCGTGCTCGTCACGCGCATGCCCGGCGGCCAACCCCAGGCGAGCCTGGTCTGGTGCGACTATGACGGCGAAGACGTGCTGATCAGCACGACGCGGGAGCGGCAGAAGGGGCGGAACATGGCCGCCGATCCGCGCGTCGCGCTGCTTGCCGTCGACCCAGCCAACAACAGCCGGTACGTGGAAGTGCGCGGCACGGTTGCGGAGATCGCGCAAGCGGGCGCCATCGACCTGGCCGACCGGCTGACGCAACGTTACACGGGCAAGGGGCGATTCTACGGCGACATCTATCCGGCCGAGCAGCGGGAGCGAGAAACACGGGTTGTCTGTCGCATCCGCCCGGCAACAGTGAACACTGACGCCATCTTCAAGTGAAGCCTGCCGGACCCGTTTGACAACAGCATACCCGTTTACTACACTGCAACTGCCAGAATTAGCGTTTATGCCAGTTCACACGCAAGGGAGAGACACCATGTCACAATCCGACAAGCCGATCGATAAGAACGACCATGTGGTGATTGCATTTTTCGGCGACGAACAGGCCGCACAGACGGCAATCGAAGGGCTCAAGATGTGGGACAAGGCCAACGACCACATGAAGTTGGGCGCCATCGGCCTGTTGCGCAAGGAGGGGGATAAGGTCAAGACGAGCGTCGGGCGCAAGACCGGCCGGGGTGTTGCCATCGGTGCGACCGTGGGCATCATCGGTGCGGTGTTGACGGGCGGCGCCTCGTTGATTGCCGGCGCCGTCGGGGCGGGCGCGCTGGGCGGCGTAGTCGGCGCGTTCCTGAAAAATTCCATGGGGTTGACCAAGGAAGAGATCGCCCAGATTGGGCAAGAGCTGGATGCCGGCCGCGTGGCCGTCGTTGTGCCGTGCGACGAGTACGAGATCCCGCTGGTGACCGAGTTCATGAGTGGCCCGGGCGTCACCGTGCGCGCCTACGACGTCTCCAGCGACGCACTGATCGAGGTTGCCAAGAGCCCCGAAGTGATGGACGCGGTTGCCGAAGAATAGGCCGCAATCAACTTGGCTGCTGGCAGGGCTGCAGCGACAATCCCACACCACAGAAAGACCTGTACCGTGAATGAAATGGCAGTCAACCCAGCAACCGGCCTGACCGCGGCGGAGATCCAGGCGCGGCGGAGTCAGGGCGAAGGCAACGCCGTCAAGCTACAGAGCAGCCGTTCCGTCGGCGACATTCTCAAGACCAATGTCTTCAGCCCGGTCAACGTGGTGTTGTACGCCATCGGCGCGGGGATGATCCTTGTGGGCGACTGGCGTAGTGCAGTGACGACGGTCATGCTGGTCCTCTTCAACGCTGTCGTCGGCATCGTCCAGGAGGTGGCCGCCAAGCGCAAGCTCGACAAGATCGCGCTGCTGGCGCGCACCACGGTCACCGTGCGGCGCGACGGGCAGGATCGGCAGGTTGATCCGGCGGACCTGGTGCTGGGCGATATCCTCGTCATCACTGCCGGCGACCAGATGCCGGTGGATGGCGTCATCGTCGACAGCGGTAAGCTGGAGATGGATGAGAGCGCGCTGACCGGCGAGTCCGACGCCGTCGATAAAGCCCCGGGTGACCAGGTGCTCTCCGGCAGCTTCTGCATCACAGGCAAGGCGTTGGTACAGGCCACCAAGGTGGGCGAGCAGAGTTTTGCCAACCAGCTCACCAAGAACGCCCGCCAGTTCAAGCTGGAGCAGACGCCGCTGCAGCAGGATGTCAATCGTCTGCTGCGCATCCTGCTGCTGGTGGTGGTCTTCTACGGTATCCTGCTCGTGCTGGCGCTGTGGGTACTCAACCTGCGCGTCGACCTGTGGCTGCAAGCCCTGGCGGTCATCACCGGCTCCATTTCGGCTGGTCTGCTTGTCTTCATCACGCTCAACTACTCGTGGGGCGCGGTGCGCATCGGTCAGCAGGGCGGGCTGGTGCAGCAGATCAACGCGGTCGAGTCGCTGAGCAACGTCACGGTGCTCTGTACGGACAAGACGGGCACACTCACCGCCAACAAGATCCGCTATCACGACGCGCTGCCCGTAGGCATCGACAAGGCCGCACTGGAGCAGCGTTTGGCCAACTTCGCGGCCAGCGCTACGAGCACCAACAAGACCACCGAAGCCATCGTCGAATGGCGCCAGGGGCAGAAATGCAAGATCGTCGACGAAGTCCCCTTCACCTCGGCGCTCAAATGGTCGGCATTGGCCTTCGATGACGCGGCGAACGGCATGCGCGGGGTGTACGTGCTGGGCGCACTCGAGATGTTGCAGGGACGTCTGACCATCGACGACGCGGCCCGCCAGCAGGTGCAGGCCTGGTCTGACGCGGGGTTGCGCGTGCTGGTCTTCGCCGGCGCGCCCGACAGCATGACGTTGCACGACGCGCAGGGCGAGCCGGCCCTGCCGGCGCTGTCGCTGCAGGGCATTATCAGCTTCAGCGACGAACTGCGCCCGCATCTGCATGAGACGCTGGAGGCCTTTGCCAAGAATGGCGTCAAGATCAAAGTCATCTCCGGCGACAACCCGCAGACCGTCTCGGCGCTGGCGAAGCAAGCCGGGCTGCCGGGCGACCTGACCGCCGTCTCCGGGCCGGAGCTGGCGACCATGAGCCAGGCGGAATTCGCCAGCCACGCCGCGCAGGATACCGTCTTCGGCCGCATCACGCCGCAACAAAAGGAGGCGCTGGTCGATGCGCTGCGCGGCCAGGGCGCATACGTGGCCATGATCGGCGACGGTGTCAACGACGTGCTCTCGCTCAAGAAAGCGGATATTGGCATCGCCATGGAGAGCGGCAGCACGGCGACACGTGCGGTGGCAGGGATCGTCCTGCTGGGCGATTCGTTCGAGGCGCTGCCGAAAGCGGTCACCGAGGGCCAACGTATCGTCGCCAGCATTCAGAATATTCTCAAGACCTACATGGTAACGGTCTTTGCGCTGCTGCTGCTCATCACGGCCATCGGCGTGCTACAGATGGGCTTCCCCTTCACCACGGCGCAGAACACGATGATGTCCTTCTTTGCGCGCGGCGCGCCGCCGGCGATTCTCTCGCTGACGGCGGTGGCGGCGATCAACCGTACGCGGCTCTCGGCCAATATTCTACATTTCACGCTGCCGGCCGCTTTCCTGCTCTTCTTCTTGGGTCTGCTGCTCTACACCGGCGCCTTTTTCGTCACCCAGCGCGGGCTGGCGACCATCGAGATGACGCCGGAGATGGTAGGCGTCATCGAGCGCACCGCGCGCGTGGCGCCCGGCTCGCTGAGCGGCGAGGAACTCTACAATACGGCGGTGCGCTATAGCGCGCAGACGGCGCTCGTCACCTTCTTTGTCCTTACCGGCATCCTGCTCATGGTCTTTGCCGACCCACCAGTGCGCTGGTTTGCCGGCGGTTCGCCTTTCCAGCATGGTCAGTGGCTGTCTGCCGCCGGCGCGGTAGCGCTGATCGTCGGCTACTATGTCGTGTTGCTGGTGCCCGGCCTGCGGGAATTCTTCGAACTCGTTCCGCTACCTTTCTCGTTCCACGCCGCGATCCTTGTCGCGACCGTGCTGTGGGTCTTCTTGCAGCGCTACGCGTGGCGGGCGAACCTGCTGGAGCGCTTTCTCGATATCCCGCACGGGGACAATGCCTCAGACGCCAAAACAGACGTGTCTCAATGAGCAACGAGAAGCTGTCGCTGCCGGAAGATGTGACCGGCGTCCCCTCCGCCGATCAAGCGGGCTCGGCGCTGGCATCATTCGGAGATCGGATCCTTTCGACCGAGAGCGAGGTCAGCCGTTTCGACCGCTGGGTAGAGTTCATCGCCGCCGTCGTGCTCTCGCTGGCAACGGTGGCGACGGCGTGGGCCGGCTACCAGGCAACGCTGTGGGGCGGTGAGCAGGCCAGACACATGGCGGCCGCCACTGCCGCCAACGTGCAGTCGGCGCAACAGGCAAGCTCGGCCCAGCAGCGCCTTAGCTTGCAGGCGACGCTCTTCGTGCAGTGGGCCACGGCAATCAGCGAGGAGAACCAGGATCTGGCCGACTTTCTCTACCAGCGTTTCCCTGCGGAACTCCGGGTTGCCACGGACGCCTGGCTTGCGACACAGCCGTTGAAGAACCCGGATGCCCCTGCGACCCCTTTCGAGATGGCCGAGTACGCGCTGCCCGAAACGGCACGTGCCGCAGAGTTGCGGGCCGAAGCCGAAAGCGAGTCGTCGTTGGCCGCTCAATCCAACGATATTTCAGATCGCTACGTGCTATTGACGGTCATCTTTGCCTCGGTGCTCTTCTTTGGTGGCATCAGCGGCAAGTTCCAGTCGAAGGCCATTGACCTGGCCATGCTCGTGATCTCCGGCCTGGTCTTTGTCGCGGGGCTCGGAATCCTGGTTACCTATCCGATCCAATAGGTCGCTCAGCTACGCCGGTATCTGTTCGAGCCATGCTTCGATACGATCCAGCCCTGCCTCGAAGCCATGACGCCCCAGCCCAAAGCGGAAGTGGCCGCCGTCGGCGCCGAAGAGCGAAGCCGGCGCTAGCAGGACCCCCTCCTCGCTCACCAGTCGCTCGCACAGTTCGTCGACGGAGAGCGGGCCGCGCCACTGCGGAAAGGCGACCGAACCGGCCCGCGGCGCCAGCCAGCTTAGCAGCGCCGGATGGCGCGCGCAGAGCGCCGCCGCGGCCTCCCGGTTGCCCGCGATGATGGCCAGGTTGCGCGCAATGATCGGCTCCTCCATGCCCAGCGCCATGAGTGCCAGGAGTTCGCTCGGCGCGCTGTTGCAGATGGTCGTGTAATCCTTCAGCGCCTGCATGGCGGCCAGCAGGGCGGGGTCGTGCAGCGCCAGCCAGCCGATGCGCAGCCCGGGCAGCGCGTGCACCTTCGACAGGCCGGAGAGGGCGATGCCGCTTGGATACGCGTCACAGATCGACGGCAGGCGCTCCGCCGCGTCGTATTCCAGCCCGCGATACATCTCGTCGCAGAAGACCCGTACGCCGTAGCGGTCGGCCAGCGCCACGATCGCGGCGAATTCGGCCGCTGTGGGCAGGTAGCCGGTCGGGTTGTGCGGGAAGTTGACGACGAGCAGGCGCGTGTGTACGCCGATCATTGCCGCCAGTTCGTCGAGGTCGAGTCGCCACTGCCCGTCGACGGCACGCACCGGCCAGCGGCGCACGGTGGCGCCGATCTCCTCGGCGACTTCGTGTAGCGATTGGTAGGCCGGTGCAATGGCAATAACCTCATCGCCAGGGCGCAACAGGCAGTGCATGAGCAGGAAGATCAACTCTTCCGGCGCGGCGACGAGTACATCGTCGCCGCTGATCGTCGTGTAGGCGGCGGCGATGGCGGCGCGTAGATCGGGGTCGCCCTGCGACTCGGTGTAGCCAAGGCGCAGCGTCTCCCAGCGGCGCAGCAGGGCGGGCGGGGCCTGCGCGAGCAGCTCGGCCAGGCTCAGGCTCTCGCAGTCCGAGGCGCAGAGCAGGTGTTTGACGTTGAATTCATAGCGGGCAAAGTAGCGTTCGAGTTGGAAGGGCTGCATTGGATTCCTCCTGGGCAATTGGTTTTTCTCAAGAAACCACAAAGATGCCGGCCGCGCAAAGTGCGTTGTGTCCGTCCGAACTATCCACGTGACCAGTAGACAAGGGCGCGCTGCGGGTCTATGATCATTCTTGACTGACCGTCAGTCAGTCGCAAGTGAAGGTTTGGCGATGGCACGCACGGTAAAAGAGTACGACGAACGCTATACCGAATTTCTCGACGTCGGGCAGCGCCTCTTCTACCAGAAGGGGTATGCACAGACCTCCGTGCAGGACATCATCGGCGAGATCGGTGTGGCCAAGGGGCTTTTTTATTACTATTTCTCCTCCAAGCCTGATTTGCTTGATGCCGTGATCGAGCGTATGACGACGCAGATCCTGGCATCCTTGCAGCCGATGATCGACGACCCGGCCTGCGATGCACCGACCAAGATGGACCAGTTCTTTCAGCGCACGCAGAGCTGGAAGCTGGCCAACCGCGAATTCCTCATCGACATCATGGGCGTGATCTACAGCGACGACAATGTGCTGCTGCGCACGAAGATCCTGGAGGCGACCATGCCCATCGTTGTCCCGCAACTGGCGCGCATCATCCGCCAGGGGATGGATGAGGGTGTTTACGATGTCGCCTATCCGGAAGAATCCGCCGAGATCGTCATGGAATTGGGGCAGGGGCTGGCCCTGCCGATTGCGAATCTGCTGCTCAAGGGGCCGCCGGAGGGCGTCGACCTGGAGGAGGCCTTGCAGGCACTGGAACGCCGGGTGCTGGCGTACGAACGCAGCATCGAGCGCGTGCTTGGTGCTGCGGATGGCTCGTTCTGTATTGTGCCTCCTGCGCTTTTGCGGGCGTGGTTCGTGTAGCCAAGAGTAGTGCGTGGATCGCACCAGTTGTGAGATCAAGAAGGGAGATCGACAACATGGGCAAGACAATCAAACTGGCCTGGCGCAATATGTGGCGCAACTGGCGCCGTACGTCGATTGCGCTGATTGCCATTGTGCTCGGTCTGGTGCTGTTGCTGTTGCTCAACAGCGTCATCAAGGGGTCGGACCAGGCGATCTTCGGCAACGCGGTCAAGGTCTACGGCGGGGCGGTGCAGGTGCACGCGCCGGGCTACCGCGTCAAGGCGAATCGCATGCCGCTGCTACCGCTGGACAACCCCGACGCAGTCGTGCAGGCGGCGCTGGCCCAGCCCACCGTCATTGCCGCTGCCCAGCGCATCCACACCGGCGGCATCATCGCCAATGGCGACGAGTCGCGACCGGTGGCGATCACGGCCATCCAGCCGTCCGTGGAGGCGCCGGTGAGCGTGCAGGCCGCCAATGTCGCGCAGGGACGCTTCCTCACCGACGGCGAGGGCGATGCCATCTTCATCGGCCGCGGGCTTGCTGAGGAGATCGGCGCCGGCGTCGGCGATCGCGTGACGCTGCTCGGCCACAGCAAGTACGAGTCCATGCGCCAGCGCACGGTGACCATCGTCGGCATCTACGATCTGGGGTCGCGCGACCTGGAGAAGAGCACGGCTTTCATCACGCTGGAGGAGGCGCAGAGCCTCTTCAACCTGAACGACCAGGCGACCGAAGTGGCCGTCTCGCTGGCCGGTGTGAATGACGAGGGTGCCGTCATTCCGGCCTTGCAGGCGGCGCTGCCCGGCTACGAGGTCGACTCGTGGAAGACGCTCAAGCCCGAACTCTCGGAGACGATGGCGACCAAGCAGGTCTTCGTGGAGATCATCGGCCTGATCGTCATCATGATTGCCAGCATCGGCATCCTGAACCTGCAACTCATGGCCGTCTTCGAACGCACCCGCGAGATGGGTGTGCTGGCCGCGCTGGGCATGAAGGGGCGCCAGATCATGGCGCTCTTCCTCACCGAGGGTACGTTGATCGGCGTTGTGGGCGCCGTGATTGGCTGTCTGGCCGGCGTTGGTCTCGTCATGCTCATCCGCCAGGCGGGCGGGATCTACTTCGGCTTTACCAGCGGTCTGGGCGAGATTACGGCGCTCATGGGCGACCGTCTCATGCCCACGCTCTCAGTCGCCGATGTGGTTAGCCGCGGCGTCATCGTTGCCGTCATTGCAGCGATTGCCTCGCTCTACCCTGCCTGGCAGGCGTCGCGCAAGGAGCCGGCGGAGGCGCTGCATCACGTTTAATCACCGGAATTTCCCGCCCGACCACATGCACGCACGAACGCGCAGCCGGCGGGCGGGACCCCGGTTTTCGAAAGGAGTTCCACCATGGCGTGGACCAAGTTGTGGGTCATTGCCTATCGCGACCTGATTCGCAACCGGCGGCGCACCTTTTTCACGCTGCTGGCAGTGGCGCTGGGCCTGGCGCTGCTCATCGTGCTCAACGGCTTCATCGCCGGCATCCTGGACGACGCGCTGCAGAACAGCATCCGTTTGCAGACGGGGCATGTGCAGGTGCGCGCCGAGACGTACGAGGACAGCCGGCGTAGCCTGCAATGGAAGGATCTGGTCGAGCAGCCGGGCGAGATAGCTGCACAGGCGGCAACCATGCCCGAGGTGGCGGCGGCGACGCCCATTCTGTGGGCGGACACCATCCTGAACACGAGCAGCGAATCGGTCGGCATGCAGTTATACGGCATCGAGCCCGACTCGGCCTTCTACGATCCGATCCGCGCGTCGCTCGTCGGCGGCAATTTCATCGAGGCCAATGACCGTGGCGGCGTGATGATCGGCAAGCGGATGGCCGATAGCCTGGGGCTGAAGCTGGGCGAAAACGTGAGTCTCACGACGATCAATGCTGACGGCGTGCCTGAGGAAGGGATCTTTGCCATCCGCGGCATCTTCGACAGTGGCGTGCTTGTCTACGACGAGGCGACGGTCTTCATGCCGATAGCCAAGGCGCAGTCGTTTGCGCTGACTGGGGATCGGGCGAGCACGATCATCATGTTGCTGCACGACGAGAATGACGCCGATCAGGTGGCCGCGGCAGTGACGGCCCCCGGCTTGCAGGCGCTCACGTGGCGCGAGCTGAACGCCGTCTTCCTGGAGACGATGGGCACGGCCATGAGTTTCTACTGGATCCTGGATGGCATCGTCATGCTGATCGTAGCGGTCATCATCGCCAACACCTTGCTGATGGCGGTCTTCGAACGCATCCGCGAAATGGGCATCCTGTCCGCGCTGGGCATGAAGCGCCGGCAGGTGATGCAAATGATGATCTTCGAGGCGAGCATCATCTCGCTGGCCGGCATCATCCTGGGCCTGGCGATTGGCCTGGGCTTCGTCGCCCTGCTCACACAGAACGGCTTCGTCATGGGCGAAATGGCCGGCTCGACGCCCACCATCCCGCTCAGTGCCGTCGTCTACGCCAAGTTTGCGCCGGAGACCTTTGCCTGGCTGGCGGTGTGGACCTTCATCATTGCGCTCCTGGCTTCACTCTATCCGGCCTGGTTCGCTGCCCGCCTGGAGCCGGTCAAGGCGCTGCACGCTTCTTGAGACGGCGCCGTTTTTCCGACGTTCCGCCGTGCAGGCGCCGCCTGGCTCTGCCGGGGAACTGATCAACTGTAGAGGTATTCAAAATGGCGATTATCGAATTACTTGATACGAGCAAAAGTTACCGCATCGGTGAAATCGAAACGCGCGCGCTTGACGATGTCTCCCTCACCGTCGATTCGGGCGAGTTCACGGCGTTGGTCGGTCCATCCGGTTCGGGCAAGACGACCCTGCTGCAGATTATCGGCTGTCTCGACAAGCCGGATCGCGGCACCGTCACGATCAACGGCAAGGATGTGACGCGGCTCAACGCCAATGGCCGCGCCGACATGCGCCGCGAGGTCATCGGCTTCATCTTCCAGTTCTTTGCGTTGGTGCCGGTGCTCAATGCCTACGAGAACGTGGAACTGCCGCTGTTGCTCAACGGCGTCGGCGCCAAGGAGCGGCGCGAGCGTGTTATGGGCTTGCTCGACGCCGTCGGCCTCGCCGACCGCATCAACAACCGGCCCGACCAGCTCAGCGGCGGACAGCAGCAGCGCGTAGCGATTGCACGCGCCCTGGCGCCGCGGCCGCTCATGGTGCTGGCCGACGAGCCGACGGCCAATCTCGATACGGCCAACGGCGAGCAGGCCATGGAGATCATGAAGCGTCTCAACGAGCAGACGGGGACGGCGTTTATCTTTGCCACGCACGATCCGCGCGTCATGGCGTATGCGCGACGCACGGTCAACATGCTCGACGGCCGCATCGTAGACGATAGCAAGAAGCTATAGAGTTTCCACGCAGGAACAGAGGAGAAACGCTATGTTCGGCAGCCCCTGGCGGCTTGCTGTGCCAATCATCGTACTGGCGCTGGCCGGCTGTGTGCAGCAGCCAACGCCGACGCCCACGCCCGGCGCTACACCATTGCCACCGGTCGAGTTGATCCGCACGCCGGGCGGCAGCGCGACGGCATCGGCCAATGTCGTTCCGGCGGAGAGCGCGTCGCTGGGCGTATCGACCTCCGGCCGCGTCGTCGAAGTTGCCGTCGCGGTGGGCGACCTCGTGCCCGCCGGCGCGCTGCTCATCCGGCTGGATGACACCGCTGCCCAGAGTGCTGTTGCGCAGGCACGCGCCGCCTATTTCCGGGCGCAGGCGCAGCTTGCCGAGGTGGAGGCCGGCGCGCAGACGGCCGAACTCGACGCCGCGCAGGCGCAGCTCGATGCGGCGCAGGCGCGCCTGTCGCAACTGGCCGACAGCGCGCGGCCGTCCGAAGTGGCGGCGGGCGAGGCCGAGCTTGCCGCCGCGCAGGCCGCCTACCAGGACCTCTTCGACGGTCCCGACGAGGATGCACGCATCAATGCGCTGGCGGCGCTCTCCAATGCGCGCGCCGCAGTTCAGTCGGCGCAGTCGGCCTATAACGACGTGAAATGGCGGGCGGATCTGGGCGCGCTGCCGCAGAGCCGCCAGTTACAAGAAGCGACCAACAATCTGGAAGCCGCCCAGGCACGCTACGATGCGCTCTTCGCCGATCCCTCGGCCAGTGCGATTGCGGCGGCGCGGGCGCGTATCGAGCAGGCGCGGGCGTCGCTCGATCGCCTGCAGGCGCCGGCGACGGCCGCGCAACTGGACGAAGCGCAGGCGCAGGTGCGCGCCGCGCAGGCCCAGCTCGACGCACTGACCACCGGTGCGCGCGCCGAGTCCGTGGCCGTGGTGGCCGGCTCGGTGGCCGAGGCACGCGCCGCGCTCAACCGCGCCGAGTCCGACCTGGCCAACCTCGAACTTCGGGCGCCCTTTACCGGCACGGTAACGGCGGTTGATATCAACGAAGGGGAATACGCGTCGCCAGGAGCGGCCGTAGTCACGCTGGCCGACCTGGAACGCTTACAGGTCGAGACGACCGACCTGAGCGAGCGCGATGTCGCGCTGGTGACGATCGGCCAGCCGGCGTCCGTCCTCATCGAGCCGCTCGCCGTCGAGGTGCCGGGACGTGTCGTGCGCATCGCTCCCCAGGCCAATACCATCGGCGGCGACGTCGTCTACGCCGTGCTCATCGACCTGGACGAGCGGCCCGCCGCGCTGCGCTGGGGGATGAGCGCCGAGGTCGAGATTCTGCCCCAGTAATCCGCCTTCTGCCATCGCTTGACGGCCATGCCACGATGTACAATTCGTGGCATGGCCGTTCTTGTTTCAACATGCAGCGCCGTGCATCGCCTATCTCTGCCCAGGCTGCAAACTGTCACGGATACCGGAAATCTTCGCAATTTACAGACCAAGATAGCAAATGTTCAGGCAGATCTTCGACTTGGTGCTACAAGATGTGACATCTACCGATGATCTCCAACAGTTACAGACCAAGATAGCAAATGTTCAGGCAGATCTTCGACTTGGTGCTACAAGATGTGACATCTACCGATGATCTCCAACAGTTACAGACCAAAATAGCAAATGTTCAGGCAGATCTTCGACTTGGTGCTACAAGATGTGACATCTACCGATGATCTCCAACTTATTCAGTCCGATCTCTCACTCATTCAGGCAGATTTTCGCGATCCGCGGGGCGTCCGCCGCCCTGGTTTTTCAAGCCCCGATGTGTACGGAGTAGTTTGCACAGATACTAAGCGATCGCCTGCATTTGCAGCGCGTCCGCCGGTTGCGCCGTGCCGTACGAACGCACAAACCGGCGATCTTCTGTCTGCGCCGCGCTGTCTTCCATGTGTGCAGGCTGCTCGCGCAGTGATGCGGGCAACGCTGTGGCCTGGCAAGGCCCGCTTGCGCTACTCTGGCGCCAGATAGCGCTCTGTTATCACCTGGCGTTCGAGGCCGGGCCCTTCCCACGCCACAGCTACGTTGTCTTTCTGCCCCGCTTCCTTGTGCAGCACCTCGACGTAGTAGCGTTCGCCCGCCGTCAGCCGAATGGGCACCGACTGCTGCTCCGGGTACTTGTCCCACTGGCGCTGGCCTGTCCACCGGGGCGCCGTGGCGATGAGGCGGGCGCGCTCCGGCGCGTCGTCGACGCTGAGCCACAGTTCGCCCTGGTCGTCGGCCGCAATCCAGAAGGTGTAGATTCCCGAGCGCGGCGGCACGAGATAGCCGCTCAATCGTTCGCCGTAGTCGTCCGCCAGCGGGCCGGAGACTTCCAGCGCCGTCAATATCTCCACCATGTCCGGCGATGACGGGTAGGCGGCTAGACTGGTCAGGTCGGCGATGGCGTCGCCGCCGATATTGCTCCAGACTTCGCGCCGGATGCCCTGCTGTATTCCTGATGCCTCACTCGTATCGACCGGCGTCGCATCATCTGCGTTCTCGGACGAGCCCGCCGGCACTTCGGGTTCGGCCGCCACAGCGCCGGCGGATTCCTCGACTGTGTCGGTTGCTTCCGCTCCTGTCTCGTTTGGAATGTCCGCACTGGGGAAGAGTTCGATGCACGCCCTGCCTTCGCCGCCGCTCCCCTCGGCAATCAGGCAGACCTCCAGCCACGTCTCGTCGCCGTGATCCTCGTAGACCAACTCGGCGGTAGGGCTGGTGGCGCGCAAGTAGTCGTAGTGGATGTGCTCTTTGTGGCGCAACAGTCCTTCCCAGCGCAATTGCGCATCCGGCACCGGCGTGCCGTCCTCTTCCACCGCCGAGCCAGATAGGACCACCGTGGCGCCGATGGCGATGGCGGCGCCGTCCGCGGGCGTGTCGACGGTGACGATGGGCGGCGCGCCTGCCGGCAGCGGGGCGGCCAGCGCTACACTGGGTGCGCCGTCATCGCCACCGCCGCCCGTGTAACGAATGCGGCGCAACGTGCCGTCGGCGATGAAGAGCACGTAGAGCGCGCCGTCGGGACCGGTCGCCATGCGCACGGGCGCCACGGCGTTGGTGGCAAAGGGTGTGGAGACGGGCGTGCCGTCATCGGCAAAGGTCAACACGTCGATGGTCGACGCGTTGAAGTCGCCATAGAAGAAGGCGTTGCGATAGCGTGCCGGAAAGTTGTCGCCGGTGTAGAAGGCGCCGCCGATCGCGGCGCCGCGACCGTCAGCATGCGGGTAGGCGTAGGTGGGGCGGCGATGTTCTTTGCCGGTATAGAGGCCACCGCACGTGGGCGAGATGCCGGTCTGCTCCGGCCCCTCGTAGCAGGGCCAGCCGAGGTTATCGCCCGGTTCGGCAATCGTGATCTCCTCCCACTTGTTGTTGCCCACGTCGGCAACGAAGAGCTTGCCCGTTTCTGGATGAAAGTCAAAGCGGAAGGGATTGCGCATGCCGTAGACGAAGACCTTGGCGCGATTGCTCGTCACATCGCCGTCAAAGAATGGATTATTCGTGTAGCCATTACCAGTGCCTGGATCAATCCGCAATATCTTGCCAGCCAGAGACTCGAACGTTTGCGCGCGCATGGAGCCGGAGAAGTCGACGACGCCGTCGCCGTTGGCGGCATAGAGCGCGCCATCGGGACCAAAGGCCACCATGCCGATCGTGTGTGCCATGCCGTCGGCGGGCATGCAATCGGGGTAGGGCGTGCGGTCGTCCGCCTCGCAGCTCCACGGCCGCGTGTCGTGCATATCGGGGCTGCCGATGGTGTCAAAGGTGCCGCCTGCGCCGACGAGCACCAGCTCGCTAGACGGATTGGCAGAGTTGC
The DNA here is from genome assembly GCA_020634815.1 of Caldilineaceae bacterium. Classification (GTDB taxonomy): domain Bacteria; phylum Chloroflexota; class Anaerolineae; order Caldilineales; family Caldilineaceae; genus Caldilinea. The sequence continues at coordinate 92,331 of JACKBA010000015.1, read as the reverse complement.
CGCTCACGATGAAGCGAGAAATCCGCGCCGTACGCGAACCTTCCTGGCTGTACCCTGACGCCTCGGGCGGTTCATAGGTATAGGCGACATAAAGATAAGGTGTCGAGGGAAAGTTCGGATGCAGCGTCATGCCGAGCAGGCCGCGGTCAAACATGCTGTTGACGCGACTGCTGATATCGAGCAGCGGGGCGCCAAGAACGCTGCCGTTCTGCACGACGCGGATGCGTCCGGCTTTCTCTGCCACGAAAATGCGGCCATCGGGCGCAAAGGCAAAGTCCGTCGGCAGGGAAAAGCCGGCGGCAATGGCGCTCTGTACAAAGCCATCCGGCAGGGAGATTCCCTGCGCGTGTAGCGGGGCAGGGCGGGGCGCAAGCGCCAGCACGGTGACGAGTAGGCAGATCGGCAGGAAGCGCTTGACGATCGACGGCATGGGATTCACCAACTCTTGTTTTTGTGTGAGGAAACGAGTTGCGCGCCGTCAGACGGCGCGTTGTTGGGGCGATTGTCCCCCAGGAGGGGCAGAACCGGCAAACCAGGCGAGGTCAGGCGGGCGATTGGTCAACGAGCGCATAGGCCGCGCGATCGACCAGCCAGGTCAGGTTACCCTTGCGCAGATTCACGCCCTGCACCGGAAACTGTGCCGGATCTTGCGGCCCCGCGAGCACGTCGCGCAACGTGGCGGCTTTGGACTCGCCGCTGACCAGGATCATAACCCGCCGCGCGGCGTTGATGAGCGGGTAGGTGAAGGTGAGACGGGTCGTATCCAGTTGCGGCACGTGGTTGGCCACGACAAGCCGTTCGCGTTCGTCCAGGGCCACAGTGCCGGGGAAGAGGCTCGCCGTGTGCCCGTCGGCGCCCATGCCAAGCAGCACCAGGTCGAAGCGCGGCGTCTGCCCGGTGGGTGCGGCTGGATTGGGCGGCACCAGCTCGCGCACGGCGCGCTCGTAGGAGATGGCGGCAGCGTCGGGATTCCCCTCGCCGGCCATGCGGAAGACTAGTGCCGGCGGGCGCGCCAGGCGGTCGAGCAGAGCGGCCTTGGCCATGGCGTAGTTGCTCTCCGCAGAGGTGGGCGGCACGCAGCGCTCGTCGCTCCAGAAGATCTGCCACCCGGTGAAATCCATGAACGGGTCCTCGGCCAGCAGGCGATAGACCGCCTGAGGTGTGGAGCCGCCAGCCAGCGCGATGCGGAAGAAGCGGCGCCGGCCGATGGATGCGGCGGCCGCGGCGGTGATGAGTTCGCATGCGACGCGTGCCAGGTCGTCGGCGGTTGGGAGGACTTCGACAGTTCGTCTGCTTTCCATGACGCCCCCTATTTCGACCCGTTCAAGATGGGCTCGCGCCAATGATGGCCGTCACGCGCCAGCAGGTCATCGGATTCGAGTGGCCCCCAGGTGCCCGCTTCGTATTGCGGTAGCGGCAGCGTCTTGCCGCGCTTGCGCATGATCTCTTCCTGGATCTCCCACCCGTCGAGCACATTGGTCACCCGATCCCACGCCAGTTCGGTCTCGTCGCGACGGATGAAGAGCGTGCTGTCGCCCAGCATGGCGTCGAGCAGCAACCGTTCGTAGGCGTCGGAAATGGCCGAGTTCCCAAACGCCCGGCCGTAGACGAAATCCATGCTCACCTGCTCGACATCGAGCTGCGGTCCGGGCCGCTTGGCGTCGAAGCCCAGGATGATGCTCTCGTCGGGCTGAATGCGCAGCGTGATGCTGTTGCGCACCTTCTGCCCGCGCGTCTCGCGACTGTCGAAGTACATGAGTGGCGGCCGGCGAAACATGACGTTGACCTCGGTCACTTTGGTTGGCAGCGCCTTGCCCGTGCGAATGTAGAAGGGGACGCCGTTCCAGCGCCAGTTGTCGATCTCGAGTTTCCAGGCCACATAGGTCTCGGTCGTCGAATTCGGCGGGATGCCTTCGGCTTCGAGATAGCCGGGAATCTCCTTGCCGCCGGCCAGCCCGGCCGCATACTGTGCGCGCACCACCGACTTGTTGACCTCCAGCGGGTCGGTGGGGCGGATGGAGCGCAGGACATTGACCTTCTGGTTGCGCACCGACTCGGCGTCGTAGGCGACCGGCGGCTCCATGGCCGTCAGCGCAACGAGTTGCATCATGTGGTTCTGCACCATGTCACGGATCGCGCCGGATTTGTCGTAGTAGCCACCGCGCGTGCCGACGCCCAGGCTTTCGGAGACGGTGATCTGCACGTGGTCGACGTAGTTACGGTTCCAGATCGGCTCAAAGATACCGTTGCCGAAGCGAAAGACGAGGATATTCTGGACCGTTTCCTTGCCCAGATAGTGGTCGATGCGGTAGATCTGGTCCTCGTGAAAGACGCTCAGCAGGTGATCGTTGAGCTTGTGCGCACTTTGCAGGTCGTGGCCGAAGGGCTTTTCGATGATCAAGCGCGTCCAGCCGCCGTCGCCGGCCGCAGTCAGGCCCACCTCGTTGAGCAACGATGCGATGGGCTCGAAGACGTTGGGTGGCGTGGCCAGGTAGAAGAGATGATTGTGCTGGGTCGGGAACTCGTCATCCAACGCGACGACGCGAGCCGCCAGCGACTGGAAGGAGCCGAGGTCGTCGTAGCCGCCCGTCTGATAGAAGAGCATCTGCGAGAAGCGCTGCCAGGCCTCTTCGTCGAAGGCGTCGCCGTGCTCTTCGGCCTGGTGCTCGCGCAGCGCGTCGCCCACCTGCGTGCGGAATTCCTCGTCGGTCATGGCCGTGCGCGCATAGCCGAGGACGACAAAGCCTTTGTGCAGTAGCTTCTGGCGGAAGAGATGAAAGAGCGAGGGCATCAGCTTGCGTTTGGCCAGGTCGCCTGAGGCGCCAAAGACTACCATGAGGTTGGCCGGTGCGGTACGTTTGATCATGAGTGCGTCCAAATGAGTGCGAAAGATTTGGGTTGCCAGGCAACGTCGATGCTCTCCGCGCAGGCAGAGGTGAGTTGCCCCAGATTATCTTTTGAGGATACTCGCCAAATCACTGGCGTTCTGTATGCTGCGCCCCACGCACACCGGCGATTTACCACCGTCAATACTCCGGTTGCAAGCCGTCAGGAGCGGACGGCATCCCGCCGCCGCCGCACGCCATAATTCTCCATGGTTAGCGGCCAGAAGAGCCAGACGAGGCCGAGCAGGGGCTGAAAGAGGGGGAAATAGCCGTAGTCCTCGCCAAAGTGGCGCCAGACCGTGCTGCCGATGAGATCCGGGTGGGTGAAGCTCAGCGTGCCGACGACCAGCGTCATCGCGGTCTCGAAGCCGAGCGCGCCGACTGACAGCCACCAGCTCCAGCGCCGGCGGTAAGCAAAACCGATGGTGGCGGTGAGATAACAGAGTGCAGCCAGCGCGCTGAGATAGACCGGCACATAGTTGACGACGTCAGCCTTGAAGAAGAGCTGATAGATGGCGCGCACACCGGTCGACAGCGCCAGCACGGGATAGGAGACGGCAAGTACATAGCCGGCCGGGCTCACGACATTGGCCCACAGGGCTTCACGCCGGGAGGTGTATTTCGCTTCGGCCGGCGGCAGCGATTCGGTGCTCATGGACAGAACTCTTTCTGCAGGATTGCGGCCCAGCGTTGCAGGCGCGGCTCGGTCAACTCCGCCTGGTTGTGCTCGTCAAGGACCAGCCCGACGAACTGCCCCGCCTCGACCGCCCAGGAGCGGTGAAAGGTGTAGCCGTCAGTCGGCCAGGCGCCCACGAGCGTGGCGCCACATGCCCGCGCCTGATCGGCGAGAAAGATCATGGCGTCGGCGAAGGTATCGGGATAGGCCGCCTGGTCGCCCAGGCCAAAGATTGCCACGCGGCGCCCGCTCAGGTCCAGTTCTGCGAAGTCTTCCAGCACTGCTTCCCAGTCACGCTGAAGCTGGCCGGTATTCCACGTCGGTACGCCGAGCACGATGCAGTCGAAGTCGAGCAGCGCGTCCAGGTGATACTCCGCCACATCAAGAAGCTCGACGCCATCCGCCGCAAGCGGGTTCAGGTCGTCGAGCATCTCTTTCAAGCGGGCGGCAATCGCCGCGGTGTGGCCATCGGTGCTGCCGTAGACAATCCCGATCTGTGGTGCCGGCATGCAGGGTTCGTCTTGCGCGTGCTACTCGGCCGCGCGCCCCTTCATCTCGGCGTCGAGCATCAGCAGGGCGGCGCGATTGTCGCCGGCCATGGTCAGGCGCTCGACCATCTCCGATGCGCTGGCCTCTTCCTCGACCTGCTCGTTGATGAACCACTGGAGGAAGACCTGCGTGGCGTAGTCGTCGTCCTTCATGGCCTGGGCATAGATGGCGTTGATCGACGCAGTCACCTTGCGTTCGTGCGCCAGGGCCTCGGCGAATATCTCGACCGGTGCGCCAAACTCGGCGGGTGGCTGCTCGACCGCACCGACCTCGACCTTACCATCGCGGTCGATCACGAAATCGAAAAAGCGCAGAGCGTGGCCGCGCTCTTCCTCGCTCTGGATACGCATCCAGTTGGCCATGCCCATGAGGTTGGTCTCGGCGAAATGGCCGGACATGGCGAGATAGAGATTCGAGGCGTACAACTCTTTGGCGATCTGCTCATTGAGTAGTTGCTGAACGGATTGGCTCAACATGATTCTATCCTTTCCTATCATTGGATCGTGCGAACGAATAGTCCTTCTCCAATGTAGCAGGGCACTGTACCGGTTTCTGTAAGCCCCGCCGTTCTCAGGCCGGTTCCGGCATGTTCAGGAATAACTCGATCGCCGCCCGGAGTTCGGCATAGTCGCGCGTCACGGGGAAGTGCGGGAACTCACGGATGACGTTGTCGGGCGGTCGAAACAGAATGCCTTGATCGGCGGCGCCAAGCATGCGCGTGTCGTTGTAGGAGTCGCCCACAGCCACGGTGCGAAATCCGAGGGCGCGGAACGACTCCGCGGCCAGGCGCTTGCCGTCCGGTACGCGCAGCCGGTAGCCGGCCAGCATGCCCCGATCATCGGTCTGTAACGTGTGCGCAAAGACGGTCGGGTAGCCAATCTTGGGCAGGAAGGGCACTACGAACTCATAGAAGCTGTCCGTGATGATCACGGTCTGCATCGTGCTGCGCACCCACGCCAGGAACTCCACCGCACCCGGCAGCGGCGCCATGGTGTCGATCACGGCCTGGATATCGGCCAGCGTCAACCCCTCCCGTTCCAGGATCCGCATGCGGTAGTGCATGAGCTTGTCGTAGTCCGGCTCATCGCGCGTCGTGCGGCGCAGCTCGGGCAACTGCGTACGCTCGGCTACGGCAATCCAGATTTCGGGCAGAAAGACGCCTTCGAGGTCGAACGCGGCTAGTGGTGGTCGAGAAAGTGACATGGTGACTCACTGCCATATCGTGACAGGTTTGATTGTTACGTAGCTTTGGAGTCTACCAGAGGAGAAGGGAATGCACCAAGACCCTTGCGGTCAGAAGCTCGACGCACAACAACGGATTAGGTCATTCGCATAGTAAACAGGGCGGGGTGGGGCGAATCAACCTGCGAGAGCTAGTACGCGGTCGAGATGCGACAAGGCGCCAGGCGCGGACTGCTCGACATCTGCCGGGCCGCTCCAGCGATGATCGCTGCACGACCACCCAAACTCCCAGGCAAAGTCGCAGGCTTGTGCGTCAAATCCCACGCCGCGATCCCCGATCGTCGTGCGGCGACGGCGCGCCATTGTATTGCGTGATGTCTGATTCTTATACATCGTCATGTCCGCCTCTCCGGTGACGCTGGATTGCGTTGCACTGCACCGCTGCCAGCATCTTTTTTGCCTGTGAAATAGCGCAATTAAATGACTCTTTTATTGAGCTATTGCCTGGCACCCATGCCTATTCGTGTAGCAACTGGCTGCCTGACCCACAATCGCAGGGAATTGTATTGTGGCCGCATCTCGCTGCCCCATCTTAGGCTAGGACAAGCCGGCATTCAGGACGCAGAACGGTCTGATTTCGGACCATTCCATACGCTCCTACGACGGCGGTTACCGCCAAGCCTGACGGATTCCCTGCGTCGCTCTGCCGGTAGTCGCAGCGCTACGTTCGTTATGTCGATATATTCTGAATAACAAATAATTTATACGGAAAAATAGTGTTGACATTATGAGGTTCCTGTGCTTAACTGTGAGTTAGGGTAATTAAAAACGGAGGAACGCATGCAACAACTGCCAGCTCGACCAGGACGACCATCGACACAGACACCCGACATTGCGCCCCGCGGCGCTGCGTTCGACCTCGCCTTTGACGCAAGTCTCCTGGCGGGTCAGCTTGCCCCGTCCAGCATGGCGATGTATCAGCGTGATTTCATCGCCTACGCGGCGTTCGCCGGCTCACCGGCCGCCCTGCTCGACGCTGCGACGCTGGCGCGCTGGCGAACGCACCTGGCGCAGGAAACACAGATGAGCCCAAATACGATCAACCGTATGCTCAGCGCCGTGAAACGGCTCATGCGCGAGGCGGCGTCGCAGGGCTACATCCCGCATGAGGCCGCCGCTGCGTTTGCTGACGTTGCCGGCGTGAAGGCGGCCGCCCTGAAAGATCGCATCAAGGAGAATGCTCGGGTCAAGATCGAACCCGTTGCTATGCGAACCATGTGCGATTCGCCCGAGTCGGAGCGGCTGATCGGCTTGCGGGACACGGCCCTGCTGGCCAGTCTCGCCTCCAGTGGCCTGCGTGTGAGTGAACTGGCCGTGCTGAAACGGCAGCAGATTCGGGCGAAGGGTAGCGGCTTTGTCGTGCTGGTGCGCGGCAAGAATGACGTGGAGTATCGCGAAGCGCCGTTGAGCCGCGAGGCGCGCGCACACATCATGCGCTGGCTGGCCGAACGCCCCGTCGAGAGCGACTATGTGTTTACCTCGTTTGAAGGACGCGGCGAACGCGTGGGCGCCCGGCCGCTCTCGGTCTCCGGTATCTGGCGCATCGTACGCAAGTACTCGGACACGGCCGGCCTGGAGGACATCAAGCCTCACGACTTTCGCCGCTTTGTGGGGACGCAACTGGCGCGCAGCAACCTGCGCATGGCGCAGAAGGCGCTGGGGCACAAACGGCTGGAAACGACTGCCCGCCACTACATCCTCGACGAACTCGAGGCGGGGCTGACCGACGACCTCTACTGAGTCGCACACCGGACGCAAGACAATCAAAGACGGGCAAATCAAAGGCGGGCAGGAGAACTGGTAACAGTAGCTCCTGCCCGTCTGTTTTGTCTGCTATGTGTGGCGGGGAATGAGCCTTACAACCGCCGTTGCCGCCGATCCCACGCACCGAGCAGGAAGACGGCGACAAGGACGCCGAGGACCGGTGCAAGTGCCGCTTCTCCGGAGAGCGAAATGCCCGTCGGCGGCAACTGCTCGATTGCCACCGCTGTGGAAGTTGCCACCGGCGATGCATCGCCCTGTGTCGGGAGCGGTGTGGATCCGGGCGTTGCTGTCGCCGCCGAGGAGGTAGCGCTCGCCTCGGTGCTCTCAGGCGACGCTGCCGGGGTACTGGCGATGGCATCGGTCGCCGTGGCCGATGGCAGCACCGTCGTGAGGCTCGCCGTCGCCGTGATCGCCGGGCTTGCTTCTGCCGCCTCCGCCATGGTCTCTGCCGTTGCTGTCGACGTCGCTACCGGCGGGGTGTCCGCAGGCGGCAGCGCCGGAGTTGGCGTCGCTGTCGGCGCATTGCTGGATGAGGCGGCAGCCGCGGCCGGTCGTGTTGCAGTCGGCTCGCGTGTCGCGCCCTGTGTCGGTATCGTCTCGCCCGGTGTTTCCGTTGCCGCTTGTGTGGCCGTGGGCGTGTCAGGCGGTAGAGCAGTCGACGTCGGCGTTGGTACGGCTGACGGTGTGTCGGTCGCCGTGGCTGTTGCCGTGCCAGTCGCTGTCGGCTGCGGCGCCGGCGTATTGGTGTTGGTTGGCGCCGCCGTAGCTGTTGCCGTGGGAGCAGCCGTCGGCGTATCTGTCGAGCTTGGACTGGGTGTAGCGGTGGCGCTTGCCGTGGGCGGCAGCGTTGCCGTTGCCGTGTCGGTGGGCTGGGAAGTAGGTGTACGCGTGGCCGTCGCTATGTTTGCAGCAGTCGCTACGGCCGCTGCTTCCGATGTGACGGCTGCCGACGCGCCTGCCCCGGCCGGCGCACTGACGGCGGTTGGCGATCGGCTTGCAGTAGTCGTGGGCAGGGGCGTAACGGTAGATGTTGACGTCTCTTGCTGACCCGGCGCGGTGGCCTCCGCTGGCTGAGCGGAGGGCGTATCGGTTGCCGTCGAAGCATCCGCAGGCGCCGTCGTGGCTGTTGCCGTTGCAGCAGCCGTCAGGGTGTCAGTCGGGCGCGGGCTGGGCGTGTCGGTAGGGATGAGCGTGGTCGTTGGTGACTGTGTAGCCGTCGGCGCGGGTGACGGTGTATCTGTCGGTACGAATGTCGACGTAGCCGTCTCCGTTGGCTGCGATGTAAAGGTGCTCGTTGCGGTGTTGGTTGGCGCTGTTGCGGCAGGTGTCGTCGTTGCGGTTGGCGCACCCGTCGCAGCTTCTGCCGCTGCGGCCACTTCACTGGCACTTGTCGTGCCGGTTGCGGTGGGTTGCGGCACGAGCGTATCGGTGACCGACGGCGAGGGCGTTGTAGTCGGTACTGTCGTTGCCGTCCCTGTCGGCATTGGAGATGGCGTCTCTGTCGGCAAAGGCGAGGGTGTCTCGGTTGCCGTCGCCGTACCCGTAGGAACGGATGTTGCCGTTTCAGTAGCCGTTGGCTCGGGCGACGGCGTGTTCGTGGCTGTTGGCGTCTCGGTCGGCAGGGGCGAAGGTGTCGACGTGGCGGTGCTGGTATCGGTCGGGAGTGGCGTGGCGGTGTCAGTTGCCGTCGGAGGCGGGGATGGCGTCGCCGTTGCTGTCGGCGTGGGGACGCTGATCTCGACCGGTTCGCCGGCAGCCAGCACCTCGCCTGCCAGCGTCACACGCTGCGCCTGCACGGTGTAACTCCCTGCCGCCGGCAATTCGGCGAGGAGTTGCCAGCGCCCCTCCGCATCGACCACGGTCAGCCCGGCCGGTTCGCCGTCAACCGTGAGGCGGATGGTGTCCCCCGGTGCGCCGGTGCCGCCGAGTGTTACGGTGCCGGGGCGCTCCGGCGAGGGCAAGTTGCTCACATCGACCTGCGGCGGGACCGGTGGCGCTGCCGCTGCCGCTTCCTGTGTGGACTGCGCCGACGCGGCGGCAACCGTGGCCGTCTCGTCGGGCGGCGCTGTCGGCTCCGGCGTCGGCTCCGGCGTCGGGCTGGCGGTGGCCGATGGCGATGGTGATGAAGTCGGCGTAGTGGTTGGCGACGGCGTCTGGGTTGGCGTGGACGTGGCCGATGGCTCTGGCGTGGCGCGCATGGCAACAGCCAGCGCGGGTGAGAGCGCAACAGCCTCACCTCGCGCCGTCAAGCTCTCTACTTGCAGCGCGTAATCACCCGCCGCGCCCAGCGTTGTCGAGAGCGCCCAGCGGCCATCCAGATCGATGGTGCCGGTTGCCACGGCTGTACTGTCGAGCAGCAGGCGGACCAGCCCGGCCGGCGCGCCGCTGCCCTGCAAGGCGACTACGCCGCTCTCGTTGTCGAATTCATAGCCGGTGACCGCAAAAGGCGCGGTCGGCACGGGAGTTGGCGTCGCCGTCGCATCAATTTCGGGCGTAGCGGTTGCGGTCGGCGTGGGCGTCGGCAGGGCGATGATCATGCGCTGGGCGGGGACGGGCACGTCGGTTACAGCGCCGGTGGCGGGGTCGATGGATCGCACGGCCACCGCATAGGCGTCAGGCTGATCCAAGGTAGCGATGAGCGACCAATTCCCGGTCTCGCTGACGGTCGTTGTGCTGACAGCGGTGCCGTCGAGCACGAGCTGGACCTCGACGCCTGGAATCCCCATGCCGCTGGCCGCAATGCGACTGGCGCCTGGGTCGGTGTTGACGATGACGGAGTCGATCGTCGTCTGGGGAGAGGCGGCAGGAGGTGTGGGCGTGTCGGTCGGTGCGACGGCCTGCACTGGCTGCGCGGCCGGCGCGATCCGGAGGATTGCCGGAGTCGCCGTAGCCGCAATCTGCCCATCCGCATCGAGCGAGCGCAGGCCGACGGCATAGAGCCCCGGCGTGTTCACGCGGAGCGTGACCTCCCACTCCCCCGTTTCATCGACGGTGCTCTCGGTCAGTACGGCATCGTCCACCACAATCTGAATGGTCGAGCCGGGCTCGCCTGTGCCGGCAAGGCGCAGCGGTCCCGCCGCGAGGTCGCTGGCCGCAAGCGCCGCATCGAGCGACGGGGCAGCGGCAATCTGCGCCGGCACGCCGACGCTCAACGCCGGCGGGTCGCCCGCCGCAACGATGGCGCCGGCAGGGTCTACCTGTTCGAGCGTCAACGAATGCGCGCCCGGTTCGTCGATGCGCACGGTGGCGGACCACTGCCCGTCGGCGTCGACGGGGGCGGAGGCGAGCAACGATGCGCCGGATCGAATGCGCACACTGTGGCCACGTGCGCCCTCCCCCGACAGCGTGATGGCGCCGGGTTCAATCGTCGCTCCGGTCATGGGTGAGATCAGTACGGGGCGCGCCAGTTCGGCCTCGGCGGTGAAGGTGGCGACCAGGGTGGCGTCCGGCTCCGGCGGGGCAATGGCCTGCTGCTGGTAGCTGCGCGTGAGCAGCAGGACGATCAAGGCGAGCGCGGCCACCAGCAGCACGGCATACTTGGAGAGATCCAGCCGCCGCAACGAGCGCGGCGAGCGACGTTGTGCCATGCTCAGGCGTCCTTGTCGGCAATCCGCGCAGGAGAAGGTGACGGCGGTTCAGCGGCCGGCTGCGCAGGGTCGGCATTGGGCGCGTCGCCTGCGAGCTGGCGGCGAAGCTGTTCGTTTTCCTGGCGCAAGGCGCGTGCCGTCGAACGCCAGTACTGCCAATCGATGAGCCATTCGAGCAGCCACCCCAGAAGGAAGCCGATCAGAAGTGCTATCAAGAAGTCCTGCATGCCGCATCTCCTGACGATGCCGGTGGTTGCGCTGCGCGGCGGCCGTCTCTCAAGAAGTAGCTCGACCTGGGCGGCGGGAGGATTCGTGGATAGATCAACGTCTGCCAATCATCCCTCTTGTACCACAGACGATGCAATCCATACAAGCTTGCGGCAGCCGGCGATGGTGCTCCGGAAGGGCTGCGCCTTCACCAACGCGCTGGCCCACGTTCGCGCCAACTCGCCAGGAACGGGCGCAGATAGTGCGGTGGCCAAGTTGCGCGGTGCGTCACCCGTGGGCATAATGAGGGAATGTCATCCTGGTTGCCCTATCTCGAATTTGCCACAGCGCTGGCCGCAGAATGCAGCGCCTATGCCGTCTCGCAATTTGGCCTGCACCCGGCGCGCCGCAAGCGCGACGGCACGTTGGTCACCGCGACCGACCTGGCTATCGACCGCATGATCGCCGACCGCCTGGCCGTTACCTACCCTACCCACCACGTGTTGAGCGAGGAACAGACGACGAGCTACGACCCGGGCGCCGACTTCACGTGGGTCATCGATCCGGTGGACGGCACGACGAACTTTGCGCGCGGCATGCCGGTGTGGGGCGTCAGCGTGGCCCTGCTCCAGCACGGCCAGCCGGTCGCCGGCGTCGTCGACTTCCCCATGGTGCAGGAGCGTTTCACGACGGCGGCGGGCGCGGGCGCCTGGCGCAACGGCGAGCGCATCTATACGGCGAACAATGACCTGGCCGACGACGAGTTGCTCATGATGCGCTGCACGCGCACGGACAAGCTCTTCGACGTGCGCCTGCCGCTCAAGGCGCGCATTTATGGCAGCGCGGCCTATCACCTGTGCAAGGTGGCGGACGGCAGCGCGTTGGCCGGCATCGAGGCCACGCCCAAGGTGTGGGACCTGGCCGCGGCCTACCTGCTCGTCGTCGAGGCGGGCGGGCTGGCGACCACCTGGCAGCGGGCGCCGATCTTTCCGCTGGCGGCCGAGCGCAAGGATTACGCCACGGAGAGCACGCCCATCTTCGTCGCGGCCAACCAGGCGATCCAAGACGCGCTCTTTGCGAGCGTGACGCGGCGGGCAGCATGAGTGACCAGGACACGGGCGCCCGCACGATCATCTACAAGCGCACGGCGGACGGCGGCGAGATCACTGTCGGTTACATTGATGCGACGGGGGCGATCTGCCGGCTGCGCTGGGGCGAGGGCGTGCCGACCGGCCGCGTAACCGGCGACGGGCTGGTCTTTCGCAAGACGGCGCACGACGAGCGCGAACTGGGCACCTTCACGGCGGACGGCACAGTGCGCAGCCACGGCCTCTTTGAAGGGGGCGAGCTGGGCTGGGTCGATCCCGACGGCGTGGTGAACCAGGGCGGCCTGATCATTGCCGAAGAGGAAGTCGGCCGCGTCGAAGGTCCCTGGCCCGAAGCGGCGGCCGCTGCCCTGCTCCTGCTCTTTCTGCCCGACGACGCCGAAGAAAACAAGCGCTTTTCCTGACGACCCATGAGTGCCAGACCCAACGCCCATTTCCACGTACAGACCCCGCGGCTGCGCTTTTTCTGCCGCACATCCGGCGCGGACGACGGCATCCCGCTGCTGCTGCTGCATGGCAGTTACGGCACGGGGCGCTGGTGGGAACGCTTCTGCGCCGCCTTGCCCGATGAGATCTACGCCGTGGCGCCGGACCTGCGCGGCTGCGGGCAGAGCGACAAGCCCGATGGCGGCTACACGGTGGAGGAGCAGACCGCCGACATCGCCGCCCTGGCCGATGCGCTGCGCTGGCAGAGCTTTCACCTCATGGCGCACTCCAGCAGCGGCGCCGTGGCCATGGAGTATGCGCTCCAGTACGGCCACCGGCTCGACACGCTGACCCTCGTCGACAGCGTGCCGGTCGAGGGCGTCTTCACGCCGCTGGACGGCTACCTGTTGCTCGAACAGATGCGCACGGATCCTGATCTGCTGCGCGAGGCGCTGCGCCTGCTCATGCCCGCGCTGCCGCTGGACGACGCGCACCCAGAAAACGTGCATTTCTTCGCGCAGTTGGTGGCGGACGCGGCGGAGATGGCGCCCGCCGCCTTCACCGAGATCGCGCGCGGGCTGGCACAGTGGAACCGCTTTGGCGATGCCCGTCAGCTCACCCTCCCCACCCTGCTGATCTGGGGTGCGCTCGATTCGATCGTCGACCGCGCCGCCACGACGCGCACGCTCATCGCCATCCCCGGCGCCGACAACCTGGAAGTGCTGCCCAACGCCGGTCACTCACCCATGATCGAGGTGCCGGGCACGCTGGCTGCGCGCTGGGTTGATTTTCTCGTACAGGATCACGCCGGGTACGATGATGTGCGCCGCTCGGCTTTCGACAACCATCCGTAGTAACGACTTTAGTCGTGTAGTCCGCACAACGACTAAAGTCGTTACTACGGCCACACAAGGGGTAGCTGGCTATGCGAACACTTGAGGGGCTGATCGTCGTCGTGACGGGCGGCACGCAGGGGCTGGGCGAGGAGATTGCCCGCCGCGCCGCGCAACACCACGCCGCCGGGATCGTCATCTGCGGCCGCGGGCAGGAGAACGGCACGCGCGTCGCCGCCGAGATCGGCGAGAGCGGCTGCCCGACGCTCTACGTGCCGGCCGACCTCTCCTCCGTCGACGACTGCCGCGCCGTGATTCGCGCGGCGGACGAGCGCTTTGGCCGCGTCGACGGGCTGGTCAACTGCGCGGCGACGACCGACCGCGGCTCGGTCTACGATACGACGCCGGAGCTGTGGGACCGCATCATGGCCATCAACCTGCGCGCGCCCTTCTTTCTCATGCAGGAGGCGGCGCTGGTCATGCGGCGCGAGGGGCGCGGCGGCACGGTGGTGAACATCGGCAGCATCAACGCGCGCGGCGGCCAGCCCAACCTGACGCCCTACAGCACCGCCAAGGGCGCGCTCTCCACGCTGACGCTCAACGCCGCCAACGTGCTGGCGCCCGACCACATCCGCGTCAACTGCATCAACGTGGGTTGGATGATCACGCCGAACGAGGACACGGTGCAGCGCAAGGAGGGCAACCCCGCCAACTGGCTGGAACTGGCCGACGCGCGCATGCCCATGGGCCGCATTCTGCGCCCGGATGATGTGGCGGGGTTGGTCATGTGGTTCCTCTCGCCCGAGAGCGCCATGATGAGCGGCGGCATCATCGACTTCGACCACTCCAAGATCGTCGGGACCTACGGTTGAGCCATGGCCACGCAGCCGCAGGTCGTCACCGTTGCTCAGGATCCCGCGCTGGGCGACCGCATCCAGGCGCTGATCGAGGCGGTGTGGCCGGCCTACATCCAGACGGCCTGGCCCGCCGGCGCCTACGATCCCATCGACTGGATGGGCGTCTACACACGCTGGCCGGAGTTCCAGTTCGGCCTCATGGAGCCGGAGAGCGGCCGCCTGCTCGCCGGCGGGAATGCCGCCCCGCTCTTCTATGACGGCGCCATCGCCGACCTGCCCGACGCGGGCTGGGACTGGGCGATCTACACCGCCACGGCCCAACACGAGGCGGGAACGCCGCCCAACCTGCTCTGCGCGCTCTCCATCACCATCGACCCCGCGGCACAACGACAGGGCTTGAGCGGCGCCATGGTCCGTGTCATGCGCGGGCTGGCGGCCGAAGCCGGCTTTGCGCGCCTCATTGCTCCGGTCCGCCCCACCTGGAAGAACCGCTACCCGCTCATTCCCATTGCCGCCTATGCCGCCTGGACCACGGCCGAGGGGCTGCCCTTCGACCCGTGGCTGCGCACGCACGTTCGCGTGGGCGGCGCCATCGTCAAGCCCTGCCCGCGTTCCATGAGCCTGCAAGCCACCGTCGCCGGCTGGGAAGCCAGCACCGGCCTTGCCCTGCCCGGCTCCGGCCACTACGTGGCACCCGATCTGCTCGTACCGCTGCAGGTCAACCGTGACGCCGATCGCGGCATTTATGTCGAGCCGAATGTATGGGTGGAACATACTTTGACAAGATGACAAGATGACAGGATGAGGGGGTGAGGGATGGGTGAGCGTGCGGTCAATCATCGGGATCTGGATGTGTATCGACGGGCGTTTGAGGCGGCGATGACCATCTATGCGCTGACGAAGGGCTTTCCGCGTGAAGAGCAGTACGCGCTGACCGACCAGATCCGCCGCTCTTCTCGCTCCGTGTGCGCAAACCTGGCCGAAGGCTGGCGCCGGCGGCGGTATGCGCCGACCTTTGCCAACAAACTCTCCATCGCCGAAGGCGAAGCCGCCGAAACCCAGACCTGGCTGGAGTTCGCCGTCGAGTGCGGTTACGTAGACCGCGCACCGGCACGCGAACTCTACACGACCTACAACGGCATCATCCGCACCCTCGTCGGCATGATCAACCACCTCGACACCTGGACCATCTCTGAGTCGCCCGCTGCCTACGAACTCTCCGGGCAGCCCGATCCCAACGGTCCTTATGCCAGCGTTTCGCTCAACAACAGCGACGCCCAAGACGACGCAGACACCCCCTGGCCCCCACCCTAGCCAAGTGAGAATCACCTTATCACCCTGTCACCCCCTCATCTTGTCATCCTGTCATCTTCTCACTACCACAAAAGAGGTCAACACACCATGCCATCACCACTCAACATCGGTCTCATCGGTGCCGGACGGATCGGGCGCGTCCATGCCGCCAACTTGCAGCGGCGCATCCCCGATGCGCGCGTGATTTTGGTCGCCGACCCGGTCGAGGAGGCCGCGCGCGCGGCGGCCGACGATTTCGGCATCAAGTTCGCCGTGGCGGAATACCAGACCGTGCTGCAAAGCCCCGCCGTCGACGCGGTCGTCATCTGCTCGGCGACGCACACGCACGCGGCGATCACGATGGAGGCGGCGGCGGCCGGCAAGCACATCTTCTGCGAGAAGCCGCTGGACTTCGACCTGGCCGTTATCGACCAGGTGCTGGCCGCGGTGAAGCAGGCGGGCGTCAAGTTGCAGATGGGCTTCAACCGCCGCTTCGACGCCAACTTTGCGCGCGTGCGCCAGGCGGTCACTTCGGGCGAGATCGGCACGCCGCGCCTCATGCACATCATCAGCCGCGACCCGGCGCCGCCGCCGCCCGCCTACATCGCCGTCTCGGGCGGCATGTTCCTGGACATGACGATCCACGACTTCGACATGGCGCGCTTCCTGCTGGGCGAGGAGGTGACGGAGGTCTACGCCGCGGCCGGCGTGCTGGTCGACCCGGCCATCGGCGCGCAGGGCGACGTCGACTCGGCGCTGATCACGCTCAAGTTCGCCAGCGGCGCCATGGGCGTCATCGATAACTGCCGGCAGGCCGTCTACGGCTACGACCAGCGCGTCGAGATCCTGGGCAGCGCGGGCAGCGCCAGCACGGGCAACATCTACCCCAACGCGGCGACGATCAGCACGGCGCAGGCGGTGCGCCGCGACCTGCCGCTCAACTTCTTCATGGAGCGCTACACCGAGAGCTACGTCACGGAGATGCAGGCCTTCGTCGACGCCGTGCGTAACGACACGCCCGTCCCCGCCACCGGCGAAGACGCACGTGCCGCGACGGCGTTGGCGCTGGCGGCGCGGGTGTCGTTTGATACGGGAAAACCTGTGAACATGACAAGATGACAGGATGAGGGGGTGAGGGGGTGTGAACGTGAGAGGGTGACAAGATGAGGGGATGAAGGAATGAGCGAGTGTCACCCCCTCATCTTTTCATCCTGTCATCTTGTCATCTTTTCATCCCCTCACCCACTCCGCTCAACCGCCCGCTCCATCATCTCATCCTGAAAACTGCGCACCGGCTCGTCCTCCGCAGGCAGACGCAGGCGGTAGTAGCCGTCGCCGTCCAGTTCCCAGCCGTAGCGGTTGTCGGCCAGGGCGTCGTGCAGGATGTCGATGAGCTGCTGCTGGAGCGCCGGCTCGGTGACGGGCGTGGCCAGTTCGACGCGACGCGTGAGGTTACGCGTGCGCCAGTCCGCGCTGCCGATGATGGTGATGGGCTGGCCGTTGTTGTGGAAGTAGAAGATGCGGTCGTGCTCCAGGAAGCGGCCCAGGATGCTGAGCACGCGGATGTTCTCGCTAAAGCCGGGCAGGCCGGGGCGCAGCGTACAGTGGCCGCGGATGATCAGGTCGATGGCGACGCCGGCCTGCGACGCCTCGTAGAGCTTGCGCACCATGCGCCGGTCGTCCAGCCCGTTCATCTTGGCGATGATGCGACCGTTCCCGTTTTCCTGCTGGTTGGCCATCTCGCGCTCGATGAGTTCCTCGAAGCGCGTGCGCATGTAGTCGGGCGCGACCAGCACCTGCTCGTAGCGCTGCCCCGGCGCATAGCCCGTGAGAAAGTGGAAGAGATTGACCAGGTCGCGGCCCAGCTCCGGCCGGCAGGTGAGCAGCCCAAGATCGGTGTAGAGGCGCGCCGTCTTGGGGTTGTAGTTGCCCGTGCCGATGTGGCAGTAGGTGCGGATGCGGTCGCCCTCGCTGCGCACGATGAGCGTGGCCTTGGTGTGCGTCTTCAGCCCGACCAGCCCGTAGGTCACGTGCACGCCGGCCGTCTCCAGGATCTGTGCCCACTCGATGTTGTTGGCCTCGTCGAAGCGCGCCGAGACTTCCACCAGCACGGCGACCTGCTTGCCCTTCTCCGCCGCACGGATGAGCGCCTTGACGATGGGCGAGTCGTCCGAGGTGCGGTAGAGCGTCTGCTTGATAGCCAGCACGCGCGCATCCTC
The DNA here is from genome assembly GCA_020634815.1 of Caldilineaceae bacterium. Taxonomy (GTDB): domain Bacteria; phylum Chloroflexota; class Anaerolineae; order Caldilineales; family Caldilineaceae; genus Caldilinea. The sequence goes on along the minus strand of JACKBA010000015.1, from coordinate 74,687 downwards.
GGCCGCCTCCTTGAGCAGTTGCTCGGTGCTCGCCGCAAAGGAGTCGTACGGATGGTGGACGAGCAGGTCGCCCTGGCGGATGATGGCGAAGATGTTGGCGCGCCCTGTTTCCGCCCTCAGTTGGAGCCGCGGCGGCACTACCGCCGTCCATGGCGCGCATTGAGCGCGGCCGATCCACCGCCGCCACCTGGAAGAGGCAGGCAGGTCGAGCAGCCTGTCGACCTCGTGCACGTCTTCCGGCGCAGGTTGAGCCGCACGAGCAACTCGCGGTCAAAGGTCGGCATTTTGTCGACTCCAGCCGCACGACTGCAGCAAAGCGCCGCTGCGCAGTTCGGTTCGAGATCATCTCCAGCAGGTCTTCCGCTTCCTCTTCGTCATCGCGGCGCACGTCGGCGTTCAGGCGCGACACGGGAAGGGGTGGACGCTCACGACATCCATGCCGGGGAAGAGTTCGTCCACATGCGCTGCGATCAACTGCTCGACGGGCAGGAAGAGCACGGGCGCTGGCTCGCTGGAATCGGCGGCGGGGTTGCATGGCACCTCGATCAGCCGCGGGCTGGGCAGCTTGATGCGCTAAAGTGCACCGTCTGGTTCTTGCGGATTGCGCAGCACCACGGCCAGCGACAGGCTGAGGTTGAGATGAAGGGAAAGGCGGCCCGATCGACAGCGAGCGGAGCTGCACCTGGTAAATCTCGTCACGAAAGCGCTCGTTGAGCCAAGCACGCTGCTCGGTGCTCAGGTCGGCGAAGCGGGTGACGACGTGAATGTCGGCAACGTCCGCCACGCGCACGCAGATCGTTCTCCCACAGCGGCGGTCATGCGGCCGTGCATCTGACGACTGCGGCATGCAGCAGGCGCAACTGCTCCTGCGGCGTGCGACCGTCGTCCGAGAGCTGGCGCACGCCGGCGGCCTCCTGCCGGCGCAGACCGCCGATACGTTTCTGCACGAACTCGTCGAGGTTGCTGGCGGTGATCGCGACGAACTTGACGCGCTCCAGCAGCGGCGTGCGCTCATCCATGGCCAGCGCCAGCACGCGCCAGTTGAAGTCAACCCAGCTCAATTCCTTGTTGAAGTAGAGCGCGGGGTCATCGAGCGCGGCGCCGGCCGGCACAGCCGGCGGGTTCACCGCACGCGGAACATCGAGCATGGCATGGCGGCGCACAGGCGCCGGCATCGTCAAAAGCTGGTCACTCATGAACGAATCCTCACAGTCGGGCTGCGTTACGCATGCGGTAACGGGATGGGTGAGCGGCAAGGTCACCAATAGCTGCCCGTATGATAGTGCAAGACGGTCTCATGCGCCACCTCCCCGTAGCGCGTCCCTGGGATTTGGCCAAGCGCATAGGCAAGACGTAAGATTACACTCGTGTAATTTATTCACTGCCGGGGTCTTGCCCTCAAACGCTTTTGTCAGTCAATCGGCCGTTTCTACATGCCTCTCAAGGAGCAACACAGATGAAACACCTATCGTTGTTTGTCGCGCTGGTGCTCGCCGCTGTCGCCATCTTTGCAGCGGCGCCGCTGGCCAATGCCGTGGTCGATGTCCCCACGTTGACCGACGGGCCGGGCGATGCGGCGCCACCGCCATTGCCGCGCCTGATCGTCGAGCTTGCGTCGCCGCCGCTCACCGTCGCCTACCAGAGCCAGGTGGGCGCGGCCGCAGCAGACGGCAGCCTCGACACAAGCTCTGCCTTTGCCGCGGCCTATGTGGCGCAACTTCAGGCAGAGCAGGCGGCGTTCGTCAACAGCATGGAGCAGGCCGTGCCCGCAGCACGCGTCAGCACCTTCGTCAACGAGTCCGGCTATGCCGAATCGAGCGCCTATCAGGTCGCCTTCAACGGTCTGGCCATCGAGACCGGTGGCTTTGACCTGGAGACGGCGCGCGAGCGGTTGAGCCGCTTGCCTGGCGTCAAGGCAATCTACACCGACCGCCTGTACACGTCGGCGCTCTATACCAGCACGACGCTGATCAACGCACCGGTGGTGTGGAATCAGCTTGGCGGGCGCAACAACGCCGGCGCCGGTGTGAAGGTCGCATCCATGGATGGCGGCGCCTACTACCTCGCGCCCATGTTTGACGGCACCGGCTACACCTACCCGCCGGGCTACGGTCCGAACGGTCTGGGGCTGACCGCCAACAACAATGGCAAGATCATCGTCTCGCGTGCGTACTTCCGCTCATGGGACCCGCCCGTGGCGGAAGAGACGACACCGTGGCCGGGCGTCGGCGGCACCTCGCACGGCGTGCACACGGCCTCGACCGCGGCCGGCAACGTTGTGACTGCAACCTATGGCGGCACACTTGTCGGTCAGATCAGTGGCGTCGCCCCGCGTGCCTATGTCATGAGTTACAAGGTCTTCTACAACAGCGTCAACGGCAACGGCGGCTTCTACACGGCCGAGGGCCTCGCCGCGCTGGAAGACATCGTCATGGATGGCGCCGACGTCGTCAACAACTCGTGGGGTGGTGGTCCTGGCTCCGAGGGCGGCGAGTTCGACGCACTCGACAGCGCGCTGACCAACGCCTTCAATGCCGGTGTCTTTGTCTCCATGTCGGCGGGCAATGCAGGCCCCGGCAATGGCACAACCGACCATCCGTCGCCGAGCTATATTTCGGTGGCGGCAAGCACGACCGGCGGCACCTACGCGTCGGGACGCCTGGGCGTCGCGGGCGATCCCAGTCTCCAGGATCTCAGCTTTGCAGCGGCCAGCTTTGGCGACCCGCTGCCAGTAGGGCAGGTCATCACCTACCCGGTGCTGCCATCGGACACAGTCGATGCCGCAAACATCAATGGCTGCAATGCGTGGGCGGCAGGCGCATTCACGGGCAAGGCGGCGCTGATCCAGCGCGGCGGCTGTGAGTTTGGCGTCAAGGTTCTGAATGCCGAGCAGGCAGGCGCCAGCTTTGCCATCGTCTATAACTCTGCCGCGGGCGGTGACGATCTCATCAACATGGGACCGGGGGCCGTCGGCGACCAGGCTACGATCTCTTCGGTCTTTATCGGGCGCACGAATGGGCTGGCGATTGTAGCGGCCTACGGCGTCGACAACAACACCGAGGTTGTGCTGGACACGCTTGCGTTCCAGGCCGGCAGCACGCCCGACCGTATCATCGCCTTCAGCAGTCGCGGCCCTGGCGTCGGCAACACCTTGAAGCCGGACATTGCTGCGCCTGGCGTCAACATTCTGGCCCAGGGCTACACCCCGGGTGCAACCGGGATGGATGTCTTTACCGGCTACGGCCAGGCCTCCGGCACCTCCATGGCCTCGCCGCATGTGGCCGGTGCGGCCGCACTCGTGCGCCAGGCGCATCCCACCTGGCCGAACAGTTGGATCAAGTCGGCGCTCATGTCGACCGCCAAGTACATGGACGTCTACAACTTCGACGAGACGCCGGCACAGCCGCTGGACATGGGCGCCGGGCGCCTCGACCTGACCGACGTGCTTGATCCGGGCGTCATCCTCGACCCGCCGAGCCTGAGCTTTGGCCTGGTGCCGACGGGGACGACCAAGACGATCAGCGTGACGGTGCTGAGCGTGGCGGCTGCCGCCGAGACCTATGACATTGCCACCCTCTTCACCGGCAACGGGTTCACGCAGACGACGGCGCTGCCGGGCTTCGCCGTGAACCCGGCGCAGATCACGCTGCAACCGGGCGCCTCCGCCGTGGTGGCCGTCACCTTCACGGCCGCCGATGGCCAGGGCTACGGTGACAACCAGGGTTATGTGATGCTGGCCGGTTCGGCGCACGATGCGCACATGCCGGCCTGGGCGCGCGTCACTTACGCCACGCAGATCGCCGACGTACTGCTCATCGACAACGACTTCAGCGACCTGATTCAAGACTACGACTATCTGTGGTACTACACCACGACGCTGGAGGCGCTCAACCTGAGCTACGAGGTCTGGAATGTCGACGACTATGCCGGCAGCGATCGCACCATCCCCGACGCGACGACGCTGGCGGCTTTCCCGCACATCCTTCACTTCACGGGCGACAACTATGAGCCCGATGGCACCTATCCGGTGCACACCGGGTTGACGGCGCTGGACATCGACAGCCTGACCGAGTATGTTAACGGCGGCGGCCGCTACATTGCCATGGGCCAGGATTACAGCAGTGCGATGACCAACGACAGCTTCTTTTACAATTACCGGCTCGGCGCGGGCTACGTCCAGGACAGCATCAGCAACGAGCAGCAGCCCAGCCAGTTGATCGTACCCACGACCGATGCACCGGACGCGCTGGGCGGCCTCATCGTCGACCTGACGCAGACGCGCAAGTATGTGGCGAGCGGCGCGCTGAGCGGCACGCAGGAGGTCCCGGCCGTGTCCACCAATACCACCGGGCTCTACGCGCTGCGCTACGATGTCGACCAGAAGCTGCTCGAGATCCAGGTCAGGGTGGCGCCGACCGTGACGACACCGATCACGGTGACGGGCGCGCACATCCACCAGGGCGATTTCGGCGCCAATGGCCCCGTAGTCTTCACGATCTTCAACACGCCAACCTATGTCACCAGCACGCTCACCTTTGGCGAAAGCTTCGTGCTGACGCAGGTACAGGAAGATGCCTTGCTGGCCGACGGGTTCTACGTCAACGTGCATACCGAGGGGTATCCCTCCGGCGAGGTGCGCAGCCAGATTACGCCGACGGCGGTCATCAATCAGCGGTACGTCGATGAGATCGACAATACGCTCCACGACGGCTCGATGAATCCAAACCCGGTGCCGGGTGACCCCTTTGGCGAGAGCACGCTGGGCAGCACGCGCATCCTCAGCTATGGCGGGCCGTTCGCCCAATACGGCGGCGCTGTCGCCCTGGCCAATCGCCAACAGCCAAGCCTGGAGGTGCCGGGTACCACCTATGCCGGCCGCTCCATCTACACGAGCTTTGGCCTGGAAGGCATGAGCGAGGTGCTGAATCCGGTCTACGGTATCACCCCGACGCAGCGTTCCGCGCTTGTCAGTACCTTCCTGACCTGGCTGGACGCGGAGCAAGGTGCCGTCGTCATCACGCCGACCGCTGAGGTGAGCAGCACGCTCTACACCTTTGCCTTCGCCTTCACGCCGGGCTGGCAGCCGGCTCCGATCGCGCAATCGCTGGCCGGGCCGCAGCAGGTGCGCTGGGACTTCGGCGACGGCACGCCCTACGTGACAGCCGGTAGCGATACCAACGCCAGTCACCAGTACGCGTGCGCGGCGGACAACGTGCACACGGTGCGCATCGAAGTGATGGATGTCTACGGCGTGACCACGCTGGGCACCACGGAGGTCAACGCCACCGACAACTGCAATCCGACCGGCATCGTGCCGTCGGGGATCTATCTGCCGATTATCGGGAAGTAGCTGGTTGTGATAGGGGGATGACAGGATGACAAGATGACAAGATGATGGGGTGAGGTGTTGGGGAATTGGGGTATTGGGGGTTTGGGGTGTTGGTGTGTTGGGGAAGATGCCTATCCAGTACCCCACAACCCAAACACCCCAAGACATCACTCCCTCATCTTGTCATCCCCTCATCCCCTCATCCCCTCATCCCCTCATCCCCTCATCCCCTCATCCCCTCATCCCCTCATCCCCTCATCCCCTCATCTTGTCATTCCCTCATCTTGTCATCCCCACGCCCCACTAGGGTATACTTACCCCATCGCCATCCAAACCGTACCGCCATTCACCTGGAGCCTACTTATGACCATCCGCCGCCGCGTCCTGACCCTGGCCCTGCTGCTGGCCTTCAGCCTGAACCTTTTTGCCGGCCCCCTCCACGCGCAGAGCGATGCGCCCGGCGGGCTGGCCACCTACGGCGTGACCTGCGACGCCGGCCAGTGCAAGTTGACTGTCAACACGAGCATCATCAAGACTGAAGTGCCGGTGCCTGCCACGGCGCCGATCCGCTTTGACCTGCCGGTGGGCGATACCGGGTTCCTCTCCGGCGCCGGGCTGGAGATTTCCGACAAGATTGCGATTCGCCTGCCCGTAGGCGAAATTGAGATTCGCGCCGGCGAATTCCTGGTGGGGCTCAACAAGCAGGGACAGGTCGATCGGCTGCGCGGGACGGCCACCAGCGTCGTGCCCAACCTGGCGCTGCCCAATGGCATGAAGATCGGCGGGGAATTTGCGGCCGAGTTCGGCTACGAGTTCGGCTCGGAAATGGGGGCCATCAGCCATCTGCTCGAACCGGATCAGCGTTATCTCTTCCTGCGCCTGGGCGAGGGCTTCACGCTCGATACGACATTGCCGGGCGAAGCTGGGCAGCAGGTGCCGTTGACCCTGTCGGTGCCGCAGAATGAGTCGACCACGCTGGTCGTCGACCCGGCCAGCAAGGTGCTCTATGTCGACGGCCGCTTCAACCTCTCGCAGGTGCTGCGCCTGGCTGTCGTCGGCGGGTTGATGGGGATCGACGTAGGGCAGTTGCCCATGCTGAGCGGGCTGGCGCTGCCGCTGCGCTCCACGGTCGGCGTGGCTGCGCTCTTCTCGCCCGATCGCGAACGCAACTTCGTGGAATTGAACGGCGACATCGGCATCGAGGGCGGGCCGCTCGGCCGGCTGCTACAGGTGGAAGGCGCGCCGCTCATGCTGGACAGCACCGTGCGCGTCGACCGCAGCGGCATCCGCCTGCAAGGCGTGGCCGATGCACGCCTGGCGCCCGCCACCTTGCTGGAGAGCGGCGGCACCGTCGAACTCTTCATCCCCTTCGAGCGGCTGAGCGACGCCTCGATCCGCATCGGCGGAAACCTCTCCGTGCCTGTGCTCGGCATCGCCACAGCCAACGAGGCGACGCTGGGCGGCACAAAGGACGGCGACCCGGCGGTGGCGGGCGATGCCATCACCGAGGGTGAGTTGTCGTGGTGGGATGAAGCGTCGGCCTGGATCGGCACGGCGGCCAGCGGCACGGCGCAGGGGGTGGCCGGCGCTGCCGGTACGAGCGTATCCGTCCTGCAGGGCGCGGTGGATTCTGCGCTTTCCACAGCGGGCTCGGCGGCAACAGCGGCAGGATCGACCAATGCCGCCGCGGCGGCCGGCTCAGCGATCTCCGGTGCGGCGGAAGGCGTCGCCTGTGGCGTCAACCAGGCCCAGCGGCTCTGGTGCCAGCGCACCGGTCTGTGCGAGGTGCCCGAGGAAGTTTGCCCGCCCGGCGAATAACGTAACAGTAGAGAATAGCGGGCGCAACATTGTGCGCCCGCTATTCTCCAGAAGTTATTCCCCCGTGCTCGCCCCTCCGCGAGAGAGGAGCAGGTTGGCAATAGAGCGGATCAGCAGGTGCAGGTTGACGGGTTTGGCGATGTAGTCGTCCATGCCGGCAGCCAGGCAACGCTCGCGATCGTTCTCGAGGGCAAGGGCCGTCAGGGCGATGATCGGTGTATGCGCGTGTTCCGGTTCCTGCCGCAGCAGGCGCACCGTATCCAGGCCATCCAGGATTGGCATCTGCACATCCATCAGAATCAAGCTGGGGCGCAGCCTCCGTGCCAGGGCGATTCCCTCCCGGCCATTGCGCGCCACGGCAACGCGAAAGCCGGCATGCTCGAGGTAGTCACGCACCACGGTGATCGTTGCTTCGGCGTCCTCCACGAGCAGGATCGTACGCTGATCATCCTTCAGGCCCGACAGATCCGGCGGAACTGCCGGCCCGCTAGTAAGCCCAGTCATCGCGGGTGCAGGCACCGAAAGCCACGGCAGGGCAATCGTGAAGCGGCTGCCCTGGTCCGGCTGGCTTATGACGCTTACGCTACCGCCATGCAGGCGCGCCATCTGTGCGACCAGTGCCAGGCCAAGCCCGGTGCCGGACGCCTTGGCGTCCAGGTGTGAGTCCAGTTGCACGAACGGTTGGAATAGCCGCCCCAGGTCTTCGCCGGCAATGCCGATACCCGAATCCCACACCGTGAAACTGACCCGCTCTTGTCGATGATCGCCGCGCACTTCCAGACCAATCTTGCCGCCTGGCGTGGTGAACTTGACGGCGTTGCTGAGCAGATTGACGAGCATCTGCTTGAGGCGGCGCTCGTCCGCCCAAATCTGGTCGATCTCCAGATCGACATCCAGGGCAAGGGTTACCCCTTTTTTCTGTGCCAACTGATTGACCATGCGCGTTGCAGCCAGGCAGACCGCAGAGACATCGACGCCTGAGAACTTGAGTTCCAGCAGCCCCGCCTCGCTCTTGGCAATGTCCAGGATGTCATTGATCAGGGCAAGCAGGTGCGATCCGCTTTCGCTGACGATGCCGACATAGCGCTGCTGTTTTTCATTCAGGACGCCTGGAATCTCTCCGGCGAGCAGCTCGGAGAGACCCAGAATGGCGCTGATTGGCGTGCGCAACTCGTGGCTCATATTGGCCAGAAACTCATCTTTGACGCGCACCGCATGCGCCAGTTCGATGTTGAGGCGGCGCAGGTCAGCGGTGCGCGCTTCCACGCGCTCCTCCAGCTCTTTGTTAAGAAAGCGAAGGTCGGCCTCGGCCCGGCGCCGTTCCTCCAACTCGCGCTGCGCCGTTGAAAAGAGGCGCGCATTCTCGACGGCGATTGCGGCCTGGCCGGCCAGGGTGTCCAGAATGTCAAACCAGGCTTCGTCGCGCGCTTGTGTCGAGCGGTCGAAAAGCTCAAGCACCCCGATCACCTTTTCCTTGACGATGAGCGGTGCACTGGCGTAGGCGACAAACCCCTCGTTGCTGTGCAGGCTGCGCACAGTTGCGTTGTCGGCCAGCGTGGCAAGGTCCGGCACGAAGATGCGACTGGTTGCCGCCGCAGTGATGCCGGCATCGTCCGGCCCGAACGCGGGCAGGAGGGCACCCACGTCGTTGCTGCGAAAGCCTGCACCCGCAGCGAATTCTAGATTGACGCCGTCGTCGCTGACCAGGTGGATTGCGGCTGCGTCGCTTGCGAGTAACTCCACCGTGCGCGAGAGCAGCAGGCTGAGCAGCGTGGAAAGATCAAGATTCGAGGCGATCGCCTGGTCGATTTCGTGCAAGGTGGCCAGTTGCACAACCTGTCGCCGGATCTGCTCCGCGGCCTGAATCCGCTCACTCACGTCCTGCTTGACGCCGACGAAGTGCGTGATCACGCCGTTGCGGTCCACGATTGGGGTAATCGTCTGCTCTTCGGTGTAGAGCGATCCGTCCTTGCGCCGATTGATCAGTTCGCCATGCCAGGGCTCGCCCGAGAGAATGGTTGTCCACAGATCGGCATAGAAGGCGGTCGACTGCCAACCTGACTTCAGGATGCGCATGCTCTTGCCCAATGCGTCATCTGCCACGTAGCCTGTCAGGAGCGTCCATGCCGAATTGACCCATTGAATGGCGCCGTGTACATCGGTGATCACGATGGCATTGGCGGTCGCTTCCAGCGCGCTACTCTGCAAGCGCAGGGTTTCTTCCGCCCGAATGCGCTCGGCAATGTCGCGCACGACGCTCTGGATGTGCAGCGGGCTGCCATCGTGGTTACGCACCAACTCCACGTTGATGTCAACGGGGAAGACCTCGCCATTCTTGCGTCTGAATTTCGCTTCGTAGGTCGGGATGTGCTGGCCCGCCAGGAGCTTGCTCAACACGCGCTCGCTTTGGTCAAGCTGCGCGGACACCTCGCGGTAGGAGAGCGCACCGATCTCCTCGGGCGCATAGCCGAGCATGTCCGAGGCACGCCGGTTTGCCATGATATGCCGGCCTTGCAGATCAAGGATGAAGACGGCGTCGTTGGATTGCTCGAAGAGGGCTCGATAGCGCGCCTCGCTCTGGCGAAGTGTTTCCTGTGCTTGCTTGCGCTGGGAAATATCCTGGATTACCGAAATAAAGTATTCGGGTTCATCAAGCGTGTTGCGCACCAGTGCCACGGTGAGGTTGATCCACACCCTGCTCCCATCCTTGCGAATGTAGCGTTTCTCCAGGTTGTAGCTCTTGATCGCCCCCGCCAACAGCCGGTGCATTTGCTCCAGGTCGGCGGGGAGGTCGTCTGGAAAGGTGATGTCCTGAAATGAGCGGGCGAGCAGTTCCTCGCGGGTATAGCCTGTGATGGCGCAAAGACGGTCGTTGACGAGCAGCCAGCGACCATCGGTTGCTACGTGCGCAATACCGATCGCGGCCTGCTCGAAGGTGGCGCGGAATCGTTCTTCGCTGGCGCGCAACGCATCGCCGGCACGCCTCCGCTCAGTGATGTTCGCATGCGTCACGACAATTCGCACCGGTCCCGCGTCATTGAATCTAGAGATGCGCGCCTCGAACCAGCGTCGTTCGGTGGCGGAGTGGCACGGGTATTCGATGACGTGGGGGACCGTATCGCCGGCTATCAACGCACGGATGGCATCGGCGACGGGTCGGGCTGTCTCGGCATCTTTGCCAGTGGCGCGGTCGCAGACGGCCAGATAGTCGACGCCTTCGGAAACAAGTGCCGGGTCGATCCCACCTTCCTCCGCAAACTCGCGCCAGGGACCGTTGACGGCTACAATGGTTCCGGCTTCGTCCAAAATCGCGATGCCTACGGTAAGCGCATCGATCGTCTGGTGCGCAAAGCGTTCCGAGGCCAGAACGGCTTCGTCGGCCTTCTTGTGGGCAGTGATGTCGCGCGCAATGCCTTCGATCGCAACGAGCCCGCCGGCCGCATCGTGGATATGGACATTGCGCTGTTCCGTCCAAAGAATCGTGCCGTCCTTGCGCACCCAGCGAAGTTCCAGCGGGGCAAGTGGCTCAATCGCGTCGTGCGACAGCCGGTCGAGCAGGTGACGATCCTCGGGATGAATCAGTTTGAACCCCAGGTCCGGGTCGGCGTAGTGTTCCTCAGCGGTATAGCCGGTCATGGCAGTAGCCGACGGGCTGACATAGGCAAAGCCGCGCTGCGGCACAAATTCGTACCGGTAGATCAGGTCCGGTACATGTTCGACCAGCCGCTCGAAGCAGTTCGTCGAACGCTCGCCCGGCGGCAGAGACCTGGCAGCAGCCTGCCCACTACTCTGTTCGCCGTCCTCCTGCCGCACAACGTCGAGGATTGCCGTCACCAGCGTTTGCGTCATCGCGGACTTGTGCACGAACGCGTCGGCGCCGGCCATCATGGCGGCAGTTCGGTAGCCACTCTCCTCCATGATGGTCAAAATGATGACTTTGGCCGTGGGCAACTGTGCTTTGAAGACCGGGATGAGCCGCAGCCCCGACGAACGCTCCAGGTTCAGGTCGAGCAGGATCACGTCGGGAGCGAGTGCCAGCGCCTGCGTCACGGCCGCTTCGGCGTCACTGGCAACACCGACAACCGTAAGTGCGTTCTGATATTGGAGAAACTCGCGCGCCACGTCGAGAAAATAGGGGCTATCGTCGACGAGAAAGATCCGGATTGGGTTGTTGCTCATGATTGCCTCTGACCTTGACTACACATAGCTCTGTGTTCAAGGTATCAGAGATGTGGGGGGGTGAATAGCCGGAAGGGTACGGTATTTTGGGCAGAAGCACCCGGTAGTCGCCGCCCTATACTACGAGGCCGCGCCGCACGGCATACTTGACCAGGTCGGTCTGCGACTTCAGGCCCAGCTTCTTCATGAGATTTGAGCGATGCATCTCAACCGTGCGCACGCTGAGCGTCAGGCGCTCGGCGATCTGCGGATTGCTCAACCCTTCGGCCGCCAGGGTGAGCACCTCCCGTTCGCGCACGGTGAGCGTGTCGTGCGGTTCTTCCGTGCGCGACTCCTGGGCGCGCTGGATGTACGCCTGGATGGCGCGTTCGTTGAGCGAGGGACTCAAAAAGAGGTGACCGGCTCGCGCCTCGCGGATGGCATGGGTCAGCTCCTGGGACGAGCTTTGTTTCAACACGTAGCCGACGGCGCCCGCTTCCAGCGATTCGACCACGTAACTCTCCGTATCGTGCATGGACAGCACGATCACCTTGGTCGCCGGGACCGCCCGTCTGACCTGGCGGGCAACGTCCAGTCCCGAGAGGCCGGGCATCATCATATCCACGATCAAGACATCTGGCTTGAGCTGCTCGGTCAACTGCAACGCCTCCCGCCCATCGCCCGCCTCGGCAATAACCTGAAAGTCAGGCTGCGAATTGAGCAGCAGGCAGAGTGACTCGCGCAGAATCTGATGATCGTCGGCCAGGATGATGGTGCTCATGCATTCTCCTCGGATATGGGCAATCGAATGAGTTTGTGCGTGCCTTGCCCTGGCGACGACTCGATCGCAAAGGTGCCGTTGACGAGTAGCGCGCGTTCGCGCATCCCGGTCAACCCGCGCCGGTTTGCCAGTGCCTCCTTGGGGTCAAAGCCAACGCCGTTGTCGTCGATTTCGATCTCGAGCCAGCCATCAGGCGACGACACCCTGATTCCCGCGTGCATGGCCTGGGCGTGGCGCGCGATGTTGGTCAACGCTTCCTGCACGATACGGAAGGCGGTCGTCTCGATTACGGGCGCAAACCGCCTGCCCTCCACGCCGCTATGCTTGAAAGTCACATCAATGCCCGCCTGTTGCTGGAAGCGGTTGATCAGCCAGACCAGCGCCGGAACAAGGCCGAGGTCGTCGAGCATGGCCGGGCGCAATTCCATGGAGAGCCGGCTGACTCGACTGAGCAGGTCGCCGGCAAGTTCCTGCGCCTGGGCGATCTTCCGGGCTGCCGCGTCCGGCGGCAGTTGTGCCGCGATGTCGAGGGTGATCTTCATGGCCGTGAGCATCTGGCCGAACTGGTCGTGCAACTCGCGGCCAATGGCGCGGCGTTCGCTTTCCTGCGCTTCCACCAGGCGCAGCGACAACTGGGCCAGGCGGTCGCGGCTGAGGCGCAACTCTTCCTCGGCGCGCTTGCGCTCGGTGATGTCCTGAACGATGACCTGCACCGCCGGCTTGCCCTCGTACGCCAGGGAAACCGCCATCACCTCCACATCTATCTCTTGGCCATCCAGCCGTACGTAACGATCTTCGACCGGATAGAGACCCGTCTCGCCGGCCATCATTCGTCCGATCCGCGCCGCGGCTGCGGCCAGGTTGGCCGGATGAATGATCCTGGTGATGGGCGTGCCGATCAGATCTTCGGGCGTGCTCGCCCCCAAGAGTGTCGCCCCGGCCGGGTTCGTGAAAACCAACGTGCCCCCGGCATGGACGGCCACGCCGACCGGCGAAACCTCCAGCAGTTGGCGGTAGCGTTCCTCGCTCTCACGCAGCCGATTGTCCGTTTGTCCGTGTTCGGTCGCCTCCCAGGCGATGCAGATGACGGCCTGCTCCACGTCCCCAGGGAGTTCGAGACGCTGAAATACCCAGGTATGGAACGCCTCCTCTGGCGCTTCGGATGTGTCCCGCAACAGCCGGGACGGCACATCAATCAGCGACTGGGTGGCGCCGCTCTCCAGAACCTCCCGGCAAATCTTGCCAAAGCGCCGGCCCGGCGCCGGTTCAGCCCCATCGACTGACACACCGACGAGCATCCCTTCTGGGGCAAGGGCGCGGAAGGCAGCGTTGGCGAGAAGCAGGCGTAAGCCGTTGCCGCCGATTACACATGCGGCCACCGGAAGCTCTTCCATCGCTGCTTCGGCTACCTGACTGGAGGTCGATTCGCCTGGTACTGTAGATTCATGCATGGTGCTCTCCGTAGCGAACAAATGCCGGTCGAACGCATTCGTTGCGTTGCTACCTTTGAGCAGAGGAGGAAGGGGCGCGGTTCGCTACTCTCCAGCCCATTATAGACCGGAGACCACCGAAGCGGCAAGGGATCAAGAAGATTTCGTAATCAGTTCCCCACCCGTCCTGGTTGCGCCTGGTTTGGGAAGTTGGTGAATCTAGGCTACGCTTAACGTGACGAGTCAATCGCCCAACAACAAGGAATCCCGCTCATGAACTTTGGCGTCTTTACCGTCATGCTGCCCGACCTCACACCGGAGGAGGCGGTTGCCGAACTGGCGGCGGCCGGCTACGACGGTGTGGAGTGGCGCGTGACCACGGTGCCGGATGCGGTGCGCGATCAGGCGCCTTCCTTCTGGCGCAACAACCTTTGTACCCTTTCGCCGACGTTGGCCGATGCAGAGCGCGGCCTCTCCCTGGCCGCGCAGGCCGGGCTGCACATCCCGAACCTGGGCACCTACATCGACGTCGGCGATCTGGCCGCCGTGGAGATTGCCATGCGCTTTGCCGTGACGGTGGGCGCGCCGTCGATCCGCGTCGGCGTGGCCCACACCAACGCACCGGGCAGCTTCGCCGCGCTCTTTGGCCAGACGGTCGACTTCCTGGCCGGCGTCGAAGAACGGATGAGGATATCGGGCGTCAAGGCGCTCATCGAGATGCACCACGGCACCATCGCCGCCAGCGCGTCGGCCGCCCTTCGCCTGGTGGAGCGCTTCGACCCCGCGCTCATCGGCGTCATTCACGATTGCGGTAACATGGTCTACGAGGGGCACGAAGACTTCCGCCGCGGGCTGGAGACGCTGGGTCCGTATCTCGGCCATGTGCACGTCAAGAACGCCGCATTTGACCGGCCGGCCGCAGGCGGCGTGTGGCGGCCGCGCTGGGCGCCGCTGCGCGACGGCGTCGTCGACTTTCCCGCACTCTTTGCCGCCCTGCGTGCCGTGGGCTATGATGGCTGGGTCGTCGTCGAGGATTTCAGCCAGGCCTACCCGTCACGTGAGGCGCTGCGCCAGAACCTGGCCTTTTTACGCCAGGTGGCGCAGCAGAGCTAGGTCCGCAACACGGCTGTCATCTTGTCACCCTGTCATCTTGTCACCCTGTCATCCCATCAATCACCAAAGAACCCATGAACGATACCAACCCACCCACACCCCGCCTGCGCACCGTCTTCATCGGCTGCGGCGCCAGCATCTATCCCCTGCATGAGAAGGCCGCCGACCCGGCGCGCTTCGAGCTGATCGGCATGGCCGACATCGACCCGGCGCGCGGCCAGGCACGCGCCGAAGCGCACGGCGTGCCCTTTTTCGCCAGCTACCGCGACCTGCTCGCCGCAGCGGATCCCGACCTGGCTGTCATCATGACACCGCACACCTCGCACCCGACGGCCGCCATCGCCGCGCTGGAGCATGGCGCGCACGTGCTCGTGGAAAAGCCCATGGCCATCGAGGTGAACGCCGCCGACCGCATGATCGACGCCGCGGCGGCCGCCAATCGCCTGCTGGCGGTGAACTTCCAGCATCGCACGCGGCCCGAAGTGCGCACGGCGATCGACCTCCTGCGCCGCGGCGAGGTGGGCGAGGTGCAGCACGTCAGCATGGTGGCCGTCTGGCCGCGCTCGCACAAATACTTCCGCATGTCGCCCTGGCGCGGCACGTGGAACGGCGAAGGCGGCGGCGTGCTGCTTAACCAGTCGCCGCACAACCTCGATCTGCTCTGCCATTTCATGGGGCTGCCGGCGCGACTGGTGGCGTGGGCGCGTACGACCCTTCATCCCATCGAGACCGAGGACACGGTGCAGGCCATGTTCGAGTGGCCCAACGGCGCGATCGGCTCGCTGCACGCCAGCACCGCCGAATCGGGCCAGCCGGAGCGGCTGGAGATACTGGGCACGCGCGGCCGGCTGGAGATTGCGCCCGGCACGCTGCGTTTCGACCGCTTCGACCAGGAGCTGACCGCCTTCTTTGGCGAGACCGAGGAGATTTACAGCGGCCCGAGCCAGCAGGAAGTCGACGTCACCCTGCTCGACGGCACAGGGTCGCACGACGATATCTATGCCAACCTCTACGAAGCGATCACAGCGGGTGCACCGCTTGTTGCAGACGGCGCATCGGCGCGCATGTCGCTGGAGATGGCCAACGCCATCACGCTGTCGAGCCGGCGCGGGCAGGCGGTCGATTTCCCGCTGGACCGAGCTGGCTATGCGCAACTCCTTGCCGAATTGCAGGCCCACGGCCGGCCTGTGGATGTCAATCTATAGCCAAGATTGGAGAGTACCTGTGAGTCACGCAACGTTTTCTCTCAGTGCGTTTGGCGACGAAATCGCCGTGAATCTTTTTGACCAGCTTGCCGTTTTGCAGGAGTTGCAGGTTGGGCAGCTCGAGCTGCGCACGGCCTGGGGCAAGAATGTGCTCGATCTGGATGACGACGAAGCGGGCAAGGTCGCGGCGCTGGCCGCCAAGATGGGCGTGCGCGTCGGCGCCATCGGCAGCCCCATCGGCAAGTCGCCGATCGACGAGCCGATGGATGGCGAGTTGCGCAAGCTCGACCGCATCATGCGCACGGCGGCGATCGTCGGTACGCGGCGTATCCGCATCTTCTCCTACTACCCGCCGGACATCTCGACGAACGCGCACTACGACGCGTACGTGGCGCAAGCGATCGATCGGCTGGCCGTGCTGGCCGACCATGCGGCGGCCGCGGGCTACGAATTGCTGCTGGAAAACGAGAAGGAGATCGTCGGCGACACAATCGATCGCTGCGCGCAAATCTTGCGCGGGCTGGACCGGCCGAACGTGCGCTTTGCGTGGGACCCGGCCAACTTCGTGCAGGTGGGCGAAGCGGACGTAACTGCGCGCGGCTGGCCCGTTCTCAGCCAATATATCGGCTACGTGCACATCAAGGATGCCTTCCTGCGCGACGGTACGGTCTGCGCCGCAGGTGAAGGCGACGGGCACGTAGGCTCATTGCTGGAACATCTGCGCGCGGCCGGCTACCAGGGCGTGTTGGCGCTGGAGCCGCATCTGGCCATTGCCGGGCACAGCAGCGGCTTTAGCGGGCCGGAGGGCATGGCCTACGCGGTGAAGGCGCTGCGTTCGCTCATGGAGCAGGCCGGCTGTGAGGAAGTTAGCGGCTAGGCGTCCTGAGTTGCTGCGCTGGTGCAGCAGCAATTTGTAACGGTGCACCAGCGCAGCAGCAGTGAAACTGGAACCCGCAGATAGCGGGACAGAGTTTCGGCTTCTTATAGCCCGAATAAGGAAACTAGTGCTGCCGCCAGCACGAGTAGCAGCAGCGCCACGGGCGACAGCAGACAGGCCAGATAGCAGACGCCCAGCCCGCGGCAGATGCGGCAGCAGATGCCGTTCTGGGCGAGTGTCACTTCGGTCACTTTTTCATAGGTAGCAAGCATAAATCACCTCGCCATTCACGCCATGACGGCCTGAAGTTCACTTCGATCGAGAATCTCGAACGTGATGTGGTCGATTGGTCCAAATTGTCGCCATCTCGAATTCTCCACTTCTTGTTGATCTCGCACGCCGGCGCATGCCAGATGATGAAAAGGTCCATGCTATCTGTGACCATAGCAGAGATGGCGCACCGTGTCTTTGCGCTGGCGCAAGGAGGCATTCATCGCCGGGGTTCCGCGGCAATCCTTTGCGCGTGGAAAGATGCCAGGTCTGGCGTAGCGTTGAGATTGGACTGGATGAGAAGGGAGTCTATGTGCGAGGCGTGCGGGCCGCACGTGCGGCCGTCATCATCTCGACCAGGGCACAGGGTGCAACGCAGCTCACGGGGAGAACTTCGGCCGTACCGGCAATGGCTTCCAGCCCGGCCGCGTCGGTGACAACCACACGCTCGCGCCCGGTATTCACGAGGCCCGCCTGGTCCCACTGACTGAGCGTGCGACTCACCGTATAGAGCGTGGTCCCAACAAGCTCGGCAAGATCCTCGCGCGTGAGGGGTAACGTAATCAAGGTACCGTCTTTGTCGCAGGAGCCGGTCACTTGCGCCAGCCGCAACAGCGCACGCGCCAACCGTTGCTCCACGCGCTCGGTGAGCAATTCGCGGTAGCGCGCCTGCAACTCCTGGTTGCGCAGCACCATGATCTGCAGCGCGTTGAGTGCGAGTTGCGGATAGCGCCCGAAATAGGCGGCCAGTGTGGCGCCTGGCCAATATAGCACCTGGCACTCGTCTACCGCTTCGATCGTCAGGGGATAAGCGAGATCTGGCAGTGCCGCGATGAGACCGAATTCTTGCCCGGCAACAATGTAGCGCAACAGGATCTGGCGGCCATCCGCCGTCACCTGGATCATTTTCGCACGCCCGCCGGCGAGGACGCCGAACGCGCTCGCTGCGTCGCCCTGGCGCACGACAATGTCACCAGGAGCCACCGTGCGGATGGTCGCTTCGGCCAGCACGACGTCGAGGGCAGCGTCGTCCAGTTGAGCAAAGACCGGGTTAGCCCGCAGGCAGTCGATCAGTACGGCATTGGCGATCATGGCGAGTTCTGCTGCTCGGCCGTGTCGCCCGCCGTGAAGTGCCTGTGCACGGGACGGTCGAGATCATCCGTGGGGGTCAGGACGAGCAGCATCCTGGCCGGCGTGTCCTCTTCATTTTGCCAGCAATGGGGAAGATGGGACTCAAAGATCAAACTGTCGCCAGGCGCCAGCCGGTAGACCTGGCCGTCGACGCGGTAGGTGATGCAGCCTTCCAGGCAGTAGACGAACTCAAAGCCGGTGTGAACAATGGGCTCGGCGCCGCTGCCGTTGTGCGGCTCCAGCGTGACGAGGCTGGGGCGCAGGCGGCGACCGGCAAAACCGACCGCCAGATCCTCCAGCGTGCCGTGGTCAAAGGGAACTTCGTTGCGGTGGACGGAGCGCAAGCACACGACATTCTGGCGTGGGGCCGGCACCTCGAAAAACGCGGTGATGATCACGCCCAGCGCCGCTGCAGCGCGGTGCAGCGTGCTGACGCTCGGCGAGATTTTACCATTCTCGATGAGGCTCAGCGTGTTGACCGACAGCCCGCTTGCCTCGGCCAAGGCGCGAATGGACATGCCGCGTTCGGTGCGAAGTTGCCGAAGGCGCTGGCCAACGTGGCCTTCCTGGGCTGCCGAACCGGCGTCGTCCGGCGTAGCCTGGCTGCTCGAACGTTGTTTGCTCATGATCTCTGCCTCACCCTTTTTGCGTCACACTTGCGTCAAACAAGATTATAGTTGAAGGCACAGACTTCTAACCAATGAATTGTCCCGTCTATCGCGGGACAATTGTACTGAGTTTCGTCTCCGCTGCGTCAGTCGCGCTCGACAGCGCGGACCAAACGGACAGGCGGAGGGTTCTCCCTCCGCCTGTCCGTTTGGTTAATTTGTTACCGGATTGTCGTCCTACCGGCCGCGGCGCCCGCCCTGGCCGCCCTGGCGCATGGCCCCGTCGCTCACGCCGTCGCCATCGGCATCGACAAAGTTGTCACACGTGCCATCGGCGTCCTCGTCGGCGTAATAGGGCTGGCTGCCTGCGCTCTGGCACTGCACCTGTGCGCCACCCAGCGCCTGGCCGTTGGTCATGGCCTGGCGGTTCGCACCGCGTCGGCCATACTGGCTGCCCGTGCCGTCCTGCGGCGCAATGTCGTTGATCCCGTCGCCGTCGGTGTCGACCCAGGTGTCGCAGACGCCGTCACCGTTGAGATCCTCGCCGTTGAGACAGAGGCCGCTGCCCGGAACCCCGGTGCCCGTGCCGGGACCGTAGCCCTGCGCCAGTGCTGCACCGGCAATCACCAGAACCAGCATCATCGCCACCATCGTGGCCAGCATACCCTTGCGAAACATTGTTGTGCTCCTTTCACTTGAGCTTGTGACCGGTTGCCCGGTCGTGTTGTTGTTTGTGACTCAAGGATAGGCGCAGGGTGTGAAGATGTTGTGAAGACAAAACGGGGGGATTGTGTGGATGGGGTCTGCGATACCCGCTGGTCGCCGGCCGCCCACTTACATACGGCACTACAACGGATTCGTGGAAGCAACGGATTTGGCAATCGCCGCTCGGGTGATTTGGGACTCAGTGGCAGAAAATCACAAGGATACGGAGCGCTTAGATTCGGCACTAGCGTACGGGCAATACTTCATGCCCTGGTGGCGATATATCGCCCGATGGGCCCGTACGCCAGTGCCGAACCGCCTGCTTAATCTCAAGAACGCACCGGCCGTCCGACTTACAGATCGACGGTGAGGTACTGGCGCAGATAGGCCAGGCTCTGGATCAGCGACGCCGTGCGCAGTTCCAGCGACCCCTCGTAGGCGCGATCCTCCACCTCGACCGCCACCGGTCCGTTGTAGCCCGTGTCCGTCAGCGTGGAGAAGAACTTGCCCCAGTCCACGTCGCCCATGCCGGGCAGCTTGGGCGTGTGATACTCGTTGGGGAAGCCCAGCACGCCGACCTGATCCAGCTTGTGCCGATCGATACGCGCATCCTTGGCATGGACGTGGTGCAGCCGATCCTTGAACTCACGCAGCGGCGCCAGATAATCCATCTGCTGCCAGATCAGGTGCGACGGGTCATAGTTCAGCCCGAAGTTGGGGCTGGGGATGTCCTCGAACATGCGCCGCCAGATCGCGGGCGAGCGCGCCAGGTTCTTGCCGCCCGGCCACTCGTCACGCGTGAAGAGCATGGGGCAGTTCTCGATACCGATCTTGATGCCGTGATCCTCGGCGAAGGCGATGAGCGGCTTCCACGTGCTGAGAAAACGCGGCCAATTGTCGTCCAGCGACCTGGTCCAGTCGCGGCCGATGAAGGTATTGACGACGGGCACGCCCAACTTCTCCGCCGCCAGGATGACCGCCTTGATGTGCTCGACATAGACCTGCGCCTCGGCCTCATCCGGCGCCAGCGGGTTCGGGTAGTAGCCCAGCCCGCTGATGGTCACGTCCAGTTGGTCGAACAACTCGTTGACCTGCTCGGCGTCGGAGTCGGTGAAGCCGGTGACGTCAATGTGCGTGACACCGGCATAACGGCGCTCGGCCTTGCCCTTGGGCCAGCACATCACCTCGACACAGCCGTAGCCGCTCTCGGCGGCAAACTCGACAACCTCTTCCAACGACAGATCGGGCAGGATCGCGCTGACAAATCCTAATCGCATGGGTCTCCTCCCACTTACTCGGTCATCATTTCGAAGGTACTATCGCCGACGGTCACCCAGCGCTTCTCGTCGTGGCTGCGCAGGATCGCTTCGCACAACAGGATCTCGTGGTGGCCCTCCTCGAAGGTGGGGAAGAAGGGCGTCGCATCGTAGTCGCCGGCGGCGATGTAGTCATAGAAGGAGCGGAAGCACATCTTGAAGGAGTCGGGGTAGCCCTCGTTGTGGCCGCCCGGATAGTCGATGTAGCGGCTGACCATGGGATCCATCAGCCCCGGGTCCTTGAAGAGATGCTCATTGGGCTTGTTGCGATGGCCGATCCACAGTTCATTGGGGCGCTCGCCGTCGAACCAGATGGAATCCTGAGTGCCGGCAATTTCATAGCGCAGGTTGTTCTTGCGCCCGGCGGTCAGTTGCGAGACCCACAGCACGCCCTGCGCGCCGTTGGCAAAGCGGATGAGCACCGCGCCCTGGTCCTCGGTCTCGATGTCGATGGCCTCGGTGTTGTCGTGCTGCACCGTCTTGGCGCTAAAGGTCTCCACCTCGCCTTTGGGCCGGTGGCGCACCGGGAAGACCGTGCGCAGGTCGGCAAAGACCGACTCGATGCGCTGCCCCGTGATCGTCTGCACCAGGTCCATCCAGTGCGTGCCGATGTCGGCCAGCGCGCGCAGCCGGCCGCCCTCGGAGGCAAGCACGCGCCAGTTGTAGTCGGTGGGGTAGAGCAGCCAGTCCTGTACGTAGTTGCCGAAGACCGAGACGACATCGCCCACCTGGCCGGAGCGCACGCGCGCCCGTGCCTCGATGCTAGTCGGGTAGAAGCGGTAATTGTAGTTGACGCCCGCGGCCAGCTTGACCGACTTCGCCAGCTCGACCAGCTCTGCCGACTCGCGCGAATCCATAGTCAACGGCTTTTCGCACATGACATGCTTGCCGGCCAGCAGCGCCGCCTTGGTCGTGTCGAAGTGCCAGCGGTTGGGCGTCGTAATGTGGACGGCGCCCACCTCGTCATCGTTCAGGATGTCGTCAAAGCTGCTATAAGCCTTGGGAATGCCGTGGGCTTCGGCAAAGCGCTGCGACTTCTCCGGCGATGAGCCGAGAATGCCGACGACGCGGATGCCGAGGCGGCGCAACGCTTCGGTGTGGGCCGGCCCCATAAAGCCGGTGCCGGTGATCGCTACACCAATGTCATACATCGCATACCTCCTGGAATTGATCGGTTTTGGTAGCTTCTTTTGATAGTTGCCCGGTCACCCTGCCTGCCCGCGCCAAACTCACCACGGCTGCTCATGCCGTGCAGCATCACGGTGAACCGTGGATGAAAAGGCGTGCAAATCGGCGCTCATTTCTCTGGGGAAGACAGGAATCTCGACCGCGACCATGGTTTGCGGGTGACTGGGTTGCTATACCAAGCTAGTGTATACTGCCATGCGATTGTCTGTCAACCAATCCAAAATACTTTCGAAACGACTATGAACAACCCAGCCCAAGCTTATCTTGCCGCCGCCGCGACGATCATCGAGCGCATCCAGGCCACGCAACTCGACGCGCTGGCGCGTGCCGCCGACATCTGCACGGCGTCGATCTCCGGCGGCGGTCTCGTCCATCTCTTCGCCACCGGCCACTCGCGCATGTTCGTCGAGGAAATGTTTCCGCGCCACGGCAGTTTTCCCGGCTTTCACTCCATTGTGGAGCTGTCGCTGACCAACCATAACCAGGTCGTCGGCGCCAACGGCCAGCGCCAGGCCATGTTTCTGGAGCACGTCGAGGGCTTGGGCAAGGTCATCCTGCGCAACTTTGTCCTGGCGCCGCCCGACTCTTTCATCATCTTCTCCAACAGCGGCATCAATGAGGTCGTCGTCGAGGTGGCGCTGGAGGTCAAGCGGCTGGGGCTGCCCGTGATCGCCGTCGTCTCGGTGGAGCATTGCGCGGCGAGCAAGCCCAAGCATTCGTCGGGGCAACGCCTGCTCGACATCGCCGACGTGGTGCTGGACAACTGCACGCCGGCGGGCGACGCCATGGTGCGCGTCGACGGCCTGACCGACCCCGTCGGTCCCGGCTCGACCATCGGCGCGGCCGCGATCACCAACGCGCTCAAATGCCTCATCGCCGAGAAACTCACCGCACTCGGCCAGCCGCCCATTGTGCTGACGAGCGCGCACTTCATCGGCAGCGAGCAATCGCAGGCGCAGTTCGACGCCGCATACGACGACTACCGGCGCCGGGTCAAACGGGTTTACGGCTGATGCCTGTTCCACCGCCGCCCCAGCAACCGACCTTCTACTTCGTCGGCGTGAGCACGGGCCAGTCGTCGTCGCGCCGCGTCTTTCCGCGCTGGATGGCGGTGCTGGGTCGGCCGGAGGTCGTCCTCCAGGGCGTGGATTTTCCGCTGCACGACGATCCCGCCAATTACCGCGCCTTCGTCGCGTTCGTGCGCCGCGAGCCGCTGGCGCTGGGCGGCCTCGTCACCACGCACAAGGTCGACCTGCTTCACGCCGCGGCCGACCTCTTCGACGAACTGAGCCCGGCTGCGGCCGCGTTGCAAGAGGTGTCGAGCATTGCCAGGCGCGGCGACCGCCTGCTGGGTCACGCCACCGACCCCAGCGCCGGCGGCATCAGCCTGGACGCCATCACCGGGCCGGGCTACTTTGGTGCAACCGGCGCGCACGTGCTCTGCCTGGGCGCGGGCGGAGCGGCCGCGGCCATCGCCCTGCACCTGCTGAGCAAGCCGGACCCGGCTGACCGACCAGCGCGTTTTATCGTCGTCAATCGCTCGCCCGGCCGGCTGGAGAGCCTGCGCGCCATCGTCGCACCCTTTGGCGACGCCAGCCGGTTCGACTACATCCTCAACGAGGATCCGCGACGCAACGACGAACTGATGGCGGCGCTGCCCGATCATAGCATCGTCATCAACGCCACGGGCATGGGCAAGGATCGGCCCGGCTCGCCCGTGACGGATGCCGGCCGCTTCCCACACCGTGGCATTGCGTGGGAACTGAACTACCGCGGCGAACTGGATTTTTTGCGCCAGGCGCAGCGCCAGCAGGCCGCGCGGCAGCTCGTCGTGGAGGATGGCTGGCTCTACTTCCTGCACGGCTGGACGCAGGTCATCAGCCACGTGCTCGACCTGCCTATCGACACCGCCACGTTTGAGCGGCTTGCCGCCGAAGCTGCAAGCCTGCGCTGATTCATCGTTCGTACCAATCCAAAGGAGAGCCTATGCAACCCAGACCCCTGCGCACCACCGTCATCGGCAGCTACCCCTTTCCGGGCTGGCTGGAATTTGCCAGCACGCACCTGGACCAATTCGGCGCCGACGACGTGGCCGAGCTCATCGACGACGCGGTCGTCTGCGCCATCCACGACCAGGTCGCGGCCGGGCTCGACGTCATCACCGACGGCGAGCAGACGCGCCTCGACTTCAACCTCTCCTTCTACGGCTACCTGCGCGGCATCGCCCACGAGGGACAGTCGCCGCGGCGCTGGGGACCGCCTGCGCACGACCAGCGCGGCAAGCACGCCATCGTCGATTCTCTCGACGCGCCCGACGGCTTTGGCGTGGTCGAGGAGTTTGCCCGCCTGCGCCGCCTGGCCCCGCCCGGCCCGACACTCAAGGCGAGCATCCCAGGCCCCTATACGCTCAGCGGCCGGCTCCTGCCCAACGACGCCTATGCTGACCGCTACGCCGTGACCGAGGCGCTGCTGCCGCTGGTGCAGCGCGAGCTGGTCGCGCTGGTGGAGGCCGGCTGCCAGGAGATCACGGTGGACGAGCCCTCCATGTCCTGCTACGCGTACAGGGAGGACCCCGACCGCTTCGTCGATATCTTCAACCGCACGGTAGCGCCCATCGTGGGTAAATGCCGGCTCTCGACGCATCTCTGCTTTGGCAACTTCAAGGCGCGCGCGGTCGGCCCGCGCCGCTATGCGCCCATGTTCCCTGCCTTTCTGGCCATGAATGTCGACGAGATTCACGTGGAGATGGCCAGCCGCGAATTCGCCGAGATCGAGGTCATCGGCGCGATTGCCGAGCAGCGTGATGTGGCGGTCGGGATCATCGACGTCAAGAGCTACTACATCGAGACACCGGAGGACATCGCCGAGCGGGTGCGCCTCTGCCTGCGCCACGCGCCGGCGGAACGGCTGGCCTTTGCGCCCGACTGCGGCCTCAGCCAGACGGCACGCTGGGCCGCACGCAAGAAGTTGCAGAACATGGTGGCGGGCGTCCGGCGCATACGGGCGGAGCTTGGGCTGGCATGAGCGCCGCACAACGCGCCATCGTCGTCGCCGGCAGCACGACTGTCGATCTCTTCATCGCCGGCGCCGACCACCTGCCCACGCTGGCCAATGACGGCTTCCGTGCCGACAACCTGGCCTGGTGCAGTGAGCCGCTGCGCATGGTCGTCGGCGGCAACGGCGCCAACACCGCCTTTGTGCTGGGGCGGCTGGGCGCGCCGGTGCGTCTCTTCAGCGCGATCGGAAGTGACATGCTGGGCGATCGGATGGCCGGCTGGCTGCAATCCGCCGGCGTCGATCTCAGCCTGCTGTGCCGGCGTGCCGACGCTGCAACCTCCACCAGCACCGTGATCACCGATGCGGCCCGCCACCAGATCGCCTTTCACCATGCCGGCGCCTACGCCACCACCGCACCGGCCGATCTGCCCGACGGCTGGGATGATGGGCTGGCAGCGCTGCTCATCGCCAGTTTTCCGCTGCTGGTCGGTCTGCGCGACGCGGGCTACGCCGCCATGCTCAACGCAGCGAAGGCGCGCGGCGCCATCACGGCGGTCGATATCGGACCGGCTATCGGCCAGCCGGCGACGCTAGACGAGATGCGCCCGCTGCTGCCGCTAGTCGATTACCTGATCGGCAACGAGCACGAGCTGGCGGTCTATGCCGGTTCGGTGGACGATGCCGTCGCCGCGTCGCTGGCCGGCGGGGCGCGCCATGTCATCGTCAAGCGCGGTGCGGCGGGCGCGCGCGTCCATACGGTGACGGGGTCGGTCGATGTGCCGGCGCTGCGCGTGGCCGTGCGCCAGACCGTGGGCGCCGGCGACGCGTTCGATGCCGGGCTGTTGTGGGCGCTGGTGAATGGCTACGACGGCGCCGCCGCGGTGCGCTGGGGTCACGCCACCGCGGCCGGCGTGGTCATGGCGGACGACGGCGTGCTGGGTGCGCCGGACGCAGCGCAGGTTGCAAGGCTGCTCGGCGATATCGTATGACGGGATGAACGGCCCGGCGCGTCATTTCTCCACGTGCGGCAAGAAGGATCGATAACCGAGCTGGCCGATATCGGTCAGATACTGCGTGCGCGCCGTGTTCTGTGCCGCTTCGAGCGCGGCAGGCAGCGGCGCGCGCAACTCATTGGCGTACACGTCATCCATGAGTGCGGCGTAGAGTTGTGCGTAGAGCGGATTGGCGTCGTCGGTGATGTTATCGATCTCCAGACGGCCGTTCGGCGTGGCGTAGTCATAGCACTCGACTTCCTCGCCCTCGGCCGCATTGTCGACCGTGTTCTCCGTCCAGAAGTTGTAGGTCGCCAGCTTTCCCGCCGCAGTGCGATAGCAGGCCACGTGATTGGCCACTGCCGTGTTGAAGGGCTGGTAATCGACACCAGTCTTCTCCTCGGTGCCCGGCTCGTCGGTCGTATGCAGGGTGTAGGCGCGGCCGGCCGCCGACGGGTTGCGAACGATGTCGAGCATGTCGAAGCGCTGCGCCAGGTGGCTGCACTCGGGCAGCGTTCGCCAGCCGCTGCCGCCGTAGCCGATGGTCATGAGCAGCGCCGCCAAGTCGATGTGCGAGGTTAGTTGCGTGCGATCGCCGGGTTGCGCACCCAGCGTCCCCGAAAAGTCGCGCACATAGAAGGGCACGCGGATCGACTCCTCGTAGACCGCGCCGCCTTTGCCGCGCAGCCCGTGCGAGCCGCAGAAGTCGCCATGGTCGCAGGTAAAGATAACCACGGTATTGTCGCGGACCGCAGGGTTGGCGTCGAGCGCGTCGAGGACGGCGCCGATCTGCGCGTCGACATATTGATGTAGCTGCAAATAGGTATCGAGCATCTTGACCCACTCATCAGCATAGCCGGGGCCGCTGTGACGCATGAGGCCGAACTGGCGATTGGCAACCTCGACCAGCTCGCGCTGAAGCGCCGGCTTGCTGCGGCTTGCCAGTTGCGTGGGCGTCTCGAAGTTTGGTGGCAGTTCCGTGAAGACAGACGGCGGGTTGTCCTCGCCGCTGATGTGCTGCGTGAAGCGCGGGTAGAACATGATGTCGTGCGGATTCACGAAGCTGACCGTGGCGCACCAGGGCTGCGCCGGCGCGGTCGCGTTGCCCAGCCACGTGGCGAACTGCCTGGCGATGTCGTCGTCGGTGTCGAGACCCTGGCCGGGCGCACCGTGCGGGTCGGGACAGGTGTAGGTGGCAAAGCCGTACGGTTCCAGGTAGGTGTAGGGCGGCGCGGCGCCGTCGCAATCCTCGGACAGGTGCCACTTGCCAAACCAGTGCGTGGCATAGCCGAACTGGCGCAGATAGTCGCCCCACGTGGGGAAGTCAGGGTGGAGGTGGCTGCCCTCGGTGACGATGCAGAAATGCTGGTGGGTGTAGAGACCGGTCAGCATGCATGCGCGTGATGGGGTGCATGCCGTCGCCGCGGCATAGTGGTTGGTGAAATTCACGGCGCCGGTGCGCAGGCGTGCCATGTTGGGCAACAGCGTGTCGAGCTGGCTCTGCTCGGGGAACCACTGCGGATCGCGCATCTGATCCACCATGACCACGAGGATGTTGGGACGGCTATTGGTGGTTGCTGCGCCGGACACATCGGGCGGAAACCAACGTCGCCCAGGCCAGACGGCAGCCATTGCTGCTACGCCGCACGCGGAATTGCGCAGAAACGTGCGCCGATCCATTGACATGGTCTACCTCCTTTGCGGCAATAGGGGGACTCTTTCGGAATCGAAACAACGCTCGAGCGGTTTCGACTGGGTGGTAGTGAGGTATAGCCCGCGTACTATTACGGTGCGGCTGTCGTGGAAGGAAGCGAATCTCCGATGGTTGCAAGCAGCGTTTCGATTTGAATCGGCTTGGTGACGTAGCCGTCCATGCCGGCCGCCAGACAGCGTTCGCGGTCGCCCATCATGGCGTGGGCGGTCATGGCGATGACCGGGATGTGGCCACCAGCGTCGCGTTCGCGCTGGCGCAGGCGGCGCGTCGCCTCGAGACCGTCGAGTTCCGGCATCTGGACATCCATCAGCACCAGGTCGAACCGGTCGTTAGCCAGTGCATCAAGCGCCTGCTGGCCGGTGCTGACGACCGCCACATCAAAGCCGTGCTTGCTGAGCAAACGCAATGCCAGCTTCTGATTGACGGCATTGTCCTCTGCCAGAAGGATGCGGACGCCCTGAAGGCTGGGCAGCGGCACGGCTTGCCGAAGCGTGGAATCCGGTATTGGTTGCATAGTATCCATTGCGTTCTTTCCGTTGCTGTGCAGATCCTGGGCAATCCCCAGGAGCATGGAGAAGTGAAAGGAGCTCCCCTGGCCGAGCGCGCTCTCCGCCCAGATATCGCCGCCCATCATGTGTACCAGGCGAGCCGAGATCGACAGCCCGAGACCGGTGCCGCCAAACTGGCGCGTCGTCGATGTGTCCCCCTGCACGAATGCGTCGAAGATCGATGAGAGCTTGACAGGGTCGATGCCGATGCCGGTATCGCTGACCGTCGCGTGCAGAACGACCTCGTCATGCGTGCGCTCGCCGGCCGCGACCGTGATGGTGATAGCGCCCTGCGCAGTAAACTTCACGGCATTGCCGACAAGGTTGGTAAAGACCTGACGCACGCGCATCGGGTCGCCAAGGAAGTACCGGGGCACGTCATCGGCCACCAGTGTCGTGATCGCTATCCCCTTGTTGGCCGCCGGCACCGACAGCGTCTTGACCAGTTGGTCAAGCAGCGCACGCAGGTCAAACGGTTCGCGGCTCAGATCGAGTTTGCCCGCTTCGATCTTGGAGAAGTCGAGGATGTCGTTGAGCAGGTGCAGCAGGTCGTCGGCCGACCGGCGCGCCGTTACGACCAGATCGCGCTGTTCGGGGCTGAGGTCCGTGTCCAGGGCCAGATGGAGCATGCCGAGCACGCCATTCATCGGCGTGCGAATCTCGTGGCTCATGTTGGCGAGAAATTCGCTCTTGGCGTAGCTGGCCGCCTCGGCACTCTCCTTGGCCTTGACGAGTTCCTGTTCGACCAGGCGACGGGCCTCGAGCGACTCCTGGAAGGTGTTGTACCAGCGCGTCAGATCGCCAATTTCGTCGTTCGAGCGAATCGGCAGCAGCTTGAGGGGATGCCCGAATTCTTCCTGGCTGAGCTTGAAACTCTCTGTAATCTGATTGATGGGCAGGACAATGGCGCGCGAGACGAACAGCGCCGCTGTAGCCACAACCGCCAGGCTGACAAAGAGCAGGAATAGTGTGCCGGCAAAAATCTGTGAAGTCGGCGCGGTCAGCGTGCGTACCGGCGTCAGGTTGATGACAAGCCAGCCGCTCAACGGCGAACGTTCATAGGAGAGAAAAATCGGTTCGCCGGCGATTGTCTCTACAAAAGCGTCGGCCGGCTGGTCCAGGCGCGCATAGATGCCGGGGTCCAGTTGCGTGCCAATCTGCTCCGGGTTGTTGGAATAGACGATGCGCCGGCTGCGGTCGACAATTAGCATGGCGGCGCCTTCCCCGCGGTCGATGGAATCGAAGTGACCGCGTAGATTCCCCAAGCTGTAGTTGATCAACAGCAGCCCCACAGGAATCTTGGAGAGCGTGCGCTCATCGGTTGCTTGCAGCAGTTTGGCGGCAACCAGCACCTTCGACTCCGCCGATGCTCCGTTGATGTTGTCCTCGATGCCGACCCAGTCGATCGCCCCTTCGGCGGCGCGGGCACTCTCGTAAATCCGCTGCAACGTGTCCGGGCGCAGCTCTTCGATGTTCAGCGTGTCGCCGACATGGTAGTGCTGACCGGCCTCCGTGAAGATGTCGATGGAGAGCAGCCCCTTCAGGTTGGTGTAGCCGCTGAGGATGTAGCCAATTTGCGCCTGTGTGGCCAGGCGCGTGAAGTCATCGATCTGAGCGTCGTCCTGCCGCAACGTCTCCTTGATCTGATCCACACTCGTCAGGTTGGCAACCAGGCTCTCGACTTCCTGGAGCAGCAGGTCAAGATAGTGCCGCTGCTGGCTGGTGAGTTGTTCGGCATTGTGGATGGCCTCCGCCTTGACGATACGCTGGGCAATATCGTAGGACGCCCAGCCCGTGACGAGCAGCGGCAAGACGCTTGCAACCACGACAAAGAGCAGGAATTTCCAGGTGATGCTGATGCGAAACCTGTTCGCTCTCATTCGGTCATTTACCCTGCTGACGATTGTAATTCCCTTTCCGTTGGGCCACGACTTGTGCCGATCTAGTCGCCCTGGATCAAGTTCACGTCGACCAACACCTCGGCGGGAAGTTTCTCGCCGTTGTGGGCACGGACAGCGAACTGCACGCCGAGATAGCCCTGCTCGGCGGGCTGCTGGTCCACCGTGCAGAGGAGCGTCCCCTCGTCGATCGCCGCCAGCGCCTCGGCCAGCGCATCGAAGCCTGCCACCAGCACATCGCTGTTGCCGGCATCCGCGAGGTACTTGAGCGCACCAAGCGCCATCATATCGTTGGCGGCAAAGATGCCTTTCACGTCGGGGTGGTCTTGCAGCAGCTTGCGTGTGACCGTGTAGGCCTCGTCGATCTTCCAATTGGCGGTCTCACTGGCCACAAGCGTCAGCCCCTCCGCTTCGGAGAAGGCGCGCTCTGCCCCCGCTTTGCGGTCTTGCGCGTTCTTTGCCTCGCGAATGCCTTCGAGAATCATGACCTCGGCCGGTGTCGCGAGACCGTCCGCAATGCACTTTGCCGACAGGTAGGCGCCCGCTGCGTTGTCCACGCTGATAAAGGGTACGCCGGTCAACCCAAGGCTGGCCGACAGGTCAGCGTCGAGCCGGTTGTCGATGTTGATAACGACAATCCCTGCATCCTGCGCCTTCTTGAGCACCGGGATCAGTTCGGTGGAACTGCCGGGGGCAATCACAATGGCATCGACGCCCCGAGCGATAAAGTCGTCGACGATGGCAATCTGCTGTTCGATCGACGTCTCCTGCGCGCCGGTCTTTACGATCAGCTCGATGCCCAGTTCCTGCTCTGCCCGGCGCGCGCCTTTCTCCATCTCGATAAAGAACGGATTTGTCAGCGTCTTCATGACGAGCGCGACCTGAAGACGATCAGCGGCCGGCGCCGGCGTTGCCGTCGCCTGGCTCTGCGTCTTGTCGATGAGAGACGCGCTCTGCGGTGTCGCCCCGCCGCACGCGACGAGAATCAGCCCAAACACAAAGAACAGGACGACGCGCGCGCATGCCGCAACGGTGTGAATCCTTCGCTCAGAGCCATTCAGATTTTTGATCATCTTCATTCCCTACGATCTGTGGATTATTCAAGAATACACCACTGTCATTGTAGTGCGAATCCTGTAGTTGCACCTCGGTCAAAGGTCGAATTCCAGTTAAACAAATGGTCATTCCCGGTTAATGCAGCCTCACTTTTCCCTGCACCGCACGCGACAAGGCCGAAAAATCAGCCGCCCACCACGTTCAGCACGTGATGGGCGGCTGATTCTACAGCATACAGGGTTCGTCGAACTCAGCGCCCGATGACAGGCAGGAACAGCTTCTGATTGACCGGCACACCCAGGAAGCGCAACACGCCTTCGTAGCCGGCGGCCAGTGCCTCCAATTCTGCGTCGCCGTCGGCGTTCAGCAGCGCCGGCGCACTCTTGACCGGGTAGCCGGCATCCTTGGGCCAGCCCTCGGCGGGCGTGCCATCGCCGTTCCAGGCGTAGACCTTGGCATCGTCGGAGCCGACCACGATCTCGATCTGTCCGTCGCCATCCACATCGCCGGCAACCGGCGACGATGTCACGGCCGCGCCCGTGCTCTGCGGCCAGCCCGCCACGCGCTCGCCGTTGTTGTGCCACGCCCACACCTTGTGGTCGTCGCTGCCGATGATGATCTCCGGCACGCCGTCATTGTTGAGATCGGCCAGGAGCGGCGACGAGCGCACGATCCAGCCCGTGGGACGCCGCCAGAGCAACTCGCCCGTGCTGCTCAGCAGGTAGACGAAGCGGTCGCCGGAGCCGATGACGATTTCCAGACCGGGCGAACCTGCCGCAAGCTCGCCGACAACCGGGGTGCCCATGATGACGTCGCCGGTGGCATATTTCCAGGCCAGCGTGCCATCGGCACGGTAGACGTAGAGGCTGCCATCATAGGAGCCGACGACGATCTCGTTCTTGCCGTCGCCATCGATGTCGGCGACCACCGGCGAACTATCGACGACGTGGTTGCCGTAGGTGTCCGCCGCTGCGCCCAGCGAGACCGGCCAGCCGTTACGCAGCGCGCCATTGGCCTCGTACACATACAGGTTTCCGTCCGAGAGCGCCAGCACGACCTCGGCTGCACCGCTGCCGTCCAGATTGACGACGGCGGGCCGTGACAGGATGCGGTAGCCGGCGTCCGGGTTCGTACCCGTGCGAATCGGCCAGCCGGGCAGTGCCTCGCCATTGGCGCGGTAGGCGTAGAGATAGCCGCGCATGTCGCCCACGACGATTTCGAGCTTGCCGTCGCCGTCCAGGTCGCCGACCGCTGCCGCGGCCTTGACGCCTTCGTGCAGCACCTTCGGCCAGCCTGCCCGCATGACGCCGTTCACGTCGTACACTTCGAGTTGCCACTTGACGAGGTTGCCGATGATGATCTCCGGCTGTCCATCGCCATCCAGGTCGGCCACGACGGGCGAGGCATAGTAGCGCGAGGAGAGCGCCGTGCCCTGGCTCAGCTCTGCCGCCGAGACGGAAACCGCCCCGCCCTGCCACGCATACTCGAGATAGGTGGTCGCCACATTGGGATCCCACCACGCGGGGTTCTGAGCGCCGTCCGAGATTGCGTTGGCCACGTAATCGGGATAGACGCGCCAGATGCCCAGAAACTCCTGCGGCCACTGCCAGTGCGCATTGAACGCCTGCGCCAGCGGCAGATCGAAGCCGAGCAGCGGGCTGGTGGCGTCATAGGCCGCGTTGACGACCTGCGTATTGTTGGTGAAGCCCGGCTGCACCAGGTGAACCTCCTGGTTGGTGTAGATCACGTGCAGGTACGGATCCCACGGCAGCGGTGGGAAGGCGTCGGCCAGGTTCTGATCGGGATCGGCCAGCGCTACCTGCAAGCGGGCGGTGTAGCCCTTCTGCACCCAGGTCTGCTCGGGCGCGGTGTTGGTGAATTGCTTGTTCTTGCCGTCCGGAATCTGCGCCTGCAACGGCAGCGCCGTCTTGGTGCGCTCGAAGATGGGGATCGCCGGTTCGTCGCCGATGGCACCCGCCGCGGTCGAGACGACCTGGCCGTCAGCGTTGCGCACCGCCAGCGTGTAGCGCCCGCCGCCAAAGACCGGCAGCCGGTGCAGGAAGCGGTGGTCGTAGGCGGCGCCGCGCGCCATGGCCTCGTAGTCGAGACGCAGGGCAGCCACGCCGCCGCTGCTCGTCTTTCCACGCGCTACGTCGATCTTGACGATGAAGTCGTTGTAGTCCCAGTCGGACCAGCCCACGTTTTTCAGATCCTCGAAGGCAACGAAGATGCTCTCGTTGTCCCAAACCAGCGGGCCGTAGAGGATGGCGCTGGCCGCGTCGTCGGCATCGGTGTCGGCGGCGAAGCGTGCGCTGGCGTCAGCCGGAATGGCCAGGCCGCGGCTGTCCATGCCGGTGACCTGCACCGTGTTGAGATAGCGCACGCCGGACTCGGCGCTGACCATGCGCGCTTTGTAGGTCAGGGTGTGGGTGGTGACGCCGGGTAGTGCCGGCAGCGCCAGCCCGCTCAGCGACGGTGCGGCGAAGGGCGCTCCGTTCAGTTGCGCGGTGCCGGCTTCGAAGGCCATGTTGGCCGGCAGCGTGTCGGTCAGCAGCAGATTCTCGGCGCGGCCGTTGCCCACGTTGCGCACGGTGACGGTGTAGTCGACCAGTTCGCCCGCGGCGGCTTCCAGTTGCACCACCTGCTTGTCGACGACGAGCGCCGGTGCAACGATGGTATTTGCCACATAGTTCGAGGGTTTCAAGCCGCCCTTGTCGTAGAGCACGTAGCCGCGGTTCGTGATCAGCGTGCCGGGCGTCGCCGGGCTGGCGGTCGGAAGCTGGGCAGTGACGACGATGACCTGTTGCGCGTTGGCGCCAATCGAACCGAAGGCTGCCGAAACCGTGTTGCCGTTTGCGCTGCCGTTTTGCACGTTGATCACCTGCAAGCGGCTGTCGATGGTGTCGCTGACGACGACGTTATACATGGTGGCGTTGATGGGCTGGCCCGGCACCGTCAACGTGTAGACGATGGTCGAGCCATAGCTCAGTTCATCGGCCGTCACCGTCTTCTGGATGCTGCCCTGTGGCGTATGCACCACGGCCGTCGTCTTCGGGCCGGTATAGATGCGCTCGTCCGTCACACTGTCGCCGTTGGTGTCGCCTACCGTCCCCGGCTTTGTCGAGTAGGATGTCACCGACGCCGTGTTGGTCAGCGACGAGTCCGAACTGATGTCGCCGGCAACCTGCGCGCGGTAGACGACGACCACCGTTCCGCCGGCGTCGAGCCGGTCGATGGTGTAGGCGTACGCCGCGCCCGACGAGCTTGTCGGCGTGACGGTCGTCGCCGCCGGCTTCTGCACCGAGTCGATCTGGAGCAGGGTCAGCCCTGGCGGCAGCACGTCGCGCAGCAGCATGTCGTAGGCAGTGTCGGTGCCGGCATTGCGCAGCGTAATGGTGTACGACACGATATCGCCCGCACCGACGCGGCTGATCGATGCCGCCTTCTGCAGGGTCAGGTAGGGCTGGCGCACCTTGATCGTGTACCTGCCGACCGGGCTGCGCCGGTCGATGCGGTTCGTCTCGAAACCGTCCCATGACCAGCCGGTGTTGGCATAGCCGCTGGCCTTGTCATACCAGCCCACATAGCTCGTGTTCACTGCGTTGTTAAGGACGGTGTTGTTGGTGTAGTACTGCGTCGCCGGCTGATCGAAACGCACGCCGCTGACCAGCGTGGCGAAGCGGATGGTGAAGACATAGGGCGTCGCGCCGGCGCTGTTGTCAATCGAATTCACGAAGAAGCGCAGGTCGAAGTGATCGGTGCTTACCTTCGGGTTCTGTGCGTGATGCGCGTCGTCGAAGGTGGCGCCCTGAATCGCCCGGCTGCCGGCGACATAGTCGAAGCCGCTGGGCAGGTTGTTCTCTTCCACGACGGGCCAGTAGGCGACGACGCCGGTGGGCACCGTCACGGTCAGCGTCCAGCTCACCACGTCGCCGATGGTGGCGTAGTTGGGGCTGGTGCCCGCCGTGCTGCGTACGCCCACCTTGGTGATCGTCAGACCCTTCACGTAGACCGTCGCCTCGTTCGTCTGGTCGTCGTCGATGTTGCCCGTGCGCGCGACCGGATGGCCCTGATTGTCGGGGCGGGAGTTATAGCCGACGCTGGCGCGGTTGGTCAGCGACATGCCGGCCGGCAGCCCCTGCGGAATCTGCGCCTGGTAGGTAAAGGTCTGCGTCTGGTTAGGCGCCAGCGATGCAACCTGGCTCCACAGCAGCGTGCCCCCCTGGCTCGCTGCCGGATTGCCGGACGCCGTTGAGTACGCGGCAGCGCTGGGGCTGCCCGAGCCGCCCTCGGCCGGCACTGTCAGCGAGACCGGCACCGTGTCCGTGACGACGAGGTTGTAGGCCGTGGCATCGCCCATATTCGTGACCTGGATTGCATAGGTGACGGTGCTGCCGCCCTGCAGGTCGCGGTCGGGCGTAGCGGTCTTGGTCAGCACCAGGCGCGGCGCCTTGTAGTTGGTCGTCGCCATGGCGCGCTGGCTGTACGGCGCGCCGTAGCTGTTGGCGCCGCTCAGCTTGCCGAAGTTCGCCACGATCCAGCCCGGCTGCACGTTTGGCATCGGGCCGACCTTGGCCTGGATCTGCGCCTCCCACGTTGCGCCCTTGGCTGCGTTGCACAGCTTCCACTCCAGGTATTGCAGGCCGCCGATTGTACCGACCGTCGGCGACTGCGGCGCCGCCGCGCAACTTGCGCCGTTGGTGTACGTGCCGCTCACGGCATGCGTCGCGCTGCCGTTGACGTAGGTCATGCCGCGCGGCAGGTAGTCGCGGATCACAATCTCTTTCGCGTCCACATCCGCGGCGCTGGCGTAGGTCAGGCGGAAGGTCAGCGTATCGCCGACGAAGGCGTTGACGCTGCGCACCCACTGCTGCGTGAGCGGGTCGCGCACGACCTTGTCGAAGGTGGGCATGCGCGTGGCAACTGTCGCCGACGACGTGTCGGGCGTGACGGTGCCCAGGCGGCTGATATCGACCGCATCGGCCCACTCGCCGCTAATGGTGACCCGATTGGTGAGGCTGTCGCCCGAGACGACGGGCTGGCCCGCAAGCGGCGCGGCCTCGTACGTGGCATCGACCAGGGCGCGGAAGGTGACGGTGGCGCTGGCGCCGGGCGTCGTGCTGCTCGCCGGCAACTGCCAGGCAATGGTCGTCTGCCCGGCGCCAGGGCTGTTGGGCGTGACACTCACCGGCGCCAGGTTGGCGCTGCCGTCGACGTAGGTCATGCCGTCGGGCAGCACATCGACCAGCGTGCCGTTGGTCACAGTGTAATATTCGGAAACATAGTAGGTAAGCGAGTAAGTCACCTCGGTGCCGATGCCGACCGTGGTGGGGCTGGCGCCCTTGTGCACCGTAAGAATCTCGGCCGTGGTTTGGGCCGGTGCATCGTCGGCCGGTGTCGATTCCGATCCGTCGGCAGTCGGCGCGCCGGCATAGGTGCCGGTCGCCTCATACTGCACGGGCATGACGGTATCCTCGGCGATGACGGCGCCGCTCATGGGGCCGGCAAATGGCCCGTTGCGGGCGGCATTGTTCGCCGCCGTGCGGAAGCGATAGGGAATGGCCGCCTGGAAGCTGATCGTAACGGGCGTGGTGTGCTGCGCCGTGGTCAGCGTGCCGAGCGACCAGGAGAGGTCGAGCGATCCGTCGGTGTTGAGCTTGAGCGTCGGCGTCGTGGAAACGCTGTTCGGGTTGCTGCTGAAAACGACGCCGCCCAGGTAAGCGATGCCGGCGGGCAGCGTCACGCGCGCCACGACATTGCTCGTCGGGCCGACGTTGTTGTTGCGCACCGTCGCCCGCACGGTGAACGGCCAGTCGGCGCCAGGGCCGCGGCCCGGAGCGCTGGCGTATTCGCCCGCGCCCATGGCCTGCTCGTCGGCCGTCGACTGTACGATGGTCGCCTCGATGTCGATGGCCTGCAATTGCGCCGCCAGTTGCGATGTCGCCTGCACCGGGTTGCCGCTGTTATCGGGCATGGAATTTGCCCGCACGCCGGCCTGGTTGACAAAGGTGTCGGCCGTCGTCAGCGTGTTCTGCAACGACGCCACGATGGCGATTTGCAGGCTCTCCTGCGCTTCCAGGTCGGCGATATTGTCCCACGTGAGGGCCGTGGTGCCATCCGCCTGGCTGACGATACTCGTCGGCGCCGGCTGTGCGCTGACGAAAACCAGGCCGATGGGCAGCGTGTCGGTAATCGTCAGGTTGTAGGCACGGTCGGTCACAGGCGTGGCGCCATTGTTGCGCACGGTCAGCGTGTAGCCGACCTGCCCGGCCAGCAGCGGCTCCTGGCTCACCGTGTGACCGATGGTCAGCACGGGGCTACCACCTGCTGCCTGCACCACGGCGGTCCCCGCCAGCGATGCGATCAGAAGGATGAGAATCAGTGCGATCGGCAAGCGGGGCAGATGGTGGGCTTTGCGTGTATTCCCGTGAAACATGGTCCTACTCCTGGGACTTGGGTGGCAGACGCCACAATGATTTGCCTTCACTCTAGACGCGCGAAATTGAATGGTCATCAATCGGCATCAAAATCGAATTAAGAAGCAATCGGCCAAGTCTCAGCGTAGGCTCACGCGGCATGCTTGTCATCCAGAAAAGGACGGATCATTTGCGCCGGCCATGACGTAGCGCGCCGTAGGGTCCATCTATTGGATAGCCGCATGTGATGTCACCTTTGGCGCCATGCAGGGCCTGCGATAAGATGGGCGCAAGGTAACCAGCCGGGCGCCTGCGCCAAGACAAGTGCCTGCTACGCCCCGCTGCCGACTATTTCGCCCAATCTGCAAAAATGAGGGATTCTGATGAAAGCTCTTCTGGAAAAGTTGCACCTTCAGCCGACGAACGCCGGTGTGTGTACCGGCCCTGACGGCTGGATCGAGAGCAGCGCGCCGCCCATCACCTCCTACAACCCGACGACCGGCGAGCCGATAGCTGCGGTCATCCCGGCGGACGCCGCCGCATACGACGCCGCGGTCTCCGCCGCGCGCGAGGCCTTTGCCGCCTGGCGCAGCGTACCGGCGCCCAAGCGCGGCGAGGTGGTGCGCGACATCGGCGCCATCCTGCGCGACTACCGCGAGCCGCTGGGCGAGCTGGTGGCGCTGGAGATGGGCAAGATCCGCGTCGAGGGCATTGGCGAGGTGCAGGAGATGATCGACATCTGCGACTTTGCTGTCGGTCTCTCGCGCCAGCTCTACGGGCTGACCATGCACTCCGAGCGACCCGGCCACCGCATGTACGAGCAGTGGCACCCGTTGGGTCCAATCGGCATCATCACCGCGTTCAATTTCCCCGTGGCGGTCTGGTCGTGGAATGCGGCGATTGCCGCCGTCTGTGGCGACACCATGATTTGGAAGCCGAGCGAACTGGTGCCGCTGTGCGGCGTCGCCGTGCAGCATCTGGCCAATCGCGTCATGGCCGACCACGGGCTGACCGGCATCTTCACGCTGGCTGTCGGCGCCGGCGACATCGGCCAGCTCATGGCCGAGGATCAGCGGCTGCCGCTCATCTCCTTTACCGGTTCCATCCCCACGGGCCGGCGCGTGGCGCAGACGGTGGCCGCGCGCCTGGGGCGCTCGCTGCTGGAACTGGGCGGCAATAACGCCATCGTTGTCTCCGACAAGGCCGACCTGGACCTGGCGGTGCGCGCCATTGTCTTCGGCGCCGTGGGCACGGCCGGCCAGCGCTGCACGAGCACGCGGCGCATCATCGCCCACGAGGCGATCGTGGACACGCTGACTGACCGGCTGGTCAACGCGTACCGCCAGGTGCCCATCGGCGACCCGCTCCAGCCCGGCACGCTCATGGGGCCGCTGGCAACGAGCCGCGCTGTGGCTGCTATGCAACGCGCCATCGAGCGTGCAGTGGCGGATGGCGGCACGGTGCTCGCCGGCGGCGCGGCACGGCCCGACATCGGCCCGCAATTCGTCGAGCCGACCATCATCCGCATGCCGCGGCAAACGGCGATTGTGGAAGAAGAAACCTTTGCGCCGATTCTTTATGTCATGTCGTATGCGCAATTAGAGGAAGCCGTGGCCCTGCACAACGGGGTGACACAGGGGTTGTCGTCAGCCATCTTCACGGACAGTGTGCGCGAGTCAGAGACATTCCTGGCCGCGGTCGGGTCGGATTGCGGGATTGCCAATGTGAACATCGGCACGTCGGGCGCGGAGATCGGCGGCGCGTTTGGCGGCGAGAAGGACACGGGCGGCGGCCGCGAGTCCGGGTCGGATGCATGGAAGGCCTACATGCGGCGCCAGACCAACACGATCAATTGGTCGAACCAGTTGCCGCTGGCGCAAGGGATCGAGTTCGGCGGCTGAACCAGTAGTGGCGGTTTCAGCCGCTCTTTGCTGGGGGCACAACGACTGAAGTCGTCACTACGAGTTGGCGGGCGATCACACACGCCTGACCAGTAGTGGCGGCTTCAGCCGCTCTTTGCTGGGGGCACAACGACTGAAGTCGTCACTACGAGTTGGCGGGCGATCACACACGCCTGACCAGTAGTGGCGGCTTCAGCCGCTCTTTGCTGGGGGCACAACGACAGAAGTCGTCACTACGAGTTGGCGGGCGATCACACACGCCTGACCAGTAGTGGCGGCTTCAGTCGCTCTTTGCTGGGGACACAACGACTGAAGTCGTCACTACTGGTTGACGCTCGTTCTTTGCCGGTTCTAGGCTTCGAGCTGTGCAACCTCTACCACCGCACCACTGCGCGCCGACGCATAGATCGCCAGCATGCTGCGCAGGAAATTGCGTGAATCCGTCAGGCTGACGACGGGTGCTGCGCCGTCGAGCACGCACGCTTCCATGGCCCGCACTTCACAGAGATACGGATCGGTGATGGGCGTCACGATCTCTTCGGTCGAGCCGTCGAGCCGCGTGAGGGTCATCACGCTCTCCTGGCCCGAGAGCCCCGGCTTCCACGGCTCCACAATCTGCACCATGCCCTGGTCGCCGACGAGATAGGCTGCCTCGCGAAACGGGGTGCGGAAGCCGGATGAGATCTGTGCCACCGCGCCGCCGGCAAAGAGGAGCTGGGCGCGCATGCCGACGTCGACACGGCTCTCGCCCACGATCTGCTGCGCCCACACCTCCACCGGCGCACCCTCGCCGACGGCCATGATGGCGAGGCTGTTGGGATAGACGCCCACATCCCAGGCTGAGCCGCCGGTCAGGTCGGCGCTGAGGCGGACATTTGTGGCGCGTTCGGGCGGCAGATAAAAATTGAACCAACTGTTGATCAACTGGAGCTTGCCCAATCGTCCGGTGCGCGCCATTTCCAGTGCCAGACGCGTCTGCGGGTGGTGCAGGTACATGAACGCCTCGAAGAGCGTAACGCCGCTTGCGCGCACGGCCGCTTCGACGCGATCGAACTCCGCCGGCGAGACGACCAGCGGCTTCTCGCAAAGCACATGCTTGCCGGCCTGCGCCGCCTTGATGGACCACTCAGCGTGCATGCCATTGGGCAGCGACAGGTAAACGGCGTCGACTTCGGGATCGGCCAGCAGCGCCTCGTAGCTGCCGTGCGCCTTGGGGATGTCGTGGCGACCGGCGTATACCTTTGCGCGCTCCAGATCGCGACTGGCGACGGCCACCAATTCGCTACGCTCCGATTCCTGCAACGGACCGATCAGTGCCTTGTTGATGTTGGCCGTGGAGAGCAGACCCCACCGCACGCGTGAACTCATGATTGGCTCCTTCTTGGGTTGGGTGTGGATGGTGAATCTTGACTGATCATAGCACACTGCGCCGATGTGCGGCGCACGACAACTGCTGTTGCAGGAGCGGGCGCAACTGGATATACTTTTCTCAGGGCAGGCCCGCCCACCGACAGACTCTTGCGATCAATCCTTCAAACTCGAAACGGAGACTTCCATGATTCAGCAGCGTCCCGGCGGCATCACCTTGCTGGCGATTGTATTCATCCTGCTCGCCATCGTATCGACCATCTGGAGCCTGCTCGTCTTCGGCGTGGGCGGCCTCAGTTGGATGACCGGCTTCCTCTTCAGTGCGGAAGACCTGCGTTCGTTTGGCGGCAGCAATACATGGGCCGGCTTTATCGGCATCATCAGCGCGATCGTGCAGTTGATCGTTGCCTTTGGGCTGCTGGGCATGCGGCGGTGGGCGTGGATGCTGGCGCTGCTGGGCGCGGCGCTGACGCTGGTGCAGGGAATCTTCGGCATGTTCAGCGGCGGCTTGTTCGTCTTCTGTTGCGGCGCCTTCGGGCTGCTCATCCCCGGTGGCATCGTCTTCTATCTGCTGCGCCCGCACGTGCGCGCTGCGTTTGGGCAGTAGGGGGACGCCATGTCAGACCCGGCGCAAAAGAAATCCAGCGGCAGCGCGATGTTGAGCGCCGTGGGATGGAGCCGCTACATCACCATCCTGGCGGTCTTCGGCACCTTCGTCGGCGCCATCTTCCTGCTGATCGCCGGCACACTCGACCTGCTCTCCGCCATTTTCTCCGCCTTTGCCAGTATCGGCGAGGCCCATATGAGCGGGCACCTAAAGATTGAACTTGTCGAGACCGTCGATACCTTCCTGGTTGCGATCGTGCTGATCGTAATCGCCCTGGGGCTCTACCAGTTGTTTGTCAGCCCGATCGACGGATTGCCGCCCTGGCTGCGCGCCCATGGTGTCGGCGATCTGGAGAAGCGGCTAGCCGGCATGGTGATCACCGTACTGGCCGTGATCTTTCTGATCCAGGCCGTGCAGTGGGACAGCGGCATCGACATCCTGTGGATCGGGCTGAGCATCGGCGCCGTGATCGTGGCCGTCGCCTACTTCCTGCGCATCGAAGAGGCGGAGCCGGATCACGAGGAATAGCGCCGGCGTGCGCGTGCCTGCGCCTTGGCGGCCATGTCGGCGCGGGTACGCGGCGACTGCGCGGTCACCAGTTCGTTGAGCAACGTGCGCACCGAGCCGGCAATTTCGGCAACAGCGCGGTCGAAGGCGACCTGGTTCGCCTGCGAAGGCTGGCGATAGCCGCTCACTTTGCGCACGAATTGCAGCGCAGCGGCCTGGACCTCCTCTTCGGTCACTGCCGGCTCAAGGTTGAACAGCGGCACAATATTTCGGCACATTGGCAATGCTCCTTTTCCAGCATGTTGCTCATTGGGCGGCGCGCCGGAACACTCACACCTGAACTTGCCCCTCGCAACTCGCCCCTTCCCCCAATTGCGCGCATCGCGCGTTCCCGCTATGCTACCTGGCATGGACACAGCCGTCAATGACTTTCTCAACGATCTGCGGCCGCGTGTGGCAGGCGACCTGCGCAGCGACATCTACACGCGCACCCTCTACAGCACCGACGCCAGCCTCTACCAGGTGATGCCCTACGGGGTCCTCTTCCCGCGCCACGCCGATGACATGCAGGCGGCTATCGAGGCTGCGGCGAAGTACCGCGTGCCGATCCTGCCGCGCGCTGGCGGCAGCAGCCTGGCCGGCCAGACGGTCAACACCGCGCTCGTGCTCGACACCTCGCGCTGGCTCGACCAGATCCTGGAGATAAATGTGGAGGAAAGCTGGGCGCGCGTCCAGCCGGGCATCGTGTTGGATGCGTTCAACGCCGCACTGAAGCCGCACAACTTGCAGTTCGGCCCGGACCCGGCATCGAGCAACCGCGCCGGTCTGGGCGGAATCGTCTCCAACAACGCAACCGGCAGCCACTCCATCGTCTACGGCATGACGGCCGACCACGTGCTGGAGATGCAGGTGCTGCTCGACGACGGCACGCCTGCGCACTTCCGCCCGCTGGATGGCGACGAACTTCGCCAGCACATGGCCAAGGACGGACGCGAAGGTGAAATCTACCGAGCGGTCGCGACGCTGATCGGCGACGACGCCAATCGCCAGATTGTGCGCGCCGGCACGCCCAGACACTGGCGGCGCTGCGGCGGCTACAACCTGGCACGCTTCATCCACGACGGCACCATCGACCACTACCTGCCCCAGGACAGCCGCTTCAACCTGGCCAATCTCGTCTGTGGCGCCGAGGGCACGCTCGCCGCCATCACCGAACTCAAACTGAAATTGGTCGAACGGCCGAAGCTGGCCGTGCTGGCTATCATCGAGTTCCCGACTTTGCTGGCCTCGCTGGAAGTCGTGCCGGAAATCCTGGAGACGCAACCGACGGCGGTCGTGAACTGATCGATGACCTGGAGCCTGCGCATGTCGGCAGAAACCGTGCAAGGCGGCGCGCGCCTGGTCGTCCTTCCTGAAAGGGGTACCCTGTTCTGCATTCGCCGTCGAGTACCAGGGCGACAGCGAGGCCGAATCTACGCAGCCAGGTTGGCTAACCTACCTGGCTGCCCGGCTCGCCCATCACACCCCCTGTACGACCCCCAAGCCCAGGCCAATGTCTGGCTGTACGCAAGATCGGCCTGGCCTGCCTTCATGAGCATGCGCAGCGACTGGAAGCCGATCCCATCGAGGATACGGCGGTGCCGCCGCAGCACCTGGCCGAGTATTATCCTCA
The DNA here is from genome assembly GCA_020634815.1 of Caldilineaceae bacterium. Classification (GTDB taxonomy): domain Bacteria; phylum Chloroflexota; class Anaerolineae; order Caldilineales; family Caldilineaceae; genus Caldilinea. Next base: position 31,082 of record JACKBA010000015.1, on the reverse strand, counting down.
AGATCGAGGCCTTCTGCACCGAACTCGGCACGCAGACGACCTACTATGCCCATGCCTCGTCGGGTTGTTGGCACATCCGCCCCTGCTCAACATCAAGCAAGGCGCGGAGATCGACAAGATGCGCGCCATTGCGCTGTGGCTGACCTGCTGGCGATTACGGCGGTGCGCCTTCCAGCGAAAGCATGGCGATGGCCGCGGCGCAGTTGGCTGGCCGAGCGCTTCTACGGCCCAGACTTACGGGCTCTTTCGGCGAAGCCAAGGCCGCGCTCGACCCGCACACAACCTGCTCAACCTCCCGGCAACATCGTCGACGCGCCCATGGACCGCACCTGCGTTATGGCCCCACTCCTTACGGCACGACTGCGCTGGAGACTGCGCTGGATTGGCCGGGTCGGCTCTCGCCACCGAGATCATCGAAATGTGCAACGGCGCTGGGCGTTCGCTGCAACTCAACACGGGCGCGTGCTCCAGCTTCATGGCGACGCGCGAGGAGGAGCACAGCACGCGCACGTTAACCTGCTGCGCGCCGGTGCCTGGCCACCTGCCTGCGTCAGGGAGCCCGGACGAGCCCGCGTATGTACCAGGCCATGGAACTGGGCAAGTGCGTGGCGTGCAAGGCGTGCAACCGAGTGCCCGTCGTCGGTGGATATGGCGCATCAAGACCTCCCCGAGAGTTCCTGGCCCACTACGCCGCTGAGCACCCGCACCGTCTGGCGCGACTACCTCTTTAAGCCAACACGATGGAGCTGGCCTGCCCTGGCTGGCGCGCCGCTGGCCAACTGGCGCTTCGCTGGGCTGACCAAGACCATCCTCGACTGCTGGTTTGCATCAGCAAGGAGCGTTCGCTGCCGCACTTCAGCTGCACGCCGCCGGACGCGGAGGGGCGAGGGCGAGGGCGAGGGGCGAAAAACCCTCCCGCACCACCTGGGTGCCGCCAGCAATCAACAATCAGCAATTACCCATCAACAATCAAGCCTTGACCATTGACCATCTCTCCCTCCTCTTTGTCGACACCTACACTGCTCTACTCCTACCCGCACGTGGCGGAGGCCGCCATTGTGCCGTCCTGGCCGCTGCCGGTCTGTCCGTCGAGATCGCGCCTGTCACCGATGCGGACGTCCGGCACTCTCCATGGGATGATCGACCTGCGCGCAAGAAGTTGCCGAGCGCGCGAATGTCGCACTTCTTCCCCGCACGCGGCGACCGGTCGACCCATCATTTTCCTGAACCGAGCGGACTGGTCTGCCAACGACGACTACGCTGCGCTGCTGCCCGCGATGCACGCCTGCCGGTCGGCCGCCGCCTGTGTCACCTTTCGAGCACCATCGCCGACGGCGTCGCGGCGGGAACCCTTCAGCCGCCTTGACGACGGCAACGTGCGCCCGTCCACGGCCACTGCCACCAGAAGGCGTTGCGCCTGGCACTGCCGGGCCGTGCAGGCGCTGACGTTGGCCGGCTACAGCGTCTCGCGAGATCGACAGCACCTGCTGCGGCATGGCTGGCGCCTTTGGCTGGCGAAGCGGAACACGAAGTGTCGCTGAAGATGGCGGAGCACGGCCTGGCGCCTGCCGCAGGCGCTGCGGGCCAGGACACCGTCATCGTCGCATGGGGTGAGCCGCCGCCAGCAGATCTGCATAGCGCGCATCGGGCGCTGCCTCCATCCGGCCGGGAGGCGATTGCGCGCCGTATTGCGCAATAGACGGGTAGAGGCTGGCTGCTCTATGGCGTGTAGCTGCCGTGAACGCGGCCAGCCTGCGCCTGATTCTGGCTTTCGAGGAACCACTTGCGCACGCGCCACGGTTATGGCTGGCGCTACCGCTTTTCGGCGAATCTCGTCGGCGAGCAACTCGCTGGTGACGCCCAATCCGTCGAGCAGCGTGCGCAGCGATTTCTTCCCGTTGCGCAGGAAGTAGTTGCGCACAACCTGCCCCACGAATTCACATAAAGGGCGTGGCTCTGAAGTGCAGCCAGAAGTCTATGACGATTCCTCGACCAGTTCATCAGCGGCTGTGGATCAATGCCGCCGCCGGAAAGCGCAGAAATCACCTTCGCGAATCTGCTCCACAACTCGCCGGCTACTGACTCCATCATCGGCACATCGGACTGCCGTAAGAGAAACGCGCCTGCCTCGGTGATCGTCTCCCTGGATGTTGTCAGGATGAAGGCAATCAGCCGCCTGTCGATCATCTTTCTCTCGACCTGCGGCGCTGTGCTGGATAAACGCGTTGTGCCCGAAGCGCACCAACGACGTGGCGCCAGGAATTTTCCTTCCGCGATGGCATTTTCACTTCGAGTACGAAGTCTTTGATGCCATGATAGAGCACGTCGAGATGAGCATGGTAAACCGAACTGGTCACAACCTGGTGCGTGACTTCCCCAGCGCAGATCCCTCCATACCGATCACGTTGGCGGCGAGCCGATCGTACAGCGGGCGGCAGGAGCGCCCAGCGGCGTTACAGTCCTCACTGAGCATCTCGAAGGCCACCTGCACACTCACGGATCGAGTCGACGGCCTCCGGCGCAAGCGGCCGATCGATGACGATACGGCGAACGAAACCCATCACCTGCTCGGAGCCAACGATCTCATTGAGCGAGACGGTCTCCATCCACGCAACGAGCGCGCCCGCCTCCTCGCCGATCGTGGCGCGCAGCGACGCTTGCTGCCAGCGCTGCAATTCAAATGCGACATGTGCATCGAGCATCGTTTGTTTGTCAAATGTCACGCCGTGTTACTCCTGCACAAAGTTCCTTGGCCGGCAAAGACCCTGACCGTTGTCGCTATGACGCTCCAGGTGGCGCCGGCGCTTCCTACGGCGCCACTGTCCCGCGCATCAGCCACGGCATGCCCCACCCTGCCCGGTCGCCGGCATCATCCCCGGCCGGGCCAGGATCGGTCGCCAGTACCAGCGTAATTGCCTGGCCGCGGTACTCATCCAGAGGCACGAATGCCTGCTGCCAGTCACGATCGGCGGGGTCGGCCGGGGTGATGTGCCGCGACCACAACGTCGCCTCGCCGGCATCGCTGCGCACCTGCACGGTGAAGGTAACGCCGTCTCCACCCCAATTCCACGCCTGCGGATCGAGCGCCGGGCTGAGCCACAGAAACGAGCGCTCGGCCGGTACGGTCAGCGGCATAGAAATCTCGGCAGGCGCGTGGGCGAAAATCACCGGCCGCGTGTCACCGCTTTGCGGCATGGTGAATTCGGTCAGCGCTACGCGCTCGCAGCCGGTCGCCTCGGTGCAGATGGGCGCGTCGGGGGTGATGGTCGTCTGCCGCAGCAGCGTCGCGAGGTCCAGCAGCCGGTAGCGGGCGTAGAGTTCACGCTCGGCCGAATTGGGCCGCACCAAGGTGTATGTGTGGTTCACGCCGACCCAGAAGATTGTAAACGCTGTGGCAAAGACCAGGGCGGTCGCCAGTGACTGGCGCAGGGTCGCGGCAGCGCGCGGTGAAGGCGCCATGTCCAGCAGCCGCAGCCACGCGCAAACGCCCCACAGCGCCAGCGGTGGCCCTGCGATAGCAAAGAGATCCCAGTCGCGATGCCGGGCCAGGTCATTTTGGAAGGCGAAGAAATAGAAGAGTACACCTGATGCGGCAACGGTCAGAAGGAGGAAGGTGCGATCGCGGCGCAATCCAGGCTGGGCAGTTCCCCAGACCCCGGCGCCGATCCACAACGGCCACAGCGGCGCGATGAGCCACAGGTTCTGCAGCGCCTCGGCCAGTTGCGCCGGCGCCAAGGCCTGCATGGGCGTCCAGAAGAGCTGCGGGTCGCCGGCAAAACCGCCATCCAATCCGGGCGGCGGTACCTTCAGCCACCAGAACACACCCGCTGTCAGCAAGGGCACGACCAGCCCGCCGAGAACCAGTGTCACAATCTGGCGCAGCCAGCGATCGCGCCGCAGCAGCACCAGGAGCGCCGGCAAGACGAACGCTGCCTGCGGGTGAAAACTGACGGCAGCGCCGCCGGCAACGGCCACCGCCCACAGCGGTGCGCGCCCGCCAAGGTATCCCACGGCAAGGGCCAGCGTGGCAAAGGCCATGGCCGTCGACCAGCTATAATTCTCCACGTGGCCGAACCAGAGCAGGCTTGTCCCGCCGGCGAGGAGCGCAGTATAGACGACAAGGCGCCGCAGCGTGCTGCCCGCCAGCCATGTCGCAGCCGCCCACGTCGCCAGCACGAAGACGCCCCCGGCCGCCACGCTCATCAGGGCAATGGCCACATCCGGGCCGAGCCCGACGGGCTGCACCAGGCCGCTCAGCGCATACTCCAGCAGGCTGTCCAGCGGTTCCTTCCACACGTACGGGTTGGCTTGCAGCGGCTGCTTTGTCAGCAGGTCGACCTTGTAGAGCGCGTCGCCGTGCCAGGTCCGCTCGCGGAATACCCAGAAGGCCGCCAGCGCCGTCGGTAGCGCCGCCCACCAGGGGATCACCAGCCGGCGCAGCGGCCGCCACCAGCCGTAGGCAAAGGGCACGCTCGCCAGCACAATCAACGCGCCGGCCAGCCAGCGCAGCGCCATCGGTACGTAGGTCAGGAAGCCAAACGCCCACCAGCCGTTGTCGCCAAAGGTCGTACCGCCCGCTGTGATCAACAGCGCGGCAGCAATCAAAGCGACGGTAACCGGCACCAGGGCAACCGGCCGCACATTCTGAAACTCCAAACGATCCGCGTTCATCCGCCCAATCCGTACAATCCGCGTTCTATCTCCGCCGCCATCTTGCGCGCCACAGGTTTGGTCGATCTCCAGCGCCTGCGCTAGAGTACACCTTCAGTGTGCGACCGGCACGCTTTGTCGCCCCGGCCGCGGCACATAGCGAAGCATACTATCACTGCGCCAGGGTGCAGGCAATTGCACCAGGCCAGGCAGCGCAATCGCTGCATTCGATTATCGACAATAGCTCGAGGCACCGTGACCGGCCCGGACCCATCACCTGTTTCCGCTGAACGCGCAACCTGGCGCCAGCGACTCCAACCCCATCACGATTTTCTGCTGCTGCTGGTTACCTTCGTGACCTTTCGGCTGGCATCTGTCTGGTTTATGCGCCCCGGCGGCTACATCCGTGACTACTCCGACCTCATCTACTATCGCTCGCGCGCAAGCTGGCAGGATTTCGGATTTCTGCCCTATCGCGATTACTGGTCGGAGTACCCGCCGCTCTTCGCCTGGTTCAGTGTTTGGATCGACCGTATTGCCCGTCTCTTCCCGGTCTGGGAGGATGACCGCTTCTGGTATGCCGCCATCTTTGGTGCGGCCATGGTCGCGGCGGAAACCGTCACGTTCGTCAGCCTCTATATCCTGGCGCGGCGGCTCTACGGCGAGCGCGGCCTGCGTGTGGCGTGGCTCTATGCCGGCATCTTCCTGCCCGTCTTCATGCTCACTGGCTGGTATGACGCCCTGCCGGCGATGACCATCATCCTGGCGTTGACGATCCTGCTCACCGTGCGCTCGGGCTGGGGCATGGCGCTGGCGGGGCTGGTGGCCGGGATCGGCGGGCTGCTCAAGCTGGTGCCGCTGGCTATCCTGGCCGTCACGCCGCTGGTGACACGGCGCTGGCGCGACATCGCGCTTGCCGTGCTCGTGGCGGCGGCCGTCGTCGCCGGCGTCTATGCCTACGCCTATGTCACCGGCCCGACGATGACGCTCGCCTCCCTGCGTTCACTCACAGAACGCACCGGTTGGAGCACGCTCTACGCGCTGGCCGACGGCTTTCTGCGCCTGGGCAAGGTCGTCGGCGACCCCTTCGATCCTGCCTCAGAGGTCGGCCAGTATGACCCGCAGGTGCCGCAGCGGATCGTCTGGCTGGGCTGGATGGCGCTGGGAGCGGTCATGCTCTACGTTGCACGGCGCCGCCAGCAGCCACCCCAGGACGATTGGCGCGTTGTCACCTTTGCCGCGCTCACCTACACCATTCTGCTGCTGGCCTACCCGGCGTGGAACCCGCAGTACGCGCTCTATCTGCTGCCCTTTCTCGTGCTCGTCTGGCCCAACGCACGCGGGCTTACTTACGCTCTGCTGCTTAGCGGCTTCGTCCTGCTCGAGCACCCGGTCTACTTCAACCTGGTCGGCCCCAACTACCCGCCGGCGACGCAGGCGATCCTCGGCGTCGACTACACGCGCCTGCTGTGGGTAATCGTCATCCTGCGCACCATCGTGCTCGCCGCCATCGCTGCCGACCTGGGCTGGATGCTCTTTCGTCCTGCTGCCCGCCGCCTTGCGCCCGTGATCGCCGCGCTGGCCACGGTGCTGGTCGTGCTCTGGTTCGTGCCCGATTTCCTGCACACCTACGCTGCCGGGCGCCTTGCCACAACGCCGCTGCGCCCGGCAATCCTCTATCTGAATGCGACCGATGCTGCGCTGCCCATCGTCTCGTCCAACCTCACGGTCAGCCGCGAACTGCGCCCCCTGCTGGACAAGCCAGGGCGCCTGATCATGGCCGGCGGGCGCCCCGACCGTGTCGAGCCGCTGCCGGAGCTGCTGGCAGCACAGACGCCGTTCCTCTACGTGCGCGCGCCGGGCGACAGCGAAACGGTCGTCGACTTCCTGGGCAACAGCGGCGCATGCGCGACCCGCGAGGACATCGGCGGCGTGCAACTCTGGTATTGCAACGGTGCGGCGGCATCCCTGGCGGCCTTTGACGGCGGCCTCGAACTCGTCGCCGCCCACCTGCCGGATACACTCGACGATCCGTTCTATGCAACGCTCTTCTGGCATGCCACGGCGCCGATCGCGACCGATTACACGGTTTTTGTACATGTCGTCGATGCCGCGGGCAACATGCTCGGCCAGTGGGACCAGGTGCCCGGTGCGGGCAGCGCGCCGACAAGCAGTTGGACGCCTGGCACTCTCATCGCCGATGACTACCGCATCGCCCTGGACGCCGCTGCCGCGCAGTCCCCTGTGCACGTGATCGTGGGCCTCTACGATCCGGCCACAGGCGAGCGGCTGCCGGTGTCTGCCACCAGCCTGCCGTCCGCCGACAATGCTGTCGATGTCCGGAGCTATCCATAGCCATGCAGACCCCGTCCCGCATGAGGTGGTGGCAGTGGCTGCTCCTGCTCGCGGCGCTTGCGCTCTTTGCGGCGCAGGCCGGCTGGAGTTCCACGCTCAAGTCTGCTGCCTTCGACGAGCAATATCACCTGGCTGCCGGTTACTCCTACCTGCGCACGGGTGACTTTCGCCTGGCGACCAATCACCCGCCGCTGGCCGGGCTGATTGCCGCCCTGCCCTTGCTCGGCGACGACACAATCACCCTGCCCACCGACCATCCAAGCTGGGCGGCCGGTGACCGTTTTCTCTTCTCCGACATCTTTGTGTGGGAGAGCGGCAACGACGCCCAAGCCATGCTGCTGCGCGCACGGTGGATGGTCACGCTGCTGGGCGTGCTGCTGGTGTCGGCTATCTTCTTCGCCGCGCGGCAGATGATGGGGGCGCGGGCCGCGTGGCTGGCATTGCTGCTGGCCGTCTTCGAGCCGAACCTCATCGCCCACAGCCGTTTCGTCACGACCGACCTGGCGCTGTCGCTCTTTACCTTGCTCGCCGTCTGGTGGTGGTGGCGCTGGCTCGTACAGGCACGCTGGCACAACGTGCTGCTGGCGGGCATCTTCGCCGGGCTGGCCATGGGGACAAAATACAACGGCGCGCTCGTGTGGGCCGTCATCGGGCTGGCCCTGTTGATTCAACCGACTGTGCCCGGCGGCGCGAACTGGAGGCAGCGCTGGCTCGGTCTGGGCGCGGCCCTGCTGGCCGCAACCGGCGTAATCTGGGCGCTCTTCCGCTTTAGCGTGGGGCCGGTCACGTTCCTGCCGGCGTGGCTGCCGCTTCCTGCGCCTCACTTCTGGCAGTGGTTCTGGAATACGGTCTTTCGCATTCTCGACCTGCAAGGTGCGCGCGTCGACTTCTTCCTGGGCGAGGCGTCCAATCGCTACTGGTGGAACTACTTCTTCGTCGCCGCCGGCGTCAAACTACCGCTGGTCGAGCTGCTCTTGGCGCTCACCGGCTTCGCCCTGTTGGCACGCAATCGAACGCTGCGCCGGCTGTGCGTGCTGTGGCTGCTGCCCGCGCTGCTGCTCCTGCTCGGCATGACGGAGGTGCTCAACATCGGATTCCGCCATATGCTGGCCGGCATCCCCTTCGTGCTGCTGCTCGGCGGCTACGTGGCCGAGGCTATGCCCTGGCTCTATGCGCGGCCCTGGCGCACGGTGACAGTCAGCGCGCTGCTTGGCGTCATACTGGTCGCCGATACGGCACGCATCGCCCCGCATTACGAGTCCTACTTCAACCAGTTGGCAGGGCCCTGGCAGAACTGGAGCAATATCCTCGTCGATTCCAACCTCGACTGGGGGCAGGATCTAATTGCCCTGCGCCAGGTCATGGACGAGAAGGGAATCGAGAGCGTCAACCTGGCCTATTTTGGCAAAGCTGCGCCCGAAGCCTATGGCGTACGCTATCGGCCGCTACCCTCCTATCTGCGCTTCATGGAGGGCCGCGAGATCAATGCCTACAATCCCTACACGCCTGAACCCGGTTGGTATGCTATCAGCGCCACCGCCCTACGCACCGGCACGATGACGCCGGAAACGGTCGACCTCTACAAGCACTTCCGCGACCGCACGCCCGACGCCCGCGCCGGCTACTCCATCTACCTGTACGACTTCGCATATCCGCCAGATATGACCGTGGCCCGCCCTACCGTGATCGGACAGCCGCTCTGGGAGGTGCCTCTCGATCAGCTTGGGCTGGACGCCGCATCTACACGTTCCATGGTCAAGTGGCTGGAGACGCCCGACGCAACGGTTTTTCCTCTGGGAGAAGGCTTTGATACAAGCAGTATTGATGACTTTGAGGCAGTGAACTCAGATTTTGGTAATGCGTTGACTTTAGTTGGCTACACGAACCAAAATAGGCAGGTGCAGGCTGGTGAGCCGCTGGAACTTACTTTGTATTGGCTGGTTGGCAGCACGCTTATGCCGCAACCGGCGCCGACGCGCGGCGCACCGATCTCCGCGTTCGTACACCTCGTCGATGGCGACCCCGCTGCCAAGGTGGCCGAATTCGACGGCTGGCAGACCGCCCTGCGCGGCCTGGAACCCGGTGACATCATCGCCCAGCACGTGACGCTGAATGTGGCAGAAGACGCCGCACCCAAGCACTATGACCTGCTCGTCGGCCTCTACTCGCCGCAGAACTGGCAGCGGCTGACGACAGTGCAGGAGGGCGAGGAACGCGACTATGCGGTCGCCGGCACAATCGAGGTGGCGCCATGACGGACACCTACACGCGGCGTCTCGTCTTCGCCGCCGTTGTCGCCGGGGCCGTGGCGAGCGCACTCGTCTGGCTGGAGATGCTGCCGGTGGCGCTGCGCGTGGCGCTCGTGCTGGTGGCCGGCGGCGCGCCCGGCATACTGGCGGCCGAGTGGCTGCTGGGCGCGCGCTACGGCCAGGACGATGGCTCCCGGCTGGAAAAGATTCTCTACGGGGTCGGCATCGGCCTGATGCTGCTGATGACAACCGCACTGGCGATCAGCTACCTGCCGGGCGGCATTGCAGGGTGGCAGATCCTGTTGCCGGCCAATATGGTGCTGGTCGTTGCCGTCTTTGCACTCTGGCGTTGGCCAACCACCTTCCCGGAAGCTGCGAGCTTTCGGGAAGGTGAAACCGGCAACCCGTGGCCCAGCCGCCGCGCACTCTGGCTCAGCGTGCTGCTCATACTGGTGATTGGTGCGGCGCTGCGCGTGCCGAATCTCGGCTACAGCGAATTCCAGGGCGACGAGGCGCGCGTCATGCTGCGCGCCAGCGAGGTCATTGAGGGCTACGAGAACGCCCTCTTCGCCCACCAGAAGATGCCGGGCGAGATCCTGGTGGAGACCGCGACCTACGCCGTGACGCGCCAGATGGACGAGACGGCGGCCAGGCTGCCGTTTACCGTGGCGGGGCTGGCCGCACTGCTTGGCGTGCTGCTGCTCGGCGCGCGGCTATTCAGCCCCGCTGCCGGTCTCAGCGCCGCGCTGCTCGCCGCCGTCACCGGCTACTTCGTCGCCTTTGCCCGCATCGTCCAGTACCAGAGCCTGGTCTTCCTGGCCGTGGTGCTGACCATCCTCGTACTGTCGCGCATGCTGGAGATGCGGGTTGCCCTGTGGCGCTACCTGGCTGTGGCCGCGTTGCTCATGGCGCTGGGCGTCCTCGGCCACTACGAAGCGGCGGGCATCCTGGCGCCGGTGCTCTACGTTCTGTGGCGGCTGTGGCGCACGGGCGTCAAGCCGACCGCACTGCTGCGTGCCCTGCCGCTTCCAGCATTGCTTTTTGCCGTGCCGGTGCTGCTCTTCGCCGTGCCCTTCGTGCGCGACCCGACCTTCACCGCAGCCTATGCCTATGCCGTCGGCTACCGCGTCGATGCCGGCGGCTTCCCCTACAACAATCTGGTCGACTTCTTCCAGCGCGCCTCGCTCTACGGCACGGCCTACTACATCTTCCTGCTCGCGGCGCTGGCATTTGCGGCGCTGGCCGGTGTCTACGTGCGCAACCTGGCGCGACCGTGGGCGTGGCTCGCCACCCTTGCAGCCGGTGCTGGATTGGTTGTGACATTGGCTCGGCCCGACTGGCTCACCATCGGCGGCGCCGACCAAGCGTGGATATTCTTCGCTCTGGTCTTGTTGGGTCCGTGGTTGCTGCCTAAGGTGGAACCGGCCGAGCGACTGCTGTGGTGGTGGTTCGGCACGCTGCTGGTCTTCTCGCTCTTTGTCGTACAGCGGCCCAATTCCCACGTCTACACCTTCTTCATCCCGTGGGTTCTATTGGGCGGCATGGTGATAGGGCGTGCGGTCGCTGCGGCCGGCAGGCGCGCCGCCCCCTCGCTGGTACAAACAGGTGCGGCGTTGGCCGGTGCTGCCCTGGTCATGATCTTCGGCTTCTATCTTTACCGCCTCTTTGTCTACGCCGAGGTCGAGGTCCTGCGCACCTGGCCGGAGAATCGCCCGGCCGGCTACTGGATGCCTTTTGACAATCCCCCCGAAGTGGCAATCTTTGGGTTTCCCCACAATAGCGGCTGGAAAGCCGCTGGTCTTGACTATGCGAATGGAAATATGGCCGGAAACTTCCTCACGAACGAGAAGCCCGAGGTCGTAGACTGGTACACGCGCGGCGCCGGCGCTTGTCCACGCGGCAATCAGTACTACATCGTCGCCAGCCGCACGGAACCGCAGGCCGACGCCGCCGCCCAGGAGTTGCTGGAGAACGTGGCCAACGAATTCAGCCTGCGCCAAATTGTCACGGTGAAGGGCCAGCCCAAGCTGCATCTCTTTGACCAGCCGGGCGAGTATGCCGTCGAGACTGTTGCCCTGGAGGATGTGGCCCCTCGCTTCGACGCCGAACTGACCGACCCGGCTTTTGTCGATCGCCGCGGCCGCGTGGTCGACCCGATGATCCCGCAGCGGCTGGACTATCGCCTGGGCGACGAGATCGAACTGCTCGGCTATGCGCTCGACAGCACAACCGTGGCGCCGGGCGGCGCCGTCACCCTCACGCTCTACTGGCATGCGCTGCGCCCCATGCAGAACGCCTACACCGTTTTCAACCAGGTCATCGACCTCACCACCGCGGCCAAGGCCGGCCAGGTCGACGGCATGCCTGTCTGCGACCGCAACCCGACCGGCCAGTGGTTTGCCGGCGACATCATCGCCGACCCGTACACGATTCCCATCGCACCCGATGCTGCGCAGGGCACGTATACGCTCATCAGCGGCATGTATAACCCCGCCACCGGCGAACGGCTAGAGATGCGCGCCGCCGACGGCACGGTCATCGGCACGGAAGCGGCTATCGCCACGATCGAAGTGCAGTGACGAGCATTGGTCACTGCGCCGGAATGCGGTATGCTGGAAGCCAGCGATGGAACCAGGCGCACCGCCGCCTGTGCCGTGAGTGTCTGGAGGAAACCCAACATGACGCGATCAAGCCACCGCCCCACCTCAGCCGCTGAACGAGTGATCAGCCGCCGCGCTTTTGTCCACGCCGCAGCGGCGACCGGCGCGGCGCTGGCGCTGTCGGCATGCGCGCCCGTGACCGCCAATCTTCCACTGCCGACGATCACGCCGGCGCCCTCAGCGGCAGACACAGCCACGCGCGCCAAGGTAGCGCTCGTCCGAACAAGCGACCGCAACGACGGGTTGCGCCGCCTGCTGGAGCTGACCGGCGTGCCCGATGTTGCGGGCAAGCAGGTCGTCATCAAGCCGAACTTCAACAGCGCCGACCCCGCGCCCGGCTCGACCCACCCGGACATTCTGCGCGGCATGGTGCAGGCGTTGCAGGCCGCCGGCGCGCAGCGCATCACCGTGGCCGACCGCAGCGGAATGGGCAATACGCGCCAGGTGATGGCGCAACTGGGCATCGACGCGCTGGCCGAAGAGCTTGGCTTCGACCTGGTCGTGCTCGACGAGCTGGGCGCCGACGACTGGGAGATCGTCGATGTGCCCGGCAGCCACTGGAGCCGCGGCTTCCCCTTTCCCAGGCTGGTCAGCGAGGCCGATACCGTCGTGCAACTTTGCTGTCTCAAGACACACCGCTTTGGCGGGCACTTCACCCTGTCGCTCAAGAACACGATCGGACTGGTGGGGAAATATCTGCCGGGCGAGAGCTACAACTACATGAACGAGTTGCACGGCTCCGAGCACCAGCGCACCATGATCGCCGAGGCCAACGCGCCTTATACGCCGGCGCTGGTGGTCATGGACGGCGTCGCCGCGTTTGTCAGCGGCGGACCGGACCGCGGCGAGTTGGTGGACGCGCAGGTCATGCTGGCCGGCAGCGACCGCGTGGCGCTCGACGCGGTGGGCGTCGCCCTGCTGCGCCACTTCGGCACGACGCCGCAGGTAGCGACAGGGCCGGTGCGCGCGCAGGAGCAGATCGCCCGCGCGGTGGAACTGGGGCTAGGCCTCGCTGCGGCGGAGCAGATCGACCTGGTGAGCGATGATGCCGACGCCGATGAGTTGATCGCCGCTGTGCACGAGATCCTGGCGACAGAATAGCCCCTGGACAATCAAGGGCATTCAGGCGCCAAAGTTTCAGGACACTTCGGGGCCGTGTATAATTGCGTCATCTTCACGTGTTGTCTTCGATTCAGGAATGAGGTGGCCGATGTCCCCAATCGAGTATCATTCAGGATCTTTTCCATCGACCGAGCAATTCCGCAAAGAGTTGCGCGAATCCAGCGAACAGTACGATCCAGTCGACAAGTTGCTCGCCTTGCAGCGCGAACTCATCGAACTGGAGGCGAAATATGGCATCTCATCGGCCGAGGCTTTCCAGCAATATCAGAACGGCGAAGCGGGCGACGACAGAGAAAGGATGTGGTGGGCCGGCCGTTACCGGCAATACATTCAACTGAAAGCCATGCTATCGGAGAGTCTGCAACTCATTGTCTCTTCGCCTTCAGCCGATCCGTTTCCCCTATAAAGGCAGGCGTCGTTGCAACTCCATCGCTATCTTGAGTGGTGTTTCGACGCTATGTCGTCACGGCGCGATGCCGAGCTTGAGTCCCTGAGCGTTGACGAAGTCTATCCAGGTGCATCAGCCGCAATCAAGGGGCGCCTGCGTTTTTGGGACAACTCACTGTTTGAGTTTGTCGAGCTATTGGAGATGCGCAGCAACCTCTTACGGCGTGTCGAATACGCCTACCATTATCAGGATTCGCACGGAAACCTGGTATTCCGATACGATGACTCTCCACATCACCCGGAGATCGAGACACATCCGCATCACAAGCACGTCGGTCACGGTGAGACGGAATCCATCGAGGCAACCGTTGCGCCGCATCTATCCAGAGTGTTGCAGGAAATCGAACGCCATCTATATCCTGAAACATAGCGAAGCTAACGTTTGGAGTGAACGAAATGAATCACCGCAATCTGGGCCGCACCGGCCTGAAAGTCTCCAATATCTGTCTCGGCACCATGCAGTGGGGATGGACCGCCGACGAGGCCGCCAGCCGCACCGTCATGGATGCATTTGTCGAGGCCGGCGGCAACTTCATCGATACGGCCGACATCTACAGCTTTTGGGCCGAGAACAACCCGGGCGGCGTGAGCGAAGAGATTATCGGCCGCTGGATGAAGGAACGCGGCAACCGCGACCAGATCGTGTTGGCAACCAAGGTGCGCGGCCGCATGTGGGGAGGCCCCAACGGCGAGGGACTCAGCCGCGTCCACATCATCAAGGCGTGCGAGGACAGCCTGCGCCGCTTGCAGACCGACTACATCGACCTCTACCAGACGCACTGGTACGACGACGAGACGCCCATCGAAGAGACCATGGCGGCGCTCGACAGCCTGGTGCGCCAGGGCAAGGTGCGCTATGTGGGGTGCAGTAACTACCCGGCGTGGCGACTGATGCAGGCGCTGTGGGCGTGCGACAAGGGCAATCTCGTGCGCTACGACTCGATCCAGCCGCACTACAGCCTGGTGCACCGCGCCGAATTCGAGCGCGAGGTGCAGGAGGTCTGCGTCACGTATGGCATTGGCGTGATTCCCTACAGCCCATTGGCCGGCGGCTTCCTCACCGGCAAGTACACGCGTGAGAGCGACACCAGCAGCGCGCGCGCCGACGGTATCAGGCGCCGCTACTTCAACGAGGTAGGCTGGCGCACCATCGACGCCGTGCGCGCCGTCGCCGCCGAGAGCGGCAGCACGCCGACCGCCGTCGCCCTTGCCTGGCTGCTCGCCCAGCCGGCCATGACCGCGCCCATCATTGGCGCCAACTCCGTGGGCCAGTTACAGGAAAGCCTCGCCGCCGGCGACCTCGTGCTGACAGCCGAACAGTTGGCGACGTTGAACGCGGCGTCCAAATGGCAGGGTGGCGAGAGCGACTGACCACGACACCCTTCCGAAGCAACGTGAGCACTCGCACGTGGTATCTGATTCTGGGCGGCGGCGTTGTCGCCGCCCACATCGTGTTGCTGGCAAGCGGCCTGCCCCTCGTCTTGCGTACGCTGGCCGCGCTCGTCATTGCGGGGATCGCACCGGCCGCACTGCTGGCCGCCCTGTTGGTCCCGGCACGTCACGAGACGCCCCAGTCCCTGCTTGAGCGCGGAGTCTTCATTGCCGCGCTCGCCTTCACCAGCATCACCGCCGGCATGTTGCCGCTCAGCTATCTGCCCGGCGCCATCGAACGCTGGCAAGTGCTGGCCTTCTACGATCTCGGCATGCTTGCGATCGCAGCCGGCCTGTGCTGGACGCGACGCGGCCGGGCCGACAGCAGCGTCGAGCCGGCGGGCGACTCACCCCCCGCCCGTCGCCTCTCGCTCCTCGCCCCGCTCGTCATCCTCTTGCTCGTGGCCGGCGCGCTACGCTTCATCAACCTGGGCTATGCCGAGTTTCACGGCGACGAAGCGCGCGCCATCCTGCGCGCGGCGGCCGTCATCCAGGGCCACGAGGACGCGCTGCTGATCCACCGCAAGGGGCCGGTCGAGATTCTCGTGCCGGCCGCGGTGCTGGCGCTGACCGGCCAGATCGACGAGACGAGCGCGCGGCTGCCCTTTGCGCTGGCGGGACTGGCGGCGCTCGTCGCCATCTGGCTGCTGGGCTGGCGGCTCCTCGACGGACGGGCCGGCTGGATCGCGGCGCTGCTGATGGCGCTGAGCGGCTACTACGTGGCCTTCGCCCGCTTCGTGCAATACCAGAGCGTCGTGATCCTGGCCACGGCGGCCGCGCTGCTGGCGCTCGCCGCTCTGCTGGGCAACCGCGCCCCGCCCGCACGGCGCCTGCTGCTGGCAGCGATGCTCTTTGCCACCGCGCTGCTCGCCCACTACGACGCGCTGGCCGCCGCGCCGGCGCTGGCAGCGTTGCTCGTCGCGCTCTTTGTGCAGCGGCGTGATGCGTGGCGTCCGCTGGCCGTGAGCACGGTCGGCGCGGCGCTGGCCGGCGGTGCGCTGCTGGTGCTCTACTACGTGCCCTTCCTGCTCAACCCGGCCTTTGGCGCCACCGTCGATTACTTGCTCGGCGAGCGCATTGGCGCCGGCGGCGAGAGCCCGCCCTACAACAACCTGGGCGATCTCTTCGTGCGCGGCGCGCTCTATAACTCCGCCTATGCCATGGTCTTGCTGGGCGTCCTGCTGCTGGCGGGGCTGATCCTCACCATTGCCCGCGGCTACGGACGACGCTGGACGCTTGCCCTCACCCTGCTGGCACTGGCCGTGGCAACGTGGCTGGCGATGAGCGGCGGCGCAATCGTCGTCGCCGGCCGCGATCTCACCGCCCTGCCGGTTGCGGCGATTCTGCTGCTTGCGTGCTGCGCGCCGCGCCTGCCGGTGGGCCTACGCATCGTCTGGATGTGGTTTGCCGCCGCCTTTCTCATCGCCATCTTCTTTACGGCACGGCCGCGCACGCACGTGCATGTCTTCTTTGCGCCGCTGGCGCTCATTGGCGGCGACGTGCTGTCGACGGCGTGGAAGGCGGCGATACAGCGGCTGGGCGCTACGGGCAAGGCATGGCTGGCGGCCGGCGCAACTGCGGCGCTCACCGTCGTGCTGGGCGGCTATCTCTATCTGCTGTACGTGCAGAACGACCCAGAAGTGTTGCAAACGTGGCCGGAGCACGCGCCCGCCGCCTACTGGAGCCCGCCGGGCGTAGAAAGTGTCGACGGCCGCTTCGGCTTCCCCTTTGCCAACGGCTGGAAGGTCATCGGCGCGCTGTATGCAGACGGCACGCTCTCCGGTGACTACGAGACGAATCAGCGCTACATGTGGGTGCCCGACTGGTACACACGCGGCCAGTTCCGCTGCGGGTCGACGGCCGAATGGTTCTTCGCCGTCAACAGCCTGGAGCCGTGGATGGAGGACCAGACGCAGATCGGCGATCTACTGGCGGCGCAGGGTTACCGGCCATGGGGCGTCGTCACCGTGGGCGGCGACGAGCGCATGACCATCTACCACAGCGGCTCGAAAGGAGCCACGGGCGAGGTGCGCCGTTTTGCCGTGGAGGAGTATGCGCCCGCCTTCGATGCGCTGGCCAGCGCCGGCCTGCCGCTGGCCTATCCGGTGGTCACCGAAACGCCGGTGCACGTACGGGACATCAATTTCGGCAACGAGATCCAGCTCGTGGGCTACGACCTAAGTCCTGTCGAGCCACTGCAAGCCGGTGACCAGTTCCGACTCAAGCTCTTCTGGCGCGCCATCGGGCCAGCGACGGGATCGCATAAGGTCTCGGTGCAGTCGTACTATGGCAACGGCACGATGGTCGCGCAGAAGGACGCGCTGCCCGTCTGCGACCGCGAGCCGACGACGACGTGGGATCTGGGCGAGACAGTCATCGATATCCACGACGTCACCGTGAACGCCGACGCGCCGCCGGGGCGCTATCCGCTCTATGTGGGGCTCTATCACAGCGAGAGCGGCGCGCCGCTGCCCGTGCTCGACACGGCGGGCAACCCGGCGGGGACGCAGGCGCTGATTGGGGAGATTGAGATTGGGGAGTGAGTGGGAGTGAGCGGATGAATGGATGAGGGGATGAATGGATGAATTGCTGATTGTTGATTGCTGATTGTTGATTGTCGACGATCTATTCGGTGACTGGGGGGGCTTGGGATGGAATCATTGGCAGGGGAACGGGCGGGGGAGTTGGTCGATCTGGCCGGCAGGGAGCACCTGCAATTGGTGTTGACCGCAGTGGCGGCCGGCAACACGCCCGGCGAGATCTGGGTGGATGACGCCGGCGCGCCGCGCAGCGCGCTGTTGTGGGATCGCGGCCACTCGCTCTATCTGCTCGGTGACGCGGAGAATGCGCGCTTCGTGGATGCAGCGGCGCGGTGGATTGCCGGCGAGTTGCTGCCGCAAGGCGCCGCGCGCGGGCTCGGTATCTTCAAGCTCTACCGCAGCGACGACGCGTGGGAGACGCACTACGACCGGCTCTTCCCTGGGCTGGCCCTACGCCGGCTGGAGCGCTCGCTCTTCGTGCTGGCGCCGGATCGCCCACTGCCACCCGCGCCCGGGCTGCCCGCCGGGCTGAGCCTGTGCGCCATCGACGCTGCCCTGCTGGCCGAGGCCGGGCTGGCCCATCATGCTGACTTGGCCGGCGAGATTGCGTCCTGCTGGCCGTCCGTCGAGCGCTTCGTGGCGCAGGGCTTCGGTGTCTGCGCGCTGGAAGGCACTGCCATCGCCGGCTGGTGTACGGCGGAGACGGTGAGCGCGACGCGCTGCGGCGCGGGCATCGAGACGGTGGAGGCGTATCAGCAACGCGGCATCGGCGCGTTGCTGGCCGCGGCGTGGGCGCGCCGTTGCCAGGAGCGCGGACTTGTCGCATACTGGGATTCGTGGACAGATAACGCACCGTCAGTTCGCGTGGCGCTGAAGTCAGGGTTTCGTGCTGCCTACGCCTACACGGTCGACATCGGTCGTTTTCCAAACTCGTGAGTTCGGCGAGAAGACCTACGATTGCGGGCTCCTCGGCGCACACTTGAGGAGACTCCGGAACGGCTTCCATTCCGGAAAACGATAGGACGACATTGAGTGAGTCGCACTGTGACCCAGCTACCGTCAGTCTGTGCAATCATTCCGACCTGGAACAGCGGAACGGAAATACTTTCTTGCCTTGATTCGCTCCTGGCGCAGAAGTATGCAAACTTGCACATTGTCGTGGTAGACAACGGCTCGAAAGACGGTACACCCCAAAGCGTGGCAGCGCACTGCCCATCAGCAGAGATTCTGCACCGGGAGCGAAACACTGGCTTTGCCGAGGGCTGCAACCTTGGCATTCGACACGCGATCGCGGCCGGCGCCGAGTATATTCTTCTGCTCAACGACGATACCGAACTACTCGCCAATGGGCTGCCCTTGCTGGTGACTGCCGCAGAGACGGACCCGCGCCTGGGCATCGTTGGGCCGGCGGTCATATCACGACGCAATCCGCACCTCATGTATGCCGGAGCGCGCGTCGATTGGCGCACCGGCAATACCGTCGAGATCTCTATCACCGACTGCGATCGCCCAGCGCTCTTGATAGACACGGAATACGTCCCCGGCTGTGCGTTGCTCATCAAGAGCGCGGTCGTCCGCCAGATCGGATTGCTAGACGAGCGCTACTTCTTATACTACGAAGACGTAGATTGGTGTCTGCGCAGCGCAGACGCGGGTTATCGTTGTGCCGTCGCTCCGATGGCTGTGGTGCGACATGCCAATACCGTCGATGCCCGTACGTGGAGCAACATTCGGTCGCTCTATTATCCACGCCGAAGTCATGTGCAGTTTCTCCGCTCGTACAGACACCGAATTGTTGGGGTGCTCTGCCGTCGTGCAATAGGATTCTGGCTCAATGAGCACAATCGACTGACGGCTGCCGGCAATCGACATGCCGCCGACTCGCTGGCGGGCGGTCTGTGGGATGGACTATTCGGCGTCGTCGGGCCGGAGCCGCACCGATTCTCGGCGGCGGCATCGGCGCTGTTTTCAGTTGCGGCACGCTTGTACGCGGGGCGCAAAGCATGGCGAACGGCGTGTGAGAGAGTGGCTGCGAAGCTGGCACGGGCAAGGAAAGACGCTGTCGATCCGACGAGACGGCGACTGGCGCGATCCTTGCCAGAGGAATTGCCAATGCCACCGTCCACGGCTGTCATTGGTTACATCAGCGCGGCCAACGGCATGGGCGAAGCAGCCCGCGGAACAATAGTGGCATTAAGCGCGGCCCAATGTCCCGTTCACTTTGTCGACATTGATCCAGAGCCCACCTTGAAAGCGGTCGATCTTCTGCCAGCGTTGCCCGAGTTGAGAAAGACAGCGATCAATCTCCTCCATGTCAACGCAGTGAATGTGACCAGGTGCTACGAACAGATGGGGGCAAGCTTTTTTCGGGGCAAGCACAATATCGGATTCTGGTTCTGGGAAATGCCGACGCTGCCGCGGCGATGGTATGGCGCATTTTCGCTCTTTGACGAAATCTGGGTAGCCAGCCGCTACACACAGGCTGCCATCGCCGCCGTGGCGCCCGTGCCCGTCGTATGCATGCGGCCATTGGTCCAACCTGCCGCAGCCGGTAGCGCAACAAGAAAAGACTTTGGCATTCCGGATGATCGCTTCGTATTCCTTTTTTGTTTTGATGCGCTCAGTATTTTGGAACGCAAAAACCCTCAAGGAACGATTGCGGCATTCCGCCGCGCCTTTGGCGCACCCTTGAAGGGACCGCTCCTGGTCGTGAAAGTCAACAACAGCGATAGGGTGCCCGGCCATGAGCGCTCGCTCGGCATGCCGGACGACTACATGGCTGACCTGACAGCGTCGCTTGCAGCCGTCAACGGTGTGCTTTTGGATCAGCGCTACGACCGATCAACCGTCAGCGCGCTGATCGCCGCCTGTGACTGCTATGTATCGTTGCATCGTTGCGAAGGCTTCGGCTTGACAATGGCCGAAGCCATGTACTTTGGCAAACCGTGCATCGCCACGGGTTATTCCGGCAACCTGGACTTCATGACGCCCGCCAACAGCTATCTTGTCGGCTACCGTCTGACCGAACTAGAACGCGACTGGGGGCCCTATGAAGCCGGTGACCACTGGGCTGAACCGGATATAGACCACGCAGCGGAATTGATGCAGGCAGTTTACGCAGACTTATCGCTGGCGGCCGCACGCGGGTTGACGGCGGCGAGCGACATCGCCCAGAATTATGGTATTCAGGCGGTGGGGAGCGCCATGCGCAGCCGGCTACAACTGCTTGCGCTCAAGAAGGAAGGCTTTGGTGCGGCCTTGCCGAACAGGTTATGAGCAAACAGTCAAACGGGCAACAAGGGGACGCGCATGATTTCGGGCAACGCACCGCCCTGATCGTCAACCCCGCGATCAACCACTTTTTCGATCTCGAGGGATACCGGCTGGCGGAGGCGCTGAGAACCCTCGGTATCGCTGTCACGGTTGCGACGCTGGAAGATGCGCCTCACATGGGTTTCGACTGGTGTTTTGTCAACAACCCTTTCGAGGCGGCCCAAAGCACCGGCTGCGCGGGCAGGGGACGCCAACTTCTCGCGGAACTTGCCGAACGTTGCGAGGCTGTCTTCGGTATCAGCATGGAGGACATGAATGGCCCATGGTTCCAACCCGTGTACGACATGGCAGTCACGACAAAGTTGGACGCATTACTGGACCTTGGCCTGCGACCGCAACCGTCTGCAAGCAATGGGCAGTGGAAGATACCCATACGCTTTGTCCTCAACGGCATGACAAAGAGCGAGAAGCAGAGAGCAAAGCTGGGAATCAGCGAGCGAAATGAGCGGCCGATTCCCTGGGCAATGATTGGTATCCAGACGCCCCGGCGCGTGCGAATTGCCGAGTTGTTGGTACGCAACCTTGCGCCGCACGGGTTCGTCTATCTTCCTGTACAGAACGCTGAAGACGCAGATCGGCGCGATCTGAATGAAGCCATGTTGATGCGCGTACTCTCCAATTCGGCCTACTACATCTGGTGTTCGCAGTACGGCTCCCGTTATATGGAGAGTCAGCGCTATCGGCAGGCCGTCCTTGCGGGTGCAGCCCCGGTAAAGGTCGTCGACGATGCGAATCCCATTGACGACGAGACACCGTTCAGCTTCACCCTGCTCCACGAAAATTCATTGACGGAATTGGTGGTGCTGCCGCCACCTGCAACGCTCCACGGCCGCGCTGCACAGGAGTTTTGCCGCATGCCCGGTCTTGAAGCAAGCCTGGCCGAATTGCTTGATGTCCCATTGCCACCGGAGGAGCTGGAGAATGGCGAGTGAGTGGTGGCGTTCGGCCCCCGCCGGCGTGACAATAGCCATCGCAAACTGGAATCACGAGTTGCTGCTGGCGCGGGCCGTAGCGTCGGCCCTGGCAGGCATCCACGCACTGGCCGAACTCGCCATCCCCGGCGAAGTATTGGTCATCGACGATCACTCAAGAGATGGTAGCGTCACGCTGCTGCGCCAGTTGGAGGCGCTATATTACGGGGACGGGCTGCGGGTATTGCTTCACGAGCAGCGCAACGGCATCACCGTGACTCGTAACCATGCCCTGCGCCAGGCGACCTATCGCTATATCGTCTACCTGGACGCAGACAATGAGCTGTCACCTGCCGCACTCCCCGTGCTCTTCCGTTCCATCATAGACACGAAGGCAGCCGCCGCATTCGGCAATCTGATTGCCCATCGCCCGGATGGCCCGGCGATGCTGAGCAACGAGAGCGTTCACGGCCGGATCTTCATGGATTCACATATCGATATGTGTGCGCTGTGGGATCGACTGCAACTCGCCGATAAGGGCGGTTTCGAGGAGGGACTGACTGTGCCGGAGGATCTGGAACTCGTCCTGCACCTTGTAACGGCGGGGTGCCGCCTCGTGTTTGTGCCCGTCGTGTTTGGCTATCACTACCACTACGCAAGTTCGTGGCATAATACTGTGGCCGTTGAGAATCCGGACTATCTTCAGCACCTAGCGCGCGTCTTTGACCAATTGGACCTCCGGCGACAAGTCCACGCCAACAGCCAATATTTGCGCTATCATCCGGATTTGGGCTATCTGTAGCGCGTCTGCGATGACGATCCGCATTGAGGAGAAGCCAGTGTTTGGGAGCAGTATCAGCGCATTGTTTCGGCCCGTCGACCTGTACGAGCGATGGCTGGACAACTCACCGCGCCCCGGTGCCCGAGAAATGGCATTGGCGCCGATTGATGCGTTCCTGCTCGTCCAGCTCGCCATTCTGCTGCCCAGGCCGCCGCTCGTGGTCGACTTTGTGTCGCCAAAAACGCGCGGAGCAAGTGCGATTTTGTGGCAGGCCAATCTGGACAAACTGCATGCGGTACAGATCATCAGCGCCAGTGAGGCTGAGGAGCGCCGATTTCTCGAAGCAGTGACGCATTTGGAGTTATCCAACGACGGCAGATTGGCTGAGCATCAACCGGCCCTCAGTGCCGTGCCGCCGGATACGAATACACCGGTGCTGGTAGTGACGACTGCCACTGACGCCCCCATTGCCATGGCTTGGGCAGAGCAGAGCACTGCGCCCATTTGTGTCGCAGTGTCTGACGTGGGCCGCACCGGTGATGCCCCTGAGCTTGAGCGACTTCTCCAGATTGCCGGCACCGCGACAGCCTATCGATTATCCCTGATGCGCGAGCTTGCACCGGCTCTGGCGGGAAGCCGGCTTGCGATCATCCAGCGCCGGTCGTGCCTTGAGGCGCAGACGCGCCTGGAGCGCATCGCCTGGATGTTCCAAGGAAATTTCGACTTCTTGCGCCTTGCCGACGAAAATGTGCGTCTGCATGCCAAAATTGCCGCACAACAATCGGCCGCCGTCAGACAACGCCAACAAATCGACGAGCTGACTCGAAACGGCACCCTTGGACTTGCGTCAAGACTCACTGCGCTCTATCGAAAGGTTGTTCCACGCACGCTACGCATACAGGCCAGCAAGATGCGTCAAGCCAGAAAATGAATGCATCGATCGTCACCATCATCGTCAATTATCGCCTGGCGCGGCAAACGGCCTCTGCCGCCGCATCATGCCTGGCGCAAGAGATCAGCAACAAAGTGTGGGTCGTCGACAACAGCGAAGATCCAGACGAAGCCGAGTTGTTGCGCACTATGCTCGACACCCGCTGCCGCCTGATCGTCAACGAGCGAAACCTCGGATTCGGCGCCGCGTGCAACGACGTCTATGCACGGACAACCAGCGAGTTTGTCTTCTTGCTCAACCCCGACGCGTATTGTGAACCAAACGCGCTGAGGCTATTGGCAGAATGCCTTCTGCGCAACCCGCGTGCGGGCGGCGTAACCCCACGCGCCTGGTACGATGCCGGCCACCAGATCAGAATGCCGTTTCTACATCCATATCCGTGGTGGCACGCCATGTTGACGGCGTCGCTCAGCAGCCTGGTTGGGCGTGCCATATGGGCGTGGAGTTTGCGCCGGCGCGCGGAGACGCTGCACGTATGGCGGTCGGATCATCCGCACCGATTGGCGCACGCGGGGCTGGTTGGCGGACACTGCCTGCTGCGCCGCGCCGCAGTCGATGCCGTCGGAGGTCTCTTCGATCCGCGCTTCTTTTTGTACGCTGAAGATACCGATCTGTCGTATCGCCTGCGTAGCGGTGGATGGGAGCTGATGCAGGAGCCGCGGGCGGCGGTGGTCCACACGTTTGGCGGCACAGCACGCGACCGGGCGGAATGGAAACACACGCAGGCCCAACACGCCGAACAGCTTCTGCTCGAAAAGTTCTACGGTAGAAATCTTCGCTACCGGTGGCTGCGTCGCATCAACCGTCGCTTGCCGGGCAAACCGTGGCAGCCGGCCACGCAGGTCTACCCCAGACCCAGCAAGATGCCTGGGTGGGATGTTCCCACGCGCTGGGAACGCGGCTGGCTGATCGAGATTGCATCCAACCCGTATCTGATTGCGCCAATGGGAATTTTGGGCCGCGGGCGGCGTGCCGAGATACCCTACACGCTTGCGGGCCAACTGCCCCCCGGCACCTACTGGGCCCGATTTGGCCCGGCAACACCAGCCTGGCTATCGCCAGATATCAGCCAGTTCCAGATATTGCCCAGCAAGTCAGACACGCCCGTGCGGGCTGAGAGTGCTGGCCAGACGCCGTGGCCTCTGGTTTCCGTCATCGTGCGTACCAAGGATCGGCCGGAACGCCTGCTCGAGGCGTTGAGTGCAGTTGCCCATCAGAGCTACCCGCGAATCGAACTGGTCGTCGTAAATGACGGTGGCACCGACGTAGCGCACCTGGTCGATGACTTCGCCGCAGCAGTCGTGGCGACACGGTACGAAAACCTTCCCAGGAACATGGGTCGCGCTGCGGCGGCGAATGTTGGGCTGGATGCCGCCCGTGGCGAATACCTGATCTTCCTGGATGATGACGACCTTTTCAAGCCGGATCACATCGCTGCGCTTGTGGGCGCATTGCGCGCCGCCCCAGATAAGTTGCTCGCCTATACGGGCACCCTACAAGTTGGTCACGGCCGCTCCGAAGTATGGAGCCTGCCATTCGATCGGGTACGGCTTCAGACGTTTGGGCTCTTCGCAATCCACGCCGCGCTGTTTTCGCGCCGCCTGCTGGAACATGGCTGCCGGTTTGACGAAACGCTTCAGGCGCATGAGGATTGGGACTTCTGGTTGCAAGCTGCCGAAAAGACCGATTTCATCCACGTGAACCAGGTAAGCGCAATCTATCGCCATCTTGGCTCGTCGGGGGTCAGTGCCTTTAATTTTGATCCTGTCAGGGCGGAAGCGCAGCGTGCACAATTGATGCGAAAGTGGACAGGGCGATGGTCCTCACAGGAGCTGGCACAACAGGTTGAGTGTGCTCGCAGCCTCTATCTCAGCCTCTCTGTTGGGTTGCGGGCTCAGCAGCAAGCAACGGCAGATGGCGGCGCGGTTCGCCGAATACGTCAGCCAGGCGCGACCGGCCGCCTCCTAGCCTTGCCGTATCGCGTCGCGCGCCGAGTCCGTCGCCTATGGCGACGAGAGAAGCCAAGTCCCGCGAAAAAGATCATTTGACGTTTCGGCGGCTGCGCCGCCGCATTGGGCAGTCACGACAGATAGCAACCCCAGCGGAGAAATCCAGCACGTGAGCGTACCGAACTTTGCGTCCATCATCGAGGCGATCCGGCACTGGGCGCAGGAGACTCCCGCAGCCAATGCCCTCATCTTCTTGGACGGTGAAGGCAAGACGACGAGTTCGGCGACCTACGCTGACCTCTGGCGAGATGTGCGTTGCATGGCTCTGGCCTGGCAGCAGTGCAATGTCAATCCCGGCGATGTCGTGCTGCTGAATATCGGCCATACCTATGAGATCGTACTCGGTTTTCTTGGGGCGATGTATGTGGGCGCCGCCCCGATTATTCTGCCGTACCCTCGTCCCGGCGCGCACGACGCCAATATCGAACGGCTTGACCTGGTGTTCCGTCACACCGATGCTGTCGCCGCGTTGTTCCCGCCTGCGTTGGCGACAGTCGCCCGCGAGCGCCTGCCGCATCGGCGAAGCCAGATCCATGGCTTCGCGCCCGCAGCAGTGGGCGATGTGCCCGCCGGTTTTGAGCCTCATGTGCGCGGAAGCGACGACCCGCTGTACATGCAACTGACCAGCGGCACGACCGGCAGGCCCAAGATCGCCGTATTGTCCCAGGCCGCGGTTATGACCAATATTCGTGGCGTCTTTGCGGCGCGCTATCAGCCAGGCGATACCGTTGCCGGTTGCATGCCATTTCACCATGACGGTGGGCTTGTGCTATGTCTGTTGATTCCACTGGCAATGGGGCTCGCCTCGGTGCACATCGATCCGGCTCACTGGATCAACGAGCCGCGGTTGCTTTGGCAGGCGGTCAACGACTACAAGGGCGCCGTGACTTTTCTGCCTAATTTTGCCCTGAAATTCATGGTGCGCCGCATCACTGCGCCCCGGCCAGGCGACTTCTCGCTGGAGAGCTTGCATACGGTAATTGTGGCGGCTGAAATCGTAACCGAGCAAAGCCTGCTCGCCTTCCACCAGCACTTTGTCGCGCTTGGTCTGAAAGCGAGCGCCCTCTGCGGCGGATATGGTATGGCAGAGCAGGTTGTCGGCGTTGCGTTCAGCCGCACCGGTGCTCCAGTCCGGATCGACAGGCTCGACCAGAAACGCCTGAGCGCCGATGGCGGCGCCGTCCCAGCAGCCGGGGCGGACGGCGGCGTATTGGCCGTCGTGGGGTGCGGCGCCCCGATTGCCGGCACCAAAGTGAGGATCGTCGACGAAGGCCGGCGCATTCTGCCCGAGCGAACAGCCGGGGAAGTCCAAGTTTGGTCCAACCACTGCTTCGCCGGCTACCTCGGTCAACCAGAGTTGACCCAGCTCGCTATGGACGACGGCTGGTACTGCACCGGCGATCTGGGCTATCTTGCCGACGACGAGCTTTACATCTTGGGGCGCAAAGATGACCTGATAATCGTCGGCGGCCAGAATATCCAGCCGCAGGCCGTCGAAGAGATTGCCGCCAACGTCCTCGGTAATAACGGGAGGCTTGCCGTTGCGTTCGGGCTATTTGACGAAGGGTTGGGTACACAGCGTCCCGTTCTGGTCTGTGAGGTGCGCGATGCCGTGTCCGAGACCCAACTTGCCAGGTGGCGAAGCGAAATCATGCAACGCGTTGCGCTCCAACTGGAGATCGCGCTGGCCGATCTTCGATTTGTGCCCAAGGGCTGGGTACTCCAATCCGACGCAAAGATAGGCCGTAAAGCCAACCGCGAGAAGTATCTGGCAATCGACCGCGGCCCGAACGATGCCACGATCGAATCTGTCACGGCGGCGCACGACGATCCGGCGCGGCTGGCATCCGCCCTGGGTGCATTGACCGCTGAACTATTCGGCGTGCCATCGGTCACAATGCAAGACAATCTATTTACGTTGGGCGGCGATTCACTGACGGTGCTCCGCATGATCCTGACCGCCGAGCGGGCAACCGGACGCGAGGTATCGCTCGACTTCTACCGAGACCCGACGATTGCGCATCTGGCACTCTTGCTTTCAAACAGCGGGGATGGACGCCAGGAGGTTGCGTCGCCGGACAAATGCACAGACGTCATGCCGTCCAGCGGAGAGAGTACCGAAGGGGCGCCAGCTCACCGTGCGCGCCCCTTGCAACCGGAGCGCCATGGCGCACGGAACTCGCACGTTGCGCCGCGCATGCGCCTGCGCAACTATATCGAGCGTCGCATCATGCAGCTCACCTATTTCGACGCGATGTGGTGGCTGTTACGCTGGCATGGGCTGGGGTGGGTGCAACGATCTTTCTACGCCAGCGAGTCTGACATGCTGCATGACTTTGCGCAGAGCATGGGAAGCCATCGTCGATTGGGGCGGAGCGATATCCAATCTCACCTCGTCGGCACACTGATCTTGGAGCGCTGGCTTGCCGAAATGGCCGGTGATGGCCAGGACGCCTCAATGCTCTCGCCACCGGTAGTCGGCCTACGCAGCGCAACACAATCTCACCCACACAGCGAACGCTGGCAGCGCTATTTCGCCGTGACGGGCGCAGAGCACATCGAGACTGGGCTGCGCAGCGGCAACGGCCTGATTCTTGTCGGACCACACACGACCGCCGTCACCTCGCACGATGCGTACCTGCACCTGTGTACCCCAGGCTTTGCGCCGATCGCAAACGATAGCTACCGCGAGGCGCTGATAGAGATGGGTGTCGACGCCGCGCAAGCCGACGACGCCAGTATCAAGTCGGCGCGCACTGCGGTGGCAAGCAAGGCACAACGTCTTCTCGCCAGGAACGGTGTCGTGCTGATGGCCGGGGATCAGGAGAACCCGGTCCATGGTCAGCGCGTGACGGTCGGCAATCGTATTCACCATCTCACGAAAGGCTTTGCCGAATTGGCGGCCAGCACCGGCGCCCATGTGCTGCCGTTTTACACGGAATTACTTCACGACGGCCGGCATTGCCTGAACATTCAGCCCGCGTTGGCCGCCGATCGCACCGGGGGCAGCGGCGCACAGGCCGGCCAAATCACAGCCGCTTTCGCCGACTTCATGACGCGCCTGTGGCAGGAAAAGCCGGCACTCATGCCCGGACAGCATATGAAGCAGCATCTTGAACTGCCCAAAGTGGACCCCTGCCAACCATAGTCGAGCAGATCGCAACAAACCAGCTTATGGACGTTACGGCCGTTGTCGTCAGTTTTAATACGTGCTCACATCTGGAACGCTGCCTGGCGTCCATATATGCTACCCAGTGTCAATGCGAGCTCATTGTAATCGACAACGCATCGACGGATGGGTCCTCAGCCATGGTTCGTGCGAATTTTCCAGCGGCGATGTTGGTGGAAAACCAGTGCAACATCGGCTATGCCGCCGCCGCCAACCAAGGCGCCAGACTGGCCAGCGGCCGCTATCTTCTCTTGCTCAACCCGGACACGGTGGTAGAAGACGATGCCATCGAACGGCTGGCGGCGTTTATGGACGCGCATCCGGAGATCGGGATCTGCGCGCCCCAGAATCGCAACGGTGAAGATCACGAGCTTTTCGGGGAGCAAGGAGCGGTGCAGAACAACTACTTTCATTTTCCTAGTTTTCAGGGATTGGCCGGCCTGGGCACGGTCGCCAGAAGACACCTGGGGCTATCGGTTGTGGCGCCGCCGGAACCGCCGCCCTTTGTCGAACGCGATGGCTCCATCTTGGCCGATTGGCTGCGAGGGTGCACATTGTTTGTGCGTTCAGGATTGTACCGACGCCTGGGCGGAATGGACGAGGGGTTCTTTCTCTACCTGGAAGATACGGATCTTTGTCGGCGCGTGCGTCAGGCAGGGCTCCATTGCGCTGTCGTAACCGATGCGACCATCGTTCACTACGGGGGTGCGAGCTACCGCGAGGAGAGCGTGCCGCGCATCAAGACGATGCTCGCTCCCCATTTTCTGCGCTCCAAATATCACTACGTCCGCCAGGAGCGCGGCAGAATCGGCGAATGCAGTGTGCGCCTTACCGACCTCATTCTGGGTCTCAGCGGACTGCTGCGCCGCAAAGAGTCTGCCACTTCGCGCATGCGGATCGCCGAGTCGCTGCGGCCCGGCAGTCGATCCACCGTACGCCATCGAATGGCCTTGGCGCGCTCAATCGCACATTCTTGAGAACATGAGTATAATTCGATCCAGTCACACCCAGGATGAAAACCCAACAATGAGAGCCTATCCATGAGTGCAGACAACACAGTCTACAAGATTAACTCCCCGCGCATCATCCACGAGACAATCGACCGCGACACTGTCGTCATTGACACAGAGTCAGGCGTCTACTTCAACATCAGCGGCAGTGGCACCCTGTTGTTTCAGATGCTTGAATCGGGCGCCGACGTAGCGCACCTGAGCAAGGATCTGACCAGCCGCGCCGGCGCCGATCTTGCCACCGTGCAGCAGGATGTGTCGGCATTCGTTGCGCGACTTCTAGCTGAAGAGTTGATCGTAGCGGTGGCGGAAGCCACGTCTGCGGACGCGCGTCCCGAATGGCGTGAAATCGGCGGGGAAGCGTACGAGCCGCCTGTCATACAGAAGTTCACCGACATGGCGGAACTCCTCCTGGTCGACCCGATCCACGAGGTCGATGAGCGGGGCTGGCCACACAAGGCATGAGCCAGCCAATCGCCCGCCTGGCGAACGCTCCGCCTCTGAACGTCCTTGAGCTAGACGCGCTGTTTCATGCCTTGCTCCAGGGCTTCCAGCGAACGCAGGAAGTTGCGGAGCGCTGCGGCGCGACCTTCTGCATCGGAGGTCGTCGTGTGCTGATACAAAGCGCCGGCGCCGCAACGCTGTCCGCCCTGACGCCGGCGCTGGAACACCTGCGGGCGCCGGAAGCGGCTCGCCCCGACATTAGCATCCGCACCTACGCCGGGCACAGACGTTTCGACAGCCGCCTGATGCCACCGCCTGGCATCTACGTCGCCACGGAGCGCGGATTGCAGATTACCGTATCAGCCGCCCCCGCTGCCATCACCGCCTACGATTGGCGCAGTCGCGTCGGCGTCGCCTGGCTGGCCGGGGATCCCCACGATCATACACGCGCTTATGCCACGCCGTTGCGCGAATTGTTCGCTGCCGCTCTGCACGCCGACGGATTGGTGGGCCTGCATGCAGCCGCCGTCGGCACCGATGAAGGCGGCGCTCTCCTGGCCGGCGCCGGCGGGGCCGGAAAATCAACTACGGCTATTGCATGTGCCCTGGCGGGAATGACGCTGGCAGGCGATGACTTCTGCTTTGCGCAAAGCGATCAACTGCCGATCGCGCACAGCCTCTACAGCAGCACCAAGCTTACGCGCCAATCGGCTGCCTGGCTGCAGCCACCGTCAGCGGCGGCCACTGGACGCTACGTAGATGACAAACAGATTTACATGCTCCAGCGGGCGCCGGACGTACGCCTCGCCGGGCGCATGGAAATCCGGGCGGTGCTCGTTCTGCACATCACACATCAGGAGCGCTCGCGGCTGCGTCCGCTGGCGCCCATCGAGGCGCTCAACGTCCTTGCGCCGACTTCGGTGCGCTTGATGGGGCTGCCCGCCCATGCAGCGCCGGCGCTCTTCCGGCACACGGCCGCGAGTGTGCGCCGGGTGCCCTGCTACCGGCTCGAGCTAGGC
>JACKBA010000014.1 GCA_020634815.1 Caldilineaceae bacterium | reverse complement strand
ACGCTTAGCGTAGGCAGTCGCCAAGTTCATCTGGGTAGTCGCCCACTCGACGGGCATGGCCTGGCGGGTCGTCACCTGCAAGGCCTGCTCGTAGCTCTCGATGGCGCGCTCGATGTTGGCCGCCCGATCCCCTTGCAGGCTCTGCAAATAACCGTTGGCTAGCTCGCCTTGCAGCGCCACCCACAAGCGCGGATTGGCGGATCGATCGATCAGTGCTAATGCCCGGCGGCAAAGTTCGATGCGCCGGGGCATGTCGTTGCGCCGCGTCAACCGTCCCAGTTCGGCGATCAGCGGCTGCACCGCCGGCGGGATCTCCAGGCCGGCGCTGCCCTGCGCGGCCGCGGCCTGCTCCAGCTTTGCGCGCAGGGCCGGGCGTGCGGCCAGCGCCGCCTCCAGGTCTGTCTGGCTTTCAATTTCCACGCCCTCGGCGGCCAGCGCGGCGAGTACCTCAGGTAGTGCAGGCGGCATCTGTTCGTCAAAAGCGCGGTCAATGCCAACGTCTCGACAGCGGCGCAAAAGATTGAGACTATTGCTTAGGTCGGCCGCCGAGTCTGGATTAGAAGTTTGAATCCGCGCTATCATTGCGCCAAGAATTATGTCGACTCTTTCATTGAGCAGTACCGTATTTGCATGCACCGTGCGCCGTGCTTCAGTAGACGACTTACTTTGGAGAAATGTTTCGACAGCAGCCCGCAAAGATTTCCAACCCTGTTTCTTTTTCTTTTTGCTGGACAGACGGCGTGAAGAACTCATTGACGCGTTCCTTGAATAGTTGAGTTACGTCTCAGTACCAACCAATGAAAGTTAAGGTATAGGTTGCATACGCTAGATGTTTGGTAGAGAAATGGTGCCGCTCGCCGGCGTCGACGATGAGCCAGATCTCGGCGCGGAAGGAGCGCCCGCAGTGCGGGCACGGGAAGTCGGATTGCTGCGCGTAGGAGTGCATGGGGTTGTCCCAGGGGTGGGCGCCCTCGGCTGGCGACGGCGCCGGCGGCTTGGATGGATTGATTATCGCGCAGATTTGGGGGGATGGCTATTGTGGATTTTTTTGAGGGGATGAGGGGGTGAGGGGGTGACTTGCACTTTCGCGACTTCTCGTGCGCCAAATCCGCGCATTGCTGTTCAGACAATCTGGCGTGTCCGAACCGCGCGCTTCCGCTCGATCCGCGCTATCCGCGTTCTATTGCCCATCCGGTCTGTGCAAACGGCGCTCTACTCCCGTCGGATCCGCGCGCATCCGCTCGATCCGCGTTATCCGCGTTCTATTCTTCCAAGGTTGCCCGGCGGCGATCGATTGCCTGCCGCGTGGTGTCGCGCTATACTGGGAGGTAGATTCGTGCGGCTTCCGGCAGATTCGGCGGTTGGATAATCCCATGGCAGAGACGATCTCCTTTGGCACCTGGATACGGCAGCGGCGGCGGGCGCTGGACCTGACGCAGGACGCGCTGGCCGAGCGCGTCGGCTGTTCGCTCTCGGCGATCCGCAAGATCGAGTCCGACGAGCGGCGCCCCTCGCGCCAGGTGGCCGAGCTGCTGGCCGAAGCGCTCGATGTGCCGCCGGCCGATCGCACGACCTTCCTCAAGGTGGCGCGGCGCGAGCTGGGCTACCAGCGGCTGGCGGCGCCCGACGCGCGCACAGTTGAGACAGCAGTCGAGACGGCGGTCGCACCGGCGCAGAACGGCCATGCCGCGGCTGCCGGACGCAGCAACGGCGGCGCTGCCGCGCCCGTGCGCGTGCTGCCCAGGCCGCCCACGCCGCTGGTCGGCCGCGACGCCGAGGTCGAGCGCATTGCGACGATGCTGGCGGGGCCGGAGTGCCGCGTGCTCACGCTGACGGGGCCAGGCGGCATCGGCAAGACGCGCCTGGCCATTGCCGCGGCCGAACGCCTGGCGGGGGACTTTGCCGACGGCGTCTGTTTTGTGCCGCTGGCCGCGGTGACGGCGCCGGAATCCATCTGCGCGGCGATTGCCGGCGTGCTGGGCGTGCGCATACAGAGCAGCGGCGACCCGGCGGAGCAACTTGCCGGCTTTCTCCACACGCGGCAGATCCTGCTCGTGCTGGACAACCTGGAGCATCTGCTGGCGGGCGTCGGGATCGTGGCGGCGCTGGTGCAGGCGAGCGCGGGCGTGCGTGTGCTGGCCACCTCGCGCGAGCGGCTGGGGCTGACGGGCGAGTGGGTGCTGGATGTGCCCGGCCTGGGCGTGCCCGCGCGTGCGCCGGCTGCGCCCGCCGAGCTGCCGCGCGGCTGGGATCACGCCGGCGCGGTGCTGCTCTTTGCCCAGGCGGCGCGGCGCAACAATCCGGGCTTCGAGCTGAGCAACGCGGCCTATGCCGAGGTGGTGCGCATCTGCCAGGCGGTGGAGGGCATCCCGCTGGGCATCGAGCTGGCCGCGGCGTGGGTGCGCATGTTGAGCTGCCAGGAGATCGCGGCGGAGATCGAGCGCAATCTCGACTTTCTCTCGACGCCGGCGCGCGATGTGCCGCCGCGCCAGCGATCGCTGCGGGCGGCCTTCGAGCACTCCTGGCGCCTGTTGGACGACGAGGAACGCGCCATCCTGCCGGCGCTGGCGGTCTTTGCCGGCGGTTTCACGCGCCAGGCGGCGGAAGTGGTGGCAGGCGCGTCGCTGCTGACGCTGGCGTCGCTCATGGCCAAGTCGCTGGTGGAGCGTGTCGACGAGGGGCGCTACGACCTGCACGAGATCGTGCGCCAGTACGCGGCGGAGAAGCTGGCGGCAGGCGACCTGGCCGCGGCGCACGAACGGCACTGGCGCTACTTCCTGCATCTGGCGCAGCAGGCGGACGATGCGCGCAACCGCCCGCAGCACATGGAACTCGTCGACCTGCTCGTGCTGGAGAGCGACAATCTCCAGGCCGCGCTGGATTGGCTCATCGAGCACGATGCGCCCGCGGCGTGGCACATGGCCGGCGTCATGGAGGCCTACTGGTACCGGCGGCCGGTGACCGAGGCGCGGCGCTGGGTGGAACGGATCAAGGCGGCGGGTGAGGGATTGGATCCGCCCATCGCGCCCGGCGTGCGCGCCCGTCTGCTGCTCCTCCTGGCTACCTTCCAGCCCAACCTGACCGACACCATGAAGATGCTGCACGAGGTGCTGGCGCTGGCGCGCGCCGGCGATGAGCGGCGCATCCTAGCCGTGACGCTCGCCATGCTCGGCAACGAGGGGCTGTTCACCGGCGAGTTCGGGCAGAGCGACGCCTATTTCAACGAGGCGCTGGCGCTGGCCCAGGCCGCCGGCGACCAGGCGACGCTCTCCACGGTGCTGGCCGAGCGGGGCGAGAGCGAGCGCTATCACGGGCATTACGACCACGCCACAGATCTGTACACGGAGAGCCTGGCGCTGGCGCAGGCGGTCGGGCGCACCGATCTCGTCGCCGGGATCCTCTCGGCGCTGGCCAAGCTGGCGTTGCGCCAGGGCGACCCGCAGCGCGCCATCGACGTGATCGAACCGACGCTGCCCATCTGGGAGGCGCTGCACGATCGCGGCGGCATGGCGGCGGCCCAGCTTTCCATCGCGCGTGCCGTGACCATGCAGGGCGACACCGGCCGTGCGCTCGCCCTCATCGACGATGCTGAGGCGCGCTTTCACGATGCGGGCTACCACGGCTTCGACCAGTTTATCGAGCTGCTGCGTGGCAATGTGGCCTACGACCAGGGCGACTGTCCGGCGGCGCGGCAGCGCTACGCGGATGCCATCGAGTTGTGCAAGGATTCGTTCGAGCCGATCGTGATCACGCTGGCGCTGCGCGGTGTGGCGTTGTGCGCGCTGCACCAGGATGATCTGGCGAGCGCCGAGGATGCCATCGAGCGCAGCCGCCAGGTTTGCGATGCGACGCACGAAACGTGGGTGCGCGCGTTGCTGGAGTTTGCAGCGGGGCAGCTTGCCTGGCAGCGCGGCGAGCATGCCGGCGCCGAGGCGGCGATGCGCAACGGGCTGGCGCAGGTGCTGCCGCTGGGCGACCGCTACGCCGTTGCCGAGGGGCTGGAGCAGTTGGCTGCGCTCCTGCTGGCGACGGCGCGCCCGGCCCCTGCCAGCCGCATGCTGGGCGCGGCCCATGCCCTGCGTGCGCAGATCGGCGCGCCGCTGCCGCCCGTGGCGCGCGGCCGTGTCGAAGAGACGATGGCGGCGGTGCGTGCCGCGCTCGGCCCTGATGCGTTTGAAGTTGGGTGGGCGACTGGCGCTGCGGAGGCTGCGGCCGGCTTGCCGCAGGCCGTGGCGCTGGCGCTGGAAAATGAATGAGGCCGGCGGAAGCGAAGCGCCGGCCTCGGACAAGCAGCGACGCCGGCACGCGACAAGCCCAGGTGTTCACGCTTCTCACCGTAGTAACGACTTCAGTCGTTGACCGTCTCTGGAACGGCTGAAGCCGTCACTACAGATCGTGAGCGTAGTGACGACTTCAGTCGTTGACTGTCTCTGGAACGGCTAAAGCCGTCACTACAGATCGTGAGCTACTGAATTTGGCGTGCCAGCGCCGGCTTTTGCGTTCAGCTCTGCAAGAGCGACTGCGGCGTGGCGGCCCGCTTCTCGTCGCGTGCGCTGCCGCCGATGGCGTGGCGCAGCCGCTGCCAGACGCTCTGTCCTTCACTGGCGGGACGTGCCCGCTTGACTGCCTGCTCGCGCTGGACGAACTCCAGCAGGTCGGCGTGGCGGTCCTGCCCCATCATCGCTGTGCTCTCCAAATCGATTCCCCACGTCATCTTGCTCGCTCCTTTTGCCTCTGTCATTCCCCGGTTCCGTTGCTCACCTAAAGTAAAGCGCAGAAGCGTAGCGCCGCGGTGACGCTTACCGCCACAAAGTACGCGGGCGAGGCGTTACAAAAAGCGCCACAACGCCGCGCTCTCAGGGGCGAGCGGGTTTCCAATCTAGGGGCGTGCGTTACGTCCCCGGCACTGTGCAGCAGCGGACGGTACGGCCAAAATGGTTGTGCACAGTGCCGGGGACGTTGTCTGTCTCCAACGTGATAAAGACCCGCAGAGGCGTGGCGCCGGCAGAGGATGGGGAGGAAGGAGAGGGACGCTGCCGGCCGTCAGCCGGCGCGCAGGCAGCTCTGGATGCGGTCGATATCCTCGCGGCGCACGAACGCGGTGACGGTGTCGCCGGGGCGGAAGACGGTGTCACCGTGGGGGATGACGACGCGGCCGGCGCGGCGGATCGAGACGAGGATGCAGTCGTCGGGGATCAGCGGCGCCACGTCGACCAGGCGCCGGTCGACCGCATAGTCGCCGCTCTCCAGCACGATGTCGACAAAGTCGGTGCCGTCGAGATTGCGCAGTTGCATGCGCCGGGCGCGGTGTTGCAACTCGGCGCGACGGCTCACGGCCAGGTCGTAGGCGCGGATGATGTCGCTACGGCGCACCATGCCGATGAGACGGTCGGGGTCGTCGGTCTCCACGACGGGCATGCGACCGAGGCCGCGCGTCCCCATGCGGCGCAGCACCTCGCCTACGGGCTGGTCAGGCGTGGCGACGAGCAACTGGGCGCGCGGCGTGCCGATCTCGCGCGCGGTGGTGCGCCGCGGCAGTTCGTTGCCCACGGCGCGGTCGAGGTCGGAGACGGTGACGATGCCGCTGAGCCGGCCGTCGGCGTCGAGCATGGGGAAGCCGTGGCGATGGCTCTCGGCAAAGAGATCCGAGAGATCGACCAGCGTCATCGACGCGGGGACGGTCTGCACCGAGCGCGTCATCACCTCGTCGACGGTGACGCTCTGCAAGATGTCGACATCGCGGCCGCGTTCCAGCGTGATGCCCTTGAGCTTGAGCTTGAAGGTGTAGATGGACTCCGGGAAGATGCGTTCGGCGACGATGGTGGCGATGACGGTGGCCAGCATGAGCGGCAGGATGAGCTTGTAGTCGCCCGACATCTCGAAGACGATGAGGATGGCGGTGATGGGGGCGCGTGCGGCGCCGGCAAAGACGGCGGCCATGCCGACGATGGCGTAGGCGCCGGGGTTCACGGCAACATCGGGCCACAGGTTCTGCGCCACGGTGCCGACCATGCCGCCCAGCACCGCACCCATGAAGAGGCTCGGCGCAAAGACGCCGCCGGAGTTGCCCGACCCCAGGGTGAAGGTCGTGGCGAGCATCTTGCCGAAGAGCAGGATTGCCATCATGCTCAGCGAGAGCGGGAAGTCGTGGGCGATGGTGCCGGCGATGGTGTGCAGCCCGGGGCCGAGCACCTCCTGCCCCGGCACGAGCAGGGCGACGATGCCGGTCAACACCATGCCCAGCGCGGTCTTGGCCGGCAGGGGGATGCGCCAGGCGTCGAACTTCGCCTCGGTGAAGTAGAGGACGCGGATGAAGAGCACGGCGACAAGCGCGGCGAGCAGCCCAAGTACGACATAGATGGGTAATTCCGCCATGCTGTGCAGCGGATAGGCGGGCACCTCGATGGCGAGCTTGTTGCCGATGATCGCCTGGCTGGTGACGGAGGCGGCCACGGCGCTGATGACGACCGCGCCAAAGTAGCGCACGGTGAAGCGGCCGAGGATCACCTCCATGGCGAAGATGGTGCCGGCGATGGGTGCGTTGAAGGTGGCGGCGATACCGGCGGCCGCGCCGCAGGCGACGAGCGTGCGCACGCGTTCCTCGGAGAAGCGCAGCAGTTGGCCTACCGTGGAGCCCAGCGCCGAGCCTACCTGGACGATGGGTCCCTCGCGGCCGGCCGAACCGCCGGCGCCGATGGTGAGCGACGAGGCGAGCACCTTGACCGCGGCCACGCGCGGCCGGATGCGCCCGCCGCGGATGGCGATGGCTTCCATCACCTCCGGCACGCCGTGGCCCTTGGCCTCGCTGGCCCAGCGGTCGATCATGAAGCCGACCAGGACGCCGGCGACGGCCATGGTTCCCAGCGTGCCGGCGATCAGCCCCACGTTGGCGATGACAAACGCGGTGACGGCGCCGATCTGTTGCAGGAGCCAGATGAAGAGGACGGCGCCCAGCCCCGTGCCGATGCCGACGAGGAGCGCCGTGGTGACGATGACGATCTCCTCGGGAATCGCGACGCGCTCGGCAAAGCCGGCAAGGGCGGCGCGGATCTGGCTGCCGGGGCGTTCCGGCGCGGCGACAGCTTTCGGTTCGATATGCTCGGTCATTTCAAATCCAGTTCATTGCATTCGGGGACTTCGATGAGGTGGCGAGATCGCTCGCTCGCCGGTACAGCGCGGCAAACACGAACAGGTGCAGGGCCAGCCTTTCTCTAGACTAGTTGAGGATGTGCGATGGGTCAAGTTTGTCGCGGCGGTCGTAGCCGGTGCAGGGCAGCGATTGTGGGCAATTGGCGGAATCGTGCCGGCGGTGGCATGCTAGCGGGCGTGCCGGGTTCGCTGGAGCGACTGCTCGCCGGCACGCACTTACGTAGAAGGAGTTCGCAGATGACGGAAGATGCGCAGCGCACCATCTATTTGATGCCCCTGGACTCGCCCAATGCCACGCTGGCCAACGCCGGCGGCAAGGGGCTCAATCTGGCGCGGCTGGTGCGGGCGGGCTTTCGCGTCCCCGGCGGCTTTGTGGCGACGACGGCCGCCTATGCCGAGTTCGTCGCCGCCAATGGGCTGGATGCCGAGATCGCAACCGTGCTGGCGGGGGTGGACTTCGACGATCCCGCCGCGCTGGAGACCGCGGCCGCGCGCATCCGCGCCGCGTTCGAGCGCGGGAACATGGCGCCGGTATTCGCCGAGGCGGTCGATACGGCGTACGCGGCCATGGGCGCGCCGCCGGTCGCCGTGCGTTCCTCCGCCACCGCCGAAGATCTGCCGGACCTCTCCTTTGCCGGCCAGCAGGACACGCTGCTCAACGTCGTCGACGCGGCGAGCCTGCACCGGGCGATCGTGCGCTGTTGGAGCAGCCTGTGGACGGCGCGTGCCATCGGCTACCGGGCGCGCAACGCCATCGACCAGGAGCAGGTCGCGCTGGCCGTCGTCGTGCAGGCGATGGTGCCGGCCGAGGCATCGGGTGTGCTATTTACCGCCAACCCGTTGACGGGCAAACGTACCGAGACGGTGATCGACGCCACGCTCGGCCTGGGCGAGGCGCTGGTCAGCGGCCAGGTGGAGCCGGATCACTACGTCGTCGATACCCGGCGCCGCACGATTCTGGACAAGACGCTCGGTGTCAAGGCCATCACAATTACCGGCGCGGCGGCGGGCGGCACCGTGACGGTTGCCGCAGATGCCGCCACGCGCCAGGCCATTCCCGACGCCGTCATCCTGGACCTGGTCGACCTGGGCGCCAGGGTGGCCGCGTTCTACGACGCGCCGCAGGACATCGAGTGGGCGTGGGCTGACGGCGAGCTGCACCTGCTCCAGGCCCGGCCGATTACCTCGCTCTTTCCCGTGCCCGCAGGCATGCCGCCCGAGCCGCTCAAGGTGATGATGGCCTTCTCGGCCGTGCAGGGCATCTTCGAGCCGCTCACACCGCTGGGTCAGGACACCATGAAGACGGTGCTCAGGGGCGGCGGCAAGCTCTTTGGCTACGACACCGGCATCGAGCGCCAGAGGACTTTCACCATCGCAGCCGAGCGCATCTACATCAACTTCACGCCGGTGCTGAGCAACGCCGCCGGCCGGCAGATCCTGCCGCGCATCGCCGGTGCGATCGATCCCGGTGTGGCGCAGGCGTTTGCGGAACTGGTCGACGACCCGCGCCTGGCGCCGCAGCGCTCCGGCATCAGCCCCAACGCGCTGCGCCGTATCCTTGGCTTTGCGCTGCCCATGGCCGGCCGGGTGCGCCGCGCCTGGCAGCAGCCTGCTGCCGAGCGTGCCCGCGTCACGACGTTGATGGACGAGATCGTGGCGGCGACGGCGTCACGAGTCGCGGCCAAGGGCGATCTGTGGGGTGACTACGCGCTCCGCCTCCAGGTGCTGCTCGACGCACGCAATCTCTTCCCCGATGTGGTCATTCCCAACGGGGTGGCGGTCGTCGTCGCCGGCATGATCCCCTTCTTCGGCATCCTGCAACGCTTTGCCAGGGAAGCCGCGCGCGTCACCGGCGATCCGGCCGTCGCGCTGCTGCCGCTGGAGATCGCACGCAGCCTGCCCCACAATGTGACGACCGAGATGGACCTGGCGCTGTGGCAGACCGCGCAGAATCTGCGCCACGAGCCGGAGTCCGCCCACCTCTTTGCTACCACCGATGCGGCTGCGCTGGCCGACCTCTATCTCGCCCGGCGGCTGCCGCCCTTTGCCCAGGGCGTGATCGCGGCGTTCATGGCGAAGTACGGCATGCGCGGGCTGGGCGAGATCGACCTCGGCCGGCCGCGCTGGCGCGAGCAGCCTGAGCACATCATGCAGGTCTTGCAGAGCTACCTGCGTATCGAGGAGCCGGCGCAGGCGCCCGATGCGGTCTTTGCGCGCGGGAAGCTGGCTGCGGCCGCGGCCGCGGAGCGGCTGGAAGCTGCGGTGCGGCAGGTGCCGGGCGGTGCGCTCAAGGCGCGGCTGGTGCGCGCGGCGATCGTGCGCTATCGGGCGTTGGCCGGTCTGCGCGAGGCGCCCAAGTTCTTCGCCGTGCGCATGATGGGGCTGATCCGCCAGGGTCTGCTGGAGAGCGGCGCGGCGCTGTGCGATGCCGGTCTGCTCGCTGCGCCTGACGACCTCTTCTTTCTCTACGTGCGTGAGTTGGAGGAGATTGCGCGGCTGCGCACCATCCCGGCGTCGCTGCGGGCGCAGATTGCCGAGCGGCGCGCGCTGCGGGCGCGCGAGATGCTGCGCAAGCAGTTGCCGCGCGTCTTGCTCAGCGACGGCACCTGCTACTATGATGGCGTGCGCGCTGCCGATGGTGATGCAAGCGCGATCGTGGGCGACCCGGTTTCGCCGGGCGTGGTGGAAGGCACGGTGCGCGTCGTCTTCAATCCCAACGGCACGCAACTGGCGCCGGGCGAGATCCTGGTCTGCCCCGGCACCGACCCGGCATGGACGCCGCTCTTTCTCGCCGCGGGCGGGCTGGTGATGGAGGTGGGCGGGATGATGACGCACGGTTCGGTGGTGGCGCGCGAGTACGGCATCCCGGCCGTGGTGGGCGTGCACGAGGCCACGCGCCGCCTGCAAACGGGCGACCGCGTGCGCGTCGACGGGTCGAGCGGGGCCGTCACCGTGCTGGCGAAGCGTATCGGAAATGATGACAAGTAAAGCACACATCTGGAGAGAATAGGGAACAGCATGCAATTGATCAGTGTCAATATTGGCCGTGAACGGTCGATCAAAATTGGCGAACAGCATGATACGACTGGCATCTTCAAGACGCCGGTAACGACGGCCGTGGAGGTCATGCCGCTGGGGTTGGCGGACGATGCGGTGGTGGACGTGAAGCATCATGGCGGCCACGACCAGGCGGTCTACGTCTACGGCGCACCGGACTACGCGTGGTGGTCGGCAGAACTCGGTACGGAACTGGAGCCGGGCACCTTTGGCGAAAACCTGACGATCGACGGGCTGGAGAGCGCGCGGTTGAACGTGGGCGACGTCCTTCACATCGGCGATGTGTCGTTGCAGGTGACGGCGGCGCGCATCCCTTGTTCCACGCTGGCCGCGCGCATGGGCGACCCCATGTTCGTCAAGCGCTTTCGTGCGGCGGAGCGGCCCGGCGTCTACTGCCGCGTGCTGCGCGCCGGCGCGGTGCAGGCCGGCGCGGCGGTGACGCTGGAGCGTTACGCGGGCGCCACCATCTCTATCGTCGAGATGTTCCGCGATTTCTACGACCCGCGCCCGAGCGCCGAGACGATCCGTCGGCACCTGGCCGCGCCCATCGCGGCGCGGGCGCGCGCCGACGTGGAGGAGAAGGCGCGCAAGGGGTAACCTGGTTATTCACCACAGAGAGCGCTGAGATGCGCAAAGGGGGGATTGGAGACTCTTCTGCGTTTCTCTGCGTTCAATGTGGTGACGCGTGGCAAGGAAGAAGGTTTCACCACAGAGAGCGCTGAGATGCG
The DNA here is from genome assembly GCA_020634815.1 of Caldilineaceae bacterium. Classification (GTDB taxonomy): domain Bacteria; phylum Chloroflexota; class Anaerolineae; order Caldilineales; family Caldilineaceae; genus Caldilinea. The sequence continues at coordinate 124,983 of JACKBA010000014.1, read as the reverse complement.
CAGAGGGGGAATTGGAATTCTCTGCGTTCCTCGGTGCTCTCTGTGGTGAATGTCTGGCCCGTTGTTACTCGCCCTTGACTTCGGTCCAGAGCTGGTCGTAGGCAGGCATGGCCTCGCCCACATCCTCGATCCAGTGGCCGGCCGCCCAGTTCTCGGCGGGCGTGTTGGTCATGGGCGAGTTGATGTACTCGGCATACAACTCGGGTTGGTTGGCCTTGGCGTATTCGAGCGCGGCGCGGTTCGGGTTGCTGTAGGGGAAGTCGCGCAGCATGAGCCAGAAGACGTCGCCCTGCAGCGAGTAGTTGAGCCAGGCGTAGGCGGCGTCCACATGCGGCGCCTCGGCCAGGATCATGTAGCCGTCGGCCCAGTTGAACTGCCCCTCGCTGGGGAAGACCCACGTGTAGCTCGGCACCTCGCGGCTGGCCAGCATCGCCTCGGCATTCCACAGGACGCCCATCTCGGCGTCGCCGGCAATGAGCGCCGTCTTTGGGCTGTCGGAGTCGAAGAGTTCCACCGCCTTGACCAGGTCGTGCAGCTTGGGCTTGATGGCTTCCAGGTCGGCCGGGTCGGTGGTGTTGGGATCGAGGCCCTCGCTGATGAGCGTTAGCCCGATGACGACGCGCGAGTCGTCAATGAAGACCATGCGGCCGGCGTACTCCGGGTTCCACAGGTCGGCCCAGGCTGCGGGCGCCGGATCGACCGTCTCGCTATTGTAGACGATGGAGGTGGTGCCGGCCTGGTAGGGCACGGCGTACTCGCCCGTCGGATCGCCGTGGACGACGGCAAAGGCCGGGTCGATGTTCGTGAGGTTGGGCAGGCGTTCCTTGTCCAGCTTCTGCGGCAGGCCCGTGCGGATCATGAGCGCCGTGGCGTAGTCGGTGGGCTGGGTGATATCGTAGTTGAGCGCGCCCTGGCTGAGCTTGGCGTACATTTCGTCGGTCGAAGAGTAGTAATCCTGGTTGACCTTGATGCCGTAGACCAGCTCGAAGCAGTCGACGATATCTTGCGGGATGTACTCGGTCCAGACGAAGAGGTTCAGTTCCTCAGAAGTGACGGGCAGGCGCGGGGAGGGTTCAGGGCAGACAAAGCCGGAATCGGTGACCGGCTGGCCGGGTGCTTCACCGCCGGATTGAGGCGTAGCGGCGGGTGCGGCGCAGGCGGCCAGGGCAAGCACGGCCGCGGCAAGCAGCGCGACCGTGCGACGCAAGAGCGGGACGTCGTCCATAAAAATCTCTCCTTGATCGACAAAGCCGGCCACTCGGGAATGAGCGCGCCGGCCGGGCTGGTCTGACTGCCACGAACGCGCCGCATGGGAAGCGGCACGATCGTGTGTCATTGTGTGCATTATACTCGCGTGGGCCACGTGTCAAACGACCGGCAGGCGCGCGAATGAAAACAGGCGACCCGCGGCCGCCTGTTTCTTGTTCTTTGGTTGTACAGGGCGGAGCGTGGCTCCGCACGGCCGGTTAGAAGGGGATGTCTTCGTCGCTCATGGCAGGGCCGCCTTCGGCTGCGGCCGACGGTGCCATCGACGCGTCGCCATGCCCACCGTCCGGCCGTCCCAAGAAGCGAATCTCGGTGGCGGTCACATCGAGCGAGACGCGGGTGGCGTTGTTGCGATCGACAAAGGTGCGAGGCTCCTCAAGCTCGCCGACCACAAGCACCTGGCGGCCTTTGGTCAGGTATTGGCTGGCGGTTTCCGCCAGTTTGCGCCATGCCGTCACGCGGAACCAGAGCGTCTTCTCCTGCGACTGCCCATCCTGCCCAACCCATCGCTTGTTGACCGCAAGGCTGAAGCTCGTGACAGGTACACCATTGGGCGTGTAGCGCATTTCCGGATCGTTGCCCAGATTTCCTACCATGGTAATCTGCTGATACATAGGGCTTGCTCCTTTGAACGGGGCGGATATTTTACCTTGCAAATCGGGGGCAAGGTGCAATTGAACATTATTTTACATTGTACCTTCTCTCCTGTCTTACGTCAAAAAACCGATCTTACGAGTCGAACGTTTGTTCGTTTGTTTTGGGGCGCTCTCCAGAATGTTGGCGGCGTGCGTCGCACTGGTCAGCACGGGGTTCTCAGCGATGAGATACCTGACCAGTGCGACGCACGGCAGGGGGTGACCACGTCAAGTTCGTGGGCGCACCCTCGTTCTGGGCGGTTGGACGCGCGCCGGTAACCGTGCGATAATGGCGCCGTCATCCATTCACACACGATGAGCGATTTATGACCCTACACAACATCCAAAGCTATCTCAAGGCCAACAATCTGGACGGTTGGCTGCTCTACGACTTCCGCGGCACGAACCCGGTGGCATTGCACGTGGCCGGGCTGGCGAGCAGCGGTTCGCGACGCTGGTTTCTGTGGCTGCCCGCCGCGGGCGAGCCGCAGTGGCTGATTCACGCCATCGAGGGCAGCACCTTCGCCCGCGTGCGCCCGGAGGTCGACGGCGCCAAAACCATGTACGTCGGCTGGCGCGAACTGGAGGAGAAGGTTGCCGCGCTGGTCGGCGGCGCGCGGCGCATCGCCATGGAGTACAGCCCGGACAACGCCATCCCCTACGTGAGCTGGATCGATGCCGGCACCAAGGAGATGGTGGAACGCGTCACCGGCGCGGCGATCGTCTCCAGCGCCGACCTGGTGCAGATCGCCCAGGCCGTGCTCGACGCCGAGCAGATCGCCAGCCATCGCCGTGCCGCTACTGTGTGCATGACAGCCATGGAGGCCGCGTTTGACTTCCTGCGAGGCGTGCTGGCCGGCGGCGAGACGACGACCGAATACGCGGTGCAGCAGGTCATCACCGCCGTCTTCGAGGCCAACCGTATGGACTACGAGCACCCGGCCATCGTCTCGGTCAACGCCAATGCAGCCGACCCGCATTATGCGCCGTCGCCTAACCGCCACGCACCCATCGGGCGCGGGGACATGGTGCTCATCGACCTGTGGGCACGCGAGACGAAGACGCCGCACGACTGCTTTGCCGACATTACGTGGGTGGCCTATTGTGGCGAAGAGCCGCCGGCCACTGCGCGCGAGGTCTTCGCCGCCGTTGCCGGCGGGCGCGATGCGGCCGTGAAGTTTATCCAGGAACGCATGGCGGCCGGTCACACCGTTCACGGCTACGAGGTCGACGACGCCTGCCGCGCCGTGATCGCGGCGGCCGGCTACGGGCCGAACTTCATCCACCGCACGGGTCACAGCCTGGGCGTCAAGGGGCACTACAACGGCGTCAACATCGACAACCTGGAGACGCAGGATCGCCGCAGCCTCATCCCGCACGTCATGTTCACCATCGAGCCGGGCGTCTATCTACCCACCTGCGACTTCGACGGCTCCGGCCGCAACCTGGGGCTGGGCATCCGCAGCGAGATCAACTGCCTGGTGACCGCGAGCGGCATCGAGGTGACGACGCTGCCGCTGCAGACGGAGATTGTCGCGCTCATGTGACTCTTCAATCTCCAATCTCTAATCTCTGGTCATGAGATTGGAGATTGGAGAGTAGAGATTGGGAATGGCCAATGACCCACAAGAAACAATTCGACAGCCCGCCGCGGCGCGTGGCGCTCTTTGTCACCTGCATGGTCGACATGCTCTACCCCGAGGTGGGCATGGCGACGGTGGAGTTGCTGGAGCGGCACGGTGTCGAGGTCGTCTTCCCCGCCGAGCAGACCTGCTGCGGCCAGCCCGCCTTCAACTCCGGCTTCTGGGAGGAGGCGCGGCCGCTGGCCCGGCGCTTTGTCGACATCTTCGAGCCGCTCGTACGCCAGAAGCAGGTCGATGCCGTGGTCGCGCCCAGCGGCAGTTGCACGACCATGACCAGCCACTTCTACCAGTTGCTGCTGGAGAACGAACCGGCCTATCGCGAACGGGCGGCTTTCCTCGGCGCGGCGACCTTCGAACTGACCGAGTTCCTGGTCGACGTGCTCGGCGTGACCGACGTGGGCGCACGTTTCGACGGGCGGCTGACCTACCACGCCTGCTGCCACCTGCTGCGCGAGCTGGGCATCGACCGCCAGCCGCGCGCGTTGCTCGATGCGGTGGAGGGCGCCGACCTCGTCGCGATGACCGGCGCCGACGAGTGCTGTGGCTTTGGCGGGCTGTTCGCCATCAAGAACGGCGGCATCAGCACGGCCATGGGGCAGCGCAAGGCGCAGAACATCGCCAAGAGCGACGCCGACGCCGTGGCGTTGTGCGACGTCAGTTGCATGACGCACATCAACGGGCTGCTCAGCCGCGAGGGGCAGCGCTGCCGTGCCGTGCACATCGCCCAGGTGTTGACGAACCAGGTGGATGTGGCCGCGCGGCCGGCGTCTGACGAAGTCGCGCCGGAGAGCAAGGCGGCGCCGCGGCGGTGGCAGGATGATAAAGTGAAAGGATGAGGGGATGTGGGGATGGAAAGATGAGGGGGTGAGGGGGTGAGGGGGTGAGGGGATGAAAAGACGATGGTCAATTGTCAACGGTCAATTGTCAATGCACCCCCTCATCTTGTCATCTTGTCACCCTGTCACCTTGTCATCCACTCACCCCACACCAACTCTAGCACGATCAGATTGACACCTATGACGACTTCTACGATTGACCTGACTCTTCCATACAAGACGCGCGTGCAGGATGCGCTGGGCAATAAGCACCTGCGCACGGCGCTCGATCGCTCGACGGGGCGCATGGCCGGGCAGCGCGTGGCCGCCATGACCGCCGTCGATGGCCAGTTGTTGCGCGACCAGGTGCGGCAGATGAAGGAGCACGTCATCCGCAACCTGCCTGACCTGCTGGAGGAACTGGAGCGCACCATCACGGCCAACGGCGGGCATGTACACTGGGCCAAGGAAGGCGTCGACGTGCAGCGCCTCGTCGTCGAGATTGCGCGCAAGGCCAACGTGCAGAAGGTGGTCAAGGCCAAGTCCATGGCCACCGAGGAAGTGCATCTCAACCAGGCGTTGCAGAGTGCAGGCATGAAGGTCGTCGAGACGGATCTGGGCGAGTACATCATCCAGCTGGCCGGCGAGCCGCCGAGCCACATCGTGGCGCCCGTCATCCATCGCCGCGTCGAGGAGATCGCCGAGGTCTTCCAGCGCGAACTGGACATGCCGCCCACGCTCGACCCGCAGGTGATTTGCAGCGTGGCGCGCGGCGCGCTGCGCAAGGAATTTCTCAGCGCCGACATGGGCATCAGCGGCTGCAACTTCGCCATTGCCGAGACGGGCACCTGCTGCATCGTCACCAACGAGGGCAACGGGCGCATGAGCTCGACGCTGCCGCGCGTCTACGTCGTGGTCATGGGCATCGAAAAGCTCGTGCCGACGGTGGAGGATGCCTTTCTGCAATACCAGGCGCTCTGCCGCAGCGCAACTGGCCAACAGTGCAGCGTCTACCTCTCCATGACCAACGGCCCACGCCGGCCCGGCGACACGGATGGTCCCGAGGAGTTCCACGTCATCCTGCTCGACAACGGCCGCGTCGACATGCTGGCCAAGGAGTACGGCGAGGCGCTCTGCTGTCTGCGCTGCGGCGCGTGCCTCAACGTCTGCCCCGTCTACCGCGAGATCGGCGGCCATGCCTACGGCAGCACCTACAGCGGACCCATCGGCGCGGTCATCAGCCCGAGCATCCACCTGGAAGTGACGGATGTGGACAAGCTGCCCTATGCCAGCAGCCTGTGCGGCGCATGTCGCGAGGCGTGCCCGGCCAAGATCGATCTGCCGCGCATGTTGCTGGAATTGCGTCGCGATGTGGTGGAGGAGGGCGACGCCCCGCTCTTCGACCGGCAGAGCATGCAGGCCTTCAGCTTTGCCATGGGAAGCCGCGGCCGCTACGAGGCGGCGGGCAAGCTGGGCAGCCTGGGCAGCAACGTCTTTGCCGGCATGAGCGGCGGCAACATCAAGTTCATGCCCGGCCCGCTGGCGGCGTGGACGAGCAGCCGCGACTTCCCGCCGCTGGCCAAACGCAGCTTCCGCGAGCAGTGGAAGGAGCGCCAACGCGGGCGCAAATCGATTGGGGAAGGGAAGAAAGAAGAGTAGCCGCGAAGACGCAAAGGCGCGAAGATTCACAAAGGAAGAGTTCTTGAGGGAATCTTTGGGAATCTTTGGGAATCTTTGTGAACCTTTGAGTCTTCGTGACTTTGTGGCTGGATTTAGAAAACTATGAGCGCACGCGACGAGATTCTTGACCGTATCCGCACGATCCTCAGCCGGCCGGAGCTTTCCTTTCCGCCGGTGGAGGCGCCGCCGCTGACTGCGGACGAGCGCATGACCGTCACCCACGCCGAGGGCGACGCGGCGGCGCTCGCGCGCCGTTTTGGCCAGGAGTTGGAGAAGCTCTACGGCAGCTACGAGATCCTGTCCTCGGCGATCGAGGTGCGGCTGGCGCTCATCAACCGGCTGACCGATTGGGCCGCCGAGGAAGACGCCGCGCGCAAAGGCCCCAAGCCGGAGACCTTCGGCCAGGAGCGCATGGTGCTCAGTTGGGCGCCGGCGCAGTTGCCCATCGACGGGCTGGCCGAGGCGCTGGCCGACATGCAGTGGCAACTGGTGGCGCCTGACAAATTGACCAGCCCCGAAGCGCTGGAGAAGGTGCGTTTCGTCCGCTTTGGCGTGACCGGCGTGGAGGCGGCCTTTGCCTCCACCGGCTCCATGCTCGTCGTGAGCGGGCCTGGCACGAACCGCTCCGCCAGCTTGCTGCCCTTCCGCCACATCGCGCTGATTCCCTTCAGCCGGCTCTACGCGACGATGGAAGCGTGGCTCACCGAGCGGCGCGCGGCCGGCGAACTGGTCGATCTGCTGCGCACGCGCGCGGGCTGGAACATGATCACCGGGCCGAGCAAATCCGCCGACATCGAGATGAACCTGACGCTGGGCGTACACGGGCCGAAGTACGTGCATGCCATCCTCTTCGACGATACGCGGCCCGTCATCAGCGAGGCCGAGCGCGCCGAAATCGCCCGGCTGATGGCGCTTGACGACGACGAATGAGGGCTATTGGAATGAGGGGATGAGCGGACGGCGTCGCAACCAGCGGCGCCGTTTTTGATCTCTGGGTCAAACGGCGGTACGATCGACGGATTGAACACGGCAATGGCCGGATCCAACCCATTAGAAACGAAAGTCGAGCAACCCATGAGCAATTCACAAGAGTGGCGCGTCGCCGTCATCGGCGCCGGCACCATCAGCCAGCGCGTACATATCCCCGTCTTCCAGAAGCAGCCGAACACCACGGTCGTCGCCGTGTGCGATGTCAACGCCGCGCGCGCCGAGGCTATCGCCGTAGAGACGGGCGTGCCGAATGTCTACAGCGATTACGAGAAGATGCTGGCCGAGATGCAGCCGAACATCACGGTCGTCGCGACGCCCAACGTCTTCCACAAGCCCATGGCCACGGCCGCGCTGGAGGCGGGCTCCAATGTGCTCTGCGAGAAGCCGGTGGCGCTGACCTATGCCGACGCTTCGGAGATGTTCGCCACGGCCGCGGCGCGCAATCTGGCGCTGACGGTGGGCACGCACTTCCGCTTCACCGCTCCCATGCAGGCGGCCAAGAACCACGTCAATCACGGCTTCTTTGGTCGCATTTACGCCGCGCGCACGGTCTGGCAGCGGCGCAACGGCATCCCCGGCTACGGGAGCTGGTTCACCAACAAGGACCTGGCCGGCGGCGGCGCGCTGCTGGACATCGGCGTGCACACGCTCGACCGCGCGCTCTATCTCATGAACTACCCGCAGCCGGCGCGCGTCACGGGCGTGACCTTTGCCGAGTTCGGCCCGCGCGGCCGCGGCCTGGGCGGCTGGGGTTCGGATATCTCCAAGCCGTCGGCCAACACCCGCTACGATGTCGACGACGTGGCCTGGGCGCAGGTGGTCTTTGCGGACGGCGCCGTGATGCAATTCCAGGTAGCCTGGGCAGCGAACTATGCCGATACTTTCGTCACCGAGATCTTCGGCACCGAGGGCGGCGCGCGCATTGGCGGCCAGGACTCGGTCGAGCTGTACTCCATGCTCAACGGGCTGGAAGTCAAGACCGACACGCAGTTGCCGGCGCAGAAGGGCGGCTCCTACGACCAGTTGATCGCCAACTTCGTGCGCTATCTCAACGGCGACACCAGCGCCGACATCGTCACGCCGGAGCAGGCACTGGTGCACGTGCAGATCGTCGATGCGATCACGCGGTCGGCGGCGGAGGGGCGTGAGGTGGTGTTGTAGGGGTGGTGGGATGACAGGATGGCCGGGTGACAAGATGACCGGATGACAAGATGACCGGATGATGATTTCGGAGTTGAATGGGTGGAGACCTTGATGGTTTCCACCCATTGTTGTGCGGCAACGATGCAACATGCACAGCGTTGATTTTGGCAAAACCTGCCGAAAGCCCTGAACGCCCCTGCGAGCGAGTGAAATGCACCTTGACGGGCAGCACTCCATGGCTATAATTCATTCCATGATTACAACAGTTACCCAGAAAAACATGGTTACCATTCCCGCTGAGGTTGGCCGCCGTCTGGGCATCAAGCCAGGCTATAGGCTCGACTGGCAACCTGTCGAAGGAAAAGATGAAATTTTGGTGCGAGTGATTCCGGATCGCAAGGAACTGTCGCGGCGGCTCCTTGGCGCCGGTCGGGACATTGCGCCTGAGCGGGGTGCCGTCGCCGAACTCATCGCCGAACGAACTTCTGAAGGCTAGGCGCGCAATGCGCTATCTCCATGCTTTGCTATCCAGCCAACATCCGTCACATCTTTATCTCACCTGGTCACAATTACTTTGGCCGGCCCAAGGATGGCCCGGGCGCGCACCCGACGCATGACGTGGCGCGGGTCGAGTTGCGCGCCGGGCTCGGGCTGGTGGGCGACCGCTATTATGGTGTGGCCGCGCATTTCAACGCCCAGGTGACCTTTGTGGCGTGGGAGGTCTTCGCCGAGGTGCGGCGGGCGCTCGGCGCACACGAACTATCACCGATGCTCCTGCGGCGCAACATCGTCGTCGAAGGGATCCCCCTCAACCAGCTCATCGGGCAGGAATTCACCATCATGGATGCGTCCGGCGCAGGAGTGCGCTTCCAGGGCGCCAGCCACTGCGCACCCTGCGCGTGGATGGACGCCGCCCTCGGCGCCGGCGCCTGGCAGTTGCTCAAGGGCCGCGGCGGGCTGCGTGCGCGGATTCTGACGGATGGCGTGCTGCGACGCGGTCCGGTTCAGGTGCAGAGCGACGTCGCGTTGGACGCCAGCACCATCACGGCGCCAATTGCGCGGCCGCGCCTGCCGGCATAGCCTCTGCTACTTCCGTTTTTTCTTCTTCTTGGCGCGCTGCTGTTTGCGAGCCGATTTCTCGGCCTTGCGCGCCTTGCGCCGGCGTTCCTTGTCGGCGGCTTCCTTTGCCGCATCCCCCTGGTCATCGGCTACGTCAGGCCATGCAAGTTCGTCGTCACTATCGAGACGCCCTGAGGCAACCGCTTCCGCGCGCAGCCAGCTACTCGGCTTCGGCGTGATGCGCTTATCCAGCAACCCGAGCGCAACCTGAACCGTTTCCCAATCGCCCAGGAGGTCCAATGCAACGACGTTGGCATCGAAGGCGGCTTCCATGCTGCTTGCCGCCTCAACCGCGCGCAGGTCGACCAGGGCACTGACAAGGTATGCGTTGACGGCACGCTCCGGTTCGTGGCGGTCTAGCACCTCTGCCAGGAAATGGACGATTTCTGCCCGATGCTCGTCATCGGTTTGGACAGCCCCGGCGATCGCCCTGATGGCGGCCGAGCGTACAGATTCCGGTGCATCGCGATCGCCGACCACCGTCATGAGGGGCGCAAGCGCAGGAGTGCCAATCATGGCGAGCGCGGTTGGAATGTCCTCAATCGCGTAATCGTCGTCATCGGTCTCGATCCGGTTGAGCAGCTTTGTCAGCGGCTCGGCGGCTTCGGCGGCGCGCAGTTGGCCGAGCGCACGCCACGCATGGATCGGCGCCCAACCTTCCGCTCTGAACAAGTCCAAGTCGTAGAGGGACGCATCGTCGATCATGCGCAGCAGTTCCGGCACGTCGTCCGCGGTCAAGCCCATCCTCAGATAGTTGCGCCACTCGCCAAATGCTGCGATTTCACCGAGTGAGAGCAGTTTGGCTGCATTGCCCGTGTAGTCGTTGCTCATAGAAGGCTCCTTTCCTGGTCAAGTCCGAGCACTCTGGCCAGCTTGCGTACCGTGAAGCGGTTGCGCAGGTAGTGGCCGTTGTCCAGCGCCAGCGCCGCTTCCGCCCGCGAGAAGCCAAGCTCGCTGACTGTGGTCGGCCCGCCGGCGATTTCGAGCAGGCGCGCGATCTCGGCGGGCGGCGGCACCTGCGCGGCGATGGCCTGGATTTCATCCCAGTTGTCAAGGATGCGGCGCTTGATGGTGTCGTATGTTTCCGGCGTCATGTCGAGGAACGCGCCATGCGTGCGGGCCACGGCCTCCGCCTCGGCGCCATAGGCCGCATCGATGGCCGCCAGCTCGGCCGCACGGTCGGGCAGCGTGGAGGCCTCGAGCCGGTCGGCAACCTCGGCGCGCGACAGACCGCGCACCTGTTCGTAGATCCCTGCGATCAAGACCGTCGCCACGCCCACCTTGGCGCCGTGCAGGATCGCCGGGCGCCCCTTGCGCAGGAGCAGCATCTCCCAGAAGTGTGACAGATGATGCTCGGCGCCTGACGCCGACGCCGAATCGCCAAAGTCGAGGATGCACAGGCCGGACTCCACCAGCGCGTCCATGAGCAAGGCAATGCTTGCCGGCGTGGCCTGGCCGATGGCTTCGGCGTTGACCTGACAGACCCGGGCCACATCATAGGTGCGTTGGGCAATGGTCTCGTCGTAGCGCTCGTCGCGCAGCAGGTGGCCCAGGCGGAAGTCGGCAACGGAGGTGAACTTGCCCAGGATGTCGGCAAAGCCGGCGGCGATCATGGCGCGCGGCGCGGCCGCGTTCACGTCGAGGTCGGCGAAGATGGCGGCGGGTGCGTGGGTGGGCAGCGAGATCTTGACGCCGTCGATGAGCATGGGCGCGCCGACCGAGGCAAAGCCATCCACCGACGGTGCCGAGGGCGCGGAGAGAAAGTGCAGGCGCGCCCGGTGGCTGACAAAGCGCGTGATGTCGGTGATGGTGCCGGAGCCGGCGGCAACCAGCGCGCGCGGCGTGCCATCGAGCGCAAGCATCACCTGGTAGACGCGCGCGGCGTCGGCGATGATCTCCTCGCCGTGCAGGATGACTTTGCGCACGTCCAGGCCGGCGGCGAGCAGCGTGGCTTCCAGTTTGCGGCCCAGCGCACGGTCGGTGTTGGCGTCGGCGACGATCAGCAGGTGTGTGTGGCTGCGTTCGTGACAATAGGCCGCCAGTTGCGCCAGCGCATCGGGCGCGACGACGACGGGATTGGGTTTGGCGTAGGGCATGAGTGATTCCTTTTGTGGTTCCAAATAGGGGAAGGGTAGCACGCGCGGCGGCTGCTGTCGAACCAAAGGCCGGGGTTGCTGCGTTCTCTCTGTGCATGATTCGCCGGACGGGCCATCGGATGATGCGGGCGGGGCCCATGTAAGAGGAATGGTAAATCGGGGAAAATCCTACTTTGTACGGGAGCACTTCACACTACAGTAGTGCCACCGCAGTTGTGTGGGGTGTGGCGGGCAATGCAGCCGCAGAAAGGCAAGAGATCATGTTAAGACAGACGATAGGACTCCTGTTGGCCATCGCAGTGCTAATGGGCAGCGTCGTGTTGCCGGCGCCGGTGCTGGCACAGGACGCGTGCGCGCAGACGGTCACCGTTCAGGCGGGTGACACGCTGTCGACGATTGCCGGGCGCGCGCTGGGCAACGCCGCCGCGTACGATCGCATCGTCGCCGCCACCAATGCGGCCGCTGCGACCGATAGTTCCTTTGCCACCATCGAGAGCGCCAATCGCCTGGCCATCGGCTGGAAGCTGTGCATCCCGGGTAGCTCTGCCGCGGCGGGCACGCCGGCCGGCACGCCCGCCGCACGGGTGACCGCCACGCCGACGCCCGCCACGCCGGCCCCCGCGGCGGACAATGAGGGCGGCTTGATCGAGGCGGATCCCTTCGACGGCGAGGCGCTGACGATCGACTACCTGCGCGCGCAGACATACCCCGACCAGCAACTGCTCATCGAGCAGGAACTGGCGCCCGGCGCCAACTATGACCGCTACATCGCCTCCTATCTCTCCGAGGGGCTGCGCATCGATGGGCTGCTGACGGTGCCGCAGGGCGAGCCGCCGGCGACGGGTTGGCCCGTGATCATCTTCAACCACGGCTACATTCCGCCCGACGTCTACCGCACGACCGAGCGCTACGTGGCCTACGTCGATGGCTTTGCGCGCAACGGCTACATCGTCTACCGGCCTGACTACCGCGGCCACGCCTTCTCCGACGGTGAGGCGCGCGGCGCGTACGGCTATCCCGACTACACCATCGACGTGCTCAACGCCACGGCCGCGCTGAAGAACTACGCCGCCGCCGATCCCAATCGCATCGGCATGTGGGGCCACTCCATGGGCGGCTACATCGCCCTGCGTTCCATGGTCGTCGATCCCGACATCAAGGCCGGCGTGATCTGGGCGGGCGTCGTCGCCAACTATCCGGATCTGCTGACGCGCTGGCGGCGCCCGAACAACAATCAGCCGCCGCCCTCGCTCTCGACGGCGCGGCGCTGGCGTACGCAGTTGCAGGAGCAGTACGGCACGCCGGAGGAGAATCCCGATTTTTATGCGTCGATCTCGGCGAACAGCTACCTGGACGACCTCTCCGGGCCGATCCAGCTCCATCACGGCACGGCCGACACGTCGGTGCCCTACGAGTTCTCGACGACACTGGCCGATCAACTGGAGGCGGCCGGTCAGCCGGCGGAGGTCTTCACCTACACGGGTGACGACCACAACCTGTCGCAAGGCTTTAGCGAAGCCATGGCGCGCTCGGTGGATTTCTTCGACGAGCACGTGAAGGGGATTGACTGAACCATCCGCTGACGAACTTGCCAAACGAGAATCATGGTTTGTGCGGCGCCCGGCCATTTGCCCGGGCACCGCAGCGCGAGTATCCTGTGCGCCTGCAACGATGAGCGGAGGAATGGAGGAGCGTTCATGGGTGTTCTGACCAACGACACACAATCGATGGAGCGGCAGCAGGTGCAGGCCAAGGCCGGCGCGCGTCTGGTCGGCGGACTTAGCTTTGACTATGCCTTTGCCGTGCTCGCTGCGATCTTCGTGGGTGGCCTCTTCCTCGACGGCTGGGCGCACAACCACGGCCGCGTCGACGACAGCTTCTTCACGCCGTGGCACGCCTTTTTCTACGGCGGCTTTGGGCTGACGGCGATCTTTCTGCTCGGCACAGCGGGTATCAACCGTACCCGCGGCGCAGCGTGGCGGCTGGCGATTCCGGCCGGCTACGGGCTGGCGCTGGCCGGCTCGGCCATCTTTGCCGCCGGCGGCGTGGGCGATCTCGTCTGGCACACGCTCTTCGGCATCGAGGAGGATTTCGAGGCGCTGGTCAGCCCGACGCACCTCATGCTCGGCGTGGGCATGGCGTTGGTGGTGACGGGGCCGCTGCGTGCGGCATGGCGGCGTTCGGGCAGCCGCGGCTGGCGCGACCTGGCGCCGGCACTTGTCTCCGCCACACTGCTGCTCTCCATCTTCACCTTTTTCATGATGTTCTCGCACCCGTTGATGAGCATTATCGGCGGGCGCATGCACGGGGAGTTCAACCAGGAGACGGGGCAGGTGGCTGGCGTGCTGAGCCTGATGATCGACGCCGCGCTGCTGACGGGCGTCGTCTTCCTGCTGCTGCGGCGGTGGACGCTGCCGCCCGGCGCGCTGACGTTGATCTGGGGCGCCAACACGGTGGCCATGGCCATCGTCAATTGGGAAGTGCCCTATGCGTGGACGTTGTTGGGCGCGATGCTTGTAGCGGTGCTTGCCGGCGACTGGCTGCTGTGGCGGGCGCAGGCGCTGCTGCCGTCAACGCGCGGGCTGCGCATCTTTGCCTTCGTGGCGCCAGCCCTGCTCTTTGGCGTCTACTTCCTGGCGCTGCTCCAGACCGAGGGCTCGCGCTGGTCGATCCATCTCATCGGCGGCGCGATCTTCCTGCCGGGCGTCGCCGCGCTATTACTCAGCTACGTGGCCTGGCCGCCGGACCTCCCTGCGCGCGACAGCTAAGCATTCTCTTTGAATTGAGCAATTTTGACGCAGAGACGCAGAGGCGCGGAGAAAGCGCAGAGCAAAGGCAGGCAGACTGAATTGGTCTTACTCTCTTCTTCTCTCTGCGAACCTCTGCACCTCTGCGTCAAAGGGTCTGCCAACGCCGAAAGCACACGGTGAGAAGGGGAACCGGCACTCCTGGCTTCTCTCTGCGAACCTCTGCGCCCTTGCGCCTCTGCGTCAAAGTTGATATCGCTGCGGATTACTCCAGATTGGCGTGGCGGCGCATCATGGCGGCGTTGTCCTGGCCGCAGCGTTCGGCGAGCATGGCGCCCACGCAGTCGAGGTAGATGGCCATGGCCTGCTCCAGCGCGTTGGCCAGCGGCAGCCGCGTCGGCGTGGCAACGTTCGTTTTGACCGAGCCGGCGGGCAGGATAATCACTACGTCGGCAATTTCCGCCAGCGGGGTCGCCGCGTGCGAGGTGATGGCCAGCACGCCGGCGCCAAAGCCGCTTGCCTTACGTGCCATCGCCACGACCGTCTCCGTGCGTCCACTGCCGGAGATCGCCACCAGCAGGTCGCCCGGCGCGATGGCCGGCGTCGTGACATCGCCCACCACGTGCGCGGTCAGGCCGATCTGCATGAGGCGCATGGCGAACATGCGCGCCAGCATGCCGCTGCGTCCCAGCGCCACGACAAAGACGCGCTCAGCGCTGAGGATCGCGTCAACCATCGCCGCGGCGCCGGCTTCGTCGACACGGTCAAGGATGGCCGTGACTTCCCCCAAATCGTGGCGAATCCACTCGGACAAAGGTAAGGTCATTATTTCTCCAAAGCTCCAATAGAACGCGGATGACGCGGATTGGGCGGATATTCACGGATTTTTGATCCGCGTGAATCCGCCCAATCCGCGTCATCCGCGTTCTATTTCTTCCTATTCCACGATCACGCGGTCGCTGGCACTGCGGCCGAAGACCTCGGGCGAGTACATCTCCTCGGCCTTGGCCGGCGGCACGACGAACTCGCCGGGCGTCGTCGCACGGGCGACGTAGCTGTAGTTGTAGACGCCATCCCACAAGTAGGGCGTGAAGGCCTCGGCGCCGGCATCGCGCAGGTTCTGATGGTCGTACCACGGACCCCACCACCACCAGTACGAGCCGGTCGTCGACGTGTCGTTGGGGTCGGACGGCACGCTCTCGGAGACGGCCAGGTCCGGGTTGATGATCTCCAGCCCGGCGGGCAGGCGGTCGACCAGCGCCACGTGATAGCGGCGGTTGACGGCCACCATGGTCAGGCGGATGCGCACGCGCGCGCCGGCCTTGATGTGCCAGACACCCTCCTCGTCCAGCCGCACGTCGGTCGCATCGTCGACCGCCTCGTAGGTGCGCTGCACGACGAAGCCCATATCCAACGGGTCGAGCCCCAGGTCGGTCGGCGCGTAGCGCAGGCCCAGGCGATAGTAGAGGCGGCCGTCGCCTTCCTTGGCGATGACGAGATCCTGCGTGCCGGGCTGCTCCACGAGAAAACTCATGGGCACGACGGTTTGCAGCGTGTCGGTCGTGCGCCCCTGGTGCGCGTGCTCGGCCACGTAGGTGTCGCCCAGCCACATGCGCGCCACGAAGTCAGGCGTGATGGACTCGAAGGTGTTGAAGTAGCGGTCCATGGCCAGCAGCACGAAGACATTCTCCTGCGTGTTGGACCAGCGACCGTTGGTGCGCCCGTTCATCAGCCCGGCGACCACCTTGGGGATCAGGTCGCTCTCCGGCGTCTCCACCATGAGCGCGTCGAGGATGACGGCATCGGTGCGCCGATTGGAGTGGAGCATGACGTAATCCTGGTCGTCATAGGAGGTGATGAAGTTGGCGGCGCCCGGCGTCTCGACCGCGCGGTTCTGGATGTTGCGCTCGATGGCGGCGACGATGTCGGCCGAGCCGGAGTCATTCGACAGCACCTGCCAGAGCCACGCCTGCGCCTCCAGCGCCTGCTCATCCAGCGGCAGTTGGTTGTAGATAGTACGCGCCTTGATGATGTCCACGTCGCCGCTCAGCGCCCGCACGTAGAGCGCATAGCTGCTGACCGCCTGGCGCGTCTTGGCACTGTACCAGCTCGGGAAGTAGCTCTCCACGTCGCGCAGGTACGTCAGCGCGGCGTCGAACATCTCCTGCGGCACGGCGTAATCCTTGGTGCGGGCGACCGTCAGCGCGTGGGTCACAAAGACCGAGTTGTACGGGATCGACTCGCGGCCCTTGGTCCAGTAGGGGAAGCCGCCGTCCCAGTTTTGCATCATGCGCAACGTCTCGATATCGCGCTGCATGGACGCCACGATCGCTGCATCGGAGGGCAAGTCTGGCGACTGGAAGGCCGTCAGCACGTCGCGCAGCGCAGCCACGCTCATGATGCGCGAGCCGAGCTGCTCCGAGCACTCGAAGGGATAGGCTTGCAGGTAGAGGAAGGCGTCGGTGAGCGTCGCCAGCGCCGTGGAAGAAGTGCTCAGTTCCAGGCCGCCAAACTGCGGGAAGACATCCTGCGGCTGGGCGATGGGCTGCGCAACCGCGCCCTCGTCGAGCACGCCGTAGGTGGCGAAGGCCTCGGTCGTCGCCGGCGTGTAGACGGGCAGGTCGGCGGTGGCCGCGTCGGCGTATTCACCCGCGACTGCGGCGAACTGGACGCGCGCGGTGCCCACGCTGTCGGTCGATGCGGCGAAGCGCACCTCGACGCGATCGTTGGCCGGCACCTCCACGCGCTGGCCGGCAGCGCCGTCGAGCTTGAGGTTGGTCGCCTCGGCCACGACGTCGACGATCAGCGGGGCATCGGTCTGGTTCTGTACCACGACGGGCAGTTCGAAGCGGTCGCCGAAGTTGAGGAAGCGCGGCGCCGACGGCCGCACCATGAGCGGCAGGCGGGCGGTAATGTTGCTCTCGGCCGAGCCGAACTTGTTGTCGGTAGCCGCCACAACCATGAGGCGGTAGCGCGTCAGGTTGTCGGGCAGCTTGTAATCCACGTGCACGGTGCCGTCGGCGCCCGTGCGCTCGGCCGGCGCAAAGAGCGCCAGCGGGTTGAAGTCCGTACGCACGGCGATGGGCGTGCCCGGTTGGGCCGGTGCGCCGGGCATGGCGGAATCGGCGGCCATCTCCATCTCCATGGCGGGAGCAGGCGCTGCGGCAGGCATGGCCAGCATCGCGCCTTCCTCCATCGCCATGCCGGCGGTTGCGGTGGCGTAGGGCGCTGACTCCCTCATCATGAGATCGCCGCCGCCGCCCAGCCCCTGCTCCGCCTGGAGCAGATCCGGGTTGGCGAGCACCATGCTCTGGCGGCCATAGTAACTGCTGGTGTCGGCGCTGCGTGCCGTGTAGAAGGTGGCGACCGGGTCGGCCAGTTGATAACCGGTCAGCGCCAGCACGGCCTCGTCGACCACGACGATGGCGAGCTCGGCGCCTTCCACCGGCGCGCCGTCGGCATCGACGACCTTGACCGCTACGCCGGTGGCGGCGCCCGGATCGAGACTCGTGGCGTCGGGTGTGATCTCCACAGCCAGCGTGCGGCTCAGCGGCGGGATGTTGAGCGACAGGCTGCCGGTGGCGTAGGCGGGCTGGGCCGGCGCCCCCTCGACGGGCTTGCCCTTGTCGTCCAGCCGCGGCGCCGATCCGTTGACGTCGACCTGGATGTTGACGTTGGGCAGGTAGCCGTCCTTAATAGGGATCTCCAGCGTGGCGGTGCCGCCGTCGAGTGAAAAGTTCTCGGTGTAGAGGATGCCGCTGCGCGCCACGGTGAGCAGCCCCTGACCGTCGGCAAAGGGCGCCTGCACCAGCACGCGGGCGGTGTCGCCCGGCGCGTAGTTCTCCTTGTCGGGCACCAGCACCAGGCTCTGCTGCTCCAGATCGCGCGATGGCACCATCTGCCCGCCGCTCACCCACGCGGTGACGACGGTCTGGTTCAGCCGCTCGGTCTCGTCACGCACCTGGGCGGTGATGCGATATTCGCCGCCTTCGGTCGTTGCGAAGCTGCACGGCTGCGGCTCGGCGGTCGAGGTGATCTCGCACACCTGCTCATCGACCTCCTGCTGCACCCATTCGCCATTCTCGAAGGCCCAGGCCAGCCGCACGCTGCGCACGGTGGCGGCCTTGCCCTCGGCAACGTTGCCGTCCACGTCGGTCACGATGACGTCGTACTCCAGCGGGTCGCCCTTTTCGACGAAGTAGGTCGCGCTGCGCAGGCCGACGTACAGCTCCGACGGGTGCACGATGAGGTTGGTCTGTGCCGCCCACGTCTGGCGGTTGACATCCATTACCGCGGCCTCGGCGTTGACGCTGTAGGGCTGCGGTTTCTCCGACGAGATGAAGGTCATCTTCAGATAGTGGTTGCCCGTGGGATCCGTGCGCGCCTCGTAGCTCTCGCTGCCGGCGCCGAACGAATCCGGGTAGTAATCCATGTAAATGTCGCTGCGGTAGCCGCCGCCATAGCCGTAGCCGAACCACCAGGGCGTCCACTCGCCGAAGATGAAGTCCGGCCAGTTGGGCGGGTCGTAGGAGGTCGGCGATGCGCTGACCGTCCACGTCGTGTCGGCGCCGGGCAGCGGGCCGCCGGCATAATACTGTGCCGAGACGGCGACGATGGCGTCATCGCCCAGGTAGTAGGGGCCGGTCGTTTCGTTGCGCGCCGTCACCTCGAACTCGGGGCGGCGGAACTCCTGGATCTGGAAGCCGTGGTAGTAGGAGCCATAGGTCGCCGTGTTGCGCGTCGAAAATTGCACGCTCGCATAGCCCAGGTTGCTGTTCTCAGGCAGCGTGAAGGCCACGTCGAAGCCGCCCAGTTCGCTCATATCGGCGGAACCGGATGCAATCTGGTCGCCCTGCGGGTCCATGACCGTGTAATCGACCGCGGCGCCCGCCATGCGATCCAGCGTCACGTCACCCGTGGGGCCGGCGCCGATCGTACGCACCCAGCCCTTGATGTGCACCTCTTCGCCGGGGCGGTACATCTGGCGGTCGTCGAAGACGAACCAGCGCGCCTCGTCGCCGCGCTCACTCTTCTGCCAGCCGTAATCGTTCCAGTAGTAGGTGGACTGTGGCAGGAAAGCCACGTCATCGCCCAGACGTGCCACCAATTGGTTGTCGGGCGTGCCGGCCAGGGCGATGCGCGCCATGCCGTCGGCGTCGGTGGTGGCCTGCGCGCCGCTGGGCTGCAATGCCAGTTCGACGCCGGGCAGGGGAGCGCCGGTGTCCAGCGCCGTGGCCCAGGCGACCATGTCGCGCTGGTCGGTGATGGCGTCGAGACCGATGTTGGTGGCTTGCACCCAGCTCTGGATGACCGGCTCGTAGCTGTTGGGGAAGATCAGTTCGAGCAGCGACGGCGGTGTGTCGACGATGACGATGGCGTGGCCGTAGCGTCCGCCCAGCGCCGCGGTCAGGTCGATGTTGGTCTCGGTGAGTGTATCTTTCTCGCCGTCGACGCTGACCGTCGTGTTGAGCACTTCGTCGCCCGGCGGCCGGCGGTCGGTGTCGCGGAAGTATTCACGCAGGTAGGTGAGATAGGCCGGCCAGTCGTCGGGCGTGACGGAATAGGCGCGCACGCGCAGCTTGGGCATGTTCACCGAGTAGACGGTGAAGGCCGGTACGCTGGCCGTGGGGTCGAGCGTGGTAAGCGTCTCGCTTGGCCCGGTCAGATAGGCGCGCATGCTGCCGGTGTAGAAGGTGAGTGAAACCGGCTCGCCCAGCGTCTGGCCGAAGATGTCGGCGATCTCGGGGCTCAATGTCACGTTGTAGGTGGTACGCCCGGCCGTCAGCCCGTTGATGGAGATCGAGTCGTAGCGTCCGCTCACGACCATGCCCGGGATTTCCGGCTCGACGGTCACCAGGTCGTTGGTGATTTTCGTCACGTCGATGGGGTTGTTGAAGCGGATGTAGAAACCGGCGCCGGGCGGGCAGCTATCGCGCTGCGTGCGGCAGTTCTGGTCGACCACCTTGAGCGGTGCGTAGGTGCGGAAACCGAACGACTGTACGTCGCTCGTGACCAGCGGCCCTTCGGCCGAAGGCGTGCCGGGACCGATGTTGATGGTGACCGTCGTATCGGGCGGAAAGAGTTCGTCGGAGCGGAAGGCCAACCAGCGTTCCTCCTGGGCCTGCGCCGCGTAGTAGCTCACATCCTTGTTGGCGGCGACTTCCTCGGCGGTGGCGAGGCGCAGCGGATATTGCCGCCCGCTTGCGGAGGCAGTGATCGTCGCAAGGACGGCCGCGGGGTCGATGCGCTGGTCGAAGGCGACATAGAGCAGCGGGTCGCGCGGCTGCGGGCTGACGGCGGGATAGGTACGCGTGACCGTCGGCGCGGGCGTGCGGAATTGCCAGGTCACCGTCTCGGCGAGGACGCCGCCGGTGGCCGAGGTCGTGCCCGCCGGCACTTCGACCGTGTACTCGGTCGCCATGGGGAAGCGGTTGAGATCGTCGGTGTGGTATTCAAAGGAAAGGGTCTGCGTGCCGAGCCACTTCCAGACGCCGGGCAAGTCCGGCGTCGCCTTGACCGGCACATCTTCGGCGGCCAGCGCGTCGAGTGTGTTGAGCGGCACCATGGGCTGGTTGAAGGTGACATTGATGAAGGGCGCCACGGGAATCTCGCCTTCCGGCGCGTAGCGCAGCACTTCCAGCGGACCGGCGACAACCTCGGGGGCAGTCGCACCGCTGTCGGGTGGCGGGAAGCTCTGCGTGACGACGGTGTTGGCGGTCGGCGGCGGCAGCGACTGTGGCGGCAGCTTGAACTCCTCCACGTCGCCGGCCTCGGCCTGCAAGTCCGGCATGCGATCGAGGATCGGCTGGATCGCGGCGTCGTCGAGCGGCTGGGTGGCCGGCGCCGCGACGGCGGTGACGGGCTGCGGCTGGGCCGCGCCCTCGCCGAGCAGCAATTCCAGGCCGTTGACCGTGGTCGGTTCGCTGCCAGCATCGGTCATGGGCGTACCCTCCTGGAGTACCGGGGTGATCCGTCCCTCATGCGGGCGGCTGGTGACATGCGCTACCGTGCCGGCGGGCCAGGCCGCGCCGACCAGCATCGAGACAATTACCAGCGCGCCAACCACGTTCACCACGGATCGGCGTGTCGAAAAGCGAGATATGCGCTTCATAAAGAGTCCTCCTCCTGATTGAGGCTATCTGGTGAGCCTGCGTTGGAGTACGGCGTGGAACGGTTCGATCATAGACCGAAACGCAGGCAGGTGCAACCATCAAGAGGACGGGAAAGGAGGGAGGAATGTTCCGGGGAGGGGCGAGGGGAGGCTGGCGATTAGCAGTGAACAATTAACAATTGACCATTGACAATTCAGAACGGCCAATTGTCAATGGTCAATTGTTAACGGTCAATTGTCAACGTCAACGGTCATCGGTCCGTCTTCCTCGCCCCTTGCAACTCGCCCCTCCTCTTACTCTTCTATGATCGTGATCGACTCGATCGTGTCGCTGACGGTCAGGGTGGAGAGGACTTCGACGCCGTCGACGATCTTGCCAAAGAAGCTGTAGGCATCGACGACGTCGGGCGGCGGGGCAACCAGGGCCAGGAACAACTGGCTGCCGCTGGCGATCACGCCACCGGCAGGATCCTGCTGCAACGAGCGGTAGGTAATCGAGCCGACGTCCGGCGTTTCGGGCAGGCCGACTTCCGGGTTGAAGGTGTAGCCGACATCGCGGCCCGGGTCGTTGTCCGGCGCGCCGATGACGACCAGTTGCTCGGGGTTGACGTCGTTGACCGGCGTGTTGTCAAAGAAGCCGAGATTGGCCAGCACGACGAAGTTGTTCACGGCCACCGGCGCATCGTCGTCGTAGAGCGTCGCCACCATGTCACCCTGTGAAGTGCTGATCGTCGCCGTGTAGCTCTTGGCCGTGTCGATGACCATCTCTGGCGGTGCATTGAAGTAGTTGGCCTTCTCTGCCCCGGAGAGTTCGGCCAGCGGGCGCTCGCCTACCAGGCTGGTGGGCGGGAAGGGCGTCGGCGTGGGCGGCAGCGCCGTCGGCGTCGGCAGCGTGCTGCTGTCGCTCTCTTCGATGGTGATGCTCTTGATGAGATCGCCCGGTTCCGTGGCGCCGCCCTGCGGGTCGCGCAGGGTGATCTGGCTCAGCACGTCGTCGCCTTCGATAACCTCGCCGAAGATGGTGTGACCGCCGTCGAGCCAGGGCGTGGGCGCAAAGGTGATGAAGAACTGGCTGCCGTTGGTGCCGGGGCCGGCGTTGGCCATGGCCAGCAGGCCGCGGCGGTCGAAGGTTGCGCCCGGCCAGAACTCATCGGCGAAGTTGTAACCCGGGCCACCCATGCCGGTGCCGGTCGGGTCACCTGCCTGCGCCATGAAGTCCTGGAGCACGCGGTGGAAGGTGGTGTTGTCGTAGAAGCCTTCGCGCGCCAGAAAGACGAAGTTGTTGACGGTCATGGGGGCGCGGTCGGCATAGAGCTGCACCTTGATGTCGCCCAGCTCGGTGGCGATGGTGGCGTAGTAGAACTTGCTCGGGTCGATGGTCATATCCGGCGCCGAGGTGTACATGCCATCGCGTTCGTTGGGGTCAAGTGCACTGGCCGCACCGGAGGATGCGGGAGCTTCCGCGGCCACGGGCTCGGTGGCCGCGGCGGGTGCTTCGGCGGCAGGCGCTGTGCCCGGCATGGCCGGCATGGCACACGCCGCGAGCAGTGCGACGATCGTCATCAGTGCCGCCACCTGCCACAGGTGCTTGCGCGTATTCTTGGTTGTCAGGAATCGAGTCACGATGCCTCCCCGGCCAGTTTCACCAGCAATTCGCCCGCGGCGGTCACGGTTGCCAGAGCGGCGCCCTGGCCCTTCATGGCGGCGCAGACGCCGTCGGTCATACGGGCGACCTCGGAAGAGCGGTTGTCGTGGAAGACGTGATAGGCGCCTTCCAGCAGCCAGCGGCTGTCGCTCTTGTCCACCAGCGCGCGCAGCACCGGGACGAGGGCGGTCTTGCCCAGAGAAGCCAGCGCATCGGCCGCCTTCCAGCGCACGCCGGCATCATCCGTCTCCATGAGATCGATCAGCGTTCCGATCGCTTGCTCGGTTGGGTGGTCGGCCAGATAGCTGATGGCTTCTTCGCGCACCTGGCTCGCCTGGCTGCTATCGGCGGCGACTTTCACGGCGTCGTCGACAGAAGTAATCGACATGATTTCACTCCTTGCTACTTGGGTGATACGCCCGGCGCCGGCAAAATTGGCGACGGCGCCGGGGCGCTTGAACATAAATTACTGTGGTTCACGCTTCTCATGGTAGTGACGACTTCAGTCGTTGACTTCCCCTGGAATGGCTAAAGTCATCACTACAGTTGCAGACAATTGAGTTCGGTACGCATTATCAGGGGATGGCTGAGCCAACACCGCAATGCAGTGTACAGTATCTAGCCGGCAATCTCGATATTGTCTTTGCCGCCGTAGAAATCCCACCACGGCTTGGCGCCCTTGGCCAACACCTGGTTCAGCGCGGTGATGTTCTGCACGCCGCGATCTTCCAGCCAGTCGACCAGGGCATCGAAGCCGCCGGTGGCAAAGACGGGAATGCCATCCTGCCAGGTGGCGCGGCCGCAGAGGACGCCGGAGAAGGGCGTGCCGGCTTCGGCCGCCAACTCCAGCGTTTCGCGGAAGACGTCGTCGCTCACGCCGGCGCTCAGGTAGATAAAGGGCTTCTGCGCAATGGCTGCTGCTTCGCGGAAGAGCTCCTTGGCCTCGGCCTTGCTGTATGCCTTGACGCCCTTGAAGGTGGAGGTACCCTCGACAAAGTTCATGTTGACCGGCACCTCGACCTTGAGCACATCCACGCCATATTCGGGCTTGGAGAACTCGGCCATGTAGGCCTTGACCATCTCCGGCTTGGCCTTGGCGAAGTCCAGCCCCTTGGCGTCGCCCAGCGCGTCGTTGTAGCAAATGGGTTCCAGGAAGAAGGGCACGTTCTCGGCCGCGCACTCGCTGCCGATGCGCTCGATGAAGGCCTGCTTGACCGTGTTGATGCGCGCCGGGTGGGCAGGATTGTAGTAGAGCAGCAGTTTGATGGCCGTTGCACCCGCCGCTACCAGCCGGCGCACGCTCCACTCCGGCAATAGATCGGGCATGCGGCTGTCGTCGGACGTGTCGTAGCCGGTCTTCTCATAGGCGAGCAGCACGCCGGTGCCGGGGGCACGGGCCTCCAGCGCGGGCAGGCCAAACTCGGGATCCATGAGGATGGCGCTTGAATGTTTGGTCAGCACTTGCGTGACGGCCGTCTTGAACTGCGTCATCTCCTCGGCGGAGACGGGTGCGCCGCCACGCGCCTTGCTGATGGACTTTTGCAGCGAGCCGCGCTGGTCCATTGCGGCCGCGGCGATGACGCCATGATCGTCGGCACAGCTATTGATGCCTGCGACTTTGCCTTTTGATAATCGTACTTTGGACATTCAGGCCTCCTGGTGGGCAATCATCGATTTCTGGAATCGGGTATACGGGTCAAACAATGTGCTGAAATGGTAACTGATGGCATGGATTGCGCAAAACGCGCCGACGATCACCTGCATTTCTTCTGAACTCGATGCCTCCGCGCCGGCAGGCTATGAGGGAGGGCCAGCGCATTTTATCGACGTTACTGGCGGGCTGGGAGTTGCGGCTGAAAACGCTGGTGGCGGCGCCGGTCGGCATAACCGGTCGAGCGCAGGGCGAATTTCTTGATCTCATCGACCCAGAGCACCAGGCTTGCCATAGCGATGCACACGACCCAATCCTGAAGCCCGATCGGTCGCGTGCCAAAGGCCTGGTTGAGAAATGGCACATAGACCACGGCCACCTGTAACGCGGCCGACAGCGCAACGGCCGCCCACAAAAGCCAATTCGAGAAGAGATAGCGAAACGCGCTGGCGTAATCGGATCGTGAGTTGAAGACGTTGAAGAGTTGGCAGAAGACCAGCGTCGTAAACGCAAGCGTGCGCGCAAAGACCATGTCCTGATCGCCGGGCACCATGCCGCCGGGCAGCGCAAAGTCCATGACCGCCAGGGTGACCACCGCCATGACCGAGCCTGTCAAGGCAAAGCTCAGCCACATCTCGCGGTTGATGACCCGGTCGGTGCGCAGGCGCGGCGCCCGTTTCATCACGGTTGGATCGACGGGGTCCACCCCGACAGCGAGGGCGGGCGCAGCGTCGGTGAGCAGATTGATCCACAGGATCTGCGTGGCCAGCAGCGGCACGATGAAGAACTCGCCCTGTTCGGAAACAAGGCCAATGAACGTGGCGAGAAGCACCCCGAGAAACATGGTGAGCACTTCGCCAATGTTCGACGAGATCAGGTAGCGCAGGAATTTGCGAATGTTGTCGAAGATGGAGCGGCCTTCCTCCACCGCTGCGACGATGGTGGCGAAGTTATCGTCGGTCAGGATCATATCCGCCGCTTCTTTGCTCACATCGGTGCCGGTGATACCCATGGCGACGCCAATGTCGGCCTGCTTGAGCGCCGGCGCATCGTTGACGCCGTCGCCGGTCATGGCCACGACATGCCCGTCGGCGCGCAAGGCCTGCACGATACGCAGCTTGTGTTCCGGGCTGACGCGCGCATAGATCGAGTGTGCGCGCACCGTTGCGAGCAGCGCGTCGTCGCCCATCTGCTCCAACTGGGCGCCGGTGATGGCGGCCGTACCCGGCGCCACGATGCCAAGTTCGGCCGCGATGGTTGCCGCCGTCACCGGATGGTCGCCGGTGATCATGATGACACGGATGCCGGCCTGTTGCGCCGTGACGACGGCCGCCTGCGCCTCCGGCCGCGGCGGATCGATGATGCCAACCATGCCGACGAAGATCAACTCGTGTTCGAGCGCCTCGTCCGCAGTGTCGAAGTGTTCCTCGGCGATGCGGCGGTAGGCAATGCCCAGCGTACGCAACGCTTCGGCGCCCAGCCCTTCCACCCCGGCCAATATCACGTTGCGCCGTGCATCGGAGAGCGGCACGATCTCGTCGCCGACACGCTCGTGCGTGCACCGTGCGAGCAGCACGTCGGGCGCGCCTTTGGCAATGACCGCCACGGTGTCGGTGCTCTCCACGTCGGTCTGGATGGTGCTCATCAGCTTGCGGTCCGACGAGAAGGGCACCTCGCCGATCCGCCGAAAGCGCTGTTCGAGCTCGTCTGGGCCGAGGCCGATCTTGCGCGCCGCCACCACCAGCGCCGCCTCGGTCGGATCGCCCAGGATTGCCCAGACCCCGTCGCGTTCCTCCAGCACGGCGTTGTTGGCCAGTGCTCCACCCAGGAGCGTCCGGCGCACTTCTTCGATCAGTACGGGGTCGGAAACGGGCGACTCGGTCGCGTGCAGCACCATGTCGCCGGCAGGCGTATAGCCTGTGCCGGTCAGATCGACGCGACCGCTGGGCGTCACGATAGTACGCACGGTCATCTCGTTTTTGGTGAGCGTGCCCGTCTTGTCCGAGCAAATCACCGACGCCGAACCCAGGGTTTCGACGGCTGCCAGCTTGCGCACAATGGCATTACGCCGTGCCATGCGCTGGACGCCGAGGGCGAGCACGACGGTCAAGATTGTTGGCAGTCCTTCCGGCACCGCGGCGACGGCCAGTGAGACGCCCAGCAGCAGCGTTTCGATGATGCCGGCAAAACTCGTTACCTGGTCGACGAGCAGGATCGTGGCGATGATCACGACGGCGATGACGACCACGCCGATGCCGAGCTTGCGCCCCACATCCTCGATCTCGAGCGAGAGCGGCGTCTTTTCCTCGGGCGTCGCCTGCATGAGGCCGGCGATTTTGCCCATCTCTGTCGCCATGCCGGTCGCAGTGACGACGGCGCGGCCGCGGCCAAAGGTGGCCACAGTGCCGCTGAAGATCATGTTGGTGCGGTCGCCCAGACCGGCATCTTCGTCGATGACGGCGATGTTTTTGGTGACGGGCTGGCTTTCCCCAGTCAGCGCGGCCTCGGCCATCTGCAATGAAGTCACGTCGATGAGACGCCCGTCCGCGCTGATGGCGTCGCCTTCCTCGATTAGCAGAATATCACCCGGCGCCAGGTCGCGCGAAGGAATCGTCTGCCGCCGCCCGTCACGCAGCACTGTCGCCGCCGCCGCCGTCATCTTTTTTAGTGCCTCGACCGCCTCCTCGGCGCGCTCTTCCTGGAAGAAGCCAATGAGCGCGTTGACGATCACGATCGCGATGATGGCGAGCGCTTCGTAGGGCAGCCCGGCGGCTCCTTCGAGTAGCCACGCGATGATGGAGATGATCGTTGCCGCCAACAACAGCAGCACCAACGGGTCAGTGAACTGGGCCAGAAAACGCCGCCAGCGCGGCATGGGCGGTTCGGATTGCAGCTCGTTTGGCCCGTAGGTCGTGAGGCGCCGCTGGGCTTCCGCGTCGGCGAGACCGTTGGCTGGGTCACTTTGTAGTGCCACGAGCACATCGCCGGCAGTGATGCGGTAAGCATCAGTTATTGCCTGATCGATACGGTTGCCTGGTTCACTCACGATGCTATTCACTGCCTTGCACTGGGCAGGTGCGCCGGTATGACGCACCTGCCGTGGGTGTAGCCGGGCGGTCGATCAAGCCAGCCCGTCGATGACGCTGCCCAGAATATCGACGATCTGGTCGACCTCGTCGGCGTTGATGACGAGTGGCGGCGCAAAGGCCAGCGTGCTTCCCACGTTGCGCGTGCGCAGCCCGCGCGCCATGCAGGCGTTGTAGATTTCCAGTGCTTTGACCGGGTCTGCCTCGCGCGTCGCCTTGTCCTTGACAATCTCGACGCCGCAGAGCAGCCCGCGCCCGCGCACGTCGCCGACGATGCTGAAGTCGAGCAGCTTGCCAAAGCCCTCCTTGAGCCGCTCGCCCATCAGCCGGCTGTTCTCCAGCAGATTCTCGCGCTCGATGATCTCCAGGTTCTTGAGACCGACGGCACACGCCGCGGCATGGCCGGAGTAGGTGTAGCCGTGCATCCAGGTGTCTTCCGGCGGCGCGCTGTCGATGACCTCGCGGATCGTGTCGGAAATCTGGATGCCGCCCAGTTGCAGGTAGCCGCTGGTGATGCCCTTGGCGAAGGCCATGATGTCGGGGCGCAGATCCCACTGCTGCTGGCCGAACCACAGCCCCGTGCGCCCGAAGCCGCAGATCACCTCGTCGGCAATGAGCAGCACGTCGTACTTGTCGCAGATTGCGCGCACCAGCGGGAAGTAGTCGTCCGGCGGCACGATGACGCCGCCCACGCCCTGGATCGGCTCGGCGATGAAGGCGGCCACCGTCTCCGGCCCCTGGCGCAGGATCTCTTCCTCCAGCGCGCGGGCCGCGGCCTGGCCCACCGTCTCGCCGGGGTGCATGTCGCCGGCATAACGGTAGGGATTGGGCGCCGGGATGTGCGAGAAGCCGGGCGCCAGCGGGCCGAACATGGTGTGATAGCGCGGGATGCCCGTGGCGGCAGTGGCGGCGACGGTGATGCCGTGATAGGCCGCCTGCCGCGAGATAATCTTGAATTTGTCCTTCTTGCCCAGCCGGTACCAATAGTAGCGCGCCGTCTTGAAGGCCGAGTCGTTGGACTCGGAGCCGCCCGAGGCGAAAAAGGTCGTGTTGAGCGTCGGGTGCGCCATGCCCGCCATGCGATGGGCGAGCTCGGCCGCGGGCGGCGTGGTCATGCCCACAAAGTTGGAGGTGAAGGCCACCTTGCGCATCTGTGCCGCGGCGACGTCGGGCAACTCCTGGTTGCCGTAGCCGATGTTGACGTTCCACAGCCCGGCCATGCCATCGAGCACGGTGCGGTTGTCGGTCGTGTGCAGCCAGACTCCCTCGGCGCGATCGACGACGAGCGGGTTGATGTGTTGCTTGGGATGGTGCAGGGGGTGAAGTTGGCTCTTGTCATGTTCGACCACGGTGGCGTGGTCGAGGACGATGTCAACCATGAAGTCTCTCCTCGTGCTTTGCGTTTGTGTTTATTCGGCGGCGCCGGCACGCGTATGGGAGCACCTGGCGCCGGTACATTCCGGCCTTGCCGCTTCATTATAACACTGCGGCGACAATCGCCGGGAGATTTCGGCCACCGCCGGTCGTTCGGTAGAATGCATGCGAGACGGACAAGGGCGGGGCGCCGCCTTCAGGCGCCCTGTCGCAGCCAGGAAAAGAGGAATCGTGCACTTCGAATATGCAATTGTCGGCGGTGGAATAGTCGGGCTGGCCACCGCGCTGGCACTGACCAAAGCCGGTGTGACGTCGGTTGTCGTCCTCGAGGCGGAGACGGACATTGCTGCCCACCAGAGCGGGCACAACAGCGGCGTCATCCACGCCGGGCTCTACTACCGCCCCGGCTCGCTCAAGGCGAAGCTGTGCACCGAAGGCCGCGAGGCGCTCTACGCGTTCTGCGCGGAAGAGGGCATCGCGCACGAGCGCTGCGGCAAGCTGGTCGTGGCGACCAGTGACGAGGAGGTCGCGCGTCTCGACGCGCTGGCCGAGCGGGCGCGCGCCAATGGCCTGACCCCGCGGCGTCTGGCCGGCGCCGAGTTGCGCGAGTACGAGCCGCACGTCGCCGGCGTTGCCGGGCTGTGGGTGACCGAGACGGGCATCGTCGACTACAAGGCCGTTGCGGCGGCCTATGCGCGCCGCGTGCAGGCGGCCGGCGGCACGATCCGCACGGGCTGGCGCCTGGCGGAGCTGCGCAGTCGTCCCGAGCATCTCGAACTCATCTCGGCGACGGAGGAGAGCATTACGTGCGAGTACCTGGTCACCTGCGCGGGCTTGCAGGCGGATCGCGTGGCGGCGCTGTGCGGCGTCAACCCGGGCGTGCGCATCATCCCCTTCCGCGGCGAGTACTACGAACTCAAGCCGGCGGCGCGCGATCTGGTGCGCAATCTCATCTATCCGGTGCCGGACCCCAAGTTCCCGTTTCTGGGCGTACACTTCACGCGCAAGGTCGACGGCAGCGTGGAGGCCGGCCCCAATGCCGTGCTCGCCTTCAAGCGCGACGGCTACGGCAAGTTGAGTTTCTCGACGCGCGATGCTCTCGACACCATGACCTACAGCGGTTTCTGGGGCCTGGCGAGGCGCTACTGGCAGACAGGGATCGGCGAGTTCTATCGTTCGGCCAGCAAGTATGCCTTCTGGCGCGCGCTGCGGACGCTGGTGCCGGAGATCGAGGTCAACCACCTGGCGCCGGCCGGCGCAGGCGTGCGCGCCCAGGCGCTGTCCGCCGACGGCAAGCTGGTCGACGACTTCCACATTGTCAGCGCCTACCGCATGACGCATGTGCTCAACGCACCGTCGCCGGCGGCCACCGCCTCGCTGAGCATCGGTAAGCACATTGCCACGCTGGCCATCGAAGGCAGGACGCTGGAGCGCTACTGATGGCCGGCGGCCCGGTCACTTGCTGGCGCCGGTGATGCCAAAGAAGCGGTCGAAGAGGTGAAACCTTAGTTCGACCCATGCGATGGCAAACCAGAGCAGCGACACGCCGACTGTGATCGCATAGTCGAGCGGCCGTAGCGGGATGACCAGGAAGAAGTTGCGCACGAAGGGTATCAGCAACACCGCTGCAAAGATCACAAGTGACAGGCCAACGATCAACAGCGAACGCCGATCGATCTGCTGGCGCAGGACGTTGAGCAGCCGGAAGGGCGGCAGCAGAAAGAGCACCAACAGAACACCCGTGACCACGCGGAAGATGAGCAGCGCGTTCTGCGCGATGACGCCTGACGCCTCAAGTTTGGCGACATACGGCCCATCCGCTGTGAAGCCGATATAGCGCGCCAGTTGGTCGATTTGCTCCTGGGTGATGTGCACGGTAACCAGTTGATGCTGCGCCGCCTGGAAATAAGCGGCGTAGAGCAGCGTCCCCACCAGGCCGATCAGCAGCGCCATGGGCAGCGCAAAGGGAATCACCCGATCGACGAAGGAGATCTTGATGCGCGCCGGCCTGGCCCACAACGCCACGAAGAAGGCCGGCAGCCCGCCCACCAGCAACGCATAGATGGATTCGTAGGTCGGCGCCGTGGGGATGCCCAGCCGCATCCAGCCGGAGGCGGCCAGGATCGCGGCCAGGGCAAAGATGCGTACGGCGAAGATGCGCAGGATGCTGTCCATGCCGCCGACGATGCGCTGTCCCTCGAGGAACGACGGCACGAGCGCGCCGAAATCGTCGCCAAGCAGCACGATGTCGGCGACGGAGCGGGCCGCCGCGCTGCCGCTCTCCATGGCCACGGCGACGTCGGCTCGCTTGAGCGAGAGGACGTCGTTGACGCCATCGCCGGTCATGGCCACGAATTGTCCCTGGAGCTTGAGCACCTCGACCAACTGCCGTTTCTGCTCCGGCGTGATGCGCCCGAAGATGGCGCCTTCGCGCGCTGCCTCGGCGAACTCGGCGGGCGACATCTGCGCCAGGTCGGTGCCGGAGACCGTGCGCAGGTCGGCGGGCATGCCGGCCTGGCGCGCCAGCGCCGCCACGGTGCCGGGATTGTCGCCGGAGATGACCTTGAGTTCGATGTCGGCCGCTTGAAAGGCGGCGATGGTCTCCTGCACGCCGGGGCGCAATTCGTCCGTGAAGCTGATCAGCCCCAGCGGCGTGAGCAGCGGCAGCGCGGGCACGCCCTGTGTGTCGTGTAGCGTGCTGACATCGGCGTTGCGTGCAAAGAGCAGCACGCGCAGCCCCTCGTCCGACCAAGCGCGGATCTGCGCGTCGAATGACTCGCTATCCGCCAGGTACGGAGCCAGCATTTCCGTGGCGCCGAGCACGTAGACGCCCGGCATGGGGCCGCCGTCAAACGCCAGCGCGCTCCACTTGCGCGCCGACGAGAAGGGTACTTCGTCTGCTGCTTCGAGTTCCTCGCCCGTCAACCCTGCGGCGATGGCTTCGCTGGTCTTGTTGCCGCTCGCTGCGCTGGCTGCAAAGCTGCCGAGCATCCGTTCGAGTTCGGCCTGGGTGGCGCCGTTGAGCGGATGAACGCCGTGGTAGCGAATGCGATTGGCTGTGAGCGTGCCGGTCTTGTCCGTGCAGAGGACGGTCACTGCGCTGAGCGCCTCGATGGCGCTCGACTGCTGGGCCAGGGCGCCTTTGTCGGCGATGCGCACGGCGCCCATGGCATAGGCGATCGTAATCATGAGAAAGAGGTCGACGGGGATCAGCCCCATGATTACCACAGCCAACTGCGTGGTGCGCACGGCCGGCACATCATAGATGTATGAGGTGATCAGCAGCATCGCGATAAAGATCACGGCGATGAGCATCATCACCCGCACGAGCAGGTTGACCTCGCGCTGCACGGGCGTCTCGACGGTGCGGAACTGGCGCGCGCTGGCCGTGAGCTTGTTGGCAAAGCTGCTTGCGCCGACTTCCTGCGCCTCCACATAGGCCTTGCCGCTGACGACCAGGCTGCCGGAAAGCACGCGATCGCCGGCGCGTTTTTCGATGTGGTCGGTCTCGCCCGTGAGTAGCGACTCGTCCATCTCCAACTGCCCGTCGAGGAGGGCGCCGTCGACGACCGCCTGATCGCCGGTCTGCACGACGAGGATGTCGCCCTTGACCAGTTCGGCCGGATCGACGCTGCACTCGGCGCCGTTGCGTACGACTGCGATTTTGGGGCGCGTCAGCAGGGCGATCTGGTCGAGCTTGCGTTTGGCGCGTAGCTGCTGGAAGGTGCCAACGACGACGTTGAGCAGGAGCACGCCGCTGCTCGTCAGTGCGGCGCTGATCTGGCCCATGAAGATCAACGCGACGCCCAGCAGGAAGAGGATGATGTTGAAGGGCGTGACAAAGTTTCCGCGGACAATCTGGCCGACCGAGCGGCTGGTCTGTAGCTCGGCGTCGTTGCCCTCTCCACGCGCGCGCCGGTCTATCACATCCTGGTCGGTCAGTCCTCGAATTGCGTCCATACGTTCCTCGTCGATGGTGGCAGCCTGCGCGCTACAACTCGCAATGCTCGCCAGGTTGGAGAATGCGGACATCGACCTGCGGCGCCAGGCGAATCATGAATTCGCTGAAGAGCCGCGGCGGATCGATGAGAAAGGCCTTGGTCAGCCGGTGGATGGCCAGCGGATAGAGGGTGCCCCAGTGGATCGGGATGGCTACCTGCGGCGCGATGAGCTTGCACGCTTCGGCGGCGCGGTAGGGGTCCATGTGTCCGGTGCCCAGCGTCGGCCCCCACCCCCACACCGGGATCAGACCGACATCGACGGCGCCGGCCATCTGTTCCATCTCGGGGAACAGGTCCGTGTCGCCGGCAAAGTAGGTACGCTGCTTCTCGCCGCCGACGATGTAGCCCAGGCACTCGGCCGTGGGGCCGAGCGGGCCGCGCGCACCGCTGTGCAGTGCCGTGGTGGCGGTGACCGGCACGCCGGCAACGCTGGTGCGTTCGCCGGCGCGTAGTTCCTCGATTTTGGTGAAGCCGTGCTGGCGCAGAAGCGCTCCTGCGCCCACCGGCACGATGAGCCGGATCTGCCGGCCAAGGCGGCGCAGCGAGGGCAGATCCAGGTGGTCGTAGTGCAGGTGCGAGATGAGGACGGCGTCGATGTTTTCCTGCCACATGCCCAGGATCGGCGACCGGCGCCGGCGCAGATGTACGATGCGGTGGCGCAACACCGGGTCGGTGAGGATGCGCGCGCCGCCCGCTTCGATCAATACCGTGGCATGGCCCACATAGGTGATCCGGTGGGTTGCACTCTCACCCATGCTGTTCAATCTGCTGTTCCGCTGCCGCGCCCATTGCCCTGCCGCCTCGTCTCGCTACCCGGCTCATTTGTCGAAGTAAATTCGTGGCTTTGCGGGCGGCCTGACGTTGATCGACCGCATCATCCGGACCGCCATGATGGTTCCCGTGATGATGGCGAAAAGGAAGATCAGAAACGCCAGCGAAGAGAAGTTAATGCCGAGGAAACTTCCTTCGATGCTCGTGGCAAAGGCCGACCCGATGATCATGCCGAGCAGGACGATGCCGATGGCCAGCCGCTGGGCGGCCACGTTGAAGATGTCCAGCCGCGCGTTGAGTTCGTCGGTGTTGACTTCGACTTCGAACTTGCCCTTCTCATATTGGTTGAGCCACTGCATGGTGGCCTGCTGCAAATCCGGGATGCGCCGCACGACATCCTTGAGCGTGCGCGTGACCTGCGTCTGGACGTTGGCCTTGACCTTCTCGACGGTGAATTGCTCAACCAGGAAACCCTGGATGAAGCCGAAGGCCTCGCGCGTGATGTCCAGCCAGTAGTCCAGCGTGTGGACGATGGCCTCTGCCTGGATAAGTGTCTTGAGCGCCATCGTCAGTTCGCTGCCGAGGCGCAGGCCGTTGTCAGAGAGCACGGTGAAGACCGAGTCGAGCACGGCCGAGAGCGAACCGGCCTCGTCTGGGTAGCGCATGTAGCGCACAACGGTGCGGTCGATATCTTCGCGGAACTTCTCCACATGCACGTCCTTGAACGGCGTACACAGGCGGAGCAGCGTCTCCGAAATTTCGTAGGCGTCGAGCGAGTTCAGCACCCAGATCAGGTCGGCAAGGTTGACCCGTTGCTCCTGATTGAGCATGCCCATCATGCCCAGGTCGAGGAAAATGATCTTGCCGTTCTGGAGATTGACCAGGATATTGCCGGGATGCGCGTCGCCGTGGAAGTAGCCGTCGAAGACAATCTGCTTGATCATGACGCGCAGAAAGGTGCGGGAGAGTTGGAGCGGATCGATGCCGGCCGCTTCGATTTTAGCGACATTGGTGATCTTCACGCCGGATTCGAAGTCCATGGTCAGGACTTTGGCGGTGGTAAACTCGCGGTACATGCGGGGAACCGTGACCTCGGGGAAGGCCGACATGGTATCGGCGAGCTGGCGGCCATTGAAGGCTTCGTTGCGATAGTCGAGTTCCTTGATCAGATTGCTGGCGAACTCGCCGAAAATACCCAGGACGTCATTCTCGCGCATCCACTCGATGCGCGCCGAGAGGGTCTGGAGCACCTCTTCCAGAATCTGGAGATCGGCCTTGATCTTCGGGACGATGTGCGGGCGCTGCACCTTGACGACGACGTCGGTGCCGTCGAAAAGCTCGGCGCGATGCACCTGGGCCGTGGATGCAGCGGCAAACGGTTCGGCGGCGAACTGGGCGAATAGCTCTCCGATGGGTTTGCCCAGCTCCTTCTCCACAATCTGGATTGCTTCGGCGCCGGGGAAGGGCGGCACGTTGCTCTGCAACTTATTGAACTCGACCTGCCAGTCCGGCGGCAGCGCCTCGGCGCGGCTGGAGATCATTTGGCCGAACTTGACGAAGGTCGGCCCCAACTCCTGGAGCATGACGCGCACCTGCGCCGGTGTGTTCAGTCCCGAAATCGTCGTCTGCGCGCCGCCGTAGACGAACTGGCCGACCTTTTCACGGAAGGTGCCGACAAAGGGCACGCGATCCAGCGCGATCTCCATGGCATACTGGTAGATCAGATCGTAAACCTGCTGAAAGCGCAGGTTCGTGATCAGTTGATTGCTGCGATTGCCGGAATACTTGATCAGCAGATTCCAGATTCCGGAATACTCGTCGGCATCCTTGATCAGCGGGCGGTTGATGCCGAAGATCGCATCGAGGACGGCCAGCACCACGCCGATGACGAAGCCGGCAAACAGGATCGAGATCACGTTGTCGATCTGCCAGTCGAGTATCCAGGCGAGAACGGCCAGCAAGATGGCATTGATCACGACAATGAACAGGCCAAACGACCGAATGATGAGTTTGCCGGTGAAGAGCACGATGAAGGGGCGCAGGAATGCGTTGAGCACGCCGAAGAGGAAGCCCGCCGCCAGGAATTGCAGGGTTACAAAGCGCGGCGACGCCTGGATACCCGGCAGAAACCACAGCGCAACGGTCACGGCAAGGCCATTGATCAGAACATGAAAAATGAAGGAGATTACCGGCTCCCAGCGAGAACCGGACAATCTGCTCGCAGTCGAAACGGTGGATGGTGAGTCGGACATAGGGTTTGCCTCGCTTGTCGAGCCTGCACATGCAAGCCTGCTGACGGATGACGGGGCAGATTATACATCACGGCGGAAGGACAATTGAAACGCCTGTGTTGGGGGACATCGGAAGTGCGTAATTCTGACAAGGGCGCCCACAACAAAAAAGGGAGGGTGCGGACCGCACAGGTCCGCACCCTCCCTTTTAAGCCAGCTTCGGGGAATGGTTGAACGGCTACCCCTACTTCAACCGGAACGCCATGATGATGGCGAAGATACCACCGACGATGGCGAAGATGCCGATGACCCACGGCAGAACTAGTGTCGCTGCCGCCATGTTACCTAGCAACAGAATACCGACGACGATGGAGATGCCACCCATGATCCCTGCACCCAAGCCGCCACCCTGGAAGGCAGCGATGAGACCAGAGATACCCATGATGATACCCTGGATGCCGAGCACAAGTACAATGGCAAAACCGAAAGATGCAACCCGAGCAATCGGGTCTGCATCGACCAAAAACCAACCGGCAGCAACGCCAATGATACCGCTGAAGAGCTTCCAGCCCCACTGGCGTCGATCCCAGATCAAACTAACCAGATAATAGGCTCCAGTGACGAGCCAATACCAGCCAATCAACCAGGTGAAAACTTTGGCTGTGGTGAGAGGCTGGGTGAGGAAGTAGACACCAACGACGACCTGGAGAATGCCGAAAACCAGGATCAGCCACCATGGGGTAGTGTTCTTCTCCTGAACAGCAACTGCTGACATGTTCGAAGCTCCTTTCAGTTTCTACGCTACTTGATTGTTGTTCCTAAGGTAAAATGTACGCAGATCGACAAGTCCTGCTTAAACCAAGAGTATAGACCACGCCAGACCAATTTGCAAGACTGGCGATATGACATAAATCGGCGGGCGGCGGGAACTGCCGGCGCTCGAAGTGCGTCAGAAGTATTACAAACGTCTCGGATTGAACCAGGAGTGAGGTATGAACAACAACAGCGGCAATGGGCCTGTCTATCCCAGTTGGCTGCGGCCGGCCATCTTTGTCGGCGGCGCCGCAGTCCTGCTCGGGATCGGCTATTTCATCGGCTCAACCTTCTTTGCCGGCCCGCAAACGACGCCGGTCGCCGAAGCGCCGGTCGAACTGACGCGCACGCTGGTCCCGACCTTCACCCCGTCGCCCGTACCGCCGACGGCCACCAACACGGCCCTGCCGACCAACACGACGGCGCCGCTGCCGACCGCGGCGCCGCCAAGCGCGACGCCGATCCTGGTATTCGTCACCGCCGCCGCTTCACCGACGCCGCTGCCGACCAACACGCTGCCGCCGCCGCCACCCACAGCAACGTCGCCGTCCGGCTCCAACGACACATCGAATCCAACGTCGACGCCGACCTGGACGCCGACGCTGCTCGCCACCGCAACGTGGACGCCGGTCTCCACTGCGACCTGGACGCCCATACCGACCGCAACGGCGACGCTGCTGCCGACGTCGACAGCGACGGCAACGCTCCTGCCTACGGCCACCGAGACGGCTACGTTGACGCCGACCGCAACACTGACCCCGACGGCGACGGCGACAGCCACGCTCCTGCCCACGGCGACGGAGACGGCTACGCTGACGCCAACGGCAACCCTGACGCCAACGGCCACCGCTACGCTGACGCCGGTACCGACCGCCACCGAAACTGAACTGCCGACCGCAACGGCCACTGAGACGGCCACCGAGACGGCCACTGTGGCGGCTACTGAGACACCGACCGCAACGGCCACCGAGTCTGCAACGCCGGATGCAACGGCCACGCCTACCCAGACGGCCACCGCGACGGAAGACGCAACCGCAACGGCGACGAGCGAACCGACTGCCACGGAGTCTGCGACTGCGACCACAACGCCGGAGCCGACCGCAACGGAAGAGACTACCGCCACCAACACGGCCACACCGACGTCGACAGCGACGCCTACCGCGTTGCCTGCAAAGACGCCGACGGCTACCAAGACACCCACTGCCACGCCGACGGCGACGGTGGTGCCTACCGCCGCGTGGATGTTCGGCGACGAGCCGCCGCTCGGCGCCTTCCTCAACCAGCCATACACCTACACGGTGACCTTTGCGCCGATCGATTTGGCTGGGGCGCCTGATGACGATACAGAAGACGAGGACGCTGCGGGCGATGAGGCGCTCGAATCGTTACCCTCGAATGAATCTGTGACGCCACCGGATACGGAGGATGGCGCGTCTGCTGAGGGGACAGCCGGCACGACCGAGACGGAATCGGCCGAGACTGGCCCCGTCGCCGCCGAAGAAGACACTACCGGCGAGAACGGCGACGGCGCCACCGAAGAGGCGGTCACCGCTGCACCACTCGTGGAGTCGCTGCCCTTTGCCATTACCGCCAACGGGACTCTGACGGTCGAGGTGCCGGTGCGGCCGCTCTGGCTCCTCCTGACCACGCTCGACAGCGGCGACGTTGTCCTGACCGGCACGCCCGGCGCCGACGATGAAGGCGAACACCCGGTTGTGGTAACGGCGACCGATGCTGCCGGCGTCGCCATCACCCAGAGCTTTACGATCACGGCCGAACTCGATCCGAACCCGTTCCGTGTCGACGAACTCACGTTCACGACGCAAGAAGATACGCCGCTGGAGGCCGTTCTCGCGGCCACGCACGTCGAAGGGGCCGAGATCTTCTTTGGCGTGGAGAGCGAGCCGGGACACGGCGCCATCACCGTCATCGACGAGACGACGGGCGCATTCACCTATGAACCGCTGCCGGACTTCAACGGCGAAGACGTCTTTACCATTCACATCAGCGACGCGTTGGCACGCGAGGTCACTGCACCGGTCACCGTCACGGTTGAGGCCGTCAACGATGCGCCGCGCATTGACCTGGTGGAGACCTACACCGTCACAGTGGGCGATGCTGTCGAGCTTCCGGTCGTCGTCACCGACGTGGACAGTGCCCCGATCACCGTCACGGTCGAAGCGCTGCCGCCCGACCTGCTCTATGCCGACGAGATGATCGCCGGTGTCGTGGCGGAAGATGCGGCTGATGGTAGCCCCTACCCGGTGGTCATTGCCGCCGAGGACGGCGAGGGCGAAACTGCGAGCCTCGAGGTAATCTGGGTCGTGGAGCCGGCCGGCGGGGATGAATCTGGCGACGACGGCAGCGACGTGAGCAGCGAATCGGGCAGCGACACTGGCGATGGCGAAGAGCCGGCAAGTGGCAGCGAAGATCTGGCCGGTGGCGATGAGGGGGCGCCGGATAGTGAGACGGGCGCCGCGGAGGTGCCGGCCATCACGCTGGCGGCAGCCGGCGCGCTGAGCGTCCCCGGTCTCGACGCGTGGGCCAACTACGGCTGGCAGGCGCCCGTCGATTTCGGCGACTGCCCTGCCGGTGTCGACGCGCGCACGCCTGCCTCGCTCGACGGCGACCTGTTCGCCGACACCTTCGCTGCCGACCCGGCCGGCGCACCGCGGTTGAGCTTTGCCGCCGACCTGCTGCCGGGAGAATACGCACTGCTGGTCTGCGGCTGTGCGCCGGCCTATGGCGACGGCGAACGTACGAGCGCGCCGGCGGGCAATCAGGCGCTCTTCGCCGGGATCGATGGCGTGGCCTTTCTGGATGAGGCCGGCATACCAGCGCAAGTGACCGGCTTTGCCGATACGCCCGGCTTTACCTGGCAGGCGCTGTCCGCGCTTGAGGGCGGCCCGGCGCTCATCACCGTACCGGAGGAAGGGGCCGGTAGCGTCGATCTTTGGATGGCGGACGATGGCGTTCTGGTCAGCGGCGTGAGGGTTGTCCCGGTTGCGGCGCTGGCTGATGCGGTGGCGAGCACCGGTCAGGCTTGCGTCGGCGGCGAATAAGCCGACGGAGACAGAAATAGCAGGGGCGTCGCGATCGCGACGCCCCTGTCTGTTTTCCTGATTCAGTTTTGTGCTATGGATCGACGGCTGCCCGCAGCTGTCAGTTCATGCGACGGACGCCCACGCGGTCGAGGACTGCCGTGGCGCCGATGAGAAATGCCGAGAAGGCAGGCATGATCGGGTCGGCATGCAGGCCGGTAAGCTCCATCACGCCAAAGGTCGCGAGGGTCACGACGCCGAACACAAGCATTGCATTGCTGAAGATGTCTTTCTGCATGATCACTCTCTCAGAACGAATTTCCTGATCACGATTGTAGACTGTCGGCCGGTCCCCGCCAAATCCGGCAGTCGGAAAGTGGTCTGGAAATGAACCGTGCGGCGTCCGAATTGTCCGCTTCGTGTGTCATGCGTAGGGTGAACGTCAGCTAGAAAAAAAACGGTCCCTCCTGAAACCAGGAGGGACCTTCCTTGCTTGTCCATCGCAGGATCGAGAAGGCCGACCAGACAGACATGAGGAATGGGTTGGATTGGAGCAGCCGTTTGGCTGATGGGCCTAGCATACATCAAGCCCTCGAACCCTGTCAAAATCGTCAAAGCCGAATTGGAATGGCGCTCACAACCCGTCAGGTCGTTGCCGTCCTTCGTTCCGCCGCCGAGGAAGCAGGGGCGTTGCGCGGCGAGACTGGCTCGCTTGCGGCCAGTGCCGCCGCCGCCAACATGACCAGCAGGATCCAGATCGTCGTCGTGATGGCCAGGTGGACCAGTTGCAGCCAGACGGGCGCTTTGAGCGCAACGTTGAGCGAGCCGACCAACAACTGCACGACGTACAGGGCAATGATGGCCCGTCCAAGGCGCTGTGTCGTTAGAGCCGGCCGTTGCTTCATGGCGACCCACGCTGCCAGCCCAACCAGCGCGCCGACGACGAAGGCAATCAACGGGTGGAAAATGCGCAGATCGACGAGCGTGGCGACGAGCGCATTTTCTGCCGGCGAGATGCCGCCGGTCAGCACGAGCGTGTCGCCCAGCGCGGTGATGGCGCCGCTCACGCCCAGCACGAGCATGCCCACGAACGCCCCCAGCAGCGTCCATCCCACTGCGCCCTGGTTGCGCAGGCGCAGCGGTTGGCCGCCCTGTCCCCACCAAGCCGTCAGCGTCAGCGCCGCCATGAGCAGGAAGGTGTTGATAAGGTGGCCGCCCATCCAGATCGCACGGCCGACCGAGACGTTGAATGCCACATACTCCAGCAACACCAGCGCCGCGCCGATGAGCGCCTCAAGAATCATGAAGATCATGGAGGCGACGGCGCCTTTGCGCACCACGCTGCCTTTGGGATACGCACGGAATGCCCAGATCAGCAGCACGACGACCGCGATCAGCGCCAGTCCGCTGGTGACGCGGTGCGAGAACTCAATGACGGTTTCGATGCTCTCCGGGCGCGGGATGACCTCACCCTGGCAGAGCGGCCAATTGTCGCCACAGCCGGCGCCCGAACCTGTGGCGCGTACGAATGCGCCCCAGACAATGACGACGATGTTCAGCAGGACGACACCCCAGGCATAGCGGGCAAACCGCCGGTTGACAACCATGGGTCTACTTACTCCTTGTTGCTTCATGTGAGTCGCCGGCATATGGCACCGGCCCGCACGTTTTGGCGGGCCGGCAACCGTGGCCGGGTTGATGCGATCTGAGCCGTCGCTGCCAGCGTGCGGCTAATCGGCATTCTATCACACGTCACGACGCGCCCCGCTCTGTGGCAGGACTGAACGTTCCACCTTGCGCCAATACCGTGAAAAGCGACGCAGGTCGAGCGCGCGCGGGGCGGTCGCAAATGGTGATTCGTGCAGCACTGCCACGGGCATCTCCTGCTCCAGCAGGCGCCGGATGGTGGCAAAGCGCGGGCTGGGGCTCGCTGCGGTCACGATCGTCCGGGCGCCGGCCGCGCGGGCGAAATCGAGTACTTCGGCCGCAACGTCCCCGCGCCGGATGACGACCGGAAGCTCCAGCAGGCACTCGTATAGAAACACGATACGCTTCAGGCTGATACGCTGCGCCGCCAGCAGTTCGTCGTCCCACACCCAGATGGCCGGCGCCCCCGGCTGCGCTTGCAACGCCACGCTCTGCGGGCTGAGCATGTCGCCATGCACCCAGACGATCGTTTGCCCGTGGACCTGGGCGGTCGCCGTGCCGTGCTCGCCGTCGACCGCCGGCAGCGGGCCGCTGTCGACCGCTTCGCCGCCCGACATGCGGGGAAAGAGCCGCGCTGCCAGTGCTTCGTAGCTGGCGTCGAGCGGGCAGCCGGCGCGGAGCGGGCAGCTTTGGCAATAGGCGCTGCCGGCGTATTTCTCCAGGTTGGCGCGGTTGAAAATGTAGGGCTTGTGGCTGAAGGTGCTCGCCACCCACTGCCAGGAAAGGTTGTTGCTGGCAGGATCTCCGTCGAGCAGGTGGGTCAGAAACCAGCGTGCGCCGGACTGCCAGCGCACGCGCCGAAAGTGCACGATATAGGCGGCCAGCCACATACGAGCATGGTTGTGCAGATAGCCTGTCGCGCGTAGTTCGGCGCTGAATCCGTCGATACACGCCAGGCCGGTCGTCCCCTGAGCAATATCGTCGGGCAGTTGGCCGGCATATTCCTCTGCACGCCAACCTGTCTTGTTCGGCTCCTGGTCGCGCCAGATGCCGTCGCCGAGTGCCGCGTACGCGCGTTGGAAATAGTCACGCCAGCCCAGCTCCGTGAGCAGCCGGGCTGCCTCGTGCGGGTCGCGCACCGTGCCGAGCACGGCATCCCGCACCTCGGCCAGGGTCAGCACGCCGTGGCGTACGTAGGGCGACAGGCGCGTCACCGACCCGTCGAGGTGGTTGCGCGTGCGCGCATAGGCGGCGGGGTCGACCAGCGCCAATGCCGCCAGCGCCGCCTTGCGCCCGCCGCGCTGGCCGGCCACATGACCGTCGACGCTCTCGGACGCGGGGAACTCTTGCCGCACATAGGCGACCAGCATGTTGCGGTCGGCGAAGTCGCGCGTCATGGCGCCGGCAGGCGAGGTCATGCCGCGCCTCCTGGCTGCCGGCGCTTCTGACGCCGGCAACGTTCGCTGCACACAGTCACCGCATCCCAGTCGCGCGCCCATTTCTTGCGCCAGGTAAATGGACGGCCGCACACCTGGCAGAGCTTGGACGGCAAGGTCTTCTTGGTGTAGCGTTCCGGCGGGATCGTTGGATGCCCCATATCCCTCATGCTTTCTTCACACTTGAATCACTGCATGGCATTGTGCCATCGAGGCGCGCGGGAGTCCGTAAGCTCGGCACATATAAGCAAATACTTATTGCGCCGATAAGGAAGGCAGCGGACTGAATTTCGGGCGATCTGAGGTAAAGTGGGGGCAGATTACCGTCTATTTCGTGGCGGCGGGTGTCGACTCGAGACGTGCCGCCCTATCAACTGCGTCGCCGACGCACGCAAGTGGAGCAAGATTATGCAGACAGTTCTTTCCCAGGCGCGCCGCTACCTCGGTCTCGCCATCGTCGTTACAGGGCTGGTCGTTGGGATCGGCGCGTGTTCGGCCGGTGCGCCCGCGCCCGCCGCCCCTGCCGCCAGCGCCGGTGCAGCCGTTGCCGCCGCGCCCGAAAAGGTCAACACCAAAATCGCCCCGGCCGACTACCAGAGCAAGTTTGGGTCCGGCAGCGAACACATCCTGATCGACGTCCGTACGCCCGAGGAGTTCGCCAGCGGACATATTCCCGGCTCGGTCAACATCCCGGTCGACTCCCTGGGCCAGCGCCTGAGCGAAGTGCCGCAGGACAAGCCGGTCGTCGTCTACTGTCGCAGCGGTAACCGCAGCAACCAGGCCGCGCAGATTCTCGACCAGGCCGGCTATTCCCAGATCTACGACCTGGGCGGTATCGTGACCTGGCAGCAGCAGGGCTACCCCGTCCAGTAGGTCGGCCGCGGCAGATACGCTCCGACCCAAAGCAGGCTGAAATTCGCAGATTCTCGCAAAATCTGCGAAGATCGGCCTGCTTTTTCATTGAACGATCGACGAGTCGAGACGGCAACTCTGGTTGAGAAAGGAGCGTCATGCGTCGATATTCCCTGTTGCTTGGTGTGCTGCTGTTGTTGGTGGCGGCAATTGGCGGTTGTGGCGGCGCGGCGACACCGGCGATGCAGATGAGCAGCAATGCACCGGCCGATACCGATTTCGGCACGACACGGGCCAGCGATGGCGGGTTGTTCCAGGTCACCTACACCCCGGCGCTGGAGCCGATCGCGATCAACGAACTCCACCAATGGACGCTGCACGTCGAGACGCCAGAGGGCGCGCCCGTCGACGATGCGGTGATCGCCGTGAGTGGCGGCATGCCCGAACACAACCACGGCATGCCCACCGAGCCCCAGGTCACCGAAGCGCTGGGCAACGGCGACTATCGCGTGGAGGGGATGCAGTTTCAGATGGGCGGCTGGTGGACGATTACCTTTGTCATCGACGCGGCCGGCCAGCAAGACAGCGTCACCTTCAATTTGAAGCTATAGCGACATGCAACCAGGCCAATCTGACTTCTTGATGCGCGCCGGCCGGTGGTTGATAGGGGTAATGGTGCTTGGCTGGCTTGCCGCCTGCGCCGGCGGCCCGGCAACACCGACCTGGAGCGCGGACGAATTGCGCGTGCTGCACAGCCTGTCGCTCGACGCGCTCAAGCCGCTGTCGCCCGATCCGTCCAACGTCGTCGCTGATAACCCCACAGCCGCAGCGCTTGGCGAGCGCATCTACTTCGACACTCGCTTCAGCGGCAACGGCGCCGTGTCGTGCGCGTCCTGCCACATGCCTGAACGCCATTTCACCGACGGGCGCGCCTTTGGCGTGGGCATGGGCACTATTCCGCTCAACGCCATGAGCCTTGTCGGCGCGGCCTATAGCCCGTGGCAGACATGGAACGGCAAGAATGACAGCCAGTGGTCGCAAGCGCTGATC
Source organism: Caldilineaceae bacterium (assembly GCA_020634815.1). GTDB lineage: Bacteria > Chloroflexota > Anaerolineae > Caldilineales > Caldilineaceae > Caldilinea. The sequence continues at coordinate 80,140 of JACKBA010000014.1, read as the reverse complement.
CCGCTGGAGAACCCGCTGGAGCATGGCGGCAACCGTACGCTCTACGCACATCTGCTGGCCGAGCACTATCGTGCCGAGTACGAGGCGCTCTTCGACCCGCTGCCCGACCTGGCAGACAGCAGCCGTTTCCCGCGCAATGCCGGCCCGGTGGACAGCCCGGCGGCCAGCGCGGCGTGGGAGCGCATGGCGCCGGCGGATCGCGACGCCGCGAACCGGGTCTTTGCCAACCTCGGCAAGGTGCTGGCCGCATACGAACGCACGATCGTGCCGCAACCGGCGCGCTTCGACCGCTACGTGGCGTCGCTGGACGCGGACGGGCGGCCGCAGGGCGAGGCCGTCCTGAGTGCCGACGAAGTGGCGGGGCTGCGGATCTTCATGGGCAAGGGGCAGTGCATGAACTGCCACAACGGGCCGCGCTTTACCAATGATGCTTTCCACAATACGGCCATCCCCGGTGCGCCGGACGTGCCGATCCAGCGCGGGCGCATCGACGGCGTGGTACGCGTGCAGGCCGATCCGTTCAACTGTCTGGGTGCGTACAGCGACGCCGACCCTGACGAGTGCACGGCGTTGCGCTTCATGGTCACCGAGAGCGACACGTTGCTGGGCGGCATGAAGACGCCGACGTTGCGCAATGTGGCCGAGACGGGGCCGTACATGCACACCGGCCAGTTTGCCACCCTGGCCGAGGTCATCCAGCACTACAACAGCGGCGGCTTCGCCATCCAAGGCCACAATGAACTGACGCCGCTCGCCCTCACCGACGAAGAGGCGGCGCAACTCGAGGCCTTCCTACACACGCTGACGGAGGAGGAATAGAACGCGGATAACGCGGATCGAGCAGATTTTCGCTGATTTTCTTCATCCGTGTCGATCCGCCCGATCCGCGTTATCCGCGTTCTATTCTTTGCTATCTTTGTACGCGGGGAGGCTGGCCAGGAAGTTGGTCGCCTGGTCGCGGACGGCGCTGCGTTCGGCTGGCGATAGATGCTTGAGCCCCAACACTGCCGGCCCGGAACGCGGGTTGGCGCGCAGGGTCTCCTCGTGCTCCAGCAGGAAATTCCAGTAGAGAAAGTTGTACGGGCAGGCTTCCTTGCCGGTGCGCTGTTTGGGATTGAAGCGGCAGCCGGCGCAGTAGTCGCTCATCTTGTTGATGTAGTTGGCCGAAGCGATGTAGGGCTTGGTCGCAATCTGCCCGCCATCGGCGTTGAGACCCATGCCGATGACGTTGGGCGCCACCACCCACTCATAGGCGTCGACGTAGAAGGCCAGAAACCACGCGTTGACCGCGGCGGGATCGATACCGGCCAGCAGGCAGAAATTGCAGATCACCATCAGCCGCTCGATGTGGTGCGAGTAGCCCGTGGCGATGACGCGATCGACCACGTGGTGCAGGCAGTTCATCTCCGTAGCGCCGTCCCAGAAGAACTGCGGCATGGATCGTGTGTGCTGCCAGCTATTTGCAGCAAGCAAGCCGGGCATTTGCTGCCAGTATTGCCAGTAGATGTACTCGCGCCAGCCCACCACCTGACGGACAAAGCCTTCGACCGAGGCGATGGGCGCCAGGCCATCCCGGTATGCCTGTTCGGCGCGCCGGGCCATGACGAGCGGGTCGAGCAGGCCGATGTTCATGTAGGGCGAGAGCAGCGAATGAAAGAGGACGGCGCTGTGCCGGCTCATGGCGTCCTCATAGGGGCCGAAGGCGTGCAGCCGGTGGCGGATGAAGTCCTCGAACGCCGTCTCGGCATCGGCGCGTGTGACGGCGAGATCGAATCCGCCGCTGTCGCCCACGCCTTGCGGCAGCGCGGCCACCTCGGCCATCACCGCCTGCGTGATGGCATCTGGCGTAAAGCGCACCGGCTCCGGTATGGCCAGCCCGCTCTTGGGCAGCGGCTTGCGGTTCTCCTGGTCGAAGTTCCACGCGCCGCCCACCGGCGCGCCAGCGTCGTCGATCAGCAGCTTCCAGTGGCGGCGCAGGCTGCGATAGAAGTTCTCCAGGATGACCCGCTTGTCGGGCTGCGGATAGGGATCGTGGCGGCCGCTGAGGAACTGCGTGTTGGGCAGGAGGTCGACCGGCACGCCAAGCAGGCCGGCCAACCGCTCCTGCTGGAAGCGCCGCCCGCCGTACTCGGCAGCGGCCATGGTGAGCAGCCGCTCTGGCTGCCACGCGGCGACGTGCCGGCGCAGCCCCTCTCCGGCCGTGGCGGCGCGGACATACTCAACGGTGAAGCCGGCCTTGCGCAACTCCTCGGCATAGTGACGCATGGCGCTGAGCAGCAGCACGAGCTTCTTGCGCTGGTAGGGCAGGCGCGCCAGGCGCTGCGCGCTCTCGACCAGCACGACGCGGATGTTGGCGCGATCGGTCAACGCCTCGGCCGCAGCCAGGGCCGGGTGCGCGGCCAGCAGTTGATCGCCCAGGATCCACACGGAGATGTGCGGCATACGCTACGGTTCCCCTATCATGAAAGCAATGAGGTCGCCAGCGGATCGTGCGCCGCGTGGTTGGCGCGGGCGCGGTCGAAGCTGGAGGTGGCGTAGCAGTACTGGCAGCCGAAGAGGCAGCTATCGTACATGCCGATGTCGCGGCTGGCGATGCAGCCACAGGCCGCGCGCTGGCTTGGGTCTTTTGTGCCGCCGACGCGCAGTCCAAACGCGGCAAAGATATAGTCGTCGTCGATGCATTTTCCCGGCCGCACGCCATAGCGCGCCAGGTCGATCTCCTCGGCGCAACTCACGATTTCCATGCCGTTGGCGGTGGCGCTCTGCACCATGCCTTGTATCAGTGCTGCGAACCCCGGCCAGGTATCGTCCGCTTCACCGGCAATGGCAAGGCCTTGCTCGGCTACAGCCCGCAACCGCCCCTCCGCCTTTTTGTAGCGGTCGAGTACGCTGATGACCGAACGCGTGGTGCAGCCGGCCAACTGCTCGGCGATCCACGCGTAGCGATCGAGGTGAAAGGCGGCGTCTGTCTGCTCGCTCAGCACGATGGGATCGTAGCGCCAGATGACGCGCTGCGGGCCAACGTGCGCGGCCAATGCCTGGAAGGTGGCAATCGCCTGCTCCAACGGCGGCGTCTTCTGGTCGACCAGCCGCGGGTTGTCGAGGATCGTGTACTGGAAGTAGTAGCGGTAGCCGCGATCGTCCAGCTCGGCGAGATGGGCCAGCAGCGGCCGCGCGTTGCGCGTCCAGAAGACGATCACGTCCACATCTTGCGGCAGCAGCGAAATACGGCTGACCTGGTTGCGGTTGAATGGATTCGGCACCGTGCAGAAGCCGGCGCGAAGGCGATTCATGAGCCAGGGCGCATAGAAGGCAGGAATATCGGTGCGGCGGCTGGCGCTGATGATCATGGCGCCGCTGCGGACAACGAAAAGAAGAGCCAGGCGGCGGCGAAATCCAGCAGCCCGTGGATGACCATGAGATAGGGCAGCAGGCGCGGGCGCCAGGCCAGCACACCAGCCAGCAGCAGGGCAAAGGGCAGGTACATGAGCCCGCGCCAGAGCAAGAAGCGCCAGTCCGGCAAGAAGGGGAGCGCGCAGTGCTGAACGGCGAGACCGCCGGCCGTGATGAGGATGGCCAGCCACCAGCGACCGGAGAGCAGGGCCAGGCGCGGCATGGCGTAGCCGAAATAGGTCGGCAACTCGCTCAGGGCAATGGTGACGGGGAAGGCGACCAGGGCAAACGCTGCGGCCCACAGCGGTACGGGGCGAAAAACCATCTCCGACCCGGTCATGGGATCGCCCCACAGCGCCATGGAGACGAGCGTACCAGGCATGGTTGCGGCCAGGCCGGCGAACAACGTCACACCCAGCACGGCCAGCAGATCGCGGCCGGACGTCCGGCGATCGATGCGAATCATCTCCCGATAGCGGCCACCCTCCCGGTGCAGCAGGCGGAGCAGCACGGCGAGCGTCATCAGGTTGGCGCCCACGATCGTCACCGGCCACCATGCAGCGGACGCTGCCAGCGGATGCGGCACGCCTGTCATGGCAAAGAGCGCTGCGGCGCCACCCTGCCAGGCAAGAAAGAGCAACGTGCGGATTGCCACCATGACGAGCGGCGCACCCCAGCCAATCCGGCCTGCACTGATTCGCTCGCGCAGAATGGCGAGGCTTGCGGTGCGGGTATCGGTTGCAATGGTCATTGGCCAGCCTCGCGGTTGGTAGAACAGCAAGGAAGTTAGTGCTGTCAGTATACCACTGCGCGCTGCATCCCACTTCGCGCGCAGGGAGCCCGCAGCCCGCGCTCGTTCACGAACAGACCGCGTTGAGTTCTACCAGAAGGGGCGTGAATGCAGGCGCACCAGGGTGCGACGCTACTGGCCGAGAATCTGCACGCCGGACGCGGTGGCTTCGGCAACCCAGCCATCGATGGCGCGGCCGTCGGCAACGGCCGCGCGCACGCGCCACCAGACGAGGTTGTCGGCCAGTTGGCTCTCGCCCAGGATAATGGCTGTGCCGGCCGGGGGCAGAACGCCGATGACGTCACCATCCGGCTTGCTGAGATAGCCCGGCGTGGAGCGCACGTTGACGCGGCTGTTGGTCAGGTTACGAACGGCTTGTTCCGGCGCAAAGCGGGCCGACACGCTCTGGCTGTCGACGGCTTCGGCGGCTGGCAGCGGGGTGGGCGCCGGGGTATAGGGGGGCGGCGTCCACACGGCGCCGTTGCCCTGAATCTCGGCCAGGCTGAGTTGGTTGAGCCCCAGCGCAATGGCGATACCGCCGCAACTGGCCAGCGCCAGCAGGGCAAAACCCAGCGCGAAGCCCGGCCAGAAGTAGGAGCGGCGCGCGCGCCCGTCCGAAGTCGGCGGCAGTGGTACATTCTCTTGTGGGGCCGGCGCCTGTGACTGGATCATCCGCACGCTTCCATGATTCGCTGCGTTCACAAAAAAAGCGGCCAGCCCGTACAGGCTGGCCGTACCAATCATTCAGACGTTCACACGCAGCGTGTGGTTCCCGCAAAATCGACGGTGGGTTCAGGCGTGCGCGGCTTCCTTGAAGTCGCCCAGCACGCGCAGCACGCCGACCGCGTTGCCTTCCATGTCGAGGCTGGAATGGGTCAGCAAAACCTCTGCTTCCTGGCCGTCTTCCAGTTGCAGGCGCATCTTTTCATGGCGATACAACTCGACCATAGCTTTGCCGCTGCTGAGTTGCTTCGACTTGTAGCTGATGCGCGCCGGGCTGACCTTGTGATTATCGTTCATCGTGACGATCGTCACCTCGTCGAAGACCGCCACGGGTTCCTCTTTGCCGGAAAGATACAACATCGCCTTCATTGCGTGTTCGTTCTCCTCTGGATTTGCGCTGTTGCGCCACATTGCATGGTTGATTTGATTCTAGCAAAGGCGCAACCATCATCCAAACCGGTTGCGGGTCAAAGTGCTATTCCGCTTGCAGGCTCAACAGGTAGGCGACGATATCGGCGATCTGCGCCGTCGATAGCGTGTCGGCGTAGACCTTGGGCATGAGGTCGGGCGTGAATCCTTCAACCACGTGCGCGTTGGGCTCCATGATGCTCTGGTAGAGATAGAAGGGCGCCGATTCGCCCGGGACGCGATTTTCAGCATGGCTGCCCACGCCATACCAGGACGGGCCGACCAGCGTCTGGCCCTCGACCAGCGAGTGACAGGCGATGCAGCCGTTGGAGACGGTGAGTTGCTCGCCGTTGGCGGCGTCGGCACCCTCCAACGCGGCTGCAAAATCGGCCGGCAACTGCATGGCGTCGGCCGGCGCTGTCTCGGCAGGAGCTTCCGCCGCGGGCGTCTCCACAGCCGCGGCCGGCTCAGTGGCCGGCGCTTCCGGGGCAGCTTGCGTCTCGGTTGCAGCCGGCAACTCTGTTGCGGTTGGCTTGGCCGTCGCCGTTGGCACCGGTGTCGCAGTTGCCTCCGAGGTTGCGGTCGCCTCCGGCGTGGCACTTGGCTCTTGCGTCGCGGTGGGCGCCGTCGTGGCCGTTGGCGGCAGGGCGGTGGGTTCTTGTGTGGCGGGCAGCGGCGTGGCAGTTGCCGTCGCTTCGGCCGGCGCCGCCGCGGCTGACCATGGCGTGTAAACGGGAATGGGCGTGACGTCGGCAACGTCGGGGGTTGGGGTGGCGCCGCAACCCGCGAGCAGCGTGGCCAGCGCAAGCGTTGCGACGCCCGTGCCCAGCATGTGTACGAACGAATCTGTGCGGTTCATAGTGAGCAGTTCAATAGTCTCCTGGTATATTCGGCATGTGCAATAATTCACAAGCGCAAGCGCCATTTTTGATCGGTGTGGCGCTGCTGTCAACAAAGCGCGCATCGCGTTGCGCCAACATGCCAGGTGCAGCGACTCGCCTTCGGGGGCAGGGTACATGCGGAGTAGACATTACATCACCCGCCGGTGGGGCGCGCTACACTTAACGTGTTATCCGTGCATTATTGACGTGGGGAGTTGGCGATGAGTATCGACGTACAAGAATTCAAGAATGCCCTGTCGAACTGGGCATCGGGCGTAACGGTGGTGACGACGCACGCGGATGGCCAGCCCGTGGGCATCACGGCCAGTTCGCTGACGAGCGTCAGCCTCGACCCGCCGCAGATTCTCATTTGCGTGTCGCGCAAGCTCTTCACCAACCAGGCAATCGCGCAGAGCGGCGTCTTTGCGGTCAATATCCTGGGCACGCGCCATCTGGACTGGGGCATGCGCTTTGCCGGCATGGTCCCGGAATTGGAGGATCGCTTCGCCGGCATCGAAACGCACACCGCGGCGACCGGTTCGCCCATCCTGCCCGACGTCATGGCGTGGCTCGACTGCAAGCTCAGCCATTCGTTCGACGGCGGCGACCACACCATTTTCGTCGGCGAGGTGCTGGCCGCCGGCGCCGGCAACGAGAGCGAGCCACTGCTCTATTTCAAGCGCAACTGGCGCCTGTTGGCGGAGCACCCGGTGCAATTGCCGGCCCAGGCAACGGCCGGCAGCCGCTGACGCCATTTCCACCACAAGGCCACCGCACAAAAAGGCACCGCCGCGATCGCGGCGGTGCCTTTTTGTGCGGTGTGTCTGGCGAAGCGCTGGCGTACGCTTCGATACCTATCCCTGCTGCTGTGGCTGGATTGCCGAAGCCGGCGGCACACTCACGCTCTTGCGCGGGATGATCACCCACAGCACCAGGTAGATGAGTACGCCGGGCAGCCCGCCGGGCAGCATCAGGAAGATGAAGAGCAGGCGGAACCACAGCGGGTCGATATCGAAAAAGGCGCCCAGGCCGCCACAAACGCCGCCTACGACCCCGTCCTGCCGGCGCAATTGATTGGTTGAATTTCCCATGACTCGTTTCTCCATTCCTATTTGGCGGCGCCAGTGGCGCCGGTTCAATCTCCTCGTCATCCTACATCCAACAATACGGACAGAGGCGGTGAAAGTCGCGACAACCTGACACCCAAGGGTAGCGGTTTACGACATTTGCTGGTTGCCCTCGCACCCCGAATGCGAGTATTCTGTTCTCACCGCTCTGGAAGGCATGCGCCGACGAAGTCAGGGAGCACCGGAAAGCCGGTCCCCAGGCGGCACCTCCTGAGTACACCTGTGACGTGGCGGGCGCTCTCCGAAGAAGCAAGGAGACGCCCGCCACGACGTTTCCCCACCTGATATCTCCAATCCATGTGAGCCGGATCACTGGTCGCACGCGGCCCGCTGTGGTACACTGCCGCAGGAAATTGGCTCATTACCCGTAACCTGACATCGGAAGTGCGACCATGAATGTACGTGTCTACGCCACGCTGCGCCCGATTGTGGGCGGCAAGGAGGCCGACCTGGCTGTCGGTCCTGGCGATACCTTCCGCCAGATGATCGACGAGATGCTCGTCCGCTGGCCGGGCTTGCAGCGTGAATTATTCGACGCCAAGGGCGAACTGCGCTCGAATATCCATATCTTCTTGAACGGCCGCGATGTGCGCTACCTGGGTGGGTTGGATATGCCCATCCCCGACAATGCCGACGTGTGCATCTTCCCACCCGTGGGTGGCGGCCAGGCCCGGCGCAAATGAGCGTTCAGGTCGAGCACGACTACTACGGCGTCCCGCTCTGGTTGATGAAGGATTACCTGGCGCAACTTGGCGGCCAGGAAGTGACCGAGGATGTGATGATGGGCAGCGGCTGGCGCGCCGAACTGCGCAAGGCAGTCCGCCGCTCGATTGGCTCGCTCAGCGTCGGCGGCACGACGGCCGTCTTCTCCGGCGAGCAAGCCGACCTCGACGCCCTCTTTGAGCGACTTCACTGGAAGACCCTGCGCGGCGGAGGGTGACCGCGACCTCGATTCATGACACACCAGCGTAGTCCGGCGAGTGTCCAGGCTTTGACTTCGGGCTGGCGCCGCTACTTCCCTTTCCTTGCCATTGTACGCACCTATCAGACGGCATGGCTGCGCCCGGACGTGCTTGCCGGCGTGACTGTCTTTGCCGTGCTCGTGCCCTCGGCGCTCGCCTATGGCGAACTGGCGGGACTGGCACCGGTGGCCGGTCTCTACGCGGCAGTGGGCGCGATGCTGGGCTACGCGCTCTTCGGCAGCTCGCGCCAGGCGATCCTGGGACCGGACGCGTCGCTGCCCCTGTTGATGATGGCGGCCATTGCTCCGCTGGCAGCCGGCGACATGGCGCGCTATGCCGCGCTGGCCGCGACGACTGCGCTCCTTGCCGGTGCCATCTGCGTGGCAGCGGGCTTCCTGCGTTTCGGCTTTATCGCCAACTTTATTTCGCAGCCGATCCTGACCGGCTACATGGCGGGTATTGCCCTCACCGTCATCGGCGGGCAGTTGGGCCGGCTCTTCGGGATCAAGGTGCAGGCCGATCTCTTTTTCAGCCAGGTGCTCGAGGTCGTACAGCGGCTGGGCGAGACACAGTTGCTGACCTTCGTCATCGGCGCCGCCAGCATTGCCCTGCTCTTCTACGGGAAGCGACGCTGGCCGCGCTGGCCGGGCCCGCTGCTGTTGATGGCGGCAACCATTGCGCTGGTAACGCTGCTCAATCTGGACGAACGAGGCGTGGCGGTCGTAGGGTCGATTCCGTCCGGCATGCCGCAGATCGCGCTCCCGCGCTTTTCCGCGGGCGACTTCTTTGCGCTGCTGGTACCGTCGCTCAGCATTGCCCTCATCGCGTTTACCGACGTGCTGGTCAACTCGACCTCGTTTGCCGCCAAGAACAAGTATCGCGTCGACGCCGACCAGGAACTGATCGGGCTGGGCGCGGCAAACATTGGCAGCAGCCTGTTGGGCGGCTTCCCGGTGTCGAGCAGCAGCGCGCGTACGGCCGTTGCCGACAGCATGGGCGGCCGCACACAGGTCGTAGGGCTGGTCGCTGCGCTGCTGTGCGTCGTCTTTCTACTCTTCCTGACGGGGCTGCTGACCAATCTGCCGCTGGTTACGCTGGCGGCGATCCTGATCGTGGCGGTGTGGGGGCTGATCGACTTTGCGCAGTTGCGCTGGCTCTATAGGGTGCGGCGCAGCGAGTTCTGGCTGGCCATGCTCGCGGCCTTCGGCGTGTTGACGGTTGGACTGTTGCAGACGATCCTGCTGGCCGTGGTGTTGTCGCTGCTGGGTGTGATCGCACGCATGAGCCGGCCGCATGACGCCGTGCTGAGCCACGACGCCGCGCAGGATCTCTTCGTCGAGCGCGAGATCGACCCGCGCACGACCGACGTGGAATTGCTGCCGGGGCTGATCGTCTACCGCTTCGACGCGCCGCTCTTTTTTGCCAATGCGCCCTACTTCCTCGACCGCGCACGCGCCTTGATCGATTCTGCCGAGCATCCGGTGCGCTGGTTCCTGATCAACGCCGAGCCCATCGTCGACGTCGATGCTACGGCCGCCGCCATCTTCATGGAGTTCGACGCCGAGATGGACGAGCGCCACATCCAGATTGCGATCGCCCGTGCCGGCGAGCCTCTGCGCGCCATGCTCGACCGTACGGGTGTGACCGAGCGCATCGGCGAGGCGTTCTTCTTCCCGTCGCTGCACGGCGCGATTCAAGCCTATGAAATCTCGGCTACGGCCGCGCCCCCAGTGTCAACGCCACCGGCACCGTGAAGCCATTGCGCACAACCGTCAACTGAATCTGCTGGCCGGCCGCAGCGTGGAAGACCAGGTAGCTGTTGAGGTCGCGGAAGTTCGCCACGGCCTGTCCGTCGATGGCGATCACCAGATCGCCGCCGCGCCCCGTATTCGCGTTGGCGCCGATGAGCCCGGCAGTGGCCGCCGGCCCGCCCGGCACCACGGAGAGGATGTAGGCGCCTTGCGTCTGTGTCAGCCCGTAGAGCGACAGTTCGTCGAGCGAAACCTCCTCGTCGAAGCTGACGCCCAGGTAGGGATAGGTGTAGCTGCCCTCAGCGATTAGCGATGGAACGATGCGGTGCAGGGCCGCAACTGGAATGGCAAAACCGACGCCGTTGTTGGCGCCATTCGTGCTGGCTATGGCTGAATTCACGCCGACCACCGCACCGTCGAGGTTGAGCAGCGGCCCGCCGGAGTTGCCGGGGTTGATGGGCGCGTCGGTCTGGATGACCTGCGGCAGCGAGTAGCCGCCCTGGCCGTTGCTGCGTTGCGAAGGCAGGCTGCGCCCCAGCGCGCTGACGATGCCCAGCGACATGGAGCCCTGCTCGCCAAAGGGGCTGCCAATCGCCACGACGAACTGGCCGACCTGGATGTCGTCGGGCGCGGCCAGCGACAGCGGCGTGATGCCGGCCGGCAGATCGTCCACCTGTAGGACGGCGAGGTCTGCGTCGGCATCAACTCCGGAGAGGCGGGCGGCGCGCCGCTCATTGCCGGCGAAGACGACCTCAAAGCTGCTTGCCCCTTCGACGACATGATGGTTGGTGACGATGTGGCCGGCGCCGTCATAGACGAAGCCGCTGCCGCTGCCGAATGGCGTCGCAATGTAGACCGTGGCCGGATTTGCCTGGCGGTACAGTTGGATGAGCCGTTCCTCGAGCGCCACACTATCGCCCGTGCTTTGGGCCAGGCTGCTTGTGGGCAGCAGCACGTTTGCTGCGGCCGGTGCAACTTCGGCGACCTGTGTCTGCGTCGTGGCGGAATCCAAGCCTAGGAACGGCAGCGCCGGCGCGTTGCAGGCTGCCAACAGCGCTGCCAGCACGAGCAGTATCGTCAAGCGAGCGATGTGCCGGTGGGCTGACGAAAGTGCAATGGATTGTCTGTTCATATCTCCAAACCCTGTTCTGCGTGTTTCTCCAGAAACGCACCCTGGCGCTGCACCGTTCCGTGCAGCGCCAGGGTATTCTTGCGACAAGTCCAAATGGCAGTCGCCTGTGTGAGCCGGTCGCGGCCGGTGTCGCCGTTACAGGTTTTCGTCGACCGGTGCGGTGGGCGCGCTGCCCTGCGGCGCAGTGGCGTCATCGCCGCCCGGCAGCCCATGATGGCCGCGAGACCCGCGCCCGCCATGTCGCTCGGATTGCGGTGCGTTCAGGATCAGGTCGGCCTGCTCCTGCGTCAGCACGCCTGCATCTACGGCCGCCTGCGTGGCCTCTTCCAGCGAAAAGTACTCGCCGCCTTGCGCGAATTCCTTGAGCGCCCCACGCGCTGTCATCAGATCGGCCTGCTCCTGCGTGATGGCACCGTCGGCCACAGCCTGGGCGAGGCCGGCCTCACGTGCAGCCTGCTCCGCTGCATCGAGTTCGTCGACGGTGATGCCGAGCGCGTCGGCCAGCAGGGCGTCCATGTCGATGGTGCTCGCCTGGCCGCGCGGCGGGCGGATGCCCAGGCCCCGGCCTTCGCCGTTGCGGATGGCGTCAGCCTGTTCCTGCGTCAGCAGTCCTTCGGCCACCGCCTGGTCCAACGCAGCGCTGCGTGCCGCTTCCTGTGCGGCATCGAGTTCGTCGATGGTGATGCCGAGCGCGTCGGCCAGATTTTGCCCGCGGTCGGTGTCGTGGGCGCCCTGACCGCGCAGCGGCGAGGTGGGCTGGGTGGGTGTGGGGACGTCACTGCCCTGCGCAGGTGTCGCCGGTGCGCTCTGGGCAAAGGCAAGCTGGGGGGCTGCGCCCAGTACGGTCAGGGTCATGGCGCCGGCGGCCACGCCGCTCAATAGCCAATGCTTCCACTGAGGTTTGCGTTTCATAGGTGAACTACTCCTTTACAGTATATCTTGTCGAAGTGATCGAATGGATTGACAGTCATATCCGCCCGGGAGACTTGCCCGGATGGCTTCCATTGTGGCGGCCAATTGTAAGAAGTGTGTGAGGCGGATGCGCGGAGAGTGTACGAAACCTGTGAAGATTTCGTCGGAAGTTTGTTCCCGGCTGCTGCGTGCCTCTGCCGCGAGGTGACGATCTTCATGTAGATTCCTGGACACTTAACCAGTGACATTTCACGGTTTGTGCGGTATTGTAAGTCGTGTTACATTCGGTGTATCGGCTGTTTCGGGCCATTGTTTCGCTTCCCCATTTCAGTTCGCTGAATTGCAGAGCATTGGAACCGCTGCGGTTCATCCAAAGATGAACCAGAGATAGGATAGGTGCTGGCATGACCCAACTGACCACCCAGGCGCAGGCAATTCCCACTGACCTCGCAGAAAAGAAAAGCTCGTCCAAGAACCTCAAGTTTGTTATCGGCGGCCTCCTGTTGATTGGTCTTGTGGTTGCGTTGATGGTTCAGGCAACCATGTCGACAGGCGCCTACTACATGACCGTCGGCGAACTCAACAGCAAGGGCGCCGGCATCGTCGGCGAACGCGTGCGCGTCAGCGGCACAGTCGTCGACGGCAGTGAAGATTGGCGTCCCCAGGAAATCACGTTGCGCTTCTCCATTGCCGATGAGAACGGTGCACAGTTGCCCATCGTCTTCTCCGGCCCGCGGCCCGATAATTTCCAGCGCGCGGCGTCGGCCATCGTCGAGGGCGAATTGCTGCCCGATGGTTCTTTCCAGGCTGAGACGTTGTTGCTGAAATGCCCTAGCCGTTACGAAGAAGAACCGGAAGAGGTTTTTGCACGCGCCAGCCAGTAGCCAATTGGCGCGGATCAAGGCTGCCACTCACTGGAGCTTCGTCGCCTCATCGTGGCGTCGGTCGCTCCTGAATTCAACCATCGGACCCATCGCATCTTCGCGTAGACGCTGCCAGGCGACGCCAGCCGTTTGCCTGGCACGCTGCACGGATACTGCCAAGTAGATTTGCCTCAAGAAATGCCTACAGTCTCTCGAATTCGCCATGCTGCTTTGCGTATCAGTTCAATCGTTTTGGTGCTTGCCGTTGCCTTCCTGCTCCCGGTAGGGAGTCTCCTGACGCCGGCTGCATCCGCCCAGGACCAGGGATTGCGCGAGTCGCCGCCCTTCGATCCTGCCCAGGTGACGATTCCGTTGACACCGCCCTTTGCGGCGGCGGGGCGCAGCAGCTACCTGGCCAACTGCGCGCCCTGTCACGGCGAGCAGGGCATGGGCGACGGCCCGACCGCGGCAGATCTGCCCGGTCCGCCCACGGCATTCGCCGATCCGGCGGCAATCTGGGAACTCAGTCCGGCCATGCTCTTCCACACGACGAAGTTCGGCCGGCTGCAAAACATGATGCCGCCCTGGCAGAATCAACTTGGCGACGGCGAAATCTGGGACACCGTGGCCTATGCCTGGAGCCTGCATACCAGCGAGAGCGACGCAAACGCCGGGCAGGCGCTCTATGCCGAGAGTTGTGCCAGTTGTCACGGTGAAGGCGGCGCCGGCGATGGCCCGGACGCCACACGCGAGATCAACGACTTTACCGATCTCGCAACGACGACGTTCCGCAGCCAGGCCGAGTGGCTGGCCGGCTGGCAGGATGCACACGGAGATATCGGCGCCGACTGGTCGAAAGAGCAGAAAGACAATACACTCGAGTACATTCGGTCATTCAGCTACATTCCGCCGTGGGTCTCACCCTACCGACCGGGCGATGGCGTCATCACCGGCACCGTCACTTTTGGCGGCGAGAGTGCACCCACCGAGATCCAGGATGGGCTGGTTTTCCTCGATGCCTATCTCGGCTTTGACCAGGTTGCGACCTTCACCACGACGCTCGGCGCCGACAACACCTTTGTCTTTGAGAACCTGGGAACCAGCTCCGACCTTGCCTACCTGGCGACTGTCGTTGCCGATGGCATCAGCTACAGCAGCCAGCTCGTGCAGTTGAGCGCCGAACAACCAACGGCCGGCACAAATGTGAATATCTACGGTGTAACGGAAAGTCCCGACAACATCCGCGTCAACCGGCTCCACTGGATCCTGGACTCACAGCCCGGTGCGCTGGTGGTGGCGCAGATCTATCTGCTGGGCAATAGCGGCGAGCAGACCTTTGTCGGGCAGACCGTCGAAGGTGTTGACGTGCCGGTGACTGCCGCGATTCCAGTGCCGGCCGATGCCCAGGAACTGACGCTGGAGAATGGCTCACTGGGCGATCGCTTCTGGCGTGTCGGCGACATGCTCTATGACACCATGCCCATCGTGCCCGGTGACAGCACGCAACAACTCATCGTGCAATATGCGCTGCCCTACAACGGCACCAGTTACGACATGAAGCAGGGCTTTGAGTACCCGATCGATTCACTGTCGCTGTTGGTGAGCAACCTGCCCGACCTGCGCGTGGACGTGCCGGCCATGACCTTTGACAGCATTCAGAACTTGCAGGGCAGCGAATACCAGGTCTGGCGCCAGACTGACCTTGCCCCGGGCCAGGTCGAGGTCAAGATGCAGGGGTTGCTCGAACGCGGCGGTGTGGACCCGCGTGCCGTGAGTGCCAGCGGATCGACCGGCGACATGGCGACCGTCTCACCGCCCATGGAGAGTTGGGTTGCCTGGGCCATGGCGGCGGTCGTTGCGGCGATTCTGCTGGCGCTGGTTGGCTTTGCGCTTCAGCGCGGCACGCTATCGACGGCTACGACGCGCCAGGACTTGCAGACGCTGCGCAATTCGCTGCTTACCCAGATTGCAAGCATCGATGATGTGCACGCGCTGGGGCAGATGGGAGATACGGAGTGGCTGCGACGGCGCGCCGAACTGAAGGCTCAACTCGTCGACGTCATGCGGCGGCTGGAGTCGAGCCGCAGCGGGCACAAGTAAGGTGTACTGCCTGATGCTGGCTGGTGCCCGGTCAACTGACCGGGGCGCAAACTGCCCAGGTACATGATGAATTCGATTGCATCGTCATGTACTCTTTGACGGCTGATCCTACCGGTCATTCGATGGAAACGACGCATCGTATCGATGCGCTGAAATTTTCAGAACTTATCGTTGGCGTGAGGAGATGGAAATGAAGAAACTCCTGGTTCTATTGATCATCTTGTTGTCTGCGGCCCTGATTACGGGGTGTGCCATGGCGACAACGACGGGGCCGGTTGGCCCTCCCGGAGAGCCGGGTCCTTCCGGCCCGCCAGGTCCCGTGGGACCCATCGGCCCTCCCGGAGAGCAAGGCCCCGCGGGACCGATGGGCGAACCAGGCCTGGACTACACGCCGGCTGCCTTTGTCGGGCGCGATGCCTGTAAGGAGTGTCACGCCGACCTGCACGAGGCCTACATGGGCACCGGCCATGCATGGGCGCTCAATCGGATCGTCGATGGCCAGCCACCCGCATACCCGGAATCCGAAGTGCCCGCACCGCCCGAAGGCTACACATGGGACGACATTCTGTACGTCATCGGTGGCTACGGCTGGATGGCGCGTTTCGTCGACAAAGAAGGCAATCTCATCACGGGTGACGAGGCTGCGCTGACGCAGTACAATCTGGAAAACAAGACGCTCAAGACCGATGCCGGCTTTGTAGCCTTCCATGCCGGCGAAGAGGTGCCATTCGATTGCGCCCAGTGTCATACGACAGGCTACATTCCCAAGGGCAACCAGGATGGCTTGACCGGCCTGATCGGCACGTGGGTCGAGGACAACGTCGGCTGCGAGAACTGTCACGGCCCGGGCAGTAACCACGTCAACAGCCCGTACCTTGTCTCCATGCCCGTCTTGCGCGACGCCGAAAGCTGCGGAACCTGCCACAGCCGCACGAGCATGAACGTGGTCGAGGCCCACGACGGCTTCATCGACCACAACCAGCAGTATGCGGAGGTCTTCTCGTCGAAGAAGCGCGTCATGGATTGCGTTGACTGCCACAACCCGCACGAGTCGACCAAGTATGGCGACGGTGTCGATGTCAAGGCCGACTGCGAAGGATGTCACTTCGACCAGGATAACTACCAGAAGATCAACGACCGCAAGCATGCCGGCTGCGTGGACTGCCACATGCCGCGCATCACGACGAGCGCCGTTGCCAGCACCGAACGCTTCAGCGGCGACATGCGCACGCACATCTTTGCGATCAACCCCAATGCCAAGTCTCAGTTCAACAAGGACGGCTCAGCGGCTTCGCCCTATGTCGCCGTCGAGTTTGCCTGCAAGGGATGTCATAGTGAGCTTGGTCGTGCGCCGGTACTGGAGGACGCACGCCTGATCGAAGTCGCGACCGGCTTCCACGACCGCGACCTGGCCGGCAGTGAAAACGAGCGATAGGCGGGTGAGGCTGCCCATGCGAACTCTTCTGCGAACCGGACTATTGGCTGGCACCTTGGCTGCCCTGGTGCTATTGTCTGGGGCGTTTCTCGCCCCAGACCCGGTGGCGGCACAGACGATCCCGCCGCTGCCGACACCCGTGGGCATGGCGGACGCTGAGTGCCGCGGCTGTCACGGCGACAAGACCGACGTGCTGACCCTACCATCGGGCGAGACGCTGCCGCTTGGCGTTGACCTGCCGGCGCTCGATCTCTCGCCGCACTCCGTGCACAGCGATCCGTCGGTGTCATGTACATCGTGCCACATCAATGACACGCGCTATCGCTATCCGCACCTGGAGAATCCGGCGCAGAGCGTCTATGAGTTCCACGCGGCAGTGTCACAGAATTGCGAGAGCTGTCACTATCCCCATCTGCCGTTCCATGAAGAAGTCGATGCCGCGCAATATGATCCGCCGACATGCGCGGATTGTCACGGCAGCCACAACATCGCGCGCGTCGAGGAGATGGCGAACGTCATGCCCGACAACTGCGTGCGTTGCCACACCGATCGCTCACGCGATTGGGTCAAGGATTTCCTGGAGCCGCGGCCGGGCTTTGGCGACGGCGCCGCAGCCTATGCCGGCAGCATGCGCTGTGCCGGCTGCCACGAAGACAAATACTTCACCTGGACGGAGACCCTCCACGCCAAGATCATCCAGAATCCGGCCACACATCCGGAAGCCGTCGTCGGTGACTTCTTGACCGAGGATCCCGATCTGACTTTCCCGCTGGACGATGTCACCTATACGATCGGCAGCCGTCTCCGGCAGATGTATCTGACCCAGACGGTCAGCGATACCTTCCACATCCTACCTGCCCAGTGGAATGTTGCGACGGAAGAATGGGTGCCCTATCACCCCGAGGACTGGCAGGAGAGTGACTGGCGCGACGAGTGCGCCGGCTGCCATGTGACCGGTCTCGACACGGCTACCGGCACATTCCGCGAGTTTGGCGTCGGCTGCGAGAGCTGCCACGGACCGGGCGCTGCGCACGCTTCCGACCCGGAAAATGTCAAGCCGTTTGCCGCCGTCGACGCCCAGGTTTGCGGCGCCTGCCACAGCCGCGGCACTGCGCCGGATGGCCATCCCTTCCCGACGACGTACAAGCCGGGCGACGCGCTGGTCGATCACTTCACCTTCGCCACCGACGAGTCGTCCGTGTGGGCCGATGGCAGCGCAAAGCTGAATCATCAGCAGTACACGGACTGGCAGATGGGCAGCACCATGCAGCAGGCGCCCGACATGAGTTGCATCACCTGTCACAATGTACATGAAGCTGGGCCGGGGCCGAGTCAGCTCAAGGACGTGGAAGAGAACGCACTCTGCATCTCGTGCCACGCGCCGCAGGCTGCGATCGTGACGCATACGCCGTTCCACGAGGCCGCTCTGGGCAAGCGCGACTTCAACTGTTCCGACTGTCATATGCCGACGATGGCGACGAGTGCCGTTCCATACGACATTCACAATCACTCGCTGCTCCAGCCGGACCCGCAGGGCACGATCGATCATGGCGGGCTGGAAGCGATGCCAAATGCCTGCAACAACTGTCACATGCGACCGGGCGAAGACCCGGCGTGGGCGGCACAGACGATCGCTTATGCCAAGGAACTGGCGCCACCGGTTGCGGGTGGATTCTTTGGCCCCGGGCCGACACCTACTTCGCCGCCCCCGCCGACACCGATGGCGGCAGCGGGCCAGGCGCCGATCGTTTCTGACGAGATGGAAATCAGGGAGTGGATTCGCTGGGCACTCTTCGCCATGGCCGGATTCATCGGCTTCATGGTTTTCGCGTGGGCGTTCTACAAACTTCGGGCAAGAGGGGAATCACATGCTTAATTGGCTGAGCCGGTTTGGTGCCTGGATCGATCGGACGGCGCGTCGCTCGTGGGCGGGCATCACGCGTTTCTTCTGGCCCGATCCGGACTCCTCCATCTGGCGCCGACTGTTACCGTATGTGACGATTCTTGGCGCGCTGGCGGTGTCGTTCCTGATCGGTGGCGCCGGTTGGGAATTGACCAACAGCAATGAGTTTTGCGGGCTGGTATGCCACACCATGCCGCCGGAATACATTTCCTACCTCAATTCGCCGCATAACCGCGTAAAGTGTGTGGAATGTCACATCGGTCGCGCCACCATCGCGACCCAGTTCACGCGCAAGGCGCACGACATATCGCATGTCGTCAAGTATCTTGGCACGGGCTATGAAACGCCGATCTATGTCAAGGGGTTGCGTCCGGCACAAGATATCTGCGAGCGCTGCCACAGTCCGGAAAAATTCTCGTCCAATAGCCAGATGGTCATCAAGCGCTATGACGCCGAGAAGAACAACGAACTGAGCGAGACCTATCTATCTTTCAAGACGGGTGGCGGCACGGAACGCGAAGGGCTGGGTAAGGGGATCCACTGGCACATCGAGAATGACATTGAGTACATCTTCACCGATGACAAGAATTTGCAATTGGAGATCCCGTGGGTCAAGGTGACCTATGCCGGTACGGGCGAGACTGAGATCTTCACCGACATCGAGGCAGACCTGCCGCCCGACTTTGTCGAGAAGAACCAGGACAACATGCGGCAGATGGATTGTGTGACCTGCCATAACCGCAATTCGCACGAGTTCAAGACGCCCGATCAGGCGCTGGACAATGCGATGGCGCGCAACATCATCTCGCCGGAAATCCCCTACTTCAAGCAAAACGTAGTTGCCATCATGGAACGTGAATATCCCACCATGGGGCATGCCGACAGTGCGCTTGATGGGTTGAAGAATTACTACAAGGCGAATTGGCCGGACTATTACGCCGCCAATCCGGAAAAGGTGGACGCTGCAATTGAGGAGACCAAGCGCCTCTACAGCGAGATGGTCTATCCAAACATGGAAGTCACGTGGAATACGCACCCGAATAACGCCGAGCACAAGGATTGGCCGGGGTGCTTCCGCTGCCATGATGGCAAACATCTGAACGAGCAGCAAGAGAGCATTCGTATCGAGTGCAACCTCTGCCACAGTATCCCGGAGAAGGCGCCGAGTGACGGCAGCACTGCCTACATGCCGCTGAGCGACCCGTTCGAGCCGGAATCGCATGTCGACAGCAACTGGATTGCGCGCCATCGCTTCGAGTTTGACAGCACGTGCGAAGGCTGCCACGACGTCTCGAACCCCGGCGGCACGGACGACTCCAGCTTCTGTGCCAACAGCGCCTGTCACGCCACCGAATGGAAATTCGCCGGTCTCAATGCGACCGGCATTGTCGAGTTAACCAATCAATTGCCGGAGCTTTTACCGAGCTATCCGGAGGCGGATTTGACCTGGGATGACCTGGTCGGCCCGATCTTGTCGGCGCGGTGCGTTGCCTGTCATGGCGGCACGGCGGGTTTATACCTGGATACGTACGAAGGTGCGATGGCTGGCGGCAACCTCGGCCCTGCAATCGTGCCCGGTGACGCCGATGCGAGCCTGATCATCCAATTGCAGCGCGAGGGCCATCCCAACAGTCTGCCGCCTGAAGAGCTAGACTGGATTATCCAATGGATCAATGCAGGAGCACCCGAGTCATAATTATTTATGCGTACCGCGTGTTGTTGATTGCAGCATGCGGTATCGCCGTCGGCCTTGCACTCTTTGTCAGTCGCCCGGCTGCAGCCCAGGTGTTGCAGCCGGTTCCCCCTGATTCAGCCTGCAAGCTCTGTCATATTGACAGCACCGAGACCATCACGCTGACGTCTGGAGAGACGCTGAACGCCGGTATCGATCCGGTTCAACTGGACGATTCGGTGCATGGCGTGCATGCGGCAGCGCCGGTCTTCTGCACCGACTGTCACCGGCCGCAGCAGCGCTATCAATACCCGCACCAGGCGAACCCCGCAGAGAGCCTCAGCGAGTTCGAAGCGGAGATCGCCGGCAATTGCCAGCAATGTCATACGACGGAAGAATTGCACAATCCTGGCCATCTTCAGGCCAAGGATAATCCCAACGTGCCTAACTGTGTCGACTGCCATGGCGGACACGACGTCGCGCCGGCCGCCGCGTTCGAGGCGGACCCGGTGGGAACCTGCCAGACCTGCCATCAGGAAATTGCAGACCCGCACATCGCCGAGGTCCATGCCGAAATTGTCTCCAATCTCGGTCCGGATCAAACCTGCCAGACGTGTCACGCCAGCACGCCACAGTCCGAGGACGCCAAGTGCCAGACGTGCCACAGCCTGTTGAACAGTGCCTTGACGTTGCCTTCCGGCGATACCGTCGACCTGCACGTCAACCCGGAAGACATCGTCAATTCCATGCACGGCGAACAAGTGATCAACGGCCAGCAATATACGACGCTGCGCTGTACCGATTGCCACAAGGAGCAGGGTCTGTGGGGCTTCCCCCACCAGCCCATCGATGCGCAGACGCGCCGCGATCTCACGATCAACATGCAGGCAGTTTGCCAGGACTGTCATACGGACATCTTTGACCGCAACGCCGACGGCATCCATGCCCAACATATTGTCGAGGGGAATCTGGAGGCGGCCACGTGTGAGGATTGTCACGGCAACCACGCCATCCAGAATCCTGATGAGCCGCGCGAGCGAGTATCGCAGACATGCGGCAACTGTCACTCGACCATCAACGAGCAATATGGCGGAAGCGTCCATGGCGCGGCGCTGCTTGGCGAGGACAACCCGGACGTGCCCATCTGCACCGACTGCCATGGCGTGCACAACATCCCTGACCCGACGACGGCCGAATTCCGGCTAAGCTCCCCGTACATGTGCGGGCGCTGCCACGCCGACCAGGAGTTGATGGACAAATACGGCATCTCGACCGATGTCTTTGATACCTACGTCGCCGATTTTCACGGGACGACCGTCACGCTCTTCGACCACCAGTCGCCCCACGAAGAATCGAACAAGGCCGTCTGCTATGACTGCCACGGCGTCCATAACATACTCCCCGCCTCCGATGAGAACTCGCAGGTCATCAAGCAAAACCTGCTGGTGACCTGTCAGCAATGCCACCCTGACGCCAACGACAATTTCCCGAATTCGTGGACCAGTCACTTCAAGCCTTCCATCGAGCACAACCCGCTGGTCTATTTTGTCGATCTCTTCTACCTGATCGTGATCCCGGCGACAGTGGGCGGCTTCCTGCTATTCATCGGATCTGACATCTTCCGGCAAGTGCGCGAGCGTTTCCAGCGCAAGTCAAAGGAATCGCACGATGAGTAATTCAACGGGCAAATACTGGCGCTTTGACGTCTTTCAGCGCGTGGAACATGCGCTTCTGATCACGAGTTTCACGGTATTGGTCATCACCGGCCTGCCCCAGAAATTCTCCAGCCAACCGTGGGCCGAATTCATGATCATGGCGATGGGAGGCATCGAAGTCGTACGCATCATCCACCGTGCTGCGGCCGTACTCCTGATCGCCGAGACGATGTATCACTTCGGCGTGCTGACGTACAAGGTGTTCGTCAAGCGCGTATCGCTGACCATGTTGCCGTCGATGCAGGACGCCAAGGATGGCATCCAGGCGCTCACCTACAATCTGGGCGTTACCAAAGGCGCACCACGCATGGGGCGCTACAATTTCGGCGAAAAGGTCGAATATTGGGCGGTGATCTGGGGCACGCTGGTCATGGTGATCACCGGGTTTGCGCTGTGGAATCCGATTGCGACGACCTATTTCCTGCCCGGCCAGTTCATCCCGGCGGCCAAGGCGGCCCACGGCGGCGAAGCATTGCTTGCCGTGCTATCCATCATCACCTGGCACTTCTATAACGTGCATCTGAAGCAGTTCAACCGGAGCATGTTCACCGGCTATATCAGCCATCATGAGATGGCTGAGGAGCACGCGCTCGAACTGGAACAGATTCAGAAGGGACAGTTGCCGCCGCCGGCGCATCCGGACGGTCTGCGCCGCCGCCAGCGCATTTTTGTGCCGCTTGCGGCCGTGATGGCGCTGATAACCATCGTGGGGCTCTACTTCTTCATCACGTTTGAACAGACGGCCATTACCACGGTGCCGCGCCAGACTACCGATATCTATGTCCCACTGACGCCTGCTCCGGACGCGCCCGGCGGCTGAGTTGACAGCGGCGCAGTGGCGATCCCTGCCCGCCACGCCGAACAGTTTGGTAAAGAACGGCAGGCTACGGCCCTGTTCTCGCAGCCGCTTAATACGTGGTTGATGGGGACAATACGGGCCGTCAATTGCGGTTGCGCCAGAGCGAGAAGTGGTGTAAGATTGTAAGCGGTCTTACCCCTGAGATCAATCTCCTGGCTCTGTTTGCACATGCTGTGCGGAAGCAGCAGTAATGCGAATTGGGAGCGATTTGACCAGCATTTAGAAACCAAAGAAAGGAGGAGGAGGCAAGAAACGAACAAACTGTCGGATTTGTTTCTTTTTTTCTCAAGCCCATGCAGATGGGCAACGACGTAACCCGAAGGGGGGTAACTGAGTGAGAAAGAGCCTGTTTTTCGTTTGTGCGGTAATGACAGCGATGCTCGTCCTGGTGCTGGCTGCAGGTACGGCCAGTGCTGCCGCGCCGGCGCAGGCTGAACCTACCGAACCCGCACCAGTGCAGGTGCCTTTCCTCGACGACTGGATGGCCTCTGGCCATGCCGACGCCGCAGCGGAAGCATTCGTGCACTGGAACGAGGATGATCCGGCCGTGGTGCCTGAAAGCTGTGCCAAGTGTCACAGCAGCACCGGCTACCAGGATTTCCTGGGCGCCGACGGCACCGAAGCCGGTGTGGTGAACGCACCGCATCCCGTGGGCACGGTGGTTGACTGCGTCGCATGCCATAACAACGTGACCGTCACCAAGGATAGCGTGGTCATGCCTTCGGGCCTCGAGATCACGGGTCTGGGCGACGAATCGCGCTGCATGGAATGCCACCAGGGTCGTGAGTCCAAGGTGAGCGTAGACAAAGCCATTGCTGACGCAGCGGTCGATGCCGACACCGTCAGCGAGAATCTCAGCTTCCGGAATATCCATTACTACGCCGCAGCCGCTACCAAGTACGGTACGCTGGCCAAGGGTGGCTATGAATATGACGGCAATAGCTATGACGCCATGTTTGCGCACGTCGAGGGCTACGAGACCTGCATCGACTGCCACAATCCCCACACGCTGGAACTGGACCTGGAAGGCTGCGCAACCTGTCATGAGGGTGTTGCTTCGGTCGATGACCTGAAGAACGTCCGCATGGCCGGCTCGGCGGTCGACTACAACGGCAACGGCGATGTGGATGAAGGTATCTACTACGAGTTGCAGGGTTTGCAGGATTCGCTGCTGGCGGCTATGCAGGCTTACAGCGGTGAGGTTGCCGGCTCAACGGTCGGTTATTCACCTGACAGCTATCCATACTTCTTCATCGATACCAATGCAAGTGGTACGCTTGAAGAGGATGAGATCAACGGTGACAACCGATTTGCATCCTGGACGCCGCGCCTGCTCGAGGCTGCCTACAACTACCAGACCTCGAAGAAGGATCCTGGCGCCTATGCACACGGCGGCAAGTACATCATCCAGTTGCTGTTCGATTCGATCGCCAGCCTGAATGAAGCCGTTGCCGAGCCGGTCGACATGGAAGCCATGCGCCGCATCGATGCCGGTCACTTCGCTGGGTCGGAAGAAGCCTTCCGGCACTGGGACGAAGAAGGTGTCGTGCCTGGTTCATGCGCCAAGTGTCACACCGCCGGCGGTCTGCCGCAGATGTTGGCCGAGGGCGTCGTGACATCGGCGTCGCCGTCCAACGGCTTCCAGTGCGCAACATGCCACAACGATCTGGTCGAGTTCACCCGCTACGAGGCTGGCGCGGTCAAGTTCCCCAGCGGCGCCTCCATCGACAGCGGCGATCCCGACACGAACCTGTGCATGAACTGCCACCAGGGCCGTGAGTCCGGCGTTAGCGTCGACGCCGCAATTGGCGACGCCGCCCCGGATGATCAGGCCGAGGGTCTGCGCTTCCTCAACCCGCACTACTTCGCAGCCGGCGCCACGCGCTGGGGATCCGAAGCCCATGGCATGTATCAGTACGAAGGCAAGGAATACCTTGGCTTCTTCGACCATGGCGACGGTGACGTGAACCAGTGCAAAGATTGCCACAGCGCGCACGGTCTGGAAGTCAAGACCGAAGCGTGTGCCGAGTGCCACGAAGAGATCGAAGATGGCGCCGAGTTGCAGGACATCCGTTACACCCTCACCGACTTCGACGGTGACGGCGATGACGAGGAAGGCCTGGCGTACGAGATCGAGACGATGGCCGAAGACCTGTATGCCGCCATCCAGGCGTACGCTGCAGACACTCTGGGCACGCCGATTGCGTATGACGCGCATGCCTATCCGTACTTCTTCATGGACGGCAACGCCAATGGCGTCGTCGATCCCGAAGAGGCTGTCCGCGACAATGGCTTCGCTGGCTGGACACCACGCCTGCTGCGGGCTGCGTACAACTACCAGTGGGCCAGTAAGGACCCCGGTGCGTTTGCGCACAATGGCCAATACGTCATCCAGTCCCTCTATGACAGCATCGAGGACATTGGTGGCGATGTCTCGGCCATGACGCGGCCGTAGTCGAGTTAAAGTTCCCAATTGCTTCCGCCGGTTCGAGGCCGGGTACGCTTCTGTGCCCGGCCTCGTTCTTGCCGAAGCATCGCCGCCGGCATGTCGGCCCCTGCCGATTTCCTGGGTTTATGCCGTCAGACTTCTGTGCGTGGAAACCTTAACAGATCAGGTGAAAAGTGATCTTGAAGTGCTTTCCATGCGCCAGATTGTGGTATAATCCCTGCTGCAAAACCACCGAGAACACCGCATGGTGAGCAGGTGGCTCGCAGGCTGAATCGACCATCGCCGGCCACTGTCTCTGGATTGTTCATCGGCCGGGCTGGACCCGGTACGATGATCGGGAAATGCTACCAATACTCCAAACCATGAATCGAATGACTGCTCGAATCCGTTTTCTCTTTCTCCCCGTCCTGGCGTTGCTCTTTTTGTTCGGTTTTGCTGCAAGCGCAATCGCACAAGATGGTGCGTCGCCCGCATCGACTGTATCGCCGAATGATGTAAAAGAGGTTTCCAAACAACTATGGTGTCCGCTTTGCAGCGGCGTGCGGCTCGACGCCTGCGAACTCAAGGCGTGCGAGCAAATGCGCGATGTCATTGCCGTCAAACTTTCTGAGGGTGACAGCGACCAGGAAATCAAGGACTATTTCGTGGCTCAGTACGGTCCGCAGGTGCTGGGCGAACCCCCGCTGGAGGGCTTCAACTGGCTTGCGTGGATTCTGCCCGTTGTCGTCATGATTGGCGGCGGTGTCTTTTTGTGGTTCCGCGCCCGCAGCATGATCGGCGGCAGAACACAGGAAGCAACTGCCGGCGCTGCCACTTCTTCCGCAGCGTCAGACAGCGAGGACGAATATGGCCGGAAGCTGGACGAGGAGTTGAAGCACTATGACTGAGATGACGACAGCCGGACCGGAGACCGTCACGACCCCTCCGGTTGAAGCGCCGTCGAACAAGCGCTCCGTGCGCATGTGGCAGGCGCTATTTGTGCTGATTCTGCTCGGTTTTGTTGGGCTGCTTGCCGCTCGCCTGATTCAGACCAACGAGTCGGAACAGCGTGCCAGCGGCGAGGCGCCTCCCTTCACCTTCACCACCTTCGAGGGCGAGACCATCAGCCTGACCGACCTGAAGGGTCAGGGTGTGGTGCTCAACTTCTGGGCGAGCTGGTGCGACCCATGCCGCGATGAAGCTGCTCTCCTTGAGGCGACCTGGCGGCGGGAACAGGGCAACGGCATCGTGTTCCTGGGGCTGGACTATCTAGACCAGGAGCCGGCTGCCAAGGCCTATCTTGCCGAATTTGACATTACCTACCCCAACGGGCCTGATTTGCAGAGCGCCGCCGCGCGTCGATATGGTATCAAAGGTGTGCCTGAGACGTTCTTCATCGACGGCGAAGGCAACATTCAGGAGATCGTCATCGGCCCGATCGTCAGTGAGTCGCGCATGGATGAGTTGCTGAACAAGATCCGCCCCTAGCGTTCAAACGATTGAAGGTGCAGGCGTCACAGCCCGGTATTCGACGTTGGCACCAGAAGGTCTGGCTACGAGTTTTGCTTTCGATTGCTGAGGACTCCCATGATTTTTGATATTGGTCACTTGATTCTCATGACGGCACTGGTGTTGGCGGCGTTTGGCATCATTGCCGGTTACTTTGGCGGCCAACGACGCAATACCCGCTTGATCACGAGCAGTTTCAATGCGGTTTATGCCGTCGCCGTGCTGGTGGCGATTTCTGCCGGCATCCTTTGGTACGGTCTCTTCACCGATGCCTTTCAGTTGAGCTACGTGTGGAACCATTCCGAGCGGGCGCTGCCTACGTTTTACAAGTTTTCGGCGCTCTGGGGCGGCCAGGCGGGCAGCCTGCTCTTCTGGTGTTTGCTCCTGTCCGGCTTCAGTGCCGTTGTTGCGTTCGCCAACCGCCACAAGCACCAGGTGTTGATGCCCTACGTCAACGCCGTGTTGCTGACGACCTCGCTCTTCTTCCTGATTCTGTTGGTCTTTGCCACCGACCCCTTCAAGCGCGTTGGCTTTGTGCCGCCTGATGGTCAGGGGCTCAATCCGCTCTTGCAGAACTACTGGATGATTATCCATCCTGTCATGCTCTATTTGGGCTATGTGGGTATGGCGGTCCCCTTTGCGTTTGCGGTCGGCGCCTTGCTCAGCAAGCGGCTTGGCAACGAGTGGGTGCGCACCGTGCGTCGTTGGACGCTCATCCCCTGGCTCTTCCTGTCGCTGGGTATCATCATGGGCAGCCAGTGGGCGTACATGGAACTGGGCTGGGGCGGCTACTGGGCATGGGATCCGGTGGAGAATGCCAGCTTCCTGCCCTGGCTCACGGGCACCGCATTCCTGCACAGCATCATCATCCAGGAACAGCGTGGCATCCTCAAGGTCTGGAATGTCGTCTTGATCTGGCTGACCTACTTCCTGGTGATTCTCGGCACCTTTACGACGCGCAGCGGCGTGTTGGAGAGCGTGCACAGTTTCGCCCGCAGCGATGTCGGCCCGTACTTCCTGGGCTTCCTGATCATCATCGTCTTCGGTTTCCTGTGGCTCCTGTTCGACCGGCTGCCTCTCCTGCGCGGCGAGCACCAGATCGACTCCTATTCGAGCCGCGAGGCGGCGTTCCTGGCCAATAACTGGCTCTTTACGGGCATTGCTTTTGCGACGCTGTGGGGCACATTCTTCCCCATGTTCAGCGAGATCCTGACCGGACAGCGCATCAGTGTGGCGGCGCCCTTCTTCAACAAGGTCAATGGCCCGCTCTTCCTTATGCTGCTGCTGCTCATGGGCGTCGCTCCCCTTTTGGGCTGGCGCCATACCAGCCTGTCAGCCTTCCGCAAGCAATTCACCATCCCGACGATCATCGCACTGATTACGGCGGCGCTCGTGTTTGTCTTTGCGCGCAGCCTGTATCCGATGATCGGTCTTGCCATTTGCGCCTTCGTCACGGCCACCATCGTCCAGGAGTATGTGCGCGGCGCCATGGCCCGACGGGTGACCACCGGCGAGAACATCTTCATCGCGATAACGCGCCTGTGGAGCCGCAACGGCCGGCGCTACGGTGGCTACATCGTCCACATCGGCATTGTGATGATCGGCGTAGCCATCATCGGCAACGAGTTTTACCAACAGTCGGTCAGTGTGACGCTTGCTCGTGGCGAGACCGTCAACCTGGGTCACTACGAACTCGAGTACGCCGGTATTGAGACCGATCGCCAGCCCAATCTCATGGAGTTCAGCGCCCGGCTGTTGGTCTATGATACTGACAGCGGGCAGGTATTGGATACGGTGCATCCCAAGCGCAACATCTACGACAAGACACCAGACATGCCTACCAGCGAGGTCGGCCTGCGCATGACGCCGTTCGAGGATGTCTATGTCGTGCTCAACGGCTGGGACAATAGCGGCAGCAGTGCGACCTTTACCATCTACGTCAACCCGCTGACCATGTGGATGTGGGTGGGCGGTATCATGATGGCGATTGGCACGCTGATTGCAGCGTGGCCGCATGCCACGCGCCGCCGCACGGAGTCGGTGCGCTCGCTCGTTTACGCGCCCGGCGACTAGCAATGACAGCCGAGGCGGCGAGAGCCCTGCTGCCCACCGCCTCGGCCACATAAGGATACACTCATGTTGTGGACAGGAATTCTGATCGCTCTGCTACTTTCCGTAGTGGCGATCGTTGCCGTCGTGTGGCCGCTGCTCAAGAAGGGCCCAACGCCCGTGTTGGTGGAAGATGACCGGCTCACAGAGCTGCTCCTGCGCAAGGAGCAGGTGCTCGTTCAGATCAAGGAACTCGAGTTTGACTACCGCGTCGGCAAACTGGACGAAGAGGATTACCAGCGGTTCGATGAGCGACTGCGCCGGCAGGCCGTGGGCCTCATTCAGCAGATCGAGCAGGTAGCGCCAGAGAGTGCCGGTCTTGATGCCACGCTGGAAAGCGAAATTCAGAAGCGACGCATGGTCAAGCCAGAGGAAAGCACCCCCGCCCCTGCGGTGGACGCCGGCATCGAAGCCGAGATTGCCAGCCGTCGACGCGTGGCGGCAGCGACTCCGGTGCAACCGGCTGCGGCCAATGGCGCCGCTGAGGATGCACCGCGTTTCTGCACCGAGTGCGGCAGCCGAGTCGCAGCGCAGCACAAGTTCTGCGCAAGCTGCGGAGCGCCGCTGGCCGAACTGGCAACGACACCCCAGTAGCGGATGCCCCGCCGGCCGGCTTACCATGCGTGACTTGGGTGACGACCAACCTGGCATGCGGTCGGCCGGCCGATGAACGGAGATTCGAACACCGGCGCGCTCCCGACGCCATTCACCCTTCGCCTACTAGAGCAATCAGACGTCGCGGCGGTTGCCACGATCATGGCTGCCAATTCTCTCTGGCAGCGCTACGGTGTCACGACCGCTACCGCTGCCAGCCGGCTGCACGCTGGGTTGGAGAGCGGCGCCACGATCGTCGTGGCCGAAGTGGATCGTGCGGCGGCCGGCTTCGTCTGGTATGTGGCGGGCGGCGCCTTCCAACGCAGCGGCTACATCATGCTCATCGGCGTTGATCCGGGCGTGCAGGGGCAGGGCATAGGCCATGCTCTGCTCGAACATGCGGAAGCCGCGCTGTTCACCGCCACCGATTCGATCATGCTCCTCGTCTCCGATTTCAACATCGCCGCGCAGCGTTTCTACCGCGGCCACGGCTATCTCCAGGTCGGTGCAATCCCCGATTACGTGATTACAGGCGTCGACGAGTTGGTCTTCTTCAAACGACGGCCGTCGCGTTAGCAATCCTGTCGTGCGACGGAATCGGCTGCTGACCCGAATATGCCTCGATTGCCTGGATCGCGCGGCTGATTCCATCCTCCGCTCGTATCTTCGCCCCGAGGGCGGCAGCACGGTCCCGCATTCCTGCATCCTCTGTCACACGGCGCAACGCAGCGGCCAGCCGTTCCACGGTCAGCCGCTTCTGGGCAATCGGCTCGGGGCCGATGCCCAGGGCAGCAACACGCCGCCCCCAGAATGGCTGGTCGCCGAAGAAGGGGCAGATGACGGCGGGCACGCCGGCGCGCATGCCTGCACCCGTGGTGCCGGCGCCGCCATGATGGACGACGGCTGCCATGCGCGGAAAGAGCCAGTCGTGCGGCGCCGCATCGAGCACAAAGACATCGTCAGGCACCCGCGTTGATGCCAGCCCACCCCATCCTGTCGCAAGCACACCACGCAGCCCCGTCTCGGCAAGAGCCGCCAGGATGACACTGGTCTTTGCTGCGGCATCCTCGGACGGCATGCTGCCAAAACCCACGTAGACGGGCGGCGGGCCGCCATCCAGAAAGCGCAGCAGTGCCGGCTCTGGCGTCCATCCCGGCGTATGTTCCAGGAACCAGTACCCTGTGGCGAGGCTGTATGCGTCCCAATCCGCCGGCGTTGGAATGACGGCTGGGCTGTACGGGTAGAGGCGCAGCACAGGTCGCCCGTGCAACTCCAGTTCGTTGCGCGCCGGCGCCAGGCCGAGTGCTTCCCGACGCCAGCGATTGAGCGTGCCCTTCATCGACGCTGCCGCCAGCCACACCGCCAGTCTGTGACTGGCGCGATTCAGCGGGCCGCCCAGGTCGCCGACCGGTAGGATCGGGCTGGGGAACGCGCTCGTGGGCGAGTAGAGGGGAAGCGGCACCGCCAGAATGCCAGGGATGGTGAGCTTCTCGGCAATGCTGTAGCCGCCCAACGCCTTCGGGTGATAGATCACGGGTGCGGCTAGGTGGTATATTCACCTGGCGCCGGTTTCGTGGGTGTCGTCATTGCCGGTATAGTTAGCTGGCGACAGATTTCCTGGCAGCGGGCGATTCGCACTCTCCCTACCGGACACTGGCATCTCGAAGGTGCATGAATCTGATGAAAGAGATGGTTGTCGTTCTCCATCGTCCGGAGGACCCGGTCAATATCGGTGCCGTGGTGCGCGCCATGAAGAACATGGGGTTTGAGCACTTGCGCCTTGTACAGCCGGTCGCCTACGAAGCCGGAGAGTTGCTGCGCGTAGCTCATCATTGCGAAGATCTGGTCGAGCGCATCGAGCACTATTCGACGCTGGATGAGGCGCTGGCCGACGTCCACTTTGTTGTCGGCACGGCGGCTATCGACCATCGCGGCCGCCGGACGACGGCGGATATCCGCGGCCTCGCTGCTGAGTTGGCCGGCCACGCCGCCACGCAGCGCATTGCCCTGCTCTTCGGCCCCGAGGCTGACGGTCTCGACCGCGCTGCGCTGGATCGCTGCCACCTGGTCGCCGCGCTGCCCACCAACCCGGATTACCCGGCCCTGAACCTGGCGCAGTCGGTGCTGCTCTTTCTCTACGAAGTGCGTATGGCCGCGTTGGGTGCTGCACCTGCCGCCCCGCCGGCGACCGCGCCCGTCGCCGCGCAGGCCGATCTGGAGCGCCTTTTCGCGAGAACGGAGGCGGCGCTGCATGTGGCTGGCTTCTTCCGCTACAACCCCGAGGTGGTCATGCGTTCGCTGCGCCAGATCGCCTACCGTGCGGAGTTGCAGCCCGACGACGTGGACCTGTTGTTTGCTATGGTGCGCAAGCTACAGCGTGCGGCCGAACAGGGTCGCACCGCCGCAAACGACGAGTAGAGCGATCTCTCCCTGCCGCCAATCGGAAAGGCCGCCATGCCGGCGGCCTCCCAATACATTCGATTGCTACGCGCTCGTGCGCGTCATGCCGTGCCGAATTGACGGTCGCCGGCATCGCCCAGCCCTGGCCAGATGTAGCCGGAGGGGAAGGCGTCGCCCGGACCGGTCAGCCGCTCGTCGATTTCGGCCACATGGATTGCCACATCCGGGTGGCGTTCGTGCAGCGCTGCAATGCCCTCGGGCGCGCCCAGCAGCCCGACGAACTTGATGCGCGACACGCCCCACTGCTTCAACACGTCGACCGCGGCGATAGCCGAGCCGCCGGTTGCCAACATGGGGTCGAGCACCAGGCACAACTCCACCGTGGGCGCTACCGGCAGCTTATTGTAGTAGGAGACTGGCTGAAGCGTGCGTTCGTCGCGGTAGAGACCGAGGTGCCAGACTTCGGCCTGTGGCAGCAGCCGCCACGCGCCTTCGACCATACCGAGGCCGGCGCGCAGGATCGGCACCAGCCCAACCTTTTCGGCCATGACCTGACCCTCGGTCGTCGTCAGCGGCGTCTCGATAGCCAGCGGGCGCGTCGCCAGGTCGGCGGTCGCCTCGTAGACGAGCATCGATGCCAGCTCGCCGATGACCTCGCGGAACTTTTTCGGCTCGGTCTCGCGGCGGCGCAGCAGCGTCAGTTTGTGGCGCGCCAGGGGATGTGGCGAAACAAAGACATTTTCCGCCATGATAACCCCCTACCAGTCGATCTGGCGTTGTGGGCGGTGGCGCCGGCTCATGCGCTCGACTTCGCGCTGGCAGTTCAGGCACATTGTGGCGTCGGGTTTGACCTCGAGGCGCTCGATCTCGATGGGATTGCCGCAGCGCGAGCAGGTGCCGTACTCACCCTTTTCGATGGATTTGAGTGCCGTTTCGATATCTTGCAGGCGGCGCTCGAGCACGGCGATCAGCGCGGCATTCTTCTCGCGCTCGAAGATTTCAGTGTCACCTTCGTCCGGTTCTACATCGACTTCGGCCTGCATGAACTCGCGCAGGTGGGTGAGTTCTTCAGACACTTCCTTCTGTTCTTCCAGTAGTTTTTTGCGTTCCATGGCAATAAACTGCGCATTTGCTGTCGTTGTCATGATGCTTCCTTCCGCAGGATCCGGCTGCCGATCCGTAACGTCGAATCGGCAACCCAAAATTCGATTTGTGTTGCAGAATTGGGGCAGCTTTTGTAATAGAAATGGGAAACTGCCCGTTGGTCATAAAGGTGTACAGGTTATAGCAGTTTTTGGATCAAAGGTCAAGACGTATTTGTCATAGTTTCTTTGTGACATTCTTGCTTCTCGTTCAGGCTTCACTCTGGTATAATCACTCAAACGCTAGAACATATGAACGAAATCGATCACGGATGACAGACGAACGCACAATCGGCGGGCAATCGCCGATCAAACGCCAGCCGGAAGAGCGCACCATCAGTGGCACACCGCAGACCGGCGACCAGCAGGTCGACCACGCGTTGCGCCCGCGCTCGCTCCAGGAGATGATCGGCCAGGAGCGGCTGCGCGATAAGATGCAGATTCTGGTGGAGGCCGCGCGCCAGCGCGGCGACGCCTTGGACCACGTCCTGCTCTACGGCCCGCCCGGGCTGGGCAAGACCACCCTCTCACACATCCTCGCCTACGAGATGAGCGCCAACCTCAAGGTGACTGCCGGGCCGGCTATCGAGAAGGCCGGCGACCTTGCCGCGATCCTGACCAATCTGCGCAAGGGCGACGTGCTCTTCATCGACGAGATTCACCGCCTGGGGCGTGCGGTGGAAGAGATCCTCTACCCGGCCATGGAAGATTTCTCGCTCAACATCGTCGTCGGCAGTGGGCCGGGCGCACGCAACATCCAGTTGAGCCTGCCCAAGTTCACCGTCATCGGCGCAACGACGCGCCTGGCGTTGATGACGTCGCCGCTGCGTGCACGCTTCGGCGTTGTCGAGCGCTTCGATTTCTACGAGCCGGCGGCCATCCAGGAGATCGTGACGCGCGCGTCGCGCCTGCTGGAGACGAAGGTGGAGCCGGCCGGGGCGGAGGCCATCGCCCGCCGTGCGCGCGGCACGCCGCGCGTGGCCCTGCGCATGTTGCGCCGCCTGCGCGACTATGCCCAGGTGCGCGCCAATGGCATCGTCGACGCTGCGGTGGCCGAAGAGGCACTGAGCTTATTGGAAATCGATGATCTGGGGTTGGATGACCTGGATCGCCGTGTGCTGGATGCGATCATCGTCAAGTTCAGCGGCGGGCCTGTCGGGCTCGACACCCTTGCTGCCAGCATCAGCGAAGAGCCGGACACCATCATGGATGTGGTCGAGCCCTACCTGCTCCAGCTCGGCTTTCTCGACCGCACACCGCGCGGCCGGGTTGCCACGCGTGCCGCCTACGCCCACATGCGGATCGCCTACCCCGAACGACCGGAGCAGGGCGGCCTCTTTGCCTGAAAAGCTACTTTGAATACAGAGGGCGAGGGGCGAGTTGCGAGGGGCGACGCGTTCTCGAGAAGTGCCGCCCGTCACTCAGTCGCGTTCTCTTCGACGATCCCCGTCAATGCCTGTACGTTCGCATCGTGGATGCGCTGTGCTTCCTCGCTGTGCCGGTCGGCGGGCAGCAACGACTCGGCGATGACCTCGATGGTTTCCAACGGTTCGCCGCGCTGGATGAGCCCCGGAATGACGCGGCGTAGGCCGTGCAGGTAGGCCACATCGGCGGCCAGCCGCTCCATGACGGCCGGTTTCTCGCGTACGGTGGCGCCGACACGCGGCACGCAAAGCTGGAAGTTTTCGCTCTTGATCAGCCGGGCCAGAAGGCGCAGCGTCTCCAATTCTTCGCTCCCGTCGGAGCCGGGCAGGATGCGCGGCGGCAGCGCATCGCTGGCATAGTCGCCGCTCATCAGCACACCCACCGCCGGCAGATAGAGCACGGCCCCGGCCTGCTGCGCGTAGACATCCAGAAAGTGCTCGCCAACCCGCACGTGGGCTGTCCCGCCGGGCGCCAGTTCAACCTGCGGCAGGCCGGCCCGCGCCTGGTCGCCCGTATAGATCACGGCAACGTCGTCCTCCAGCCGGAAGCGCTCGGTGATGTCTTCCGGCGGATCGACGATCAGCAACTGCCGGCGTGTCGCGCCGGCCTGATCTTCGGTCTGCCCCAGCACAAAGAGGCTGTTGCGTACCAGGTCTCCTTCGCTGAGCAGCTCCAGGTTCTGGAACAATTGCAGAATCTGCGGCGGGGTGCGGCGGGGCGAATCAAGAAGTGGAATCAAGGATGTCATGATTACTAATCTCGCAGGGCAACACGGGTCCTAACTGGGACAATGGACGGGCAAGCTCGGCCGGCAGGTCGGCGATGACGACGCGGCCGTCGGGCAGAATGTAGATCTCGGTTTCGACGGGAAAGACCATCCCGGCAGTTGACGCAGCTTCGTGGAGTTCGTGTGCGTCAGGCGCCGGCGACGGTGACGTCGACATGGCTGTCATCTTCGTAGAATTCGCCTGTGCGTTCATCGTGCTCCACCTTGCCCAGTTGCTCCAACAGGGCGGATATATCCTGGCACGCTGCGCCTTTGACGCCCTTGATCGTGTACTCCACGCGCCCGTCCGGCCGAATCGTGATTTCGATTTCCTGGCTGTTCATGGTTGTCTGCACCTTTCACTGCCAGCGCCGCACGGTCATGCGGATGACGCGGTCGTCGCCGACGCGCTCTTCCACGAGCGCGAAGCCGGCATTCTCCACCTCCGCCAGCACCTTGTGGTAGGCGTAGCGCTGCTGGATGGCCTGGAGATGCGAACGCACCGTAGCCATCTGCATATCGTCGCCAACGGCCTCGTAGATGCCGTCCTGCGCTTCGCGGAAGGCAAAGGTCGCGCCCCTGGCACGCACGAGTAGCGGCACCTGTCCGGAAAATCCGCTCCACACATGGGTATAACGTTCATTCTCGCCGTAGGACAGCTTGAGATCGTCTAGCGCCTGCTTGATGAGGCTGACGTCCCGCAACTCGGTTTGAATTCGTACAAACTTCGACACGCTTCTATCTCCTTTGGCCACGCATGGCTTCTCATCGCCGTTGTTGCCTATGCCCCAGTATACGCCAGATCGAGCACTTCGACCGTGTGCCAGATTGGCAGCGGTTGCTCTAGCATTTCCAGATGCACTTTGATTTGATTCATGCAACCGATATTGCCCGTGACCACCGCCTGCGGTGCAACAGAAATGATGTTACGCGCCTTGCGTTCGCCGATCTGTCTGGCGAGTTCCGGTTGCTCCAGGTTGTACGTGCCGGCCGAACCGCAACAGAGTTCGCCTTCCGGCACCTCGACGATGGTCAAGTTGGGGATCATGGCGAGTAGGCGGCGCGGCGGCGCCGTGATGCGCTGGGCGTGCGCCAGGTGGCAGGCATCGTGGTAGGCGACGGTGAGCGGGGCCGGCAGGGCCGGTGGCGCAATCAAGCCCAGTTCGTCGAGGAAGAGCGTGATGTCGCGCACGCGGTGGCTGAACGCCTCGGCTACCGCCCGATCCGGCTCGCCCGCAAAGAGCAGCCCATACTCGTGCATGCCCGAGCCGCACCCGGCCGCGTTGGTGATGATTGCATCGACGTCGTCGGGAAAGGCCGCCAGGTTCTTGCGCGCCAGCTCGCGCGCCTGCCCGGCCTCGCCGATGTGCAGCGAGAGCGAGCCGCAGCAGCCTTGCCCGCGCGGGATGATCGTCTCCACCCCGTTGCGTGCCAGCACGCGCAGCGTCGTCCAATTGATCTGCGGCGCCAGCACCTGCTGCACGCAGCCCGCCAGCAGCGCAACCCGCGCCCGCGGCGGTCCCTGTGCCGGGTAGACTTCCGGCAGCGGCTCGGCACTGGGAAGCGCATCCGGCAGCATGTCGAGCATGGCGCCAAGTTCGCCGGGCAGCGCGCCGCGCAGCCAGCGTCCCACGCGCCCGCCCTGGAAGGCCAGGCGGAAGCGATCCGGATAGGGCAGCGTCTCCTTGACGAGCGTGCGGGCGGCACGGTTGATTGGCGGGCGCGACCGCTCGCGCTCGGCCATGGCGCGGAAGGGCGTCAGCAGATGGCCGTACTCGACGCCCGACGGGCAGGCGGTGACGCACGCCATGCAGCCTAGGCAGCGGTCCACATAGGGCAGTGCGTCGGCTGTCGGCATCGCCCCTTCGAGCACTTCCTTCATCAGGATAATGCGGCCGCGCGGCGAGTCCATCTCCTCGCCCAGCACCTTGTACGTGGGGCAGGTAGCCAGGCAGAAACCGCAGTGGACGCAGGTCTCGACGGCGTGCGCCATGGCATCTGCCTGAACGCCAAGTTGGTCTACTGGAATCGCGTGTTGCATAAGTCGTGCCATTCTCGGTTGGCGACCGCCGTCGGTTGACTTCGGGCGGTGGCTTGCAATGGTCTACAGCGCCGGCAGACGATTGTGCGGGTCGAGCACTGCCTTGACGCGGGCGGCGACGGAAGCGCCGGTGCGTGCGCCCAGAAATGGCCAGGCCGTCTCGCCCAGTACAACCAGCCCGCCAAGCTCGCGCTGGGTCAGTTGGGCGTCCAGCTCGGCGAGATCGTGCGGCCATGAAACCCACGCCAGGTTGCCGGCAGCGATGTAGCGGCGCTCGACGTTGGCCGCGGCCAGGAATTCATCCAGCAGCGGGATCGAGTTGAGCGTCACCGGAATCTTCACCAGGGCCGCACCCGGCGGCAGCCAGGCAAAATCGCCCGCCTGCTGCCAGATCGCAGCGTCCTCGCTCGCGCCGAGAATGTCGCCGCTGCCCAGCCAGTTGCGCAACGCTTCCTGCCGCGCACCCAGCGTCGACGCCAGCCCACCTTGCCGCACATAGGTTACCGGGCGGCCATCCTCCACGGCGATGTCGAGCGCTTCGATATCGAAGGCCGAGCGGTTGAGACGTGCCACCTGCTCCAGCGCCGCACGAATCGTTGTGTGAGCGCAGCAGACTGTCCCGTATTGTTGCGGGCGCGGGAATACCTTGAAGCTCGCCTCGACGATGACGCCCAGGCGCCCGACGCTGCCGATCATGAGCTTGGGCAGGTCGAAGCCGGCCGCGTTCTTGACGACCTTGCCGCCGCCGCGCACCAGTTGTCCCTGGCCGTCGACAAAGCGCACACCGATGAGAAAGTCGCGCACGCCGCCATAACGTTGGCGCCCGGAGCCGCTGAGCCCGGCGGCGATCGTGCCGCCCAATGTGGCCCCGCGTTCCACCAGCGGCGGGTCAAAGGGCAGATATTGCCCGTGCTCGGCCAGCGCCGCTTCAATCTCGCGCAGGGGCGTGCCGGCGCGTGCGGTAAAGGTGAACTCGCCCGGTTCGTACTCGAGAATGTCGGAGAGGCCGCTGGTGGCCAGGATCGCGGCGCCATCGGCCGGACGGCAGAGCGCAGTCTTCGTGCCGCCGCCGCGCACGTGCAGGCGTTCGTGCGTGCGCAGAATCTCCTGGACGTCGTCGTTCGATTCTGGTGTCAGAAGGATAGACTCGGCTTGCTTCTGCATGAGCTTACTCGCGTGAGATGATCCCCTGTTGCTCCAGGGGATGGGGACCGCGGCTGTGTAGCGCCGGCGCCTCGCTGCCGGGGAACATCTTGCCGCGGTTGGCCAGTTCCGCCGGATCCAGCCCGCGGCGCAGCGTGGCCATGACCTCCAGGTCAGTTTCAGCGAACATGGCCGGCATGTGCTGCCGTTTTTCCATGCCCACGCCATGTTCGCCGGTGATGGAGCCGCCCAACTCGATGCACATCGCGATGATCTCGCCGGCCAGGACTTCGGCGCGCTCTAGTTCGCCGGCGACGCGGCCATCGTAGAGGATGAGCGGGTGCAGGTTGCCGTCGCCGGCGTGGAAGACATTGGCCACGCGCAATTCGTGTTTGCGGCTCAGGCGTTCGATGGTGGCTAACGCCTCGCCCAGCCGGCTGCGCGGCACCACGCCATCCTGCACGATATAGTCGGGGCTCAGCCGGCCCACGGCCGAGAACGCGCTCTTGCGCCCCTTCCAGATGCGGGCGCGGTCGGCATCGTCGACGGCGACGCGCACTTCGTCCGGACCGGAACTCTCGATGACCTGGAGCAGGTGGGCAAACTCAGCCTCGACCTGGATCTCCTCACCCTCGAGTTCCACGATCAACAGCGCGGCGGCGTCGCGTGGGTAGCCGGCGTGGACCGCGGCCTCAGCCGCCTCGATAGCCAGCGCATCCATGATCTCCATGGCGCCGGGGAGCAGGCCGGAGGCGACGACCTGGGCGACCGCGTTGCCCGCCGCAGCCAGTGACGAGTACGCAGCGAGCACGGTGCGATAGCGTTCCGGCTTTGGCAGCAGTCGCAGCGTGATCTCGAGGGCTATGCCGAACAACCCCTCCGACCCCACAAAAAAGCCGGTCAGATCCGGCCCGACGCTTTCCAGGCTGTTGCCGCCGAGTTGGACGACTTCGCCATCTGGCAAGACTGCCTTGATGCCAAGGACGTGGTTGGCCGTCATGCCGTACTTCAGGCAGTGCGCCCCTCCGGAGTTGAAGGCAACGTTGCCGCCGATGGTGCAGATCAACTGGCTGGAGGGGTCGGGCGCATAGTAGAGACCCTGTGCGGCCACGGCGCGCGAGACATCCAGGTTGACCACGCCGGGTTCAACCACGGCGACGCGGGTGTCGATGTCGATGCGTAGGATGCGGTTCAGCTTGTTGAGGGCGATCAGGATGCCGTCGGGCACCGGCAGCGACCCGCCGGAAAGGCTGGTCCCGCTCCCGCGCGCGACAAACGGCACGCTGTAGCGATGGCAGAGGCGCACTGTCTGGATGACATCTTCCTGCGTCTCGGCCAGGACGACGGCCAGCGGTCGCGAGCGGAATGCGGTCAAGGCATCGGACTCGTAGGGCGCCAACTGGGCCGGTCGTTGCAGCAGGCGCTCGGCAGGGATGCGCCGTGCCAGTTCGGCCATCAATTCTTGGGTGCTCATGACGTCTCCTTGCTGCGTGGTGGCTCCCCTGCATTGTAGCCGATCCGCGCCGGTCAATCAACCGACCCGCCGCCGCAATTCTCCGACGAGCGGTGTCCGCAAAGAGGCGGAAACGCAGATAACCTGCTCCATCCTTTCGTTCGCAGCGACAAATTCAAACATCTGACCGTTGCCATTCCATGGCAGTGAGTCCATAGTAGAGAGGAAGCACTTATCCGGTCGATCATTTGCGACCAAAGCCAGGAGCCATCATGAAACAGCAACATCATCTCACTTTCTTCGCGGGCATCGCACTCGTCGCGCTGGCACTCATCATCGCTGCGGGGGCAATGCCGTCAGTAGCCGCACCGGCGTCCTACAAGTCCATTGCGTTGCAGAGCCCGCCGTCCGCCATGCAGGCGGCGTTGGCTGAGGCGGATGTCGTCGTGCGCGTGCGCGTGGCACAGAGCACCAGTGCCTGGACGCCCGATCACACCGCGATCCGCAGCACGAACACGCTCAGCGTGCGTTATATGCTGCGCGGTACGGAGATGGCGGACCTGATTGTGGAGACCGTGGGCGGCTATCTGCCGGCCGAGGAACTCTACATGATCTCGCCCGATCTGCCGACGCTGTCAGGCGGGGAGGAGGCGATCCTCTTCCTGGCCAAGACCGGTGATCGCTATGCCATTGTCGGCGGACAAGACGGCAAGTACACGGTGCGCGCCGGCCAGGTTCTGTATGCCGGGGGGCTGTTTGAAGAGCCGATTGCCTCCTTCTACGCCCGGTTGCAGGCGCTCGACCCGGCCATGCAACTGCCCGCTGATTGGGCCGAGCAGGAGGCACAGCTTGCCCAAGAGCCGGTTATTGACGGCATGGATTTTGTCTACAAGAACATCAAGTGGCCAACCAGCGAAATCGGCTACAAGGTCAATCTCAACTCCCGGCTGATCGGCACCCAGGCCGGCAGCGCTGACGAGTTTCTGACGGCCATCCAAAATGCCGCCGAGACGTGGTCCATGGTGGATGGCGCTGACTTTACGCTCACCTACGCGGGCCCGACCGACTCGACAACGGTTGCCAATAACTTTGCCAACGAGATCTTCTTCGTGGACAAGGGGCTCGTCGACGATTCCGACAACAATCTGCCGCTTGCCGTTGCCAGCGTGTTTTTCAGCAATGGGCGCATTCTCGACAGTGACATCTGGATCAACGACGCCTATGAGTGGGATGCAACGGGCGACCCCGCCTGGCGCGAAATCGACCTGGAGAGTGTCGTTCTGCACGAGATGGGCCATTGGCTGGCGTTGGGCCACGATCCCGATGTCCGGGCCGTCATGTACTATGCGATCATGTCCGGCACGCTCAAGCGGACCCTCTTCGACAACGACCGGCGCGGGATTGAGTTCATCTACCCGTGTCCGGCCGACGACCTGCCGTGCAACCCGTCGCCTGAACCGACGTCGACTCCCACGCCAACTCCGTCGCCCACCGTTACTCCGACGCCGACCATCACACCCACCCCGACCATTACGCCCACGCCGACCCCTGCCACCCAAAAAGTCTCGACCGATGGTGGCACGCTGGATTTCGTGCCGTCAGATGACGGCGAGGTGAATCTCGTCGTGCCGCCCAACGCCGTGGTGACCGATACGTTAGTCGGCATCAAGCCGGTCGAGACATTGTGGACGACGCCCGCTCGCCATCAGCCGCTCATGGAGCCGTTCCGCATGGTGGTGGAGTTGGATGGCATTGAGCAGGTCGGGTACGCATTCGAGATACCCATCACGATGACGATCACTTACGACGGTGAGCCGATGGGGATGACAGCGGGAACATCGGTCGCCCTGTATGAAATGAATGTTGAAGAGGAGCGCTGGGACGACCCGCAATGCGGGCCTGTGGAGCACGATGCCGCGCAGCAGACTGTCACCGTTCCTGTCTGCCAGGCGTCGACCTTCGGGTTGTTCGCCAAGGAGAGCGCGCTATTCCTGCCGGCCGTGCAACGCTAGGGCGGCAAAAGAGAGATTGTTCGGCTTGTGATAATACCGGTGGATTAGCGTACGGGGCCGGGGAGAAGCAGGTCCAGCCACTGCTGCCAGATGGGCGAATCTGACGGCCCCGATGCGGTGGCGGGCAGACTTTCCGGCACTTCCTCCGCCGGTGGAGCATCGTAGATAACGACCGGCAGATCGCCTTCTTGCACAAGACCCAGGTCATCACGTGCTCGCAGTGCCAGGTAGTACGGATCCTGCACTCGCGCAAGCTCTTCCGTGAGATTGGCGCCGCGTTGTTCACTGGCCGCAACGCTGGCGCGCATCGCCACGACTTGCCCTTGGATCTCGTCAAGCGTCGCAAGCCGTTGCAGGTAGCCGGCAACGAAAAGCACGCACAGAATCACCAGGATGACGATATACAGGCGTGGGCTCCGATTACGGTCGATCGAAGGAGCAGGTGACGCAGTCTGCGTTGACATAGTATCCGTAGTCTACCAGACTATTCCAAAAAAATCAATCTCTTTGAAAAGACAAAATCGATGTGCAATGAAATGTGCGGCATGCAAACAAAAAAATAAGAGGCTCAGATGAGCCTCTTATGGTGCCGCAGGAGGGACTTGAACCCACACGAGCTAATGCTCACTACGCCCTGAACGTAGCGCGTCTGCCTGTTCCGCCACTGCGGCGTGACGTCATTTAGTACGATAGGAGAGGTTATCATTTCGCCGCGCCGCTGTCAAATTCAGCAGATCTCAATCGCTATTCGATTGGGGCGTTGCGCCGGGCGGTGTCGGCGGCGTGTCCACCGGCACCTGGTTGGCGGGGACGCGCCGTGAGTCGATGTACCAGGCCGGAAAACTGCCGAACCGCTCAGCCGGCGTGTTGAGTGAACCGATCTGTACATTGTGGACGCGCGTGCTGACGCCGTAGGTGTAGAGCGGGTGGAAGAGTGGCAGCGAGGGCAGTTCCTCGGCGAAGATCGACTGGTACTGCGCGTACAGCTCGCGGCGCTGATTCTCATCCGTCGTCTGGCGCGCCTCTTCCATGAGTGCGTCGGCTTCGGCGTTTTGCCAGCCCGCATAATTCTGACCGCTGCCGTCGATCTGGCTGCTGTGCCACTGTGGGAAGGGGTCTGGGTCGCCAACCTGATTCCAGTCGGTCAGCGCCGCTTCAAAGGTGCGCGGGACCAGGAAATCGGCGACCAATCCACTGAATGAGACGGGCTGCAATTCGGCACGCACGCCGACCTCGGCCCAGCCGGCCGCCAGGGTTTCGCCGATCTGGCGGTGGAGGTTGTCATCTTTGACGAGCATGATGAAGGCGAAGGGCTTGCCATCTTTGTCACGCACGCCGTCGCCGTCGCTGTCCACCCATCCCGCGGCATCGAACAGTTGCGCCGCCTGTGCCGGATCGTATCCATAGGCAGGCACTGCGTCGCTATAGGCCCAGTGCTCCGGTGCAAAGAGGCTGTTGGCGACGACGCCCTGGCCCGCCAGCGCATCGCGGATCAATGCCTCGCGGTCGATGGCGTAGAGCAGCCCCTGGCGCAGGCGTGCATCTTGAAAGAACGGTGCGTTGGGGTTGTTCACATTAAGCAGAACGTTCTCGTAGCCGGATTCGACGGAGGAGAACAACTGGACATCGTCGCGCCCGGCTGTGCTCTTGATGTCGGGCGGCAGAATCGAACTCAGCCCGTCGATCTCTTGTGCGTCGAAGCCGGCCACCACGCTGGCATAGTCCGGATAGAAGCGAAACTCCATGGCCGAGATGTAGGGCGCAGCGCCAGGGCTGAAGGCGCTGGGTTCAAGCCGAACATGGTCGGCGGACTTCTCGGTGATTCGCATCGGCCCGGCCCCGATGGGACCACCGTCGAGCGGCCTCGTGACCAGATCCTTGGCTGGGATGTCGCGGTAAATGTGCGCAGGCAGCAGGCCAACCGTCGTCAGGTCCAAAAACGGGGCGAAGGGTTGCGGCAACGTGAGTTGTACCGTCAGGTCATCCAACCTCTCAATCGTCACGTTGCGCCAGAGCGACGGCAGGCCGGGAATATCGGCCAGGGAGGGATCCTGCAACACGGAATAAGAAAAGACAACGTCGTCGGCTGTGATGGGGCGGCCATCCTGCCAGAATTGGTTGGGCTTGAGCTGGAATCGGTACACGCGCCCGTTACTGACATCCCAGCTTTGCGCCAGGTCCGGCACTACGCGGCCCTCTCTATCCAGCCGCATCAGGCCGCGATAGACCAGCGCGCAGAGGTCACTGTCGACCCCGCTGCTGTTCTGGCACCAGACTGGG
Organism: Caldilineaceae bacterium; assembly: GCA_020634815.1. GTDB lineage: Bacteria > Chloroflexota > Anaerolineae > Caldilineales > Caldilineaceae > Caldilinea. Next base: position 36,212 of record JACKBA010000014.1, on the reverse strand, counting down.
TGCAGATACTGAGGGGCGCCGGCCACTCCTTCACGGAAGACGCCGCCGCGATCGGGCACGAGTACGGTGGGTATCGTGTAGGTGGCAAAGCCGAGAATGACGACGAGGATCCCGATGCCGGTCAGTGCAATCAGCACCAGCCATCGCATATGTTTGCCAAGCGACTCGGCGGGCGAAACGGTTTCGACCGGGGAACCCAACGGCGATTGAGATGTGTGCATGAAGAAAGAAGCGAGCAGGGTCGAAGCGCCAGATAAAGAAAGGGCAGGGATTCCCTGCCCTCTTTGAGACTGTATGGCGTATCGACTAGGCCAACATGACCGTCACAAGACAGAGCAGCAGGAAGACCGCAGTCAGCACGAAGGTCAACTGCCAGAGCGTCTTCTCGATGCCGCGGCGCGTGCGATAGATGTCGCTGCCGCCGAAGACCGCGCCCAGCCCGGCACCGGTCTGTCCTTGAATGACGACTACCGAAATCAAGGCGATCGCCACGATGTTCATAGCAATCATCAAAAAGGTTGTAATATTCATCACCTAAGCTCCGGCTACTTACTCATTTTCATAACGCGTCTCGCTTGGACGCAGACAGTCTCACAGTATATCAAGCGGCGCGTACAAAACCAAATCGACGTCCATGGCTGCGCGAAATGACTGTGCGTGCCGGCACCGGGCGCCGTCACGGCACGTCATAGATCCACATGCGCGGGTTGCCGTGCAGATCGCGTTCCAGGCTGAGGGCGCCCTGTGGAAAGGTGGTGCGGACGGCCTCCAGCGCGGCACCATCGGGCGGCAGCACAAAGAAGCGAGCGGCGGGACCAGTAGGCGGCTCCAGATCGGCCACCGTGATGTTGACCATTCGCGCTGCCGGTTCGTCGGCGGCAAAGCGCAGGACGATGTGGTCGGCCGGGAGGAGCGTATCGCTGCTGGATGCGACCTGTACGAGATCCGCTGACTCGTCGCTGGCGCGCAGCGCGTGCGCCAGATAGCTGACGCCGTCCCCGTCAAGCTGGGCGAATTCCCAGTAGGTAATCCAGTTGGCCGCAGCGACGGCAACCAGCAGGCCGGCCGCCACATAGAATGACGTGAGCGCCGTCCATGCCCCGAAGCCCTGCACGATCAGCATCCGCAAGCGGTCGGCGAGCAAGGCAATAATGAGGCCGGCGGCCGGCACGAGCGGCAGTAGCGTCGGCCAATCCGGCGTCACGGCATTGGTTGCCGCGCTGACGATGAGCACCGCGAGCGACCAGGTGAGCAGGCACCAGCCAGCCAGTTGGTCAAGACCGAAGAGCAGTAAGGCGAGCCCGGCCATGAAGAGCGGCGTCACGATCGTCGAGAGCAGGTGCGTCGAGATACCGAAGACCGGGCTGGCGTCGCCGATCCAGAACAGGCTCTTCACAGTCGGCGCCAGGTTGAGCCAGAAGTCGAGGGCCGGCGCAGAACCCAGTCCGTATAGATCGGCGGCGGTGAGATAGGTGTGCAACGCGGGCGGCTCATGAAGCCAGGCGCCGGCAACGGGTCCGAGCACGACGACAGCGCCGGCAAGCCACCAGCCGAGCAGGCGAAGCAGTGGCTGCCTGCTCCCTGCTCCGCCGGTCGTACCCACCAGCGCAAAGCCTGCCCACCACAACAGCCCAATCAGCAGGAAGACCAGCCCGCTGCGATCCAGGAGCAGGCTGCCGCCGGCCAGCGCGCCGGCCATGAAGCCCGAGCGGACATCGTTCATACGCACGCCGCGCAGAAGCTGCCAACAGGCCAGAACGCCCAGCGCGGTGGCCGGCAGGAATGGCGCCAGCCGGCCAAAGTGGATGGTAGAAATCGCTACGCCGGTCAGCCCGGCGGCAAGCAACGCCGCTCGCCGGCCATCGTCGACGACGACGTGATCTCCGATGTGCAGTGACGGGCGGCGGAAGAGTTCGCGGCCTGCGAGCCATGTACCGCCGACGACCGCCAGCGCAGCGGCCATGCCCAGCGCATGGCTGGCTTGCAGGCCGTCGCGCAGCAGCCAGGTGAGCAACCCGCCCGGTAGATAGGCCAGCCCCGGCGCGCCCGTATCGCCTGGGCTGAAGAGCGCGAAGCTAGCCGCAAGGTCGACCGCGCCCATCTGGATGCCAAAGCGGGCGGTTGCCTCGTCGATGCGTACAGGCAGCACCGTCCAGTGCCGCCCGGCAAGCACGGCGGTCAGCAGGAGGATGACCATGATCGGGAGCCAGCCGGCGGCAGAGAGTTTGCTGCCGTCACCGGCAGGATCGGCGTGGTGTGCCGTGGCGCGATGGCTGCGCCATGCAGCAACAGCCACCAGGGCGATGGCGCCGGCCCACACGACGCCCATCCACGGCTGCTCCTGCATTCCCGTGGCCAGCAGCACACCCACCCCGATGGAGAGCAGGAGGCCGCCAAGGGCCGGCGCTCTCCAGGTGGTTGTCGGGGTGGATGACAGGGTTGATGTCGGCGCGCCAGCACGATGGGCCGGTTCGGGCGCTGGGCCAGACCACGCCGGTAAGATGAGACCGATCAACAGCGCCGAGATCGCGAGGGTCCAGCCGGCTGCGGTGAAAAGGTCCTCCGGCAGCAAGAGCGCAAGATCGAACAGCCAGGGGATGCGCTCCAACGCCCACAGCGGTATGAGCGGTTGCAGCGAGCCGTGATCGAAGACCGCCTGCGCCGCATAGGCGGCGGCCAACAGCAGGGCAACGATGAAAAGTCGTAGGCGGGCCATGGATGGGGACGGGCCGATCTGGTTGGCAGCCGGCAAGCAAAAGCCCGGCAGGTCCGAGTGCCGCCGGGCTATGGTATCGCTAACTGGCTGCTATTGGTTGAACTTCAACAGCGCCTGGCAATGACTGCGGGATACGACCGATGATGCGAGTCGGCCCGCTTCCCGGTCTCCCAGATCGATGACGACAGACTTATGCGTTCGGGGTGGAGGTATCGCCGGTCACAGCCGGGGTGTCGTTGGCCTGCTTTTCAGCCTGCGCGCCCTTCTGCCCTTCTATGCCGGATTCCTTGCGGAATTCGCGAATACCCTTGCCGACTGCCCCAAAGACTTCCGGCAATTTCCCAACGCCGAACAGCATCGCAACGATGATCAAAATCAAGATCAGTTCGACGGGGCCGAAATTGAATGGCAGCATGAACCTTCTCCTTGGAAACGTGTACGGATGGCGAAGCGCCAGCGTAAACCGGTGTACTGAGGCCATTATAGCACGCATGCGACTTTGTGCAAGTGTTTCTTGTTCAAGAAACCCCGACCACTTGTGCTAAAATTGGTCGCTATGTTGATCGAACTGCGCATCCGTAACTTTGCCATCATCGACGAGCTCTCCCTGGCATTTGGCCCGGGCCTCAACATTCTCACGGGCGAGACCGGCGCCGGCAAGTCGATCATCATCGACGCTGTGGGCCTGTTGCTGGGCGACCGGGCCGTGACGGAGTGGGTGCGCGCCGGTACCGAACTGGCCAGCATCGAGGCGACATTTTCCTCGCCAGTCGACAGCGAGCGTGCCGCGGATCTGGCCGCGCTGCTCGAGGCGGAGGGTCTCGACGATCCGGACAGCCCGGGGTGGGTCGTCCTCAGCCGCGAGGTGCGCCTCAACGGCCGCAATGTCTGCCGCGTCAACGGGCGCAGCGTGAGCCTCCAGATCCTCAGCGACGTGGCCGCCACGCTGGTCGACGTGCATGGGCAGGGCGAGCATCTCGGCCTCTTGCAGGCACGCACGCACGTCCACCTGCTCGACCGCTATGCCGGGCTGCTGCCGCTGCGCGCACAGGTGGCGCAGCGTGTCGGCGAACTGCGCCGCGTGCGCAGCGAACTGCAGCGCCTGCGCAATGACGCGCGCACGGTGGCCCAGCGGCTGGATCTGCTCAACTTCCAGGTGGAGGAGATCTTTGCCGCCCAGTTGCGCCCCGGTGAGGATGCCGAACTCGAATCCGAGCGGCGGCGGCTGGGCAATGCCGAGGCGCTGACCTCACTGGCCACCACCGTGGCGGGTATCCTCAACCAGGGCGACGGCGACTTCCCCGGCGCCATCGATCTCGTCAGCGAGGCCATCGGCCGGCTGGAGAAGCTGGCGCGCATCGACCCGGACATGGCGGGCGCCGCCAATGACGGCCAGGCGCTGCTGGAGCAGTTGGGCGATCTTGCCCGGACCTTGCAGGACTACGCCGAGGGGCTGGAATTCAACCCCGAACGGCTGGCCGAAGTCGAGGAACGGCTTGACCTGATCGCGGGGTTGAAGCGCAAGTACGGGGATACCCTCGAGCAGATCAGCGTATATGGCACGAAGATCCAGGCCGAACTGAATGAGTTGAACAACTGGGAAGTCAAGACGGCCGACCTGGAGCAGCAGGAGGAGAAACTGCTGCGCGAGATTGGCCGGGTCGGGGCGGAGCTGAGCGAGCGCCGCCGTCGTGCCGGCGAGGATCTGGCGCGGCAGGTCGAGCGCGAACTGGCCGACCTCAAGATGACGCGTGCTCGGTTTGGCGTGGCCGTGGAGCAGGCGGAGCGCGCCGACGGCGCCTGGCTGGCCGATGGGCGCCGCGTGGGCTTCGACCAGACGGGCATTGATCACGTGGAGTTTCTGATCAGCGCCAACCCGGGCGAGCCGCTCAAGCCCATGGCGCGCGTCGCTTCCGGCGGCGAGACGGCGCGGCTCATGCTGGCGCTCAAGAGCACGCTGGCCCACGCCGACGCCACACCGACGCTCATCTTCGACGAGATCGACCAAGGCATCGGCGGGCGCGTGGGCGCGATCGTCGGGCAGAAATTGTGGCGGCTCACCGGGCAAATGGGTGGAAGTGAAAACGGGAGCGTGCCGGTTCAACACCAGGTGCTCTGCATCACCCACCTGCCACAGTTGGCCGCGTTCGGCGACCAGCACTTCACAGTGAGCAAGGAAGTGGTTGCCCAGCGCGGCGAGGAACGGACCAACACGGTCGTGACGACCCTGGGCGACGACGAACGCGTCCAGGAACTGATGGCGATGCTCGGTGCGCACAGCACGGCCGGGCGCAGCTCGGTGGTGGAGATGCTGGCCGAGGTCGCCCAGGTCAAGGCCGGCGCGCTCGTGCTGCAATAGGCGGCCATCCACAACACGACCCCACACGACAGATTGGACTCATGGCTGAGAATACCTGGCGAAAATACCTGACCGACTACAACGAGGGGCTGGGCCTCGTCTACGAGCGCTTCGTCCTCAACGATTTTCTGGAGCGCCTGCGCCGGCAATACGGCATCGCTTCCGTGCTGGAAGCGCCGCTTTACGGCATGGCCGGCGTCAGCGGGATCAACGACGTCATCCTGGCGCAGCAGGGCGTGAGCGTGACCATGGTCGACGACACGCCCGAGCGCGTCGAGGGGGTGCAGCGCATCTGGCGCGACGATCTGCGCCTGCCGGCCGAGATTCTCTGCATCGATCCGGGCGCGTGGGGCAACCTGCCGCTGGCAAGCAACAGCTTCGATCTGACGTGGGAGTGGGCCGGGCTCTGGTACATCGCCGACCCGGCCGGCCTGCTGCGCGAACTGGTGCGCACCAGCCGCAACCTCGTCTTCGTGGCCATGCCCAACAACATCCAGGTCGGCTACTGGATGCGCAAACTCGTCATCGACCGCGAGTTTTTCGCCGAGCACGACGAAAGCTGGACTGACATCGGCCGCATCCGTCGCCTGCTGGAAGCGGAGGGCGTGCAGATCATCGAGGAAGGCGTGCTCGACGTGCCGCCGTGGCCCGACACCGTCATGCCGGCCAACGAAGTGCTCAAGCGCCTCGGCATCCGCAGCCAGGCGCTCGAGGAGCAATTCACCGGCGACGGCTGGCAGTGGAGCACTATGGCCTACTACCTGGGCCAGGAGCCGGACTTACGCGAGCGGGTGATGAAGTACGCGTGGCTGGATCACGCGCCGCTACCCTGGCAGGTCAAGTCAATCTGGGCGCACCACCGCTACCTGGTCGGGCGCGTGCCGGGCTGACCGTCGCCGGCCGGCATTCCTTCCCCGACTGCCGGCTGCCCGCTCCGGCTACCATCGGAGTGACACAACTCAGGATTGTTTGTGACACGCACCCCGGAAATCGGGACACGTGACACATGCAAATAATGCACACATCCTTCACGATTGCACACAAGGAGGAACTGATATGCCGCTGAGCCCACTGGCTGGAAAACCCGCCCCGCGCGCGATCCTGACGAATATCCCGCGCCTGATCTCGGCCTATTACACGCATATCCCGGACCCGGAAAACCCGGCACACCAGGTCGCCTTTGGCACCTCCGGCCACCGCGGGTCGTCGGTGCGCTGCTCCTTCAATGAGCGGCACATCCTTGCCATCACGCAGGCCATCTGTGACTATCGCCGCGCGCAAGGGATCGATGGCCCGCTCTTTCTGGGCATGGATTCGCACGCGCTGTCCGAACCGGCGCTGGACACGGCGGTCGAGGTGCTGGCGGCCAATGACATCGAACTGGTGATCCAGGCCGATCACGGCTACACGCCTACGCCTGTCATTTCGCACGCCATCCTCACGTACAACCGCAACCGGCACGCGCACATGGCCGATGGCATCGTCATCACGCCGTCGCACAACCCGCCGGACGACGGCGGCTTCAAGTACAACCCGCCCAGCGGCGGCCCGGCCGACACGAGCATCACCAAGTGGATCGAGGCCCGCGCCAACGAGTTGCTGCGCGGCGGGCTGCGCGAGGTCAAGCGGCTTACGTGGGGCGAGGCCAAGACCGCAGCCAGCACCCATGAATATGACTTCGTGCGCGATTACGTGGATGATCTCAAGGATGTGCTGGACATGGAGGCCATTGCCGGCGCCGGTCTGCGCATCGGCGTCGATCCCATGGGCGGCGCCAGTGTGGCCTTCTGGGCGCCCATCGCCGAGGCCTACGGGCTGAATCTGGAAGTCGTCAACGATACGTTCGATCCGGCCTTCGGTTTCATGAGCGTGGATCACGACGGCAAGATCCGCATGGATTGCTCCTCGCCCTATGCCATGGCCCGCCTCATCGAACTCGGCGACCGTTTCGACATTGCCTTTGGTAACGACCCGGACGTCGACCGGCACGGCATCGTGACGCGTTCGTCCGGCCTGATGAACCCGAACCACTACCTGGCCGTGGCCGTCAACTATCTGTTCCAGCACCGACCCGGCTGGCGCAAGGATGCCGCCGTCGGCAAGACGCTCGTCTCGAGTTCCATGATCGATCGCGTCGCCGTCGAGTTGGGCCGCCCGCTGGCCGAGGTGCCGGTCGGCTTCAAGTTCTTTGTCGATGGGCTGCTCGATGGTTCGTTTGGCTTTGGCGGCGAGGAGAGCGCGGGCGCGTCCTTCCTGCGGCGGCGCGGCACCGTGTGGACCACGGACAAGGACGGCATGATCATGGGCTTGCTGGCCGCTGAAATCACAGCCGTGACTGGCAAGGATCCGGGCGAGCACTACCGCCTGCTGGAGGATCGCTTTGGCCGCTCCTACTACGAGCGCATTGACGCGCCGGCCAATCGTGAGCAGAAGGCCATCCTTGCCAACCTGTCACCCGACAAGGTCAAGGCGCAGACGCTGGCCGGCGAACCGATCGAGGCGCGGCTCACCAAAGCGCCGTACAACCAGGCAGCAATCGGCGGTCTCAAGGTGGCATCGGCCAACGGCTGGTTTGCCGCACGGCCGTCCGGCACCGAGGATGTCTACAAGATCTACGCCGAGAGTTTGATCAGCGCCGAGCATCTCCAGCGCATCCAGGCGGAGGCGCAGCAGATCGTCGGCGATGCGCTGAGCGCGGCGTGACCCGGTTGCCCCTGGCCGGACAAGTGCCTGCAATAATCATCAAACAGGGGCCGGCATTCAGTTCGGCCAGGAACCGGAACAGTTAATCGAAAACGAGAGTATCTATGAGAATCACGAGCGCTGAAGAAGCAGTCAAAATTATCAAATCCAGCGACAGGGTCTTTGTGCATGGAGCAGCGGCGACCCCTGTTCAACTGATCGTGGCCATGACGGCGCGGGCATCCGAACTGCGCGATGTCGAAGTGGTGCATCTGCATACCGAGGGGCCGGCGCCCTATGCCGCTCCCCAGTACGCCGACAATTTTCACACGAACTGCCTCTTTGTAGGGGCCAACGTGCGTGAATCCGTCAACGAGGGCGCCGCCGACTACATCCCCGTCTTTCTGAGCGAAGTGCCGGGCCTCTTCCGCAAGGGCATCATGCCGCTGGACGTGGCGCTGGTGCAGGTCTCTCCGCCGGACCGCCATGGCTTCTGTTCGCTGGGCGTCTCGGTGGATGTCGCGCGCGCTGCCGTGCAGGTTGCCCGCCACGTCATCGCCCAGATCAACCCGAACATGCCGCGCACGCACGGCGACGGGCTGATCCACATCAGCAACATCGACAGCGCCGTCGTCGTCGACGACCCGCTGCACGAGACGGTGCCGGGCGAGCCGGGGCCGGCAGAGACGGCGATCGGTCGCTACGTGGCCGAACTGGTCGAGGACGGCGCCACGTTGCAGATGGGCATCGGCGCCATCCCCAACGCCGTGCTGGCTGCGCTGCGCAATCACCGCGACCTGGGCATTCACACCGAGATGTTCTCCGACGGCGCCATCGATCTCATCGAGCGCGGCATCGTCAACAACGAGAAGAAACGTATTCACCCCGGCAAGGTGGTCAGCGCCTTTGCCATGGGCACGCGCCGCATGTATGACTACATCGACGACAACCCGGCGGTGGTGCTGCTCGACGTCGCCTACGTCAACGACACGGCCGTCATTCGCCGCAATCCCAAGGTGACCGCCATCAACAGCGCCATCGAGGTCGACCTGACCGGCCAGGTGGGCGCCGACTCCATGGGCACGCGCCAGTATTCGGGCGTCGGCGGGCAGATGGACTTCGTGCGCGGTGCGGCGCTCTCTGAGGGCGGCAAGCCGATCATCGCGCTGCCGTCGGCGACCGGCAAGGGTATCTCGCGCATTACGCCGCATCTGCGCCTGGGCACCGGCGTCGTGACAACGCGCGCCCACGTCCACTATGTCGTCACGGAGTACGGCATCGCCTATCTCTACGGCAAGAATCTGCGCCAGCGGGCGCGGGCGCTCATCGACATCGCCCACCCCGACCACCGCGAGGAACTGGAAAAGAAGGCGTGGGAGCGCTTCAAACGTTGGCCCGAATATGCATGATCGATCGGACGGCATGACCGGCGGGCAGGTGACGCTGACGGCGCTCCTGCCCGAGCATGCGGCCGACGCGGCCCGGCTGCACATCTTGGGGCAGCCGGGCACTTTTTTGACGAGCCTCGGCCCCGAAGTGCTCACGGTGCTCTACCGGATGCTGCCCGCGTCGGCGCACGCGTTCGGCTTTGCGGCCGTCGACCCGCAGCGGCCGGCGGCGCTGCTTGGCTTTGTGAGCGCCACCACGAGCACCGGCGCGCTCTTTGCCGAATTGGGCACGCGCCGCATCCGCGCCTTTCTGCCGCCGCTTGTGCGCCGCTTTGCCAGGAATCCGGCGTTGGCCGGCCGCGCTGCGCAGACCGCCCTCTACCCTTTCATGCACGGCGCGCCCGGCGATGACGGCCCCTCCCCGGCCGAATTGCTCTCCATCATGGTCGAGCCGGCGCAGCGCGGGCGCGGCATCGGTGCGCTGCTGGTGGCCGCGCTGCAAGCCGAATGCCGGCGCCGTGCGATCGCCGCGCTCGACGTGACGGTGGATGCCGCCAACGCCGGCGCGCAACGCTTCTATGGGACGCACGGCTTCACTTTTGTCCGCACCTTTACCCTCTACGGCCGCGAAATGTGTCTCTACCGGGCGCGCCTTGATTGACACCCCGCCACCGTCGCTACATCTGTATGCCGACAATCGGCCCACTGATTTGGCGAATCGCCCGTTCCCTCGCAAAATGGATCGAATGAATGGCGTTCCTTCCACGGCCGGCCCTGTCGCGCCGGCGCCGGCTTTTTCGTGGCGCCGCGTGTTGCTGTTGTTGGGCCTGGGGCTGATCACCTGCGTGCTGCTCGTCGTGCTCTTTGGCGGCGAGGACGCGCTGGCGGCCGTGCGCGGCGCCGATGCGCGCTGGCTGGCGCTGGCCTTCGCCGTGCACTATTCGAGCTTTGCCGTGCGCGGCCACCGCTGGCAGCGCCTCCTGGCGATGATCGGCTACCGCCTTGGCTATCTGTACACCACGGGGCTGCTGCTGGCGGGCTGGTTCGTCAGCGCGCTGCTGCCGGCGCGCGCCGGCGACTTCATGCGCATCGGCGTGCTGCGCCTCGACGGGCGCCGCCATACAGCGGTGCCGGTGGCGGCGAGCCTCGGCTCCATCGTGCTGGAGCGGGCGCTGGACATCCTGGCGATCGTGGCGCTCGGCGCGCTCTTCGGCTTTGCCGTGCTGCGCAATGAGGCGCCGGGCTGGCTGCTGGCCAGCTATGCCATCGGCCTGGCGATGCTGCTGCTTTTGGGTGTGGCGTTGCTGGTTGCGCCGCCGCTGCTGGCCTGGATGCGCCGCTGGTTCGGCCACCGTCTTTGGCAGTCGCTCGTCGGCTTTGCGGAACAACTTGCGTCCAGCCTGCGTGTATTGTTCAGGCAACCCGGCGCGGGGCTGCTCGTCACCGGCGAGAGCCTGTACATCTGGCTGTGCGATGCGCTCGTCGTCTGGTTCGTCACTTTAGCGCTCGGCGCAAGCATGCCCTTCAGCATCGCCGCGTTCGTGGCGCTGACGGTCGATGTGCTGGCAGCGGTGCCGCTCACGCCGGGCGGCGTGGGCCAGATCGATGCGGCCTACGCGGGGATCTTTGCCCTGCTGCCGGGCGTCCTCTTCAACGTGGGAGCTGCGGTGCTGTTGATTCGGTTTATCACCTACTGGAGCTTTCTCGCCTTTACGGGGCTGGTGACCTTCGGGGCCGGCTTTGGCGAGTTGCTACAGCGCGTCCGCAGCGAGCCCGCGCCGGCAGAAGCAGCCGGCCGGCCGACACCACCAGGCAGCGCGGGCGCATAGAGGCGGATACGGTTGTGACTCGTTTGCGCGATTTTTACCGACAACATTATTGGTTTCTCGTGGTGCTGGTGCTCTTTGCCAGCTTCCGCTTCTTTGCGATCCTGCTCTTCCGGCCGGGCGGCTTCATCGCCGACAACTCCGACTACGAGTTCTACTACGCGTGGGGTTTCACCCTCCCCATGGGCTACACGACCTTCGTCGACCTGTGGACGGCCTACCCGCCGCTCTTCCCGGCGCTCATGCTGCCGGTCTTTGAGTTGTCCAGCCGCATTCCGCCCTGGGTGGAGCCGCGCCTCTTCTTTCATGTGCTGTTCGGCCTGGAATTGCTGCTCTTCGAGATCGGCAACCTGGTGCTCGTCTACCGGCTGGCGGCGAAGCTGACCCGCGATGACACAGCCGGCAGCGGGCCGGACGATGCCGCGCCGCGCGACCTTGCGTCACCGCCGCTGCGGGCCGTGCTGCTCTATGCGCTGCTCTTTGCGCCGGTCTACACGCTGCTCGGCTGGTTCGAGGCGATGCCGCTCTTCTTCCTGCTCCTGGGGCTGGATTTGCTGCTCCTCCGCCGCCGCGGCTGGTGGATCGCCAGCGCGATAGCCGCCGCGCTGGGCTTTCTGGTCAAGCTGACGCCCATCATCCTCGTGCCGGTGGCCATTCGCTGGTTCGGCAGCCGGCTGAGTTGGGACGCGGCGCGCCATGAGTGGTTCGATCGTCACTCGCCACGCAACCTGCTCAAGCCGCTCGCCTACACCGCGATCTTTGCCGCGGTTGTGGTGGGCGTGGGGCTGCCGCTGGCACACTTCAACCCGCGCCTGGCGCTGAGCAGCTTCACCGTGAACGGCCTGCGCCCGCCGTGGCAGAGCCTGTGGGCGCTCATCGACGGCTTCTATGGCTTTGGCCTGGTGCCGGTTGACATGCGCAACCTGCAAGGGTTGGCGGCGGGCGGTCAGTGGGAATCGCGCCTGCCGTGGGGGCTGATCACGCTGGCCTTTGTGCTGCTCTATCTCTGGCTTTACACGCGGCGCTACGACTGGGAGCGCGTGCGCACGCCGGTGGCCTTCACCGCAGTGAGCGTGGTCTGGCTCTTCCTCTACAGCAAGGGCTGGAGCCCGCAGTTTGTCGTGTGGATTCTCGCCTTCCTGGTGCTGCTGCGACCCGACATGCACGGTGTGCTGCTGGGCGTGGCGCTGACCGCACTCAACGTGATCGAGAGCAGCGTCTACCTGATCCTGCTGCCGGACGCGCGCTGGATCATGGTCGGCACCGTGCTGGCGCGCACGGCGCTGCTGCTGCTGATCGCCGTGGAGTGGCTCGGGCAGATCTGGCCGCAGCCGCGCGCGGGCCAGCGCATGCAGCGCGTAGCGGCACAACTGGCCGGGGCGGTGATGGCTGCAATCGTCGTGGGCGTCGTCGTCGGCGCGCCGGTCGCGGCGCAGGCTTACCAGGATCGCCGGCTGGCCGAACACCCGTGCCGCGCTGCCATCGAGCAGTGGACGGCCGAGGCGGGCGGCGTGACGCGCACGATCGCCATGGACGATACGGCGCTGTGGAGCGAACTCAACCCGTGGCTGCGCTCGGCCTACGACCTCGCCGTGGTGGATGGCTACAGCCCGGAAGATGTGCCCGCCGAGGTGGTCAAGGCTGACAAGCTGGCCGAGCTGGCGCGGGCGGGCGAGTTCTGGTGGGTCGAGCGCAGCAGCGCGCCGGCGGGGCAGTGGTCACAGGCCGCGGCGCAACTGGCCGCTAGCCCGGACATCGCTCTGATCGACGAGGTGACGCTTGGCGCGTGCAAGGCGGTGCGTGTGCTGGCCCTGCCCAACGACACCTCAGTCGCCGAGTTCACGCCGCGCGGCGCCGATACGATCGCCGATGAAGCGGCCATTCACCTGCGCAGCACTGTGACGGGCGATGCGCGGCGCGGCGTCGTGCTGCCCCTTGTCCTCTACTGGCAGGCGGATCAGCCGCTGGGCGCCAGCTACACCGTCTTCACGCAGTTGCTGGACGCCTCGGGACGCGTCGTGGCGCAGCAGGACAACCTGCCCGTCACCGGCCTGGCGCCGACCGACACCTGGCAGCCGGGCGCCATCGTGCGCGACCCTTATCAGCTTGCGATCCCGGCGGACGCGCCGCCCGGACTCTACGAACTGCACATCGGCCTGTACGACGCGGCCGGTCGCCTGCCGGTGACGCTGCCCGGCGGCACCGTGGCCGACCATTTGACCTTGTCGGTCGATGTCCGCTAGCATCATGACTATGCAGAGCACCCGCCGCGACATCAGCCCCAAAGACCGCAGCACGGCCTTTCTCATCTTTGGCTTTCTGCTGGCCTGCTACATGCTCACCTTCACGGGGCGCATCGACAGCAGCGACGGCCTGTCCACCTTTGCCACGACCGAGAGTCTCGTCCGCTACGGCGAGTTCGACAGCAACCAGGTGCTGTGGATGGGCAACCAGCAGGGCAACATCGGGCCGGATGGCAATCTCTACTCGCGTAAGGGGCTGGGGATGGTGCTGCTGGCCGTGCCGCTGGTCTGGCTGGCCAAGATCTGGCCGTCGATCGGGCTCGTTCACGCGGCCATGCTGCTCAACCCGCTGCTGACGGCGTGGACGGGCGCGCTGATCTTCCGCACGGGGCGGCGGCTGGGCTGGACGCGGTCGCTGGCGATGACCACAGCGCTCATCTTCGGCCTGCTGACCATGGCCTGGCCGTATACGCAGAGCTATTTCAGCGACCCCGTGAGCGGCTGGGCGCTCTTTGCCGCGGCCTATGGCCTGGTCGCTTACAGCCAATCGGGGCGCAAGCTCTATCTCTTTGGCGCCGGGCTAGCCTGGGCCATCGCCTATCTCACGCGCACCATCAATCTTATGACGCTGCCTATCTATGGGCTGGGGCTGTTGCTGGTGCTGCGGCCGACCTTCACGCAGTTGGGCGCGACGCTGCCCGAACGCCTGCGCCGCGCCTTCTGGCGCTGGTGGCGGCCCGTCGTGACCTTTGCGATCCCGGTCGTGGCGGCCGGGATGGTGTCGCTGTGGTGGAACTGGGCGCGCTACGGCAGTATCTGGGACACGGGCTACGTGGAGACAGAGACCTTCAGCGCCGACTGGTTTTTCGGCCTCTTTGGGCTGACCGTCGGACCGGCGCGCGGCATCCTCTGGTACAACCCGATCCTGCTGCTGGCCATTCCGGGTGCCCTCTGGTTCTGGCGCCACCAACGGCGCATTCTGCTGCTCTCCTTAGCGCTGATCGTCGTCTACTTCGCCGTCTACGCCAAGTGGTACATGTGGCATGGCGGCTATAGTTGGGGGCCGCGCTTTGTTGTGCCCATGTTGCCCTTCCTCAGCTTGCTGGCCGGGCCGGGCTGGAACGCGCTGATGAGCGAACGCGTGCTGAGCTGGTTCGGATTCGCGGCCGGCGTCATGCTGGCGATCTGGTCGCTGCTGGTGCAATGGCTCGGCCTGTTGGCGCCTTACGGCCTGGTGCAGGACCGGCTGGCCACAGCGGTTACGCCGCTCTTTGCCGACGTGACCTTCACCGACATTCAGTATTCGCCCCTCTTGCTGCAATGGCAGGCGATCCGGCCCGACACCATTCACCTGGCGTGGTGGCGCGGGGACGCATGGCCGGATGCGGTCAATTGGCTGGCGTTGGGCATGTCGCTGGCGGGCATCGCCGTGGGGCTTCTGCTCCTCGTGCAGCAGGTGCGCAGCAAGCGCGGCGACGATCGCGAGGATCGGCTGCGCAACTGGCTCTATGCGGCGGCGCTGACGCTCATCACCGTGGCATTGCTCACCTACTATGCCGGCGCGCTCGATGACCCCGTGGTGAGTGCCGTTGCCGACCGCATCGACCGCGACGAGCGCGCGGGCGATGCCGTGCTCCTGCTGCGGCCCGACGCAACGCAGAGCTTCGCCAACGCATACCGCGGTGCGCTGCCGGTTTTTGGCCACTTTGCCGCCGGCGAACTGGATGCCGAGCAGTCGGCCTGGCTGGCGCGCCTGGAGCAGAGCTACGACCGGCTCTGGGTCGTGCCCAATTATCTGCCGCCCGAACAATCCGGCTGGGAGCGCCCGCTACGCACGCAGGACTTTCTGCTGAGCGACGACCGTGTCAGTGGCGAGGGCAACCAGCGCGTGGCGCTCTATGCGCTGCTGCCGCACGCTGAGATGGTGGAGAGCGGTCTGGGCACCGTCTTCGGCGACCCGGCTGCGCCGCCGCCGGTCACCGAGGCCAACGGCTGGATCCGGCTCAAGGGCTATGCCATTACGCCGACGGCCACGCGCGACGGGCAGATTCTTCTGACGCTACTCTGGGAGAGCTTGCAGCCGGTCGCAACCGATTACCAGGTTTTTGTTCATCTGCTCGACGCGTCGGGCAACAAGCTTGCGCAACGCGACGGTCAGCCTGTACAGTGGATGCGACCGACCAGCACCTGGCAGCCGGGTGAGGAGATCGTCGATCGCTACGGCCTGCCGCTGCCGCAGGATCTGGCCCAGGGGCGCTACACGCTGGCCGTGGGACTCTATGATCCGATCACGGGCCAGCGGCTGCCGGTGAGCGCAGGGCCAGCCAGCTATGCCATTGAGCTGGGGCCGGTCGAAGTTCGCTAGTCAAGGATAAGGGATGTCAATCAGGTGAAAACTCGCCATTTGTCGCCAACCAGGTTCATGCCCCCCTTCGTTGTGCCGCGTACCCCCTGGTACGTGCTTGGGCTGCTGGTGTTGTCGCTGTGGGTGCTGGCTGCCTGTGGCGGCAACGATGCAACGCCGACGCCGGAGCCCACACCCACCCCGCAACCTACCGAGGCTGTTGCGGCAACGCCGCTCGTCGATGAGACGCTACCCGCCGTGGTGGAGGAGACCGTGCCGCCCCCTGCCGCGCTGGCCACGCCCACCGTGTCGGAACTGACCGTCGTCGAGAACGACACCGATTGCAGCATCGAGTACGACATTGACCTGGCCGGCTATCAGGATCTCAAGCTGAAGATGGGCTGTGCGGTCGGACCTTCCAATAACGGCCCGGTCGGTATCAACGAATTCGGCGCCGGGCCGGACTACAATCGCTTCATGCTCTGGTTTGGTGGCGAGCAGGAGATCTACGTGCTCTTCCCCGACCAGACGTGGCAGTCCTACCGCGATACATGGGACGAAGGCCAGCCGGAGATTTCCTGCAACCCGCTGAACGTGGCGCCTTCTTCGCCGCCGCTGCCGCGCCGTGGCTTTGGAAAGCTGTGGTGCTCGGTGGATGGGTTGCAGCAGCAACTGGGCACCATTGACCGCGAGGAGCGCCTGTGCCAGCATGTGATCGTGCAGCCCTTCGAGCAGGGGCGTATGCTCGCCTGTTTCGAGGATGCCACGATTCGCTATTTCCGGCTGCTCAACGACGGGACGTGGGATCTGGAGATCGTCCAATGACGAAAGGCGCTTTTTGATGCGCGTGATTGCGGGCAAGGCCAAAGGACGCAAGTTAATGATGGTGCCGGGTGACAGTACCCGGCCCATCACCGACCGCGCCAAGGAAGCGCTCTTCAGCATCATGGGCACGTGGATCGAAGGCACGCGCGTGCTCGATCTCTTCGGTGGCACGGGCGGGGTCGGCATCGAGAGCCTGAGCCGCGGCGCCGACTTCGTGCAGTTTGTCGAGTTGAATCGCAAGGCGGTCGAGACCATTCGCGCCAACCTGCGCCACTGCGGTTTCGAAAAACAGGCGATCGTCGAACGGGGCGACAGCTTCACCTATCTCCAGCGCTACCAGGGCCGTCCCTATGACCTGATCTACGTTGCGCCGCCGCAATACCAGGGGTACTGGATCAAGGCGCTGCAGATGGTCGACGCCCGGCCAGAACTGCTGGCAAAGCTGGGCAGCGTCATCGTGCAGATTCACCCGCGCGAGGATGCGCCCGTTGCGCTGGAACGATTGGAAGAGTACGACCGCCGGCGCTACGGCTCCGTCATGCTGATCTTCTATATGACGGCGGAAGATCTGGCTGCGGCGGACGAAGACGACGACGCGTGGGAGGATGACGAGACGGGCGACGAAGAGGATACGTGGGATGCCGAGTCCGAGGAGCCCGAGGAGGACGACGAGGCATAGCCGTCGCGCGGGTAACTGTATCCTGACAAACAAAAAGCGGGCGTGCCGATCGGCACGCCCGCTTGCTTGCTGTGTAGCGCCTGCTCAGTCGGCCATCGGGAAGTAGACGATCTGTCCCTGTGCGGCATCGGCCGGCACGGTCACGGCGGTCTCCTCGGTGACTGCGGAATGGCCCGCGTTGTCGACGACTGCCATCGTGTACTCGCCCGGCGTCAGGCCTTCGACCAGGATGCCGGCATCGCTGGCGGTGTATTCGCCAACCTGCGTGCCGTCGCTGGCGGTCACGGTGACCTTGACGCCAACCAGGTTGACCTCGGCGTCATCCATCACGCCGTTGCCGTTGTTATCCACGAAGAAGAGCACGGCCACATCGCCCGGATTGACGGCCGCGTCGCTGACGACCATGGGGGCGGTCACGGCCAGCGGCGCACTCTCGGCGCGCACCGGAGCGGCGGTGCCGCCGTCGAGCTTGCGCATCGAAACGATCGCCTCATCCAGCGCCGAGACAAAGGTGTCGAACTTCTGGCCGGTCAGGGCGAGGGTCGTCACGGCGCTCTGGACGTCGCCGATCGAGGCGCCCTGCTGCTCCAACTGCGTCAGAGCGGTGTCGACTTCGCTGCGCGCGCTGGCCATCTGGTCACGCACGTCGGTGACCTGGGTGGCCACGGTGTCCAAGTTCTGGCTCACCGCACCCACATTCTCATTGACGCGCGCCAGGCTGGCTTCCATGACGGCGAGACGTTCGGGATGGGTAAAATTCAGCGTGCCGCCGTTGATCAGCGCAAGCACGAGCAGTGTGGCAAGCATGCCGAGCACTGCGCCGCCGATGGCGGCAAAAAACATGGACAGCGAGTCCTGCGAGGCAGCCTTGTATTCAAGTTCCGGCGCGCTGGTCTTGCGCTCGCTGTTTTTCATCTCAAGGGATTCGTTCTGAACACTCATAATGCTCCTTCCTGGCCTGGTAGATACGGGCGATACGGGTTGCGGTCCGCCGTGCAACACTTTGACGTGCCTTGTGCCATAATAACGTCGTTCACGGCGCCAGTCAGTATCGTGGCATTCATTGGCGGCTGGCGCCAGCGACGAATGACGCTACTTTGGCGATTCGCGTGAGCCGGCCGTACGCTCAGACACGCCCTCGGCAAATGTGCAAAACGGAACAAGCAACAGCACCTAAGTTTAGCGGCACGATGCGAGATGCGTCAAGCTGTCAGGGATACAATTGACCAACGAATTGCAGCCGTTCGATACGCAACGCTCCAGCCGGCACGGTGATCGCCGGTCGCCGGAGACGGCGCGTGATCTCGAAGCTGCCGCCTTTCTCGTCTCGCCGGAAGGGGCGGCTGTCCTCGCCGCACTCGAGGAGATGGACCTCGGCGAGGCGCGCACGCTTGAGATTCTGACGCATCTGCGCCGCACCCTGCCGCCCGATCTGGCCGGCGCCGCACTGACCCAGGCGCGCTTGCGGCGGCGCGCAGTCGCCAAGTTTCCGGCAGCGAATCGTATGTTTTTCACCGCCGAGGCGCTCGAACAGGCCAGCGGCTGGGAGCCGGCCCTGAACCGCGCTGCGCAGATCGATGCTGCTGCCCCGCCCGGCCCGGTGCTTGACCTGGGCTGCGGCATCGGCGGCGATCTGATCGCCCTGGCGCAGAGCCGCCCGGTGGTGGCCTATGAACTGGACCCGGTGCGGGCGCGCTTTGCTGTCGCTAACGCCGCAGCGTTGGGACTGGCTGACCGCGTCACGGTGCACGCGGCGGATTGGACTGCTGCGCGGCGCACCGGGCAACTGCCCGCAGCCGCCGCTGCCTTTGCCGACCCGGCGCGCCGCAGCGAGGGCCGCCGTCTCTTCAGCCTGCACACCATGCAGCCACCGCTGGCGGAGTTGCTCATGCTGGCCGGCGAGGTGCCCGCGCTGGCCGTCAAGGTCATGCCCGGCGTGGAGATGGACGAGGTGCCGCCCCAGTGCAGTGTCGAGTTTGTCAGTCACGCCGGCACGTGCAAGGAGGCGGTGCTCTGGTTTGGGCGCGGGGATGCGCCGGCGCGCTGGGCATCGGTGCACCAGGCGGGCGGCTGGCTCACGCTGGCCGACGACGGCCGCACACCTCCGAGCGGCGACGTGAGTCCCGGCATGGTGCTCTACGAACCAGATCCCGCCGTCATTCGCGCCGGCGCGCTGGCGCCGCTGTGCGAGCGCGTCGGCGGCCACCTGCTCGACCCTGAAATCGCCTACATCGTGGCAGGTGCCTATCGACCCGAACCGCTGGCCCAGGCGTTTGCCATCGACGAGGTGCACCCCTTCAGCCTCAAGGCGCTGAATCGCCGGCTGCACGCGCTGGACGTCGGCACGGTGGAATTGCTTAAGCGCGGCTTCCCGCAGGAGCCGGAGACGTTGCGCCCGCGCCTGCGTCTGGAGAAAGGCGGCGGTGCGGCCGCGGTAATCTTGACGCAGCAGGGCGGCCGGCACATCATGTTGATCGGGCGGCGGCTGGCACGCTTTGGCACGCCGTCGCAGGAAGAAGGAGACAGTGGCGATGAACGATAGTGTTTCCATGACCGAGGCGATCGACCTGGCGCAGCAGCTTGGCGTTGCGCTGGCTGCACGCAACCTGACCTGCGCCAGCGCCGAAAGCTGCACGGGCGGGCTTATCGGCCATCTCATCACGGAGATTCCGGGAAGCTCGGCCTATTTTGCCGGCGGGGCGGTCGTCTACAGCTATGCCGCCAAGGAGCGCGTCCTCGGCGTCGACCACGCGACGCTGGTGAGCCTGGGCGCCGTCTCCGCCGAGGTGGCGGCGCAGATGGCGCAGGGCGCGCGGCGGCTCTACGGCGTGGATGTCGCCGTGAGCGTGACCGGCATCGCCGGGCCCGGCGGCGGGCTGCCCGGCAAGCCGACCGGGACCGTCTTCCTGCATGTCAGCGGCGCCGGCGACTACGAACACGGCGCACATCATGTGTGGCCGGGCGACCGCAGCACCAACAAGCTGCTGAGTGCGGTTGCGGCGCTGCGCATGGTGCTCGAATACGTCGCCGCCCGGGGATGAAGTACAATGACCGCCATTGACCGAGACAAGGAATGCTCGCCATGGCGGAAACGACTCTCACCGTGGCGTGAGGATGGAGTGAATCATGATGAAAGAAGTGCTGGTCGACGAGCCGGTGGAGACCCTGATCCGGGTCATGCCCAATGGCGATGTGCGGCCGACCTCATTTGTGTGGCGCGATCGCACGCGCTACGTGGGCGACATTGGCCGTAGCTGGGAAGAGCGCGTCGACGGCAAACTGGTGCGCTGCTATCTCATCCAGGCCGTGGACAACAACACCTTCGAACTGCACTGGGACGCCGGCGAGAATGCGTGGACGCTGCACCGCGCCTGGCTGCGCGACCTGGTCGCCTGAGGCGGTTGGATAGTATGGCTGAGCGCGTCGCGGTTCCCACCGTCACCACCGGGCAGATGAAGGAAGTGGATCGGCTCATGGTGGAATCCTATGGGATCGAGTTGATCCAGATGATGGAGAATGCGGGCCGCAGCCTGGCGACCCTGGCGCGGGCGATGCTGGACGGCGACGTAACCGACCGTCCTGTGGTGGTCCTGGCCGGGCGCGGCAACAATGGCGGCGGCGGCCTTGTCGCCGCGCGCCACCTGCTGAACTGGGGCGCGTGGGTACAGGTCGTGTGCAGCTATCCGCCGGAGGATTACAAGGGCGTACCGGCGCGCCAGTTGGCGATCCTCCAGGCCATGGGCGCGCCGCTGGCCTGGGCCGAGGAAGGGTGGGAATTGCCGCCCGCCGACCTGCTCGTCGATGCCATCATCGGCTACGGGCTGCGTGGCGATCCACGCGGGCCGGCGCGCGCCCTGATCCAGCTTGCGCAGAGCAGCGCGGCGCCGATCCTCAGCCTCGACACGCCGAGCGGCGTCGATACCGGCAAGGGAAGCGTCTTCGAACCGCACATCCAGGCCGCGGCCACGCTGACCCTGGCGCTGCCCAAGGCGGGTTTCGGCCGGCCGGAAGCAGCAGCGGCGTGCGGCAATCTCTACGTCGCCGACATCAGCGTGCCGCCCGATCTCTACCGCCAGCTTGGGCTGGAAGTGACCGGCCTCTTCGCCCGCGACTCGGTCGTGCCGCTCCTCGTAGAGGATGGGGTGATCTGGTGTGAGGGTGCGGACGAGGTGTGATGGACGTGGGCGAAACGAATCTGCCGGCAATTGCCGGTTATCTCCTGATTGCGCTGGGACTGGCCGGGGTGGTGCTGCCGGTGGTGCCGGGGCCGCTCTTGATCTGGCTGGGCGCGCTGGTGTGGTCGTGGGGCGACGGCTTTGCGCGCGTAGGCTGGGTCGAGCTGGCCGTGCTGGGCGTGCTGGCGCTGCTGGCATGGGGCGCCGATCTTTGGCTGACGACGCTTCTCAGCCGTCGCGCCGGCGTGAGTTGGAAGGCGATTGGCGGAGCCATTATTTGCGGCCTTGCCGGCGGCATCTTGCTGGTCGAGATTCCCGTCGTCGGCGTAATCTTTGGTGCGGTAATCGGCGCGATGCTGGGCATGCTGGCCATCGAGTGGTACGACAAGCGCAGCCTGCGCGCAGCGCTGCGCGCGACGTGGGGCTACCTGGTCGGCTCGCTGGCAGCCTCCGCGCTGGAGATTGTGATCGCTCTCGTCATGGTCGGCCTGTTTTTCTGGCAGGTATGGAGCTAGAGCGCAGTAGCACAAGTGAACCGGCGGTCAGAAACTGAGTTTCTTGGAGAAACTCGGTTTCTCGGCAGTATTTCACCAGCCGTTCCGCCTGATGACGATGCAAGGGGATGCCATGCGCGCGGTCATCGCTGTGAACGGCAAAATCGACGACTACGCCGAGCTGGCAGGATTGCTGCGCCCTGACGACCACCTGATCGGCGCCGACGGCGGCACGCTGCACCTGCTGGCCATCGACCGCCGGCCTAACGTCGTCGTCGGCGACCTGGACAGCCTGCCGCAGGAGACGGTGACATCGCTCGTCGCCGCCGGTATTGCAGTGGAACGTCACAAGCCCGAGAAGGATCAGACCGACCTGGAGCTTGCCCTGGAGCGTGCGCTGGAGGACGGCGCGGACGAGATCGTCCTCGTCGGCGCGCTGGGCGGGCGGCTGGACCAGACGCTGGCCAACTTGCTGATCGTGGCGCAGCGCGCCTGGCCGGTGCCGGTGCGTGTCGTCGAGGGCGAGCAGGTGGCGGAGGTTCTGCGCGGCCCCGGCAGCCTCGCCCTGCACGGCCCTGCCGGCGGCACCGTCAGCGCGATCCCGCTCAGCGCGGCCGTGACGGGCATCACCTACACGGGGCTGGAGTACCCGCTGCACGATGCGACCTTGCGCTTTGGCAGCACACGCGGGGTCAGCAATGTCCTGGCGACGTCACCGGCCTCGATCCGGATCGATTCAGGAATCCTGCTGGTGATTCACAGCCGGGAGGCATCGGTGCGGTGAGCAGCGCCGGTCAGCCGCCTTCGGCGCTGTCTACTGCCGGCGAGCCCTCCACCGCGGCCGGCGCCGCTTCGACGGGCTGCGGCTGTCGGGCGGCACGAAATTCCCCGATGGCCAGCGCTGCGGCCGAGATGAGTGCCAGCGCCAGCCCCACCATCTGACCCGTGCGGAAAGAACCGGTCACCGGCAAATTGGAGCCGAAGGCATCCGCCACCATAAGCACGACGCCGGTCGACAACCCCACCAGCCAGATAGTCCGGCCTGGTCGCTGCGGGTCGCTGGCCAGCCACACAAAGACAATGCTGAGCAGGTAGCCCACGGCTCGATAGAGCGCCGCAGGGTGCTGCATCTCGCCGAAGTAGGGGCGCGCCCACGGCAGGTCGCTGGGCAGCCCCTGGATGGCGCCGGTCAGGTAGTCGGAGACGGCCAGGATGCCCGCCGCCATGAGAAAGCCCACGGCGAAGGATGCCGCGATCTTGCGCGGGCTGAGCGCATGGCGCAGCATGTAGGCGTAGGCGGCGATGACGGCGGCAACCAGCCCCGGCCACAGTGAGAAGCCGCTGGGGCGCAGGCTCACGATGAGCGTGGGTTCGGCTGAATAGACATACCAGAATTGGAGGACATTCCACAGCCTCGCTACAATGAGGCCCGCCAGCAGGGCGAGCAGGCCGGTGTTCCAGACGTCATCCGTGCGCAGGCCCAGGCGGCGGCCAAAGCGGCCGGCCGTCTCCAGGCCGAGGAAGACGGCGAGCATGGCAAAGATGGGGCCGGTGGGCAGGGTGACAGGGCCAAAAGGCAGTGCTTGATACATTGTCAGTGAATGCTAATCTCTCCGATAACCGGAGTCGTGTACACTACAGCAGATTGAATCATTTGCTACTCGCCCCGATGCGCTTTGCAGTGCGCACCGCCGGACGAGCAGACTCAGTGAAAAGGGACTTCGCTTCATGCGTATTCTTGTAACCGGCGGCGCCGGCTTTCTCGGCAGCCATCTCTGCGACCGGCTGCTGGCCGAAGGCCACGACGTCATCGCCATGGATAATTTGATCACCGGCTCGACAGACAATATCGCTCACCTGTCGAGCAATCGGCGCTTCCAGTTCATCCACCACGACGTCACGAACTACATCTATCTCAAGGGACCCCTGGACGCCATTCTACACTTTGCCAGTCCGGCCAGTCCAATCGACTACCTTGAACTGCCGATTCAGACGCTCAAGGTGGGCAGCCTGGGCACGCACAACGCGCTGGGTCTGGCGCTGGCCAAAGAGGCGCGCCTGCTGCTCGCGAGCACGAGTGAAGTCTACGGCGACCCCATGATCCACCCGCAGCAGGAGAGCTATTGGGGCAACGTCAACCCCATCGGCCCGCGCGGCGTCTACGACGAGGCCAAGCGCTTTGCCGAGGCGATGACCATGGCCTACCACCGCAGCCACGGTGTCGACACGCGCATCGTGCGCATCTTCAACACCTACGGCCCGCGCATGCGTCTGCGCGATGGCCGCGTCGTGCCCAACTTCGTGAGCCAGGCGCTGCGCAGCGAGCCGCTCACCGTCTATGGCGAGGGCAAGCAGACGCGCAGCTTCTGCTACGTCAGCGACCTGGTGGATGGTATCTACCGGCTACTCATGAGTAACGAGAACGAACCCGTCAACATCGGCAACCCGGCCGAACTGACGATCCACGACTTCGCCAAGGTCATCAACGAACTGACGGGCAACCCGGCCGGCATCCGCTTCGAGCCGCTGCCGGTGGATGACCCCAAGCAGCGCCAGCCGGACATCAGCAAGGCGCGGCGCGTGCTGGGCTGGGAGCCGAAGGTCGATCTGCGCACGGGGATGACGCAGACGGTGGAGTGGTTCCGGAATCAGTTGGGAGCGTAGCATTGAAAGAACCCGCTGGATGGCCATTGCGCATGCAGCGGGTTTTCAGCGTGGTTATTCCGCCTCTGGATGGCGGCGGTTACTTGATCGCCTGAGGAATGAACGCCTTGCAGGAACCGTCTACGCAGATGTTGATGTCGTAGGATGGCCAGCCTCCACTACTGAACCAGGTTTTGCTTCCTGATTGCACCCGTGCAACATCCAGTTTCAGCAAGTAGGCGCCTGATCCCCAGGCGGGCGCATCATTGATTGTGAGATTCACCGTTGCCGTGTTGCCCGGCGCCAGATTGCACACTGACACCTGGTTGTTGCCTGCCAAATCCGCGTGACCTGACTTTGCCCAACGATAGCTCAGAACATAGGTGGCCGACCCGCAACCCCAGTCAGAGACGCCGGTGTTCTGCACTTGAACCGTTGCCGTACAACTCTGGCCGTGGTTGATTGGGGAAGGGCAGTTGTTTGACCAGGTAATGTTGAGAGGCGTCCAACGCTCATTGGGCGTCATAATTACGGTGCCGTTGTCTCGCAGATGGACACCAGTGTAATAGTGGGTAAGAATACGTGCGGCCGAGTCGTACTTCACGCTCCAGAAATCACCGCTGCCATCTGCATCGTGCGGATAGTTTGAATCGGTCGAGCTCGCCGGTCCTTTTGATGAAGTATGGCCGAAACCCCAGCGACTTGCTCCTTTCGACGACATGCCGCCAAGTGCGGTGCCGTCAGTGGTGCCGTACTGTTGGCTGATCGGATCAAGGACGCTCTTCAGGTAAGGGCGATTGCCCTGGCTGGTAGAGCCTGAATTGTCAGCGCCAAACAGCGCTTCAATGGGATAGGTGCTGCCCGATTCACTAAGATAGTGGCGGTTGCTCGTTGCGATCTGCACCATGATCTTCTGGAGAACGGTCAAAGTGTCATAGTAGTAGGGCACAAAGACCTGGAACTGGTTGGAGTTGTTGGGCGTCCCGTACTGCGATGCATACTGAATCCGCTGGTAGATGTAGGTGCGGGCGGCGATGACCTGCGCCTCGATCGCTGACGCAGGCTTGTAGCCCTGGCTGCCCAATTTGATGCCAATTTCTAGTGGAACAATATCTCGTAGATATTGGCTGTATGGGGAAATATTTGGAGTGCCAGAAATGCCATCAATTTGAACTGTGGGATAGCTAGAGTTAAAGGGATAAGGGTACTGATTTGTGTGCACACAACTAGGAATACTAGGATCGGTGCAGTAGGCTGTGCATCCCCAATTGTATTGCGTAGCCGCTCCGCAAGATTGACCATTTGGTATGCCGTTCTCGGTTAAGCGAAACATAGTTAGTGATACCTCGGTCGGCGGCTGATAAGACTGTAACATCTCATTGTTGCTGAAAGCTTTACCGCCATGGCCAACTATGATGAGCAGAATTGCTGCTGTCAAGATTGCACTTATAGTCAGCTTTTTTGTTAACATATCCCCACCAAGTTATGGTTTCATTTCAACAGCGATTAGGCAAATTCGATCCTCAATAATAGCCATGTTTGTTGGCCAGACCGGACATTTTACTGCTATCTGTGTGCCATCTGGAGACCACGCCATCTGAAAATTTGTACCCGTGCCCCCACCTACCTGGAAGTCTGGCAACACTTTGCTCACTTGCCCAGACATTGTATCCAGCAAGAACAGCCTTTGAATGGGAGGAAGCATGGATTGGTCGAGTAGCACTTGCATCAAAATGTGACGACTGTCGGACGCCCAGTCAATTTCTTGAATGTATCCCTCAATAGGGAGTTGTTGAAGCTTACCCGTCTCTGTATCCAACAGCGTTAATTCATTGAATGACACCAAGCTTCCCGGCAGACTAGCAGTAGTGATCATGGCGAGATAGCGACCATTTGGACTCCACTGGGTTACATAAGGCCATCGGGGCAACTTATTAACTTGACCGAGATTTACTTCACAAATGGTATCAGTTTGGTCATTGAGTAGATAAAGATAAGGATCGGCGTATAGCGCAATCAATGTGCCATTGAGTTGCCGAGAAGTCGAGAATTCAAGAGGGGTATACGTATTGATTGTACCAACAGCGGATTTGGGATAGATGAGGACAGCAGGATCAGTCGGAAGGACTACTTCTCGGAAAAAATGAGAGGTTTTGTCTGGTAACTTTGGCAAAGACTCAGAAGAGGCAGTAGCTCGAATCAAGACGCCGTTCGGATCTACCCCGACAACTGACATTGCAGTAAGCCCTTCAACAACCTTGAAAGCATTCTCTGGCGGACCAGGACTGATCCATAAATCCCACTGAGCAATTCCTTGTTTCTGGTCGACGAATTCCCAGTCAAGGTAGATCACAGACTTAAAATCTGAAGACCACATTGGGGGCCTGCCACTATTTTTCTGATACGCATAGAGTTGGAGTTGTGAAGTTTGAGAGTCGAATGTTTCAATACTTTGCTCAAGCGTATCTGGATGACTCCGCGCAATCAAGAGTTGCTGGCTGTCTGGTAGCCACCCAGCTATATCCATTCCTATCGCGTTTGTCAGCACAACGGTCGGTTCAGAAAAAACAAATCTGTCCAACAGCGATTCTGGCGGCGCTGTCTCGGCGGTTGACTCGCCAGCAAATGTGCAGAAGGGTGGCGCTTCCGGCGGACGGACACCTGGCGGAGGCGGCGTCGGCAGCGGCGAAAAGGAAACTGAATCCACAGAAAGCGGGACAAGAAGATTCTCCTGTATGGGTGCACCGCCAGCCTGATGAGCTGGAGCGGAGGATGCGGCGGACAGCTCAGCCTCCGCCGGGTGCGGCTGCCGCTGCCAGATCATCAGGCCAACCAGCAGCAGACCTACCAACAGCAGACCTGACAGAACGCCAAACCATCTCCAGATGCGTGTATTCATGGTAAATCCTTTCCGAGGGATCGGAATTTTGCCCAATGCATAGCTCGCCGACCGGTTGTTGTGCATTCGCAGTGAGCGGATTGTTCTGTGGCTTACCAGCAATCTATCATATCATGGGGGGGCCTCTATTGTTTGGATGTCGAGTATTTTCAAAGGCAGGCTGGATGCAACATGTGATTTTGCTGACCGGCTATTGCACGCCGGATGCTTGGCTTGGGGTATAATCCCCTGTTATGAATCTTGACCACATTCGCAATTTTTCAATCATCGCCCACATCGACCACGGCAAGAGCACGCTGGCCGACCGCCTGATCCAGATGACGGACACCGTCACCGAGCGCGAGATGCGCGAGCAGTTGCTCGACTCCATGGATCTGGAGCGCGAGAAGGGCGTCACGATCAAGGCCAGTGCCGTGCGTATGATCTACCGCAGCCACGGCCAGGAATACGAGATCAACCTCATCGACACGCCGGGCCACGTGGACTTCAGCTACGAGGTGCACCGCGCGCTGCAAGCGTGTGAGGGCGCCGTGCTCGTCGTCGACGCGTCGCAGGGCATCCAGGCACAGACGATGGCGCATCTCTTCGCCGCGCTGGAGCAGGACCTGACCATCGTGCCGGTCATCAACAAGATCGACCTGCCGGCGGCCATGCCCGACGACGTCTCCGAGGAGATCGAGGATCTGCTGGGCGTGGCGGCCGAGGATATCCCGCGTATCAGCGCCAAGGCCGGTCTCAATGTGGCCGAGGTGCTGGAGCGCGTCATCGCCGAGGTGCCGCCGCCGCAGGGCAACCGCGATGCTCCGGTGCGGGCGCTGGTTTTCGACTGCCACTACGACACGTACAAAGGCGTGATTGCCTACGTGCGCATGGTCGACGGTGTGATTACAGGCACGCCGCGCCTGCTGGCAATGAACACCGGCAAGCTGATGGAGCCGCTGGAGATCGGCGTGTTGGTGCCCGCCATGCTGCCGGTCAGTGAACTGCACGCCGGCCAGGTCGGCTATATCGCCACGGGCTTCAAGACGTTGCAGGACATCGACGTGGGCGACACGATTACGCTTGCCGCGCGGCCCGCTACCGAGCAATTGCCCGGCTATCAGCCGCTCAAGCCTATGGTCTTTGCGGGCCTCTATCCCAGCAACGCGGACGACTACAACGAACTGCGCGATGCGTTGGAGAAGTTGCAACTCAACGACGCCGCGCTCACCTATGAGCCGGAGACGAGCCAGGCGCTGGGCTTTGGCTACCGCCTCGGCTTTCTCGGTCTCTTTCACATGGAAATCGTCCAGGAGCGGCTCGAACGCGAGTACGACATGGACATCATCTTCACGGCGCCCTCCGTGGAGTACCGCGTACTCAAGACCGACGGCGTGCTCATGGAAATTGACAGCCCGGCCGCGCTGCCTGATCCAACGCTCATCGAGCACATCGAAGAGCCGTGGTGCGAGTTGCGCATCTTCACCCCTTCCGAATACATGGGCCCCGTGCTGGATTTGATCACCAAGCGCCGCGGCGAGCTCAAGACGCAGAACTGGCTCGACACCAAGCGCGTCGAGATCGTCGGCCTGATCCCGCTGTCGGAGATCATCGTCGACTTCTACAACGAACTCAAGGCGCGCACCAAGGGCTATGCCAGCATGGATTACACGCTGGACGAGTACCGCCCGTCGGACATGGTCAAGCTCGACGTGCTGGTCAATCATATGCCGGTGGACGCGCTCAGCATTATCGTGCATCGTGACAACGCCTTTTATAAGGGCCAGCGGCTGGTGAGCAAGATGAAGGAGATCATCCCGCGCCAGATGTTCGAGGTGCCGATCCAGGCGGCCATCGGCAACAAGGTGGTCAGCCGTGCCAACGTCAAGGCGCTGCGCAAGGATGTGCTCTCCAAGTGCTACGGCGGCGACATCTCGCGCAAGCGCAAGCTGCTGGAGAAGCAGAAGGCCGGCAAGAAGCGCATGAAGATGGTGGGCTCGGTGGAGATTCCGCAGGAAGCCTTCATGTCCGTGCTGAGCCTGGAAGAAGAATAGACAGACAGTAAGCGAAGAGATAGACCGCGGATTTGACGGATTCGACGGATTCTCGCGGATGAATATCCGTGCAAATCCGCCTGATCCGCCAAATCCGCGGTCTATTCTTTTGTGACGGAGACAGCGGATGAGTGGAGTGCCAGCCAAGAAGTCGCTCGGCCAGAACTTTCTGGCGGACCGGCGTTATCTGGCGCCGATCCTGGACGCGGCGGAAGTCGGCTCCAGTGATGCCGTGCTGGAGATCGGCCCCGGCAAGGGTGTGCTGACCGAGGCGCTGGCCAAACGCGCCGGCTGCCTGGTCGCCGTCGAGTTGGACGACCGGCTGATCGAGCCGCTGCGCCAGCAGTTCGCCGGCCGTCCGCACGTGCACATCGTGCACGGCGATATTTTGGAGCAGGCGCCGGGGCGGCTCGTTGCCGATGCTTGTGGGAAGGGAAGAGAGATTGGAGATTGGAGATTGGAGATTAGCCATTCCCCAACCTCCAATCTCCAATCTCCAATCTCCTACAAAGTCGTCGCAAATCTCCCCTACTACATCACCAGTGCGGTGCTGCGCCACTTGCTGGAAGCGGCTCAGCCCCCGACATCGGCCGTCGTCATGGTGCAGTGGGAGGTTGCGCAGCGCATCTGCGCCGCGCCGGGCGATATGTCGCTGCTGGCCGTGAGCGTGCAGTTTTACGCCGAGCCGCGCATTGTGCAGTGCGTGCCGGCCGCGGCCTTTTCGCCGCGACCGAAGGTCGACAGTGCGATCCTGCACCTGCGCGTGCGGCCGCAGCCTGCTGTCGCGATGGATCCAGCCCGCTTTTTCGCGGTGGTTCGCGCCGGTTTCAGCCAGAAGCGCAAGCAGATCCACAACAGCCTGGCCGCCGGGCTTCAGCTTGACAAAGCCACGGTGCAGCAATGGTTGGCCAATGCGGGCATCGATCCGGCGCGCCGTGCCGAGACACTCTCGCTCGACGAATGGGGCGTTCTTTGTCGCGCCTGCCCTGCAACAGACGCGAAATGAGCAATTGACACGCCGGTAACCCGAATGTAACCGGGCATTGCTATGCTGATATCGTGGATGAGCGCGCATGAAGCGTGCGTGGGCTTTTCCCAGATACCTTCATCAAGTCCCGGCTCGCAGCCGAAACGGCTGTGTACCCAGTTATCATGAGGGGAGATTCATTCCCATGACAGTGGCAAATGGAACCGGCCTGTTACAGGATGCAGTTCGCCAGGGCTTTGGCCGCCTCAAAGACAGGGTCGCCATCGTCACCGGCTCAGCGCGCGGGATCGGCGCGGCGACGGCGACGGCCTTTGCGCGCGAAGGCGCGCAAGTGGTCATCTGCGACGTGATGGCCGAGCAGGGCAAGGAGTTCGCCGAGTCGCTCAACGACCACTACGCCGACGGACGCCCCGCCGCGATTTTTGTCCCGGTCGACGTGACCAGCGCCAACAGCGTGACCAATCTCGTGCAGCAAACGCTGGCCGCCTTTGGCCGGCTGGACATTCTGGTCAACAATGCCGGCATCACGCGCGATGCACAACTGCGCAAGATGGGCGAAGAGGAGTTCGACCTGGTCGTCGACATCAACCTCAAGGGCGTCTATTTGTGCGGGCAGGCTGCTGCCAACCAGATGCTGGCGCAAGGACACGGTGGCGTTATCCTCAACGCAGCTTCCATTGTGGGGATCGACGGCAACTTCGGCCAGACAAATTATGTCGCCACCAAGTCCGCCGTCATCGGCATGACGAAGGTGTGGGCGCGCGAGTTGGGGCCAAAGGGTATCCGCGTCAATGCCGTTGCGCCCGGCTTCATCGAAACGCCCATGACCGCCAAGATGCCTGATCACATCTACAACAAGATGGTCGAACGAACGCCGCTGCGTCGCGCCGGCAAGCCCGAAGATATCGCCAACGCCTACCTGTGGCTGGCAAGCGACGAGGCATCGTTCGTGAACGGCGAAGTGATTCGCGTCGACGGCGGCATCGTCATCGGCACCTGATCCGCGCTGCTGAACCTGGTTCTCATGCCCCGCTGCGCCGGACTCTTCACGGAGCCCGGCGCTTTTGATTGGCTGCGTCGTCCGGTACAATGAGGTCATGACGTCGAAAACGAGGGTGTACTGAGCGATGGCGGACCTGTACGAGAGCCGTGAGGCGCCGGCGGAAAATCCGCTCAGCGAACGTGAGATGGAAGTCGCACGGCTGCTGGTCACAGGCGCCAGCAACGCCGAAATCGCGCGCGATCTGATCATCAGCCCGCATACCGTCAAGGTTCACCTGCGCAACATCTTTGAGAAGCTCCAGGTCAACAGCCGTACGGAAGCCTCGATGTTGCTGGTGCAGCGCGGGTGGGTGCACGTGCCGGGCGTCAACCTGGAAGGTGCTGAAGAAGATGCTCCACCGCCCGTGCCCGAACCGGCCGCGCTCGCCGGTCTCCCTGTGACGGCGCGGTTCTGGCAGCGGCTCTATCTGGTGGCGGCCCTTGCGCTGTCGCTGATCCTGTTGTTTGCGCCGTATGTGGGCGGCCTGGCCCCGGCGTCGGCTGATCTTCTCTCCAATGCTGGCCAACCGGTGACGGCGCCGCCCGCCGTGCGCCTGGAGCCGCGCTGGAGTATGCGCACTCCGCTGCGCCAGCCCGTCGGTCGCCATGCCATGGTACGCGTCGGGACGCAACTTTTCGTCATCGGCGGCGAAGACGCCACGGGTACGGCACGCGCCGACACGTGGCTGTTTGACCTGGAAACCAACGAATGGACGGCGGGGAAGTCGCTCCCCGCACCGCTGGCGAATCTCGCTGCGACTACGCTGGGCCAGTCGATCTACGTGGCGGGCGGCAGTCAGAATAGCGCGGCCGGCAATGCCGAGCCCCTCCTGTCAGACCAGTTCTACCGTTTTGATTTGCCTGACGGGCGGTGGGAGAGTGTTGGCCGGTTGCCCTATCCCGTGGCGGGCGCGGCACTGGTCGCCGATGGCGAATCGCTCTACCTGGTCGGCGGGTGGGACGGGCGTTCCATGCGTAGCGAAATCTGGCGTTTCACCCCAGGCGCGGGCGGCGCCGGCAATGCCTGGCAACTCGTCGGCCAGCTTTCAAAGGGGCGTGCCTTCCTCGGCGCGGAAGTCGTGAGCGGTGAAATCTATGTGGCGGGCGGCTACGACGGCGAACGCGAACTGGATCTGGTCGAAGTCGTGACGCCCGCGACGGGCCAGACGCGCGAATTGCCGGCGCTGGCGTCGCCGCGCGGTGGATTGGCGCTGGTCTACGATGGGGTTGCGCTTTACGCGCTGGGGGGTGGCTGGACGCAGCCGCTCGTCAACCATGAGCGCTTCGACTTCTCGACCAACTCGTGGAGCAATTTCCCGTCGCCGATCCAGGGCGAATGGCGCAACCTGGGGGCGATCGGGGCCGAAGGCCAGGTCTACATTACCGGCGGCTGGGCCGGCGACTATGTCGACAGCCAGTTGGAGTACCAGAGTTCGTTCCGCGCGCTGTTGCCGGTGATCAGCAACGACTAGCGGTGGCGTCTACCAGTCGAGTGACAGCAGGCGAATCAACTCGTCGGCGGTCGTCGTGTTGCGCACGCGGATGCGCTCCAACTCGAAGGGCGCCGCATTGGTTTGCTCCGTGCCCTGCTCGGTGGTGAATCCTGCCCAATATCCGGCGCTGCGGAATACATCGATCGTGCGCTGGTCGTACTCGCCGGCCGGGTAGGAGACGAAGCGGGGGCGCACGCCAAGCTCGTGTTCGATCGTCTCCAAACTGCCAAGCGCCTGCCAGACCAGATAATCGTCATCTTTCTCTGCAAGCCCTGCATGATTGCGCCCGTGAGACTCGATGGCGATCTGGTTGGCCAGCATCTCCCGTGCCATCCCCCAGGTCAGATATGCCGGCCGCTCCTCATCAATGAAGTCTGTGACGACGAATATCGTTGCCTGCATGCGCCGCTCGCGCAAGAGCGGGAAGGCGTTCTCGTAGTTGTCGCGATAGCCGTCGTCGAATGTGATCAGGATGGGCTTCTCCGGTAGCTCGGCGCCGCGCTGGAGTGCCTCCGCCAGTTCATAAGGGCTGATCGTCGTGTAGCCCTCGGCCAGCAGACGGTCCAGGTGCTCGGCAAAGAGATCGGGCGGCACCGACAGGTCGAGCCGATAAATGTCGGCGTCTGCGGGCGGCACGCTGAGGTAATGGTACATGAGGACCGGAACGCGCAGCGTGCGTACCTCGCCGTCCGGCGTGGGCGCATAGGCCGGTGTCGGCAGCGGAGTTGCGGTTGGCGTGGGCGTCGGCAAAAGTGCCGTCAGCGAAACGTCAGCGGTCGTTGCTGTGGCGCTCGGCGTCGCCTTGGCTGTGGCGGTAGCGGGTTGCGTCGCCACCGCCGGCTCTGCACGATTCGTTGCGAGGGGGGTGACGGTGAGGGTGACTGAGATCGGTGAGAGTATAGTGACCGCAGCAGAAATAGCTGCATCCGGCGCATCGACCGTGCTGCCGCTTTCAGCCATAGCGTCGTTGCGGCCGCACCCGGCAGCCAGAAACAATGTTACGAAGAGGCTTCCCAATATCATCCACAAACCGGTGTGGTGACCTCGTGCAAAGCCCATAGAACCGCACTTCATGCGCGCATGATACCACGCCGGCGAAGGCTGGAACAATTCATTTGTCGCGAAAATGACCTCCGACGATGCAACGATTGTCGTCAATCTATGTTTCACAAGTACCCAATATTTGATTTGGTGATTGACAAAACCAGTTGTCCCCTCTATACTTTGTAGACGGAAGTTTCACCAAATCAGGTTGGCATTCTCCTACAATTCTACAAGGAAGCTGCGCATGTCCATATAGATCAAATTTGCTAACCACTCTTGCATTCTAGGGGGGCCAGATGTATAGGGAAAAGATCCGTGAGTACTACGACCACCTAAGCCGTAGTTACCGGAAAGTCGCGGATTATATCTTGAGCAACTACTACGATGTTGCCTTCATGACGGCCGCACAGCTTGCCTACGCTGTGGGTGTCGACACGACGACCGTAGTACGTTTCTCGCAACGACTAGGTTACAACGGCTATCCGGAGTTGCTTCACGACATCCGGGAACAGGTCAAGTCCGAAATCTACGCGGCGTATGAGCCGAAGCCGCTTGCACCAGACGATCCGGCTGGTATCTTCAAGGACCGGATCGAGCAGGAACGCCAAAACCTGCTGCAGTTAATCATCCACAACCCACCGGAGCATATCGAGGCCGTCGCCCGGCTATTCGACCGTGCCGACCGGATCGTGGTCGTGGGTGAAGGGTACGCCGAAGCTGTGACGGAAACTATCGCCCAACAGTTGCGTCACCGCGGCGTGCGCGCCGAGTATCTTCCCAACGATGCAGTCAAGAAAGCCGCCACGTTGATGGCGGTCGATAGTTCGGTCCTGGTTATTGGCGTCAGCGCCACTGCGTATGGCCGTGATGTTGCCCGTTCTATCGAGTTCGCCCGGGCGCGTGGCGCGGCGACACTCGGCATTGTCGGCGAACTGGCGAGCCCTGTCAACCGCATTGCCGACCTCGTTGTCTACGCGCCGACCGACGTCGTGGGGCCAATGCCCAGCATCGTCGCATTGATCGCTGGGCTCAGCACCCTGGTGGTTGTGGCAGCGAAGGAGAGCGAGGAATCGGTAGCGCGTCACGTCGACACCTTCGAGGCGGCCTACCAGTTCTTGACACAGGAAGATGTCATCACCGCGTTCGAGGCGGCGAGCATCCCGGACGAACTGTAGTTCTCTCTGCGACCCGACAGGTCACAAAGTGGGCGGGGGCTATTCCTCGCCCATTTTGTATTGGGCCGGAATCGCTGCGAAGATGCCGATGGCGAGAAACGCTAGGATGTAACCCAGGTAATTCTCGTTGAGGAAGCGGCTGCCATAGAAAAAGACGAAGAGGAAAAGGCCATAGTGCCAGGACGCGTTGGACAGGGTATTGCTTCGCATCTGGCGCGTGAGGAACCAGATCAACACCGGAGTTGCCAGCGCAATCTGCACGAGCCAGAACGGCCACTGAGCGAACCGGTCGGCGACCAGACCGCCTGCCAGCACGAAATTGCTCGCCCCCCAGCCCCAGATCTGATAGCCGGTTGGTCCCTGGCCGCTGCTCCAGCGCCAGACGTCGTCGTAGAGCGACCACGCATCCCACACCAGGTAGGGAACCAGGATGATCAGGAAGGTGGCGATGGCCGGCAGCGCGCGGCGCAGCAGGCGCGGCAGCGCACGCCACAGCGCCTGCCAGCCGCCGGTGGCCAGTGCAGGATCATCGTGGATCAGCAGCAACCCGAAAAATGGCGCCATGAACCAGGCTGTCGGCTTGCTGGCACAGGCCAGGCCGAAGCTCACCGCGGCGATTGGCAGCAGCCAGCGTCCCGAATGGCCCGCCGCGCGCTGTTGCCGCCAGCGCTCCCAGGCGGCGAGCGCAATAATGAGCCACGCCAGGACGAACACGTCATTCTGCCCAAAGATCACATCCAGCGCCATGAGCGGGTTCAGCGCCAGCACGGCGACGAGTGCAAGTGCAGCGCGCCGTGTCGGCGCCAGCGAACGCGCCAGCCAGAGCATCACCACGAAGAGCAGCAGGTAGATGAGTCGCTGATCGTAGAAGCCGCCTGCCTGTCCGAGGAGATAAGCCGGCGCGCTGAATAGGAATGTCCACGGCAGGTAAGGGTAGTGGTAGAGCGCTGTGCGGTAGGCGCTGAAGCCCCACTCCGCCATCGGTGTGTTCGTATAGTCTTCCGTGTAGGGATTCTTGCCTTCCAGCAGGAATTGAATCGTAGCCTCGGTCTGGATGACGCCGCCGTCGTGCGTGTAGCTGGCGGGGCCGCTGCCCTGGCGCAGAAGGATTAGCTTGGCGGTGGGCAGGATGACGGCGAATACCACGATGGCGGCCAGAATCCAG
>JACKBA010000013.1 GCA_020634815.1 Caldilineaceae bacterium | reverse complement strand
CGCAGGACGTTCCGCCCCCTGTGACGGAACAGCCGGTTGCGCCGGGGGCGAGCGCAGCGCCCGCGCCGGTGGCAACGGGAGAGGAGACGCCGCCGGAACCGCCGCGGCCGCCCATCGTGCGCCATCCGCAGCCGGAGGAACTCTTTCTCTACATCGGCAAAGCCGACAACTTCCTCAAGGGGCTGGGCGCCGCCGAGGAGCCGTTGGCTTCGCTGCTGGCGGCCAACCGTATCACACCGGAACGCGTGGCCGAGGCGATCGCGCAACTGGAGGCATCGCAGGCGGCTACGGACACACGCTGGCAGTTCATGTTGGCAGAGTCGACCGCCGTGATCGCCATGCAGCGCGGCCACAACCTGGCGCAGATCGCCTATGGCACCTTCCGCCAGGTCGGGCGCACAGTCTTTTCGGATCGGGAAGCAGACCGCAACGTGCGCGCCACGCTCTGGCTGGATCTGCCGATTCCGGGCCAAATCATGATGTTCCTGGACACGGGGCGCAAGGTGCTCGCCATGGCCAAGCAGGAGCCGCACGTGACGCGCCTGGCCGCGGCGGGCTACGACGCCGAGCGCATCGACGAGACGCTGGCGCTCTTCAACGCGCTGGATATGCTCTACGATGCGCGGCAGGCCGCGCACCTGGCGGCCAAGAACGCCACGGAGACGCGCGATGCCACGGTGGCCGATCTGCGCACGACGATCCGCCAGCTTCGCCTGGAGGTGTCGGCGATCCTGCGCGCCAATCCCGGCGTGAGTGCGCCGGTCGGGTTCTAGTTCTCACCTACAAGAGACGATCAAGTAGGTGCGGTCTGTGACCGCACGGTGTCATTCCGTCAACACCGTGCGGTCACAGACCGCACCTACGGGTTGGGCATGTTCCTCTACATCTTCAACGTATCCGCGCCGAATCCACCGATTGATGAACGTTCAGAATATATCCTGGGTGTCGTAGGGGCATGAAATTTCATGCCCAGGGGGCGATATATCGCCCGGCGGGCTTGGCATGCCAAGCCCCTACGCCATTGCCGAATCGTTTTCTCAACACCCATAAATCGACGCCTGCCAGGCATATCCTCGCGTCGTCGGAAAGCCAGACACCGAGTCTTTCCAAAAAACTCGGTGTCTACGCCCCGCGCTACCGCCGGATCGCCGGCAGATAGAGCTTTGGCGCGGCCTCCGCCACGCCGCCGACGGTCAGCGTCACGCGCACCTGCCGGCTGGGCAGCGCCCCGCCCGGCCCGCTGCTCGTGATCGTGACCGTGCCCGCATAGTCGCCGGCAGCCAGCCCCGTCGGGTTGGCGCGCAGCTCCGGGTCGGCCGGGGTGACGCCGCTCGCCGTCGCTACGGTCAGCCACGCCGCGTCGCTGCTCGCCTGCCAGGTCACTTCGCTGCCATCGGGGTTGCGCAGGCTGATGGCCTGGCTCTGCACTGCGGTGCTGCCCGCCGCGGCCACGAAGTTGGTAGCAGGCGGCGCAACGACCA
Organism: Caldilineaceae bacterium; assembly: GCA_020634815.1. Lineage (GTDB taxonomy): Bacteria > Chloroflexota > Anaerolineae > Caldilineales > Caldilineaceae > Caldilinea. The sequence continues at coordinate 145,828 of JACKBA010000013.1, read as the reverse complement.
TCGCCGCCGCCGCCACCATGACGTCGTCGCTGACCACGACGGTGCGCTGGGCGCTGCCGGTGGCGCTCTCGCTGTCGGTTACGAGCAGCGTAATCGTGTGCGTGCCGATCGTCTCCAGGTCGGCGTCGAGCGACGGGCCGGCGCCCAGCAGCCCATCCAGGTCGGAATACCACGCGTAGGCGCTGTCGGGCAGCGTCGCATCCTCCAGGTCGGTGGCGGCGCCCGTCAGCGGGATCACCTGGCCGTAGCCGAAGGTGGCGCCGTCGTCGGGCGTGACGATCTGCACGGCGGGCGGCTGGTTGGGCACGCTGAAGACGCCGGCCGAATCGCCCTGCCCGGTGTTGACGCCGTCGCTGACAATCACGCGCACCTTGCCCTGCGCCGTGCCGCCCAGTTCTTCCAACGGAATCACCACGCTCGACCCCCTCTCGTGCAGGCGCAGCGGTGCGTAGTGGGCGCCGCCGTCGCGGCTGTAGAGCACCGTCGCCACCAGCGCGTCGCCGTCGAGATCGCCGGCTGTCCAGCTCACGGTCAGCCCGGCGCTGTCCACCGTCTCGCCGCCGGCGGGCGCGGTCACGGCCACGGTCGGCGCGTTGGCGCTCACCGCGCGCGTGGCCAGCACGCTCGAACCCGTGACGATCTGGATCTGCTGCGTGCCGGCGACGAAGGGCACCTGCTCCAGCACCAGCAGCGGCGTGTTCAGGTCGGCGGGGTCCTCCGTGTCGACGCGCGGGGTGAAAGGATAATTGGCCAGCACGCTGCCGCCCGCACCCACCAGCCGGATGGCGTACGGGCCGGGCGCCGAGTTGGCAATCGCCGCCGGCGCGGTCAGCCGGTAGACGAGGTCGAGCGTGGCGGCGGGGCCGGCCGGCGTCACCGTGCCCTGCACGACGAGATAGTCGGCCAGCGGCGCGTCGGCCATGCTGGCAAGGGCGGCGGGCGTGTTCTCCGACACGAGCCGGTTGCGGATGCCTTCGTAGGTGTAGGCCGAGATCCACTGGTTGTCGCAGTAGGTCATGACATCTTTCCACGTGGGCGGGTAGACAATCGGCCCGCGCAGGTAGATGTCGAAGCCCCAGTACTGGTTCTGGCTGTTCCTGCGGCCGATGGAGCCGCTCTCGCCCATGGGATAACCGGCATCGGCGCCTAGCTCGTCGCCGCGGCAGGTGACGTGGCTGCGTCCCCATGTATGCGCCAGTTCGTGGCCGGTGTACCAGTCGCCAAAGCTCTCGCCGTCGTTGTTCTTGTCCCACGACGAGAAGGTGTGGTTGTTGGGGTCGCCGGTCGGGCCGGAGGCGATGAAGCTGGGAATGTCGGCCGCACAGCCGCGCATCCACACCGAGCTGCTGGCGTCGGCCACCAGGCCAAAGTAGCGCGTCGGTACGGCGTCGATGCCCGCCCACTTGAGAAAGAGATTGTCCCAGAAGAGGCGGCCGTTGACCTCGTCGCAGGTGGGGATGCGGTTGAGGTTGGTCATATCTTCCGTGTCGCGGATGACGGTCAGCCGGGAAATGGGATAGGCGCGGCGCAGCCAATCCTCGACCTCGCGCAGTTGTGTCTCGGTCGGCGTGATGACCGTGCCGTTGTTCTTGTAGCGCACGGAGAAGAGGCGCAGGATCATGCGCGGCGTGTCCGCAAAGGTGAAGGTCATGCGCGAGGTGTTGTCGGTGCGCGTGGACTCGTCGACGGCGTTGGGCAGGAAGGTGGGGTTGACTTCGGCCTCGACGGTCAGCGAGCCGGCCGCGGTCCAGCTATCGGGCAGGCGGAAGAAGAAGGAGTCGGCCAGCGCGTTGCGGTCAGGCGAACTCAGCACGGTGACGGTCGGGTCGACGATATATTTGGCGCCGCCCAGCCGGAAGGGCACGAAGTAGTAGAGGCTGGGCCGCGCGCTGGGCAGGATCGGGTCGCCGGAGCGCTGGCCGTTGACGATGCGCCAGAGCCGCGCGCCGACGACGGGGTTGGCGACGCCGTTGGTCTTGCGCACGTGGAAGCGGACGAAGGTGCGCTTGCCGGCGACGAGCGTCACGCCCAGCCCGTCCGCCTCCTGGATGCCCTGCGTGATCTCCAGTTGCGTGGCGGCGATGTTGGGCTTGATGGCGAAGATGGGCAGGTTGATGGGACGTACGAGCAGCTTGCCCAGAAAGTAGGGCTGGCTCACGGGCAGCGGCGGCTGCGTCGTCGGCACCTCCTCGACGGCGCCGGTGTCGCAATTCGGTCCCTGCGGCCGCGGCAGAGCGCGCTGGTCGATGGCGGCCGCGCAATTCGCCGCCGGGATCGCGTCCACGGTGGAGCTGCCGACGACGGCCAGGTGGCTCTGCGTCGGCCCGCCGTTGTCGGCCAGCGGCGCCAGGGCGATGGCGGCATTCGGCACGTCGCCGGTCCCCGCCAGCGCGCAAGAGGCGTCGGAGATCTGGTTGTAGCCGAGCGAGGTGGGATTGACGCCCATCACGCAGTTGTCGCCCGGCGCGCTGCCGGCGATGATCGTGTTCTGAAACTGGGGCGGCTCGCTCTGGCCGCTGACGTAGAGGTTGGCGTTGCTGCTGACGTTGTCCACGTTGACGACGACGTTGCCGTAGATCGTCGTGCTGGCGAAGGATGCCGCGCCGGCGCCGGTGGGCGTCGCGTAGGTGATGCCGCCGGTTGCCGCCCGCGCGCGGTTGCCGCTGATGGTGCTGTTTTCCACCGCAAATGTGCCGCCGAAGATGGCCAGCCCGCCGCCGCTGTCGGCCTGGTTCGTGCTGAAGGTGCTGCGGGCGATGGTGGCGTCGCCGCGTGTGTAGAGGCCGCCGCCCGTGCCGTGCGTGGCGGGCGTCGCCTGGTTATTGCGCACGGTGCTCTCCGTCAGCGTGAGCGCGGCGCCGTTGTTCACCCACAGCCCGCCGCCTTCATAGGTGGCCGTGTTGCCGTCGATGGTGCTGCTCGTGATGGTGGCGGCGCCGCCGTAGAGGGCGATCGCGCCGCCGTAGTAGGCCGCCTGGTTGGCGAGCAACTGGCTGTTGGCGACGCTGAGCGCGCCGCCCGCTTCCACGGCGATCGCACCGCCGATGCCGTCGCTGCCGTCACAGGCCCCGCACGGCGACTGGCTGTCGCGCACCGTGCTGTTGTTGAGTGCCACGCTGCCATAGACGACGATGGCGCCGCCGCGGCCCGGCCAGTTGCCGTTGCTCAGCGTGATGTTGTTGAGTGTGAGGCTGGCGCCGGCGCCGACGATGAAGAGCTGGCGCAGGTCTTCGCCGCTGATGGTGATGAGGCCGCCGCCATCGACGACAACCGTGTTGCCCGCATCGACGACCATGGTGTTGGCCAGGATCGTGTGGGCGCCGCCGCAGTTGAAGGTCACCGTGCCGCCGGCGGTGATGGCGGCTTCCAATGCATTACCGTCGCAACTGGCCGCGGTGCCGTCGCCAACGACCGTGTCCAGCGGCGCGGCGACGGCGCGTGCTGGTGGCAACAAGAACGTGACAAGACAGATAACGGCAATCCAGCTTTTCATGCGCGCAGGTTTCATGGTTCTCTCCACCGGAATCCCACCGGCCGAACGCAATACACGCAAAAACGAGCGATCATTATGCACCCGTTTGTGCGCCGGCAAAAGCGCGATTTTTGTCCCCGCCAACCGCTTGCGCCGCGCCAGTTGCGTCTCGGGGTCCGTTCGGAGATTCGCAATCTTGGCGCAGAGACGCAGAGACGCAGAGAAAAACCACAGAGCGCGGTAGAATAAGAGCGCAATCTCTCGACTCTTTCGTCCAGAACACCGGAGGTCATGCCGTGCACGCTCGCTATGTCCATACCAACCTCGTCGCCCGTGACTGGCGCCATCTGGCCGATTTCTATGTCGACGTCTTTGGCTGCACGCCCGTCCCGCCCGAGCGCAACTTCACCGGCCCGCGCCTGGAAGCCGGCACCGGCGTCCCCGGTGCGCACCTGCGCGGCGTGCATCTGCGCCTGCCCGGCGGCGGTGCCGACGGCCCCACGCTGGAACTCTTCAACTACAACATCCTGGTCGACGAGGGGCAGAAGGCGGTGAACCGGCCCGGCTTCGGCCACATCGCCTTCGAGGTCGGCGACGTCGCCGCCGCGCGCAAAGAGGTGCTGGCCAACGGCGGCAAGGCTGTCGGCGAGATCGTGACGATGACGACGGCCGCCGGCGCCGCGGTCACCTGGTGCTACGTGACCGACCCGGAGGGGAATATCATCGAGTTGCAGGCGTGGGGATGAGGGCGTGAGGGGATGAGGGGATGACAAGATGACAAGATGTTGGGGTGTTGGGGTGTTGGGGTGTTGGGGGGAACGGTGGTTTGATGGTGGGGGGGCCGTGGTGATGACGATTCAATCTCCAGTCTCCAATCTCCAGTCTCCAGTCTCGATTTTCAAATCTCAATTCAAAACGATAGGAACCTGTTATGAGCAATGAACGCAAGAGTGGATCGTCGCGCGTGCGGATCGCCCATTCGCCGCTGCCCAACATTCCGTGGGAGGATCGGCCGGCGGGCAGCAGCGCCGTGGTGTGGCGCTCGGCGCGCAATCCCATCATCCCGCACGACCTGATCCCGACCTCCAACAGCATCTTCAACAGCGCGGTCGTGCCCTATGAGGGCGCGTTTGCCGGCGTCTTCCGCTGCGACGACAAGCGCCGCGAGATGCAACTGCACGCCGGGCGCAGCGCCGACGGCGTCACCTGGCAGATCGAGCCGCAGCGCATCCAGTGGGTGCCTGACAATCCCACCGCCGCCGAGATCAACACCTTCCAGTACGGCTACGACCCGCGCGTCTGCTGGATCGAGGATCGCTACTACGTGACGTGGTGCAACGGTTATCACGGCCCGACCATCGGCGTCGGCTACACCTACGACTTCACGACCTTCTACCAGATGGAGAACGCCTATCTGCCCTTCAACCGCAACGGCGTGCTCTTCCCGCGGCTGATCAACGGCAAGTACGCCATGCTGAGCCGGCCCAGCGACAACGGCCACACGCCCTTTGGCGACATCTACTACAGCGAGAGTCCCGACATGACGCACTGGGGACGCCACCGCTATGTCATGGGCACCAAGGGCGGCTGGCAGTCGACCAAGATCGGCGCCGGCCCCATCCCCATTGAGACGAGCGAGGGCTGGCTGCTCATCTACCACGGCGTGCTGACCTCGTGCAACGGCTTTGTCTACAGCTTCGGCGCCGCGCTCCTCGATCTGGAGCAGCCGTGGAAGGTCATCGCGCGCGGCGAGCCGTACCTGCTCGCGCCGCAGGCGCCCTACGAACGCACCGGCGACGTGCCCAACGTGGCCTTCCCTTGTGCCTCGTTGGTCGACGCCGACACCGGGCGCATGGCCATCTACTACGGCGGCGCCGACACCGTCGTCTGCCTGGCCTTTGCCTATGTGGATGATGTGGTGGAGTTTGTGAAGGAAAACGCCTTTAGCTAGCGCACCCGCGTCAGCGGATCTGATTTGACGCAGAGGCGCAGAGATGCAGAGAAACGCAAAGAAAGAAGTGGCGGGTCCACGCCAGTTATCTACTTCTTTCTCTTCCTCCTTCTCTGCGAACCTCTGCGACCCTGCGCCTCTGCGTCAAAGCCTGATGCCTTGACCAATTATTTCGCTGCACCGCGTTTCGGAATCGCGGCAAGGAGGATGCCCGCGGCCGAGGCCAGGAAGACGAGCGGCAGGGCGAGATTGGCGTCGACCGGCGCGGTGAATTCCAGAACGCCGTAGATCCCCCACGCCACGGCCGGGATGAGCAGCGGCCAGGCGCGCACCGATTTGGACGGGCGCCGATACTGGATCACGGCAAAGGCGGCGACAAAGAGACCGGCGATCAACAGCAGCGCAAACGGGCTGAAGGTTGGCATAGAGCTTCTATCCTCGTAGGGAAATCACGAACGGTTGGCTTCCATCCAGCGCACGGCAAAGTCGACGAGCGGGCGCTGCGGGATCAGCAGGCAGCCGGCCAGCGCGATGGTGCCGGCGCGCAGCGGCTGCCCCGCCGCAGCATAGGCGGCGCCGATCTCCACAAAATCGTCCGAATCGGTGTCGACGTCATCGAAGGTTACCCATTGGCGCCGGCCGTCCTGCATGACCGGCGCGCCATTCTGTGTCAGGGTGCGCCCCGGCCACACGGCGCGATATTCGGCCAGGTGCAGCGACGTGTTGTTACCGTGGCCAACGCCCAGCAAGAGTACCCAGGCGTCAAGGTCATAGAGGCGCGCCAGCGGCGACTGCTCGCCCAGGCCGAAGGCGAGGCCGTGCGCGCCGGTGATTTGCGCGGCGTGCGGGCCGTACGCGACGAACGAGTCGTGCGGGTGATTGCTGCGTCGCGCGCCCGGCCGCCGGCGAAAGGTCTCGGCGATGGCGCCCATGCCGCGCGTCGGCGTCAGGTCCGGGTCGAAGGCGGGCATGGTGGCGCGGATGGTCTCGTGCCAGCCGGCCGGTACAGGCGGATGCTGCCAGTACGCGGGATCGGAGAGATCGCCCGAATGCGCGGGCATGACCAGCGTGCCGGCCGGGCCAAGCGCCGTCTCCAGCGACTGGATGACCGCGACCGGCCCGCCGCAGACCCAGCCCAGCGCGCTCAGCGACGAATGGACGAGCAGCACCATCCCCGGCTGCACGCCCAGCGCGGCCAGGTCGTCGCGCAACGACTCGACCGTGGCCGGTGACTCACCGGCCCGCGCGATCGTATCCAACTCACTCATGCTCAAGACTCCAACCTTAGCCACGAAGACACAAAGAACACAAAGGGGCACGAAGAAGAAAAGAGAAAAGTAGCCCTTCTTTGTGCCCCTTCGAGTCTTCGCGTCTTTGTGGCAGCGTTTCACAAAGGACACAGAGCTGCACAAAAAACGCACGATTCAGCCAACCTTCGTGCCCCTTTGCGCCTTGGTGTCTTTGTGGCAGCGTTTTGCACTCCAACTCACGCGCGGCCGCTGGCGCCCATGAGTTGCAGGCGGTGGCGTGCGACCTCACGCACGCGGTCCATGGCGCGGCCGAGCACGCCGTAGTGGTCCTCGCCAGCCTCCAGCGCTTCACGCGAACCCTGGCACCACGCCCGCGAGAGCGCGGCGCCGATGTTGATCTTCACCACGCCCATACGCACCGCGGCGCGCACGTCATCCTCGTGGACGCCGCTGCCGCCGTGGATGACGAGCGGCCCCTGCGCTTTGGCGTTGATCGCGGCCAGCAGGTCAAGGTCGAGACGGCTGGCCTGGCCGTGCTCCGAGCCGACGGAGACGGCCAGCATGTCGACGTGGCCGCGCTCGAACATGAGCGGCGCCTCGTCGGGATTGGTCAGGTCGAAGCTGCCCTGTCCGCCGCCAAAGGTGCCCAGTTCGCCTTCCACCGATGCGTTGAGGCCGTGCGCGGCACGGGCGATGAGCGCCGTCTCGGCCAGCGCTTCCTCCAGCGGCAAGTCGTGGCCGTCGTACATGACCGAGTTGTAGCCGGCGCGCAGACAGCGCAGATTGAACTCCAACCCCGGGCCGTGGTCGAGGTGCAGGATGACGGGCACGGGCGCCTCCGTGGCCATGGCGCGAATGAGCACGGGCAGCGGGCCCAGGTCGCTCCCGAACGCGGCGTGGGCCAGGTCGCCGGGGTAGGTCTGGACGATGACCGGCGCCTGTTCGGCGACGGCGGCCTCGATAACCGCCTTGGCCATCTCCATGTTGCAGACGTTGAAGGCCGGCAGCGCAAAGGGCTGCGCGTAGACGGTGCGCAGAAACTCACGTGGTTGTTGGACAAGCATTGTTTCTCACCAGTACACAAAGTTGAGGACGCCGCCCCAGGCAGCGTCGAATGAATAAAGTGCAGGCGGCGCGCCGGCCAGGAAACGCGTCGTCCGTAGGAGCAGTGTACCACGCCTGCACGCGGCGTCGCGAGCAGGCGCTATCTCCGGAGATGGATGCCGGCAGCACCGGCCGGTGACGCGCGGTAGTGCCGCGCGGCCGGATCGGAGGGGCGCGTGGAATCCTTCGCGTGGTTGCCTGTTGTTGGTTGACGCTCAGGCTACGCCGGCTCAACGCCTGCCCGTCGCGCCGCCAACGCCCGCACGCAGACGGAAAACGACAAAATGCAGTAGTACACGAGTAGAAAGGGCGTAGGCTCGATTTCGTATTTTTCGATATTAAAGTGTTCTCTGACTGAGTACAACCTTGCCGTCACACCGTCACCGCTCCGCTCTTCGCCGCCCATTGAACCCATGCAAGGTGCAATGAAGCAATAGACGAAGAGAGGAGTGTCGTGTATGAACATTCAGGAGAAGCACTATCGAGTATTACTGGGGGTCCTCTGTCCCGTATTGATATTGTTCGGCACCGCCATGAGCGCGCCGCGCCCCATTGAGCGCCCGCTCATACAGGCGGAAACCACCAGCCTGGTCGTCACGCCATCCGTAACGGGCCGGCCGGGTGAAGCCGTTTCCATAGAAGTTACCCTATCCACAGCCTTTGGCGCGCCGGTGGCGGAGAGCGAGGTCGTCCTGCGCTCGACCTTCGGGCTGGCGCTCAATGCACGCACCGATGCCCTGGGCAATGCCGCCTTCCTTCTGCCGCCCGACATGCCCGAAGGCGACCACACGCTGCGCCTGGTCTTTGCCGGCGGGGACGGCCATGCGCCGGCGATTGCCGTGACGATGCTGCATTTTCACGCCGAAGCGCCCGCGGATGCCTCCGCCGTCGAGCCGGTGGGGGCCATGATGCCTGCCGACGGCCCTCTGGCTGACGCCGGCGCGGCCGCCGCACCGGGCCAGGAGAGCCAGGCGGCGCCGGCGACCGGCCATGCCACACGCCTGATCGTACAGCCCGAACTGCGCGCCCGCCCCGGCGAACTGGCCGTCGTCGGCGCCCAGTTGACCACGCTGGATGGCGAAGCGGTCGCCGGCGCCGAACTCGTCCTGACGGCCGATGGCGTGCCCGACGTGCGCGCGCAGACCGGCGCAAACGGGATCGCCGCCTTCCAGTTACCGGGCGACCTGGCGAGCGGCGACTACAACCTGCGGATCGTCTTTCCCGGCGACGAGAATTTCCGCCCGTCCATCGCGCTGACGACCCTGCACTACCACGTGCAGACACCCGGCAGCAGCAGCGAGCAGCCGGCGCTGTCGCCGGTCGCCACGCCGCCGCCCGCGCCGGTCCTGCCCGGCCCTGTGACGAGCGCGCCGGTCGCCGGTCGCTACGCCATTGCCAAGCAGCCCGGCCTCAGCCATCCGATTCCGCTGACGATGCACGTGGCCGATCTGCGCCTGCCGGCCGCCACCGATGTACCGGCGGCGCTGACGCAGGCGCCGGTGCTGGCACTGCAACTGGGCACGGCGGCCGCATCGATACCTGGCGCGCCCTGGCTGGCTTTGCTTGCGTCAATCCTGGTGGTGGGCATTGCCATGGCGCCGGCGCTGATGCGGCGGCCGGCCTGGTCGTGGCCGCGCATGAGCCCAATCGCCCTGCCGGCGTGGTTCTGGAATGCCATGCGCATCATCAGCATCGGGACGGCGCTGGGGCTGGCTGTCGTGCTCTTCGTGCGGCCGGAAGTGGGACTCTTCTTCTTCTGGCGCGTCATGATCCCCATGGTGCCGCTGCTCTTCTTCGTGGCGCCGGCATTGTGGCGCAACATCTGCCCCATGGCCGCGCTCAATCAGACGCCGCGCCGCTTCGGCTTCACCAAGGGGATGACGCCGCCGCAGTGGATGCAGCGCTATGGCTATCTGATTGCCATCGGGCTCTTTCTCGTGCTGGTGTCGACGCGCAAGGTGCTCTTCAATACCAACGGGCCGGCGCTGGCGGTGCTCATCCTGGTCGCGCTGACCGCGGCCTTTGTCATGGGCGATCTCTTTCGCGGCAAGAGCGGCTGGTGCAGTAGCATCTGCCCGCTGCTGCCGGTGCAGCGCATTTACGGCCAGACGCCCTTCGTCAACGTGACGCACGCGCACTGCGAGCCCTGTCTCGGCTGCACCAAGAACTGCTACGACCTGAATCCCAAGAACGCCTACCTGGCCGATCTCTACGACGACGACCGCCGTTTTGCACTCTTCCGCCGCGCCTTTGTCGGCCTCTTTCCCGGCTTCATCCTGGCCTTCTACCTGGTGCCCAATCCGCCCGCCATCCCCGTCTGGCAGATGTACGCCATGCTGGCAGCGGCGGGTGTGTTCAGCATGCTGACCTTCTTCGCCGTCGAAACGGTCACGCGCCACACCGGCAGCAAGATCACCGTGCTCTACGGCGCGCTGGCGCTCAACCTCTACTACTGGTTCAACGCCGTGACGCTGGGTTCGCTTATCGCTGCGCCGGCGCCGGAGGCCTTCGTCTGGTCACTGCGCACGCTGGTGCTGGCTCTCACGCTCTTCTGGGTCTACCGCACCTACCAGAAAGAAAAGCCCTTCATCGAGTTGACGCTGGCCCCGGCCTCGTTGCACGGCACGCTCTCCCTGCACGGCACAACCGCCGCGCGCAAGCCGGCCAATGGCAAGCCGGGCAATGACGATAGCGGCGCCGCCAAGCGAGCGACCCCGGTCGTGACGGTGGCGCCGGACGGCCAGCAGATCGCCGTGCAAAAGAATCGCACGCTGCTGGAGATCTGCGAGCAGCACAATCTGCCCATCGAGTCCGGCTGTCGCATGGGACTCTGTGGCGCCGACCCGGTCTGCGTGCTCAAGGGTATGGAGAATCTCTCCAAGGTGGGCGACGACGAGCGCACGACGCTCGAGCGGCTGGGGATGGCCCCGAACACGCGCATGGCCTGCATGGCGCGCGTGCGCGGCGACGTGGAGGTGGCGCTGACGCCCGACAAGCCGGACATCTACCAGTCGAGTATCGTACCCGGCTTCAAGTATGACAAGGGCGTGGAGCGTGTCGTCATCGTGGGCAACGGCATCGCCGGCGTGACTGCGGCCGACCATATCCGCCGCCGCCACCCGCACTGCGAGATCCACCTCATCGGCCGCGAGCGTCACCATCTCTACAACCGCATGGGGATCACGCGGCTCATCTACGGCCGCTCGGCCATGCAGGGGCTCTACCTCCTGCCCGAGCAGTGGTACGAGGATTTCAATATCACCTGCTGGCTCAACACGCACGTCACGCATGTCGACCGCGATGCACGTACCGTGGCGCTGGGCACGGGTGAGACGCTGCCCTACGATCGGCTGATCCTGACCACGGGCAGCCAGAGCTTCGTGCCGCCCATCGACGGCTACGGTATGCCCGGCACCTTTGTGCTGCGCTCCGCCGAAGACGCGATGACGATTCGCGCCTATGTCCAGGAGCAGGGTTCGCGCACGGCGGTCGTTGCGGGCGGTGGCCTGCTGGGCCTGGAGGCGGCCTACGGTCTCTACAAGCTCGGTCTGGAAGTGACTGTGCTCGAACGCTCGCCTGCCTTGCTGGCCCGCCAGCTCGATGCACGTAGCAGCGAATTCCTGCTGGCCTACCTGGAAGGCCTCGGTATCCGCGTGCGGACGGAGGCGGAGGTTGCCGCTGCCCATGCCGCCGACGGCGCAGCGGGCGCACGCGTCGCGACGGTGACGCTGGGCGACGGCCAGGTGCTGCCCTGCGACCTCCTGCTTGTTGCGGCCGGCATCCGTGCCGACCTGGAGCTTGCGCGGCAGATGGGGCTGGAGTTGCAGCAGGGTGTCGTCGTCGACGATCTCATGCGCACCAGCGATCCCCACATCTTTGCCGCCGGCGACGTCGCCGAGTATGGCGGCAAGCTCTACGGGCTGTGGCCGGTGGCGGTGAGCCAGGCTGAAGTGGCCGCGGCCAATGCCGTCGCCGAAAATGGAATCGCCACCGCCAGCTATGTCGAGACCGCGCCGGTCACCATGCTCAAGGTCGTCGGGATCGATATCACGTCGATCGGGCGCATCGCCGTGGAAGCGGGCGACACGGTAATTGCCCTGGAAGAAAGCGCACGCCATCACTACCGCAAGCTCATCATCCGCGACGGCAAGATTGCCGGCGCCATTCTGCTCGGCTATCCGCTTGAAGCGCCTGGTGTGGCCGCGGCCGTAAAGCAGGAACTCGACATCACACCGCTGCTGGACGACCTGCGTCGCGGCGACTGGGACGAACTGGCCGCGCTGGCGTGAGCTGCGCGGCGCGTGTAGAACGACGGAATTGAACTACGCTAGTTCACGACACGCCGTAGTGACGGCTTTAGCCGTTCAGGCGGAACTCAACGGCTGAAGCCGTTACTACAAATCGTGAACTACGGAAATACGGAAGGGGAAGAAGATGGGCAAGCTGGATGGACAGAACTTGGGGAAATATGAGCTGGTCGAGCGCATGGCACAGGGCGGTATGGCCGAGGTCTACAAGGCCTTCCAGCCGGGCATCGAGCGCACCGTGGTGCTCAAAGTGTTGCACGGACACCTGGTCGATAATCAGGATATCGTTGCGCGCTTCCAACGCGAGGCGCGTGCGGCGGGGCGCCTGCAACATCCACACATCGTGCGCGTCATCGACATCGGCGTCGAGGATGACAACTACTTCATGGTGATGGACTTCCTGCAGGGCGGCACGCTGGGCGACTATCTAAAGGCGCGCGGGCGCATGCCGGCCGAAGCCGCGCTGCGCCTCGGCGCGCAACTGGTCGACGCCTTGCAGTCGGCCCACGCCCAGGGCGTCATCCATCGCGACATCAAGCCCTCCAACATCCTCTTTGCCGACGACAGCTTTCAGCAGGTGGTGCTGACCGACTTCGGGCTGGCCAGCCTGCGCGACGACGCGGCCCACAGCCTCACCGTAACGGGCGCGATGGTGGGCACGCCGACCTACATGAGCCCGGAGGCCGTGCGCGGCGAGGCGTGCGACGAGCGCTCCGATCTCTACAGCCTGGGCGTTGTGCTCTATGAGATGGTCACGGGCAAGCCGCCCTACACCGCCAACACGCCCTACAGCATGCTGATGAAGCAGACCAATGATCCGCTGCCGTCCCCGCGCTCGATCAACCCCGACCTGCCCGTGGTCGTAGAGGAGTTGCTGCTCAGCCTGCTGGCCAAGGATCCGGCCGCACGCATCCAGAGCGCGGCGCTGCTTGCCCAGGCGATCCACGCTGCCCAGCAGGTTCTGTGCAATCAGGCCACGGCCGTTCCGACACCGCTGCCGTCCAAGCCGGCACGGCGCGTCGATCAGCCTGCGCCGCTTCGGACGCCCGTCGCGGCGACCGCCAGTCACGGGATGAACTGGCGGTCGCTATTGCTGGCCGTGTCGGGCATTGCGACTGTGGCTGCTATTACGGCCGAACTGCTTCTGCACTTGTAGAACGCGGTTTGGAACGCGTCACTACCAAGCCACCAGGCCGCGAAGAACGCAAAGGGGCACGAAGAATCTCACGGGTTCTTCGTGCCCCTTCGTGCGCTTTGGGTCTATGTGGTGACGCGTTTAGCCGAGGATGGCGTTGACCTCGGCCAGTTCCTCGGCGGTGAGTGCCCAGTTGGCGCCCGTGACGTTGCTCTGCACATGCGCCAGCTTCGTCGCGCCGGAGATGACCGAGCTGACCTGCGGCTGGGCGAGGAGCCAGGCGTGGGCCAGTTCGCCCAACGTGCGGCTGCGCGCTGCGCTCCACGCTTCCAGCGCCTCCAGCTTGTCGAAGTTGGCGTCGGTCATGTAGGCCTGCACGTACGGGCTGGACTCGCCGCGCGAGCCGGCCGGTGCGCCCTCGCCGCGCTTGTACTTGCCGGTGAGAAAGCCGCCCGCCAGCGGGAAGAAGGGCAGGATGCCGATGTTGTGTGCGTTGCAGAAGGGGATCATCTCGCTTTCCTGCTCACGCTCGAACATGTGGTAGTGGTTCTGGATGCTGACGAAGGGCGTCCAGTGGTTGAACTCGGCCAGCAGGTTGGCGCGCGCCAGTTGCCACGCCATGTAATTGGACGCACCCACGTAGCGCACCTTGCCGCTGCGCACCAGGTCGTCCAGCGCACGCAGCGTCTCTTCGATGGGCGTGGCGTCATCCCAGCGGTGCATCTGGTAGAGGTCGATGTGGTCGCTCTGCAAACGGCGCAGACTCGCCTCGACCGCATTGACCAGATGATAGCGCGAGACGCCCTTGTCATTGGGGCCGTCGCCGGTGGGGAAGAAGGCCTTGGTCGCCAGCACGACCCTCTCCCACTTGCCCTTGAGCGCCACGCCCAGCGCCGTCTCCGAGCGCCCCTGCTGGTAGACGTCGGCCGTGTCAATGAAGTTGATGCCCAGGTCGAGCGCGCCGTCGATAATCTCGTTGACGCCCGCCTGGTCGACCTTGCCGCCAAACTGGTTGGTGCCCAGGCCGATGACCGACACTTGCAGGCCCGAACGGCCCAAAGAACGATAATTCACGTGGTTCCTCCTCTACGTCTGGTGCGGCAAAGTAACGCCGCGCTGAATGATGAAGCAGTTGGCAATACTCACCACAACGGCACAGAGGGCACAAAGCAGGTAGGCGAAGAAACGCCTCCGGATGTACCTTTGTGCCCCTTCGTGAGCTTTGCGGCTTTGTGGCTGCGTTTCAACAGTATCTCACACTTCTCCGCGCACCATCTGTAACAGGCGCCCCAGGACGCGCTCGCCGTCGGCGCGCAGGGCGTTGTGCTCGTACTCGTTGGTGATCCACGTCTTCATGCCGCAGATCGTCGCCGCGGTCTGCTCGGCGAAGGTGCGGTCGACGTACATGTCGTTGTAGTAGATGGTCGCTGCGCCTGGCACCGTGTTCGCCTGCAACACCGCCGGGTCGTAGAGGGCCGGCCAACCATCGTACGCCGCCAGGATCTCCGCCGCCTCTTGCAGCGGACGCAGCGCAGCGTATTCTTCGAACATCCACGGGTAGATCATCTCGCCGGTGAAGAGGAACGGGGCATCCGCAGCGAAGGCGAATGCCGGGAACTCACCGCGCACGCGTTCCGCCGACCAGCGCGAAGCTTTGCCCTGGCAGTAGATCGCCTCGTGCAGGATGGCGAAGATGGGGTTGGTGTCGTAGTGTTGCGCATTCTCCACGCCGCGCAGAAAGGTGTAGCTCAGTTCGCGGCCGGACGCACCGTCGACAAAGGCTTCCTCCAGCAAGTAGTGGATGCGCTCGAAACCGTCGCTGGCGCCAAAGTCCAGGCCGAGCTGCTGGAAGCGGCGCGGGGTCAGGCGGTCGCCCGTGGGCAGACGCACGTCATGCTCGGCCAGGTGCGTGGCGATGGCGTGGGCCTGCGCGGCGTCGCCGGAATAGCGCTCGAAGTAGAGGCGGTTCTTGGCCAACACATGCCGGTAGGTGGCGCGGTAGACGGCGTCGGGATCGTCGACTAGCGGCGGCAGCCCGCCGGTAATCAGAGCGGCGTCGAGGGCGTGCGGCGCCTGGGAGAGATAGGTCGTGATGCAGAAGCCGCCGTAGCTTTGCCCCAGCACGCTCCAGCGCCGCCCCTCGCCCAGTAGCGCGCGGCGGATCCATTCGGCGTCCTGCACGATGGCGTCGGCGCGAAAGTGCTTGAGGTAGTCGGCCTGGGCCTGCGCGCTGGGCAGGCGCGCCAGCGTCTGGAAGGTGAGCGGCGTGCTGCGTCCCGTGCCGCGCTGGTCGAGCAGCAGTACGTTATACTCCTCCACCGCGCGTTTGATCCAGCCGCCCAACTCCAGCGGCCGCGGCGAGGGGGAGCCAGGCCCGCCCTGGAAGAAGACGAGCCAGGGGCGCTCCTCGTCGCGTGCAGCGATGGCGCGCACCGCGCGCGCAAAAACCTGAATCTGTTCGCCACCGGGCCGGTCGTGGTCGAGCGGAATGATGAACGTATGGTCGGTCAGGGCGAGGCCGGGAATGGTGTGGGTGGTCATGGGAATGGGTTGCCTTTGGGTAGATGCGTGAAACGTCAAACGTGATGCGTAATGCGTAATGCGTGAAACGTCAAACGCGATGCGTAACTCGTGATGCGTGACTCGTGATGCGTGGAACGGGAAACATCAGAAGTAACGAATGACTCGTGACGTTTGACGTTTGACTCGTGACGCATCACGCAACACGCATCACGCATTACGATTTTCCCTTTATTGTACCCGCCCGCCGCCATCGACGCCATCGGTCTGTTACAATGAAAATCTGCAAAGGTCACAAACAAGGAGCGCGCGATGCAAGCGTATTGGCCGCTGGGGCCGTTTGAGAAAGTAGATGCAGCCAATCCCTGTCTTGGCCCGCAGGCGGAGACGATCTTCGACTGCCCGTTGGCAGGGCCGGTGGCGTGGGAAGCCAAGGATGTCTTCAATCCGGCCGCCGTGGTGCGGGACGGGAAGGTGTGCCTGCTCTACCGCGCCGAGGACACCGTCGGTCGTTTCCTGGGCACCTCGCGCATTGGCCTGGCAACAAGCGACGACGGGCTGCATTTCACGCGGCGTGCGGCGCCCGTGCTCTATCCCGACCACGACGCGCAGCAGGCCATCGAGTGGGAGGGCGGCTGCGAGGACCCGCGCGTTGTCGAGCGGGCGGAGGGCGGCTACGTACTCACCTACACGGCGTTCGACGGCAGCGTGGCGCGGCTTTGCGTGGCCACTTCCGACGATCTCGTGCACTGGCGCAAGCACGGCCCGGCCTTTGGCGAGACCGGCGCGCGCTGGTGGTCCAAGTCGGGCGCCATCGTCTGCCGCCGCATGGGTGACCGCCTGGTGGCGGCGCGCATCAATGGCCGCTACTGGATGTACTTCGGCGAGTCCAACCTATACGTGGCGACGTCGGACGATCTCATTGCGTGGACGCCATTGCTGACCACGCTGCCCATGGAGCACCGTATCGTCGTCAGCGGAGCGAGCTACGCCATCGAAACGGAAGGTGCGCCGTCCGTTCCGCTGGCCGTGCTGCGCCCGCGCGCCGGCCGTTTCGACAGCGCGCTGGTCGAGCCGGGGCCGCCGGCGATCCTGACCGAACGCGGCATCGTGCTCATTTATAACAGTGCCAACGCGGCGGCGTCCGGCGACCCGGCGCTGCCGCCGCGCGCCTACAGTCCCGGTCAGGCCATCTTCGACCCGGCAGACCCCACCGCGCTGATCTGGCGCTGCGACAGGCCGCTGCTCACGGCAGATCGCCCGTACGAGATTGCCGGGCAAGTGAATCACGTCGTTTTTGTGGAAGGAATCGTGCCGTTTGGCGGGCGCTGGCTACTTTATTATGGTACGGCGGATTCGTTGATTGCCGTAGCGCAAGGCCCGGCTATCGACGAGTAGGCGATACAAAAACGAATCAATACTGAAAGGATTTCTCATGCTCGATTTTGAGGCCGTACGCGAAAAGCGGATGACGATGGTAGATCTGTGCGCCGGACTGACCCGCGACGACCTGCGCGCGCTGACCAACGAGATGGTCGACACCATGCAGGCGCTCATCGCCCAGTGCGGCGACGCCGACGTCGTCTTCCAGCCGAGCGACCCTGCGGCCGACGACCCCTACGCCAGCGACACGGCCGACGCCAACGTGGCTTGGACGCTTGGCCACGTCATCGTCCACACGACAGCTTCGGCCGAGGAGTCGGCGTTTCTGGCGGCCGAACTGGCGCGCGGCGTGGAGAATCACGGACGCTCGCGCTACGAGACGCCGTGGGAGACGGTGACGACCATCGCCCAGTGCCGCGCACGGCTGGAAGAAAGTCGCCGCATGCGCCTGGCCAGCCTCGACCTGTGGCCCGAGGAACCACACCTGGATAACTCGTATACCCCGTGGCCCAGCGCCGGCCCGATCAATTGCGTGCGTCGCTTCGTGCTGGGCTTGCGCCACGACGACGATCACCTGGAACAGATTGCCGACATCGTGCAGCAGGCGTGCAGCACGCGCGTTGCCGCATAGCCGTCCGCGCCGTCAGCCGTACCCCCGGTGAGGTGACTCGTTCGCCTCGCCGGGGTCGCCCAAGCCGAAGCGCCGCCGCGACAGGTCAACCTCGCCCGTCGTCAGTTCCACCCGACGAAACAACCAGAATGCGTCGGCCTCGAATTCGAGGGTCAGGCCGGCGCGCCGTGCCAAACTCGCCAGCCGCTCACCCTCTTTCTCCGAAACCGCCAGAGCCAGCGACACATGGGGCGTGAAGGGAGCGCCGTTCAGCCCCGGCTGGGTCGCCGTGCGGAGCGGCGCAAGGCTCTCCGCCAGGTCAGCCTGCAGCGTGTGCAGCCGTCGATTCTGCCCATCGTCGCGTTCGGCCAGAAAGACGGCGGCATAGCCGTTGCGCGTCCGGTCGGCGACGAGTTCGATCCGCGACAGGCGCACCGCATAGGGCATGTGTCGCGCTGCTACCGCGGCAAGCAGCGCGGTTAGCGTCGCCTCGCCGGTTCGGGAGACGAAGGATGGCAGCAGCGTAATGTGCCAGCCGGCCGCGGGGATGCTGGCGCCCTCAGCCCCTGTCGCCCACTCATCGAGCGGTTGAGTAATCGCGTCGGGCAAAACGAGCTGGACGCTGTAGCTGGTCGGCGCCGGTGTGGCCGCGCTCACGCGTTCTCCGGGCGCTCGCTGCGGCGGTAGCGAAAGTCGCAGAATGCAGCGCCCTGCATGAGCGTTTGCGTGCGCTCGAGGTCGACGTCGGGGTTGAAGCCTTGGATCAGCGCCCAATCGCGATTGCACGACAGCACCGCGCCCAACTCGGGGATGCCCAGGCTGCGGTAGAGTTCGGCGTAACGGCAGCGGGTGACGTTGAAGTCGAAGCGATCGCCGTCCTGCGCCAGCACCTCCAGTTCCAGCGCGTTGTCCTGCGTCCAGAAACGCAGCGATGCGGCAAAGGCCGGCAGGTCGTCGCCGCCCATGGTGGCGGTAAGTTGCATGCCCTGCTCCTGGGCAATGCGGATGATGGCATCGCGCACGACGGCAATCACGGCCTCGCGGCCGAAAGCGTCGCCCAGGGCATCGATGATGGGCGCCAGGATGCGCGCCTCGACTTCGCGACGCGTGAGCACGCCGATGCGAGCATTGAGCGTGTCGGGCGGCAGGCCGGTGCGGTCGGAGTCTGGCATGGTCGATTTCTCCTTTGACGGCGAAGGTTTTTCTTCGGAGGGCGCGGTCATGCGTGCAGCCATCGCTTCCGGCCAGGGCACGAGGATGTGTCCCTCGGCGACGCTGCCGTAGACGCGCTGGCGGGCCGGGCCGTGATGCCAGGCATACCAGGCGACATAGGCACAGGTCACCGCGTCGAGCGTCTCCTCCAGTTCCTGCAAGGCGCGGCCGCGCAGCGCGCCGGCATCGACGGCGACCAGCGCCTTCTGCCCGGCCAGCGGTGGATCAGCGGCCGCCAGGCCAGCCAGCGCCTGCTGATAGCGAGCGAACTCGGCGGCGACGGACGCCGGCGTGCGGCCAGGCTTGCGCTTGTATTTCAGCGTGCGCGGCAGGTCGAAGAGCGCCACGTGCGCCGGATGCGGAAAGACCTCGCACACGTAGCGGCCCGCCCCGTGCTGCGGGATCGGTGCGGTTTCGACGCAGCCGAAGCGCTGCGCAAGGCGTGCTGCCAGCACCTCGCCGCGGATCGTGCCGTCGTAGGCCAGCAAGGTGCGATTGGCGGGATAGGCGCCGGCCTGGAAGCGCCCCCATGCCAGCGACACCTCGTGGTCGGCGCGGCGACGGCCCTGGGCGTTGGGTACGCGCAGCGGCGCATCGATGGCGACGACGAGCGGCGCGTCCGCCGGCACGTGCGCGGCGATGAAGGCTTCGATGGACGCGTCGTCGGTGAGCACGCCCGTCCAGGCGTGCAGCGCGCCCTCCTGGATGACGGCGCCGCCGGTGCGATTGGCCGTGCTCCAGGCAAGATCCAGTCCGATAAAGACAGGTGAGATGGATGACATGGGATCCCTCACAAGGGTTGGTGGAGGGCCGGCGGTTTTGGCTACGCGCCGGTGTCGATGGTCGTCAGTTCGATGAGATTCCCGAAGGGGTCGCGGATGAAGTAGCGCGGCCGATCGGGAATGGGCACGTCGCCGACGACGGTGACGCCGGCCGCCTCCAGCCGATCGCGCAACTCTTCCACGTCTTCGACGGCCAGGCAGAAGTGACGGCCCGAGTGATCCTGCCCCATCGGCCCCTCGACGAAGCTGTGCAGTTCGCTGCCGTCACCGATGCCAAACCAGAGCACGCCCAGCGATTGCAGCGAGCGCGGCGGCGTGATCTCGCGCAGGCCAAGCAGGCCGCCATAGAAGGCGAGCGCGGCCTCTTCCGTCTCCGGCGGACGGGGCAGGGCGACATGCTGCAAGCGGGCGTTCATGGCGGCCTTTCTGTGGACTACTGCCAGCGGAATGTACGCACGTCGCTAGGCGGGCTGGCGGCTTCGAGCAGCGTGCGGCCGTCGGTCGTGCGCACCACGCGCACGACGGAGACCAGCCACGCATAGTCAGCGGCCTGGCCTTCCTCCGGCGCCAGCGACGGTTCGAGCCGATAGGTGGTCTGCTTGGTCCAGGCCGTGGGCAGCGATTTCGCCGTCAGGTTGCGGGGCAGCACCTGGAGTACATACCACTCGTTGGGCGCCAGCAGGTCGACGCTCGCCCACTGGAAGATGACGGGCTCGCCGCGCGCGACGACGGCGCCCTCCTCCGGGCCGATGAGGCGCGGTGCCACATAGATGACGGATGTGTTCTCACCGGTGGCCGGCGTTTCCGGCTGCGCAACTTCGGGCGTGACGGCGATGGCCTCGGGCGGGGCGCCGCGCACAGGGATGATCAGGGCGTCGCCCGGCTGGATGAACTCGCCGGCCGCCAGGTTGTTGGCAGCCAGCAACTCCTCTACGCTCGTGCCGAAGCGAGTGGCAATGGTGCTCAGCGTGTCGCCCGAGAGGACGAGATATTCGAAGTCGGTCGTGGCTGCGCTACTCTGTGCGGCGGCGCTGTCGCGCAGGACAGGGATCGTCAACTCGTCGCCGACGCGGATCAACTCGCTGCTGAGGCCGTTGGCGCGTTGGATCTCTTCGACGGAGACGTCGTAGTCGATGGCGATGGAGAGCAGCGTTTCACCGCTGGCCACTACATGGCGGATCAGCAGGGTCTCCTGGACGACGGGCACCGGCGTCGGCGTGGGCAGCGGTGTGGCGGTCGGCGTCGGCGTGGCGGTGGCCTCCATGAGCGGAATGCTCGTGGGCAGGATCGCCTGGACGACGTCGGCCTGTTCGGTGCCCTGCCGGGACTCCGAACCGACGCGCCACCAGAAGACCAGCACCGCCAGCACGGCAATGACGAGCAACACGTCGATCCACGAGAAGCGTCGCCGTCCTTGCGCCTGGTTGCGCAGGTCATACCCACACATAAAACAGCTTTCAGCGTTGCGGGCGACGCGTGTGCCGCAGTTGGGGCAGCGACGCTCGGCAACGCCGGGGGTAATGCGTTCTTGAGCCATCGCAGAGATTATAGCACGCTTACCTTGACAGCAGACAAGCAGATTCCTTACAAAGTCCGATCAGGAAGGGGAAGAAGACGAGCCGCGAAGACGCAAAGACGCGAAGGGGCGCAAAGAGAATGAGAGGCGGGGGAGGGGAAGGGCTTTTGGGGGTAGATTTTTGAAAAGATAGAGCGAGGCAGAGCGATCTTGTGTAAGATAGGAGTTCTCCAAACAACCTATCACACAGGAGATCGCTGATGTCTCGCTCGAACTCATTGTTGCAGTGGACGGAATGTGTGTCAAGAAATCTGCCAGAGCTATCGGCAAGCCAGGCTCGGGTGTTGGCGTGGTGGAGTTTTGGGATCGCCATGGTCGGTAGTTGCGGGCGGTATACGGTGGCGACTTTTCTGGGGTTGCTGTGCGAGCAGAAAGTAAGCACAGTGGAGCAACGGCTGTATGAATGGTGCCTGGACGCCAAAGACAAGGCAGGGAAACATCGGCAGGAAGTGAATCTCTCCGGATGTCAGTTGGCGCTTATGCGATGGATCGTGCGGCTGTGGACAGGTACACAGATGGCGCTGGCCCTGGATGCCACGAGTCTGGGGGATCGGTTTGTGGTGCTGGCAGTGAGCGTGGTTTACCGTGGGTGCGGGATTCCTGTGGCCTGGGTCGTCCTGCCAGCAGGGCAAAAGGGTACGTGGCGGAAGGAATGGTTGCGCATGCTACGCCTGTTGCGTCCGGTTGTGCCGCCAGAGTGGACGGTCATTGTCTTGGCCGACCGCGGGTTGTATGCGCCCTGGCTCTATCGCCGAATAGTACGACTGCACTGGCATCCATTTCTTCGTATCAACAATGGCGCTAAGTTTCGGCCTGCGGGTTATGCCCGCTGGTACTGGCTCAAGGACTTGGTAAGCGCGCCCAACCGTCAATGGCAAGGCCGTGGCACTTGCTTCAAAAGCCCACTCTGTCGCCTGGAGTGCACACTGCTTGCCTGGTGGGCTGAAGGCAACCAGGACCCCTGGTTTATCCTCACTGATCTGGCGCCGACCGACTCTGCAGTTACCTGGTACGGCCTGCGTAGCTGGTGCGAGCAAGGGTTCAAGTGTAACAAGCGCGGCGGCTGGCAATGGCACTTGACCCAGATGCACCATCCAGAACGTGCCGCTCGCCTCTGGTTGGCCATGGCCGTCGCCACACTCTGGACGGTCAGCGTCGGCACCGATCTCGAGTGCGGAACCAACCTTGACGACCCAGACCTTCCCGCACTCCATGATCTGCTTGACCATCAGCCCAAACGCCGCATCCGTCTCCTGCGTTTGGGGCGCATCTGTCTCCTGGTCATGGCCATTGCACACCGTCGACTCCACTTGCCCCGTCAACTATCACCTGAGCCGTGGCCAGCATCCCTTTCGCACACCCAAGCCTTACTGACACCCTTGGCGGAGACCACGCCATGAAAAATCTACCCCCAAAAGGAGGGGAAGGGTGGGCTTGCTCAGAGACCATTTGGGCCTGAAAGTTTCGTCCCGCGCATGCGTTGCGCTGGGCCACGGTGCATGGTGGACTCAGATCCGCCACGGATGTCGGCAACAAAAAAGGACCGGGCTACAAGCCCGATCCTTTCAATTCCGCTATTCTCGTGAGCGGCCGATCAGCCACCGGCGCCATTCTGCTGGAGGAGGTAATCGATCAGGTCGGCCAGTTCCTGCGTGCTCAGTTGCTCGCTGTAGTTGGCCGGCATGATGTTGGCCGGATAATTCGGCACGACGAACAGATTGGGATTCGTGATGCTGTGATAGAAATAGAGGGCCGGGCTTTCGCCGGGCACACGGCTCACCGCAGTGTCGCCGACGTTGTGCCACGTGGGGCCGGTCATCGTGACGGCGGGGTCGAGCGCATGACAGCCGACACAGCCGCGCGCCAGCGCCAACTGCTCGCCATTGGCCGGATCGGCGGAAGCCAGCGCCGCAGCGACGTCGTCGGGCAGACCGGCCGTCACCGCTTCCGGCGCCAGGTCGGCCAGCTTGGGCGCTTCGGTGGGGGCGGCAACCACGACTTCGTTGCCGGCTTCCAGTGCGGCCATTTGCTCGCCAAGCTGCGGGGAGATAATGAGCGCAGTCGGATCCGGCGCGCAGGCGGCCAGGAGCAGCACGGCGACCAGCGACAGCCCCATGATCCATCCGAAACGGCGTGCTCGCAATGACTTCATGCAGACCTCCCACACCTGAGTACTGAATCGGCCCCATGACAGGAGCCGGAAGGAATTCGACAATGGTGATTTGGCGGCTAGTGTAGCATAGTCACGCGCGGGCGGCAATTTGCCGGCGTTGCCTGCGCAAAAAATCACAAATGGGGCGAACGTCCGATTTCGGCCGGCGCGCTGCCGTCCCAATGGGTAAGAAGCGTGTTCGGCGTACGTGCCGACGTGCCAGTTACCTGGCCAAAACAGGTGGGGTGACGGTACGCCAGTCTCTGAACGCCCGGGCGTTCAGAGACTGGCGTACAAGGATTCAGCGGGCAGGTTATTTCTTCTGTGGCCGCAGCGCGATGTGCAACTCGGCGAGTTGCTTCTCCGTCACCGGGCATGGCGAGTCGAGCATCAGGTCGGTGCCGGCGGCCGTCTTCGGGAAGGCGATGACATCGCGGATGCTCGTCGCCTCGGCAAAGAGCGCGACCAGACGATCGATGCCCAGGGCAATGCCGCCGTGCGGGGGCGCGCCGTACTGGAAGGCCTCCAGCAGGTGGCCAAACTGCGCCTGCGTCTCTTCTTGTGAAAGTCCGAGGCGGGCAAAGAGGCGGTCTTGCAGGTCGCTGCGATGGATACGAATGCTGCCGCCGCCGATTTCCCAGCCGTTGAGCACCACGTCGTACGCCTTGGCAAGCACGCTGCCGGGGTCGCTCTCGAGCCGTGGCCAATCTTCGTCGCGCGCGCTGGTGAAGGGATGGTGCACGGCCTGCCAGCGAGCTTCGTCGTCGTTGTACTCCAGCAGCGGGAAGTCGATCACCCAGCAGTAGGCCAGCACGGACGGGTCGATGAGACCGGCGCGCTTGCCGATCTCCAGGCGCAGGTTGGCGAGACACTGGTTGACGGTCGCAAGCTTGTCGGCCACAATCAGGATCAGGTCGCCCACCGCGGCGCCGCTGCGTCCGACGATCGCAGCGATCTCGGCCGGCGCCAGGAACTTGGTCACCTGGCTGCGCAGGCTCTCGGCCGGGTAGACACCGTCGGCGCCCGCCTCGCCCGCCACGCCGATCCAGACCAGCCCCTTGGCGCCGTAGTGCTTGACGAAGTCGGTCAACTCGTCGATCTCGCGGCGCGAGAGGGCATTGCCGCCGGGGAAGACCACACCCTTGACCGCACCGCCGCTCGCCACCGCACCCTTGAAGACGGCGAAGTCGCTCTCCGCCACCGCGTCGCTGACGTTGAAAAGTTGCAGGCCGAAGCGCAGGTCGGGCCGGTCGATGCCGTACTTCTCCACAGCCTCGGAATAGCCGATGACCGGGAAGGGCAGCGTCTGGATCTGCTTGTCAGGCAGCATCACCCCGCTCAACTCGACGAGCATCTGCTCGATGATGGCGCGGATGTCGGCAGAATCGACAAAGCTCATCTCCAGATCGAGCTGCGTGAACTCGGGCTGGCGGTCGGCGCGCAGGTCCTCGTCGCGGAAACAGCGTGCGATCTGGAAGTAGCGCTCGATGCCGGCGACCATGAGCAACTGCTTGAGCTGCTGCGGG
Source organism: Caldilineaceae bacterium (assembly GCA_020634815.1). Classification (GTDB taxonomy): domain Bacteria; phylum Chloroflexota; class Anaerolineae; order Caldilineales; family Caldilineaceae; genus Caldilinea. The sequence goes on along the minus strand of JACKBA010000013.1, from coordinate 120,848 downwards.
CTCTGCGGCAGCGCATAGAACTCGCCGGCCTGCAGGCGGCTGGGCACGATAAAGTCGCGCGCGCCTTCGGGCGTGCTCTTGAGCAGGATCGGCGTCTCGATCTCCAGGAAGTCGCGGTTGGAGAGGTGCTCGCGAATGAAACGGACGATCTGGTGGCGCAGCACCAGATTCTGCGCCATGCGCGGCCGGCGGATGTCGAGATAGCGGTACTTGAGCCGCAGCATCTCGTCGACCTCATCGGCCGCGCCCGAAATGTAGAAGGGCGGGTTCTTGGACGGGTTGAGGATCGTCACCTCGTCGGCGATCACCTCGATGTCGCCGGTGGCGAGATTGGGATTGCGCAGACCTTCGGGCCGCGCCGCCACCTTGCCCTTGACCTGCACGACGAACTCGCTGCGTGACTGCGCCGCAACGTCGTGCGCCGCAGTCTGGTCGCTGTCGACGGTGACCTGCGTCAGTCCAAAGCGGTCGCGCAGGTCGATGAAGATGAGCGCGCCGTGGTCGCGGCGGCGGTTGACCCAGCCGGCCAACGTGACCATCTCGCCGATATGGGCAGCATTTAGTTCGCCGCAGGTATGTGTTTTTAACATGACCCGATTCCTGTTTCGTTTGATTTCCTGAAAACGCAATCAACCGTCCATTCTAGCCGCCGCTATGGGAACGGTCAATTTGCGCCGGACTGGAATGATCCTTCGCTTTCGAGTATACTCTCCGGGTACACAAGCTGACCCGAATTCCCGCCGTTGGTTCCGATGGCCGGCGGCACGACAGGAGAGCACGATGGCGGCAAAATCCAAGCGCGTCCTCATGAACAGCGTCGACAAGGCCTGGTTCGAGATGGACAGCTCGACGAACCTCATGATTATCAACGGTCTCATGTGGTTTGAGGGCAAGGTCGACTACGACGTCTTTACCCACGTGCTCGTAAATCGCTTCATCGAACGCTACGAGCGTTTCCAGCAGCGCATCGTCACCGGGCCGGACAGCCGTCTCTACTGGGAGCGCGACCCGCACTTCGACATCCGCGCCCACGTGCGCCGCATCGCCCTGCCCGAGCCGCGCACGCAGGAAACCCTGCAAACGCTCCTCAGCAGCGTCATCAACGAGCCGCTCGACCGGCGCAAACCGCTCTGGCGCTTCTTTCTCGTCGAGGAAGTGGAGGGCGGCACCGCGCTCTTCGGGCGCATCCACCACTGCATCGGCGACGGCATCGCGCTGATCCGCGTGCTGCTCGACATGACCTCGGAGAGCCTGGACGATTCGGTGCGCTTTGCACTGGAAGCGCCACCGCCGCTGCCGCGCTCGCCGCGCCGGCGCGGCCTGCTCGGCCAGATCTCGCGCACGGTCAAGGGCGTCGCCAAGACATCGGTCGAGATCAGCAAGACTATGGTCACGCAGACGCTGCTTACCTTCGAGGACAACAAGCATCCGGTCGAGGTCGTCAAGTCGCTCGGCATCCTTTCTGCGACCAGTGCGGCCATTCTTGCCAAGCTGCTCATCCTGCCGGCCGACCGCCGCTCCGTCTTCAAGGGTGAACTGGGCGCGATCAAGCGCGTCGTCTGGTCGAAGCCGCTGGACCTGGCGCAGATCAAGGCCATCGGTCGCGCCCACAACGCGACGATCAACGACGTTCTCGTCGCGGCGGTTGCCGGCGCGCTGCGCGACTATATGCTGCACGTGGGTGACGACCCCGCCAAGGGTGACATCAACGCCATGGTGCCGGTCAACCTGCGCCCGCTGGACAAGGCCATCGACCTCGGCAATCAGTTCGCGCTCGTCTATCTGCCGCTGCCTGTCAGCCTGGCCGACCCGGTCGCACGGCTCAAGGCGACAAAGTACCAGATGGATGTGCTCAAGTCCTCGCCCGAGCCGATGCTCGTCTACCAGATTCTTGGCGTCATCGGCAACCTGCCGCTCGACATCGCCAAGCAGGCCACCATGTGGTTCTCGTCCAAGGCGTCGGCGGTGCTCACCAACGTGCCCGGCCCGCGCCAGCAGATCTACTTCGCCGGCCTGCCTCTGCGCCAGATCATGTTCTGGGTGCCGCAGTCGGGCGAAATCAGCATGGGCATAAGCATCATCAGCTACAACGGCGAAGTGACGCTGGGGCTGATGGTCGACGAGAATTTGATCAAGGATCCACAATTGATCATGGAGCGCTTTGCCCACCAGTTCGACCTGCTTGCGCGGCAGACGCTACACGCCCCCAACCACGGCGCCGGGAAAATCGGCGCTGCGGAAGAGGTCATCAAAATCGAAGTGGACGTGACCGAAATCGAAGTCGAGAACGGCGCGCCGCGCAAAAAGTCCGCCCGAGCGCAGAAACGCTAGAGCCGCATGCACTTCCGCGTCCCGTTTGCCGCACAGTGCGATATCAGCCCCGGCGCGCGCCGGCGGTGCAAGCTGTCGCTGATCACCTTCGTCGTTGCGCTGTTTGCGCTGCCGCTTGCCGCCCTGGCGCAGACCCCGCCCGACAACGGCGCGCCCAGCGGCGGCTTCGTATCGCCCATCGTGCCGCCGCCCACGGCCACCGAAGTTCCCTCGCCGACGCCGACGGAAACCGCCACCGCCACGCCGACCTTCACACCGACGCCCGACCTCTCCACGGCCGTCTTGCAGGTCTCACCGCTGGGCATCGTGCCTGACGACCGTCCCATGGACTCGGCCGGCCCCCTGCCCTGGCTCATGCTCGCCGCCCTGGTTGTCGTAGCCGGCGCGGCCGTCATGGTCGTGGCGCAGCGCAGAAAGTGATCGGCAAAATGCAACACGAATATTTGTTCGCGCGTGTCCCGGCGCGGTACAATACTCGTTATGCCTTTGACCTTGCATGCGACCTGGCTCCGCAAAGATGAGCCATTTTTTGATGGAAATCTCTTTTTCTGGGCGGAATCCCTCGAATTTCAGAGTGCACCTCGCCCCGAAGCGGTGACGGCCGGTAACGGCGCCGCCTCCGCCACGGGCCGCCAACGCCAGCACAAGACACCGTCCCATCCCGGCCAGTTGCCCGTCAACCAGTTGCGCACGCTGATTGCCGAAGAACTGCCACGCCTGCCCGTGCAGGCCATGCAGCCGTCGAATGCCACGGTCTGGCTGCCAAGCCATGATGGCGTTCCCCTGGCGCGGCGCAGCGTTCTCAACACGGCCGACGCCGAGCGGCGTACCAACGGGGGCGTCACGCTCCAGAATTGGCAGGTGACCGGCCTGCTGCTGCCGCCCATCGATGCGCTGAAATTCCTGAGCCAGACGCGCCACCAGACCCAGCCCGCCGCCGTCGTCGCGGCCGAGGGCGTGCTGCGCCTGCGTCTTGGCAACGACATCCTCTACTGGAGCAATGCCGCCAAGTTTGCGCTGGAGATGCTCATCGGCCAGCATTACGTGCCCGCGCTGCGCCGCAACGGCGTCACCGGCCTCTATGCCCTCTGGCAGCCGGCCATGCTGGACGACCGCATCCGCCGCCGCTTCACGGCCATGGTGGAGACCATGCCGCCCGTCTGCCGTGCCTACGATCTCGACGAGACCGATGACGCGCAGGCGCCGCACGAACTCACCGAACACTTTGTGGCAACGATGGTCGACACGGCCGTACGCCAGTGGAGCAACCACGATCGTGCGCCGATGGCTTCGGCCGCGCAGCCGGCGCAGCAGTGGGCGAACCAGTTGCGCGCCGCCAGCCCCCACCTGATGCTGCCGCCGCAGCCCGCCTACCGCCTGGCACAAGAGTGGCAGGCATGGATCGACCAGCTTCACATTACCAGCGACGCCAACTTCCGCATCACCTTCGAACTGGTGGAGCCGGAGCAGCCGGCACAGTCGGGCGGCCATACGGGTGCGCTGGGCAACGGAGCGGCCGACTTCGACGCCGTGCGCAGCCACTGGACGCTGCGCTATTACCTCCAGGCGCGCGACGATCTGCGCCTGCTCATTGCCGCCGAACAGGTTTGGATGGCGCACAACGGCCACCTGCGTTTTGGCAACCGCCGCGTCGACCGGCCGCAGGAGCGCCTGCTGGGCGGGCTGGGCGCGGCCAGCCGCCTCTTTGCGCCCATCGAGCAGAGCCTGCGCTCGCCACGCCCCGAGCTTGCCCTGCTGACGCCCGCCGAGGCGCACCAATTCCTGCGCGAGGCCGCACCGCTGCTGGAGAACAACGGCTTCGGCGTCCTTCTGCCCGAGTGGTGGAACGCACGCCAGCGCACGCGCCTGGGTCTGCGCCTGCGCCTGGTTGGCGACGAGAGCCGCCTGTGGAACTCCTCCGACGACGAGCTGGGCGACGAGGTGCCCGGGCAGCGCAAGCGCGTTTCGCCGATTCGCTTCTCCTGGGAACTGACGTTGGGCAACGAGCGCATCAGCCAGGAGGAATTCGAGAATCTTGCCGCCCGCAACGTGCCGCTGCTCCGGCTGCGCGACCGCTGGATCGAACTCGACCCGCAGCAGGTGGCCGCGGCCAAGCGTTTCCTCGCCCAGCGCAAGGCGTCCGGCGAGATGTCGCTGTTGCAGTCGATCCGCATGGCGCAGGCCTATCTCGAGCAGGCCGGCGATAACAACGGGCAGTTCAAGAACGCCAGCGATGCCGAATTGACCATCCTGCCCGTGGTGGACGAGAGCGGCGAGGCGCTGCCGCTGGAGGCTGTCGATGTCGATGGCTGGCTGCGTGTCGTGCTCGAGCAGTTGCGCACGCAGAAGCTCGTCGCCGAGTTGGACGAGCCGCCGGGCTTTGTGGGCGAGTTGCGTCCTTACCAGCGCCGCGGGCTGGGCTGGCTGGTCTATCTGCGCCGTCTCGGTTTGGGCGCCTGTCTGGCCGACGATATGGGCCTGGGCAAGACCGTGCAGGCGATCGCCATGCTGCTCCACGAGCGGCAGGACGGCAACGACGACGAGCATCGCCCCGCCCTGCTCATCTGCCCGACGAGCGTGGTGGCCAACTGGCGCCGCGAGGTAGAGCGCTTTGCGCCGGAATTGCGCGTCCTCGTACACCACGGCGGCAGCCGTCTCGAAGGGGACGATTTCCTGGCTGCGCTGGGCGCTAACGATCTCATCATCACCAGCTACGGCACGGCACGGCGCGACATCGACGTGCTGCTGGCGTGCGAGTGGAGCGATCTCATCCTCGACGAGGCGCAAAATATCAAGAACCCGGGCGCCAAGCAATCGCAGGCGGTGCGGCGGCTGCCGGCGCGCAACCGCGTTGCGCTCACCGGCACGCCCGTGGAAAACCACCTAACCGAGTTGTGGAGCGTGCTCGAATTTCTCAACCCAGGCTACCTGGGCAACCACGAGCAGTTCCGCCACCAGTTCATGGTGCCGGTGGAGCGCTATAACGACGAGGACCGCGCGCGCGAGTTGCGGCGGCTTGTGCAGCCTTTCCTGTTGCGCCGCCTCAAGTCCGACCCAACGATTATTTCCGACCTGCCCGAGAAGAACGAAATGGTCGTCTACTGCTCGCTGACGCGCGAGCAGGCCGGCCTCTACGAGACGACGGTGCAGGAGTCGCTGGCCAAGCTCGATCGCGCCGACGGCATCCAGCGCCGCGGCCTGGTGCTGAGCCTGCTCACGCGCCTGAAGCAGATCTGCAACCATCCGGCGCAGTTGCTCAAGCAGGAAGGGCCGTTGCGCAGCCGCAGCGGCAAGCTGGATCGCCTGACCGAGATGCTGGAGGAAGCGCTCTCCGTCGGCGACCATGCGCTCGTCTTCACGCAGTTCGTGGAGATGGGCACGCTCTTGCAGCGCCACCTGCGCGAGCGCTTGCAGACCGAGGTGCTCTTCCTGCACGGCGGCACGCCCGCCAATCAGCGCGACCAGATGGTGCAGGCGTTCCAGCGCGAGGATGGCCCGGCGATCTTTGTGCTGAGCCTGCGCGCCGGCGGCTCCGGGTTGAACCTGACGCGTGCAAATCACGTTTTTCATTACGACCGCTGGTGGAATCCCGCGGTGGAGAACCAGGCGACGGATCGCGCCTTCCGTATCGGCCAGCAACGCAACGTGCAGGTGCACAAGTTCGTCGTGGCCGGTACGCTGGAGGATCGCATCAACGACATCATCGAGAACAAGCAGGCGTTGGCGGAGTCGATTGTCGGCAGCGGTGAGAACTGGCTCACCGAGCTGAACACGGACGAACTACGCGAGATTCTCACGCTGCGCCGCGAGATGTTGGACGAGTAGGGTCACGAATGGCAGTGAACACGACAACCGGCGCGTGGTGGATGCGCCGCTGGCAGAATTTCATGCAACAGGTGGGCGTCAACAGCGACGCCACAGCCCTGCGCGGCCTGCGCGTCAAGCGCCTTGAAGTACAGCCGGGCCAGATCCAGGCGCAGGTGGCGGAGCGCGAGCATGGCACCGCCGGCGTCGAGGTGCGTCTGCCGCTGATCTCCGATGCGCAGTGGAACGCCATCATCGACGCGCTGGGCAGCCAGGCGCTCTTTGCCGCGCAACTGCTGGCCGGCAACATGCCTGCCGAGATCGAGCAGGTCTTTGCCGATGCAGGCAGCCGCCTGCTCCCTGCCAGCGCCGCCGAACTGGATTGTCACTTCGCTGCGACTTCCGGCAACGGCGGTAACGGCAGCACCGGCGACTTTGCCGGCCGCGCGCTGGCCGTAGTCTTTGCGCAACTGGGCGAGATGGTGGCCGACGATCCGTGGCTGCTGTTGCGTCTGCGCGGCCGCGATCGCGAACAGGTGCTTGCCGCCCTGCAAGAACGGCGCAACAGCACGACGCAGGATGTCACGGCGCGCGCCGTGCCGGCCGTCGACGGCGCCGCCGCACAGAATGGCGCGTTCTACAAGCTGCCGCAGCAGGCCGGCCGTCCGGCTGACGACGAGCAGGAAGAACTGGAAGATCGCGTTGCCGACTTCTGGGGGCGGCGCAAGGTGCTGGAAGAGGCGCACTACCACCTGGCGCGCCCGGCGGTGGAACTGGCGCTGCTGCGCCGTCTCGGCCCGATCACGCCGGCTGCCGACGGGCTGGAAGCTTTCGCCCTGCTCCAGCAGATGTATCACAGCACGACGCGCAAGGCGTGGGACATGGCCTTTGCGCCCGACGAAGACCCCGAATTGGACGAGCCGGAAAACGGCGACGCCTGAAACGGTGGGTCAAAGGGCCGCCACAAAGGCGCTAAGGACACAAAGGGGCACGAAGGACTCTGCCCCAAAACAGTGCCCGGTGCCGCCTGGTGCGCTGCGGTCGTGGCGGTTCGATTTCTTACTCTGGATCTGACGCTCGCCGGCGGCGGCTACCCACAACAAAGCCCACAGCAACTGCCAGAAGCGCCGCGCTGGCCCCTGTAACCAGCGCCGTCGCACGCGCCAGCCGGCTGCGGTCGGCCATGCGCCATGCACGCAGCCGGACCAACGCCCACTCCCACAGCCCCGGCATGGCCGTCGCCCCCATGACGATCAGGCGATCTTTGGCCGTCACGTAGACTTCGCGCTCGCCGCGTTCGATGGCACGCACGATGCGCTGCGCCACGCGTTCGGGCGGGACGACGCCCAGCAAGCCGCCGCTCTTGGGCACGGTGCGAGGCCGGCCGCCGTTGCTGACCAGGAAGGCATCGTTGAACTCGCTGCGCGTCACGCCCGGCAGCACGGTGATCACGTCGATCTTCTGGCTCGCCAGCTCCATGCGCGCGGCGGCGGAGAAGGCGTCGAGCGCAAACTTCGACGCGGTGTACGCAGCCGACGAGCCGACCATGCCCAACGACGGCACGACGACCTTGCCCAGGATGCTGCTCACGTTGACGATGGCACCGCCACCCTGGCGCGCCATGATGGGCGCAACGGCCTGCATGGCAAGGAGCGGGCCGTAGACGTTGACGTCGAAGAGATAGCGCACCTGGTGTTCGGCCAGGTTGGCGACATCGCCCTGCATGCCCAGCCCGGCATTGTTGACCAGGATGTCGATGCGGCCGAATGCACGCAGCGTCTCTGCCACCAGGCGATCAATGTCGACACGCCGGCTGAGGTCGGCGGGCACGGCCAGCGTGCGCACGCCGTAGCGCGCGGCCAGGTCGCCGGCCAGCGCTTGCAGGCGATCCAGCCGGCGCGCCACCAGCACCACATGCACGCCGTGCGCGGCCAGCACCACCGCCGTCGCCGCGCCGATGCCTGAACTTGCGCCCGTCACGATTGCCACGCTGCCCGCCAATTGTCGCCTGCCCACGATTCCCCCGTTTCAACATTTCGCAAAAACTTGATTGTGTCCGCGACCAATGGTAGCATAGGCACAGTTGCATAGAGAACGACGCAGACAGAGACCAGGGCCTGACGCCCCTCCCCATCAGAGAGTTGCCGGACGGTGCAAGGCAACGGGAGCCGGCAGGTCAGCATCTCTCGAGTCCCCGGCAGGCAATGGCCGGGCGGCGCCCCACCGTTAGCGGGCAATGAGGCGGGCCGGCAGTGCTTGGTTCGCAAACTCAGGTGGCACCACGAGATCCCTTCGTCCTGACCGGGCGAGGGGATTTTTGATTGGAAGAAAGAGAAGAGGAGCCACAAAGGCGCGAAGACGCAAAGGGGCACAAAGGAATCGATTGGAATTTCAGTGCTCACGATTTGTAGTGACGGCTTCAGCCGTTCCAGAGAGAATCAACGACTGAAGTCGTTATCGCGGTGAGAATCGTGAACGACCGAATATTCTTTGTGCGGCTTTGTGGCTTCGTGGCTTTGTGGCTGAGCCAAATCCATAGGAGGAAACGATGCTTGATATTCGATGGATGCGAGACAACCGAGAGGCGCTGGCCGAGGCGATGCGCAAGCTCAACGTCGAGGACGCGCCGTGGGAGCAGGCGCTGGAACTGGACCAGCGGCGGCGGCAGATTCTGACGCGCGTGGAGGCGTTGCGCGCCGAGGTCAACAGCGGATCGCGCAACATCGGCACGCTCTTCCGCGAGAAGCGCACCGAGGAAGCCAACGCGCTCAAGGCGCAGATGAGCGAGATCGGCGCCGAGATCGACCGCCTCGACGGCGAGTTGCGCGAGGTCGACGCCGCGCTGCAAGACGCCATGCTGCGCATCCCCAACATTCCGGAGCCGGATGTGCCGGTGGCGCCGGATGACAGCGGCAACCTCGTCGTTAAGGAATGGGGCGACAAGCCGGCCTTCGACTTCGACCCGCTGGCGCACTGGGACCTGGGGCCGAAGCTGGGCATCATCGACTTCGAGCGCGGGGTCAAGCTCTCCGGCAGCCGCTTCTACCTGCTCAAGGGCGCGGGCGCTCGCCTGCAACGCGCGCTCATCGACTTCTTCACGGACGTGCATGTGAGCGATCACGGCTACGAGGAGATCTACCCGCCCTTCATGGTGCGTAGCGAGGTCATGGTCGGCACGGGCAATCTGCCCAAGTTTGGCGACGTGCTCTACCGCGACGCCGAGGAGGATTTCTGGTTCATCCCGACCGCCGAGGTGCCGGTAACCAACATCTACCGCGACGAGATCATCGAGCCGGGCCAACTGCCGATCTACTATGTGGCCAACACGCCCTGCTTCCGTCGCGAGAAGGTGTCGGCGGGCAAGGATGTGCGCGGCATCAAGCGCGTCCACCAGTTCCAGAAGGTGGAGATGGTCAAGTTTGTCGAGCCGGGCACGGGGCGCGATGAGCTGGAATCGCTGACGCGCGACGCCGAAGATCTCTGCGAGCGGCTGGGGCTGCCCTACCGCCGCGTGGCCATCGCTACGGGTGATCTCTCCTTCGTGGCGGCCATCAAGTACGACATCGAGGTGTGGGCGGCCGGCTCGCAAGAGTGGCTGGAGTGCAGCTCCTGCTCCTTCTTCCGCGACTTCCAGGCGCGACGGGCCAATATCCGCTACCGACCGGCCGAAGGTGAGAAGCCCGAATTCGTGCACACGCTCAACGGCTCCGGGCTGGCGCTGCCGCGCATCGTCATCGCCATCCTGGAGAACTACCAGCAGGCGGACGGTTCGGTGGTCGTGCCCGAGGCGCTGCGACCGTACATGGGTGGCATGGAGGTCATCCGCTGACCGCGCTTGCGCAATACGACGCCGGGAAAGTCATTGAAAAGCCCCGCCACAAAGCATCAAAGGGCACAAAGGGGCACGAGGAATGCTGGATTGGGCCGGGCGGGCAGGAGAAATCCGCTACCTGCCCGGCTCAATCCAGCCATGGGTGGCCCTCCCGGCATTGCTGCTCTGCATTCCCCTAATCTGGCGGCGTCTGCTATAATTGATCATTATGTTTGGAGTGCAACGCCGCTAGGCTGACCGCGTCCGGAGTGACGCCGCTCTATTCTGCCCTTGCCCTGTTTCGCCAGGCCGACTCGTCGTTGCACGCAGGCAGTCACGGCATACCGGCAGCCGGCGCAACAAATCTTGTGCGCTACCCGACCGGGTGCTGCGATCGGGACAGGAACAAAATGAAACTCAACGTAGATGAACACGATCCCTGTATCGACCTGCGCGACGAGCTTTTCCGCGACCGCTCCCTGATCATCGCCGCCAACCGCGGGCCGGTGACGTTTCAGACGGCGGAGGATGGCAGCCGCACCTTCTCGCGCGGCTCCGGCGGGCTGGTCACGGCGCTGGTCGGCCTGGCCCAGCATGTCGACGCGTCGTGGGTCGCCTGCGCACGCACCGATACCGACATTGAGTGGCAGGCAGGCCATGTCTCGCTGTGGCAGAGCCCCGAAACCATCCAGGTGCGCTTTCTCTCGCCGCAGCCCGCCGCCTACGACGCCTACTACAACGTCATCGCCAACCCGCTGCTCTGGTTCCTCCAACACCAGATGTGGGACATCCCGCGCCAGCCGGTCATCGACATGACGACCTGGCGCGCGTGGACCGAGGGCTACGTGGCGATCAACCGCCTGTTCGCCGATGCGATTGTCGACCAGGCCAGGACGGCGACCAAGCGCCCGCTCGTCATGCTGCAAGACTACCACCTTTACCTCGCCCCGCGCATGATCCGGCTGGCCTTGCGCCCGGCGGAGCGCCCGACGCTCCTGCACTTTGTCCACATCCCCTGGCCTGGGCCGGACTACTGGTCGATTCTGCCGCGCGACATGCGCATCCCCATCCTGGAGGGATTGCTGGGCGCCGACCTGCTTGGCTTCCAGACGCACGACGATGTGCTCAACTTTCTGCGCACCTGCGAGCGTAACCTGAGCCGCGTGAGCGTGCGCTATAGCACGCAGCGCATCTGGTATCGCAACCACCACACACAGGTGCGCGCCTTCCCCATCTCCATCGATGTGAGCGCGCTGCGCCGGCTGGCCGCGACCGAACGCGTCCGTGCCTTTCGCACAGAGATCGAGAATCTCATCGGTCACCGCAAGATGTTACTGCGCATCGAGCGCATCGAGCCGAGCAAGAATGTGGTGCGCGGCTTCCAGGCGTTTGCGGAGATGCTCGAACTCTTCCCGGAGTTGCGCGGCCAGGTCAAGTTTCTGGCGATCCTCGTGCCATCGCGTATGGACCTGGGCGAGTATCGCAACTACCTGAGCGAGATCATGACCGAGGTCGGCAATGTCAATGCCACCTATGGCAGCAGCGACTGGGAGCCGATCCGCGTGCTGCTGGGCGAGGATTACGAGCGGGCCGTGGCGGCCATGCAATGCTACGACGTCCTGCTCGTCAACTCCATCGCCGACGGCATGAATCTCGTGGCCAAGGAAGGGCCGATCGTCAACGAACGCGCCGGCCAGCTCGTCCTCTCCGAACGCACCGGTGCGCGCGAGCAACTCCAGGAGGGATCGCTGGTCATCGCGCCGTGCGATGTCCACGCCACCGCGCACGCGCTGCGCCGGGCGTTGACCATGCCGGCCGAAGAGAAGGAACGCCGGGCCGCTCTCCTGCGCGAGCGTGTCGAGCGCGAGGACATCAACTGGTGGCTCTGCCAGCAGTTGGAAGCGGTCGCCCGGCTATGACGGAAGAGGGGTTGCCCATGAGCCTGCCATCGATTGCCATCCTGCATTACAGCGCCTCGCCCGTCATCGGCGGGGTGGAGGCTGTCATCGACGCGCATGTGCGGCTGCTGGTGGCCGCCGGCTATCCGGTCACGGTGGTTGCCGGGCGCGGGGCGGCGGATGCGCTGCCGGCCGGCTGCCACTTCGTCGAGATCGCCGCCATGGACACGCAGCACCCGGCGATCCTGGCAGCCAGCGCGCAACTCGACGCGGGCACGGTGCCGGCGGAGTTCGCCGCGTTGACCGCGCAGCTACGCACCGCCCTCGAGCCCATACTGGCGGAATTCGACATCGTCATGGCACACAATGTCCTGTTCAAACATTTCAATCTGCCGCTGACCGCCGCGCTGATTGAACTGCTCGACGCCAGCCGGCTGCCGCGCACCATCGCCTGGGGACATGACTTCACGTGGACAAGCCCCAATTCGCGCTCGAAGGTCCATGATGGCTACCCGTGGGATCTCCTCCGCACTTACCGGCGCGAGGTCACCTATGTGGCCGTCTCGGTGCAGCGGCAGCGCGAGTTGGCCGAACTCCTCGGTATCCCGCCGGAGCAGATTCGCGTCGTCTACAACGGCGTCGATGCAGGCGATCTGCTCGGCCTCTCGGCAGAGGGCGCCAGCCTCGTGCAGCGTTTGGGCGTGCCCGACGCCGGCCTGTTCCTGCTCATGCCCGTGCGGGTGACGCAGGCCAAGAACATCGAGCTTGCGCTGGCCGTGGTGGCCGAGTTGAAGCGCATGGGTGAGCGGCCGCTGCTGATCCTGACCGGGCCGCCCGACCCGCACGACGCCCGCAGCATGGCCTATTTCCACGCGCTGCAACGCCGGCGCGCCGAGCTGGGCGTCGAGGATGCCATGCGCTTCGTCTACGAAAGCGGGCCTGACCCGGCCGAGGGCTACCTGATCCCGCCGATGGTGGTCGGCGACCTCTACCGCACCGCCGACGTGCTGTTCATGCCCAGCCACCGCGAGGGCTTCGGCATGCCGGTGCTGGAGGCGGGATTGGCCGGCGTGCCAGTGGCGGCGAGTACGGCCGTACCTGCCGCCGTCGAGCTGGCCGGCAATTCGGCCCTGTTCTTCGAACCGGACGAAGCACCGGCGGCAGTAGCCCGGCGGCTGGCGGCATGGCTCGCCGCAAACCCCGTGGCACGTCTGCGCCGGCGCACGCGGCAGCGCTACACCTGGGAAGCCATCTTTGCCCACGACATCAAGCCGCTTCTGGCGCCGGCTGACAGGAAGGAGCCGGCAACGTGATCGATTGTTTCGACGACACCGTTCGGAGCAAGATCGACGCGGCCGAGCGTATCTGGCTCTTCCTCGACTACGACGGCACGCTGGCTGACTTCGCCCCGACGCCCGACGATATCTTCCCGGATGCCGACCTGATCGAACTATTGACTGCGCTGGTGCGCCAGCCACGCTTGCGCGTCGCGGTGGTCAGCGGCCGGCGCCTTGCGCACATCCAACAGCTCGTGCCCGTACCGGGCATCCTCCTGGCGGGCACCTACGGGCTCGAGATGCAGCACACCGACGGGACGCTGGTCCATCGCCTGCCCCTCGATGACGTGCGCCCCACGGTCGACGCAGTCAAGCAGCGCTGGGCAGCGGCACTGGGCGGGCATTCCGGCTTTTTCCTGGAAGACAAGGGGTGGACGCTGGCGATTCATGCCAAGGATGCCGAGCCGGAGACCGGACCGCGCGTGCTGGCTGCGGCAGAGCAGGCCGCCCGGCTACTCCTGCGAGACGCGCCGCCCGATCGCTTCCGCATCCTCGGCGGCGACCGCTTCCTGGAACTGGGACCGACGATTGCGCACAAGGGGGAGACGGTCAACCATCTCCTGGATGCCTGCGCGTGGCCGGGGGCGTTGCCCGTCTATCTGGGCGACGACGACAAGGACGAGGAAGCGTTCGCGGAGATTGTCGCTGCCGGCGGGCTGGCCCTCGTCGTCGCCGCCACACCGCGTCCGACCCGGGCGACCTGCCGGCTCGAATCGCCGCAGGCAACGCGGCGCTGGCTGGCAACGCTTTTGACGTGACCTGCACGCGCTCCCCTCACCGGTAAGAGTTCCGTAATATCGCGTGTAGACCCTCTTACAGAAGCGCAACCCGTTCACCGCCATAATCGTGCCAGTTTACCGGACCCGGCGCGGCGATCGACATCGACGCGTGCGGAGCAACCAACCTGCGAGGGTGTTGATGCGCGACGCAGCACTGCGAAAACAGAAAGATCGGCTGATGGCGCCGCTGGCCGGCGGATGGGCCGCGGCGATTCATCCCAACCACATCTCAGTATTGGCGTTGGTCGTCGGCCTGTTGGCGGCCTGGGCCACGTGGCAGCAGTGGTATTGGGCGGCGCTGGTGCTTTGGATCGGCAACCGGGTGCTGGATGGTCTCGACGGCGTCATCGCGCGCGTCCATCACAAGCAGAGCGATTTCGGCGGTTATCTGGATCTAATCCTGGACTTTGTCGTCTACCTGGCCATTCCCATCGCTTTTGTGGCAGCGATGCCGACGACGCTCAATCTGTGGGCGGCCATCGCCCTCATCTCGTCGTTCGTGCTCAACCTGCTCTCCTGGTCGACGCTATCGGCGATCCTGGAGAAACGCCACCTCGTTGCGGGCGAGCGCCTGACCGCGATCTCGATGCCGCCCGGCCTGATCGAAGGGGCGGAGACGATTGCTTTCTACACATTGTTTTTTCTGCTGCCCGGCTATGTCGGCCCGCTTTTCATGGTCATGGCAGCCTTGGTCGTCATTACCGCCGCACAGCGCGTGTGGTGGGCATGGCGCCACCTGGAGCATGGTTCACAATGACACAGGCAAATGACAACACACTGGCGACGGCCAACCAGGCCGGCAAGCAGGAGAGTTTCTGGGCCAGGCACTGGTCCAAAGTAACCGCAGCGGCCATCTGGGTGGCGCTGATCGGAGTGATTCTCTGGGTCATGCGCGCCAACGACCTGACGCTCTCCGAGTTCTTTCTGGCCGGCATTGCCTGGGCGCAGGCGAGCCCGCTGGCGCCGCTGGCCTACATCCTCCTCTACGCGATCCGGCCGTTGACGCTCTTCTCCTCGGTACTGCTGACCCTGGCGGGCGGTTTCCTCTTCGGGCCGGCGTGGGGCGTCGTCTACACCGTGATCGGCGCCAACCTGTCGGCGACGGTGGCGTTCTTTGTCGGCCGCTACTTCGGCAGCGGGGTGCTGGATGACGGCGAGGCGCAGGGGTTCGTTCAACGCTATGCACGGCGCATGCGGGAGAACAGCTTCGAGACCGTGCTGATCATGCGCCTGATCTTCCTGCCCTATGACCTGGTCAATTATCTGGCCGGCTTTTTGCGCATCCACTACGGCGCCTTCATCCTGGCGACGATCATCGGCTCGATCCCCGGCACGATCGCCTTCGTCTTTCTGGGCGCTTCGCTCTCGCCCGACGAGATCACGGCCATGTTCATGACCGGCGAGGTGCCCAGCCTGGACTGGCGCATCCTGGCCGTTTCGCTGCTCATGTTCGTGGTGAGTATCGTCCTCTCGCGCCTGCTAAAGCGCCGGGAGCGCAGCGGTACGGAAGCAGGCGCCTGACGAGCGCCGCCCCACTAAGATTTGTTGCTGGCAAGATGCACCCTCATTTGACATCCTGGGGTGCAATCTGTATACTCGTTCTACTGCTGTCGAGCGACGCATTTGCGCGATGGACAGGCAGCCGGACGGGTCAAGCCCACGTGGAGGGATGGCCGAGCGGTTTAAGGCGGTTGTCTTGAAAACAACTGTGGCAGTAATGTCACCGGGGGTTCGAATCCCTCTCCCTCCGCCTGAGATCGCAGACGAACGGAAGACGCGGGGAGGTCGCATAGCCCGGTCGAGTGCGCCCGCCTGCTAAGTGGGTAGGGGCGGTTTCGTCCCTCGAGGGTTCAAATCCCTCCCTCCCCGCCATGTTCGCCGGCCTGCGTTGTTCGGAGCAGGAAAACAGGATAGGTCCCCGTAGCTCAGTGGATTAGAGCGCTTGGTTGCGGTCCAAGAGGTCAGAGGTTCGAGTCCTCTCGGGGATGCCAAAATCGAAAATTGTCGTATTGGAGACCTCATGGTCCGGTGTTTTCACTGGTCCATGAGGTCTCCGGTATTTTGGCCCGTGTCCCCTTGTCCATAGGCTCAGTAGGTCGGAACCAGAAACCCTGCAAGATAATAGTAGCGCGACAGCGGTTGGCCCGAAGGCATTTGCCAAGTTGCGCGATCGACTCCCATGCAGTACCATCGAAGAGTCGTCATTTCCTCCACTCAAGCTGTCATGGAATCTCTCCGATTCCTTCCGCAGATACAGTGTACCAACCTTCAATATGAGGAGAAGCAAGATGAGAAGACTCCGTATGTTTCAGCTTCTTGGCCTGATCGTCGTCCTGGCCATGGTGCTCAGCGCGTGCACCACCGTGCAGCCGGCCGGCGCGCCCGCGGGCGAAGCGGCCGCCACGGAAGCCGCCGCGCCCGAAGCCGCCGGTGACGCCATCGGCTCGGAAGCGCACCCGATCAAGGTGCTCTTCGTGCCGTCGGTCGATGCCAACGTCATCGTCAGCGGCGGCGAATTGATGGCCGAAGCGCTCAAGGAGGCCACCGGCCTCAACTTCACCGTGAGCGTGCCGACCTCCTACGCCGCCACCATCGAAGAGATGTGCGCCTCACCCACCGACACCATGGGCTTTATCCCGGGCCTGGGCTATGTCTTCGCCAACCAGCTCTGCGGCGTCGACGTCGCCTTCAAGGCCGTGCGCTTTGGCTGGCCCGTCTACTGGGCGCAGATCCTGGTGCCGCGCGACAGCGACATCCAGACGCTGGCAGACCTCAACGGCAAGAAGTGGGCCTACCCGGATGCCGGCTCTACCTCCGGCTACCTGGCGATCCTGCCGCTCTTTGCCGACAACGGCATCGAGCCGGGCGAAACCTTGGAAGCCGGCGGCCATACCGGCGCCGTACGCGCCGTCTACAACGGCGAGGCCGACTTCGGCACGACCTTCTTCAGCCCGCCGCTGAAGCCGGAAGGCGAAGCAGCGTGGGCGCCGGGTGACGAGCCCGACATCCCGGCCGACCTGATCGAATCGTGCGCGCCGAACGAAGATGGCAGCCGCCTCTTCTGTGGCGACTGGCGCGTGCTCGACGCCCGCGCCAACCTGCGCGAGGAGGCGCCGGACGTGGTGCAGAAGGTGCGCATCCTGGCGCTCTCACCTGAGATTCCCAACGACACGCTCTCCTTCTCGCCCGATTTCCCGGCCGACCTGCGCGCCCAGATCGAAGAGGCATTGGTCGCCTTCTCGCAGACCGAGGCGTGGAATGAGTCCATCGGCAGCCAGGACTTCTACGGCTGGACCGCCATCGACACCGCCAGCGACGCCGAATACGACGTCGTGCGCAAGATGATCGAGGCCTCCGGCATGGACATCGCCGACCTCGGCCAGTAAACCAATCTCCAATCTCTGGTCTTCAGTCTCCTATCTCTGCGTGAGATTTGAGACTGGGGATCGGAGATTGGTACTTCTTGCTCTGCCATGAATCCTATCCTTCGCATCGAACACCTGACCAAAGTCTATCCCAACGGCGTGCAGGCGTTGACCGACGTCAGCTTCGACGTACCGCGCGGCCAATTCGTGGCGGTTATCGGGCTGAGCGGCTCCGGCAAGTCGACGCTGCTGCGCTGCATCAACCGCCTGGTCGAGCCGACGAGCGGGAAAGTGATCTTCGACGGCGTCGACGTCACGGCGTGCAACGACGCTGCCCTGCGCCGCGTGCGCCGCCGCATCGGCATGATCTTCCAGCACTTCAACCTGGTCAACCGCTCGCCCGTGGTCACCAACGTGCTGGCGGGGCGGCTGGGCTACGTCAACCCGGTCTGGAGCCTGATCAACCGCTTCTCCCCCGCCGACATGGCCAAGGCTAACGCCCAACTAGAGCGAGTTGGCCTGGCGGACAAGGCCGGCAATCGCGCCGATGCCCTCAGCGGCGGCCAGCAGCAGCGCGTCGGCATTGCCCGCGCGCTCATGCAGGATCCGGCGCTGATTCTGGCCGACGAGCCCGTGGCGAGCCTCGACCCGGTGCTGGCGCACAGCATCATGAAGCATCTCGATCAGATCAACCGCGACGATGGCGTGACCGTGCTGTGCAGCCTGCACTTTCTCGACCTGGTGCACGCCTATGCCGATCGCGTCGTGGCGCTCAATGACGGCAAGCTCATGTTCGACGGGCTGCCTAGCGAGATCGACGATGCCAAATTCAAAGAGATCTATGGCAAAGAAGCGGAACGGGTGGGGTAGGCGCCGATGAAACGCTCGCTGACGATTGCGCTGCTTATCGTGGCAGCCTTTGTAATTTTCGCCTACGGCTTTTCGGTGACGCAGGTCAACCTGGAGGAACTCGGACAGGAATCGCGTCAACAGGCGCTGACGCGCATTCTGCGTGCGCTGGCCCATCCCGATTTTATCGCATTCGACCAGGAGCAGGTGGAGGTCAACGCCCCCGTCTATGTGCCGTGCCCCGCGGCAGGCGAGCCGGCCTACACGCCTGACACGAGCGGCCCCTACATGACCGTGACGCCGTCGTGCGGCGACCCGCGCGCCGAGGTCGTGGTGGAGGGCGTCGGTTTTGCGCCGGACACCAACGGCGTGCTCTATTTTATTCCCGACAGCGGCGTCCAGTTGCAGATCGGCCGCTTCGAGACCGACGGCGGCGGCTACTTCCAGACGACCGTGCGCCTGCGCGACCGTGAGAGCGACCAGGCGCAGCAACTGCGCGCTACGACGCGGCGCAACATCGGCAACGCGCACTTGAGCCAGAACGGCATCGACACGATCAACAAGATCATCGAGACCGTCTTCATGGCGCTGCTGGCGACGACGCTCGGTACTTTTTTGGCAATCCCCGTCAGCTTTCTCGCCGCGCGTAACCTCATGGCCACGGTGACCAGTCCGGTGGCGAGTGTGGCGCTGACGTTGATCCTGGTGCCGCTGGGTGTGTGGCTGGGCGGCGCCGTGACCGGCTGGCTGGGGCAGACGGCGCTGACGTTGCTGGGTGACTGGCTGCCCGCGCTGGTTGGGCTGGTGGTGGCGCCGGTCGTGGCCACGATCCTGGCGCGCTGGGCCGTGCCGCCTGTAGAAAAGAGTCCGCCCGGCGCGCTGGTGCGCCTTCTGCGTTCCATTGCCTTGCTGGCCGTTGCGCTGTTGGCGATCCTGGCCTTTTATCTCTTTGCCGCGCTGCTCATCGCGGCCGGCGAGCGCATCGCCCCGCTGCTGGGCAGCTTTGCCTTCTTGGGCGACTTCATCGCCAATGTGGGCGGCATCATCGTGCTCGTGCTGCCGATTGCCGGCGCGCTCATCGGCGGCGGCGTCTTTCTCAGCATTGCCGGCCGTCTCGGCAACACGCTGGCCGACCGTCTCTCGCCGCGCACGCTCAAGGCGATCAACATCGTGCTCTGTGCAGTGGCCGGCATGGTGCTGGCGCTGCTCATCGGCGCGGCCGTCGAGTGGCTCTACCAGTTGCGCCAGCCGCGGCTGACGGTGGTGTGGCCGGCCATCATTGGCGCCGTGCTGGGCATCATCGTGGCGGTGCGCTCGCGGGCGGACGAGCCGCTGCCGCTGGGCCTGGCCGTCTATGGCGTCACCCGCACGGTCCTCAACGCGCTGCGTTCGGTCGAGGCGCTGATCATGGTCATCGTCTTCGCCGTGTGGGTGGGCATCGGCCCCTTTGCCGGCGTGCTGGCGCTGGGTCTGCACACGGTGGCCGCGCTGGCCAAGCTCTACTCCGAACAAGTGGAGAGCATCGCCAACGGCCCGCTGGAAGCGGTCATCGCCACGGGCGCCAACCGCCTGCAGATGATCGTCTACGCCGTCATCCCGCAGATCGTGGCGCCGTACATCTCCTTCACCATGTATCGCTGGGACATCAACGTGCGCATGTCGACGATCATCGGCTTTGCCGGCGGCGGCGGCATCGGCTTCCTCTTGCAGCAGAACATCAACCTGCTCAATTACCGCGCCGCCAGCGCGCAGATCATCGCCATCGCCATCGTCGTGTCGCTGATGGACTACTTCAGCTCGTACATGCGGCAGCGGGTCGTGTAAGCTCATCTTCACCGCCGAGAGCGCAGAGAAACGCAGAGGAAGAATTGACAGGGGAGTCATGGTGCCGGTGTGAGTGATCGTCCGCTAATACTACTGACAAACGACGATGGCGTGCATTCCTTCGGGCTGCATGCCGCGGTGGCGGCGTGCGAGCCGCTGGGTGATCTGCTGGTGGTCGCACCGATTGCGCAGCAGACCGCGGCCGGCCGCTCCAAGCCGGTGAGCAGCACGGGGCGGCTGACGCGGGTCGAGATTCACGTTCACGACCGCATCATTCCGGCCTACGGCGTCGACGCGTCACCGGCGCAGGCGGTCGAGCACGCGCTCTTCGAGTTGGCGCCGCGCCCGGTCGACCTGGTCGTCTCCGGCATCAACTATGGCGAGAACGTGGGCGAGGGGCTGGCCGTCTCCGGCACGCTGGGCGCGGCGCTGGAAGGAGCCTCCTTCGGCATCCCGGCGATCGCCATCTCGCGCCAGACCGCCCCCGAGCATTTCCTCAACCACCGTGCCGAGCTGGATTTTGGCGTGGCGGCTCATTTCCTGCGCAAGCTCGCGGCGCAGGTGCTGGCGCATGGCCTGCCCGCCGGCGCCGACCTGCTCAAGATCGACGTGCCCGAGCGCGCCACGCCGGAGACCGCCTGCCGCTGGACGCGCCAGAGCCGGCGGCGCTACTTCATTCCCATTCCGCCGCAGCGCACAGACGACAACGATGCCAGACCAATGGGCTTCGAACTGCGCGCCGACCCGGATGAACTCGAAGCCGACAGCGACGTGCGCGCCGTGATCCTGGATGGCGTCGTCTCCATCACGCCGATTTCCGGCGACATGACCGCCGCGGTGCCGGCCGCGCTCCTCGCCGGCTGGGAAAGCGGCTGCTGACGGCGCGATCACTTCTGACCGGATAGACAGCAAGGCCAAGCAGTGCTAGACTGCGCCCTACGATTATCCGCCATTGTCCATACCAATCTTGAGAAAAGCGACATGACCACAAAGACAACCGGCTTGGGGCCGGAATTCTTCCCGGCGCAGCCGGCGCGCTCGTTTGAAGAAGCCGAGGCGCGCGTCCGTGCCTTGCAGGCCAAGGACGACGGCAACGTGCGCCCCGACAGCGGCACGCGCTTCCGCTCGCAGGGCAAAAAGGCGGAGCGCGCCATCGTCTTTTATCACGGGTACACCAACGCGCCGCCGCAGTACGATCTCCTGAGCGAGGAACTGGTCAAGCGCGGCTACAACGTCCTGGTGCCGCGCATTCCCTATCACGGCCTCAACGACCCGCTGACCCCAGAGCAGGCAAAGCTGACGGCCGGCGACCTGGCGGCCACGATCCAGGAAAGTGTGGACATCGCGCAGGGCTTGGGCGAACACGTGACCGTCTGCGGCATTTCGTGCGGCGGCGTCATGACATCGTGGGCAGCGCAGTACCGCTCCGATGTCGACCTGGCGCTGGGCATTGCGCCGTCAGCCGGGCTGCCCTTCGTACCCATGTGGGTAAGCAGTGTCTTTCGCAATGTAGCGCCACGCATTGGCAACATGAACATCTGGTGGGATCCGCGCGTCAAGGAGAAGATCGTCGGCCCGCCCTACGCCTATCCGCGCTTCAGCACGCACGGCCTGGCCGAGATCTTCCGGCTGGGCCAACTGGTATACGACACGAGCGCCAACATGCCGGCGCGCGCCAAACAAATCAAGGCAATCACCAGCGATTTTGATACTGCCGTCAAGAACGCCGTCACCTACGACATCCTCGACAACTGGGAAAGCCACGGCGTCACCATCGAGCGCTACACGTTCCCGTCGAGCCAGAAGGTGTGGCACGACATGATCGACCCCAGCAGACCTTCCAGCAGGTCGACCTGACCTACCCGGTGATCCTCCGCATGTTGACGGAGTAGAATCAGGACCGCCACAAAGTGTGTAGGGTGAGGTCTCTCCCCTTTTGGGCAAAAGGAAGTCGCAATTTGCGTGGCCGAAACGGGTAGTCGGCATTGAAATTTCGACTTCGCTGGTGGGCTGTAAGAACGCAAAGGGGCACAAAGAGAAGAACTCAAGCTTCTCTGCAGAAGAAGCTTCGTGCCTCTTTAATGCCCTTTGCGTTTGTGGTGAGGTTTTCTCCAGGCGCAGCTATTTACGCCCATAATCAACAGGCCCACAACTTTTCACCGTCGCCTGCTCGTGGGACGATGTCCATGATGCGCCCGCTAAGTAGATGACGGCGATGCGGTAGGTCGGCTAGAACCAGGATCTCATCCAGGTCCTCGGAGATGAGCAGCGTGGCGGTGCCGTGCGTGCGCTGGTCCAGCAGGCGCTGGTGAATGCTCAGTGGCGCCGATGTCACGCCGCGTCGAGCTGCGCCGCCACCAGCACCTTGAGATTATTCGCGTGAGTTCGCGCCAGGATCAGCTTCACAGATGTTGCCGCCCGACAGGCTGCGTCGAGGTGTCGATGGAAGGCGATGCGGATGCTGAAGTCGCGCACTTTCAGGTCGCAACCGCTGGGCAATGGCCGCAAAGTTGAAAATCTCACCTCAGCACAGCCGGCGAATTGGTCATGAAATCCTGCAACGCAGGTTTCGGCCACGAGCTCCACACAATGCCGTCGTGCATGCGCCTTCGGGGATGTAAGGCCAGCCAGCGTCGGTGCGCTTCCCGGCGCGACCGCGATACCAGCGTCGCCGCCGTCGAAACGACCCTGCCACCCGTCAGCGGGCGCCCCGCCACCACCTCCGCCGAAACCGCTGCCCGTTGCCCAGAAACGCCCGCCACGCCAGGATCTCGCGCTGCGAATCTCCAGCGTCACCTCGCGCAGCTCGGCTGTCCCGTGACGCTGAAGCGCCTCACACCGTGCAGGGCAAGACGCACCGCGCCGGATTCCGAGTGGCTTGTGCGCTCGTTCCAGGATATCACCCCTGCGGCCGACCATCATGCGCCAGCATACCCGCGTCACGCCTGGTTGGGCGCAATTGTCGACCAGCCAGCGCCGCGCAGCACGCTTTGATGCGGTCGCTGGCGCCACCACCTCGCGCAGCTTGTGGCTGATAAAGATCGGCGCGTGGCCGTCGCGCTTCATCTGGTTGAGCGGCTGACAGAAGAGGTCGTCGGCCTCTGCGGCGTGAGCACGGCGGTCGGCTCGTCGAGGGATGAGCAGCGCCGCACCACAGTGAAACGCCTTGATGATCTCACGCGCTGGCGCTCGCCCACGACCAGCGTCCACACCGGCGCCTTAGGGGTCGACCACCCAAAGCCGTAATAGGCCTTGGAAAGCTCGCGGATGCGCGCCTCCACCTTGTCGAGATCGAGCGCACCGGCCCGCGGCTCGACGCCATGCCCAACGCCACATTCTCGGTGACGGTGGGTTCAGCCGACAGGCATGAAGTGCTGGTGGATCATCTGCCGATGCCGCGATGGTGGCGTCAGTGGGCGACTGGATAGTCACCTGGCCGTTAGTACGAATCTGCGGAATCAGGATGGTGAGGCCGTAGAAACGGCGCATGAGCGTACTCTTGCCCGCGCCGTTCTCGCCCAGCGGGGCTGGATCTCGCCGCCCTTGACGTCGAAGGTCACGCGATCACGTTCGCCAGCACGCCGGGAAAGCGCTTGGTGATGTCGATCATCCAGCGACGAAATCTTCAGTTGCCAGTCACGCCCAGGTCAGCCATGGCTCATGCCTTCAGGTGTCAGTTTGCCTTAGCGTTCAAAGATTTACCACAGAGAGCTGAAGAGAATCACAGAGGGAAGAAAGGCTTCCTGTTCCCGGTGCGGTTATAACCTCTCTGCGCCTCTCTGTGCTTTCTCTCTGTGGTTCAAAAGCGTATCGCCGCGAAAATAGTGCCACGACAAGAGGGACGGTAGGCTACCGCCAGAACCTTCGTGGACCACGCGCCTCGTCCTCGATGACGGGCCGACGACCTCGACCGGACGCACGCAGCACCGAGCCGCCTCTCGCGACACGGCAGCGCCATGGTCTCGTTGTCGGGATTGGTGCCGTCGCTCGTCATAGCGCCGAAGCCCTGCTTCGCCCAGCGCATAGACGGCGCGGCCGATGCCGCTCCAGTGGATCGCGCGGAGCACATCGCGCGGCTCGGTGCTCGTGTAGAGCGTGCAGCGCTCCTTTCGCGCCAGTCGAAGCGCTGCGACGCCAGGCGTACCAGGTTCGTCTCAGCGTGGCCCATTAATCGCGTTCGGTGTTGACGGTGTTCTCGCCTCCAGCAGCACCGCGCCCGTCTCATCGACCAGCAACGCCGGATGATTCCCGTTCTCCGCAACGCCACGGCAATGGCAGTGCGGAGTGCGGGTCGGGTAGTCGTTCATAGTAAGTCAGGAGACTGGAGATTGGAAGTTATGAAGTTGGAGATTAGAAGTTGAAGAGCGACCGTCGGGTGCGTCACTTTTCTAATCTCGGTCTCTAATCTCAATCTCTATCTCTCTCTTTCCTACCGCAGCTCGACACAATCATGATCGACCCATCTGCCAGCCCTGCCTCAGCAGCCTTGGCTGCTTCCACCGCCTCGACCGACGGCGCGTCGCTATAGAGCGATGCGGATGCCGCCGTTGGCGTAGGTCAGTTGCAGCACTTCGCCGCCCATGGTGCCGGCCTCACGCTTGGCCAAGGTTGTACTTGAGCAGTTAGCTTCCAGTCGTAGATGGCGCTGGCCATGACCGTCAAACGGCGTGCTCTGGGTCGGCCTGTACATACGATCCACGGGACGCCATTCGCCAGCCGCCGTCGCGCGCCTACCACCTGCTGCGAAGAACCGGTCAGCACGTCGGCGGCGGTATGCGTGTTGTGCCGCTTCAGCCGCCAGCGCCGTGTCGCCAAAGGCCGGTGAAGGAAACGCGTTCAGCCTGCACGTCAGGGTCAGTCGCCTTGAAGCGCCGGCCAGGAAGCCGTCCACATACGGCTTGGCATCGCCGGCATCGACCGGGCCGACCAAGCCGTCATCTTGGCGGTGGTCAGCTTGGCCGCCAACACGCCGGTCACATAATGGCCTGTGCGCGGCTCGTAGGCGAGATGTTGGTGATGCATCCTCAGCGCCGTGCGTGTCGTCGTGCCCCAGGCAAAACTCACCTCGGGGGAAGTCCAGCGATCTCCGCGGGCAGGTCGCCGTACTGCGCGCCGTGGGCGATGACCAGGTTAGTAGCCGTTCGACGCATAGTCGCGGATGGCAGCCGCGGCATCCGGCACGTTGAACATGTTCTCGCGTAGAGCGATCTCCATGTTTTTCCTCTCGCCCATCTCCGCCTGGAGTTCCTTCAGGCTGGTGAATGGACTGGCTCCAGGCGATGTCGTTGATGGTGCTGGGCGGGAGCAGCGCCACGCGCACCAGTTCGCCTGCCGCAGCCGCCTCGCACGCCACCTTCAGCCAGCGCTTCCGTCGCCGCCTCGCCACACCACCCGCCAGCGCCGCAACGGAAACGGCGCACGCTACCAACTTTCCAGCGCGGCAATCAGCACAAACAACAAACCCCACGAAATCTTACGCATAGCTTCTTGTTCTCCCCCAAGTAAAACCAGAAAATGGTACCCAATCTCAACAGAAGTCGAAACCGTTCTGAACCACAGAGACCCGCCGAGAATCACAGAGTGTCGCCTTCTTTCCCTCTGCGCTACTCGCCTGCGCCCTCTGGCTGGTGTGAAACCATTACTCCCCGCGCTCGTACGGCGGTCGGCACTGCGGGCAGCGAATCGCGGCGCCCGGCCCAGCTGACGATGGTCAGCACGTAGGGCAGCATCACCACAGGTCCGGACGGAATAGAGCGCCCAACACCTGCATCAAACAGGCGCTGCCGTGCTGAGAAGGCAGCGCACCGTAGCCGCCCAGCGGGCCGCCACCGCCAAAAATAGACCAGCGCCACCGCAATGACCGATGCCGTTGGTCATGTTTTCCACTGGAAGATGTTGAGCAGCCCGATGCTCAGCGGGCTCAAGCCAGCCCGGCCAACTTGCTGCCGAATCACCGTGCCATAGCGCACCGCATTGGCGCACGCCCAGCAGATCAATGCCTCGGGATTCTGATCGACCGACGAATCTTCCAGCCCACGTCGTCCGGTTGAGCAAAAAGATGCTGACCAGCACCATCAAATAGGCGAGATAGACCAGCACGTCATGGTCAAACGGGATGGGGCCGACGAGGGGATATCGCTCCAGCACGGGAATACGCGGGACCGGGAACCCTTCGATGCTGATGGGCGACCGACGGGCACCTTGAGCAGCAGGCTGCTCAGCCCAGCGAAACCGAGCGTCAGCCCGATACCGCTGATGCCTGCTCCGCCTGCATCTGGTCACGCTGATAAGCGCCATGAGCAACCCTTAGGCGCGCCGACGTAGCGCAGCCAGCGCACGCCCAACCACGGGTCGCCGCCCAGAAGACCGCCGTAGTACGCCGCAAAGCGCGCCCGCGGGCATGACGCCCTCGACGCCCAGGTGACGCCCGACCGCTGGCCGGGCGACATCTCGCCCGTAGCCCTGCAAAAGAGGTAGGGGTCGCCAGGCGCACGCCGCCGCTGTGCGATGCCGATAAGGGTGGCGGTGGTCAGGGAACTCGTTCATAGCTTCAATCCAGGAGTTGCGCTATCGGTCTGCGGCTCGCCTGCCGTGACCTCGGCCGATGCCCGATCCGTGTCGCTCACCAGCGAGGCCTCGGCCGCCTCGCGCCCGGCCCGCCGCCGCGCCCGCCGCACGTAGACCTCGCTCGCCACCACGAACATGACGACCAGCCCGTTGATCGCCGTGATCAGCGCGCTGGGCACCTGCACGGTGAGCTGCATCTTGTTGGCGCCCACCAGCAACCCGCCAAAGAGGAAGGAGGCCGGGATGGCGCCCAGCGGGTGCAGCTTGCCAAAGAGCGCCGCCACGATGCCGCTAAAGCCGTAGCCGCCCGAGAGACCTTCCAACATGCGGTGCTGGACGCCCGTCACCTCCACCGCACCGGCCAGCCCGGCAAAGGCGCCGGCCAGCGTAAGCGAGAGTGCGATGTAGAAGGGGACCGGCATGCCGGCGTAGCGCGCCGCCGACGGGTTGAGACCCACCGTGCGGATGCGGTAACCGATGGTCGTGCGCCACAGCAAAATATAGACGAGCACCGCCAGCACCAGCGCCAGGATCACGCCGGCGTGGAGCAGCGTGGGCGGGGCCAGGCGCAGCAGCCACACGCTGCGCGGCAGCGCCTCACTCTGCGCGATGTTGGTGCCCGCCGCAATCTGGTCGGGGTCGAGCATGGGACCGCGCAGCAGGAAGTTCATCAACTGCACGGCGATGGCGTTGAGCATGACCGTGCTGAGGATCTCGTTGACGTTGAGCCGCGCCTTGAGCACGCCGGCGATACCGCCCCACACGGCGCCGCCCACTGCGCCGGCGAGCAGCGTCAGCGGCAGCAGCAGCCAGCCCGGCAAGTCGCGCAGCCAGAGTGCCAGCGCCGTCGACGCCAGCGCGCCGATGATGATCTGCCCTTCGCCGCCGATGTTGATCACGCCGCCGCGGAAGGAGATGCAGATGCCCAGCGCCACCAGCAGCAGCGGCGTCATCTTCGTCAGCGTGGCGGTGAGCCCGTTGACGCTGCCGAACGCACCGCTCAGCAGCACCCAGTACGCTTCGAAGGGATTGGCGCCGAGCGCCGCAAGCAGCACGCCGCCGATAGCGAACGCAATCAGGACTGCCGCAATGGGCAGCGCGATCTCGAGAAAACGTGGCGACCGGAAAAATCGTTGCATGTGGACGACTTTGGTCTATGGTGGATCCGGCTGGTCAGGATTGCAGAGATGCACCCCTTACGCGACATAGGGCCGGAATCCAGAGGGATTGCACTGTGTTGTATACTCGTCGTAGCATAACAGAGGGGGCACATTGCGTCAATTGAGCATTGTGTACAAGGATAAGGCTCAATATTTCCGGCACCATGCAAGGCGAGAAGATTTGCGGGTCTGTTGCCGCGTGCGTCGCACTGGTCAAACGATCGCTCGTATGGTATCAGTTGCTGACCAGTGCGACGCACGCGGCCGCCAACCAAACGGACGATTGACTCCATGCAACCCGAACGCGGCACGCGCGAACTGACCATCCTCAACGCCGTCGCCCAGGCGCTCAACCGCAGCGTCGACCTGGACGCGGCGCTGCATGCTGCGCTGGCCAAGGCCGCCGAACTGCTCGACCTCCATGCCGGCTGGATCTGGCTGCTCAACGAAGAGAACGGCGAGCACTACCTGGCCGCGGCGCAGAATCTGCCGCCGGCGCTGGCCGAGAAACCGGAGCGCATGGAGGGCTGGTGCTACTGCGTGGAGCAATACTTCGAGGGCACGCTGGCCGAGGCCGCCAACATCGACTTCATCACCTGCTCGCGCCTGAAGAATTACATGACCGGCACCGACGGTCTGCGCTTTCATGCCAGCGTCCCGCTCCACGCCCACGGCAAGCAGATCGGCATCCTCAACGTGGCCGCGGCCGACTGGTGCGAACTGGCGCCGGAGGATTTGAGCCTGCTCTACACCATGGGCGACATGCTGGGCATTGCCATCGAGCGCGCCCGCCTCTACGAACGCAGCGCCGAGCTGGGCGCCGAACGCGAGCGCAACCGCCTGGCGCGCGAGATTCACGACACGCTGGCGCAGGGATTCTCCGCCATTGCCCTGCAATTGGAGACGGCCGACGCCCTGCTCGAAGCGGAAGGCGACGCCGCGCGCATCCACAAGGCGGTGCAGCAGGCGTTGGCCCTGGCGCGCGCCAACCTCGACGAGGCGCGGCGCTCGGTGCTCGACCTGCGCGCGGCGCCGCTGGAGGGGCGCACGCTGGCCGCGGCGCTGGCCGTGCTGGCAAGCGAGACGACAGCGCGCCAGGGTGTGGCCGTCGGCTTCTCGGCCATCGGCGCCAGCCGCCCGCTGCCCGCCGCGGTGGAGAGCGGGCTCTTCCGCGTGGCACAGGAGGCGATCCGCAACATCGTCCAGCACGCGGCGACGAACGCGGCGCAGATGACGCTCACCGTCACCCCCGCCCGCGTTACCCTCGCCGTGGAGGACGCCGGCCGCGGCTTCGACCCCGACCACGTCCCGCCGCAGCGCTTCGGGCTGACGGGCATGAACGAACGGCTCAAGCTGCTCGGCGGCACGCTCACCCTCGCCAGCGCGCCGGACCAGGGCACGCGCGTCGAGGCCACCGTCGCGCTCGCATAAAGCCTGTCTGAAAACCCAAACACAAAGACCCAAAGGGCAATGCACGCCGGCAATCGTACGGGCATGAAACTTCATGCCCAGGTGGCGATAGTTCGCCTGGTGGGCTTGGCATGCCAGGCCCGTACGCCGTTGCCGAATCCTATTCTCAACCGCATCCTTCAATAAAGAACCCGAGTTTCTCCAAGACACATGAGTGAACGGCGCGCAGTGCGTATGGCAGGCGTCTGTCCGGCCTGTCGCCACGGCAAAGCCCTTACGGCTCGGACAAATTAGCGGACCGGCGAGAACACTAAAAAGCTGAGGAAAAGCTTACCGGAGCCGACGGGAACACTAAAAAGCTCTGCAAAAGCTAAGCCGAACCGCGCACAAGCTAACGCCGGCCGACGGCAAGCCAACGCCGCTCTCTCAGCCATGCCGGTTGCTGCGCTGCGGGTGGCGTCGTGCGCGCCTGACGACGCGCAGTACGTCCCCGGCACGGGCGGCAATGTGATTGGTTTACCAGGTTTGTCGCCGCCCGTGCCGGGGACGTAACCTTCCGCGACACGCCGCAAATTTTCGCTTGTAGATCGCTTTGACAATTCCCCCAATCCGCAGTATCCTACTTGCGAGCCGTTTATGGTGCCGGGCCCCAAACCCGGCTTCGGGGGACCATAAACGGCTCTTTCTATTCCATTGGTCGATCTTCTGTGCTATACTCGCACCAGACCGACTGTAGTGGGCCACACACTCGAAGCCTACAGTCGGCATCCCCGAATTCCCGATCATCAACAATCAGCAATCCCCCATCAACAATTCCTCAATTCGTCTCTCATCCATCAGCAATTCATACCAGGCGCCATGCCTTACCGGCGCCACGAACGATGACAAACCAATTCGCCGCAAATTCTTGCGCCTTTGCGCCTCTGCGTTGAAAGCTATGGTTATTCCTGGCCGCTTGCATAGTCCGATGGATGCTACATGCGCCCGCTCACCTCGCCGCTTCCTTGCGATGCAACCAGCCTTCCCAAAAAACCGATTTGCAAAGCGGTCGAAGTGCAGTACACTTCCTCTTCTCGCACGAGGAGGAGGGGGAGGAGGAGGTAACCGACCATGTGTCACAAGCGTACCGTCAGTCTGCGCGCCGTCCGTCTGTTTCTGTTCCTGCTGTTGCTCGTTTTCACACCGCTGGCGACCACCGAACGCGCCGGCGCCGCCCCGGATGCCCCCACCGACACGCCAACGCCCTTCGCCGCCGACAACGTGGAAGAGTGGGCCGTTGGCGCCGGCCTGGTCTACTGGGCCAACAACTGCTACGCCGACGAGTTCAACCCCTTTGCCGAATTGAAGCGCAAACCCGCCGGCGGCGGCGTGCAGCGCACCCTCGAATCGATCAACGACTACGCCCTGTGTATCACCTACCAGAATCTGCTCAGCGCGGCCGACGGCCTCTACTACTACGACAGCTCGCAGAGCCGCATCGAGCGCATGCCCTTGAGCGAACCGTACACGCCGCAGGAGGTCAAGACGCTGACCGCCGGCCAGACGCCCATGGTCGGCAAGGCCTTGATCGAGGCGGGCGACTATCTCTACTGGGTGCATTCCTTCTTCCCGGACTACTCGCTCCACCGCACCAAGAAGGATGGCAGCGGCGCAGTCGAGACGGTCGCCACCACTGCCCAGTCACCCACCGACGTGATGGTCGTCGGCGCCACCGTCTACTGGACGGACAGCGCCGGCGTGTGGTCGATCAGCATCAACTGCACCACGTTGCCCTGCGGCAGCCCCAGTCTGTTTGCCTCTTTCGGCGCCAATAACAGCGGCTATGGCTTGCTCTATCAATATCTCGGCGGTGCACTGGGCAATTACCGCGTCTACTGGGTGCAGCGCGTCGCCAGCGGCGCCAACTCCAGCTACGAGATCCGCTATCGCTCCTGCAACCAATTCGCCATCTGTTTCCTGAACGCCCAGGATCCGACTGCGCTCTTCTACGGCAGTACGACAAACTGGCGCATCGGCCCCCCGCTGCTGGCCAACAACAACCTCTACTGGACCGAGGCCGACACCAACACCGTCAACAACAACAACGGCGACGTCAAGCGCCGCGCCTACAATGCCGCGACGCCCGGCGCCGACACCATCGCCACCGGCCAGGGCCAGATCGACGCCAAGCTCTATGTTGCCGCCGACCTGCTCTTCTTTGCCCGGCGCAACACCGGTATCTACACCCTGCCGCTCAACGCCACCGCCATCCTGCGCGACTTTCGCCTCGACGGCATGGAGGTGACGCAGGGTATCCAAAACCTGGCCAACCAGGCGCCGCTGGTGGCCGGCAAGGGAACCTTCGTGCGCGCCTATGCCACGCAGATCAGCGGGCCGAGCACGCCCAACGTCGAAGTGCGGCTGGCAGGCACGCGCGGCGGGTCGCCGCTGCCCGGTTCGCCGTTGCGTCCGGCCAATGGCGTGCGCGCCCTCGCCACCGGCGCCGGCTTCGACCGCGCCCGTCTCGGCGACGGCTGGTACTTCGTGCTGCCGGCTTCGTGGCTGACTGCCGGCGCCATCACGCTGCGCGTCGAGGTCGACCCGCGCCAGATCCACAGCGACCCCAATCGCGCCGACAACGCGCTGGCACAGACGCTCACCCTGCAAAACCAGCCGCCGGTCTGCGTGTGGACGGTGCCGGTGCGCACGCACACGCCGCTGCCCTCGACGCACGACCCCAACTTCTGGGCCATGGTCAACCAATTCAACCGCCGCTGGCCCGTGCCCGACACGTGGGTCTATCGCGACACGGAGCCGGACGAGGAGCTGGAGGTCTGCTGGTGGGGGCCGGTGCCCTATCCCTGCTACGGCCCCTACGAGCTGGAGGATGGCTGGGGCATCACCAACGGCATCCCGGATCGCGACAAGGTAATCACCTCGCTGTGGCTGCGCGCACAGCTCTCCTTCAACCCGGACGCCTGCGACGACATCGGCGCGCCCGTCCACTTCATGGGCATGGTGCATCCCGACGCCAACAACGGCGGCGCGTCCGGCTATGCCAGTACCGTCAGCAACCAGTCGTGGGTGCAACTGCCCGACCACGCGCCCAACCCCGTGGCGCCGGTGTGGAACAGTATCCGCGAGGGGAGCGTCATGGCGCAGGAGCTGGGCCATAACCACGGGCGCAAGCACGTCGACTGCGGCAGCCCCGACAACGTAGACGGCAGCTATCCCTACCCGCCCTGCCAGATCGCCACCACCGGCGCGACGAGCTACTACGGCTTCGACCCGGCGACGCTTCAGCCCATCCGCCCCAACGCCACGGCCGACTTCATGTCCTACGCCAATCGCTCCTGGGTGAGCGACTACACGTGGCGGGCGCTGCTCAATTCGTTCCTGACCGTCGCCCGCAGCGCGCTTGCACCCGCCGGCGCCGACGCAGGCAACAACGTCTTTGTCGCCGGGCTGGTGGATACGGCCAACAACCGCGGCGACATCGCCCAGATCTTGCTGCTGCCCGCGGCTTCCATTCCGCCGGCGACGCGCCAGCAGGCGGCGATGCACGCGGCCGCCCCGGCCCACGCCGACGCGCCCCATGCCACCTATCGCCTGCGCCTGCTCGACAGCGTCGGCACGGTGCTGGTGGAGCGCACGCTCACGCTCACCGAACTCGACGACCACACCACGGAGAGCGACGCCGCGCTCTTCAGCGACCTCTTCGCCGAGCCGACGGGCGCCGTCGCCACCGTGCAACTGCTGGCCGACAGCACGGTCATCGACAGCGTCGCCCCCGGCGTCAACCCGCCCACGGTGACGGTCGACCTGCCGGCAGCGGGCGCCGTCGTCGACGCGCCGCTGGCGATCCAGTGGACGGCCGGCGACCCCGACGAGGACGACCGGCTGATCTTCACCGTGCAGTACAGCCACGACGGCGGCGCGAGCTGGCACACCATTGCACCCAACATGCCCGGCACGCCCGACCCGGTCAACCAGCTTCTCCTGAGCGACGTCGGCACGCTCCACGGCAGCGGCGCCAACACGGCGCGCATCCGCGTGCTGGCCAGCGACGGCTATCACACGGCCATTGCCCTGTCGCAACCCTTCACGCTCAAGAACCGCCCGCCGGAGCCGGTGATCTTCAGCCCGCTCGCCGGTGAGTCCTTCGCCGCCGGGCCGGCCGCCGTGCTGCAAGGCACGGCCACCGACGCCGAGGATGGCGGGCTGAGCGGCGACGCACTGCGCTGGCAGGTCGACGGCCGCGCTCTGGGCAGCGGCGGCATGGTGGCGGCCGAGGGGCTGGCGCCCGGCGCGCACGTCGCCGCGCTCTCCGTTACCGATGCCGACAGCCAGGCTGTCACCACGACGGTCCCCTTCAGCGTGGCGCCGCTCAGCATCCCGCTGGCCACAACCTTCACGCTGGACGGTGCGTGCCAGGATGCGGGCTACGCTGCGGCCACACCGCTGCCGCTGGCGCCCTATGCCAACGGCGACCAGGCCACGGCCAGCGTCATGCGCAGCGACCAGTATCTGTGGGTCTGCTTCAGCGGGCTGCAAGCGGGCGCCAGCGTGCCCGGCGCCTTTGCCGGCGTGCGCATCGACGTCGACAACAGCCGCGCCGCCGCTGCCCAGGCCGACGACTACGGCTTCTTCGTGGGCGAGGATGGCGACGTCAGCACCGAGGCCGGCGACGGCGCCGGGAACTTTGCATCGCCCGGCCCCGGCGGCTTGCAGGCGCAGATGATCGCGGGCGCCGGCCTGTGGAGCGCCGAGCTGCGCATTGACAAGACGGTGCTCGGCGGCTGGGATCACATGGTCGGGCTGGCGCTCGGTCATTACTGGGTGGCCTTCCAGGGCGATGACTATCGCTGGCCGCACGCGTCCGGCTGGAATGCGCCCAACACGTGGGCGCCGGCCGCGCTGGGCAGCCAGCCGCTGATTGCGACGCTCGACCCCTTCTCCGCCGTGGCCGGCAGCACGGCCTTCACCATGACGGTGACAGGCAGCGGCTTCATCAGCGGCACGACGGTGCTGTGGAATGGCGCCGCGCTGCCCACAACCTTCGTCGACGCGCAGACGCTCAGCGTCACGGTGGGCGCCGGGCAGGTTGCGGCAAGCGGGCTGCTGCCGGTCACAGCGCGCGCGCCGGCGCCGGGCAGCTTCACGTCGAACAGCGCGTCGTTCGTCGTTGCCGCGCGCACACCGGCGATCACGAGCCTGGCGCCGGCGGGCGCGCAGGCAGGCGGCCCGGCCTTCACGCTGACGGTGACCGGCAGCAACTTTGCGGCCGATGCCCAGGTGCTGTGGAATGGCGCGCCGCTGGCCACGCAAGTCGTCAGCGCAAGCCAGCTCACGGCGCAGATTAGCGCTGCGCTGATCGCCAACGGGCAGACGGCCGGCGTCGCCGTGCGCAACCAACAGCCCGACGCGCGCATCTCATCGGCGACGGCCTTCGTCGTCACGCCGGGAAACGGGCCGCGGCTCTACCTGCCGGCGATCCGGCGATAGGGGCGTGGACGGTAGTGGCGACTTCAGTCGCTCTTGTCTCTACGACGAAGCGACTAAAGTCGCCACTACGGGAAAGTTGGGACGCAAAAAAGGTACTATCTTGCCGGCCTGCGTGGTGCTATAATCGCCGTCATGGCCGCACTCTCCTATCTGGACTTCGACCTGCAAATCGACGACCTGGGTGACGCCGGCTATCGCGCCTATGTGCTGGATTCCCCCGCCGGCCAGGCCGAGGCCTTTTTCACCCTGCCCTTTTCCGAACTGGAGATCGAAAACTTCTTTCTGCGCATCGGCCGGCCGCGGCGCGGGGTCCGGCGCGTCAACTCGCCGGAGATGACCGAGGCGCGCAAGTTTGGCAGCAAACTGTTCGAAGCAGTCTTTCAAGGCAGCCTGCACGCCGGGCTGTTGCGCAGCATCGACTATGCCGGCCAGCGCGAGCAGGGCATCCGCCTGCGCCTGCGCCTGCCGCCCTCGCTGGCCGACCTGCCGTGGGAGTATCTCTACGATCCCACGCAACAGCGCTTTCTCGTCCACTCGACCGGCACGCCCATCGTGCGCTACGTCGACTTGCCGCAGAGCGAGAAGCCGCTGGCGGTGGCGCTGCCGCTCAGCGTCCTGGTGATGATCGCCGGCCCGCACGACTACCAGCCCCTCGATGTGGAAGCCGAGTGGCGCAAGATCAAGGATGCGGTCGCCAGCCTGGAGGAGCGCGGGCTGGTGCGCTTGACGCGCCTGCCCGCGGAGCAGCAGCAGGGCGCAACCCTGGCCGCGCTCCAGAAGCAACTGCGCAACGGCGCCTATCACATCTTCCACTTCATCGGCCACGGCGGCTTCGACGAGCAGACGCAGGACGGCGTGCTGCTCTTTGAGGACGAGGACGGGCGCAGCCGCCTGGTCAACGGCAACTATCTCGGCACGCTGCTCCACGATCACCCGTCGCTGCGGCTGGCAATCCTAAACGCGTGCGAAGGCGCGCGCACGACGCCAAGCGACCCCTTTGCCGGCGTGGCGCAGCAACTGGTGCGCCAGGGCATCCCCGCCGTCATCGCCATGCAGAACGAGATCACCGACGGCGCGGCCATCCAGTTGGCGCATGAGTTCTACGACGCGCTGTGCGCCGGCTATCCGGTCGACGGCGCGCTAGCCGAGGCGCGCAAGGCGCTCTTCGCCGCGGGCAACGACATCGAGTGGGGTACGCCCGTGCTCTACCTGCGCGCCAGCGATGGCAAACTCTTTGACCTGGCCGGACAACCGGCCAGCCAGGCTACGCCACAGCCGGCGTCGCCCGCCGCAGAACAGCCACTCCCGGCGCCGGTGGACGCGCGCCCGCTCGCCGCGCCGGCCGCGCACACGGGCCGCAATGCATGGCCGCGCTGGCTCCTGCCCGCCGTGGCTGTGCTGCTGGTGCTTGGCGGCGGCGTGGCAATCTGGCAGTGGAGCCAATCCGGCGCGACGAACGCGCCCGCGGCGACGGCAACCCCGTCGACCGCAGCAAGCAGCACGCCAGGACCTGCCACGGCCGCAACCCAGCCGGCTGCGCCCGTTCTCGCCGCCGGCGACGCGGCCAGCCGCACGATCCTGCTGGCCGAAGCGCGCGACGCCGTCGACAACGCCGACAGCGCAACGGCCAGACAGATCTACACGCAGCTTCTCGCCGCCAACCCCGCCGATGTGGAGGTGCTCATCGGGCTGGCGCGCACGCTGCGGTATGATGGCGACCATGCTGAGGCGCTGCGCACCCTGTCACAGGCGTATGAAATTGCGCCCGACGATCCGGCAGTGAACTATGCAATGGGCGTGCTCTACTACGAGACCTTTGGCGATAACCAGCAGGCCCTGGAACACTTCACGCATGCACTGGAAACGGCCTCACCGGCGCTCGCACTTGACACCTATTACTATCGTGCAAGCGTCTACTCCAGCGAAGGCGAGTACGCCAACGCGGTCGCCGACCTGGACAAGATCATCGCCGCAGGCGGCAACAGCGACGACTATGTGCGGCGGGCGCAGGCTTACCAGGCGTGGGGCGACAACGACGCGGCCGAACGTGATTTCAGCGCGGCCGTCGAGCGGGCGCCGAATGCTGCCAAGTATTATCTCTATCGCGCCGACCTCTATGCGAGCCGCGAACAGGTGGACAAAGCCTTGGCGGACTACGAGACATTCCTGACATTGCGCGAACCGGATGAGAGCCAGGCCGAAATCGACCGGGCCGAGCGCTACATTCGTCAGAATGACGCGGCCCAGACAGACGCGCCGGCGCCGGTCGACGACAAGGCAGGCGTGGTGCTGACCAACAGCGTGGATGGCGCGGCCTACGTCTACGTACCCGCCGGCCCGTTCGACATGGGGCTGGACGAAGGCGGTTGGGATGAAAGGCCGCGCCATGAAGTCGATCTCGACGCGTTCTGGATCATGCAGACCGAGGTCACCAACGAGCAGTATGAAAAATGTGTGGCTGCCGACGTCTGCTCGCCGCCGTTCAACCCCGCCTGGGGCACTGACGACTTCTGGGCCGGCTACGACACCCATCCGGTGACCCAGGTGACGTGGGAGCAGGCGGCGGCCTATGCGGAATGGGCCGGCGGACGCCTGCCTACCGAGGCGGAATGGGAGAAGGCCGCGCGTGGCGACGACGGTCGCCGCTATCCGTGGGGCGATACGACCCCCACCACGCAGCGACTGAACTACAATCGCGAGATCGGCGACACGCAGCCGGTGGGCAGCTACCCGGACGGCGCCAGCCCTTACGGCGCGTTGGACATGGCGGGGAATGTGTGGGAGTGGGTGGCGGATTGGTATGGCGACGAGTACTACGCAACGTCGCCGCGCCAGAACCCAACCGGCCCGGAGGAAGGCGAGCGCCGCGTCCTGCGCGGCGGCGCCTACGACAGCATCCTCTATAACGTCGGCGCCTATTTCCGCGAAGGCGCCGAGATGACCCATCGCAGCGACAGCTATGGCTTCCGTGTGGTACGGGATGTGGCGCCGGAGTGAGGTGCGCCACGTGAGCGTCGATTCATCTGGGAAGCGTCTCTAGCGTCGCAGCTTCGGCAGGCGGGGCGGATGCCGCGTACTGGGCGGCGAAATACTCCAGCAGGTAGCGGTGGACGAAGATGTAGCCGCCGCCGACCTTCTGTAGAAAGTGCAGTTCGCCGGCCGCGTAGTCGAGGAAGCGGGTATGGTCATGGTGCTTGCGGGCAAGGATGAAGCACAGAATGGCATGCTCGCCTATCGCGCCGAACCGCATGGCATTCAGCACGGATATCCTCATCTCCTGATTTGGCCTGATCCTCAGGTCGCGCACGGGGGCAACATCACGTCGCCGGTTGCTACCGCTGGATCAGCGGCAGATATAACGGGCTCCCCGGGTCCACCGCATTGCCGACCGGCGCGCCCGCCGTGTTGTTGCTGCTCGCGCTGTCCTCCACGCCCTCGGCCGCGATCTGAATCCAGATCTCGTCCTGCAACGCCGACGCTGCATTGACGCCGCCCGCCAGGTTCACCACCTGGTCGATGAGATACAGCCCCTTGCGCTTGATCTTGGCGATCGCGTCCTCGCCAATTTTCCGGCCTTGCTGGCCGGGGTTGCCGGCGTAGAACTCCACCGGCACGCCCGCCGAGCCGGCGCCCGCCGCCTCGATCTGCGCCTTGACGCGGTAGAACGTCCCCGTCTGGCGGAAGATCTGGATGCTGCCGGGCACGATGCTCAGGTCGGGCGCGCTGGTGCAGGCCGCGCAGACGAAGTCGAGCACCGTCCACCCCTTGTTGTTCTCATCGTGGATCTCGGCGATGGCGTTGTCGGGGTCGATCACCGCGTAGATGCGCGCGTAGCGCCAGTCCGCATCGGCCGGCACCGTCCACGATGCGCGCACCGTCTCCTTGCCGCGCTCGCCCAGGCTGGAGGCCGTCGCACCCGTGGCAATCAGTTCGCCGCCGTGCGCCGGGTCGCCCAGGTAGAAGCGCACCGTCACCGGCACGGCCTGGTTGGCGCTCGCCGTCGACTTGAAGCTGTAGTTGTGCACCGTCGCCTGCAATTGCACCGTGTCGCCGGGCTTGGGCCGCGCCGGGCTGATCGTGATGTCCTTGGTGCGCAGCCGCTGGATGTCCGTGAAGCCCTCGATGGCCTGGCCCGCCTTCTCCGGGTCGTAGCGCCACGGCAGGATGAAGGCCGGGTCGGGCAGCGTGTCATACTCGCGCTGCCACCACGTCGCGCCGCCGCGGTCATCCTTGGACGGGTTGACCAGGTAATCCACCACCAGCGCGCCATTCTTCGCCCAGTAGACATAGGGCGAAATCGTGTAGAAGGTCCCCGCCGGGCTGACGACCGTCTTGCCCAGCTCGATGGCGATCTCGATGCTCTCGTTGACCTGCGTCGTGTAGTGCCACGCCGGGTTGGGCGAGCCGATGGGCTCGGACCAGAGCAGCGCGATCTCGGCGCTGCCCACGATGCGGCCGCTCAGGTTGGCGGGCGAATCGGGGTCTTTCTGGGCCGGGGAAACCGCACCCTCGCTCGCCGTCCTGGGCAGGCGCGGTGCGGCCACCACCGCATCGGCGGCGGTGCCCAGCAACAGGGCAAGCAGCAGGACTGCCGCAGCAGCCTGCCGGCAGTACCGGGCAACATGGGCCTTCATTGGGATTATCTCCTTTACAGGTCGGGGGACGCGGGCAAGATTGGATTGGGTCGAATCTTCCGGCGGCCGATCTTCGGTGACCGCCTGCCGGCGTGAGTAGCCTCAAAGGCAGGGGTGCGATTATAGCGAAGATGGCCGGATGGGACAACTGACCTGTCGAACCCGACCTGCCAGTCGAAATCTGAGGTTCTACGGCAGACTCAGCTTCTGACCGCAGTCTCACATTTATCTCTATGTGCTTCAATCGGTTCAAGAACCCAACGGCTCCAGGATTGTAAGCCTATTGTCAGCAGAAAAACGGCATATTGCTTGACATCCCGGGCCACGCTCCCTATACTCCGGTACACGACAACAAACCAGTAGAACATCAAACCATTGAATGCTGGTGTGGCCCCACGCCGAGCAGGAGTCGTTTTTCCTGCCGGCATAGTGCCACACCGGCGCGCGCCTTGCACGAAGAGCGACGTTGACAAGATCTCAAGTCCCACGCAACGCTGCGCCGAACGCAAGGATATCCCCTTCAGCGTTGCACCATAACTACGTTGCGTGAGCCAATCGCGTCAGCAACTGGCGCCACAGTTCCACGGCCGGCGAGGTCAGAGAGCCGGCCTTGTCGGGCAATCTGACAGTATTTCCGCCTTGCATCATTCATGGGCGATTCACACAAACGCCGATTCTCAATCACAAGGAGGTTCCATGCAGACCAGATCTGAACCACACATCCATGCAATCATTCAGCCGTACGGCAGAATCCTTTCATTCATCCTGACGGGACTGCTCCTGACATTCCTCATCTGGAGCCCTGCGCGCGTCTTCTCACAGTCGAGTGCCGGCTTTGATCGGACGCCGTGGCAGATGCACAACGGATATGGCATCACCACCCTCTTGAAGCCGGTGCCCACGCACGGCGACGCTGCCCTCTACAGCTACAAGCGGGTCCCGCGCCAGGACGATCCGGGCTGGGGCGCTCCCCCGCTGGACAACAATGGCAACATCACCTACAGCGTGCCGTCCGATCTCCCCGGCGGCTCCTGCTACAAGCAGGCCGACTTCACCTATTTCCAGACCTTTGTCGAGATTCCTGCCGGCGCGACGGTCGACCAGTTTGAGGTGCGCTTCGAAAAGGTGGATGATGGTGCGCGCGCCTATGTGTTCAACTCGAAATACCCCGACGGCGAATATATCCCCAACACCGATATTGTCTTCGGCGGCGAGCCCAAGACCGCCGACCTCTCCAGCCTTGTCGTGCCGGGGGAGACAAATCGTGTTGTGATCGTTCAGGTCGACGACTGTCCGGTCGAGAACAATCTGCGCAACGCCCAACTATATGTCAACGGCACCGTCACCAACGAGAACCCGCAGGTCGGCCCGCAGATCACGCCGACACCCGAAGTCGTCGCCGGCTGCACGCAGGATGACTTCCTGGCCGCGGTGCGCGATGGCGAAAGCAGCGGCACGATCACCCTGAATGCCGCCTGCACCTACGTGCTGACCAGCGCCGCCAACGACTGGAACGGCGGCAGCGGCGCATTCATCTCCAAGGCCACAACTGTGGAAGGCAACGGCGCCACCATCGAACGCAGCCCCAATGCGCCGCCATTCCGTATCTTTGCGCTGCAAGTCCCCGCCGGGGTCACGATCAAGGAGCTGACCCTCCGCAACGGCAGCAGCACGGCGAATGGCGGCGCTATCTACTCGGATACCGATCTGACGCTGGAAAACGTCGCGCTTGAAGGCAACAGCGCGGCGCGCGGCGGCGCTATCGCCAAGAACTCTGGCCGGCTCGTCATCAACAACGGTCGCTTCTTTGACAACCATGCCACCGACCTGGGCGGCGCCCTCTTCCAGCAGGGCGGCACGATGGACATCACGAATACGATCTTCGGCCAGAACCGCGCCGACTCCAACAACGGCGCCGCGGTTTTCGTCGGCGGGGACGTCGTCAGCGATGCGCGTATCACCAATAGCACCATCACCGACAACGCCGGGAACACCGGCGCCGCCATCACGACGTGGGGCGCGTTGAACGTCAGCAACACAATCCTGGCCAACCACAAGGTCGGCCTGGCCGTCGGCGGAACCAGGGGCGTCAGCGATGATTACAACCTCTTTGCTAACACGACCACCGACGTGCGCGAGCTGTCGGGAAAAGTGAGCCTTGACCGCTGGGGCACCAGCCACGTCGCCCCCGATGCGCGCTTTGTGGACGCCGCCGCGCGCGACTATGCCCTCCAGCAGAGTTCGCCGGCGGTGGATCGAGGCACCGACGCGGTGCTGGGCAGTGCTGCTCTTGCCACCGACGCCGGCAGCAACGCACGACCCTACACGGGAACCGCCGCGGATATCGGCGCCTATGAATTCCAGGGCCAAGGCGGCCCGTCGCTCTCGATTCTCAAGCAAGGCCCGAACTGGATCAATGCTGCCATTGAGAACACCTTCTCACTCGTCGTTGCCAACGATGGCATTGCCGCGGCCGACGCCGTTGAAGTGGTGGATATCCTGCCGGCCGGCGCCACCTATGCGGACGGCAGCGCCACGTCAGGCGGCGTCT
This sequence comes from Caldilineaceae bacterium, assembly GCA_020634815.1. Classification (GTDB taxonomy): domain Bacteria; phylum Chloroflexota; class Anaerolineae; order Caldilineales; family Caldilineaceae; genus Caldilinea. Next base: position 79,044 of record JACKBA010000013.1, on the reverse strand, counting down.
TTGCCGGCGACCGCCTGACGTGGCAGCTCGGCACGCTTGCCCCCGGCGATCGCGTCTACCTGGAGTATGCCGTGAAGGCCAGCCAGACCCTGGTTAGCCAGGAATATCGCGCCCAGAGCACGAGTGATCCCAGCGTCATTGCCAGCGGGGCGACCATCACGACGACGCTCAACGACAAGCTGGTGGCGGCCATCAACTTCTTCCCGCGGCCCGATGGCTTCTCCTTCTACAATTACGGCGGGGAGAGTCCCGACAGCGACCTGACCATTGACGATATGGTCAAGATCTTCGGTGAAGCCGAGGCCTGCAAATCCACCGCACCCTGCGTCCTCACCGCAAAATCGGAAAACTGGCGCACGACCTGGCTCAAACGGATCGAGGGCGGTCACTGCGCCGGCATGGCCATGGGCAGCCTCAACATCTTTGCCAATGACACCTTCGCTGCCGGCGATCTCCAAAGTGGCGCCAACACCACCTTCGACTTGACCAAGGAGAACGCCCGCCGCTATGTAGCATTCTATGCATCGACCCAGGGCTCCCCGCCTGCCAACCAGCAGCAGCTACAAAAAGATGGGTACACATGGGTGCCGGCCAGTACCCCGACCACCGTGCTGGACACGTTGATCAAGAATCTCGGCGACGCCAGTGCAGGCGACCGCTACCGCCTCAGCTTTGAGCTGCATCCCGCTGACGGTGGTGGCAACGGCCATACCGTCGTGCCTTTTGCGGTTGAGAAGCTCAACGATGACGAGTATCTCATTTATATCTATGAGAACAACCTGCCCAATCGCTTTGATGTGGCGCTGCGGGTGAACCGCACCACCCAGGAGTGGAGCTATGTCGGCACGACAGCTCCCGACAAGCCGCTGGAAAAATACCGGGGCGATGCGACCTCGAACAACCTGCGATTGATGAGCTGGCGCTATCATACAGGCTTGCCCAAGGACCCTGGCGACATTGATCGGATCGGCCGTGTGTTCGACACCAAGCTGGCAGCGGCCGGCACATTCCAGAGCACCGCGCCCGCACTCCAGAGCAGCGACAGCATGATGCAATTCGACCTGAGCGGCGAAGGTTATCTGCTGGTCACGCGCAGTGACGGCAAGCGCGCCGGCTACGATCTGGGCACGGGTCAGTGGATCGCCGAAATCGACGGGGCGCAGGAAGTGCCCATTGCGCTGGGCATGGGTCTCAACACACCCTCTGCCGTCCACATTCCTCACAGTGCCGGCATGACCTACAGCGTGCAGGTTGCCAGCCGTGAAACCGCCTTTGGCAATACCCAGGGCGCGGCCGACGTCAATATCGCCGGTCCCGGCTTTGGCATGAACGTGAAGGACCTGGTGCTCGATGCACCTGTGGCGCAAGGCGCGGTCGTGACGACCGACGTACCGGACCTCATGGCGCTCGACGTCGACCCCGACAACAAGCGCCTTACCTTCACCCCCGGCACAGACGATGCCGAAGCGCCTACGCTCACCATGGCAGTCAGCTTCCGCAACGGTTCCGACTACAGCGTGGACGTTCGCAGCGTGGCGGTGGCGCCGGGTCATGCCGTCGGGCTCACCTTTGACGAGAACACCAACACCATCGCCATCGAGGGCAACGGCGCCGACGCGGTCACCTATCAGGTCGACGTGAGGCGCATCAACAGCGACGGCACCGTAGACCAGTTCAGCGACAGCGTGAGCGACGGCGGCGCGGCCGGCGTGCGCCTCACCGTTGGCGAAGAATGGACGGGCGAAGGCGCCCCGGTCGTCGAGACGATCCAGGAGAGCACCCTGCCCGCACCCGAAGCCGTGCCAGGCCCCAGCGCAAGCGCGTTCGCCCACGTCGCCCAGGAAGGGGAGACGCTGGCCGCGGGGACAACCCTCGACCACCCGCTTGTCAACGACAATCCCGATGCGCTCGTCTTCGCCACGCAGGATGTCACGGCGGCGGGCGCTGACGCCGCGACCTACAGCATGCCCGTCGGCGTTGCCTACCAGCCCGACCTCAATCGCTGGAGCCTCGTGAGCCAGGACGGCAGCACCGCCATCCCAGCCGGCGCCGGCTTCAACGTCCTTGTGGCGCAGCCCAATGAGCACACCTTCGTCCATACCGCTACGGCGGAGAACATCGATGCGTCGTGGACGGTGATCGACCATCCGCTGGCGAACGACAACCCCGATGTGCTGTTGCTCGTCACACCCAGACAGGACGGCGCCGAATCCGCCCTGATCGACGCTCCGCTCGGCGTCTGGTACGACAACGAGATGGGCCGCTGGGCGATCCTCAGGCAGGATCAAGACGCAATGCCTGCCAATGCCGCCTTCAATGTCATGATCATGGCCGCCGGCGACAACGCATCCGTCCACCGGGCATCGGCGCAGAACACGAGCGCCAATCAGACCGAGTTCCAGCACCCGCTGGCCAACAATGCGCCGGACGCGCACCTGTTCGTAACGGCCAACTTCAACCCTTCCGGCCGCGGTGGCACACTGAACAACCATCCCGCCGCCGTGTCGTACAACGCGGAGCAGGGGCGCTGGGCCATCGCCAATGTGGATCAGGCTGCCATCCCGGACGCCGCCAGCTTCAATGTCTTCATCTTCGCGCCGTACGCGGCCCCTGCATCGGGCAGCGAGACAGAGGAGATGGGTGACGAGACCGGTGACGATAGCGGCGCCCAATCAGAGCCCAACGGCTACAACGTCGAGAACCAGTGGGGCGGCGATGACGCGCCCTGGAACCCGGGCGGGGTGTGGGTCATCGGCGGTCGCGCCGACCAGCGCGTCGTCGCGCTCACCGCATCCTCCTTCGACGGCGGCGAGAACCTCGTCGGCACCATGACCTACGCCGGCGAAGGCCCCATCGGCTTCCGCGCCTTCAGGACCGCCCAGAACACCTATGAGGTGGAGAACCAATGGGGCGGCGACGATGCCCCGTGGAATCCGGGCGGCACCTGGGTGCTGGGCGGCCGCGACGAACAGAGCGTCGTCGACATCGCCATCGCCTCCGAGGACGACGGCAGCACGCTTGCCGGTGTCATGACCTACGACGGCGAGGGTCCCATCGGCTTCCGTGCCTTCCTGGGTGATGACGCCGCAGCGCCGGCGGCTGAGGAACCGGCAACCGCCGAAGCGCAGGCAGTATCCTGCGATCCGGCCGCCATCCCGCCCGCCGCGGACACCGGCGTCATGCTGCGTTTCGTCAACAACAGCGATGCCATGGGCTTCGTCTACTGGCTCGACTTCGACAATCAGCTCCAGGAGTACGCTGTCCTCGCCCCCGGCGAGAGCTACGACCAGGCGACCTTCGAAGGCCACCAGTGGGAGGTCTACGACGCCAACCCGCAGGAAGTCGACGACGCATCCACCCACCTGCTGATGATCTACACGGCCTCCGCCGAGCCGGGGCAGTGCGTCGTCATCGAACGGTGAGAAGTGCGGCGATGGGCAGCATCATGATGCTGCCCATCGCCGCACTTAGAGACTGTTTGAAACGGGTGGAAATCTGACGCAGAGACGCGGCGACGCAGAGGTTCGCAGAGGAATTGCATTGCCGGTACCTGCTGCGCGTTCTCTTGATTGTCTCTGCATCTCTGCGCCTCTGCGTCAAACTGGGTGACTTTTCAAACGGTTTCTTAGGTTAGCCAAGGCTGAACAAGCGTTATAACCCGGGAGGGAAACCATGATACCTGAATCGCAAACTTCTGCTCGGTCCACCATAGGGCAGCGCCAGGCCTGGCGCGTTCTGTCCATGCTTTCCCTGCTCCTGACAGCGTTGTTGCCGATTGGTTGGGCGGCCACGCCCGCGTCCGCGCTGGCGCAGACGCAGCAGACCTATTGGCTCGGTCGCCTTGATGGGACTGAATACGTGTTCGACACGCGCCTGCCGGCCGCTGTGGCTGACGCGATCAAAGGAGTAGACCCGCGCCTGTTCGTCGTCGACGAAGCCCCTCAAGCATTTCCCCCCATGACAGCCGACGGGGCCGAGTATTCCTTTGTGAAAATACGGCTTTCCTGGGACAACACAATGTTCGACAGAGGCCAGATTTCGCTCGTCGGCTTAGATGGTATGTTAGGCGCTAAGTGGTTCACCAGAGAGAAGGATAGCGCCGAAGGAAAGGCACTGGCTGAGCAACTGAAGGCCCAGGCGACGGCGACGAACCCAGGGGGCGCCTGGCATTCCGCAGATCTGCTGCTTCTTATCGCCCCGAATGCAGACGCAGAAAAGCCCTCGGTTCGTCTGTCGATCTTTGGCCAGCCAGGGCGCTACTGGCTTGGCCGCCCAGACGGGACTGAGTATCTCTTCGACACGCCGCTGCCGCCCGATTTCGCCGCAAAAATCCTAGCGGCGGATGCGAACAAGTACGTCATGGACAAGTCTCCCCGCGAGTTCCCGCCCCAGACCGTCGGCGGGACGGAGTACTCCTTTGTCAAGACTCAGGTCACCTATGACAAGCCGCAGTTCGACAAAGGTGAACTTGCGCTCGTCCGCAAACCGGGAACGGACGCCATGTTGTGGATCGACGGGCATCTCAACAGCACCGTCGGGGAACCGCTCATCGGGCAACTGCCTGTCCCAAAGGCGGGTGAGTGGAAGACCGTGGCCATGGTGATTCTTGTTTCGCCGAACGCGGAGAGTCCTACCCTGCGTCTGCCGATCCCAGAGACGACCCTGGCCCTGACCAGGATGAGCGAACTCGGCGAACAGACGCAGGCGGGCCGCTATTACTCCGGCGTGGAAATGCCGGCGGATCTGGATGCGTTTCGTTCTCAGATGTTGGCGTACGGAAATCTCGGCCGAAGAGATCCGGATTTTCGCAAGAACAATGGCTCCGCATGCGCCCTCGACCTGAGTGCCGACACGGTGCTCACCGACAAAGACGGACACGCACCATATAGCTGCACTGAGGGAGAGAAGGTCTTCAGGCAGAGTGAGACCCCGCCATTCTTCGCCGATCATGTATTGAACGCGGCCCTCAACGAAGCGGCGCAGTTCCAGGCGGAATATCAGGCGTCTATCCGGCGAACCGGGCATGACGGCCCAGCATCCTATAGCGATCCCAAGACCGGGAAAAGCGGCAATCTTGCCGGCCTTGGCGACCGCGTCGCGTTTTTCGGCGCCCCTGCCAATGTGGTAGAGGCGGCCGGCTGTTGCAGTCCAGGTGATTTCCCGCACGGCTGGATGGCGAGCGACAGCCATTTCCGACCCTGGTTTAACGTCGACGGTTGCTATCCCGAGTTCGGCTACGGCGCTGCCAAGGGATCGGACGGTAAGTGGTATTTCGCTGCGGTCGCCGTACGCGATGCCGACTGTTCGAGCGCAGCCGCGCAGGCCACGCCCGCCGCCACGTCAACCGCGACGCCGGCGGCGCCTGAAGCTGAAGCCACCCCAGAGGCGCCATCACAGCCGGTCGCGACGCCGGCTCAGGCAGATCGCTTTCCGCTGCCGGCCGGCCAGACGGTCGTTCGTGGACAAAAGTATCCTTCCGAGTCCGGCAATCACTACCTGATCTTCCAGCCCGACGGCAACCTGGTTGTCTACTCTACAGACGATCAATATGCCTGGGGGTTGCAGAGTGTCACCGACGAGTACGCGCGGGCGCAAAGCGTGAAGACGGAAAGCGACGGCAACTTTGTCGTCCGCGACGCAAACGACACGCTTATCTGGTCAGCCTTGATCGAGAATCCCGACCCCAGCGCCTATCTTACCCTGACCCCGCAAGGCGTGCTGCGGCTTGTTTCGGGCGCCACCGGCGCCGCGTTGTGGGCCAGCGACGGCGATCTCTCTGCCGCTGCCGCCGCGCCGGCGCCCACAGCAGATGCAGCAGCCGCGGGCGCCGCAGAAACTAAAGTCGCCTGGCAAGCCACGCTCGTCTTCACCGATGCTCATGACTATGGCTTTTCGCCGTGGTTGGCCTGGTCGCCCGACGGTAGCAAACTCGTCGCTGCATCGGATGACAATAGCGTGCGCGTATGGGATGCTACGACAGGCGCAAGCCTCGCGACTCTCACCGGCCATACCGCACACGTGCGCACCCCGGCGTGGTCACCTGATGGCAGCAAAATCGCCTCCGGGTCTGACGACGGGACCGTGCGGGTGTGGGATGCCGCAACAGGCGCAAGCCTGGCTACGCTCCCAAGCGATACAAGCCGGGTGATGGACCTGGCCTGGTCGCCCGACAGCAGCAAACTCGCCTCTGCGTCGGGCGATGCAGACGGGATCATCCGCGTGTGGGATGCCGCGACGAGCGCAAGCCTGGCCACCCTCACCGGCCATACCCACTATCTAAAGAGCATGGTATGGTCGCCCGATGGCAGCAAGATCGCCTCTACATCATCCGATCAGACCGTACGGGTATGGGATGTGGCAACGGGCGCTGCCCTGGCCACCATCACAAACAATAACAGCCTTGGAACGCAGGTAGCATGGTCGCCCGATAGCAGCAAAATCGCCTCCGGGACCGCGAATGACGGGACTGTGGGCGTGTGGGATGCCACGACGGGTGCAAGCCTGGCTACCCTCACAGGGCACACTGACAATACGCGCGACGTGGCCTGGTCGCCCGACGGCAGCAAACTCGCTACCTCGTCTGACGACGAGACCATCCGGCTGTGGGATGCCGCTACGAACGCAAGCCTGGCTACACTTACAGGCCACACCAGTACGGTGGGGAAGCTTGCATGGTCGCCCGATGGCAGCAAACTTGCCTCTGTGTCTGCCGCTTCGGGTGGTGATCAGGCCGTGCGGATATGGGATGTCGCGACGGGTGCAAGCCTGGCCGTCCTCACGGGGCACACGGGCACTGTGTCAAACGTGGCGTGGTCGCCCGATGGCAGTAAGCTCGCCTCTGAAGGGGACGGCACGGTGCGCATCTGGGCAGCGGTTACACCAGCGACGAGTACGCCAACGAGCACACCGGAACCGGCCGCGACGCCTGCCGGCACGCCAGACCCAGCCGCGACGCCAGACAGCACACCTACCGCGACACCGGACCCGAACGCCATCGCGTTCGAGCCGCTCAGCCTGAGTTTTGTCTGGGAAAAAGGATCTCGCAGCAACCCGGCCAGCCAACCGGTGCTGGCGCGCAATGTCGGCGGTGTCGTATGGCATCCAGGCCAGTGGCTCAATGTGGCCGGTACAAATTGGGTGTCCGGTGGATTACAGATGAATATCTCGGTCAGCCCCGCAAATGCGAACCTGGATGTGGGCGTCCACGATAGTCAGCTCATTCTGGAGTCCAATGGCATGTCCATTACCCTGCCGGTGCAGTTGACCGTGGTATCACGCGACGGCACGCTCCAGGTCAACCGCAAGCGGCTGAACTTCGGCGGATTCACAGGTGACCCCATCGCCGGCCAGGCTGTGGGCGTGACCTTTACCGGTTTGAACAGCACCAACTGGACAGCCACCGGGCCATCCTGGTTGACGCTTACGCCGGCCGGCGGCAGCGTCTCCGCCACTGCCCCCACGACGCTGACGGTCGGCATCGATACGGCGGCAATTGGCCAGGCCGGCAAGTATACCGACACCCTCACCGTGAGTGATGGGAAAACCACCCACCAAATCGCCGTGGAACTCTTCCAGGTCGAGCCTGGTGCGCCAACCATCCAACTCTTCGGCCTGGAGGTGACGCAGGGGATCCAGAACCTCCTCAACGAGATCCCCTTCGTGGCCGAACGACCGGTCTTCGTACGCGGGCATGTGCGCTCGCTCACCGGCGCGCCCATCGACAAGGTGACCGCCCAGTTGGTCGGCACGCGCGATGGCGCCCCGTTGGGCACCCTGAATCCCATCAACCCCGGCGGTTCGATCGACATTGTCGCCGACCCCGACCGCGCCCAATTGAACGAAAGCTTCCTCTTTGAATTGCCCGCAAGCTGGCGCACGGGAACGGTCACCCTGCACATGGTTGGCCAGAGCCAGCCCATCGCCTGCGTAGACCCGGCGGAGAAGAGCATGACCAATGGCGCCGCCGCCGACTGCACTGTCACCCTCACCTACGAGACCGTTCCTGCCCTGCCTATTCAGTACTTCTTGTACTCGGAACAGGGGACGATCAACTATTCGGACGGACGGCGGAGCAGCACGGCAACATTTACGGCCAACGCTGACCATGCCAGCGCCACCTCGAGCCAGTTGTTGGCTGGCCTGCCGATTCCCAGGGTTGATCAACAAATATCCCCGACGACGTTGACCTTCCCCGGCATACGCGGCACAGCAGAGCAATCCAAGATGGATGCCATGATGCGTGCAGAGCACGAAAAGGCGGGGCAGCCTCGCCGGCACTTCTATGGATTGTTCGCCCGATATAAGAGCGCAACTGATCCCAAAGCCAACGTTCAGGGCGGACCAGGTGGTGTGGCTGTTGTCCCTGGCTTCTTCGGCTTTGGCGAGTACTACACCTTCCAGCCCATGGCTACGCTCAACATACATGAGATTGGACACAACCTTGGTCGTAGCCATGTAGGCTGTGGCAACCCCGCCAATCCCGACCCCAGTTTCCCTCACCCCGATCAACGGATCAGTGACGTGTTGAGCGGCAACGAGGCCTATTTCGGTTTCAACATCGTCAACCAGGAGATCTATCCGCCGACCCACAAGGATGTCATGTCCTACTGCTGGCCGCAGTGGGTTTCGCCCTACACCTACAAAGCCATGTTGGAACGTCTGAAGATCCATTACGATCCACCAGCAGGCAGCAGCGGCACTGGGCAAGCGGCCGCTGCGCCCGGCAGCCCGATTCTCCTGGTCAATGGCAGCATCACCGGCGCCGCGGCCGGCACCATCGACAGCGTGGCTGAAGACAATGCCAGCGCCGCCCTTCCCGCGCCTGGCGCTTCGGCGTACAGCGTGCGCCTGGTAGATGCCAACGGCCAGACGATCGCCACCTATCCGGTGACGCCACAACTGGCCGAAGGGCAGAACGACGAGGAGTTCACCAGCTACACGCTGGCTATCCCCCGTCCGGAGAATCTGGCCCGTGTCGTCCTACTCTACAACGAGCAGGAGCTGGCCGAACGCAGCGCCTCTGCCAGCGCGCCCACGCTTACGCTGACGACGCCGGCCGGCGGCGAGAGCCTCGACAGCCAACCGCTCGCCATCACCTGGAATGCCAGCGACGACGATGGCGATCCGTTGACCTTCAACGTGGACTATAGCACCGATGGCGGAGCGACCTGGCAGAAGCTGGCCTGGGGATGGCCGGAGAGCAGCATCGAGATCAGCAGCGCGGACTTGCCTGGCTCGACCCAGGCGCGCATACGCGTCGCTGCCAACGATGGCTTCCTGACGACCTTCGCCGAGTCGGAGATCTTCACCGTGGCCGATCATGCGCCGGTCGCCATCATCCTCAGCATGGATCTCAACCCCTACTACGTTGGTGGCCAGACCATTCGGCTGGAGGGTGCGGGCTATGATCTGGAAGACGGTCTCCTGAGCGACCTGACCTGGTACTCGGACCGCGATGGCGTGTTGGGCACCGGCCCAGTCCTCGCGCTGGAGGCTGACGCACTGGCCGAAGGGACCCATCTGATTCGGCTGGAAGCCAAGGACAGCCAGGGCCAAAGCAGCGTTGGTGACTCCGCGGCGGACGTCGCAGAAGGCGCCGTGGCGAATGATACGGTCAGCTTCGACGTTCTCTATGACCCGCTCACGCTGCCGCCGCTGCTGGCCGTGACAGCCGCGCTAGACTTTTCCGCCGCCCCAGGGGACACGCAATTGTTGACCGGCACCCTCACGGTCAGCAACCTGGGCGATGGTGATCTGGAGTGGACGGCCGCCACCGATTCGCCAAACGTTACCTTAGAGAGCAGCAGCGGCGCCACACCGGCCACCGTTCTGGTCACCGTCGACCCCGCCGGCCTGCCCGCAGGGTTACAGATCGGCACGATAACCCTTACGCCGGCCGACCCCGCGCTGGCCCCGGCTACGGTCACATACTACGTCAACGTGGTCGAGGGTGCGCCGGCAGAACCCGCCGATGGCGACCCGCAGGAGAGCGGCGCCGCAGACGACGCTGCGCAGCCCAACCTCTACAACGTCGAGAACCAGTGGGGCGGCGATGACGCGCCCTGGAACCCGGGCGGGGTGTGGGTCATCGGCGGTCGCGCCGACCAGCGCGTCGTCGCGCTCACCGCATCCTCCTTCGACGGCGGCGAGAACCTCGTCGGCACCATGACCTACGCCGGCGAAGGCCCCATCGGCTTCCGCGCCTTCAGGACCGCCCAGAACACCTATGAGGTGGAGAACCAATGGGGCGGCGACGATGCCCCGTGGAATCCGGGCGGCACCTGGGTGCTGGGCGGCCGCGACGAGCAGAGCGTCGTCGACATCGCCATCGCCTCCGAGGACGACGGCAGCACGCTTGTCGGTGTCATGACCTACGACGGCGAAGGGCCTATCGGCTTGCGTGCCTTCCTGGGCGGAGCCAATGCGTCACAGAGTGGTGAGCCGGCGAGTACCGAACCCACGGCTGAGACAGCAACGGGTTCCACCGCCTGCTTTGATGCCGTGCAGGGCAAAGTCGCCTGGGATTACTCCGGCAGCACCAGTTGGTCTAGCGCCAATGTCGAGCGACTGTGCAAGGGTGCCGAGTCTTCACCCGAACCGGCAAACTGCTTCCAACAAGTCATGCATGATGGCGTCGACTGGGGCGGTGGTACGCAATGGAATTGGGACAACGCACTCGATCTATGTGAGTCCAGCCTCGATGCAGATGCGACGATTCAGTGTTTCGAGGCGGCCATCAGTGGCGGAACAGATTGGAGTGAGGCCATTGCCGCATGTGGCAAGTAGACCAAGACCGTTGTCGGCATGCTGAAATCCGAGCGACTGCACCATCTGCAACGAGAAGCGACGCTCTGGGTGACCGGCCCATCATCATCGATAGTCACGACTTGGCCCTCAGCCTCAATGATCGGCCACAACAGAACACGACCTACGCCGCCCGGTGGGTCGTGTTCTGTGTCCCCTCACACCTGTGAGTGTCTATCGCCCCGTGCGAGGCGGTGCCTGGCCAGCAAATGCCGGCCGGCTGGTTTCCGCTGACGTGTGATGAATCTGCCCAAGTGTGACGGGCAAGACCCCCTGACGGATGCGTGGCGCGATATTGCAGATTGCGTGCATCACACTTGATAGACGGGTAGGGCGTTTTCAAGTTGCAAGTTGCCCGATGAGTTGCAACTTGAAAACGCCCTACCCGTTGCATTCGCTGTGTTTGCCTCCCATTCCCGCTGTGCTATACTACAGGTGACTCTGCGGTGCACGTGATGAGTCGGCACACGGGGCGAGCCAACACTATAAAAACGGGAGCTGGACCAAGTGACGTGGATGTGGTAGCCCTTGAGGCAAGACGGAAGCGCCCAGTCCGCACCCACCTGCTTACGCAGGTTCGTACCCACTGACACACACGGCTCTGCGGAGTTATGACGATGGGAATGCCGCTTGAACGCTCAAGCGGCGTTTTTTTGCCCCAGGTCGCTGCGGTTATGTTTACTGTTTTGACTTTGCCGAAGTGGCTGTGATAGCATTGCGGCCAGTAAACTAAGGACAGTCATTTCGCGATTGGGAGTACTTTGTGAGCATCATTCGCACACGCGTTGCCGACGATACCTGGGTCTTCACCAGCCGCCTCTATATCGAGGTGAATGCAGGGCTGGTCGTGACGCCGGAGGGCGGTATTCTTATCGACACGCTCCCCTTCCCGTCGGAGACGCGCCAGATCATCGATTTTGCCCAGCGTGTCTGCCCGCAAGGCATCCGCTATGTGATCAACACCATAAGCCATGCCGACCACGTCTACGGCTCCTATCTCTTTCCGGACGCCGAGTTGATCGCGCATGAGACCTGTCTGGAGTTGCTCAAGCGCTATGGCGCGCAGGCGCTCGACGAGGCCAAAGAACACACGCCCGAGTTGCGCCAGGTCTCCATCCGCCTGCCCAAGCTCATTTTCAGCGAGGGCATGGTCGTGCGCCTTGGCGGCAAGACGCTGCACCTGATGCACACGCCCGGCCCCAGCCCCGATACCTGCGTCGTTCACGTGCGTGAGGACAAGGTGCTCTTTGCCAGCGACCTGATGATGCCCGTGCCGCTCATCGCCACGCCCTTCGCCGACATCGCCGCCTACAAGCAGTCGCTGGCTAACCTGCACGACTTCAACCTGGAATGTATCGTCCAGGGCCATGGCGACATCCTTCTGCGCGGCGAGGTGACGAGCAGCATCGACGACAGCGCGCTCTATTTCGACGAGATCCAGGCGCTGGTGCAGCGTCTCATGGCCGAGGGCGCCACCAAGCACGACCTGGCCGAGTATGACATCGAGCAGTTCGGCCATAGCCGCATCCCGCTGGGCGGCCTGGTACAACAGTTCCACCTCAACAACCTGCATTTTCTGTGGGAGAAGGCGCGCGCCGAGCAGCGCCAACAGCGCCGCGTTGCCGCGGCTTGACCTTCCGCTCGCGCCAGGGAACAGGCACTCAGCATGGCAGACGCTGCGCGCATCCAGACCATCGTAGAGGCAATCAGCCGGTTGTCGCCCGCCGAGCGCCGTAACCTGGTGCGCCGGCTGCGCGTCAGCGGGCTGCTTGCGGCCGACGAGCTGACGACGGACCGTCAGCGTCTCAGCGTGGCGCCGGCGCTGGGCGTGACGCCGCTGCCGGTTGCGCCTGTGGCCGCGCAAGTCGCCCCGCCGTCGGTTGCCCCGCCGTCGGTTGCCCCGCCGCCGGTTGCGTCACCGGGTCCGCAGTCACCTTCCGCTTCCGCCGTGCGCCTGCGCATGGCAACACCACCGACCGGCAGCGACATGCCCGCCGTCAGCGGCCGCGTCGTGCTCGGCTCGCCGCAGCACGAGGAGGCGCCCGACCTGGACCCGCACGACATGGCGCCGCTCCCCGGCCGCGCGCCGGAACGGCCCATCGTCATCGCGCTGCGCAGCGCCGACACTGAGGCGCGCGATAGCGCCAGCGGCGTCTACATGCTGCACTGGCCCGGCCACCGTCCGCAGTCGGTGCAGGTGCGTTTTTCCGGACGCCCCTCGTTGGAACAGGCGCACTACGAGATGCTGGAGACGGCGCTGCAAGCGGTCATGCGCCGCCTGCGCGATAGCCAGGCCGATGCTTCCACCGCCCGGCTGGAGATCTACCTGACCTCCGATCAGTTGATCGATGAGTTGATCGGCGAGGAGCCGGTAGCCGATGCGCGGCTCATGACGCAGCACGACCGCGTCGTCGATCTGCTCGACCGCTTCGACGACTGGCGCCTGTTGCGTACGGGCGATCCGCAAGCCGGCGCCGGCTGATTACGGCGTGCCCCGGAAAATGTAGATCGTGCTGCCGCCCTCGGCAGAAGAGGCCGCTGAGACCAGCAGCGTCAGAACGAGGTCGTCCTTCGTAGCGGTGTAGACGCCATACTCGCCCGTGAAGCTCCAGCCGAGCGCGCTGAGATTGCCGGCGTAGAAGCGTTCGACGGCGTTCTCGCCCAGCGCCGTCGCGATTTCCAGCGCCGCCACACCGGGCGTCAGCCGTGCATCGTCGGGCAGGGGAAACGCGCCGGCTTCAAAACCGGGAATCGCCACTTCGCCGGCCGGCGGGGCATCCTCGGGCCAGGTGATGGCTACCGCACCGTTTGCCTCGGTCAGCGTGTAGTCGATGGTGATCTGCTGGCTGGTGACGGGCACCAGGTTGCCTGCTGCATCGGTCGCAGTGCCGTCGCGCGTCTCGGCGGCCAGGACATAGCGCACGACATAGCCCTCGGGCGCCACCCACCCGTCCAGTGAAACCGATACCAGGTTGTCGCCCATCGCGTCGCCGGCAATGGCGGCGAATTGTGCGGGGTCGTCCGTGCGGTAGTGGGTGGTCAGGATGCCGAGAATCTCCTCTTCGCCCACCGCTTCGCCCGAGGCCAGGCCGGCCATGGCCGGCAGATCGAAGAGGCCGTTGGGATCGCCCAGCAGTTCGTTATCGCGCCGGTCGGCTGTCATCCATGATCCGTGCGACTTGACCGCGGCGTGCTCGCCGAGCAGCACATAGACGAGTTCCTCCGTGTCGTCGGGCGCTTCGACGTTGACGGTGAACTGGGCGTCGTAGCCGTACGGGTTGTCGGCGCGGACCCAGGCACCGCGCGCGTCGACGCGCTGGCGCACGACGCTGCCGTCTGCCAGCGTGGAGGCGGTGACATACTGCCCTTGCACGCGGTAGCTGTCGAGATAGGTGGAAGGATAGAGGGTCACGGCGCTGGCCGGCGTTTCGGGTTCGCTCTCCTCCGCTGTCGTCGCGGTCTCCGGCTGTCCGTCTTCGACCGGCGTCTGCGCGCCGGCTGCCATCGTCACAATGCCATTGTCGAGGGCGCCTTCCACCAGGTCAGGTGTGGCGGCGTCGCCGCGGCAGGCCGCCAGCAACACGCTCACCATGAGCGCGGCGGCGCCAACATTCAACTTGCGAATCTTCACGGTCACTTGCTCCAGCCCTGCGCCCGGCGCCAGATGCGTCCGGCTTACGGCGCATCGGCGTCGAGTGATATTCGTTCAACCTGCACGGGCCTGTCGGCGCGCACATCCAGCCGCAACGGCTCGGTGGCCAGACCTGCCTCCCGGGCACGCTCCAGGGCAGCCGTCAGATCGACGACGACCTCGCCTGCTTGCGCCGTGCCGGTGGCCAGCGACGCGTCATCCCCCGCCAGGTGGATGCGCACGCTTGCCGGTGCATCGTAGCCATAACGCAGGCGCACCTGGCCGCGTTCCGGCGCGTGGTGGATCGCCACTTCGGCGCCGCCGTCGAGCAGCGTGCGGAAAGCGGGCGCATTCTCCGGTGTGGTCAGCGGTCCCCAGTTCACCGGCCCCAGCGCAAGGTACGGCTGCGGTTCTCCGGAATCACCGACCTTGTAGACGGTGATGCGTTCGTCGGCGTAGAGCGGCTCCTGGCCGGCAAAGATGGCTGCGGCCAGTGCCTCGGTGTAGGTGCGCTCGTCGCCGCCGGGCATCTTGTAGCGGTCGAGGATGACGGTGCCCACGTCGAGGTCGGCGAAGACGGTCGCGGCGACCTGCTCCGGCGCGTCGTCGATGATGTCCGGTCCCAGGTGGCGGAAGTGCTGGAGCACCGGCACGCGTTCGGTGAGCGTGCGCGGGTCGTCGCGGCTGATGTAGGCGACGGTGAGCGGCTTGCCATGGACGGTCTGGTAGAGCAGGTAGCCGGGGCGGTCGTAGTTCATGGGCAAATTGAGCACGGCGCGCGGGTCGGGGTCGGCGGCGAGCGTGGCGTAGTACGCCGGCGTGTCGGGCGGGCTGAGCGGGTAGGGCGCCACCCAGTACTCGAAGAGCAGCAGGCCGATCAACGCGGCGCCGGCGAGCACAGACCCACTACGACGACGCTGAGAGCGCGAAGGGGCACGAAGGGTATCCGCGCTAGATGCCGCCGGAGGATTCTTTGTGCCGCTTGGTGTACTTTGTGTCTTGGTGGTTTGCTCTTCTATCGAGCCAATCTCGGTCTCGGCGGCCGAGCGCCGGCGCAGACGTTCTATGAGGAGCCAGAAGCCCATGCCGGCCAGCACGGCCATGCTGAACTGGACCATGAGCGCAAAGCGGCTGACGCTGCGGCTGACGCGCATGAAGGGCACCAGCTTGTTGAGCAGCCCGTACGGCGTCCAGCTTGTCATTTCCTGACCTTGCAGCGCGGCCGCCGGGATGTCGTCCATGGTGATGTTGCCGAAGTGCCACTGCGGGCCGAGCGCCAGCACGAAGAAGAAGATCGCCATCACCCACCAGAAGGAGGCCTTGCGCCGCGCCAGCACGAACGCGGCGATGGCCAGCCCCAAAACGACATAACCGATCGAGATCGTGCGTTCGCTCACCGGTGCGATCTGGTTGCCGATCCAGGTGAAGCTCTCCGGGCGGAAGAGCGTGTGCAGGCGGTTGGGCACCAGGAAATCCATGACGCTGGCGCTGAGGATGTAGAGGTCGGCCGAGGGGCGCACCATGAAGCGGAAGTGCAGCGCCTCCACGACCATGGGCACGAGCCAGAAGCTGAGCGCCACGGCGAAGACACCGCCCGCCACCGCCGCCGGCGCCACGATCCGCACCAGCCCGCGCAGCGTTGGGCGTCCCGGCGCGGCCAGCCACATCCACAAGATCGTCACGCCGGTGAAAAGGAAGAGATAGAGCACGAAATACCAGTCGCACAGGCCGGTGAAGATGAGGAAGAGCGCGGCCCACAGCGCGCGGCGCAGCCAGGGCCGGCCGTTGCGCGCGGCGTGCAGGGCGTGCAGCAGCGCGAGCACATAGAAGGGCAGCCATTGCAGGCTCATCACCTGCATGTGGCCGAGGAGGTGTGCCATGTGAAAGGGCGCCAGCGTGTAGACCAGCCCGGCCACGATGGCCGCCACGTAGCCGGCGCGCGTGTCGCCAATCGGCAGGCGCGGGCCGATGGCGGCGGTGCCCATCACCCAGCGTGCGAGCAGGAACATGCCATAGCCTGCCAGCACCCAGCTCAGGAAAACCACGGCGTTGTAGGCCGCGATCAGTCCAAAGGCGATCTGCACCGGCAGCGTCGTGATGCCGTTGAAGGGATTGAGCGTCTGGAAGTAGAGGGTGACGCCGGTGGGGTGGTAGATGGCGTCGGTGTAGAGCGGGTTGGCCAGACGGTCCACCAGCACCTGTTTGATCCACCACTGATTCCAGTAATTCTGCCAGCCGTCGAAGCCGTCGCCGGGAATGGCAGTCGTCAGGTTGAGCGCCAGCGGCCAGGTGAAGACGACGGTTGCGAGAAGGTAGACGGCCAGAGCGAGCAGGTGTTCCTGCGCCGCGCGGAAGCCGGACGTCGCCGCGCGGGCGTCACGGGGCGGCGCGGCCGCGGTCGTTACAGGTTCGGTCATCATGCGTGCGTCATTGGGAAGGTGGCAGGCTCTCCGTTGGGGAAGCCGGAGAGCCTGTCACCCTGTTTTGTGAGGTTAGCTGCTTGAAGAAACCGAGTTTCTCCAAGAAACTCGGTTTCTCTGTGGCACACCCACCATGGGCCCATTTACCGAGCGACAGGGTCAGGCGCTGGCCGCCCGCTCGGCGGCGCGCAGCAGGTTTTCCATGAGCATGACGTTGGTCACCGGGCCGGTGCCGCCGGGGACGGGCGTCAACATGCCCGCCACCTCGGCCACGCCCGCCTGGTCGCAGTCGCCCTTGAGGCCGTCGTCGGTGTAGGTCGTGCCGAAATCGACGACGATCGCGCCGGGCTTGACCCAGTCGGGCTTGACCATTTCGGCGCGGCCGATGGCCAGGCAGAGGATGTCGGCGCGGCGGCAGACTGCGGGCAGATCGACCGTGCGGCTGTGGCAGAGGGTGACGGTGCAGTGGCGGTGGAGCAGCAGCATGGCCATGGGCTTGCCCACGATGTCGCTGCGCCCGACGATGACCGCTTCCTTGCCCTTGAAGGCGACGCCGGCTTTTTCCAGCAGGCGGATGCCGCCGGCGGGTGTGGCCGGCACGAAGTAGGGCGGGCGGTCCGCTTGCAGGCGCCCGGCGTTGATGGGGTGCACGCCGTCCACGTCCTTGGCCGGGTTGAGCATGTCGATGAGCGCGGCGTGGCTGATGTGATCCGGCACCGGCTCCAGGATCATGATGCCGTGCACCTCGGGCGCGGTGTTCAGCTCGTTCAGCACTTCTTCGACTTCGCCCTGCTGGGCGGCGAAGGGCATGTCGACCTCGCGGAAGTCGACGCCGACGCCGTCGCATGTCTTTTGGATGGCGCGCGCGTAGCCGGCGCTGGCGTCGTCGTCGCCGATGCGCAGGACGGCCAGCGTCGGGCTGATGCCGGCGCGGGCGCGCAGGGCGGCAACATCATTTTTGAGCGTTGCGCGGATTTCCTTGGCCAGCGCGCGGCCGTCGAGTATTTCGGCACTCATAGCGCGACCTCCAGTGCCGCCTCGATGGCCCGCTTGGCCGTGGCATAGCCGGCCTCGGTCTCGGCGAGCAGGTTTCCGACCTTGGCCGCCCACTCGCCGACGAACTGCTCATCCTTGATGAATTTTAGGTTGATGTTGACGTTGACCAGGGCGCTCTTCAGCGCGGCGAAGGCCAGGTAGAGCGCGGTGGCCGCGTCGCTGACGACGTTGCTGTTGCCCTTGGCGCCCACCGGCGCGGTGAGCTTGATGATCGCCAGGCACTTCTCGGCCACGTCGAAGGGCACGGCAGCCGCATGCTTGAGCGCGGCTTGCAGCGCAGCGGTGCGGGCGGCCTTCTCCACATCCGTCTCCTTGGGCATGCCGTAGGTAGCAGCCACGGCGTCAAAGGCGGCGGCGTCATCGTCGACGGCTGCCAGCAGCGCCACGCGCAGCGCCTCGCTTTGCGCCAGATAGCCGCGCATCTCTTCTTCAACGTCGGCATATTTCTTCTTGCCGACCGTGAAGTTGATCACCATGCTGACCAGGGCAGCGGCCTGGCTGCCCGTCAGCGCGGCGGCGCCGCCGCCACCCGGTGTGGGTTGGCCGGAAGCCAGCGCCTCGATAAATTCGGCTGTGGTACGTTGAGCTGTTTGCACCAGTTTTTCCTCTCTGCTGGCCGCATGCAGGCGACACTGCCTCCTGCGCGCGAAAGGGTGATGAATCGGACAATCGCCTGCCGGCGCCGCCGGCAGCCGAATTGATGACGGCTGGCGTGCCTGTACGTGTACCCTCTTGTCGCCCGCTTGTCAAAATATGCGTTCGCGTTTCATTAGAATCTGCCGCAGCGGGCGAAAAGAATGCGTATCGTTACAGAACAGGTGACGGGACTTGTGTTTACCTATGATAGAATGAACTGATTGCCAACCAGCCAAACCTGTTTTGGCGCGGGTGACGGAACGCAGCAACGGTGCTTTCCGTCTCCGTATAGTATACACGATATCAATAGGCCAGATGGCATGAACTACGATTTGATGGATTTTGAAATGGACGATTGGGACGACGAGGACGAGGACGAAATCCTCTACGAATCTGAAGAGTTCCGCGAACAGGCACTGCCCGCCGAACGCGCCAACGAGCCGATTATCTCCGATGATCTGCCGGTGCTGCCGTTGCGCGGCGTTGTCATCTACCCGATGATGTGGCTGCCGCTGCCCATCGGCCAGGAGCGCAGCATCCGGCTGGTCGAGAATACCCTGCCGAACAACCGCATCATTGCCCTCGTCACGAGCAAGAACGAGGAAATCGACGAGCCGGCGCCGAATGAGATTCACACGATCGGCACGGCGGCGCAGGTGCACCGCGTGCTGAAGACGCCCGACGGCACCATGCGTCTGCTGGTGCAGGGACTCGAGCGCGTGCGGTTGTTGGAATACACGCAGGAACAACCCTTTCTGCGCGCCCGCGTCGAGATTATTCCTGAGACGATGGCAGAGGGGCTGGAGATGGAAGCGCTCATGCGCGCCGTCCAGGATCTCTTCCGCAAGCTGATCGAACTCGAGCCGCAGATGCCGGACGAATTGACGGTCATGTCGATCAACGTGGACGACGGCCGCCAGCTTGCCTACCTGGTCGCGAGCAGCATGCGCCTGCGCGTCGCCGATGCCCAGGCGATCCTGGAAATGGACAGCGTCAGCGACAAACTCATGCGCCTGATCCAGTTGCTCAAGAAGGAAGTCGAGGTGCTCGAACTGGGGCGCAAGATCCAGTCCGAGGCGCAGGGCGAGATGGAGCGTATGCAGCGCGAGTTTTTCCTGCGCGAGCAGATGCGCGCCATCCAGAAAGAGCTGGGCGAGGAAGACGAGCAGGCCGCCGACATCCGCGAACTCGAGGAGCGGATCGCTGCGGCGGGCATGAGCGAGGAGGCCGAGAAGGAGGCAACCCGCGAACTCGCCCGCATGCGGCGCATGCCGATCCAGGCTGCCGAGTACAGCGTGATCAAGACATACCTTGATCTGATGGTCAGCCTGCCGTGGCGCAACGGCACGTCCGACAACCTGGATATTCGCCACGCGCGCCAGGTTCTCGACGAGGATCACTATGGCCTCAAGGAGATCAAGGAGCGCATCCTGGAGTTCCTGGCCGTGCGCAAGCTGCGCGCTGAGCGCCGTGCGAAACAGCGGGACGAAAACGAGGATGTGGGCGACAAGATTCGCCGCGAGCGCGAGGGGCTGGTGCTCTGCTTTGTGGGGCCGCCAGGCGTGGGCAAGACCAGCCTGGGCATCAGCATTGCGCGGGCCATGAACCGCAAGTTCGTGCGGCTGGCGCTGGGCGGTGTGCGCGATGAGGCGGACATCCGCGGCTTCCGGCGCACCTACATCGGCGCCATGCCCGGCCGCATCATCCAGAGCCTGCGCCGCATCGAGAGCCGTAACCCCGTGTTCATGCTCGACGAGGTCGACAAGCTGGGCCGCGACTTCCGTGGCGATCCGAGCAGCGCGCTGCTGGAGGTGCTCGACCCGGAGCAGAACCGCGAGTTCCGCGACCACTATCTCGACGTGCCGTTCGACCTGAGCCAGACGCTCTTCATCACGACGGCCAACGTGCTCGACACCATCCCGCCGGCGCTGCGCGACCGCATGGAGATCATCCAGCTCAGCAGCTACACCGAGGACGAGAAGGTCAACATCGCCAAGGGCTATCTCATCCCGCGGCAGATCAAGGAGAACGGGCTGCGTCCCAGCGAGGTCAAGCTGGCCGACGAGGCGCTGCACGAGATCATCCAGGGCTACACGCGTGAGGCGGGTGTGCGCAACCTGGAGCGCCAGATCGGCAAGGTCTGCCGCAAGATCGCGGCGGGGGTCGCGGCCGGCGAGATCAAGCGTGGCCGCACCGTCAAGCGCAAGGATGTGGCGCTCTATCTGGGCAAGCGCCGCTTTTTCGACGAGGAGATCGAGGAACGCCTGGAGAACCCGGGTGTGGCGATCGGCCTGGTGTGGACCGAGGCGGGCGGCGACATCACCTTCTTCGAGGCGACGCGCGTGCCCGGCAACAAGGGCTACACGCTCACGGGTCAGTTGGGCGACGTTATGAAGGAGAGCGCGCAGGCGGCGCTGAGCTACATCCGGAGTCGCGCGGGCAGCCTGGGCATCGACCCGGAGTTCTTCAACACGACCGACCTGCACCTGCACATCCCGGAAGGGGCGATCCCCAAGGATGGACCGAGCGCCGGCATCACCATGGCGACGGCGCTGGCCAGCTTGCTGACCAACCGTCCCGTGCGCCCCAAGCTGGGCATGACGGGCGAGATCACGCTGCGCGGCAAGGTGCTGCCCATCGGCGGCGTCAAAGAAAAGGTGCTGGCGGCCGCGCGCTATGGGCTGGACACGGTGATCCTGCCGCGGCGCAACGAGTCGGACCTGGACGAGTTGCCGGACGTCGTGCGCGACCAGATGAAGTTCATCTTCGTCGACACGGTCGACCAGGTGCTGGTGGCGGCGCTGCTCTCGCCGGAGGAAGCCCAGGGATCGTCCAACGGCCAGAAGCCGGCGCTGACGGCCGACGCGCAAGCGCGGCGGCGCAAGGCCCAGCACACCATGGCGCCGCGTGCGCTCTAGTCGCGCCTGCCGGAGATCACAAACGAGATGATTGTCGACTGTGCCCGGTGAGATAATCGCCGGGCACAGCTTGTATAGGCGCCTGCGACATTCCAGTGTACGGCAGATTAGACAGGCGCAAACTGTTATGTTAAAAATGTGCCAGAGAGAAGGTTCGCTTCTCCCGGTATGTATTCAATCCGTTCGGCGTCCATGACGCACACGGGAGGTTATAGAATTCTGTGAGTCGCAAGAAAAAATCGAATACGAGCAGTCCGCAGGCTGCGCAGGGCGGCAAACCGCAACGCAAGTGGTACAAGGCCGATCTTCACCTGCACACGCCGGCGTCGCGGGACTATGAAGAGCCCGGCGTCACCTATTTGGAGTGGCTGCGCAAGGTGGTCGACCAGGGCCTGGACATTGTGGCCGTTACCGACCACAACACGGTGGCCGGTGTTGGCGCCATCCGCCGGGAACTGGACTGGCTGACCCAACTAGAGTTGCAGGGTCGCCTCAACCCGGATGAGCAGCAGCGTTTGAACGAGTGGCGCGAACTGGGAAACCAGGTAGTCGTTTTTCCCGGATTTGAGTTTACCGCTACCTTTGGGTTCCACATCCTGGCCATTTTCCCGCCCGAAACGTCGGTGCGCCAGCTCGAGCACATTTTGCTCTCCATGAAAGTGCCCGCGGCCAAGCTCGACGAAGGCAGCACCGAAACCGGCGCCACAACCGATGTGTTGTCAGCCTACCGCATGATTCGCGAGGCGGGTGGGCTGGTGATTGCCGCGCATGCCAACAGCACGCACGGCGTAGCCATGCGCAATTTCCCCTTCGGCGGCCAGACCAAGATCGCCTACACGCAGGATCCGAACCTGGATGCCATGGAAGTGACCGACCTCGACCGGTCGGGGCGCTCGACGGCGCGCTTCTTCAACGGCAGCAAGGCCGAATACCCGCGGCGCATGCACTGCCTGCAAGGCAGCGACGCCCATCGCCTGACGATGGATCTTAAGAATCCCAAGCGGCTGGGCATCGGCGATCGCGCAACCGAACTTTTGCTCGACGAACCGACCTACGACGCGCTGGTCAGCGTGCTGCGTTCCAAGCAGTTCGACCGCGTGCGCCCGGCGCGTCCCGCCGACAAGCCCTTCGACCCGCTCGATGTCGTGCGCGACGAGGGACCGACGCTGGTGCAGAGTTTCCATGAGTCGGTGGCTGTGCGCGGCGGCAAGTTCGACGCCATTCTGGCCGACATCTGTGCCTTTGCCAACACGGCGGGCGGCGTCGCCTATGTAGGCGCCAAGCCTGGCAAGGGCAAACTGCGCGGCCTGACGACGCCGTCAACCGTCGAGCAGGATATCCGCAAGGCCATCAGCGATCGCTTGACGCCGCAAATCGAGCTGAAGATCGACCTGATCCAGAGCCAGGCGGCCAAGGTGCTGCGCGTCCACGTGCCGAAGGGGATCGATATGCCCTACGCCCTGGACGACCACAAGTTCTACGTGCGCGACGAGGCGGAGACCAGCCTGGC
The DNA here is from genome assembly GCA_020634815.1 of Caldilineaceae bacterium. GTDB lineage: Bacteria > Chloroflexota > Anaerolineae > Caldilineales > Caldilineaceae > Caldilinea. The sequence continues at coordinate 56,070 of JACKBA010000013.1, read as the reverse complement.
GGTGCGCGATGAGATCGTGGCATTGGTGCGCGAGGCGCTGGGCTTTGAGGCGGAGTCCGACGAGGTTGCCGCTGCACCGCCCGCTGCCGAGAAGAGCGCCGAGGCGGTGGAGTCCAAGCCGGCAGAGAAGAGCGAGGAAAAGAGCGGGCGACGTGGGCGCAGGGGTGGTTCCGGGCGCAACAACGGCAAGGCTGCACAAGCCCCGGCCGCGCCGGCCGTTGTCGAGGGCGCCGCGCCGACGCTGCCGGCCAACGATGCCACCTTCTACCTTCCGCAGATCGGGGTCGAGATTGTGGACGGCGAAGAGCGTAACGGCCAGCGTTTCTACACGATCCGCGATATGCGCAACGGGCATGTCATCAAGAACGTGACCCGCAAGGGTGCGCGTAAGCTGTGGAGCTACGCCATCCAGCAGTACGAGGACAACCCCGTCGATCCGGCCAAGATCCAGTGGCGCAACCACACGGGCTTCATCCGCGTCGAACGGCGCGCCGGCAAGCCGCGCTACGACCTGGCGCTGCGCGAGGGCGAAAACGTGCGCGTCTTCTATGGCGTCACCGACGACGGCATGGAAGGGGAATGGTCGCAGTTCGTACAGGAAGAGTAATGAGGGGGTGAGGGGATGACAAGGTGACATGATGAGGGGGTGGAAGAGCAATGGTCAATTGTCAACGGTCAATGGTCAATTGCCAACGGGCGGTCCACTCCTTCATCCTGTCACCGCCCTCATCTTGTCATCCCCTCATCTTGTCATCTTCCTCACTTCCACACATAGATCAACAACACCACCGACACCGCCCACAACACGCTGTTGATGAGCAGCGGCCGATCTTCGAGCAGGAGTTCGTCCGGAGCGCCGCCCAGGTGCTTTACGTGCACGAGGTATAGGTAGCGGGTCAGGAAGTAGAAGACGAAGGGCACGGTCAACAGCATGCGTGAGTGGGCCAGCGCCGTGGTTGCATCAAAGCTGTAGAAGGTGTACGCGACGAGCGTTGCCGTCACGACCATGCCGATGATCTGGTCGAGCAGCGGCAGATTGTACTCCAGCAGGCTCGAGCGATGGTTGCCGGCGCCTTCCTCCAGCAGCACAATCTCCTGGCGGCGCTTGCCGAAGCCCAGGAAGAGGGCGAGCAACGTCACGCAAACGTAGAGCCATGGGCTGAAGTTATCCACCTGCACCACGGCCACGCCAGCCATCACGCGCAGCAAGAACCCGAAGGCCAGGACCATCACGTCGATGATGACAATGTTCTTGAGCCAGAAGCTGTAGGCAAAATTTTGCGCCAGGTAGACGAGCAGGATGACGCCTGCCCAGAAGCTGAGGGCAAACGCGCCGGCAATCGCAACGATCGCCAGGACCGCGGCCGCCCCGGCCGCCACGCGTGGGTCCAACTGCCCGCTTGCCAGCGGGCGAGCCCGTTTGCGCGGGTGCTGCCGATCTTTCTCCATGTCGACAAGATCGTTCAAAATGTAGACGCTGCTCGACAGCAGGCAGAAGGCGAGAAAGATGCCCGTCGTCTTGAGGAATAGCTCGGGATCAAAGAGTTTGCCGTCAAAAACCAGCGCCGCATAGACGATGACATTCTTCACCCACTGGCGAAGCCGCATGGTCTTGATCAGCCCGATGAAGTTGTTGCGCGGCACGGCGACAGTGGCCTGTGCGGAAGTAGACGACATAATCAAATCCTCGGTATTACAGCGCGCCAGCAGGCGCGTCCCGCAATGGTACCGGATGCGGGGCAATTGGTGAAATTGCACATGTTCAGGGACTCGACAAGATGAGCGCGGCGGCGAAAAAAGAGCGGCTCGACCTGCTCCTCGTGCAGCGCGGGCTGGCGGAGAGCCGCCAGCAGGCCCAGCGCCTGATCATGGCCGGCGAGGTGTCGGTGGATGGCGTGCGCCACGACAAACCGGGCAAGAGCGTGCCGGTCGATGCCGCGATCGCGGTACGCGCGGCGCTGCCCTACGTCAGCCGGGGCGGGTTGAAGCTGGAGGCCGCACTGCGCGACTTTGCCATCGACGTGTCGGGACTCGTGGCCGCGGATATCGGCGCCAGCACGGGCGGCTTCACCGACTGCCTGCTCCAGCACGGCGCGGCGCGCGTCTACGCCATCGACGTGGGCTACGGCCAGCTTGCGTGGAAGCTGCAAACCGACCCGCGCGTCATCATTCTGGACCGCACGAATGTCCGTCACCTGGAAGCATTGCCCGACGGCGCTCTCGTGGATCTCGCCGTCATCGATGCCAGCTTTATCAGCCTGGCGCTGGTGTTGCCGGCTGCGCTGCGCCTGCTCAAGCCGGAGGGACGGATTATCGCCCTGGTCAAGCCGCAGTTCGAAGCCGGCGCCGAACATGTGGGCAAAGGTGGCGTAGTGCGTGACGAGCGCACGCACCGCCGCGTGCTGGAGGAGACCGTGGAACGCGCGCAGGAACTGGGGCTGGCGACCAGTGCCGTCACTGTCTCGCCGGCGCCCGGCCCTGCCGGCAACATCGAGTTCCTGCTGCTGCTGGTGCGCGATGGTGCCGAGCGATTGCCCGCGGACATAGCTGCGGCAATCGGCCGCGCGCTCGAAGCGGCACAATCTCTGCGCCGGTCCGGTTGAGTCTCTGCTACGTCTCGATCACTTCCGGCTGCGGGGCGCCGTCCAGCCTGTGAAAGATGTACTCCTCCACCGGCCGGTTGTTGCCCAGGTGTTCCTCGACGATACGGCGCAGCAGGGCATCGTCGACGCTGTGGTACCAGATGCCGTCGGGGTAGACCACGAGCAGCGGCCCGCCGTAGCAGACGCCGAGGCAGGGCGTGGTTCCACGTTTGACACGTACCGGATTGTCATAGGCCCCGAGTTCGCCCAGGTAGTGGCTGAGCCGGTGATAGAGGCGGTCTGCCTGTCTCAAAGGGTCGCAATAAGCTCCCGTACAAATCATAACGTGGCGTGCGTAGGGCGCCATCTCCGGTGCATCGTTCACGGATCTCTCCTGCGTCTCGCGAAGCGCATAGGGTGACAAGATGAGCGGGTGAGGCGACGTCACCGTGTCATCTTGTCATTTCTCAAGCTACGCAGTCTACACCGGCGGCGCCGCGCCGTAGGGTAGCCGGATTCCATACGCACGAGTTGCGTGCATACATTGCGCGTGGCGGAAAAGTGAATTAGAATACATTTCAGGGCCGACAGTTACCCTCACTGGCAATCATGGAGTGCAGCGCACGCATCCCATCTTCGGCAAAAGAAAGTCTTTATTAAAGAGCCGCACTGCAAATCGGGAGCCGCTTATGCCAAAACGCACCTATGTGCTCAGCAGCGTGCTGATCTTGCTGGCTGTATTGGGCATTGCACCAGCCGTACTCGCCCAATTCACGCCGGACGTCTTCGTCGTAGATCAGCCCGTGATTGACAATACGGTCAATGTCACACGTCTGACCTCGAGCGGCCCGGGCTGGGTCGTGATCCATGCTGACGCCGACGGAGCACCCGGTCCCGTGATCGGCTACACAGCGGTGCCGGGCGGGATCGCCGCCAACATCAAGGTCGAAGTCGATCCCGCCGGTCTGACCGACACCCTCTTTGCCATGTTGCACGAGGATGCAGGCGAGGTCGGGACGTACGAATTCCCGGATGGCCCCGATGTCCCGGTGTCGGTGCGCGACAAAGTCGTTGTCAAGCCCTTCCAGGTCACCGGCAACGAGCAGACGGTGCGCGGCATCGTCCTGAGCGACCCGCAGTTCTCGACACTGGCCGCGGCTGTTGATGCAGCCGGCCTGGGCGATGCGCTGGCAGGCAGCGACGAGACGACGCTCTTTGCGCCGACGAACGACGCGTTCGCCGACATTCCGCAGGCGGCGCTCGATGCCGTCCTGGCCGACCCGGAGATGCTGACCCAGATTCTGCTGTACCACGCGGTCTCCGGCAAGGTGATGTCTGCCGATCTGGCCGATGGCGACGTAGAGACGTTACAGGGTGCGCCGGTCGCGGTTGAAGTTGGGAACGGCAAAGTGACCGTCAATGGCGCTACCGTGACGACCCCCGATCTCGAGGCGGTGAATGGCGTCGTGCACGCCATCAACGCCGTGCTCTACCCGCCGCCTGCCGAAGAAGCCACGGAAGAGGCTGCCGCGGAAGCGCCCACCGAGGCGCCGGCTCCCGCGCCGGAGACAGTCGTCGACGGCTCGCTCGATCTGGCAGATTCTATCGCGACATCTGGTGCATTCCCGACCTTGGCGAAGGCATTGGAGGCAGCAGGGCTTGCTGACGCGTTGAGCGGCGACGGCCCGTTCACCATCTTTGCGCCTAGCGAAGAGGCCTTCGCCGCGCTGCCCGAAGGCGCACTGGCCGACCTGCTTGCCGATCCTGCCGCGCTGGCTGAGCTCCTCAAGTATCATGTTATCTCCGGGGATATCAAGGCTGACCAGATCGTGAACGGCATGAATGCCTCCACGCTGGAAGGCAAACCCGTCACCTTCTCGATCAACGGCGGCGTCACCGTGAACGGCGCCCATATTCTGTCCACTGACTTGCCGGCCACCAATGGCATCATCCACGTGATCGACCAGGTGCTCATGCCGCCGGCAGTCGACGAGAAGGCGGCAGGCGCCGCGGTCGCGGCCACCGCCATTCCCGCGCCGTCACCAACGGGTGAGTCGATTGCCGATGTTGCGGCCAATCTCACCGGTTTCTCGACGCTGATCGATGCGGCCGAGGCTGCCGGCGTGCTGGACGATCTTGCCGGCAGCGGGCCGTACACCATCTTTGCGCCCACCGATGAGGCATTCGCCAGCCTGCCGGCCGGCACGCTGGACGCGTTGTTGGCGGACAAGGCGGCTCTGGAGAATGTTCTCTTCTACCATATCCTGCTGAATCGCTACACTGCCGAGGAATTGGCCGCGGCGGGTCTCGATACCGCGGCGCAGGGCAACCTGCTGGTCTTCACAACGCTAGGCGAAGAGGTGCGCGTCAACGGCGTGCCCATCGTTCAATCCGACGTCGAGGCCAACAACGGGCTCATCCAGGTGATCGATTCCGTTCTGATCCCGCCGCAGCGGGCAGAGACGGCAGCCGATCAGGGTGGTGACGCGGTTGCTGCCGCAGCCACGCCAACGCCTGCGCCGACCAATACGCCGGAGCCGACGGCTACGGCAACGGCGACTGACACAGCGGTGCCGCCGACCGCAACACCGACTGCGACGAACACGCCGGTCCCACCGACCGCAACGCCGACGCCTGTCCCGCCGACGGCCACCAACACCCCGGTGCCGCCGACCGCAACGAACACGCCGCTGCCGACCGCAACGCCGACGCCTGTCCCGCCGACGGCTACCGACACCCCGGTGCCGCCGACCGCGACGAACACGCCGCTGCCGACCGCGACACCGACGCCCGTCCCGCCGACGGCCACCAATACACCGGTGCCGCCGACCGCGACGAACACGCCGCTGCCGACTGCGACGCCGACGCCTGTCCCGCCGACGGCCACCAATACGCCGGTGCCGCCAACCGCGACGCCGACAGAAGAAGCGACAGCCACCGAAGAGGCGACTGCCGAAGCGGCTGCGACCGAGGAAGCCACAGCCGAAGCAACGGCGACCGAAGAGGCGACGGCCGAAGCGGCTGCGACCGAGGAAGCCACGGCCGAAGCAACAGCGACCGAGGAGATGACTGCCGAGGCAACAGCCACCGAAGAGGCGACGGCCGAAGCGGCTGCGACCGAGGAAGCCACGGCCGAAGCAACAGCGACCGAGGAGATGACTGCCGAGGCAACAGCCACCGAAGAGGCAACTGCCGAAGCGGCAATGACCGAGGAATCCACGCCTGCTGCTGACGTGTCGGCCGATGCCACGCCGGAAGCCGGCGCCGAGAATCCTGAGGAACTGCCCGCTACGGGCCTGGACCTTGCCTCCGGCGGCGGAACGCTGCCCATCGTGGCCATGGTGCTTGGCATGCTGGCTGCCGGTGGCTTCGTGACGCGGCGGCGCAGCAAATAGGGTCCAACGGACCAACCAATTTGTCAACGACAACACCGGCGTCAGGGTTTACCCTGGCGCCGGTGTGGGTCAGCCGGCTACCGGGATCGGCGGTCGGTACCAATCAGGCGGAGTGGCCGATCTGTCACCATGACGAGCGTCGACGAGGATTTGAAACACGGCAATTTCGCTCTGCGTTGACAGTCCTGTAGCTTTGATGTATAGTCCCAACTGTTCAACGCTACCAGCTTCTCTGCTCCGTGTATCTGACCCGACACCCATAGACGTGAATGGCGATCGCGGCACCCCAGACACTTCATATCGACTCTAGGTATCAAGGATTATCCGGCCGCGCCGGGTCGTCCTATCCGAATTTCACCAGTTTCTGAAGGGAGACTCCCATATGTTTGGAAAACGCATTTGGATCGTGTTGAGTGTCTTGCTTTTGGCAGCTTTGGTCTTTGGTGGTTGTGTAGCCAGCCAACCGGCAGCCGCACCGGCCGCGCCGGCCGAGCAGGGTGGCGGTGAAGCGGCTGCCGCACCTGAGAGTGGCGGTGGCGTCCAGATTCCCGACATCGAGGACGGCAAGTACAATGTTGCCTTCGTCTATGTCGGCCCGCACGATGATGGCGGCTGGTCGCAGGCGCACGACGTCGGCCGCGAGTATGTCGAGGCGAATCTCGAGAACGTTCATACCGCCTACATCGAGAATGTGGCCGAAGGCGCCGATGCCGAACAGGTGATCCGCTCGCTGGCGCGCAAGGGCTTCGACGTCATCTTCACGACCTCCTTCGGCTTCATGGATGCCTCCGCGATGGTCGCCGAGGAATTCCCCGATGTGGACATCGTTCACATCAGCGGATTCCAGTCCAACGGCGCCAACTTTGGCAATCTCATGGGCGCCATGGAAGACATGAAGTACCTGGCCGGCATGCTGGCCGGCAGCCGCGCCAAGACCGACGGCAACCCGCGCCTGGGCTACATCGCCACCTTCCCCATTCCGGAAGAACTGCGCCTTGGCAATGCGTTCGCTCTTGGTGCACAGCAGACCTGCCCTGACTGCAAGATCGACGTGCGCTGGATCTTCACCTGGCACGATCCGATCATCGAGAAAGAGGCGGCCGCATCGCTCTTCGACTCCGGCGCGCAGATCGTCATGACCGGCGCCGATACGCCGGCCCCGGCCGAGGCTGCCCCCGAAGGCAAGTGGGGCATCACCTATGACTACTCCGGCAACTGCAAGGTCGACGCCTGCCTCACCTCCATGTACTGGAACTGGGGTCCGGTCTATGCCGACATCGTCGAGCGCTCGCGCAATGGCGAGTATGTCGGTGGTTCGGAGTACTTCGACGCCGATAGCGGCGCGCTGGGTCTGTTCGGCTTCATGGAAGGCGAGACGCCGCAGCCTGGCGTGGAAGGCCTGCCCGAAGAGGATCTGCAACTGATCCGCGACACGCTGGCGCAAATGCTTGCCGGCGAGTTCACCCGCTTCGACGTCTTCAAGGGACCCATCACCGACAACCAGGGCAACGAAGTGCTGGCCGAGGGTGTGAGCCTGGAGCAGGCGGACCTGGATGGCTTTGCTCAGTTCGGCAGCCCGTGCACGACCTGCATGTACTGGTGGAACGAGAACATCACCGCCGAGTTGCCGTCGCTCGAGTAACCGGTTTTGACGTAATCTACAGCCGCCCTTCCTCCTGCGGAAGGGCGGCTCTTCATCTCAATACTCTTCCCACATTTTCCGGACACAGCCATGAGCGCACTGCCCTATGCCGTAGAGATGCAGGACATTGTGATTCGCTTTCCTGGCGTCCTGGCCAACGATCACGTGAACTTCAACCTGGAAAAGGGCGAAATCCACGCCTTGCTGGGCGAGAACGGCGCGGGCAAGAGTACGCTGATGAACGCGCTGTCCGGTCTGTACAAGCCCAGTTCCGGCACGATCCGGGTCGATGGAAAGATCGTCAACTTCAATTCTCCCCGCGATGCCATCTCCAGCGGCATCGGCATGGTGCACCAGCACTTCATGCTCGTGCCGACGCAGACCGTCACCGAGAACATTCTGCTGGGCCTCAAGCACCCGCGCTTTTTCATGAACCTGGCGCGCTACGAGCAGGAGATCCTGGATTTGCAGCAGCGCTACGGTCTGCGCGTCGACCCCAAAGCCAAGATCTGGCAGTTGACGGTCGGCGAACAGCAACGCGTCGAGATTCTCAAGACACTCTACCGCGGCGCTGATGTTCTGATTCTTGACGAGCCGACCGCCGTGCTGGCCCCGCAGGAGATCGACGAGATGATCGCTACCATGCGCTCGCTCGTGACACAGGGGAAGTCGATCATCTTCATCAGCCACAAATTGCACGAGGTGGAGGCCGTTGCCGACCGCATTACCGTGCTGCGCAAGGGGCGCGTCACGGCGCAGGGGTTGCTCATGGCCGGCCGCACCAAGCATGAGCTGGCACAGTTGATGGTGGGCCGCGACGTCGTCTTCCAGGTGGAGAAGAGCCCCAACACGCCGGGCGACGTCGTTCTGCACATGGACGGCGTGAAGGCGGTCAACAACAAGGGGACGCCGGCCCTGCGTGGGGTGTCGCTGGAGGTGCGTGCCGGCGAAATCCTCGGTATTGCCGGTGTGGCGGGCAACGGTCAGAGCGAAATGGCCGAATGCATCACCGGGCTGCGCATCTGTGACGACGGCAGAATCACTGTCGATAACGTGACGGTGAGCAACCAGCCGCCGCTGACGGCCATCGTCGCCGGTGTGGCACACATCCCCGAAGATCGCAACCGCGTCGGGTCGTCGCCAAACCTGACGATCACCGACAACGTCATCATGAAGACCTATCGCCGGCAGCCCATCAGCCACGGCATGACCATCGACGACGGCGCTGCCCAGGGGTACGCCTCCTCGCTCAAGCAAACCTACGACATCATGGCGCCCAGCGTGCAGACCATGGCGCGCAAGCTTTCGGGCGGCAACTTGCAGAAGGTCATCCTGGCGCGCGAGATCACCACCGATCCCAAGCTCATCGTCGCCGTGCAGCCGACGCGCGGGCTTGACGTCGGCGCGGTCGAGGCGATCCAGGAGCACCTCTTGCAGCAGCGCCTGGCCGGCACCGCCGTGCTGCTGATCTCCGAGGAGCTGGAGGAACTGCTTGCGCTGAGCGACCGGATCGCCGTCATCTTTGACGGCAAGATCATGGGTATCGTCGATGCGGCCAGCGCCGATATCGGCGAACTGGGCTTGATGATGACCGGCACGCCACAAGAGAAACTACCTGGCGCCAAGGCTGCGGCCGGCGCTTCCTGACGTCGCAGGAGATCCTATGGCATTCCCGCTCCAGCTTTCCGTCGAAAAACGCACCGAAGATGTGCCCAAGTGGTTGCCCGCCGCCACCTCGGTTGGGTCGGTGGTGGCGGCGTTCATCTTCAGCGGCATCGTGCTCTGGCTGATTGGCAGCCAGCCGTTGCGCGTCTACGAGTTCTTCTTCCGTGCCACCTTCGGCAGTTGGGCCTCCTTCTCCGACACCATGGTCAAGGCGACACCGCTGATCCTGGTTGGCCTGGCCTGTACCGTCGCGTTCAAAATGAAGCTCTGGAACATCGGCGCCGAAGGGCAATTCTACATCGGCGCCTTTTTTGCCAGCCTGGTGGTCCTGGTGCCGCTGGTGCCGCTCGACAGCCCCGCCATCGTCATCATCACTTTCATGGCTGTCATGGGCATGATCGGCGGCGCGCTCTACGGCTTCATCCCCGGCTTCCTCAAGGCGCGTTTTCAGGTCAACGAGATCATCACGACGCTGATGCTCAACTATGTTGCCATTTTGTGGAATAACTTTTGGATCTTCAATCAGTGGAGCGATGCCGGCTTTCAGATGACGCCGACCTTTGAGCGCTCCGCATGGCTGCCCCGTCTCTCCGACTATGCACGCCAGTACCCGGCATTTTCCGGCATCACGCTGCACCTGGGTGTCCTCTTTGGGCTGGTGGCGGCGGTGGTGGTCTGGTGGGTACTACAGCGCAGCCGCTGGGGCTACGAGATCCGGCTCATCGGCGACAACCCGAATGCGGCGCGCTACGCCGGCATCAACATCGCGCGCAACATCATCCTGGTGATGATGTTTTCCGGCGCGCTGGCCGGCCTGGCCGGCATGTCGGAAGTGAGCGGGGTGGTTCACCGCCTGCAGGAACGCATCTCGCCCGGCTACGGCTTTACGGGCATCATCGTGGCGTGGCTGGCCAAGCTCAATCCCTTTGGCGTGGTGCTGGTCTCCATCCTCTTCGGCGCGCTGATCGTGGCGGGGCGCGAGGTGCAGCCCTCCGGCATCGCCCAGATGATCCAGGGCTTCGTCCTCTTTGCGGTCATCAGCAGCGACGTCCTGCTGCGCTACAAGATTCGCATCGTTCGCACTACGTCCAGTGAAAGCACGGCAGGAGAAGCGGCATGAATCTCGAGGTCATCCTGCACGCCGGTCTGGCAACCGGCACCATCTTGCTCTTTGCCAGCATCGGCGAGATCCTGGCCGAGCGCTCCGGCATTCTCAACCTCGGTGTGGAGGGCATGATGCTCTTTGGCGCCATGGCCGGCTTCAGCGTTTCGCTGGCGACGGGCAATGCCTGGTTTGGGCTGGCCATGGCCATGCTGGCGGCCGGTGCGCTCAGTCTGGCGCACGGTCTCGTCACCATCAGCTTTCAGGCAGATCAGGTGGTGAGCGGCCTATCGTTGACCTTTCTGGGTACGGGGTTGGCGCTCGTGCTGGGTAATGGCCTGACCGGCCAAAATGCCGCACTGATCCCGAACTATGACATTGCCGGGCTGGCATCGATTCCCTTTGTCGGTCCGGTCTTCTTCAAGGATCACAGCCCGCTGGTCTATGTCGGCTACCTCTTTGCACCGCTGACGTGGTACTACATTGAGAAGACGCGGCCGGGCATGCATCTGCGCGCCGTGGGCGAGAAGCCGGTTGCTGCCGACACCATGGGCGTCAACGTCTACCGGCTGCGCTACTTCTATGTCTTCATCGGCGGCTGCCTGGCTGGGCTGGCGGGCGCCACCATCAGCCTGTCGGTCTCGCCCGGCTGGTACAGCGCGCAGACGACCTCGGGCCAGGGCTGGATCGCGATCGGTCTCGTTATCTTTGCCCAGTGGAACCCGCTACGCGCTGCGCTCGGCGCCTATCTCTTCGGTGCGTTGCGTCGTGCAATCCTCGACCTGCAAGGGCCGCGCATGATTCTGGGATTCACCAATCCGCTTTTTATCAACTCCAACTTTGGGTTTTTCCTCCAGATGGCGCCCTACCTGCTGACAATCCTGGCGCTCGTCATCGGCTCCCGGGCGGCCATGCGCAAGCGCATCGGCGCGCCGGCCGCGCTGGGCGAGCCCTACGTGCGCGGGGAGCGCGGGCTGTAGATCGATGCTCCCACAATCGCATGTGGCATACACCTGGCTGGCCGTCGACCTCGCCCAGGAGTGGCTGGACTTGCCCGAGGATACCGATTATCGCCTTGTCGCGCTCGCTGCCATGGGCCCGGACCTGGTCGACAAGCCGCTGGCCGCCGCCTACTTCTACCGGCGCTACAAGTCGGCGGTCCTCTTTGCGCATACGCTGCTGGCCAATCTTGCCGTGCTCTGGATTGCCGCCGGTCGCCTGCCCGCCGCCGGCGTCTACGTGGCTTCCTTCCTCGGCCACGCCCTGCTGGATCGTCTTTGGCTCTTTCCCAACACTTTCTACTGGCCACTGCGCGGCTGGCGTTTTCATGTGTGGGGCAAGCGTGGCTCGGAGCAGAAGGAGATCGGCAAGGCGTACTGGTACGCCTTCACGCGCCGGCCCGAACTGTGGGGATGGGAAGTCGGCGGGCTGATCGCCCTGGCGATCTTCGTATGGCGCAACCGCCTCTATCAGAAGCGACCGTTGATTGACTTCATCGTGACGGGCCGCACCCGGCGACGCTAGGCGCGAAGCGTCACCGGCGCGCCCCAAATTCCATCTGGCTTTGACGGCGTGCTACAATCCTCGCATGTCTGAATCCGCCGTGCCGGCGACCGCCGAGCCGACTCATCACCACACCGGGCGCCGCGTCCTCGTCAACACCGGCGCCCTGACCAGCGCCAGCCTGTGGCGGATCGGCATGAGTTTCATCCTCCAGGTGCTGATTGCGCGCCGGCTTGGCGTGGACGGCCTGGGCCACTACACAATTGCACTCGCCTATCTCAACGTCAGCCAGGTCATTGCCGAGCTGGGATTGCCCACGCTGCTCGTGCGCGACCTTGCCCAGCACCCGACCCACCGCCGCAGCTATTTTCGCTGGCTGCTCGGCATCCAACTCGTGACAAGCGTCCTGACCTGGATGGGTTTGATCACGCTGACGTTCGTGCTGCCCTTTGCACCGGTGACGGCGATGTCGCTGTGGCTGGTGGGCGCGTCCCTGCCGCTCTACGCCATTACCTCTGCGTCGGAGACGCTCTTTCAGGCCGGCGAGCGCATGGAACTGGTCATGGGCGTCGAGGTGTTGGTCAACACGCTGATTCTCGTCTTCAGTATCGGCGTGCTGTGGAGCGGCGGCAACGAGTTGATGCTGATTGCGGTGATCATCGTCACGCAGGCGATCTCGGCCATCCTATGTCTGGTTCTGCTGGCGCGCAGCCGCGTTCTGGCCGCGCCGCAGGAGCACGTGCATGTCCAGCTTGAGTCACTCCTGCGCCGCACCATGCCCTTCTTCGGCCTCTCGCTCTCGGACGTCCTCCTGCAACGGCTGGACATCCTGCTGCTGAGCTTCGTCGCCGGGCCGACGGTGACCGGTATCTACAGCGCGGCCTACAACGTGGTGCGCGTGCTGATGAAGTTGATCCAGAGCTTCTGGAAGGCGCTCTATCCGACGCTGAGCCGGCTGCACCGGCAGACGAGGGAGCGCTACGACCGGCTCAGCGCGCTGAGTCTGCGCTTTGGCCTGGTTGCGGTGCTGCCCGTGGCTGCGATCGGCTTCGGCGTTGCGCCCGAACTCCTGAACCTGCTCTTTGGCGGCGACTATGGCGCCTCGGCCCGCGCCTACCAGATTCTCATCTGGGCGGCGCCCCTCTTCCTCATCGAGGTCTACGCCACGACGTTGCTGATGATCGAGCACCAACTGCGCGCCAGTTTGTGGATCAGCGTCGTGCATATCCTGGGGACGGTCCTGCTGCTGCCGCCGCTGACGCAACTGCTTGGCGCCAATGGCGCCGCACTGGCCGTGGTGCTGGCGGGCAGCCTGGGCAGCGCGCTTAGCCTCTATCTGCTGCACAAGATGCGGCTCCCGCTGCGCGTCAAGCGATTTTGGGGACTGGGCATCGCCACGGTGGCGGCAGGGCTGGTTGCGTTTTTTCTACCTGCGTTTTGGCTGGCGACTGCCGCACTGGCAGCCACCGTCTACCTGGTGCTTTGTTGGGCAACCGGTGTGCTGACGGTGGGCGATTTCCAGACGCTGCGTAGAACTCTCCTGAGTTCTGAGGCAAAATGATTTTGTGAGGGTTGGTGACGCGGCTACAATTGGTGGCTGAGTTGTTACCTATGGTGTTTAACCGATGAGCAAGACACTAAACGAAAAGAGTCCCGACACACCCGCCAAGCGGTCCTACCGCGTGCTGATGATAGCGCCGACCAGCTTCTTTGCTGACTACGGCTGCCACGTGCGTATCCTCGAAGAGGCCCGTACGCTGCAGCGGCTCGGCCACCGCGTGACGATCGTCACCTATCGCAATGGCCGCGATCTGCCCGGCCTTGACATCCGGCGCACGTTGCCGATTCCCTGGCGCCAGCATTACGAGGTCGGGTCGAGCCGGCACAAGATTGTCTTCGACGCCCTGCTTGGCATGAAGGCGCTGCAGGTGATGGCCGGCGAACGCTTCGACGTCATCCACGCACACCTGCATGAAGGTGCGCTCATCGGCCAGGTGCTCGGCCGTCTCTTTGGCCTGCCCGTCCTGTTCGACTTTCAAGGCAGCCTGACCGAAGAAATGATCGACCATCACTTCTTGCGCCGTGAGAGCCCGGTCTACCCGCCGCTGCGGCGTTTGGAGACCTGGATCGACCACTCGTCCGGCTTGATATTTACCAGCTCATCAAACGCCGAACGCGTCCTTCTCCAGGACTTCGGCTGTGACGCCGGCGCGATCCGTCCATTGCCTGACTGTGTCGACACAAGCCAGTTTCGCCCGCGTGCGACATTTCCCGAGCAGGAGATGACGGAGTTGCGGACGCGCTTTGGACTGCCTGCGGACGCCCCGGTCATCGTCTATCTGGGGCTGCTGGCGGAATATCAGGGAACCGGCCATCTGCTGCGCGCCATGCAGCAGATTCGAGCGGAGCGGCCGGATGTCTATCTGCTGCTCATGGGCTTTCCCGGTGTCGACTACTACCAGCAGATGGCCGACACGCTGGGCGTGCGCGACCGCGTCATCTTTACCGGGCGCGTCCCGTACGAGCACGCAGCGCGGCACCTCGCGTTGGGCAATGTGGCCGTCGCACCGAAGCTCAGCTTGACCGAAGGCGCCGGCAAGCTGTTGAACTATATGGCCATGGGATTGCCGACAGTCGCCTTCGACACACCCGTTGCCCGTGAGTATCTCGGCAGTGCCGGCGTCTACGCGGAGCGCGGCAGTGACGAGAGCCTGGCCCAAAAGATCCTCTCATTGTTGCACGACCAGGACCGGGCGCAACGGCTGGGCGAAACGCTCCGCCTGCGCGCCCAAGAGCAATATGAATGGGAAAATGCGGCGGCGAAGATCGTCGAAGCCTACGAAGTATTGCTCGGAATTCGCCCCCGCCAGGAGGCAGTCATTCGACTGCCCGTTCCACAGGAGTAAAACCGATGAACTCGAATGAAACGTCCAGGCGAATCTCAACCACTCTTCGCCTGGGTATGATGCTGCTTCTGGTTATGGCGTTCCTGGTGGGTGGCGCTCGTCACCTGTCCGCAACCAGCCAGGCCGATCCCAGCGTCTTCACAACGTACGCCGTGAAGGGAAGCCCGCGCAATCTCATCGCATCCGCCCAGGGTGAACTCTGGTTCACCATGCCGGCGGCTGATTCCATCGGCAAGCTCACGGTCACCGATGGCGCGGTCAGCGCCGCAGCAACATCAGTCGACTACTTCGATCTGGCTGCCGGCAAAACACCGTATGACCTGGTGCTCTTCAACGGCTTCCTGTACTTCACCGCGCTGGGCAGCAACGAAATTGGCCGCCTCGACCCCACGAACGGCAACGTCGTCTACTACGCGATCCCGACGGCTGCCTCCGAGCCGACCGGCATTACTGCAGGTGGCGGCTATGTCTGGTTCGTGGAGCGTAAGGGCGACAACCTTGGCCGCCTCGATCCGACGAACGGAACGATTACTGAGTTCACCGACAAGAACCCGAACGACGGTAACAACGTTGATATGACGGGCGCACAACTGGAGAGTGTTGCTTTCTCCCCGGTTGGCCCCTGGTTCACAGGCCCGACATTCAAGTCATCGGCCGCACTGTATCGGATAATCGAAGATCGGTTTGTGCCCGCCCCGGCTGGGTCCAGCACTGCGCCGATCAACATTGTCGTCGACAACACGGGCGAGATCTGGATCACCGGCTCCGGCAACGACGCCATCGGCCGCTTCGCACTCAACACGACGAATCTGTGGGGGTTCTATGACGTGCCGCCTGGCAATGGCCCCGACGGGCTTTTCGTGACGGAACTGGGGGGCTTCCGCCAGACTTGGTATACACGCGAAGGCGATGGCCGCGTCGGACGCTACCAGTACAAGTTCAACGGTACCGAAGTGTCGAATGTCGAAGCCAGGCTGCCGGCTGCCGGTAGCGAACCGTGGGGTATCGCGGTCGATTCTGATGGCGACACATGGATTGCAGTGGGCGGCGCCAATCAAATCGTGCGCTGGCGTACGCCGTTCAACGACTACCTGTTGAATCTGCCGCAGATTCAGCGCCAGTAGCGCTGCTTTCGGTTGCGGACGAGACAAAGGATCGCTGCGTTGCCACTCTGCCGGCGCGACAATGAAGTGTGCCGGCAGGTGATATTGCAGGGTCGTGGTAGAGGGCGCATGTCGAAGTGCATGCGCAAGAGTAAAGGATAGAAGTGAGTGATGGAAACGAGATATGGCTTCCGGCTGCAGCGCAGCGGGACGAACCGTATTCTGGCGCTTGTGCTGGCGCTGACACTGGCAATCACTGCGGTGGCTCCTGCCAGTGCGCAAGAACCGGCTGCCGAGCCCGGTAATGAGACGCCGCTTTACTTGCCGAGTATTCTGGACAACAAGTGCTATCAGTTGCGCACGCTCTCCCGCTATGGCGTGCAACTCTACGGCGCGACAGGCGAGGGCACCATTTTGCACAATGACCTCGTGGCAAGTGGGGCTTCATTTATCCGTAACGAAATCTCCTGGGCCGGCGCCGAACCGACGAACACGACGCCGGATAAATATAATTGGGCCGGTATCGACTCCGTGGCTGCTGTCGTGGGACAAGGCTGCTACAACATGGTCATGACCATTCTGGGCAATCCTTTGTGGGCTGCGCCGGACGTTGAGGGCGTGATCCCGGCTGAGAATCTACCCGAGTTCGCTGAGTTCATGGGCGCGCTTGTGGAGCGCTATGATGGCGATGGCGTCGACGATGCACCGGGTTCGCCGCAGATCCTTTATTTTGAGCTATACAACGAACCGGACGCTGGGCCGGCCGGGTCCATGCAGCGTTGGGGTGAGCATGGCAAGGAATATGCTGCGATGCTCAAGGCGATTTACCCGGCCATGAAAGCGGCCAATCCCAAGGTGAATGTCGTTTTCGGCGGCATCGCCTATGACTTCTTCACCGATACCGACCCTGAGAATCCAGCGGACAACGGCCCCTTTGTGCGCAAGTTCCTCGATGATGTGTTGGCGAACGGCGCCGGCCCCTACTTCGATATCATGAACTACCATTTCTACCCGCTCTTTGGCGTCAATTGGACAGACGACTATTTGATGGACGGCCCCAGCCTGGTCAAGAAAACTGATGCCATCCGCGCGGTCTTGCAGAAGTACGGTGTCAACAAGCCGATCATCATCACCGAAATGGGCTGGCACAACAACGCCATGTACCCGCACGGCAGCGATGTCCTCCAGGTGCGCATGGTCGTCCAACTCTATGCGCAGTCTATCGTTGCTGGGATCCCCATGTCTACGTGGTGGCCGCTGAGCGATATCGGCGGCGCTTACCTGCAGGACAGCGGCCTGGTTACCTATGCCGATGAAGATACGGCGCCCGTCCGCAAGCCCGCCTACACCGTTTTTCAAGTGCTGACGCGCGAACTGGCCAACGTGCGCTTCGTCAAGCGGATCGTGGAGAAGGAGTGGACCAACAACGTGGTTTATGAGTTCTACGACGTCGCCAACCAGCGCACCATCTATGTTGCCTGGACCAACCCGACTGATCCGACAAATATTTGGGGCAGCAAGCAGCGGCCTTATGTGGATACCACGACTGCCGACAATATCCGGCTTGATGGAACCAGTGCAACCGTTTATGATGCATTCTGGCAGGTGAAGGGGACCGTAGTGGACGGTAACGATGGCAGAACAGACGGTCGCTTCCAGATCGCGATCAATGGTGACCCCGTATTTATCGTAGCGAGGAAGTAAGCGTGGTACGTATCAAGTCAGTGCAATCTGGTTTCGAAAGCCGGCGCTCAACGCCGGCTTTGACGTGGCGACGCCTGGCGCGAAGTGGGCTGGCCGGCATGGCAGTCGTTGTCGTCCTGTTGGCGGCAACTGTCGTTCAGGCCCACGCACAGGACAATGCCGAACCGGCTGATGCGCCGGCACCGGCGCTTTGCCGCTTTGGTGTCAACGTGGCCAATCAACCGGTGACCGAGTTCGACATCGAGCCCCTGCGGATTGGGTGGTACATCGATTACAGCGCCAATTCGTCGCCCTCGCATCCCAACGGAGCGGACTACGTGCCGATCATTCGGCTGACACCGGCAGAGGTCAATGGACAGCCATCCTACAACTATTACCCGTCAGGCGCTGCCCTGGATGCCGCAATCGCCGGCAATCCCGGCGCCGACTGGATCATCGGCAATGAGCCCGATCGTCTCTACTATCAGGACGAGTTGCGGCCGCAGGTCTATGCCGAGGCTTACCATGACATGTACTACCTCATCAAGGGCAAGGATCCGGCCGCACGTATCTTTGCCGGCGCCATTGTCCAGCCGACGCCGGTTCGCCTCCAGTATCTCGATATTGTGCTCAAGACGTACGTAGAGCGCTATGGTGAGCCAATGCCGGTCGATGGGTGGGCAATTCACAACTTTATTCTCAACGAGCGCAGTTGCGGCCACTATGCTGATGAGGCCAACAAGCCTGCTGACTACGCCATCACGAAGACACAGCCAACCTACAATAGCGGCCTGGTCTGCTGGGGCGCCGACATACCGCCGGGGTTGACGGCTGTGGATGGTCTGGTTATTCGCATCTATGAGCCGTTCTACGACCCGCAGACCAGGAAATACAGCGAACTGCCGTTGACGGCGGATATCAATCTGTTTGCCCAGCAGATCGTGCGCTTTCGACAATGGATGTACGATCGCGGCTACACCAACCACCCGCTCTACCTGTCTGAGTATGGGGTGCTTCTACCCGAACGCTTTGGCTTTACGACGAGCATCGTCAACAAATTCATGACCGACACGTTCAACTATCTGCTCAACACGACAGATGCCAGGCTGGGCTATCCCGCGGACAACTATCGTCTGGTACAGCGCCTCTCATGGTACAGCACCGTGGACCCTGGCTTCAATGGCAGCCTCTATACGAGCCTGTCGAACGTCCCGACGCAGCCGCCCTTTGAACTGTCGCCGATGGGGGCAAACTATCAGGCATACACTGCGCCAATCACGGTCACGACCTCCGTGAGCCTGACCGAACTCGCGA
Source organism: Caldilineaceae bacterium (assembly GCA_020634815.1). Classification (GTDB taxonomy): domain Bacteria; phylum Chloroflexota; class Anaerolineae; order Caldilineales; family Caldilineaceae; genus Caldilinea. Next base: position 37,175 of record JACKBA010000013.1, on the reverse strand, counting down.
TAATACCCGGTAGCGTCCTTTCGACCAGCGTGCCGGCGACCGTCACGCTTCGGGCAACCGTGGGGAATGCCGGCAATGCGGTGACGCCCACTCCGGTCACCGTGCGCTTCTATGATCCCGACGGCGTCCAGATCGGTGCCGACCAGGCGGTTGCCGTGTCGGGCTGTGGCGATACGGCCGTGGCAAGCGTCACCTGGAGCGGCGTGCAGGCCGCTGACAGTGGGCGACAGGTGCGTGCGGAGATCAGCGGTGATGGCGTGCCGACGCAGAGCAGACAAGCCACCGTTGTCGTCGCCAACCAGCAGCAGTTCTTCCCGCGCATCGGCAGGGGCATTCCCTGAGCGAGCGGCATCCGGCAGCAAGGAGCCGGAAAAATCAAAACGGCGCCTTGCGGGAATTAGTTTGGTGTGAGGTTCGATCTCTGGTATGCTGAACGATGCGGGACGGTCTGGCTACGTCCTGCATCGTTTTTTTGATGCCAGCGGAGTGAACGAGTTTGGCAACTTCGGCGCCGGTGCGGCAGTCGTCACAAGGTGGCATTTACGGGCAGATTCGCGAGATCTATCAGTACCGCGAACTCTTGCGCAATCTGGTCATCTCCGACCTCAAGGCTCGCTACAAGAACAGCGTGCTGGGCTTTTTCTGGAGCCTCCTCAACCCCCTAGGAATGATGCTCGTCTTCACGCTCATCTTTGGCCTGCTCGTACCCAATGTCCAGATCGAGCGCTACCCGCTCTTTCTGCTCTGCGGTCTCCTGCCGTGGAATTACTTCTCGGCCAGCGTGCAGGGAAGCTTGTACAGCGTACTGGGCAACGCCGGGCTGGTGAAGAAGGTCTATTTCCCGCGTGCTATCCTGCCGATTGCCACCGTGCTGAGCCAGTTGATCAATTTTTTGCTGGCCTTCGTGATTCTCTTCGCCGCCCTCCTTATCTTTCAGAGCAACTTTAGCCCGTGGCTGTGGTTGCTGCCGTTCGTCCTGCTCATCCAGACCATCTTTACGATCGGTGTCGCCCTGATCCTTAGCACCTTGAACGTCTTCTACCGCGACACGTCCATGATCATGGACGTGCTGATGTTGGCGTGGTTCTTTCTGACCCCCGTCTTCTACTCGACAGCGCTATTGCCGGACTCGATCACGCTCTTGGGCGTCACGCTCAACCCGCAGCGGCTGCTCTATATCCTGAATCCCATGGCGTCGCTCGTCAACATGTATCGCGACCTGCTCTACTGGGGTTACCGGACTGACCTGGACTTCTTCCTGCGCTCTGCGGTGACTGCCGTCGCCGTGCTACTCTTTGGCGCGTGGTTCTTCCGCCGGTACAGCGATCGCTTTGGAGAAGAACTGTGAGCAGCCCAACGCCTGCCGCCGAAATCATGACCGAAACGCTGCATGTGTGTCCCGTCTGCGCGGCGAGCACCGCCAGCCCGGTGATGCATGCCGCCGATGGTTTCCTCGGCGAGTTGTCATTGGTGCGTTGCGCGGGCTGTGGGATTGTCTACCTGAATCCGCGCCTGGCGCCCGAGTCCACGACCCGCGTCGAAGACGACAGTACGGTCTACGATTATGACGCAGCGGCGACCGAGCAGATGATCGATACGTCGTGGGCAGAACTCGTGAAGTGGTTGACGCCGTCAGTGCCGTCATCGCAGAGGAGAATGCTCGACGTCGGCTGCAATCGCGGCTTGCTGCTGGAAGCTGCTCGCCGTCAGGGCTGGCAGGTGACAGGGGTCGAACTCTCGCCCGTTGCGGCTCAGCATGCCAGGACAGCCTATGGCCTGTCCGTCTACCCGTCGCTGGCGGCGCTGCCTGCCGGGTCGAAATTCGACCTGATCACGCTCTGGCACGTGCTCGAGCACGTCCACGCTCCGGTCGAATTTCTGCGCACCGTGGCCGGGTACCTGGCGAATCCCGGGGTATTGGCCATTCAGGTGCCGGACTTTGGCGCCGTTGATGAATACAGGGTGCGCGGCGCCGAAAGCGGCATTCTCTGCGCCGTGCACAACTTCTACTTCACCGGCGAATCGCTGCTCAATGTTGCCCGGCAGGCCGGCTTGCATCCTATCTATTTCGAGCAGGATCGCACCAATCTGTGGCTGACGCTGCTATTGACAAATTCCAGAACAATTGCGCTGCGCCGCCGCATCGCAGCCCGTTTTGGTCGATGATTGGGAGTCAAACCAGCCATTCCGATGCAAGTTTCACGCTACGACACCATCCAGCCCGGCGAGCCGGCGCTCGAACTGCATAACGTTTCACGCCGCTTCATCAAGCGGCGCGAGCGAAGCCGTTCCTTTCAGGAGCGCTTCCTGCGCCTGCTGAGCCGGCGCAACGTAGAGCAGGAGGAGTTCTGGCCGCTGGATGGCGTCTCGCTCACATTGACGCGCGGCGAATGCCTGGGGGTGATCGGCCCCAACGGTTCCGGCAAGAGCACGCTGCTCAAGCTGGTCAGTGGGATTCTGCCGCCCACCGCCGGCGAGATGGTCGTGCGCGGACGCGTTTGTTCGCTGCTAGAGCTGGGCGCCGGCTTCCATCCCGACCTGACGGGCCGCGAGAATGTCTATCTCAACGGCTCCATCTACGGCCTGAGCCGCGCCCAGATGAACGAGCGCATCGATCGCATCATCGACTACGCTGAACTCGGCGACTTTATCGATACGCCCGTGCGCCACTACTCGTCGGGGATGTACGTGCGGCTCGGTTTCGCCGTTGCCATCCACACCGACCCGGACCTCCTGTTGGTCGATGAGGTGCTGGCCGTCGGCGACACGAACTTCCAGCACAAATGCCTTACCAGCATCCGCCAGTTGCAGGCAGCCGGCGTTACCATGATCCTGGTGTCGCACGACCTGGCGTCGATCCAGTCGATCTGTAGCCGTGCCATCTGGATCCGGCACGGCAAGGTGCAGAGCGACGGGCCACCGCTCGATGTCACGCTCGACTACCTCAGCCAGTTGTCGGTCGACGAGGACGCCGCACGCACGCAGGGCGGCGAGATCACGGACATGGAAAAGCTGGAACGACGGCGCTGGGGCAGCGGGAAGATCCGTATCACGCGTGTGGAGACGCTTGACGCCGATGGTAACCTGGTGCCGTCGCTGAACACCGGCGGACCGCTCACCGTTCGCCTTCACTACCAGGCGCCGCAACGCGTCGAACAACCCGTGTTTGGCATCGGGCTGCACAACCAGAGCGGCGTACACGTGGGCGGCCCCAATACGCGTACCGGCCATTTTCACATCTCCTTTGTCGAGGGCGAAGGCACGCTGGACTATCATATGCCGTCGGTGCCGCTCATCGAGGGCGAATACCTGCTGTCTGTGGCCGTGGTGAACGCCGACGACACGGAGACCTTCGACTACCATGACCGGCTCTACCCGGTGCGCGTCCACGCCGGGCGCAGCAGCGAACGCTATGGGCTGGTCCAGTTGGCGGGAGAATGGCGCCTGGCGTCTGACGCGGAGCCGGGACTGCCCATCGATCCGTCGTTGGCTGCGGCCAATGGCCGGTGATGCGAGAAGCGAGTCATGCTGTGAAAGTACTCTTTGTAAGCGGTATTGGCGGCGACACGCGTCGCTACCGCTGCCTGCACCATCAGGAACAACTCACCCTGTCCGGCATTACCAGCACGCTGCGCGAGCCCGATGATCCGGCTCTCTACGTCGACGCCCCCACCCACGACGCGTTGATCCTGCATCGCGTCGCCTGGCAGCCGGCCATCGCCGACCTGGTGGCGGTCATGCGCGCGCGCGGCAAGCCGGTCATCTTTGAGACCGACGATCTCGTCTTTGCGCCCGAGTTGCAGGATCGCATCGCCTACCTGGACACGCTGTCACCGGAAGCCGCGCGCCGTTTTCGCAACGACATGACTCAGGTAGCCCGCACGTTCAGTGAATGTGATTGCGTTCTCACGACCACGAACTATCTTGCCGAGGCGGCGGAGGAGCATGGCAAGCCGGCCTTTGTCCAGCGCAACGCCGTCAGCGACGAGATGGTGCGGTGCGCCGAGCGCGCCCACGCCCGCCCGCGCGAGCGTGGCGAACAGGTTACGCTTGCCTATTTCAGCGGCACCGGCTCGCACAACCGCGACTTCGCCACGATTGCGCCCATGCTGGCTGAACTCATGACCCGCTATCCGCAGGTTGTGCTGCATCTGAGCGGTCACCTGGACGCCGGCCCGTCGCTGCAGCCCTTCTCCAGCCGCATCCGCCGCGCGCCCTTCGTTGCCTGGCAGGAGTTGCCCGAGCTAATCGCTCAGGCCGACATCAACCTGGCGCCGCTGGAACTGGACAACCCCTTCTGCCAGGCCAAGAGCGAGATCAAGTATGTCGAAGCCGCGCTGGTGGGCGTGCCGACCGTGGCCAGCGCCACCGATGCTTTCGTCCACGCCATCCGCCCCGGCGAGACCGGCTTCCTCGCCGCCACGGCCGATGAGTGGCGCGACCATCTCACAGCGCTAGTCGAGGATGGCGCGCTGCGTGCGCGGATCGGCGCGGCCGCGCGCCGTGCCGTCTATGCCGCCTATCTGCCCGAAGTTGCAGCCGGGTCATTGGCCGCCACGCTCGGGGCCATCGTGGCGCGCTTTGGCCATGCCCCGGCGCCCGGCGATGAAGTGGCAACTCTCGTGGCCGGGCAGTTCGTGCGCCGCTGGCAGGAGCAGGCCGCCGCCACCGCCCAGGCCGAGCGCCAGGCCGACGAGTTGCGTCGCGCCCTTGCACAGCGGGAAAGCCAGCGCGGCGCCAACGGCGCCCCTGGCGTGGCGGAGACACGCGCCGCCCAGGTCGAACTGTTGCGCGAGATCGTCGAGCGCCTGCAAGGGAGCCGCTCATGAGCGATCTGCGCGTCTTGATCGCGGCGGGATGCCCGCACGCCACCGTGACGCAATACCGCTGCGTCCACCTCCAGGAACAACTGGAGGCGGGCGGCGCTCAGGTTGACCTGCGCGACTGGACGGACTCGGCCGCGCTCGATGGCGAACAGCCGCTGCCCTACGACGTGCTCGTCTTGCAGCGCGTCGCCATGAGCGCACCGCTGCGCCGCCTGATCGAGCGCGTTCGCGGCGCGGGCGGCCGCGTCCTCTTCGATACCGACGATCTCGTCTTCGAGCCGGAGCTGGCGCACTGGCATCGCGGCGTGGCAAACCTGCCGGCCGGCGAGCAGGCAATCTACGTGGATGGCGTGCGCCGCTATCGCACCACGCTGGATGCCGCCGACGCCGTACTGGCGGCGTCGCCGCTGCTGGCCGAATTGGCTGGGCGCCACGGCATGCCGGCCTTCGTCCACCGCAATGCCCTCGGTACGGAGATGATGGCACTGGCCACGCAACTCTACAATCAGCGCGCCACCCGGCCTGGCAATGGTCCCGTCGTCATCGGCTACGGCAGCGGCACCGCTACCCATGACGTGGATTTCGACCAGGCCGTGCCGGCGCTCGTCGACATCATGACCGACTATCCCGAAGTCGAGCTTTGGATCGCTGGACCGCTGGCACTGCCGCCGTCGCTGAGCAGCTTTGGCACGCGCGTGCGCCGCTTCCCGCTCCTCGACTGGCGGCGCTGGTTCGAACTGCTGGCGCAGGTCGACATCAACCTGGCGCCGTTGGAGCCGGGCAACGTTTTCTGTCGCGCCAAGAGCGAGATCAAGTTCGTCGAGGCGGCCGCGCTGGGTGTGCCCACCGTCGCCTCGGCCATCGATCCCTTCGAGCAGGCCATGACCGATGGCGTGGATGGCTTCCTGGCGGGCGATGCGCCGGCCTGGCTCGCCGCGTTGCGCCGTCTTGTGCAGGATGCGCCGCTGCGCCAGGAGATCGGCGCTGCTGCGCAACGCACAGCCGAAGCCCGCTACAGCCCGGCCGCGCGCGCCGGCGACCTTGCGGCGCTATTGCCGCGCCTGCTCGCCCCGCCTGCGCCGACCGCGCCCGGCATGGCCACCGCCCAGCAAAACGGTTCGCCCGTCATTTCCCGTGCCGCAACCCATTCAAACGACACTATGCAAAGCCAAGAAACTGTATCCGCTGTCGGCCTCCTGGAGCGCATCTCTGACCACGCACCGGCCGCCGCTGACACGCCGCTCACCATCAACTGGCTGGTGCACGAGCCGTTTCCCGGCTCCGGCGGACACACCGGCATCTTCCGCATGATTCAGCACCTGACCGAGTTCGGCCATCGCTGTCACGTGCACATCCTGCCGGTCCATTTCATGCACACCTACACACCGGCGCGCATCCAGGCCTACATTGACCAGCACTTCATGCCGACCGGCGCCATCTATCATCGCTGGGATGGCACCGTGTCGCCTGCTGATGCGACCATCGCCACCTACTGGATGACCGTGCCCGAGCTTCAGAAACTTGACGGCACCGGCAAGCGCTACTATCTCGTGCAGGATTTTGAGCCTTTTTTCTATCCCATGGGGTCGGAGTATGTGCTGGCGGAGAACACCTACCGGGCCGGGCTACATTGCCTGACACTGGGGCGCTGGCTGGCGAAGTTCCTGTACGAACGCTACGGCGCCGCCGCCGATCCCTTCGATTTTGCCGTCGATACGACGATCTACTACCCGCGCAGCGTGCCGCCGGCCGACCATCCGCGGGTCGCGTTTTACGCGCGGCCCAGCACGCCGCGCCGCGGCTACGAATTGGGCATGGCCGCGCTGGCTCGGCTCAAGGCCGTGCGCCCCGACGTGGAGATCATGCTCTACGGCGCCGAAAAGCTGAATCCGGAACCGCCCTTCCCCTATACCAATCTCGGCATCCTCAACCCGTGGGAGCTGGCGACGCTCTTCTCGTCGTGCGACGTGGGCGTCGTCTTCTCGCTGACCAATCCCTCCTTCGTGCCGCTGGAGATGATGGCGTGTCGTTGCGCCGTCGTCGACCTGCACAGCGAGCGCGTCGAGGGGCTGCTGGAGGATGGCGTGAACTGTCGCTTGGCCGAGCCCACGCCCGAGTTGATCGCCGACGCCGTGCTGGATCTGCTGTGGGACCGCCCCAAGCGGCAGGCGATCGTCGAACGGGCCTATGAACAGGTGCGCACCCATTCCTGGCGTCACTCGGCGCAGCAGATTGAGGACGTGCTCCTGCACCACGCCCCGCCGCCGGAAGCGCGCGTCGCACACGGCGAGGCGCAGCAGGATGACGTCGCCACGCTGGTCTGGGAGATTCACCAGTTGCTCGACGCACGCAAGGTCGATGATGCCGATGTCGACGCGTTGCGCAGCGCGCTCTACCAGGCGCTGGCCGACAAGGCAGCCGTGGTCCAGCAGATGCGGCAGGTTGAGGCGCGCTATCTCGCCCATCAACAGGACGCGCCGGGCGCCGCGGTGCGCGCCACTGCCGGCGAACTGGCGGATCGCCTGCTGGAACACTCGCCCGCCTGGCTGCAAGGCGCCACGCCGTTGGCAAAGCTCGCCCTGGACACGGCGCCCTTCTTCCAGAGCTTCCGTGCCGACCGCTCACACCTGGCCGCGGTCGAGCTGCTCTTCGCCGCGCGCCATGCCGTACATACCGGGCTGATCCAGGTCACCGTGCGCGCCGGCGACGCCGACGGCAAAATCATCGCCAGCCGCGCCCTCTTCCCCCACGACATCCAGCCGGACCGGCCTGTGCGAGTCAGCTTTGCGCCGCAGGCCGACAGCTACGGCGCCGACTACACGGTCAGCGTCGGCACGCTCGAGCCGGGCCAGCGCGCCTTTGCCCTGTGGCACTATTGGGCGCCACAGCATGACGCCGCCGTGCTGTGGCAGGCAGGACGCACGTTGAACGGCCAGCTTGCCATGCAGGCCTACTACGGCGAGGGCGACCGGCAGCAGAGCGGCCGCCACGGGCCCGCACACTGGGGCGCGCCGATCCGCACGGCACCGGACGCTGCACGCGTCGCCGCCATCGGGATGGCACAGAGTGTGGTCGGGATGGCCGGCGAGGCTCAGCGGTTGACGGAGCGCGCCCGCGGCGAGTACCGTGCCAAAGGCGTGCGCGGCCTCGTCGACGAGATGGCCAACTACGTGCAGTGGCAGTTGAATCGCCGCGGCGGCGCAGGTTGAGGAGCAACTCGTGAAGCCTGTTGGCGCCGAGGCTGCGCGCCTGCTCATCATCAGCCACGACATTGTCGGTAGTGCCATGGCCGGCCCCGGCATCCGGTACTACCAGTTGGCGCGGGCGCTGGCGCCGCACGTTCCGGTCACGCTGGCCGCGCCCAATCCGCCCGACCCGGCGCTGGCTCAGGGATTTTCCATCGTCGAGTACCGGCGCCGCGACTATGCCAGCCTGGCTCCCTATGTTACGGAAACCGATATCTGTCTCTTTGCCTCCGACGTAGCCGACGAATTGCCGCAGTTGGCGGAGGCGGGGCGCTACCTCGTCGTCGACGGCTACGACCCGCTCATGGCCGAGTGGCTGGCGCTCAGCCATCACCTGCCGGCCGAGCAGCGCCGTCGCGAGTGGCAGCGGCGCATGGTGGAGTTGTCGCGCCAGTACCGCATGGGCGACTTCTTCGTCTGTGCCAGCGAACGCCAGCGCGATTGGTGGCTGGGGCAGCTCGAAGCCAGCGGGCGCCTCAACCCGGCGACGATCGACGCCGACCCCTCGCTGCGCAAGCTGGTCGATGTCGTCCCCTACGGCCTGCCCGACACGCCGTTGCCGCCGCCGCGCCCGGTGATCAAGGGCGTGTGGCCCGGCATCGGCGCAAGTGATCGGCTGCTGCTGTGGGGGGGAGGGCTGTGGCCGTGGCTGGACCCGCTCAGCGCCATCCGCGCTACGGCCGAACTCAGCCGGGAACTGCCGGCCGTGAAGCTGGTCTTTCCCGGTACGCGCCACCCCAGCCCGGACATGGCCGCCATGCCCACCCTCAATGCGGAGGCGAAGGCCCTGGCGGCGGAGTTGGGCGTGATCGACAGCCATGTCTTTTTTGGCGACTGGGTGCCCTACAGTGACTGGCCGGCGGTTTTGCAGGAGAGTGACGTGGCACTGACGCTGCATCACGACGCGCTGGAGACGCGCCTGGCCTTCCGCAGCCGCGTGCTCGAGTATATCTGGGCCGGCCTGCCCACCGTGGCAACGGCCGGCGACACGACCAGCGACCTGATTCGCGCCCACGGTCTGGGTGAATTGGTCGAGGAAGGTGATGTGGCCTCGCTCGTGGCGGCGTTGCGCCGGCTGCTCGCCGAGCCGCGCGACGCGCGTGCCGAAGCCTTTGCCCGCGCCCGCAGCGAACTGACCTGGAGCCGGGCCGCCGAGCCGCTCCTGCGCTTTTGCCGCGCACCGTACCGCGCCGCCGACAAAGTGGTCGAGAGCGGCGCCTATCTCTACGACGAGGCGGACAGCTTGCGGCAGGAGCGCGACGCGTGGCGCGAACTGGCGCAGGCGTATGGGCGCGGGCGCGTCATGCGTGCGCTCAACTGGGCGGAGATGAAGCGGCGCGCCTGGTTCGGCGGTGAAGCAGAGCAGTGATGTCGCTGCCGGCTCCCGGCGGCGCGCTAACGCACATAGACCACGCGCAGACCGCCCCACTGCAGCGGTCCGCCCTTGGGGCGCTGCTCGATGGTGATCTCGCGTGTCAGCAGGCCAAAGTCCACCAGTTGATCTGGGTGCGCACCGACAAAGTCGTCGATTGCCCGGCGTACCTCCACGAAAAAGCCATCGTGAAAAATGATGTAGCTGCCATGCGCCATGTAGGGCAGCACGGCTTCCGCATCACGGATGGCGCCCTTGTACGAGTGGTCGCCATCGATCAGCGCCATGTCAAAGGGCATGCCGGCCGCAGCCGCCACGGTGGGAATGATCTCGGGCGAAGTGGCCTCGAAGAGCTGGACCCGCTGCTGCAACTGCGCCCAGTGCGCCGGGGCGATCTGCGGCGCGGGGTCCACGCAGTACATGCGGGCATCGCTCCCCAGCGCGTCCAGCGCAGCGGCGACGATGAGCGCGGATCCGCCCTGGAAGGTGCCGATTTCCAGGTAACACCGGGGACGCAGGCCAAACGCCAGCGAGAAGAGCATCAGCCGTTCGGCGCGTGACATGAGCATGGGCGCCGTGGCGATCACGCCCAGCTGGGCAACGTCGAACTCGGTGGCAAAGGCCGTCACGTCGTGCCCTTGCAGGTCAGCCTGCAAGCGGCCCACCGGATCCCGCACGCGGTCGACGGTGCGTGCGCGAAACCAGTTACGTATTCCTGGAGACATCGATCCAACTCCCTTTCACATCTGGCGCAGGCATCCCATCGACAACCCGAAGTCCGGAATGCGACCTGCGGTGGTGCGGCGTGCGTAGCGCAATCAACAAGGAAAAACTGCTAAATGGCTGAGAAAACGTCAATCACTTTCCTGATAGTGTGACACAATAGTGCGGATATAGTCTAGAGAGGGACATATCGTTGACGAAAATCAAATGGAGTGATTGCAGCAATGTCAAAACAAGAGATGCAAGGATCGCTGTCGAAGTGCCGCCGCCTGTTGATCGTCGTTGCGCTTGTCGTGGCGATGGTGCCGCTGTGGGCGGCCGAACCGCAACCGGCGCGTGCACAGGGCGGCACCTACTATGTCGATGCCGCCGGTGGTCAGGATTCGCCCAGTTGTGGCGGTAGCAGCAGTTCAGCGTGTAAATCGATCCAGGCTGCCGTGCAGCAGGCGAAATCGGGCGACACCATTCTGGTTGCGGGCAGTTCGGGCGGGACGGTCTATACCTACCCAGGCTCAAGTAGTTGCGAGTCAGAGACTGGCGCACCCGCAGTGCTCTGTGTGTTCAAAAAGCAACTGACGATCCGCGGAGGCTATCAAGCCGGTAGTTGGGCTTCCTCCGACCCTGCCGGTAACGTGACCATTATCGACGGACAGGGCCAATACCGCGGCGTCTTCGTTCTGAGCTACAACGAGCCTACCGCCACCGGTCTCACCCTGGATGGGTTCACGGTGCGCAATGGCTACGGCAGCGGGATCGGCAAGCGCCCGGGCGACGACGCCTTGTTTGGTTTTGGCGGCGGCATGTTTGTCGAGTACGCCGGCTCGATTGTCGTCCGAAATGTGACATTCGACAGCAACACGGCAAAGGGCGGTGATCGGTCGTCGGGGTATGGCGGCTCCGGCTCCGGCGGCGCCATCTCGTTTCGCCAGGTCAACAACGCCCAGTTGCTCAACGTTCGCTTTGTGAAGAACAAGGCGTTGGGTGGCAACGGCAGCGGACGCGGCGGCTATAGCCTGGGCGGCGGCGTCTTCACCTACGGCACGACGCTCTACGGCAACGGCCTGCTCTTCGACGGGAATCAGTCCATCGCCGGCAACGCTTCCGGCAACGGTATCGATGGCGGTCAGCGTGGCGACGGCTTTGGCGGCGCCGGCAGCTTCCAGCAGGGCTCGACGGTGCTGTTCGAGAATGTGATTGCGAAGAACAACTACGCTCGTGGGGGCGATGCCGCGGAGAATTCCGGCGGTGCCTTTGGCGGCGCATTCAAGTCAGAACACGCCACCTTCACGTTGCGCGACGCTGAGGTGAGCTTCAACACCGCCCAGGGTGGCAATGCCCGCAATGGCTGGCTGGGTTTCGGCGGCGGCATCGAAGGCATCAACGCCACGATGGAACTCGATCGGGTTCGCCTGGTCGGCAACCGGGCGATTGGCGCCAATGGTACCTCGGGCGACCGTGGCGGCGCGGCGGGCGGTGCGGTCAATGTTAACCGCTCCAATGGGTCCAGCAACGTGGGACGCCTGACCATGACCAACTGCATCGTCACCGATAACTCTGCATTGATCGGCGGCGGCACCATTTCCCCCGGCGGTGGCGGCGGTGCGCTCTACGGCTACAATTCGACGATCACCGTCGACCACTCCACCTTTGCCCGCAACACCACGAACGATACGGCCTACGGCAGTTTCATCGAGGTGCTCGAGGATTCGACCGAAGCGGGCCGGCCGCAGATGGTCGCCACGATCCGCAACAGCATCGTCAGCGACCATGCCGGGACCGTCGGTGGCATCCTGGCCATTCTGGCCGGGAATGGCTCCGAAGTGCGCTTCGAGAACGGCCTGTATTTCAACAACAGTGGCGGCACCTACGGCACGGTTACCGGCCTGAACACGATGAAGAGCCAGGATCCCGACTATAAGTCGCCCGGCTCGCCCGACTATGACTATCACATCGGGCGTAACTCGGGCGCGCGCGATGGCTCCTCCAGCGGCCTCGCGGTGGATATCGATGGCGAAACTCGCGACAGCCGCGCTGACTTTGGCGCGGACGAGTACTCGATCACCGAACCGCTGACCTACCAGACCTCTAGCGTCACCGAGAACTCCATCTTTGTGAGCTGGCAGATGGATCCGGACTATCAAGAGGATGTCATTCGCTACGAGATCGTTCATGATGATCAGGGAGTTGTGGCCAGCGGCAGCGACAGAGTCCGTGTCATCGACGTTGGGATGAACACGAGCTACACGCTGAGTGATCTGGACAAGTACAGCCTGCACGTCATCACGGTGAATGCAATCACCAGCGATGGCGGTACGCTCGCCAGCACAGGGTCAAGCGCCTATCTGACGACCGATACCTTCCTATACCTGCCCGCCGTCAAACGGTAACAGGCAAAGCCGGACAGACAGCGAGAGCCGCCCGCTTCATGGGGCGGCTCTCTTCGTTTTCTGCCCCTGACACGCCGGGAATTGGCAGAGCGGACGCCTGACGCTACACTACCGAGACGTGTCGCGCCTCGGCCCGCAAGCAAGCGGCGATGCGCAGGCGCGATTGCATTCTCAGTCGAGTGGTGAGGCAAGTATCGTTGCACGCTTCCGTCGTGATTCCTCTGTGGAACGGTGCAGAGGTTATTGAAGCCTGTATCCGGGCAATCTATCAACAGAGCGGGCCGGCCCTGGGCGAGGTCATCGTCGTCGACAACGCGTCTTCCGACGGCGGTGCGGCGCTGGTGACGGCGAGCTTTCCCCAGGCGCGTCTCCTGGCGCAGCCGGTCAATCTTGGCTTTGCGGGTGGCGTCAATGCTGGTATGGCCGCGGCGCGCCACGACCTCTTCGTGCTCGTGAATCAGGATTGCCTGGTCGAGCCGGGCTGGCTCGATGCGCTGATCGCCGGCTTGGACGCCGATGATGGGTATGGCATTGCCGGTTGTACGATTCTCAACGCCGACGGCAGCGTCAACCACGCCGGCGCCACCCTCGACCTGCCACTCGCCTACGGCCGCCATCTCACCGAGCCTGGCGCCGACACCCCGCGTCCGGCCGACTACGTCACCGGCGCCATTTTTGCTGTGCGCCGCACCACGTGGGATGCCATCGGCGCCATGGACGAGGGCTTCTACCCCGCCTATTTCGAGGAGACCGACTACTGTTTCCGTGCCCGCCACCACGGGATTGCCGTCGGTTATGTGCCGCGTGCGCGTGCCCGCCACCTCTTCAGCAGCCGCGCCTGGCAGCAGGACCCCATCCGCCACCTGGCCAATCAGCACCAGTCCCGCTACCGCTTCGTTGCCAAGCATTTCGCCAGCGGTGAACTGGGCACTTTCTTCGTGGCGGAAGCCGCGGCGATCGAGCGCGAGCCGCTGCATTTCGAGGCGGTCGGCCGCCTGCTGGGTGCGCGCAGCACGCTGCGTGCCCTGCCGGCGATTGTCGAGCGGGCTGAAATCGACCGGGGCGAGAAGCTCGACGCCGTCCGGCGACGCCAGCTCGAAGTTGGCTTCACGCACCTGTGGCGAGCATCATTCGCCGCCGCGCAACGGCTGATGCAGGACGCCTATCCCGACGCTCCGTGGAGCCGCTTTGTCCGGTCGAGCCTGATGCCGCTGCTCGACCGGGCGACGGGTGGCAACTCGGTGGAGCGGTCGGCCCACCGCACCGGTCTTGCCGCACGCACCCGCCTGCTGGAGATTCTGGCCGAGTATGAGTACCGCTAACCCGGCCATTTCGGTCGTCGTCAACACCACCGACCGTGCCCACGCGCTGGACACCCTGTTGCGCTCACTGCACCATCAGAGCTATCGCAATTTCGAGGTAGTCGCCGTGGTCGGCCCAACGCGCGATCACACCCTCGACGTGCTGGCGGGCTACGACGGCCGCGTGCGTGTCGAGCGCTGCCCGGCGCCCAACCTGAGCATCTCGCGCAACATCGGCCTGGCCGCTGCGACGGGCGAGATCGTGGCTTTTCTCGACGACGATGCAGTGCCGTGCCGGACGTGGCTGGCGCAACTGGCCGAACGCTTTGCCGACCCTGCGCTCGATGCCACGGGCGGCTCGGTCTTCCTCGTGCACCCCAACCGGCCCATGATCCAGACGCGCCTGGCCTATACCTCCGCCCTGGCCGAGCAAGTCGACGTGCGCGACGAGGCCCTGGCCGACCTGCCGCCGGCGGGCGACGGCCGTTTCTGGACCGCACGCATGATGGGCGCCAACATGGCCTATCGCAAGTCCGCATTGCTCGACATCGGCGGCTTCGACGAATTCTACGAATGGGTATTCGACGATACCGATATTGCGGTACGGCTTGCCTTCGGCGGCAAGTCGATCCGGCCCGTAGCGGATGCCTGGGTCTACCATGCGCCGGCGTCGAGCCGCAACCGTGTGGCATACACACCGGTCGGTCGCTGGTGGGTGCAGACCAAGGCCGCCGCCTATTTCGCCATCAAGAACGGGCGCACCGCCGGCGAGTCGGGGCGAGCCATCGCACTTCGCATCTTGCACCTCTTTCACGGTCACTGGCAGTGGCTGGGCGAAATGCAGCGTGCCGGGCAGTTGACCTTTGGCCAGATGATGTCCATGCGCTGGCGCGAACTTGTTGCCGTCGGGCAGGGCATGCTGGCCGGCCTGGCGCGCCCGCGGCAACTGCTGGCTTCTGCTCGATCCACCGGCGCGGCTGACGAAAGCGCGGCCGCCTTCGTGCCCTTCCTGCCCGGCGCGGCGCCAGCGACCGGCGCCGTCGACCCCGTCACCGGGCGACAGCCGGTCATCACCATGCCCGAACCGCCGCTGCGCGTCTGCCTGTTGAGCGGCGCCTACCCGCCTGCCGCCTACGAAGGTGTCGGCCGCCATACCAATCTCATGGCCAAGGGGCTCTTCGAACTGGGGCACACCGTGCATGTAATCGCCCGCGGCGAGAACGAGCAGGTGACCTTCTATGACGGCGCGTATGTGCACCGCATCCCCACGCCGCTGACGCGCTACACTCGCTACCAGGCGCTGCCGCACCTCTACCACACGCTGAACCGCGCCCATGCCGTGCACGAGCGCGTGCGACAGTTGGTGCGCAATGACGGCATCCAGCTCGTCGATTCGCCGGTATGGCAGGTGGAGGGCATCGTCACCGCGCGCAGCGGGCTGCTGCCGGTGGTGGTGCGTCCACAGACCGCAACGCGCCAGGTTGCTCAGCTTCAGCGCGAGGCTGACACCGGCATGCGCCTCATCGGCGAACTGGAAGCGGAATTGATTGCTGCGGCCGATTATCTCGCGCCGAACTCGCAGGCTACGGTCAAGGCACTGCGTGACGTCTACGGGTTGCCGGCGAGCGCCCGCTATCAGGTCGTGCCGCACGGCATCGAGCCGGTGCCGGATGAGAGCGTGCGCCCGTTTGACGTCGCCGCCCCACCGGCCTCGCTTACGGTGCTCTACGTGGGGCGCCTGGAGCAACGCAAGGGCATCCTCGACCTTTTTGGCGCGATTCCTGCCGTAATGGCACGCGTCCCCAATGTCCGGGTTGTCATTGCCGGCGCCGACAACAGTCTCTCCGATGGCTTCCAAGCAAGGCACGGCATGGATTACCCAGCCTATTTCGCCCGACACTACGCCGCCGCGGCGCCGGCCGTCACCTTCCTCGGCGCCGTGAGCGAGGAGAAACTCAACGAACTCTACCAGACGTGCGATCTCTTCGTGGCGCCATCGCTCTACGAATCCTTTGGCCTCATCTACCTGGAGGCCATGAACTACGCCAAGCCCGTCATCGGCTGCCAGGCCGGCGGCATTCCTGAAGTGGTCGACGACGGCGTGACGGGGCGGCTCGTCGAGCCGGCGGCGGCGCCGGCATTGGCCGAGGCCATGGTCGAGTTGCTGTCGTCGCCGGCGTTGCTGCGCGAAATGGGCCTGGCGGGACGCCGGCGCCTGCTGGAGCGCTTCACCCACGTGCAGATGGCGCGTGGATTTGAGACCATCTACCGCGCCGTGCTAGCCTTACCCGCAGGTGGCAATTGACATGACGACTGCATTCACCATCGGCGACCTGTTGCGCGACATCGAGATCGAACTCTTGCAGGGCGACGTGCTCGACCGGGAACTGAGCGCGTCCGTCGCCGAGATTCGCCGCTTCCAACAGACGGTGCGCGCCGAAATACTGGACGGCGGGCACAACGACCTGCGCGCCGTCGCCGGTCGCCAGTTCGAAATGAATGACCTGCTCCTCACCCTCGTGCAGGAGACGGCGCTGCGGCTGGAGGTGCTGCAACGCGAGCAGCACGCCGTCATCCGGCGCCTGGCCGACGCGTTGCCACCGGGCGCTCTGCCAGGACACGCCGGCCCAGCACCCAGCCGCGACGAGCCGGCAACGGGCACAGACGCGCCGCCGGCGCCACCAGTCGACGAGTGGACCCGCCGGCTGGCCGAGGTCGAGGCCGCCATGCGCGGCGATGCGCTCCAGCTTACCGTCGCCGTGCAGGGGTCCGGCACGCCGTTTGCCGGCGCAGCGATCGATCGGTTGAAGGGCGCTCTGCACAGTCTCGTCATCTTCTACATCAACCGGCTCGCCGAACGCCAGGCCGCCATCAACCGCCTCTACGGGCAGTGGATCATCCACCTGCACGAGCGGGGCCGCGCCCAGGTCGACGAGATCGACCGCCTGCGCGCCGAAGTGCGCGCCCTCGCCGCGCGCCTCGACCGCCTGGAAGAGCGGGCGCCGTGATGCGGATCGGCATCTACAACCGCCATCTGGCCACCCTCGGCGGCGGCGAACGCTACAGCCTGGCCATCGCATCGCTACTGGCGCCGGCCAATGACGTGGAGGTCATCAGCCACACCGCTGTCGACCCGGCGCAGATCGCCACCCGGCTGCACCTGCCGCTGGATCGCGTACGTTACCGAGTGGTGCCTGCCCAGCCGGCTGCCGATCTTGGCCCGCTCAGCGCCGAGTACGACTTCTTCATCAATGCCTCGAACGGCGACTTCATCACGCCGGCCGCGCCGCACAGCGCGCTGGTCGTTTTTTTCCCGGCGCACCCGGGCGGGCGCATCACGCGCAGCGTGCGGGCGCGCGGCAATGCGCTGCTGCGCCGGCTGCTGGCGCTGGCGCCGGATGCACAGCCAACGTCCTTGCAGCAACGGCTCACCGACCGGCTGGTCGCGCTGTCGCCCGAACTCGACGCCCGCCTGCGCAACCCCCAGCCGGCCGATCTGCGAGCGGTGGCGGCCCGCTACGACCTGCGCTGGGCGATCTCGCGTTTCACCCAACAGTGGATCCAGCGCTACTGGGCGCTGCCCGGCAGCCTGCTTTATCCCGCCGTCGATGTGGAGAATTTCGTTGCGCTGCCCAAGGAACCCTGGATCCTGAGCGTGGGGCGCTTCTTTGCCGGCCAGCACAACAAGCAGCACCTGGCCATGGTGCGAACCTTTGGCGAACTCGTTGATGAAGGCTTCAGCGGCTGGCACCTTCGCCTGGCCGGTGGGGTGACGCCCGGCGCCGTGCACAGCGCATACCTGGAGGAAGTGCGGCAGGCCGCAGCCGGCTACCCGATCACCGTGCATGCTGACCTGTCCTTTGCCGCGCTGCGCGAGCTTTACGGCCGCAGCGCGATCTACTGGCACGCGGCCGGCCACGGCGAGGACGAGATGGCGGCGCCGGTCAAGTTCGAGCACTTTGGCATCACCACCGTCGAAGCCATGGCAGCGGGCTGTGTGCCGGTCGTAATTGGCGCCGGCGGCCAGCGTGAGTTGGTGCAGCCCGGCGTAAGTGGCTACCTCTGGCGCACGGCCGCCGAGCTGAAAAGTTCCACGCGCCGCCTGGTGGCACGGCCGGAACTGGCTACGGAATTGAGCAAGGCCGCAATGCGCGCCGGTCGCCGCTTCGATTGGCCGCACTTCCGCCAACAACTGGTGGTGTCGCTCGCCGCGGCCGGCATCCCCGCCGAGGTGGCCGGCCCATGACGAAGGCGCCCCTGGCAAGTCTCGTCGTCCTGAACCTCAACGGTCGCCGTCATCTGGCGCCGCTGCTGGCGCATCTCGCCCTCCAGAGTGTGCGCGACTTCGAGCTTATTTTCGTCGACAATGGATCGACGGATGATTCCCTACAACTTGTCGAAGAGAGTTGCACCGCCTACGGTCTGACCTTGATCGTGATTCGCAACAGCTTCAACAACGGCTTTGCGCCTGCCAGCAACCAGGGGCTGCGGGCTGCCCGCGCCGCCCACGTCGTCATGCTGAACAACGACACGCTGCCCGAGCCATACTGGCTCGAACATCTGCTGGCGACGGCGGAGCAGTTTCCCGACGCCGGCATGGTGGCGTCCAAGATGCTCTTTGCCCATAACCCGGCCATGATCAACTCGGCCGGGATTGCCGTCGATGCAGCGGGGATCGCCTGGGACTGGCGTGGGGGCGAGCCGGACGACCCCGACGAGCGCGGCGTTGTCGAGATCTTTGGTCCGTGCGGTGGTGCGGCGCTCTATGCGCGGCAGATGATGCTCCAACTTGGTGGCTTCGACGAGGAGTTCTTTGCGTACCTCGAGGATGTGGATCTGGCGTGGCGGGCACGGCTCGCAGGCTGGCGCTGCTTCTACCAGCCGCAGGCACGTCTCCTGCACGCGCACTCGGCAACGCTGGGCGACGCATCGCCCACCAAGCGCTTCCTGCTCGGGCGCAACAAGGTGTGGACCTTGATCAAGAATCTCCCCGATCGCTATTTGCTGGAAGATGGGCTGCGTGCCGTGTTCTACGACAAGCTGGCGACCGGCTACGGCGTGCTGACGCGCGGCGACCTGGCATCGCTGCGCGGGCGGCTGGCGGGGCTACGTGGTGCCGGTCCCATGCTGGCCAAGCGGCGCGCAATTCAGCGGGCGACTGTCGACGTGGAGAACTGGCGGCGCTTTGTGCAGCCCGCGCCCGCACCGTGGGCTGTGCCGCGACGCTATGACCATCTGGCGGCGAAGCCGTGACCTTCCTCTTCGCCGGCGTGAGCCTGGGGATGGCCGCCGGCGTCAGCCCCGGCCCGCTCATGACGCTGGTCATCACGCGCACGCTGGCGCGCGGCTTTGGCGCGGGTCTGCGCGTGGCGATCGCGCCCCTGCTCACCGATCTGCCGATCATCGTGATCTCGCTGCTTTTCTTCAGCATGCTGCCGCCGCTGCTGGAGACGATTCTCACTGTGACGGGCGGCTGCTTCGTGCTCTACCTGGCGTGGGAGACGCTGAGCGAAGCGCGCCATGCCACGCTGATCGACAGCCATGGCACAGCGCCGGCCGCGGCATCCGACGACATCTGGCGCGGCGTCCTGGTGAACTTCCTGAGCCCGCACCCCTGGCTCTTCTGGATGACGGTGGCCGCGCCGATCTTGACGAATGCCTGGCAGACCAGCGCCCTGGCTGCGCTGGGCTTCCTGGTGGGTTTTTACGGGCTGTTGGTTGGCGGCAAGGTGCTGCTGGCGCTGGCGGTCGCCGGCGGTCGCCGTTTCCTGACCGACGCCTGGTACCGGCGCCTGCTGGCGGCGAGCGGGCTGCTCCTGGCGATCTTTGGCCTGCTGCTGCTCTGGCAGGTCGTTGCGCCGCTTGTGGGGTAAAATAAGCATCATGAACGAGAGTACCGATACGGTAACGACCTATCGTCCTGTCGAACGCTACGCATTTCTGGGCGGCGCGGGGCTGCTTGCTGCGCTCTTTTGTGGCTGGGCGCTCTGGCGCACGTTCGATTGGATCACCCTGATCTTTCTATTTGGCTGCCTCTTTGCCGCGGCCTCGTTTGGTGTGCAATTGCTGGGACGCGTCGAAGTCGATGCGACCGGGCTCCGGCTGGAGACGCCGCTGGGCGCGCGTCGCGTAGAATTCCGCCAGCTCGACAGCGCAACCGAGGCGGGGCGCCTGCTGCGCGTCGTCGTCGTCACCTACCACCCGCTGTTGGAGAACGGCCTGCTGGATCTGGACGATCTGCGCAGCGTGACGCTGCCGGCGGTCAACCAGCAGTACGAGTTGCTGGAACTGCTTCAGCAGCACGCGCCGCAGCCGGCGCAACCGCTCAGCCGGGAATGACGGAGACGCCTGACGATGCTGCCGTTTGCACCTGCGATTGCCGTGCGCGCGCTGGGTCCCGATGACATGGATGCAGCCTGTGCTCTGCTCAACCACAGCGCGACCAACACGCCGTACAGCCGGTCGATGGCGCCTGAAGAGGTGATCCGGCAATTGCTGGACGACTCGCCGCCGACGCTGCTGCCTGTGCGCTGGCAGCGGCGGTCGTGTCTGGGGGCGTGGCGCGCCGGCGAGCTGATCGGTCTTGCTGATGTTGCGGTCGGGCTGGACAGCGACAGCCTGGCGCTGCCCGACTACCAGGCGCTGGGGCTGCTGCGGGCGCTGCTGCTGCCGGATGCGCAGCCTCTGGCCGACGAAGCGGCTGCCGGCCTGCTGGACGCGGTCGAACGGTTCTGGCGCACCGGGCGCGTCGGTCACGTCAAGGCATTTCACAGCAGCACCGGCTACCCGGCCTGGCAGGCTGGGCTGGGCATGCTGCCGGGCGATCGCTCCGACCACGTGCGTCTCCTGACCGGTCGCAACTATCGCTTCCTCGACCGCTATTACTGTCTCTACCGCGTGGTCAATGGCACACTCTTCGAGGAGTCACAGCCGCAGACCGCGCTGACGCTGGTCTTTCGTGGCTCGCAGGCCGACCGGCACTACCAGGTCTTCTTTCGCCGGACGGAGCTGATCGCCGAAGCGCGGCTGGTCCATCATGTTGCCGAGAGTGGCGGCGGGATGCAGGCCATTGCTCACCTTGTCGCCTGGGAAGTCGAGCCACGCTGGCGCAACCAGGATATCGGGCGCTGGCTCTTGCGGCGCATCCTCAACGACGCCACCCAGCGCGGAATGGATCAGGTCGTCGTCTTCTTGCAGATGCAACAGGCCGCGGCCATGAACCTGCTAAACCAGCACGGCTTTGTGGAGCACGCCTACCGCGGTTACACGCTCGAGAAGGCGCTGCAGGAGTAAGCCATGCACATTCTCTTCGTGACCGGTGAGTATCCGCCCATGCAGGGCGGCGTGGGCGACTACACACGCGAACTGGGCCATGCCCTGCGCAGCCTGGGCGCCAGGGTGACGGTCTTGACGTCGGAGCGCGCCGTCCAGCCGGACTGTGCCGAGTTTGGCGATGGCATCCGCGTCCTGCCGGCCATCCGCCGCTGGGATTGGCCGATCTGGCGCACCGTGCGTGGGCTGGCTGCCGACCTCCACGCCGATTGGGTGCATGTACAGTACCAGACGGCTGCCTTCGGCATGCATCCGGCGATCAACTTTGCGCCCTGGTGGTGGCGCCGTCAGGCCCTGCACACGGCCTGGACCTACCACGATCTGCTCGTGCCCTATCTCTTTCCCAAGGCAGGTCGCCGCCTGCGCATGTGGACGACCGAACACCCGGCGACGACGGCCGACCTGGTGGTGGTGACGAACGAGGGCGATCGCCTGCAGCTGGAGCGCAAAGGCCGGGCAGCGGTCGCCATTCCCATCGGCAGTAACATCCGCGGCCGCGAGCTTTCGCCGCGCGAGCGTGCTGCGCGCCGTAAAGTGCGTGGCTACGCGGACGGCGATCTCGTGCTTGCCTACTTTGGCTTTCTCAACCGCAGCAAGGGCGGGCTGGCCCTGGTCAAAACGCTTCACCAGGTGTCCCAGCAAAATCCAACAGCGCGCCTGCTGATGATCGGCGAGCAGTTCGGCGCCAGCGACCAGACCAATCGCGACTATTTGGAGGAGGTCGAGGCACTGGCGCGCAAGCTGAAGGTCTATGACCGCATCCAGTGGACGGGCCGCCTGCCCGACGATGAAGTTGCCGCCGAACTCAACGCAATCGACGTGTTGCTCATGCCCTACGAGGATGGCGCCAGCCTACGCCGCGGGACATTGATGGCCGGGCTGGCCAACGGCTGTGCCATCGTCACGACCACGCCACAGGCGCCCCTGCCCGAACTCCAGCACGGCCGCGAGGTGCTGTTTGTGGCGCCCGGCGACGTCGAGGGCATGACCCGCGCCGTGCTCAGCCTTGCCCAGGAGCCGGAGTTGCGCGCGACGTTGCAACACAACGCGCGCCAGTGCAGCCGGCACTTTGGCTGGGATGAGATCGCGCGCCGCCACCTCGACGCTTATGCTGCCCGTAGCCAACCGGCTCCTCTGCCCGTCTCATGAATGACACGCAGCACGTCGGGCGCTCCGATGCTCCCGACAGCCGTCACCGCTGGGTGCTGGCCGCGGCCATCGCTGTCTATGCGCTCTTCGTCGCGGCTTATGCGCTGGTCACGCCGGTCTTTGAGGGCTTCGACGCCCAGGCCCATTACGCCGCCGCGACCTTTTATCGGGCCGAGCGCCGCCTGCCGGAATTGACGCCGGCGACGGTGGCCGACTCCTACGAACTGATCACGCAGCCGCCGCTCTACCACGCGCTGGCCGGGCTGGCCGCGCTGGGCTGGCCGGTCGAAGAGGCGCGCTCGCTCGCCCAGGAAAGCACCAACCTCTACTTTGACAAGTCGCTGAGCTACCGGCAGAGCGTGGTGCTGCCCGGCGCCTCGCCCGCCGCGCTGGCGCCGGCGTGGATTGCACGCTTCGTCTCGGCGCTCGGCGGGCTGCTGACATTGCTGTGCACGTGGTGGCTGGCGCGCACGCTCTTTCCGCGCCGGCAGTGGCTGGCATTGGCGGCTGTAGCGGTCGCCGTGCTCAATCCGCAATTCCTGTACACGTCGGTCAGCATTACAAACGACGCGTGGTCGGCGGGCATGGCCGCGCTGGCGCTGGCAACCGCGGCGCACGCCGCGCTGAACGGGAGCAGCCCGCGCGCGTGGCTGTGGGCGGGTCTGGCTCTGGCACTGGCCGGCCTCACCAAGTACAGCGCGCTCCTGGTCGCCGTGCCCATGGGCATCTTCTGGCTGGCATATTGGCGGCGCCAGGGTTGGCGTGCCGCGCTGTCGGGCGCGCTGTGGGCGGCGGGCGCCTTCGTGCTGATTGCCGGCTGGTGGTTTGCGCGCAACCTGTGGCTGTACGGCGAGATCGTGCCTTTCGAGCGCATGGCGGCTGTGCTGCCCACCATGCGCCGCGCCATACCGTACGATCTCGCCCGCACGCTGGCACACGTACCGTGGCTGGTGGCATCGTTCTGGGGCGTCTTTGTCGCCATCATCGCGCCGCCGTGGTATCTCGACGCCACGCGCTGGCTCATGATCGGCGGGCTGGCGGGTCTCGTGCCGGCGCTGCGCTTTGTGCGGCGCGCGCGGGACGGCCTCTCGCTCGTCTACCTGGCGCTGCTGCCGTGGCTGGCGATTGTGGCGCTGAGCGTCCTCTACTGGACGCAGACCGTCGAGTATGGCGAACAGGGGCGACTGGCCCACATCGGCGCGTCGGCTTTTGGCGTGACCATGGCGGTGGGCTGGGCCGGCTGGCTTCCGGCGCGCTGGCGCTCGCTTGCGCACGGGCTGCTCGTGGCTGCGATGATTGCGGCAGCCGCGGCGGGCTTCGTGGTGCTGCGCAATGCCTTCGCCTTGCCGCCGGCCGCCAGCGCGATGGCGGCGCCGCAACGTGCCCTGGATGCGCGCTTCGACGGCGGCATGCGCGTGGCCGGCGTCGACTTTCCGGCGGGGGCCGCTGTCGCCCCCGGCTCGACATTGCCCGTGACGCTCTACTTCACGACCGACGCTCCAATTGCAGAGGACTACACGCTCTTTCTCCACCTTGCCGGCGAAAGCGATGACCTGCTTTACCAGTTTGACGGCGTCGCCCAGGCCGGTCGCCACCCGACGCGCCAGTGGGTGCCCGGCATGCTCTTTGCCGACCGCTACGATATCCCGATCCCGGCTACGGCAATCCCGCAACTGGCGACATTATCGCTCGGCTTCTATCCGGCGGAGGATGCGAACCTGCGTCGCCCGCTGATCGATGCTTCCGGCCAGGTGCTGGGTGACCGGCTGGTGCTGGCGCCGGTGCGCATTGTCGAGCCGGGGCAGGGCGCGCCGGCTGCCGCGCCGCCGCTTGCCCGCTTCGACAACGGCATCACCCTGCTGGGCGCCCAGCTTCAGTCCGGCGACGACGGAATGCCGGCCGGTGTGTCGCTGATCTGGGGAACGACGACCACGCTGCACTCGGATTACACCGTGTTCGTGCAGGTGCTGGACGCCGAGAACCGCATCCTGGCGCAAGTCGACCAGCAGCCGCAGGAGGGTCAATCGCCCACCTCCACCTGGCGCGCCGGCGACGTCGTGCAGGATGCGGTGGCGTGGACGGCGGATACCAGCGGCTGGGCGCGCGTCATCGTCGGGCTCTACGGCGCCGACGGCGTGCGGCTGGGCGTGGTCGAGCCGGTGACGCTGCCCGACGCGGTGCAAATCGCGACTGCATCCGGCCCGTAGCGGACCTGCACGCTTCCCCGTGACGGTGATATAATCCCTCAGTTGTGAACCGTGAAAGACGTTTTACCCCGCTGCCCTGGCTCTTGCTGCCCCTGCTGGCTGTGCCGGCGTTTTGGCCGCTTGCCGACAATGGCCTGACCGCTTCGTTTGACGGGGCGACACACCTGCTACGCCTGGGCGCGTTGCAGCGAGCCGTCAGCGAAGGCGTGATCCTCCCGCGCTGGCTGCCGGATATGCAGCTCGGCTACGGTTATCCCGTCTTCAATTTCTACCCGGCCGGCGCGTATTTCGTCGCGCTGTTGCCAACCTTTTTTGGCGCAACGCCGTACTGGGCCTATGCGCTCGGCTTTGTCTTTGCCATTGTGCTGGCAGGGTTCGGCGCCATGCTGCTGGCGCGCGATCTGCTGCGCGTTGCGTCGCCGTGGCCGGCGCTGGTGGCGGGCGTCGCCTACATGTACGCGCCCTATCTGCTCGTCAATGTCTACATCCGCGGCTCGCTGCCGGAGGCACTGGCCCAGGCGCTGTTGCCGTGGGTGCTGTGGAGCGCCCGCCGCGTGCTGACGCGCCCGCGCCCTACCGGTTATGTGGTGGTCGTCGCCCTGACGCTCGGCGGGCTGGCACTCACCCACAGCCTGACACTCATGCTGTTTGTGCCCTACCTGGCGGTCTATGTCGCCGTGATCTGGTGGACGAACGGCCATGCGAGGCCGAGCCTGCACTGGATATTCGGCGCACTGCTGGCCGCCATGGGGATCAGCGCCTTTTTCTGGCTGCCCATGCTCTTCGACCGCCAGTTTCTCTCCGATGCCGCGTTTGCCACGGCGCGCTTCGGCTGGCTGCCGGATAACGTGTGGCATTGGGACAACTTTCTCGACCCTAATTTCTTATACGGCTACGACTTCATGCGGCCGGTGCAACTCGGTCTCCTTCAGATGCTCCTGGCCGGCGCCGGCTTTTTTGTCGCGCGGCGCTTTGATGCTGAGTGGCTTTTCTTTGCAATTTCCGCGCTGGGCGCGCTGGGTTTCATCGGCGCGTGGAGCCTGCCGATCTGGCAGAGCAACGAGGTGCTGACGGTGGTGCAGTTTCCGTGGCGCCTGCTTTCGGTGGCCTCGCTCTCGCTGGCAATGCTGACGGCCGGCCTGGCGCTACCCGTCAAGCGACAGCCGGCGAATTGGCTAATCGCCGCCACGTTGATTGTCCTGATCGTCATCGCGCAGCGCCCGCGTCTTGCCGAAATCGAGACATTCTCTGATGCCACTGTGCGGGTCGACGCACCCATGCTGGCGCAGGCAGAGGTCGCAAAAGGCGTGTTGACGTCGGACGCGGCCAGTTCGGTCGAGGAGTTCCGCCCGCGCTGGGCAGCCGGCGATCTCGCTCTGGAGCAGCAGCCGCAGATGACAGACGCCGGCTCACTCTACCTTGCCAACTTGCATGTGAACCCGATGGAGTTGGCCGTGCTCGTCAGCACGCCTGCCACTGCGACCCTGCGCTTTCAGGATTTCTACTTTCCGGGCTGGAGGATCGTCACCTCGACCGGCCAGTCGCTGCGTCCTTATCCGAGCACGGCGCTGGGCCTGCTCACGGTGGACTTGCCGCCCGGCACCTATGTCATCGACAAACTCTGGCGCGACCCGCCGCTGGCGCGCCTGGGTTCGATCATCAGCCTGGTCACGCTGGCCGCGCTGGCGGCTGTCAGCTTTGTCGACCGGCGCTTCCGCTGGATGTCGTTTGTGGCCGCCATGATCCTGACGGGCGCGCTCGTCACCTGGCTGCAAAAGCCGCCGCTGGAAGCCGTGCACATGCCAAAATCGACCGTCGATGCGTTCGGGCTGCGCTTTCTCGGCTACCGGGCGGAGCGGGTCGGTCCCGGCTCCGTCCTGCTCTACCCATACTGGTACGTCAACGCGCCGCCGCCATCCGATCTGCGCTTTCGCTGGCAGGTGCTCGACGAACGGGACAACGTCGTACAGGAATATGTGCGGCGTCCCTTCTTCAATGCGCAGGATACGGCAAATTGGCCGGTGGGGACGATCGTGGACGACGCCCAGCAGATCACCCTGCCCGAATCGTTTGATGCCGGCCGCTATCGGATTGCGCTGGGACTCGAGGTGGGCGAGGCCGGCAGCCAGGCGACGCGGCCGGTACCCGTCGGCCGCCTGACCGCACGCCGTGCCGCGAGAGTTCCTGTCCAGCCTGACGTGGCGCTCGATGCACGTTTTGGCGACGAGATCCGGCTCATTGGGGCGGACTACGCCGTCAACGGCGCGTGGCTTGGGCAGGGCGCAGGATTGCCGCGCCTGGCGCCGGGCGACGAGGTGACGGTCATGCTTTACTGGCAGGCCGAAGAATCGCTCGAGCAGAATCTGCACGGTTTTGTACATCTCGTCGACGGCGACGGCGCCGTCATTGCCCAGCAGGACCAGGTGCCCGGGCCGGATTTTCAGCCGACGACCCTGTGGCTGCCCAACAACACCGTGCGCGATGAGTATCGCCTGCGCGTGCCCGAGGGGATCACGAGCCGCGTCGTCTGGCCGCTGGCGGGGCTGTATGATCCCGTTTCGGTCGAGCGCTTGCCGGTGACGGCGGACCCGGACGAAGCCGCCGACGGCGCCGTGCGCCTGCCGCCGTTGAAGATTGCCGGCGACCAACCGGCCGAGCCCTTCCAAGCCGTTGATGTGCGTTTTGGCGACCTGGCACGCTTGAGCGGTGTGGCGGTGCACACGTCTGCTGTCGAGGTGAGCGCCGGTGATACGCTCACGGTGACGCTGCGGTATGATGTGCTGGCGCCGACCGACGCCGACTTGACGCGTTTCGTGCACTTGTACGACCCGGCGCAGGGGATGGCGGCGCAGGCAGACGGCATCCCGCAGCAAGGTCTCAACCCGACCTGGGCGTGGCTGCCCGGCGAACAGGTCGGCGACCAGGTCGTGCTCACCGTGGCGTCCGATGCGCCGCCCGGCCGCTATCGGCTGGTTACCGGCTTTTATGACGCGATGCGTGGCGGCGAACGGGTTGGTGTCTTTGGGGCGGACGGCGCGTCACTGCCCGACAACCTGGCGCCACTGATGGAGATCGAGATTCATGCGCGGGAGTGAAGAGAGCGCAGCGCTGCAAAGCAGCACAGGTAACATCGCTCCGGAGCGTGCGTCCACACTGTGGCGCGTAGCCCTGTTGGCTATCGTGCTGCTGGCTTTCGGGTTGCGCGCCTACCGCCTCGATTTCCAGAGCCTATGGAGCGACGAGGGGATCAGCTTGCAGCGAGCGCAGATGGCGCTGCCCGAGATGCTGGGCGCCATGCCGGTGGAGCACATGCCGGGCTACTTCGCGCTGCTCAACGGATGGGTGCGCGTGGCGGGGGAAAGCGACTATGCGCTGCGGTTCCTTTCGCTGTGGGCGAGCGTGCTGGCCGTCGCGCTGATCTACCGGCTGGCGCGTGATCTGGGCGCAGGCACGAACGGCCACTCGCTGACGATGCCGGTCGGGGTCGCTGCAGCGCTGTTGATGGCGACCAACGCGTTCCAACTCTGGTACGCGCAAGAGGCGCGCATGTATAGCTGGCTGTTGGCGGCGGCGCTCGTCTCGGCGCTGGCACTCTGGCGCCTGGTCGTGCGGCGCGGCAATGGCTGGCTGTGGGGGACTCTCTACGCCGTGGCAACGGCCTGGTGCGTCTACCTCCATCTCTACGGTGCGCTCGTGCCGCTGGCGCAGGCGATCTTTGTCATGGGGTGGAGCATCGCCACGCGCGACGGCCGCGGCTTCCTGCGCTGGCTGGCGGCTTCGCTGGCGGCGCTGGTGCTCTTCGTGCCGTGGCTGCCGCGCGCGCTGGGTATCTTCGGCTTCAGCGGCTGGCGTGCGGCCGGCGATCCGGCCGAGATTCCGTGGCGCTACCTGGCGGCCTTCACGGCGGGCGACGCCATGCCCGATCCCTGGCACGGCGTGCTGCCCTGGCTCTATGCGTTCCTGGTGTTGGCCGGGATCGTTGTCTGGTGGCGTGTGCGGCGTGCGGCGAGCCTGCTGCTTGTAATCGGCGTGACGCTGCCCATGGCCGGCGTTCTGGCGCTGGCGCTGCGCAACCCGGACTATCACGAACGCTACGTCATTGCCGTCACTGCGCCGCTGCTGCTGTTGGTTGCCGGCGGGCTGGGCATCTTCGACCCCGGCTTCTGGCGTAAGGGGAGTTCACGGCCAGGACGGTGGGACGGCGTCGTGGTGGTGCTGCTTGGCCTCGCCCTGGCGGGCGCCAACTTGCTCGCCGTGCAGCGCCACTACACCGACACGTCGCTACACAAGCCCGATTTCCGCGGCGCGGCGCAGACGATCATGGCGGACCTGGCGCCGGGCGACGTGGTGCTGGTGGACGGCCCCGACCCGAGCAAGGTCTTTCTGCACTACTACACCGGCACGGCGCCGGTCATTGCCGTGAGTGATCTGGAGCAGGAGACGCTGGCCAATGCCGACGGCAAGTTGCGGGCACTGCTCGGCGATGCCGGGCGCGCCTGGGAACTGCTCTATTTTCACGCGCCGGCGACCGTGCAGGTGTGGCTGGCGACGCAGGCATGGGCCACGGAGCCGAGCTATCACAACGGCATCCGCGTCACGCTCTACGGGCTGGACACGGGCACAGGGACGACCATCCAGCTCGACGTCGACTTTGGGACGGCGCTGACGCTGCGCGATGCCGCGCTCAGCACGCTCGAACCGGCGCCGGGCGACCTCCTACGCATCACGACCAACTGGTTAACCAACGAGCAGGCGCCGGAGTGGAAGTTCAGCCTGCGCCTGGAGGATGCCGCGGGCCAGCCCGTGCAGGTGATCGACTATACGCCGCAGAACTGGTTTGCACCGACGAATGCCTGGGTCGTGGGCCAACCGGCGCGCGACCAGCGCGGCATCCTGCTGCCGGCCGATCTCGCACCGGGCGAGTACCGCCTGACGCTGCGCCTGTACGACCCCGCCACCGGCGCGCCGGTCGACACCGCGCGCGGCCAGGATGTGGAACTGGCGCGCCTGCGCATCCAGCCATGACATCATTTCCGCCGCGCGGCGGTTCAGTGTAAGCTGCTACGACAGTGGGAGTCAACGTACCGGCGGAGCGTTCCGCCACATCCAGCCAGATCGAGGGCGCACCAGTCGCGCACACCGCTTCACCGTGGCCGCGGCTGGCGCTGCTTGCCCTGCTGTTGCTCGCCTTCGCCCATGCCGTCATCCTGCTCGATGCCAAGGACCTGTGGTGGGATGAGAGCCTGAGCCTGCAACGCGCCGAGGAGAATTTGCCCGATCTCGTGCGCGGCGTGCTCGTCATCACCGATGGCCTGAGCGAAGTACCGACCATCGACCAGCACCCGTTCTTCTCCTTCCTGCTACAGGGCGCGCTCATCCGGCTGGCCGGCGATAGCGTTTTCGTCCTGCGCTACGTTTCGGCCATGGCCGCTGCCCTCTTTGCGGCAAGCACATGGACCTGGGGACGCTGGTTGGTGCGGCGCGAACTTGCGGCGCCGTCGACGGCGTGGTGGGCGACGCTGCTGGCGGCGATCAGCCCGTTTCTGCTATGGTATGGGCAGGAGGCGCGACCCTACGCGCTATGGGCGGCGCTGGCGCTGCTAAGCACCTACCTGCTCGTGCGCGCCACCGACGGCGAGCGGCTCGACATTCGCTTCCTGGCCGGTTTCCTGGCGATCGAGGCGGCGTTCGCGCTTACCCACTACTACGCCGTCTTCCTGATCGCCCTGCACGGCTTGATCCTGGCACTCTATTTCTTGCGCCGGCGCCTGGTGGCCGGACTGCTGCTGACGGCCGGTCTGTTGCTCTTTGGCGCGGCCGTAGGTGGCTACGCGGCGTGGACCATCTTCAGCCAGGGCGGCGGCCAGAATTTCGCCTCGATTTCGTTGCGCATCCTGGTGCCGGATCTGGTCAATGCCTTCAGCCTCGGCCTCAGCGTCGATCTGGCCGTGGTCTGGCCGCTCGACCTGCTCTTTGGCTTGACGGCACTGGCCGGCGCAATCTGGTCGCTGCGTTCCAAGGCGGCCTGGGCGCGCGGCGGCTGGATCCTGCCGGCCGCCCTGCTCTTGCCGGTCGCCATCGTGCTGCTGCTCGACCGCATCCAGCCGCTGTACATGAACGCCCGCCACCTGAGCCTGCTGGTCGGACCGTTTCTGCTGCTGACGGGTGCAGGTATCGCGCAGCTCTATCGCTGGCGAGCTTGGGCCGGTACGCTGCTGGCGCTCGTCTTTGTCGCAGGTATCGGCTACAGCACGGTCAACTATCACACGCAGGAACTCTACGCCAAGGACGACTACACCCGGCTGGGCGAGTACATGCAGGGGCGCATCATGCCCGGCGACGCTGTGCTCTACTACCCGCCTTCGTCATGGCGCATCTTCGAGTACTACCTGCCCATGGCGCCGGTCCATGCCGCCATGGCCGAGGGCGCACCGCTGGCCGTCTACGGGCTGCCGCTGCTCAACCGCTCCTTTGACGAGACCTACGCCTGGCTCCGGGAACTGGGGGAGCAATACGATCGGGTGTGGGTGGTCAAGTCGGGCACGCACCCCTATTTCGACCTGGACGGCGCGATGGAGGGTTGGCTGCGCGACAATTTCCTGCGCGTGCGCGACGCCGAGTTTTTCAGCCACTCCTCGCTGCGTGCCCAGCTCTACCTGCCCGAGATCCCGGTCTTCGAGCAGTTGCCGGCCGGCGTCACGCGACCCGTGACAGCCGAGTTTGGCGATTTGATCCGGCTGGCCGGGTTCGATGCCGGTACGGCCGTAGCGCCCGATCTGCCCGCGCAACTGCGTCTCTACTGGCAGGTGATCAGCAAGCCGGAGCGCCGCTATCGCTACATCTGGAGCCTGGTGGAAGAGCGCGCAACCGGCGAACGCGTCACGCTGGCGCTGGTGGAGCGCGAGCCGTACGAAGGCGATATCCCCACGCTCTACTGGGATCCCGGCAAGACGATCATGGAGTTCGTCGAGTTTCCGCCGCTTGCCGAAGCGCCGGCAGATGGCGCTCGCCGCTTCTACACGATGCAACTCTACGACGCCGAGACGCAGGAAAAACTACCCGTCACGCGCGTGGAGGGCGGGACGATCGACGGTGACGGGATGACGGCCATCTTCCCCGCGGAGGCGCCATGAGCGGGGCTGTGAACGAACGCACCGCCGTGCAGGCCGGGCGGCGCTGGGCCTGGCTGATCCTGGCCCTTTTCCTGGGCGTCGGCATCGCCTACAGCCTGGTCGTGCCCCCCTTCGAGACGCCGGACGAGCCATTTCACTACGGCTTTGCGCGCCACATCGCCCAGGGCAACGGGCTGCCCGTGCAGGATCCTGCGAACCAGGGGCCGTGGGCGCAGGAGGGCAGCCAGGCGCCGCTCTACTACCTGGCGGCCGGATGGCTCACCGCCGCCATCGACCAGACGGACTTCGAGGCGATGGCGGTGCGCAACCCGCGCGCCAACATCGGCGATCCGCTCTATCCGGGCAACAAGAACTTCATGCTCTATTCGGGGCGCTGGCAGCCGCTGCAAGGCGCCAATCTTGCGCTGCATGTGGGACGCTGGCTGTCGCTGCTGCTCGGTGCGCTGACGCTCTGGTCGACGTGGCGGCTGGCGGTGCTGGCCTTCCCGGCGCGGGCGGTGTTGCCGCTGCTGGCCATGGCGTTCGTCGCCGCCATCCCGCAGTTTCTCTTCCTCAGCGCGTCCTTCAGCAACGACAACGCCGTCATTGCCGCCAGCACCTTCACCCTTTTCTGGCTGGCGCGCCTGCTGGTCAAGCCGGTCGATGCGCCGGTGCGCTGGTGGGAGTGGGCGGTGTTGGGCGTGGCGCTGGGCGCTGCGGCGCTGAGCAAGTTGCAGGGGCTCGGTCTTGTGCCGCTGAGTGGTCTCGTCGTGCTCTTCCTGGCGTGGCGACGGCGGCGGTGGATGGTGCTGGTCGAGGCGGCGCTCTTTGCCGGCGTGCCCGCGCTGGCGATCGCCGGCTGGTGGTTCTGGCGCAACATCGCACTCTATGGCGACTGGAGCGGCCTCGGCCACCTCATGGAGATCAATGGCCGCCGCCAGTCCGAACTGACGCTTGCCGCGTTCCTGCCGGAGTTCGACGGGCTGCGCTTCTCGTCGTGGGGACTCTTCGGCTGGTTCAACATTCTGCTGCCGGGCTGGTTCTATCGCCTGATGGATGCCGTGACCGTCGTGGGGCTGGCCGGCGCGCTGCTGCACACGCTACGGCGCTGGCGCACGCGCGGCAGGGGCACGGACGGCGACGACAGCAGCCTGTACGTGCTGCTCATGCTCTGGCTGTGGCTGGCGATGATGGCGCTGCTGCTGCTCTACTGGACGGTGCAGGCTACGGGCAGCCAGGGGCGCCTGCTCTTCCCGGCCATTGCGGCCTTCGCTGTTCTGCTTGTGGCCGGCATCGATTTCTGGCTGCGCTGGCTGCCGGCGACCGGGCGGGCGCTCGTGTGGAGCGCGCTGCTGGGCTTGCTCGTGGCGATGTCGATCTATGCGCTGGGCTGGCTGCTGCCGCGCAGCTACTACGCATCGACGCCAGTGGCCACCGTGCCGCCGGACGCCCAGCCGGTAGCGATCACTTACGGCGACGCAGAGACGATCCGGCTGCTGGCGGCGAAGGTTGGTGCCGAGCGCGTGCGGCCGGGCGAGGCCGTGCCGGTCACGCTCTTTTGGCAGGCGCCGGCGTCGCTGACGCACGACTATCAATTGTTCTTGCAGTTGCTGGGCGAGAATGGTGCGGAAATTGCGAATCTCACCACTCATCCCGGCTGGGGGCGCAATCCCACGACCTTCTGGCAGCCCGGCGCGATCTACGCCGACCCGTATCTTCTGCGCGTGACCGGCGCGGTTGATGCGTGGTCGCCGCTGGCCGCGCGGCTCTATGTCGGCCTGGTCGATCCGGCGACGGCGGAGACGACCAGACTGCCGCTGCCCGCCTACACTGCCGATGGCGCCTCGATTACGCCGATTGCCGGCCGCGTGGTGGTGGAATCGGGTACGGCGCCGGATGCGGCTGCGCTGGGGCTGGCGCCGGCCGGCAGCGAGTTCGGCGGCGTGATTCGTCTGGCGGCGACGGCGGTTCCCGCGACGTGGAGCGGCGGCGACGACGGTGCACTGGCGGTCGACCTGTTGTGGGAGGCGGTGGGGACACCGGCGACCGACTTCACGGCGTTCGTCCATCTGCGCAGCGCAGGCGGAGAGCAGGTGGCGGGCTTTGATCAAGCGCCGGCCGGTGATCGCTTCCCGACGAGCGCGTGGCGGGACGGCGACCGTATCCACAGCCGCTTCGAACTGGCACTGCCCGCTGCGCTGGAGGCAGGCGTGTACGATGTCTGGGTTGGCCTGTATGAGAGCAACAGCGGCGGGGCGCTGCGCCTGCCGGTGACCGATGCGGCGGGGCTGCCTTCCGGTGACGGGCAGGTACGCATCGGCCAGGTGACGGTCGAGTAGATTGACCTTGCCGCGTTAGGGTACGACGATTACGTTTGTCTCCATCTCGTCGAGCCACTCCGCCGCTGTGGCGGGTAGCAACACGGTGCCCAAAGTGAACTGGCCGAAGATGCCGATGAGCGCGCTGCTGCTGCGTGCGGCGTAGACATTCGACTCGATGGCTTGCTCGGCCAACTGCTGCGCAATCTCCGCGCGTTTCTCTTCGCTCTGGTTGAGCAGCATCACATCGAGCCGGCTGTTGCGGGAACTGGCAAGTTGCATGGCCAGGCGCAGGGTGTTCTCGGAGGACTCGTCGCCGGTGTAGGCGGCAAGAAACGGCCCTTCCAGCGGCTTGCGCATCTGCACGATGACGGGCCGGCGAGTATTGCGCACCAGCGCCTGCGCGGTCGAGCCGATCTTCTTGCCCGGCGTGCGCCCGATGCGCCCCAGGCTGACCATGTGCGCCGACGACCCGGCGTTGAGCACCTCCTGCGTGACCACGCCCCGCACGACCTTGAACGACCACGAGACGCGCCGCTGCCCGGCAATATCGGCCATGGTCTTGCGCAGCACCGTGGCCTGGATGCGAAAGTCACGCTCCATCTGCGCCTGCTCCAGGCGGCGCGGCTTGGCGGTGAACGAGCCGATCTCCAGGCCGAAGGGTAGCCCGCACAGATGGAGCAGGTTGATATCCTCCACGAAGAGGCCGCGCAGCTCCATGTGCAGGGCGGCGGCCAGCTCGGCGGCGGCCATCAACGCGGCCGTGCTGTTCGGCGACGTGTCGAGCGCGACAAGGATATGGTCGGTGGCGAGGGGCTGGCTTTGCTCTGCCTCGGTCATAGCAGTACTCCGGATCCGAAAACACAATCAAGCGACGACGGCTACTCCGGCTTGCTGGCGATCTTGGCGTCAGCGTCATTTGGGGACGGCTTGCGATCCCTGCGTTCGAGTGCGCGGCGGCGGCGTCCAAAGGCGGCCAGCCGGTCCGTCACGGCGCGGTTGATGGTGCCCTTGGGGTAGCGGCCGCGCTTGTCCGGCTCGCCCGCAGGCAGACCGGTGAGAAGCTCGATGCCTTCGTCGACATGGGCGATGGGGTAGATATGGAACTGTCCGGCCTTCACCGCCTCGACAACGTCGCTACGCAGCATGAGGTTCTTGACGTTGGTGGCCGGGATCAGCACGCCCTGCTCGCCCGTCAGCCCGCGCGCCGTACACAGGTCGAAGAAGCCCTCGATCTTCTCGTTGACGCCGCCGATAGCCTGCACGCGGCCCTGCTGGTCGACCGAACCGGTGACGGCCAGCGACTGCTTGATGGGCACCTGCCCGATGGCGGAGAGCAGAGCGTAGAGTTCGGTCGATGACGCGCTGTCACCTTCGACGCCGCCGTAGGATTGCTCGAAGACCAGGCTGGCCGAGAGCGAAAGGGGCTGATTCAGCGCGTAGCGGCTGTTGAGAAAGCTCGACAAAATGAGCACACCCTTGGAGTGAATCGGCCCGCTCATGTTGACTTCACGCTCGATGTTGACCACGTCGCCGCGCCCCATACGCACGGATGCGGTGATGCGCGAGGGCTGGCCGAACGCGTAGTTACCGATCTGGAGCACCGACAGCCCGTTGATCTGGCCGACGACGGCGCCATCGGTCTCGATGAGGATGGTCTTGCGCAGCACTTCATCCTGCATAAGCTGGGCGACGCGGTCGAGGCGGAAGATCTGCGCGTCGATGGCCTGGCGCACGTGCTCGGCGGTGATCAGGTCGGAGCCGGCTTCATCTGCCCAGAAGTTGGCCTCTTGCAGCAGGTCGACGATGGCCTGGAGCTGGGCGGTGAGCCGCTCGCTGTCGCTGACCAGGCGTGCGGCGTGGTCGAGCACGGCGCCCACGGCACGGCGATCCAGGTTGCGCAGCGACTCGTTGCGCACGATGGTGGCGATCAGGCCGGCGTATGACTGCTGCGTTTCCGGCGTGCGCTCCACTTCGTCGGCAAAGTCGGCCGTCACCTTGAAGAGCTCGTTGAAATCGGGGTCGGCCTGTGAGAGCAGGTAGTAGAGCATGCGGTCGCCGAGCAGCACGACCTTGACGTCCAGCGGCACGGGTTCGGGCTCCAGCGACACGGTGCTGGCCAGGCTGAGCATCTGCAACGCCGACTCGATGCGCAGTTCGCCGAACTCCAGCGAGCGTTTGAGCCCTTCCCAGGCGTAGGCGTTTATCAGCACCTTGAGCGCGTCGAGGATCAGGTAGCCGCCGTTGGCGCGGTGGAGGGTGCCGGGCTTGATGAGCATGAAGTCGGTGACGAGCGCGCCCATCTGCGCCATCTGCTCGACGCGGCCGGTGAGATTGGTATAGGTCGGGTTGCTCTCGTAGATGACGGGCGCGCCTTCGACATCGGCCGAGTCGACGAGCAGGTTGACCTGGTAGCGGCGTAACGGTGAAACGGAATCGACAAAGGCGATGGGGCTGTCACCGTCGGCGGCCTGATGCTTCTTTTCGCCGGCGGCCAGGAAGTCGCCCAGGTGGTCGTTGACGTCACGGCGCACGGCGTCCAGGTAGGCAACGATGCCGGGCGTATCGCCGTACTTGCCGGACATCTCCTCGATGAGGTCGTTGAGGACGACGGCGGCGACCTCGCGGTTCAACTCGCGCAGGCGGTTGCGCATCTCGCGTTCCCAGCGCGGCGCCTTGGAGAGCACCTTCTGCAGCTCCTCCTGCATGACCTCGACGTCGGCCTGGATGCGCTGCTGCTCTTCCTCGGGCAGCTTTTCGTACTCGTCGGGAGGGAGGACTTCGCCATCCTTGAGCGGGGCAAAGGCAAGCCCGCTCGGCGTGCGCAGCAGGGCGAGGTTGCGCCGGCGGGCATCTTCCTGCAAATCGACGAGGGTGGCTTGCTGCTGATCCTGGAATTCGCTGTCCAAGGCGCGACGGCGCGACTGGTATTCCTCGCTCTCAAAAGCCGCCGAAAGCGCGGTCTGCATGTCCTCGACCAGGTGCTCCATGTCGCGCTTGAAGTCGCGGCCCTTGCCGGTCGGCAGCTTGAGTACGCTGGGCCGGTAGGGCTGGTCGAAGTTGTTGACGTAACACCAGTCGGGCGGCGACGGCTCCTGGGCGGCACGCTCCTCCACGGTGCGGCGGACGAGCGTGTGCTTGCCGAGCCCGGCCGGGCCTAGCGCAAAGATGTTGTAGCCCTGGCGGTGCATCTTGACGCCAAA
>JACKBA010000012.1 GCA_020634815.1 Caldilineaceae bacterium | reverse complement strand
TCCGGATCGTAGTCCTCGTTGTCCTGCCAGAAGAAGGTCACATCCCAGGTCTGGCCCGGCCCGACGTTGACGCTGAACTTCTCGAAGGAAGTGTCGCGGCCTTCCGCATCGAGCAGCGGGAAGCCGTCACGCCCCACCACGCGGCCGTTGTTGCCGTGCGGGTGGAAGGGAAAGTCGATGCTGCCGACGTTGAGATAGCGCACCATGGCCGGCAGCGGGTTATAGGCCGGGTTCGGGCCACCATTATTTGGCAGTTCCGGGTTCGGGTCGTACGGGTTGATGCGCGCCAGGGCGCCATAGGGTTGCGAAGGCAGCCAGGGTGCGTAATTTGGCGCAATCGTGTCCGGGTAGCCGCGTCCGTTGACCAGCCAGTAGCGCGGCTGATACTGCGTCATGTCGAAGCTCTGGCCGCGCTCCACCGCTTGGTTGAGCATGGGGTCGACCTCGGACATCATGATCATGAACTCGGTGCTGGCCTTGTAGGCGTTGTCGCCCTCGGCATAGGCGTAGCGCACGTTGTTGGTCGGGTCGTCGCGAGTCGGCCGCACGAGCAGGGCGCCGAAGAGCCCCATGCGCACCTGGCGCTCCGAGTCCGTGCCGCTCTGGTAGATGAACGTACCAGGGCGGTTGGCCACGAAGCTATAGGTGACCGTGCCGCCATTGGCCGGCGCCACGTTGGTCAACGACGTCAGATTACCGCCGCCGTCGAACTGCGGCACGGCGGGCGCGCCATTGGCCAGCACATTCTCCTGGCCGGGGAAGATGATCGACACATCCTCCGCCAGCGTGTTCTGCAGGATCACCGTGACGGTGGCGCCCTGGTTGACACAGAGCACCGGGCTGGGGTGCTGGAACGGCTGGCCGCTCAGCGCATAGCCCCACATGAAGACCGTGTTGTCGTCGGACATGCCGATGTAGCCGGTCGACGTGGTCAGGGTAAAGGTGTTGTTGGCATTGGTCGTGCAGACGATGCCGTCGGTCGGCACGGCCTGGGCGGTTGCCCGCTGGATATCCGTCGCCGATGCTGCGGTCAGCAGCGCCAGCACCAGGACCAGCGCCAGCCCCCACCGCACCCATTTGAGCATAGAAGTAGGCATTTGATAGCTCCTTGTCATCCTTCTCACGCGACCTAGGTGTTGGGCACGGTCTGCACAGGCAGCGTGCCGGTCGGGTAGACGCGAATTTCGGTCATCTGCCCGCCGTAGCCGGCCGTCCCGGCATTGCTGCCATGGGTCGTGGCCCGGTTGTAGAGCAGATAGGTGTCATAGGGCTGGCCATTGCTGCCGCCGCGATAGGCCGGCGCCGTGAAGATGGCATCGGCGCTTTCACCGGCGCCCAGCGAGATGGTGTTGGTCAGATAGGACGTGTCCACATCCGTAATCCCGCGCATGAGTGTGGCGTCGCGACCAACAATACGCATCTTCAGCCCCGCCGTCGTCATTGCCCCTTCGGTGAAGCCAAGGTTGGCAAAGCGCAAGAGCACGCGCTCGCCTTCGTTGCAGGTCACCAGCGACGAGATGGGCTGGTATTGCAGGTGCTCGTAGCCGGGCGTCGGGATCAGGTCGCCGTTGGCATCGCGCACCGGGTTGAAGGGATCCACGGAGCCACTCGGCGCCAACGTGTCGGGATAGGCGCGGCCGTTGATCAAGCCGAAGTCGACGCGGTAGTCGGTCCATTCCGGCAACTGGATGTGCGAGTCGTCCCAGTGCGCCTCGGACCAGACCTCGGTCAGCAGCATGGAGAACTCGCGGTCGTAGCCGGTGGAGCCGTCGCCGTCGTTGTAGGCGTAGCGGCCGCTCTGGTAGAAGCCCTGGCCGTTCTGCGCCGGGCGCACGAAGACCATGCCGGTCATGCCCATGTGCACGTGCTCGATGTCTTCCACATGGCAGTGGTACATGTAGGTGCCGGGGTCGCGCGGCCGGAAGACGTAGGTGAAGTTGCGGTCGATGGGCACAGAGACCGACCCCATGGGCTCGCCGTCGAAGAACGGGATCACATGGCGGAAGCCGTGCCAGTGCAGCGTGTGGGCATCGACCAGGTCCGGGCGCATCTGCAAGCCCAGGTTCGTGAGCTGGAGACGGAGCGTCGCCCCTTCGTCTGCCCAGAAGAGCGGCGCCGAATGCTGCGCACGCATCTTCTGATAGCGGACCTGGTCAACGGTCAGCCCCGTCACGTTGCGGAAGCCGAAGATATAGGTCGTGAATGGTGCAGGCGCCAGGTCGTCAGGATGGTAGGGCGGCAGCGCCGGCGAGGGCGGCAGCCCGATCCAGCCATCGGTGGCGGCGAAGTAGAGGTCAGGGGCGATTTCCTGCGCGCCGGCGCTGTTGGTGGCGAGGGGCGAGAGCCAGCCCTTGCCCAGGTAGCGCGGCAGCAAGCTTGCCCCGGCCGCGGCCGCAACGGTGCCGCCGGCTATCTTGATGAGGTCTCGTCGTGAGAATGTCTTTCGCATGTTCGTTCTCCTGAAGTGCGAACAACCGGTTCAGTAGCTCAGGGGGCTCCCCCCGGCCTGGCGCCGTTTCGGCAACCAGACCGGAGGAAGCGCTCACCGTTGTCAGGGCGCCGTAATCGCCGGCAAGTAGATCGAGTTGTCTTCGTACATCAGCCGCAGCGGGTTCACCTCGTAGGTGTCCGGCAGCACCGGCTGGATCAGGTTGCTCTCCTCGGCCGCAACCTGGACGAAGACCGGTGGCACATCGCCGCCGCCGAAGTTGTCCATCCGGGCACTGTTGGCAGGCGAGACGATGTAGATGCCGATGCGTCCACCGCCGGCCGCCAGGCTCGTCGGCCACAGCGGATTCTGGCCACCGGTCGCATTGGCAGTCCCCAGCAGAACGCCGTTGCGGTAGATGTTGACTGTGCCGTCCGCCAACGTGCGTGCGCCCAGTTGGTCGCCGACGTTGAAGACAACACCAGGGAAGACGGCCCGCAGGCGCCAGCCCTGACTACCCTGGTGCGTCCAGATCTGGACGTTGCCCTGGCCGGGGCGCCGATCGTAGTTGACGTTGATCGTCGACATATTGGTTGACGCCGCGTTGTTCCCATTGAGCTTGAGCAACAGGCCGACTTCTTGTGCATTCGCTGCAATGTCGGTGAAGGTGAAGAAGGCCTCCTGGTTCGGGCCGAAGCTCTGGGCGCTCCAGTGCACGGTCGAAAGGTTGGCTGCCGTAACCTGCAAGGCATTGCCGGCGATGGCGAAGCGGCTCGTCTGCCCGCCCCAGTTAGCGCCGAGATTGTTGCTGTTCGGCCGGTTGAAGGTGTCCAGCATGCCCGTCACCGGGAAGGCGTTGCCCGTCACATCGACTTCATCGGCGCCCATGTCGTAGCCGCTGCCTGCCGGACGCAGGTCGCCGTCGATGTCGACGCCCGGCGCCTGGATCGCACCGCGGCTCTCCGCGCCGGCGTCCACGGCCGGTGAGCTTTGCGCCAGGTGATAGTCGCCCAGCAGGTTGGGCAGGGTGGCCGGCGTCACGATCATGATGTCGACGAAGCGCGGGTTGCCACGCCACGGCGCCACATTGACCGACGTTTCGAACTCCTCCACGACGACCGGTGCCGTGCCCACGACGTTGCTGGGGTTAGTAGTCGTGCCTGTCGTCACCTGCATGAGCGTGTTGGTCGGCGCCAGAATGCCGGTGCCATCGGCCACGCCGAGATCCCAGTAGTTGATCGGGTAGGGATCGCCCGGCAGGCCGATGCCCGCAACCGCTCCGCCAGTGAAGGCGCCGGCACGGTTGCCCCAGAAGATGTTGTTGAAGAGCACCGGGTTGCTGAAGATGGGCGCGGTGGCCGGCAGCGTGGCCTGGAGCAGCGCGCTGTTGCGGGCCGTGGACAAGCCGGCCGGAGCCGCCTGACCATTGCTCGTCATGGCCGTCGCCGTCGTGATGTTATTCATGACGGTGTTGTTGTAGAAGCGCACGTCGGGTGCGTCGTTCAGCGAGACACCGCCGCCTTCATGGGTCGAGATATTGTTGACGACGACGTTGTTGTAGACGTTGTACGGGAAGTTGCCTGCCATGAGGAAGCGCAGACCACCGCCATCGTCGTTGCCCATGTTGGCCTGGATCAGGTT
This sequence comes from Caldilineaceae bacterium, assembly GCA_020634815.1. Lineage (GTDB taxonomy): Bacteria > Chloroflexota > Anaerolineae > Caldilineales > Caldilineaceae > Caldilinea. The sequence continues at coordinate 146,444 of JACKBA010000012.1, read as the reverse complement.
GTCGTGAACGTCAACCGCCCCGGCGCCCGGCGTCAGCATGGCCGGATCGGCCTGCAACTCGCCGGCGATCATGATGCCACCCGCTTCGTCGTAGGAACGGTTGAAGTAGACGCGGTTGTGGTGGATGCGGCCGCCCGGGCTCATGCCGTAGTGGCTGATGCCGCCGCCGTATTCCGCCGAGAAGTTGCCGCAGATGTCGTTGTACGCGATCTCGTAGTTATCCGCACCCGAGAAGACGCCGATGGCGCCGGCCAGGTTGGTGCCGCCGTTGGCCAGGATGCGGTTGAACTCAATCGTCACGTTGTCGTTCTGATTGTCGTTCAGCGCGCCCGGCAGGTGCGGCGTGCCCAGGCGAATGGCGCCGGCATAGGCGCCGCCATTGCTCTGCAGGATGTTGTTCGTGATGCGCATGTTGCGGGCGTAGGCGTTGGCAAAGATGCCGCCGCCCTGTACGGCCGCGAACTCCTGCTGTGTCGGGTCGGCCGGCTGCAGGTTATTGGGGAAGCCCTGCTGGTCGCCGCCCTGGATCTTCATGCCGTCGATGGTCACGTAGCGGCTGGCCGTCATTTCGTTGCTCTCGGCCAGCACGTAGACCACCGCACCCTCGTACATGGCCTGGTTGCCGTCCCAGGTCAGGCTCTGGACGAAGTTGCGCCACGTGGTCGCATATTCCGTGTCGCCGGCGACGCCGCGGCCGTCCAGCACCGTGCCGGAGACGGACGAAGCGTCGGCGCGCACGCCACCCGGGCCGATGCCTTGCAGTGTGAGCGGCGAGTAGATGATCACATTCTCGAAGTAAGTGCCGTTCGGATTCCACAGCGCCGGCGTGTCAGGGTAGACGACCACAACGCGCGGCCGGTTGCCGCTGGCATTGGCGGCGGCATTGATGCCGGCCTGCACCGTGGCGTACGTGCGCCCCGGACCCACTTCATAGACCAGCGCGTTGTAGCCGCTGCCGATGACGTGGAAGCTCAGGCCGTTGATCGTGCCGTTGCCCGCCGCCGTGCGGATGCCGAGCTGGTGCACGCCGGTCGGCACGGTGGCCGGTACGGTGACACCAATCACGCGGTCCGTCCAACTGGTGACTTGCAGCGGCAGGCCGCCGTCGAGCAGCACCTGGCCCTGCGTTGCGCCAAAGCCCTGCCCCTCGATGGTGAACTGGCGATTGTCGGCGTTCGAGTTCAGGCGCACGTAGGGGCGCGAGACGGCGAAGAGTTGTGGCGTCTCTGCGTCCAGGAAGCACTGGGGCGGCGTCGAGTATTGCGTGCCGCCGGCCAGTACGCCCGGCACGATCTGTGTCGGCGCCAGGTCGGACGGCACCATGACGCCCGGATAGATCTCAAAGGTGGCGCCGATGGTGCGGAACTGCGGGTTGTAGTTCGGGTTCAACTGGCCCGGCTGGCCTGGGTCGTTGCCCAGGATGTAGTACATGCCGGGGCAGACGCCGGCCGGCGTCGGGCAGTTGATCGAGTAGGTCGACGGCAGCAGGACTTCATACACGCCGTTCGGGTCAGAGGTGATCGTCGTCACCAGGTTGTTAGTGAAGTCGTAGACGCCGATGGGCATGTTCTCGATGCCGGCCTTCTCACCGAAGTTGATGGAGGTCGGGTCGGTCGAGACCGTCAGGTCGTCGATGATGTAGCCTTTCCACTTGCCGGGAATGGGCACATCGGTGAAGAAATTGAAGGTCGGCGCAATGGACTTGCCGTTATTGAGCGTGACCAGTTTCATATCGCACAGCGGCTTGACCTGGCCTTCGTAGATGGAGCCGCCGGCGTCCACAAAGCTCGGGTTGAGCACGGCGTTCGGGCCGTCCGTACCGAAGCCGGCGACGTCCACCGTGTGCAGCGCACCGGCGCATGCGGGCGGCGGCACCTGCGGCACGAACTGGTCGCCGTTGAAGACGTTGATGTCCTCTTCTCGCGTCACCTGGTAGAGCGGGCGGCCGAAGATCGTGTCGTTCGGCACATCAACCTGCACCAGGTAGTCACCGGCCGGCAGCGGCGTCGCCGGTGCTTCGCCGGTGTCATTACACAGCCCCGTCAGCGGGTCGATGCCGGCGCCAAAGCAGCCTTCGGTAAAGCCGTAGTTGCCGTCAAGCGTGGCAAAGCCGCCCTGCACTTGCGTCCCCATGAGCGGCGCCTCGATACAGCGCCGGCCGGCGATCGCCTGGTTGCCGCTGCCATCGGTCGGCAGCACGGCCTGGTTGCCATTGCCCCAGGGCAGCGGAACGCCATTGGCATCGCGCGCCACGCACTCAATGGGCTGTTCCCAGCGCTCGGTCTCGGTAGTGTTGATCAGCGTGCCCTGCGCATAGGAGCCGTCCGCAGCCAGTTCGTACTGGTTGCGGGCATCACAGGCAACCCCGGCATTTGTGCCGCATGGGACCGGCACGTACAGGTTGACGGTCACACCCGGGATACCCGGCTGCCACGGCTCCACGGCCGCGTAGCGCGGGTTGAGTTCGTTGCGGGTGGTGTCGTAGCTCACCGTGCCGACGATACCGCCGTTGCGCGGGCCGCCGCGGGCGCCGGTCGCATCGTAGGGCTTGACGCCCCAGTCGACGCGCGCCGCCTGGCCGAGGATGGGCAGCACGCCCACATCCACGCCGTTGCCCAACACCGTGGTCGGCTCGGGCTGGTTCTCCACCTGGTAGGTGATACCGGTGGTGTAGTAGCGGTCATTGTAGGCTTCCAGGATCATCCACGAGCTCATGGGATAGGCTTTTTCGAGCACGTAGTAGCCCGTCGGGTCGGTCGTGGAAGCGATGGACATGCGGTCGATTTCAGTGTTGTCACGGTCGCGGTAGACGACCAGGTAGTTGGACAGTCCGCGTTCGCCCGGGTCCATCTTGCCATTGGCGTTGGTGTCCTCGAAGACGTAACCTTCGTACTTGGTGAACCAGCCGGTGAGGAACGGAGTACCCATATCGGTCATCTGCCCGTCGGCCACCGTCACCTGAATCCAGTCCAAGATCGTGTGCAGGTTGGCATCCCACCACGTGAAGAGGTAGTTGCCATTGGGCACGTTGTTGATTTCATAGGTGCCGTCAGGATTGGCCGGCGCGACGTAGATCGCGGTGTCGCCGTTCTGCAGGTCAGAGAGGGCCACCCAGCCGTTGTCGATGGCGCCCGTCATCTTGGAGCCGCTGAAGCCGTTCCAGATGTCACCTACATAGGGCAGGCCGCCCTGTTGGGGCAGGTAGACGGATGCGCCGACCAGCGTACCGCGCACGCCACCGGTGACACCAGCATCGTTCAACCCATCCATCGGCCGCGTAAAGCCAAAGATGGTCCAGGGGAAAGGCTCGCCGGCGACGACAAACTCGTTGTCCAGGCCGGTGCCGCCTTCTTGCAGCCACGTATCCCAACTGGGCGAGCCTTCCAACGTGGTCGTCTCGACCCAGTCGGAGCCGTCGGGCGGCGTGACCAACACGTCATAGCGCAGCGGCCCCAGGTTGGGGACGACAATGTCGCCGTTGGCGTCGCTGTACAGACAGTCGGTCTGGCCGGTCGGCTCCATGTTGGCGTCGTAGGTCGTGCAGAGCGGGTTGCCGAAGACGTCGACGGAAACCTGGCCTAGCGTGTCGTTGATGGTGACACGGAAACCGGCCAGCCCGCCTTCGGCCGGCGCGTCCATCTGGCCGTTGACCGGCGAGATATCCTCGAAGACCTTGATGCGCATGGTCGCCGAAGGCAGCGGGTGCGGGTGCAGTTCCACCGTCACCGGCCCGGTCAGCGGGACGGTGAAGTGCGCGCCGCCGATCTTGTAGCCGTCGGCCATGACCGAGACCAGATAGCGACCGTCGGGCAAGTCGAAGCCGCCGTTGGCGAAGTCACTCTGGTCGCCCTGCGTCATGATCGGGGCGGCGCCCGGCACCTCGCGCAACGACGGCCAGTTGCAGTTGACCGGGTAGTTCGCATCGGCGGGCGTACAGCCATCCTCGCGCAGTTGCAGCGGGTCGCCTGTGTTGTCTTCATTGATCAGGTACTGGAACTCCGTGATCACATCACCGGCCGTGACCGGCCCGCCGGGAGCGTTGGGCTCCGTACGAGCGCTGACCACGCGCAGAGAGAAGGTATTCGTCGGCGCCTGCGCGGCCGGCGCAGCCTGCACGGGTGCGGGCTGTAAGCTGGCAAGCGGTGACAGAATCATCATGAAGACGATGCATAGCTGAACAACCGTCGCCAGAGTCTGCCGGAGACGAGGCCGGCGGTGGGCACTGGCCCTCTTCGTGGTGTCTCTCATTCTTCCTCCTTCGAGTACGACATTTGCATGAGCCGGTTTGCGGCAGGGCAAGCGTACCATTGAATGAAGGCAGAATTGGGTCAAAGTTGTGTTGGCATAGTGTCGCGAGTGTGTCAAAATGTTATCCGATTGTAAGCAACCGTCAGGGTAGGCCCTGCTATACTGCATGCGCACTACAGCGTACAAGACAGAGAGTCACACATGGCCAGTTGCCACGGACCCAGGAGGGCACCAGCGACTTTCCGGTGTCGATTCAGTTCCGCGGACATGACATTGATGACCAAGAATATGGCGACAGTCCCCTTTCCCCGATCCCTCCGGCAGCAGACCGGTGAGAAGCCAGTTGCACGGCTCGCCAGTCTCAGCGGTGAGCGCTATCTGCACCAGGTGAATATCCTGCGTTTCGTGCTGCCCATCCTGCTCGTGATTGTTTCCACCGGGTTTGAACTCTACGAGCACTGGGGCATCCTGACCATCGACATCCAGTTTGCCGGCGAACTCCTCTTTTTTGGCCTGATGGGGCCGATCATGGTCTTTGCCTGGCTTTCGTACATCGGCGTCTTGCTGCGCAAACTCAATGCCGCCAACCTGAGGGCCGTGCAACTGAACCATAGCCTGGAGCAGCAGGTGGCCGACCGCACCGAGGCACTAGCGGCGCGCAATCTCGACCTTGCCAAGGTCAACCAGGAACTGGCGGGGGCCAACGCAGAGTTGCAGAGACTCGACCAGTTGAAATCCGATTTCGTGGCACTGGTCAGCCACGAATTGCGCGCGCCGCTGACGACACTGAATGGCGCCCTGGAGATGACCTTACGCTCCGAGTGCGAGTTGCCGCCCCGCGCTCAGCGCGTCATCGAGGTGATGTCCACCGAGACACAGCGCCTGAACCATTTCGTGCAGACAATCCTCGACCTCTCGCGGCTGGAGGCAGGGAAACTCACCTTCAGCCTGGGGCCTGTGTCACTCAAGCCCATGCTCCAGCACGTGGCCGACGTGACGCTGCGCCTGGAAGGACGCAGCGTGCAGTGGAATGTGGAACCGCAATTGCCCCCGGCATGGGCAGATGAACTCTATCTCGAGGAAGTCATCAAGAACCTCCTCTCCAACGCAGCCAAATACACGCCGTCCACAACGCCCGTGGCGATTGCGGTGCGCCGTACCGGACATCACGCCGAAATTATGCAGATTGAAATTACAGACTATGGCCCGGGCATCCCGTTGGAACAGCAGGCACAGATATTCGATCGGTTTGCCCGGCAGGTCACAGACGATGCCGGTACACCGGCCGGTTGGGGACTTGGGCTCTACTTTGCCCGCGCGCTGGTCGAAGAACAAGGCGGGCGCCTGACCGTCACATCACCGGTTCACGCCGACCCGGAGCATCCTGGCACGCGCTTCACCGTCAGCCTGCCGGTCGCCGAGGAGGAACCCATCGATGATTGACCTGCTGCTGATCGACGACGACAAGAAGTTAACGGAGTTGCTGGGCGGCTATCTGAGCGAGCGCGGCTACAATCTCAGCGTCGCCAACAATGGCGCCGACGGGCTGAAGCAGTTCTTTGCCGACGAGCCCAATCTGGTCGTACTTGATGTCTCGATGCCGGAACGCAGCGGCTGGTTTGTGCTGAAACGCATTCGCGAATTGTCTTCGGTGCCCGTCATCATGATCACGGCACACAACGAGGAAGAAGATGTCCTGCGCGGCTTCGAGTTTGGCGCCGACGACTATGTCGCCAAACCGTTCTCCTTTGCCGAGCTGGCGGCACGCATCATGGCGGTGCTCAACCGCGCCAACAGTGCCACGGCTGCCGCCCAGACGGTGCTGACGTTTGGCGACCTGACGGTCGACATGACCGACAAGCGCGTGTGGCGCGGCAGCGAGACGATTCACCTGACGCCCACCGAGTTCAAATTGCTGGAAGTCCTCATTCGAAATGCGGGCCGCGTCGTCACCCAGGAAGAGTTGATCCGCCAGACCTGGGGCGAGCAATACATGGACGACATCGGCTACGTGCGGCGCTATGTCTGGCACCTGCGCAAAAAGATCGAGCCCGACCCCAACAATCCCCACTACATCCACAACGACCGTGGGTATGGCTATCGCTTCCAGGTTCAGAGCAAAGCAGCGCATGCCGGCTAATCTCTGACAGCCAATTAACCCCACTTAGCCGGTTCGTTTGCCCCGCTTGCCGATTTCCTTCATCGGTGGCGTATAGCTTTCCGCGCCCAATCGCCCAAATTGACGGTTGAAATCTGCGGTTGCCTGCGGTACCGTTACCACGTTGCCCGGAAGACGTGATGGGCGCAAGTGAACGGTACGAGGAGTGGTTTCATTCATCATGCTACGACGAACAACGATTGCACTATTTTTGACCTTGACCCTGGTGCTCCTGCCGCGGGCGGCTGTGCAGGCGCAAGACAACGGGCTCAGCGACCAGGTTCGAACCATGGCCCTGCATGCCACGGAGGGGATCGAGGCGGCCGAAGCGCAAGATGCGACGGTGATCGCGCGCGAGGTGCTCGAACTGGAGGCCTACTGGTCGGCACTGGAAGATGGCGTGCGCACCCAACAGCCGGCGGCGTACCTGGCGCTGGAAGAAGCTATCGACGACCTTGCCGACACTGCCGCCCAGACGCCGCTCGACGTGCGTGCGGTGCAGGCGGCCTTTGCCCACGTTGCGGCTGAAGTTAACGAGGCTGCCGAATTGCTGGCGTCCGCTCCGGCAACTGCGGCGGGACAGACCGACGTGCCGCAGACCCTGCCGGCATTGCTGCAACGGATCGACGGGCTGTATGAAGCAGCCGAAGCAGCCGATCTTGCGACGAGCCGGCAGGCCGTGCAGGCCATTGTCCTGGCCTGGCCGGCACTGGAGGGGGATGTCGCCGCGCGGGCGCCGGACGCATACACGGCCATCGAAGCGCACCTGGGCCAGGCCAGCGCCGCCGTGCGTGGGCAGCCCGTGGACTGGCACGCGCTGGAAACCAGCGCCGCGTCGCTGCGCGCGACGATCGCGCCGCTGTTGGAAGTGCGCGCCTATACCGCGTTCGATGCCGCGGCCATCATCCTGCGCGAGGGGCTGGAGGCACTGCTCGTCGTGGCGGCGCTGCTGACCTTCCTGCGCCGCGCCAATCACGCCGACAAGCAGCGGTGGGTGTGGCTTGGGGCGGGCGTAGGCGTGCTGCTGAGCATCGCCGTGGCCGTGCTCCTGCAGGCGATCTTCAGCCAGATCGCCGCCGGGCGCAACCGCGAGATTATCGAAGGCGTGACCGGCCTGATTGCGGCGGCCATGCTCTTCTATGTATCCTACTGGCTGCACAGCACGGCCAGCCTCAACGGTTGGCGGCGCTACATTGACACGAGTACGACGCGTGCCCTGGCGCGCGGCAACCTGATCGGGCTGGCCCTGTTGGCGATGATGGCTATCTTCCGCGAGGGAGCGGAGACGGCCGTCTTCTATCTCGGCATCGCGCCGGCGATTGCGCTGCAAGACCTGCTGCTGGGGATCGGCGCCGGCGTGGCAGTGCTGGCCGTCGCTGCCTGGCTGATCCTGGTGGCAGGGGTCAAGTTGCCGTTGCGGCTCTTCTTCCAGGTAGCCGGCATTCTCGTCTTCTATCTCGGCTTCAAGTTTGTCGGCACCGGCATCCACGCCCTGCAAGTTGCCGGCGCCGTCCCGACGACGCCAATTCCGTGGCTACCGGCCATTCCCTTCTTCGGCATCTACCCGACCGTGGAATCGTTGCTGCCCCAGGTAATCATCTTGGGCGCCGGCATCGGACTCTACGTGTACGGGCATGTCCGCCAGGCAGCCCTGACAACAGAAGTACAAGCTGCCTGATCCGGACACAGCCGCCATCCGCGCAAAGAAGCGGAGGATCCGCAACCCGCAGCCGGGGCGAATCCTCCGCTTCTTTATTCTTTGCGCGTATCGATCCAATCAACTGCGGCGCAGGGTCAGCATGGCCGGCACCATGTCGAAGATCACGAAGCCAAAGGGCAGACCGATAATCGTCATGCACAGCGCATAGCCGATGGTCAACGCAATACCCGCCAGCCACCAGCCGACGAAGATGAACCACAGCGCGCGCAGCAGGAAGTTGTGCTGCGGCACGCTCACCTCACCGTAGGCGGTTACCAGGCGATCGGGCTGGCGCAGCGCCATGATCATGGGGATGTTGTTGAGGATTGCGATCCCGACGGGGATCGTCACGATCAACAGGAACATGACGTAAGCTGCGCCAACGGCAAAGCTACCCAGCCACCATCCGATAAACACGAACCACAGAATCTGAATCAGGCAGCCCGGGCCCTGTCTTACAGCGACGACGGGCGTATCTCCACGATTTGACACGATACAATCCTTTCTGAGTCCCTATCGATACCATTATTCACTACGTGACGCGCTGCGAAAAGTTCTGAAGTAGCGGAAACATATCTTCACACCCAATTCGGCATTCTTGACAATTGTCCCAAAAGAATACGGCATTTGCTAGATGTGCATCCGGCGCCCGTGGGGTATGCTATAGGTGCATGGTCTTCTCCTTGGTTGGGCGTTGTGATGGGTTACAGCGTTTCGCAGTGGTCTCTTGTTCGCGAGGACCTACGGGCCTTCTGAAGCTGTAGGTCCTCGCCATTTCCCGGCTAGAATTATCCGCACAGCACAATCTATACAGGATTGAAGAGATTTCGCACAAACGATGCATTGCGCTATCATCTTCATTGCACTCCGTTAAGGTATATTCTGGCCTGCTAGTATCCCGTTGCGACTCATCTATCACATCCTCTCGGCCAGGCGGAAGCACGGATCGATGACTGTTACCCATCGGTCGCCGTGCAGAAGTGCGCGATGGCTATCTGACAGAAGACAGCATATCTGTACACAGGGGGACTTGTTGACGGCCCACCTGCCCGCCCATGGTTATCGCGAGGGCAATTTATGACAAACGGTGATGACGCCCGCCCGGCGGCACAATCTCCGGACCTTCCTGCATTGCCGGCGGACCTACACCAAATGATTCGCCAGTTGCAGGCGCGCCAGGCAGAACTGGAGGCTGAGAATCACGCTCTCCGGCAGAGCCATGCAACACGCGTGGATGCAATGGTAGATCCGGACGTTGTCAGTGCTGCAATTCCGTCGATTGCCACTCTCGAGGCGGAGGCACAGCGCCACGCCCTACAAGAACGCGTCAAGGAATTACGTTGCCTCTACGACATCGGCGCGCTGCTCAACCGGGGCGGCCTGCCGCAAGGTGAACTGGCGCAGGCAATCGTCGACCGCTTGCCTGCCGCCTATCAATTTCCAGAGGTGACTTGCGCAAGCCTTACCATCGACGGCCAGCGTTTCTCTTCCGCCAACTTCGCAGAGACACCCTGGCAGCAATCCGGCATTGTGGCGGGTGGAAAACCAGCTCGCTGCACGCTCACGGTCGGCTACCTGGACGAGCGCCCCGCAGCGGACGAAGGCCCCTTCATCAAGGAAGAGCGTTGGCTCATCAACGAGGTCTGCACTCAACTGGGCCATACTCTGGAGCGCCGGCGTCTGCACGAAGCGTTGGCCGCCAGCGAACGCCGATTCCGCGCCCTGATTGAGAATTCGAGCGACGGCATCCTGCTCGTCGGTATGGACCGGCAACTGCGCTATGCCAGCCCCTCCGCCGCGCGCATCCTTGGGTACGAGATTGAGGAATTCATGCAGCCCGGTACGCTCGTGATCCACCCCGATGATCTCGAAGCGATCGAGGACGGCTGGCGACGGGTCTACACAATGCCCGAGCGGGCAGTCAACCAGAGCTACCGAGCGTGCCACCAAGATGGGTCTTGGCGCTGGCTCGAGGCGACGGTGACGAATCTGCTGAGCGACCCGGCTGTGGAAGCGGTTGTCGTCAACTTCCGGGACGTCACGGAACGAAGGCTGGCCGAGATCGAACTTGCCGCCAGCAATGCTCGCTTCAAATCACTTTTCGAGAATATGACGCTGGGCGTCGTCTACCACGCCCATGATGGTCGCATCACGCTGGCCAACCGGTCCGCCGAAACAATCCTTGGCCTTTCACACGACCAATTGATGGGCCACACATCGTTCGACCCGCGCTGGAAGGCCGTGCGCGAAGACGGCACGCCATTTCCCGGCGAGGAACATCCTGCCATGGTGGCCCTGCATACCGGCAAGATCGTTACCGATGTTCTCATGGGTGTCCTTCATCCCGGCAAGGATGAAGTGCGCTGGATACGCATCGCCGCCGTGCCCGAGATGCATCCGGGAGAGACCACGCCTCACCGTGTCTTTGCCATCTTCGACGACATCACGGAGCGAAGGCATGTCGAACAGCATGTTGCCCGCAGCGAGTGGCTCTATCGCACCGCCATCCTTGCCGCCGGCGCCATCCCCTATCAGCACGACTACGCGACCGAGTCCTATACCTTCATGCCTGTGGAGGCGAAGCGTTTGACCGGCTACTCAGCGGGCGAACTCACGCCGGCCCTTATCGAGTCGCTGCTGCTCGAGGTGAACGTGCGCGGGCAGTATGCCGGTCTGTCGCTCGAAGAGGCCGTTGCCCGGGCCCGCTCCGGGAAAGACAACCCGGTATGGCAGTGCGATTATCGCGTTCGCACGCAAAGCGGTGAGGAACGCTGGCTGGCCGATTCATCCGTCCAAATCGTTGACGACCAGGGCAAGCCCGTTGCTTCGGTCGGCATCCTGCAGGACATCACCGAGCGCATGGAGACCGAGGCGGCGCTGCGCACCAGCGAGGAACGCTACCGCCTGCTCGTCGCCGAACTCGAGGAGCGCGTGGCGGCACGCACGGCCGAGGCGCGCGACCTCTACGAAAACGCCCCCTGCGGTTACAGCACCGTCAACGCCGCCGGCATGTATACCATGGTGAATCAGACCGAGCTTGACTGGCTGGGCTTCACCCGCGACGAGTTGATTGGCCACCCGGTCAGCAAATTTCTCACCCCTGAGAGCATGCAGGTCTTTGCAGACAATTTTCCACGGTTGGTCGCAGATGGTTCCATCGACGACCTTGAATTCGAGTTGGTACGCAAGGACGGCTCGGTCCTGCCGGTAACCTTGAACGCCATAGCCATCTACGATGCCGAGGGGCGCTTTGTCGAAAGCCGGGGCAGCATCTTCGACGTTACCAAGCGCAGGCAAGCCCAGCAAGCCATGCAGGCATCCGAGGCACGTCTCAACTATCTGCTGGCCCACACTCCGGCCATCATCTACTCGGCTGCGATCACCGAGCAAGGAGTCACGACCACGTTTCTCAGCGAATCTACCTACAGGTTGCTCGGCTATGCGCCAGAGGCTCACCAGGGCGATCCTGACTTCTGGCACAGCCTGATCCATCCCGACGACGCGCCGTCAGGGCAGGAGAGTCTCAAGGAGTTCCTGGCCGCGGGCAGTACGATCTGGGAGCATCGCGTCCGCCATGCCAATGGCGACTATCGGTGGCATGCGACTGGCATGAGCCGGCTGCGCGACGATAGCTCCTCGCACTTCATCGGCTATTCGGTCGACATCCACGAGCGCAAGCTAGCCCGCGACGCGCTGCGCGTCTCGGAGGAGCGCTATCGTTCCGTACTGCAGAACGCACCGGTCAACATTGCCGAGGTCGACCGCCGCGGCGCCATCCTGTCGCAAAACCGGACGCTTCTGGGCGCGCCGGTGGAGACGATCGTCGGCCAAACGCTCTTCACCATTGCGCCCCCCGACGCCGCGCCCGCCATCCGCCACGCTCTGGACGCCGTCTTCGACAGGGGCGAGAGCGTGCAGTACGAGTCCAGCCTGGAAGTGGCGCCCGGTGACGTGCGGCACTTCGTCAGCTATGCCGGCCCCGTCGGTGCAGACCGGATCGAATCGGCGGTGGTCGTGACCATGGATGTCTCGGAACTCAAGCAAGCCCAGACCGCCCTGCAGCAGCAGCGCGACTTTGCCCAGCAGGTCATGGATGCGCTGGGCGAGGGGCTGGTTGTTGGCGACCGCGCCCAGCGCGCCGCGTATGTGAATCCGTTCATGGCGCACCTGCTCGAGTCAACGCCATCCGAACTGCTGGGCGGCGCGTTGGCCGACTATGCGTTGGCCGAGGACGTACCAGGGGTGGCAAAGATGCTGGCCGAACACGGTCCCGAAGCGACCCATCGCTATGAACTGCGCATCGTCACCACGTCCGGGCGCGTCGTGCCGACCCTCGTTTCAACGACGCCGCGCTGGGTAAACGGCGAATTGGCAGGCCGCATTGCAGTCTTCACCGACCTGACGCGTATCAAGCAAATCGAGGCCGATCTGCGCCAAAGCGGTGACGAGTTGCGTGCCGCCAACGTTGCGCTCGAAAAAGCCATGCAGCTAAAGGACGAGTTCCTGGCCAGCATGAGCCACGAGTTACGTACGCCGCTCACCGGCATCCTCGGGCTTTCGGAATCGCTCCAATTGCAGACATTCGGCATGCTCAACGAGCGCCAGTATCGGGCCGTGCAGTATATCTGGGAGAGTGGCCAGCACCTGCTCGACCTGATCAACGACATCCTCGACCTCTCCAAGCTGGCGGCCGATCAACTCGACCTGGAACTCGAACACTGTGACGTCGACACGATCTGCCGCGCCAGCCTGACCCTTGTCAAAGGCATGGCGGGAAAGAAACTCCAGCAGTTTGCCTATGCGTTGGAGAGCCACGGGATTGCGGTGCGCGCCGATTCGCGCCGGCTCAAGCAGATGCTCGTCAATTTGCTCAGCAACGCCGTCAAGTTCACGCCGGAAGGAGGCGAGCTGGGGTTGCGCGTGCGCGGCGACAGTACACGCCGCATCGTGGAGTTTCACGTGTGGGACACGGGTATCGGCATCGATGCTGCGGACCTGCCACGCCTCTTTCAGCCATTCACGCAGCTTGACAGCAGCCTCACGCGCGAGCACTCGGGGTCGGGGCTCGGCCTTGCGCTTGTCCATCGTATGGCCCAACTCCACGGCGGCACGATCGAGGTCGTCAGCAAGCCCGGCGCGGGCAGCACGTTTACGCTGCTGCTGCCAATGGATGAATCTGCACCGGAATCGGAGCCGATCGAGTCGAAGCCACCTTTGGCAATACCGGGGCCGTCCGGGATCGACACATCCTCCACCGGCGGCACAGGCAGGCTTCGCCTGCTGGTGGCCGAAGACGATCCGATCAATTCAGAAATTCTGCACGAATTGCTGACGGCCAAGGGCTACCGGGTGCTCCTGGCTGCCAATGGCCGCGAACTTCTGCGTATGGCCCCCGACTTTGCACCGGCACTCGTCATCATGGACGTGCGCATGCCGCAGATGGATGGCATCGAGGCGACACGCCATCTGCGATCCGATCCTGACCCGGCCCTGGCAAACGTGCCAATCATCATCTTGACGGCCCAGGCCATGGAGGGTGACGCCGAACGCTGCCTCGCGGCCGGCGCCAACCGCTATATCGCCAAGCCATACGCGGTGACATCACTCCTTGCCGCGATCGAGACCCTGCTGGATGCAGAGGACAAACCATCATGACACGCATCTTGATCATCGATGACGAACCCATTACGCGCCAGACGTTGGCCGATTTGTTGGCTGCCGAGGATTATACGCTGGAGTTCGCCGTCGATGGCCCTAGCGGCATCGAACAGGCCAAGGCGAATCCGCCCGATATCATCCTGCTCGACGTCATGCTGCCCAAAATGGACGGCTTTACGGTCTGCACGCACCTGCGCACAGACCGCGCGCTCGCCGAGATCCCGATCCTGATGATCACCGCATACAGCGAACGATCTATGCGCCTGCGCGGCATCGCCGCCGGCGCCGACGATTTCATAGCCAAGCCCTTCGACGGCATGGAATTGATCGTCCGCTTGCGCACGCTGGCCCGGCTCGACCGCTACCGCCGTCTCAACGCCGAGCGCGAACGTTTTCGCTGGGTCATGGACCGTTCCAGCGTGGGCTATGTGCTGCTGGATACGACAGGCGCCGTCGAGCATGTCAACGCGCCGGCACTCCTTTTTCTGGGGCTCAATGGCAGTGCAGCGCCGCCCCCTACCACGATCCGTTCGCTCCTCACCGCTGCGTTTCGCCTGGAGCCAGCCGAACTCTGGACGCAGTGGCCGGAGCGACCACTGACCGGCGAAGCGTATCTCGTCCGCCCGGAAACGCCGACCGCGCCGGCCTTCTGGCTAAGCGCCAGCGAACAGCGCACGACGCACGGCGAGGCGACGCAGATTCTGCTCAAGCTGGTCGACGTGACGGACTCGATCACGAATGCTACCGACATGCGCAGCTTCCGCACGGTGATGGCGCACAAACTGCGTACGCCCATGAACGCGATCGTCGGCATGCTGGCGCTCCTGCAAGAACTGCCCGACAGGGAGACATTGGGCAGCGTGCGCGACCTGATCGCCGACGCGCACGGGGGTGCGCTACGCCTCAATGCCGCCGTGACCGACGTTCTTGGCTATATTGAGGGTATCTCGACGCGCACTACGCCAGACGGCATACCGGCAGCCGCGCTCTCGGCGATTGCCGAAACCGCCTGCGCCATGGCCGGAGCACCATCGGTCGCCGTCGAGATCGACGAATCGGCGCTGCCGTACTTGCTTCCCCTGTCGCCCCACGCCCTGGAACAGGTGCTCTTTGAGCTTGTTGAAAACGGCCGCAAATTCTCGCCGCACGAGACGCCCGCAATCACGATCTCGCTGGCTGCCGACAAAACAGCGCTGATCCTCGCCGTGGCCGACGACGGACAGACACTCGCCCCGCAGCAGGTCAGGTGGGCGATGACTCCCTATTTGCAGGGGGAAAAACACTTCACCGGCGAGACGCCAGGCATGGGGCTCGGCCTCTCCCTCGTCTCGGCGCTCGTGTGGCGATCCGGCGGATCGGTGAATCTGCACAATCGGCATGATGCCCCCGGCGTCGTCGTGGATCTGCGCTTTCCGCTTGCCTGATCGCGCGCCGTCCCCCTCTTCTCCTGGAAATACTGTCAGGAAAAGATCAGCCCTTCCCGTGCTACAATTGCGCCCGTGAGCGATGGATATTCACCCTTCCCTTGCGAGGCCCTATGAAAACAGTCGTCCTGTTCTCTGCCGTGTTGCTACTTGCCGCCTGCCAGCTCGAACTCCCGCCCGCGCCCATGGGCAACCGCGCGTCCCTGGATACACCGTTTACGCTGGAGGCCGGGCAGTCTATTGCCATTGCCGACGAGCCTGCCACTATCCGGCTGGAACGATGGAGTGACGACAAGCGCTGTCCGATCGATGTGGCGTGCGCCGAATCGGGGCCGGTCAAGCTCCAGATCACGCTGGCACGGCAGGGTCACACCACCACCTATCCGGTCTTCCAGGCGCACACCGATCGCGACGGCGCCGTTCTGGCCGACGCTCCCGGCACCGATGCCACCACGCAGATTGGCCCCTATCGCATCACACTCACGGCGGTCACGCCCTACCCGGCCGGCACCGAACCCATCCCGTGGGATGAATATAGCGGCACCTTCGTCGTCAGCAAGGACCCGGCAGCACGGACCGATACCGACGCCGGCATGTCCATCAGCAGTGACGCCCCCTTCTTCCTGGCAGCGGGCGAACAGGTGGTGCTGACGGGACGGCCCGACGCCGTGCGCGTCGACGGAGTCGACGCCCTGCCCTGCCCGGCCGGCGCCACCTGTCCGGCGGGCAATGCCGTCGCCGCGCGCTTCTCCTGGCTGAAAGAAGGCGCCGAGCCGCGCCCCCTGCGACTGACCGGCATCCCGGATGGTGACGGGACAGTGCTGCCTGCCACCGGCACGCTGCGCCCCTACGAACTGGTCGATGGCGCCGGCGTGCGCCTGCTGCGCGTCGAGCCGCTGCCCGGTGCGGCCGCCGACCCGGCCGACTACCGCCTGACGCTCAGCATCGAGGGCGCGCCGCGCATGCGTAACGGGAGCGAGTTTGCCGAGCCCGGTGAGCCCTTCACGCTCGGCCCCGGCTACACGGCCGTCATCGGCCAGGATATCCTGCGCCTGCACTTCGACGAGGTTCTGGAGGATTCGCGCTGCCCGCTGGATGTGGAGTGCGTGCAGGCCGGCCAGGTCCAGATCGCCGTCACCGCGGCCAGCGGCGGCCAACGTTCCACCAGCTACGTGCTCGGCGGGCAGACCGACCAGAGCGGCGCGCTGGTCGAGCCGGTCGCGATCACGCACGAACTCTTCACCGTGACGCTGCTGGCCGTCGAACCCTACCCGGCGCAGAGCAGCGTTCCCGTCGAGGGGTATCTCGCCACCTTTGTCGTGGACGCGCCGGCCGGTCTTGTGCCGACGCCCTTCCCCGGCGCCACCGCCACACCGGCGCCGGACACGGCCGTGCTGCCCGTGCTCTGCACCAACGATTTCGCCGTGCTGCGCATGAACGCGGGCGGCGAGAGCGAGCCGGCCATCCTGCTCACGGAGCCGCTGCCGCAGGACGCTGCCACCGACTACGGCGCCGCGCACGCCCTCTGCAACAAGACCTTTGGCCCGGAATGGGTGCCGGCCGGCCCGTCAACGGTGGAGAGCTTCGTCACCTACCTCCCGGCAGGCCAGCCCGTCTGGCTGTGGGACGGAATGGCCGGCCGCCTCGTGCAGTACGCGCCGTAAGGGACTGCGGGAAGAGGAGCCACGGAGACGCAAAGGGCACAAAGGGACACGAAGAATAGATGTTATGTCCTGGCTACAGATCGCTGCGTGTGCGCCTGCACCAGAGTTCGTGTGCTATACTGGAATGGATTCCGGAACCCGTCATGGCCCCATGTGACCGACTCGCAGCGCGTTGAGTAAGTAAATCGCTCTTGCATGGACGTCCTGGCGACCGATAGGCCGGAGGCCGTCCATGCAGTACGTTCTGCGCGTCACAAGCCCATATCTCCCGCGCCCCCTTGCGGAACGCCCCCATCTGCGCCGGTTCGATCGTTGGCCCCTCTGCCGCCGGGCGATCTTTTTCGCGGCCTGCGTGGCGTGCGCCTCTGCCTGCCTATCCCGCTGCCGGAAATCCATGCCAATCATGCCGAGTGAAAGGAGAAAGCGATGGATTCCACGCAGACACAAGCGATCGGCACACCCCGCACCACAGCACAAACCGCGGCGATTACGGACCGGCTCTACTTCGTCGATCACCTGCGCGCGGCGCTGGTGATCCTCGTCGTCGTGCACCATGTGGCCGTCGTCTACGGCGCGTCCGCTCCGTACTACTATGTCGACCCACCGCCCGCCCCGTCGCTGGCCAGCTTGATCCTCTTTGTCTTCGTGCTCTTCAACCAGGCATGGTTCATGGGGGCGCTCTTTCTGCTGGCGGGCTACTTCACCCCCGCCGCCTACGACCGCAAGGGTGCGCCGCGCGTCCTCAAGGATCGGCTGCTGCGGCTGGGCATACCGTTGATCTTCTTCATGTTCGTTCTCGGCCCCATTACCGCCATCGGCCTCTTCCTGCCGCCCGCGCCTGTCATCCCCATCGCGCTGACATGGGAGAATTTCTGGCGCGTCTATCCGGATCTGATCGGGCTGGGGCCGCTCTGGTTTGTCGCGCTGTTGCTCGTCTTCAGCCTAGGTTACATCGCCTGGCGCCAGTTGGTGGGCCACGGGCGCCGGGGCGAACAATCGACGGCGGCGCCCCCGCGCCTGCCGGCGATTGCGCTCTTTATCGTGGCGCTGGCCGCGGCCAGCTATCTCATGCGCATCGTCGTCCCCATGGGCCGCACGGTGCTCGACTTCCCGACGCTGGCCTATCTGCCGCAATATCTCAGCTTTTTCGTGCTGGGCGTGATCGCCTGGCGCCGCGACTGGCTGCGCACGCTGCCCACGCGCCTCGGCTGGGTCGGGCTTGGCATTGCTGTCGGGGCGACGTTGCTGCTCTTCCCCATTCCGTTGCTGGGCATCCTGGGCGGCACCTTCCGCTTCCTGGGCAACGGGAGCTGGTCGTCAGCCGTCTACGCGCTGTGGGATTCGGCCTTTGCCGTCGGGCTGGTACTGGCATCGATTGCGCTCTTCCGCCGCTACTTCGGCAGCACGAGCACGCTGGGAACCTTCCTGGCACAACAGAGCTACGCAGTCTACATCATCCACAGCACCCTCATCGTCATCATCGCCTACGGCCTCTATCTGGCCTATGCACGCGTCGAATTCGCTCCGGGAACCTTGCTCAAGTTCGCCGTGGGTACAATCCTCGTCGTGCCGGCGTCGTATGCTGCGGCCTGGCTGGTGCGGAGGCTACCGGGCGTGGGGCGCATCATGTAGACTTGGTCGCACCCCATCCGTTTTCAGCGCCAGGCCAAGGAGCAACAGTCGCATAAGAGCGTTGCCGGGTGCGTGGCCGCGGTCGGCAAAAGGGTAACGCGCTTCCGGCTGGGCGACGAGGTCTTCGCCGGCCTCGACTTCGGGCTGGGTGGCTTTGCGGAGTATGCGTGCAATGAAAGGGACGTACAAAAAAGCAAACCGTCCGTGGTCCCCCGAAGGCCGGTTTGGGGCCGGCCACCACGAACGGTTTGCTGTACTACAGGATAGCACATCAGCGGTACCGGCGGATCGGCCAAATGGTGCGTCGTAGTGCTGGCGTGCTGTAAGGTGCAGGCTGGTGACAGCATGTGCTGCCGGCTGAACGATGCCGCCGGCAGCCATTTGCCGGCAACCGATCCGCCTACACCAGGTCCCGCTCGGCTCCTTCGTGCGGCACGAACACTGCAAGTTCGTGTAAGATCTGAATTTTATGACAAATCAGCATTGACGAAGCCGGCATGCGGCGCGATGATAGACAGCTAACAGCGCACAACCCGAATCGTGGCGCAGCTATGGATCAGCGCCACCCACCCCGCCCCGGTTATCATGGTTGGTCTCATCAAGTTCTTCAAGCGCATCGTTGCGTTACTTTTGATCCCACTTGTATTGGCATTTGTCTTGCAGGCCTACTTCAGCGTCACGGCTAACGTTATTTGGCAAGACCTAACCTGGATGCTGGTGGGGCTAATTGGCTACTTTGTCCTGTACGTGGTACTGATAGGTAACTCTCTCCGTTTCTTCGAGGTTTTCGAGCATGAACTGAACCACACGATTACAGCAATGCTATCCTTGGGCACCGTACTTCGGTTTCGCGTCTTTCCAGCAAAAGATGAAAATGCTTTGAAGCGCTCGGAAAGTGGGCAGTATGCCTTTGAAGGCGACACGACGGCGCTCGGGTCTGGATGCTTCTTGGTAGTGCTTGCGCCCTATTTTCTTCCGCTGTTCACCATACCTTTACTCGTCATTCGACCCCTCACACCTGAGCTTCTGGTGCCAGTAGCAAATGTTGTGATTGGGGTAACGCTTGGTTTCCATTTTGCCGGGCTCGCAAACGAGTTCCGCACCTATCAGACCGACATCAAGCTTGAAACTCTGCCGTTCTCAGTAGTTATCACCCTTCTCTTCAACGTCATCATCCTCGTCCTCGTCATCAGCGTCGTCATCGACAATGTTCGCCTCACCTTCGAATACCTGCGCGACGCCACTGCGCGTTCGTTCGACTACTATCGTTTCATCGCCGCCTGGATTGCACAGTTTGGAATCCTCGCAAAGCTGCAAGAGGTTGTAGCGCTCCTCTCCGCGTGAACCGGCTCCGCCAATCGCTGTTTTTGGATCGCGTACGGTACAATGCCGTGGTCAATTGACCCTGTTCATTCAACCAACGGACGATCCTATGACCACGCCATCTGACATCCTCATGCAGGCCCAGGCCATGGCCGACCAATTGACCGCCTGGCGCCGCGACATCCACATGCACCCGGAACTGAGCTTTCAGGAAGAACGCACCGCCAATCTCGTCGCCGGCCAACTCGCCGCGCTGGGCATCGAAACGCAGACCGGCGTGGGCAAGACCGGCGTCGTCGGCTATCTGGGCGACGGCGGCCCGGCCATCGCCATCCGCGCCGACATGGACGCCCTCCCCATCCAGGAGGAGAACGACGTTGCCTATGCCTCGCAGACGCCGGGCGTCATGCACGCGTGCGGCCACGACGCGCACACGGCCATCCTGCTGGGCGTCGCCACCATCCTGGCGCGCATGCCCGACCGACCCGCCGGCCAGGTCCGTTTTCTCTTCCAGCCCAGTGAGGAAGACAGCGACGACGAGAATAAGTCCGGCGCCACGCGCATGATCGAGGATAAGGCGCTCGACGGCGTCGACGGTGTCATTGCCCTGCACGTCGCCAGCGACCTCCCCAGTAAGCGCATCACGATTGTCGACGGGCCGGCCAGCGCCAACGAAGACTCGTTCGAGATCTGGCTGCGCGGCACGGGCGGCCACGGCGCGTTCCCGCACCAGACGGTCGACCCGACCTTCATCCTGGCGCAGGTGCTGAACTCCATCCACGGCATCCGCGCACGGCGCATCGACCCGACCAAGGCGGCGGCGCTCTCCATCGGCATGATCCTGGCCGGCGCGGCGTCGAATGTCATTCCCAGCCAGGTCTACCTGTCGGGCACCATGCGCAGCTTCGACGACGGCGTGCGCCAGCAACTGCGTGACGAGTTGGCGAAGGTGCTGGAGATCAGCCGCGTGCTGGGCGGCGACTTCGAGATGAAGCTGTGGCCCGGCTATCCCGCCATGATCAACGACGTGGACGTGGCGCGGCTGGTGCGCGTCTCGACGCGCGACCTGGTCGGCGCGCACGCCATCATGGAGGCCGAGCCGATGATGGCAGCCGAAGATTTCAGCTACATGACGCGCAAGGCGCCCGGGGCGATGTTCATGCTCGGCGCGAAGAAAGACGGCGTAGAGCGCCCGCATCACACGCCGGTCTTTGACATCGACGAATCGGCCATGCCGCTGGGCGCGGCCGTGCTGGCCGACGTCGCCTGCCGCCTGCTGCGCCAGAAGGCCAGCCAGTAGCAGCGCCGCAACCCTGGTTTCTGACCGAGACCAGGGTTGTGAACCGCAAAATGAGTGACGCACAGCCAGCAGACACAATCAACCCGCGCAACGGAGAGGAGTACCTGGTGGAATCAATCGCGAACCTGCGCGCCGGCCTGGAGCGCAATGCCGGCGTGCTCGACATGCAGCTCAAGTCAGTCACGCATGAAGAGAGCTTGGTCCAGCCGCCCTATCATGGCAACTGCCTGAACTGGATTCTGGGCCATCTCAACATCTCCCGCGCGAACCTGCTCAAGCTTGCCGGCCTGCCTGCGCCGTGGCCCGACGGCGCCTACGCGCGCTACAAGCGTGACTCCGACCCCATCGTCGCACCCGAAGACGCGTTGCCGCTGGAAAGGTTGCGGGCCGATTTCGCCACGACGCAGGAGTTGCTCCTGGCGCGCCTGGATGAGATGACGCCCGACGAACTGGCAGCACCCGCAGCGTGGGGCCGCGGCACGACGTTGGAGATGCTGGAATTCCTGGCCTGGCACGAAACCTATCACGTCGGACAGACCGAGATTCTGCGCCAGGTCGCCGGCAAGAACGACAAAGTCATCTAGGCAGGAACCGATTGAACAGCTACGTAGCGCTGCTGCAACGCAACCCCAACTTTCGCAACCTATGGCTGGCGCGCGTCGTCAGCAACCTGGGCGACTGGTTCAACCTGCTCGCCTCGGCCACGCTCATCGCCAGCCTGACCGGCGCGGGGACGGCCATCAGCTTTCTCTTCCTGGCGCGCTTCCTGCCGCTCTTCTTGATGAGCCCCTTCGCCGGGGTGCTGGCCGACCGCTTCGACCGCCGCAAGCTCATGATCGCCACCGATCTGCTGCGCGCCGTCACCGTGCTCAGCTTTCTCTTTGTAGATCGACCCGAACGGATCTGGCTGCTCTACGTACTCACGGCGCTCCAGTTCGTCTTCAGCGCGGTCTTCACGCCGGCACAACAGGCCTACCTGCCTGCCGTCGTCGACAAGGAGGATCTCGTCACGGCCAACGCGCTGGACAGCCTGACGTGGAGCACCATGCTCGCCATCGGTGCGCTGCTGGGCGGGCTGGCAACGGCCTTCCTCGGCGTGCAAACGGCCTTCATCCTCGATGCGCTGACCTTTGTCGTGGCGGCGTGGTTCGTGGCGCGCGTCCCCGTGGCGAGTCACGGCGGTGCGCAACGCGGGGCCGGCAAGAGCACGGTACGCGACGGGCTGCTGGAGATTGTCGAGGGGATGCGCTATCTGTGGGGGCAGCCGGTGCTGCTGATCTTCGCGCTGGTCAAGGCGGGCGGGTCGCTGGTGTGGGGCGGCATCAACGTGCTGGAGATCCCGCTCGCCGAACAGGCCTTCCCGCTCAACGGCAACGGCACGCTCTCGCTGGGGTTGATCTACGCGGCGGTCGGCATCGGCACGGGCTTCGGCCCCATCATTGCGCGCGCCTGGCTCGGCGACAGCTACGGCAGCCTGCTCAAGGCCATCACCATCGGCTTTGTCGCCATGACGATCGGCATCTTCGGACTGGCCGTTGCGCCGGCGCTGGGTTGGGTCCTGGCGGCGACCACGGTACGCGGCATCGGCACGGGCCTGATCTGGGTCTTCTCGGCCGTACTGCTGCAAATTCTCATTCCCAACCGGCTGCGCGGGCGCGTCTTCGCCTTCGAGTTTGCCGCGCTGACGCTGACACAGTCGGCCAGCACGCTGTGGGCCGGCGTCGCCTACGACAATCTCGGGCTGTCGCTCTCCCAGGTTTTCATCAGCGCGGGGCTGGCCGGCACGGCAATCACCGCGGCGTGGTTCCTCTTCCACGCACGTGTGCGGAGACAGCCGGCCCTAGTCGCCAAACCGTGAGCCACTAATCCACAGCGGGGATAATAGCCGGCGTTCAGAGACCGAACTTCTCAGCGAAGCCCGGTCTCTTGGCTGGACTAGCGCGGCGCGTGTACGCGGCAATAGGGCGAGCCGGACAGCGGCCGGTTCTTGCAGGGCCGGCCGGCGGCAGTGGTCGCCGCACAGGTTGCCGGTGCGGTCCTGACTGTCGGAGCCCGCTGTGCTTCCGCCACCGCAGCGTGCAGACGTGTGAATTCGGCGTTGAATTCCGCCGTGATCTTCTCCGGGTCGGGCACCAGGCCGGCGTCGGCGACCACGCCCAGCGTCACGGCGCCGTCGTAGCTGAGGATGCTGATCCCCATGCCCAGCGCGCCCGGATGGGGCACCCAGAACATCAGGCGATCGACGAGCGAGCCGGCCATATAGAGCGGCTGCTGTGGCCCGGCCACGTTGGTCATCACCAGCGTCGCCTTGCTGCCAAAGATGCCGACGGCGAGGTCCTCCACCGTGCGCGGCGCCCGGCCAAAAACGTTGAGAATCCCCAGGAAAACCGCAGCTTCGGGCGAACGCTTGATGCCATCCATGGCGTGCTTGGTGGCGTACAGCCGCTCCAGCGGGCCGGTGGTGCCCACGGGCAGGTCAAGAAAGACTAGACCGAAGCGATTGCCCAGATCCATGGCACGACCGGCCGCGCGCAGGTCGACAGGCACGACGGCGCGGATGGTCATGCCGTCCTGGGCGCTGCCGCGTTCCTGCATGTAGTGGCGCAGCGCACCGGCCATGGCCGCCACCAGCACGTCGTTGACCTTGGCGTTCGTCGCCTTGCCCACGGCCTTAACGTCGTCCAGCGCAATCGGCTCCGACCAGGCTACACGCTTGGGAACGCCAAGTTTGCCCTTGAGCGGCGACTGCGGGTCGGGCGTCTTGAAGAGCGTGCCCACGGCGACGCCGGCGCTCTGCGCCGCCAGTTGCGCCAGTTCCGCCGCCTGCGACGGGTGCAGCACCAGGTTGGCGCCGCTGCTCACGGCCTGGGCCGACTGGTCGAGTAGCCGCTTGACCGGCCGTGCCAGCGAGTCCAGCAAGCCGGCCCGCGGCGGCCGCGAACGGGCCGGCGCGCGCTCGATTGGGGCGTCGCGCGTTTCGTCGAAGAGCAACTGGGCGATCGCCATCAGGGCGGTGCCGTCGCCGACGCAATGATGGAAGCGCAGGATCAAGGCGCTGCCGCCGTCGACGCGATCGACCACGTGCACCTGCCAGAGCGGCCGCCGATAGTCGAGCGGCGTGCCGGCGATGTCGCTGAGCAGATCCAGCAGAGCTTGCTTGTCGCGCGGCTCGGGCAGGGCGACGTGGTGGAAATGGTCGTCGATGTTGAAGTACGGATCCTCTTCCCAGTGCGGCGTCGGATAGGGCAGCCCCGTCTCGACGACACGCTGGCGGAAGCGGGCGAGCGGCAGCAGCCGGTGTGCGTAGACAGCCTTGACGCGTTCGAAGTCGAGCGGATCTTGCGTCAGCGTGACGCCGGTCACCATGGCGAGATTGGTCGCGCCATCCATGTGATACCAGGCGGCGTCGACCGCATCCATTGCCTGTGGCTTGGCAGCCATTGGGTCCTCCTTGCGCTGAGTGTCGCCGGCGTGCGAGGGAGGGGAGCGACGCGGCGACACCGGTTTTGTTTGCACCCACCATAGCACAGTTGTCGCGAAGCTGCGCCGGTCTGTTGGGCAGTTTCCCGAAATGCGTCTCTTTGTGTTTAATCCAGTGCACACAGAAAGCGGCCATTCACAGGATCTTAGGAGAGAACCATGAGCCAGGGACGACAATCCGTCAGCAGCGGGACCGTGTGGGAGAGCATGGCGGGCTATAGCCGCGCCGTGCGGGTCGGCGATCGCATCCTCGTGTCGGGCACAACGGCCACCGGGCCGGATGGGCTGGTCGGCGCCGATGACCCGGCGGCACAGGCGCGCTACGCCATCGACAAGATCGAGGCGGCGATTCGCCAGCTCGGCGGGCGGCTGGAGGACGTGGTGCGCACGCGCGTCTACGTGAGCGATGTCGCGCACTGGGAGCCGGTGGCGCGCGTGCACGGCGAGCGCTTCGGCCACATTCGCCCGGCCAACACGCTGGTCGAGGCACGGCTCGTCGGGCCGGAGTACCTGGTCGAGATCGAGGCCGAGGCCATCGTCGGCGCGGGCGAAGGGGTCGCGTAATGCGCTTTAGCCTGCGACTCAACAATGACCTGGCCGTGGCGGAGTATGTCGCCATTGCCCAGGCTGCGGAAGCGAGCGGCTTCGACCAGATCTGGGTCAGCAACGACCTCTTTCTGCGCAGTGCGCCGGTCATCTTGCAGGCCATGGCCCACGCCACGCAGCGCATCGAGGTCGGCACGGGGATACTCAATCCCTACACAATCCACCCGGCCGAGATTGCCATGTTGGCGGCCACGCTGGATGAGGCAACCGGCAATCGCTTCAATCTCGGCCTGGCCGCGGGCGCGGGGGAATTCCTGAAGTGGGTCGGCCTCGAACCGGCGCAACCGCTCACGGCCATGCGCGAGTCGGTGCTGGCGATTCGCGCCCTGCTGCGCGGCGAACGCGTGGCGCTGGAGGGTAGCTTCCTGCGCTGGAGCGGCGAGGCTTATCTGCGCTTTGCTGCGCCGCGCGTTACGCCGATCTATATCGGGGCGATGGGGCCGAAGATGCTGGAACTGACCGGCGAGATCGCCGATGGCGCGCTGCCGCTACTCTTCCCGCCGGAGCACTACTTTGGCGTGCTGCCCCATGTGGAGGCAGGCCTTGCCCGGCGCCCGGCGGCGCTCGGCCCGCTGGACCTGGCGGCGTGCATCTGGGTCTCGCTGTCGACCGATGCCGGCCTGGCGCGGCGCGTGCTGGCGGAGAAGGTTGCCTACTACGGCCATGCCTTGAGCCCGCTCATCCTGGCGCGGCTGGGCGTAGAGCAGGCGGAATTCCGCCCCATCGAACAGGCTGTCATGGTGGAACGCGACATGGCGCGCGCGGTAAGCCTGGTTGACGATCGCATGGTACGCATCGGGGTGGTCGGCACCGCCGGCGATGTCATCGAACGGCTGGAGCCGCTGGTCGCCGCCGGCGTGGAGCACCTGAGCTTCGGCCCGCCGCTCGGCCCGGACCGGCTGGAGGCGGTGCAATTGCTGGGTGAGGTGCTGCGTCATTTCCGGCGCAGTGCATAGCGCAAGGAAAAATAACAAGGACAGGCTGGTGGTTGCCTGTCCTTGTGCAGGAGGAGTGCAGTTGTGTGATCGGCGTCGGGGGATACGCCGATCGACAATCAGGGCTTCGGGGGTGGGATCGAACTAGCTGTTGTTCAACTCCCGGGGGCTAGCCTTGCCTGAGTGCGATCTGTTTCCCAGTGTATTTGACGATCGTCAAAGATTCGTCAAACGGTGCAATGCGCTCGGATCCGGCGTCACAAAAACAACCTTTGCGAATTCCGTTGGGTGGTTTACAATGTGGATAGCCCCAATTTTACGAACCACATCTTCGCAACGCGTTACCCAACACGCGCCCAACGATCGACGTTGAAATTCGTACATGCTCTATCTGCACTTTCTTGGTACGTACCACATCACGTTTGGGGATAATCGTGAGCCGGCCATCGAGACGGCCAAGGCAAAAGCCTTGCTCGCCTATCTCGCCGTGGAGAATACCCGTCCCCATCGTCGGGAACAGTTGGCCGCGATGTTCTGGCCCGATTCCGGCCAGAAGGCAGCGCATCAGAACCTGCGCCAGGCCCTGTACGTACTGCGGCAGCAATTGCGACCCTTAGAAAGCAACCAGGATACCGACGATGCGGATGGGCTTTTCCTCACCGTCACGCGCCAGGATGCGTCCTTCAATACCGACAGTGAACATTGGATCGACGCTGTCCTCTTCACCGAACTGACCCGATCAACGGAAAAGCACTTGCACCGCCGTCTGGATGCTTGCCCACAGTGTATCGAGCGCCTGGAAGCGGCCGCCGACCTCTATACGGGCGATTTTCTCTCGGGCCTGACGGTGCCCGATGCCGAGGAGTTCGAGGCATGGCGCGTCGCACAGCAGGAGTCGTTGCACACGCAGGCACTCATTGCGTTCGATGCACTGGCCAGCTTCTACGAACGGCGCGGTGAGATCGAGAAAGCCCGCCGCTACTTTGCGCGACGCCTGGAACTCGAACCGTGGGATGAAGAAACGCACCGGCGGGTGATGCGCCTGCTGGCGCGGCACGGCCTGCGGGGCGCCGCCCTGCAACAGTTCGAGAGTTGCAAGCGCATCCTCGAAGCCGAACTGGGCGTCGAACCCTCCGTGGAAACGCTCGAGCTCGCTCAACAAATTCACAACAACACGCTTCCCACGGAACCGGACCCGGATCTGGAAAGTCCCTACAAGGGGCTCCGCGCATTTGGCGTCACCGATGCCGCCGACTATTTTGGCCGTGAGTCGGTGATCGACAATCTCCAGCGCATTCTTCTGACTCGATCGGTCGTTGTCATCATCGGCCCGTCGGGCAGCGGCAAATCTTCGCTGCTGCGTGCCGGCTTGTTGCCCAACCTGATGGCAGGTGGTATGGCTGCCCCGGATGAGCCTGCCCGGCCCCGGATTGACTCGACGTGGGCCGTGATCGAGTGCCGGCCAGGGTCCGAGCCATTCGTGTCGCTGGCGCAGGCAATTGCCGGCAGCAGCTTCACGCGCGCAGATGCAACGGTATTGGCGGCGCACCTGCGGGCTGACGGTACGCGAGTCACCGACCATATTACGATTCCAGCCGGCACACGAGCCCTATTGTGCATCGACCAGTTTGAAGAACTGTATACGCTGTGCCCGTCCATCGAAGTTCGCCGCGCGTTCATCGATCTGATCATCAACACCATTCGGCCAGATGAAGCCGGGCGGCCATCACTTTCGATTATCGGCACGCTGCGGGCAGACTTTGTGAGCCAGGCGCTGGCGTACCGCCCACTCGCCGATCTGCTTCAAACCGGCGGGCTGATCCTCGGCGCCATGGATCGCAACGAGCTTCGCCGCGCAATCCAGGAGCCGGCGCGCAATCGTGGGGTCACGTTCGAGGCCGGTTTGGTCGAGCGCCTGCTGGACGATGTGGGCGAAGAACCTGGCAACCTTCCCCTACTCCAGTTTGCTCTCTCGGAATTGTGGCTGCACCGCGAAGGGGACAAGCTGACGCACGACGCCTACGATGCGATCGGCGGCGTCGGCGGTGCGCTCGCCAATTATGCAGACACAATCTACGGCCAGTTGACGCCCGACGAGGAGATCCTGGCGCGCCGGCTCTTCGTCCAGCTCGTACAGCCCGGCGATGAAACCGGCGACACACGGCGCCCGACCGTGCGCACGGAGCTTGGCGAGGATACGTGGCGCCTGGCGCGCCGCCTGGCCGACCTGCGTCTGGTCGTTACGGGGCGCAACCTCAACGAAGAAAGCGTCGAGCTAATCCATGAGGCACTGATCCGCAACTGGGACCGGCTGGGCGAGTGGATGGACGAGGATCGCGAGTTTCGCCGTTGGCAGCAGCGCCTGCGCACCAATGTTCAACAGTGGACGGCCAGTGGCCGCGAACCGGATGCGCTGCTGCGCGGCCTCCTGCTTGGCGAGGCCGAACAGTGGGCCGGCCAGCGCCGCGAAGAACTGAGCGAAGTAGAGCAGGCCTTCATCGATGCCAGCCTGGCGCACCGTGCGGCACAACGCGCCGCCGACGAAGAGGCGCGGCAGTTGGAACTGGAGCGCGCGCAGACTCTGGCAACCATGGAGCACCAGCGTGCCGAAGCCGAGCACAACCGTGCCGAGCTGGAGCGCGGCGCGCGGCGCCGCCTGCGCCTTCTGACAATCGGCGTGGCCGCGGCGCTGGTGTTGGCCATCGTTGCGGCCGTGGCGGCCGCCGTGTTCGGCAGCATTGCGCAACAATCGGCGAAAGATGCATTGGCTCGCCAGCTCGCTGCCCAATCGATCAACCTTGCCGATGATGATACCGATCTAGCCCTGCTTTTGAGCACGGAAGCGCTAACCCGTCTCGAAGTGCCGGAGGACCGCACAAGTTTTCTGACCAACTTTCCAATCAACGGGCTACTCAGTCGCTTTTTCCAGGGTGGGTCGGGCGATTTGCAGCAGATCGCCGTGTCGCCCGATGGACAGGAGATCCTGGCCGTGGATGTGAGCGGTTCATCTTATGAGGCCTCTATATGGGATGACGACACAAATATGTTCGTTCGTTCCGTGCTACCGCCCGGTGAGTGGACCGGAGCCATCCTGAGCGATGACGGTTCGTTGTTGGCCACCACAAAGGTAAATCTGGCGCAGATCTGGGATCGCACGACTGGCAACCAGATCGGGCAATTCGAGGCGGAAAGTGGCCGCAAGATTGAGATCATGAATTTCACAGCAGACGCCGAGACACTCATGTTCAAAATCCTCGGCGACCGCACATTGACACAAACCGATAGCTATTCAGGCACAATTGTCATATGGGACATTGGCTCTGAGACTGAGAAGCGCCGATTCGAGATCCCAGACGACACGGAAGGGGTTTCTCTCAGCCCCGACGGCTCGATTCTGGCTGTACATGAAGACATCAAGAGTGATCTCGGCACAGATCGAGGGGTCAACCTCTGGGATGTGGCGACGGGCACGAATACCGGCATCCGCTTGGGCGGGCACGCAGCCGCCATCAGCCAGGTCGCGTTCAGTCCAGACCTTTCGCGCATCGCGACAGCCAGCTTTGACGGAACAGTGCGCTTGTGGGATGCGACGGATGGCACTTTGCTGCATCCGCCTTACGCCGATCACAGCGGCCGCGTTCTGGCCGTCACCTTCAGCCCGGACGGCCGAATACTCGCCACCGGTGGCGTAGACAGGCAAATCTTCCTCTACGATTTGGTCACTGACAAACAGATCGGTGAGCCATTGGTTGGCCATGACAATTGGGTGCGCACCCTGCGCTTCAGCCCTGAAGGCAACCTGCTCTATTCGGGATCAACTGGCGGCGGGCTGATTCGATGGGATCTGGCAAACCGGCTACCGTTTGATGGCCACATTGATCGCGTGCGCTCCGTTGCGCTCAGCCCAGACGGTGCCATGTTGGCAACAGGGGGGTTTGACAGGCGAATCTTGCTTTGGGATGCACAAACGGGTGATCTGCTGAAGGACTTACCCTGGCCTCACGAGAATTCGATCATTCAAGTCGCATTCAGCCTTGATGGCAAGAAACTGGCGGCCGTTGACGGTGGTAACATGTTTGTGCTTTGGAACGTACCAGAAGGCACGATGCAGCACGAACCGATAATTCTGCCGGGCGGCGACATTGCGCTGATCGGCTTGGCCTTCAGCCCGGATGGTCGCTATGTTGCCGTTGGCGACTTTGCCGGAAACATCACCGTTTTTGATGCCAACACAGGTGACAAGATCTGTAGCAAACTACAGGCGCACAATGGCTGGGCCTTGAGTTTGGCCTTTGCGCCAGACAGCAGGACCTTGGCTTCCGGTGGCACGGGTGGCTATATTCAACTCTGGGATGTCTCAAAGCTGCCATCACAGTGTATCGTCGAGATCGAACCACCAGGTGAAAAGACAGTCGCCCATGAAGCGTGGGTGACGTCGCTGTTGTATACGTCCGATGGCAAGATGCTGATTTCGGGCAGCAGCGACAACACTGTCAAGTTTTGGGACACGACCACTCGCGCCGAAATCGGTGATCCGCTCATCGGGCAGGAAACGCAGATCTGGGGCCTTGCTTTCTACCCACCTCACGGGGAGAAGAGTCTCGTTACACTTGGCGGTGATGGCAGCGTACTAATCTGGGATATTGCGTCGCGCACGCCCCTTATGCCTCCGCTGCATACTGGGCTGGAAACCGAATCATTCGCGGTCAGCCCCGATGGGAGCTATGTCTATCTGGGTAGTTTCGACAGTCGCAGCGAGCGCTGGCATCTGGATGCGCCAACTTGGGAGAAGACAAGCTGTGACATTGCTGTACGTCCATTGACCCAGGAAGAGTGGGCGGCCTTTTTCGGCGATGCACCGTACAACCCCATTTGCAAAGGCCAAGTCTCCCCGTAGCCGCATAGTCTGGAGTACCGGATCTGTGCTGGCCTACGGCAATGTCTCTCCAATCGACTCCCACGCAATCGGGCTCACATCGTCGTGGCGCAGCGTGCGCTCGCCACTGCGGTCGATGCGCATGATCAGCCGGCAGGCCGGGTCAGGACACGTAACCCGACTGTCCGTCTCCATCCAGTCGGCGGGATGGTTGCGGCGCTGTTTGGCCGGCAGCAGCGGCAGAGTTGCCTGCAGTGCATAGACGCAGAAATCCTTCCCCTCCGGCAGCGACAATTTGCCACCCCGCAAGTAGAAGCAATCCCCGACCGCCATGCTGCACGTGCAGGTCCCTTCGATTGCCTCCACGACAACCGTCAGATCGTATAGCTCGAATTCGTCGTCCGCCATTGTGTCGATCCTTTTGTGAGACCATGAGTGGACATGGAAAGATGACAAGATGAGGGGGTGAGGGGGTGAAGAGATTAGGGGATGACAGGATGAGGAGGTGACAAGATGAGAGGATGACCCGATGAATTGTCATTGACCGTTGACCGTTGACCATTAACCATTGACCGTTAACCATTGATCATCGACAATGACAGTTCTTCATCCCCTCACCTTGTCACCTTGTCACCTTGTCACCTTGTCACCCTGTCACCCCCTCATCCTGTCATCCCCTCATCCTGCCATCCCCACACACTACTCGCTCAGCGTCACCGCATCAGTCTGGCCGTCGTAATCACCGATCGGGACGAACTCGGTGCCTTCGGGGTTGACGGTGAAGATCGTGTAGTACGCGATCGCCTGGTCGCCGTTCTCGTCCAGGTAAGCCTGGAACGCCGTGCCGATGTAGTGATTGGAGATAAAGGGCAGCATGGATTTCACGGCCTTGCCGTCGTTGCCGGCTGACAGCATGGAGAGCATGGCGATGTTGGCCGCGTCATACGCGTAGTTGGTGAAGGGACCGGGCTCGGCGCCGTTCTTGGCCGTGAACGCATCGACAAAGGGCTGCGTGTTGGGATTCTGCGCATCGCCGAAGGAGACCGAGGTCAGTCCGACATTCGCCAGGAACTCGGCGTGCGCGGCGTCCGCCAGGATGTCCGGGTTGACGAGATTCTCGATGCCCAGCCAGTCGACGCTGCCCAGGTTCGGGTCGGTGACAGCCTGCTGCAAGAGCTTCTGCGCATCACCCAGGAAGGCGACCGCAAAAACCGCAGTGGAGCCGGCCGCGCTCAGGCGCTCGACCTCGGCGCTCAGCTTGCTCGCCTCGCCGGAGAGATCGGCCGGCTCCGGTGCGTACTTGACCACCGAGACCTCGCCGCCACCCTTCTCCTGGAAGAGTTGCGTGAAAAGGTCGATCAGGCCGTTGCCGAAAGGATCGTCCACCACCAGCGCCACGATGTTTTGGTAGCCGCGGCGGCTGGCAATCTCGGCGAAGGCGCGGGCAGCGTAGGTGTCCGGCGGATACATGACACGGAAAATGTTGTCGCCGGCAATCGCGCCCGGGATGCCGCTGGACGCCGGCGCGACGATGACGACGTCGTTCTCGTCGGCGAACTGCTTGGCGCCGAGCACTTCGCTCGTCGTCAATGGGCCGACCACGACCTTGGCGCCGCTGGTCTGCACGACCGTCTGCACGGCTTTGAGCGCGCCGTCGGGCGTGCCTTCGGTGTCGGCGCTGGCCGTCTGGAAGCGCACGTTGGAGCCGGCGGCCTCGAGCTGGCCGTTCATCTCCTCAACCGCCAGTTCGACGCCCTTACGGAAATCCGTGCCGAACGAGCCGAGCGAGCCGGTATAGGGCAGGGCGATGCCGAGCGTATAGGTCTGCGGCCCCGCGGCGGCGCCGCCGGCAGGCGCCTGCACCGTCGTACACGCCGACAGCACCAGGCTCAGCAACAAAATGACAAGCAGCGTCCAGGAAGTCCTTCGCATGTGAGCACTCCTTCATTGAATGCAAATGAATGATGGGTTTGCGCGTTTGCACCGGTGGGGGAAATCGGCAGCCGGGGCAATTCGACACGAACTGCCGCCAGCGCGCTGCACTATACATCAAGCCCCCACCGGCTGCAAGTGCCTTGCGAGGTACGCCCCCAGAAAACCTGAGCACCGGCCTGCGCCCCAATACCCGCCGGCCGGCTTGTCTATCTCCCTCCCCCTGGCTATAATCGAGCACAGTGCGCTCTACAAGATTACTGTCAGGCGCACAAATACCCAAGGCGACCGAGCCGACCCGTTCTCCCGCCGGGCAACGTGACCGGCCGCCAGCACGCCAGGAATCAGGCCAGCCGTGACCTTTGCCCAACTCGTCGATTCGTTGGTCACCACCGTGCAGGTGGGCAGTCTCTACGCGCTCATGGCGGTGGGGCTCACGCTGACCATGGCCGTCGTCAAGCTGCCCAATTTCGCCCACGCCGAGTTGATCACCTTTGGCGCGTACGCGGCGCTGGTCGTATCGCTCTTCGTGACGCCCAATCCGTTCATTGCCATCGGTCTGGCCTTCCCGGCGTCGGCGCTGCTCGCCTGGCTGGCGCACCGCACGGTCTACCGCCCGCTCCAGCGCCAGCGCGCATCGACCTACGTGCTGATCCTGTCGTCGTTCGCCGTGGGCCTCATCATTCGCTACACCCTCTTTCTCTTTGCCGACAGCTTCGATCTCTTCGACAAGCGCATTCAGATTCCGCTGGCCGTCCTGCTCGACCTCGGCCCGCTGCGCATCACGAACATCTTTGCCTGGGTCGTGCCGAGCAGCATCGTGCTGGTTGCCCTGCTGAGCGTGCTGCTCAACTTCACCAGCCTCGGCCGGCAGATGCGCGCCCTGGCCGACAACGAAACGATGGCGCGCGTCATCGGCCTGCCTGTCGATCGCGTGGTCGACCTGACATGGCTGCTGGTGGGCGGTATGGCCGGCGTAGCCGGCGCGCTGTGGGGCTTCTATACCTTTGTCGATCCGCTTGTCGGCTGGCTGATCCTGCTGCCGGTCTTTGCCGCGGCAGTGCTGGGCGGCATGCGCAGCTTCGTCGGCACCATCATCGGCGCGTACGTGGTGGCCTTTGGCGAGAACACGATCATGCTGCTGCTCAACCAGTGGTTCGGGTTGGATTTCTCCTTCAAGCCCGCCATCCCGTTCCTGATCATCATCCTGGTGCTGCTGATCCGGCCGCAGGGCTTTGCCGGTCTCGGCCGCGCGACCGAAGGAGGCAAAGCGTGAGCATCGACCCGGTCGCCACCCTGCTCTCGCTGCTCACGACCTTTGGCATCGCCGCCATGATCGCGCTCAGCCTCAATCTGGAGTATGGGCTGGGCGGCGTGCCAAACTTCGGCAAGGCGCTCTTCGTCTCCATCGGTGCGTACACGGCCGGCGTCACCTACACCCGGCTCATGCCGCTCCTCGCCGGCCAGGAGGCGCTGACTCCGTGCGGTGCAAATCTGGGTCAGGCGTTACAGGTGCGAACGGAGATCATCCGCACGCTGCCGGTCGTCGGGCTGACCAACTTCTTCGTGACGCTGCTCATCGCGGCGGCCATCGGCGGGCTGATCGGCTATCTGGCCGCGTACCCCGCGCTGCGCCTCAAGGATGAGTGGTTCCTGGGGCTTGTACTTCTGGCATCGAGCGAGGTGGTGCGCATCGTCGTGCGCGGCACGGAACCGATCATCTGCGCGCACAACGGGCTGTCGGGCATCTCGCAGCCTTTCCTCTGGCTGCCGACGCCGTTTCTGCGCACCGCGGCCTTCACCGGTCTGACACTAGTCGCCGCCGCGCTCTGTTACTGGTTCGCCCAGCGCCTCGCCCGCTCGCCCTACGGCCGCATGCTCAAGGCCATGCGCGAGAACAGCGACGTCGCCACCGGTCTGGGCAAGCCCATGGCACGCACGCGCGCCAGCGTCATGATCGTCGGCTCGGCCATGGCGGCCATGGCCGGCGTCTTCTTTGTCACCAACGTGGGCTTTGCCAGCACCAACGACTATGTCGTGGGCCTGACGCTCGACATCTGGGTGATGATCGTCCTGGGCGGGCTGGGTAATATGCGCGGGGCGCTGCTGGGTGCGGCCATCATCACGCTGCTGGATCGCGTCACGGCGATCACGGCCATCCAACTCGACATGCTCGGCAGCCAGTTCGAGTTCAACTACGTGCGCTACATCCTCTTTGCGCTGATTCTGCTGGTGATGCTGCGCTACCGGCGCCAGGGGCTGCTGCCCGAGCCGCTGGACACGACCGGCGCGGGCAAACTCCTGGCACGGCGGCCGCCGCCATCTTCCGCCCCTGGCGAGCCGGGCAAGAGAGCCGCTGCCTAGCGGCTCTCCCCCTGTAAAGGTGCGGCGGGTGTCACCTCATCCGGTGCGGGAACTCTTTTCCTGCCGGAAATAGCCGACCCCGGAGTAGAGCAACTGGAAGCCTGTGCGGGCGTAAAGCTCGCGCGCATCCGAGCGCATGTCCAACACCGTCAGCCCGACCTGGGGCATGCCCTTCTCCTCGATCAGCCAGTGCGCCGCCGTGAGCAGCAGCCGCCGGCCGTAGCCTTGGTTGCGCACCGACGCGTCGACGGCCAGGAGGTCGATGTAGCCCTCGCGCGGGTTGTCGTTAATCGACGCAGCGACATAGCCCAGGCAGCGCTTGCCGTCGCTAAAAACGAAGAGGCGCCGGCTGCCGTTCTCGCCGTTGATGAAGGGGTCGATCATCTCCGGACTGTCGGGAAAGGCGAGGTCGTGCAGGGCACGAACGCCGGGCCGGCAGCGCTCCGTGAACAGTTCGGCGGGGGGCGCATTGAGCGCCGGGAGTGCTGCCGCCGGGAGTACGTAGATCTGCGCGCCCTGGCCGCGGCGAAAACCGGCGCCGACCAGGAAGGCCGCGGCACGCTCGTTGCGGCTGTTGATGAAGGCATCGTAGCGCATGACCGACGGGGTCGCTTCGTGCAGCGCCTGCCAAAGTCCACCGGCGACGGTTGCGTAATCGCCCTCGGCCACAAACGGCCCCTGCAGGTAGCCGCGCGCTTCGCCGTCGACTTCGCAGCCAAAGGCGCCGGCCAGCGCTCCGCCGTTGCGCGCCACCAGGAAGATCGGCGCTTCCGGCCGGCTCAACACCGCCTCCACTTCGTCGGCATGTTCGCCGCTGTGCAGACACTGCGTCTCCGGTGCGCGGTTCTGCGCCTCGATCAGCCGGGCGAGTTCGGCAAACTCGACCGGGGTTGCCGGGACAATCGTCAAGTCAGACATGAATCAAGCCTTCTCTGTGTGAGGCGGATCGAAAACGGGTTTGGAACTGACGGTGCGCGGAATCCGCCGTCAGGAACATCGGGCAGGACTCCGCGCCTTGTTCGCTATTTCTCCAGCGCAGCGGCCATCAACTGCTGAATCCGCACGACCATGTCGGCCACCGACCCCTGATAGGCGCCGTCGAGCAGTTGCAGATTGTCGAAGAGCTGTTCGACGGCCGGGTTGACCAGCGAACTCTCGGCGTTGGACGAGAGCAGATTGGCCAGGTTGACGACGATCGGGTGGCTCCGGTTGAGTTCCAGAATCTTGGCCGGCGCCACATAATCCTCTTCGAGGATGCGCCGCACGTACTGCATATCGCGCTCGAATCCATCGTCCGGTGAAACCAGGCGCGCCGGGCTGTCGACCAGTGTCTTGCCTTCGCGCACGTCGCGCACGCGCTCGCCGAGTACCGCGCGCGCCCGCGTTACGAGCTGGTCGAAGGCTTCCTGGCCGGCCTGGTTCGCCTCCGGCGTTTCGGCCGCCTCATCCTTCGGTAGCTCCAGGTTGGCGTCGTCCACATTCTGCAGCGGCTTCCCTTCGATCTCGCGCAACTGGCTCGCCATGTAGCCGTCGATAAAGTCGGTCAGGTAAAGCACCTCGATGTCGTGTTTGCGGAAGTAGTCGAGATGCGGGCTGCGAGCGGCGCTCTTCAGACTGTCGCCCAGGATAAAGTAGATCGCAGCCTGGTCGGGCTTCATGCGCTCCACATACTGCTTGACGGTCACCCATTCGTCGGCGCCGCTTCGCGTGGAGCGAAAGCGCAGGAGTTCCTGCAAGCTCTCGCGATTGGCAAAGTCGGCGGTAATCCCTTCCTTGACGAAGACGCCGAACTCTGTCCAAAAGGCGCCGTACTTGTCGGCGTCTTGTTCGGCCAGGTTCTTGAGATCTTTGAGCAACCGGCCGGTGAGTGCTTTGCGCAACTGGCGCGTTACGGGGTTGCTCTGCACCGTCTCGCGCGAAACGTTGAGCGGCAGGTCCTCGGAATCGACGACGCCTTCCACAAAACGCATATACTCGGGCAGCAGGTCCTTGTTGTGCTCCTGGATCAGGATCTTGCGCGAGTAGAGACGCAGGCCGTGATCGGGTCGCATGCGCAGCGATCCGCGTTCGCGGCGCGTTGGCACGTAGAGGATGCTGCGCACGTTGGCCGGTGCATCAGCCACCATGTGGATGTGCAGCAGCGGATCCTGGTCGTCGAAGGTCAGTTGCTTGTAGAAATCGTCATACTCGCCGGCTTCCACCTTGGAGGGCGACTGGCGCCACAGGGCCGTGCGCCGGTTGGCCACCTTGGCTTCCCCCTCGGTGCCCTTGACGTAAATGGGGAAAGAAACGTAGTCCGAGTGCTTCTTGACGATGCTCTCCATGCGCCAGGTGCTGGCAAATTCGGCGGCATCCTCCTTCAACTTGATGCGAATCTCGGTGCCGCGATCGCGCTTCTCGGCTGCTGCCAGGCTGAAGCGGCTGTCGCCCTTCGACTCCCACTGCGCTGCGTCGTCCTGCGGACGGTACGAGCGCGAGGTCACGACGACATCCTCGGCCACCATGAAGACGGAGTAGAAGCCCACGCCAAACTGGCCGATGATCTCTTCCTGCGTGCTCTTGCCTTCACCCGCCTTCTCCAGGAAGGTGCGCGCGCCGGAATGCGCGATCGTGCCCAGGTTCTCGACCATCTCGTCACGATTCATGCCGATCCCGCTGTCGCGCAACGTGATGACCTTGGCTTCGTCGTCGACTTCGATGTGAATCGCCAGCTCGGCGTCGGGATCGACGACTTCGTGGTTCGTGAGCATCTCGAACTGAATGCGGTTCAGCGCGTCCGAAGCGTTGGAGATCAACTCACGCAGGAAGATCTCGCGGTCCGTATACAACGAATGTGCCAGGATATCCAGCAGTTGCTTGACCTCAGTGCGATATTCGAGAGATTCCAGTGGGGTCTCAACAGGTTCTGACATAGCCATCTCCATTCAACTAAGAAAGTCTACAAGTGAACCCCTTGATTGTACGCGGCATGGATCGGAGCGGCAAGAAATGACCGTGAAAAATGAAAAAGAGCGCCTGCAACGAGCGCTCTTTGAGGGAAACTAGCGTGTCGAACCTATGGCTGCGTCACGATCCGTCCGCCGCGTACCGTGCTCCCAAGCACGATGGCAGCCGTGATCAACGCCAGGTTCTTGACGATGTACTGCCCCTCGATGGTCAGACCAAACGGGAAGACGGTGAAGACCGCATCTGGTGTGATGAAGATGGGCAGCGCCGTACCCGGCATCTGCAAGAAGAGCAACAAGAGCGTGACACGCATGAAAAGCCCGGTGATCAGACCAAGGCCGATCGCCATTTCCCAAAGGGCGAGAATGGGCTGGAAGAGGTTGGGGTCGATGAAAAAGATGGTGTTGCGCACGAGATCCTCGGCCGGACTCAGACCCGGCACCAGTTTCAGCGCCCCAAACCAGAAGAAAACGATGCCCAGCGCGACGCGCATCATGGTAAGCCCATAGCGCGCCATCCAGGCAGTCACGCGCTGATCGAGGCGATCGATGCGGGCGGCGAAGGGCAGCTTGTACAGCAGACGATCTTCCAACGTTAGATGACGGGGGGTGGCGAGTCGGTTTTCCATTTCACACTCCTCGGTTTCGACTGATGCAACCAAATGACTGAATAAGCGCAATCGACCGTCGACACCGTTTCGTCGAGAAACCAAGACATCAGTTATCGCAAGTATAGAGGGTTGTCTCAGGATACATCGTGAAGGATTTCACAGTTTGGGATGAGTTCGTCTCCGCGCCGCGCTGCCTTCGCCCCGGCAGCGAACTACGACTGGCTCGACCGCGCGGCTCACCGCACGTAGGTGCGATAGCCGGCCTGCCGGCGCAGGGCGCGCCGTCACATCGATACGCTCCGCTGACGGGCACAGTTTTGACTTTTTGCGGGCCGTTGCATATACTTCCGGATGGTAATGCCCCTATGGTGGAATTGGTATACACAGCAGGTTGAGGGCCTGTGCCCGGTTGGGCATCTCCGTTCGAGTCGGAGTAGGGGCACCATAGAAAGAGCCGATCCCGTGATTGAGATCGGCTCTTTGCTTTGTAGAGATTGAGAGATTGGAGATTGAGAGATTTCGGAGACTGAGTACGTCGCGGTCACGCGTCCTTCAATCGCCCCAATTTCTTAATCTCCAATCTCCAGTCTCATCTTACTTCCGCAAATGCGGGAATGCCTGCAACCCCGGATAGATGGCCGTATCGCCCAGTTCTTCCTCGATACGCAGCAGCCGGTTGTACTTGGCGATGCGGTCGCTGCGGGCCGGCGCGCCGGTCTTGATCTGGCCGGTGTTGAAGGCCACGGCGATGTCGGAGATCGTCGTGTCTTCGGACTCGCCGGAACGGTGGCTGGTGATGACGGCCCACCCTGCACGCTGGCTCATCTCGATGGCGGCGATGGCCTCCGTCAGCGATCCAATCTGGTTCACCTTCATGAGCAATGCGTTCGCCACATTCTCCTCGATGGCGCGTTTGACGAACTTCACATTGGTGACGAGCAGGTCGTCGCCCACGAGCTGCACCTTCTTGCCGATGCGGCTGTGCAGCAGGGCCCAGCCTTCCCAGTCATTCTCCGCCATGCCGTCTTCCAGGCTGATGATGGGGAAGCGCGCTGCCCAGTCGGCCCACAGGTCGACCATCTGGCCGCGGTCCAACTTGCGCCCCTCGATCTCCAGGTTGTAGGTGCCGGTTGCGGCGTCGTACAGCTCGCTCGAAGCGGGGTCCAGGGCGATGTAAATGTCCTCGCCGGGCTTGTAACCGGCCTTCTCGATGGCCTTGAGAATCACTTCGACCGCCTTGACATTGCCGCCCAGGCTCGGCGCAAA
Organism: Caldilineaceae bacterium; assembly: GCA_020634815.1. Classification (GTDB taxonomy): domain Bacteria; phylum Chloroflexota; class Anaerolineae; order Caldilineales; family Caldilineaceae; genus Caldilinea. The sequence goes on along the minus strand of JACKBA010000012.1, from coordinate 106,323 downwards.
GCCGCCCTCGTCGCCGACGTTGGTGCTGAAACCGTCGTCGTGCAACACCTTCTTGAGGCTCTGGTAGACTTCGGCGCCCCAGCGCAACGCCTCGCCAAAGGTCGGCGCGCCCACGGGCATGACCATGAACTCCTGGAAGTCCGTGCTGTTCACCGCATGCTTGCCACCGTTGAGGATATTGAGCATGGGCACGGGCAGGATGCGCGAATAGACGCCGCCCAGGTAACGATAGAGCGGCAGGTTCAGGTCGGCCGCAGCCGCCTTGGCCACCGCCAGGCTCACCGCCAGGATCGCGTTGGCGCCGAGTTTGCCCTTGTTCTCCGTGCCGTCCAGATCGAGCATGTACTCGTCGATCGTGACCTGCTCGACCGGGTCCAGGCCGACCAGTTCTTCGGCAATGACGTCATTCACATTTTCGACGGCCTTGAGCACGCCCTTGCCGCCGTAGCGCTTCTTGTCGCCGTCACGCAATTCCAGCGCTTCGTTCATGCCGGTGCTGGCGCCGCTCGGCACGATGGCACTGCCGATCGCGCCGCTGTCCAGGCCAACTTCGACCTCGACGGTGGGATTGCCGCGGCTGTCCAGCACTTCGCGTCCGTGTACATAGACGATTTCACTCATGGGAGTCATCTCCTTGGTTTCTGAATGTCGACATTTCGTTTTGATTTTTTGCTCACTCACCGCCGGGTTGCATCTCGTTCAAGACAACGATCTACTACCTGGACGCCGCGCGAACATCGATATACACCATGAACGGCTGATGCGCCCATCCGAGCGCCGTACCATCCCATAGTGTATTACGGATCGGTGGTTTTTGCGAATGTGCGAGGCAGGGCACACGTTCGCTTCCTGGCGCTTCGCCACGGACGATGCCGGCACAAAAAGACCGCACAATCTGTGCGGCCTCTTCATGGCTCAGCCCTGCTCTTTGCTGCGAGCAGGTTCTTTGACCGGCGCCTCCTGGGGGATCTTGTCCTTCTCTCTCTCTTTGCCATCGTCACGCGCCGGCGCTTCCGGGTCGGTGGGCAGAACGTCGTAGACCCAGCGCACGGCCCGCTTCCACATGCTGCGCGCCGCGGCCGCGCCATAGGTCGCCTGCCGCCGTGTCGACTTCCACCAGTCGGTGGATTGCTTTTCGACCGGTGTCCGCCAGTCGATGGCACAGGCAGCCCACGTCAGCCCGGCGCCAAAGCCGACAAAGACGACCTTGTAGCCCGGCTTCAGCTTGCCGGCTTCGATGGCCTCGCACAGCGCGATGGGAATGCTGGCCGTGCTGGTGTTGCCGTAGCGCTCCAGGTTGACAAAGACCTTGTCGGCCGGGATCTTGAGCTGGTTGAGCACGCTGTTCTGGATGATGCGAATGTTGGCCTGGTGCGGTACGACAAGATCGACTTCGTCAGTCGTAAAGCCGGCACGGTCGAGCACCTTGCGCGTGGCGGAAGCCATGACGCGCGTGGCGAAGCGAAAGACGGCCTTTCCATCCATCTTGATGTAATGCATGCCGCTGCTGACGGTCTCCAGGCTGGTCGGCATGGCGCTGCCGCCCGCGGGGACGATCAACGTGTCGCCGCCCGAGCCGTCGCTGCCCAGGTCCACGGCCAGGATACCGCCCGGCACCTCGCTCGCGGCCACCAGCACCGCCCCGGCGCCGTCGCCGAAGAGAATGCACGTCTCGCGATCGGTCCAGTCGACGATGCGCGACAGCGTCTCCGTGCCGATGACCAGCACATACTCGGCATCGCCGGCCAGAATCTGGCCACGCGCCATGGAAAGGCCGTAGACAAAGCCGGAGCAGGCCGCACTCAGATCGAACGCGCCGGCATTGTGCGCGCCCAGGGCGTCCTGGATCAAGCAGGCCGTGGCGGGAAAGGAGTACTCTGGCGTGGTCGTCGAGCAGATGATGAGGTCGAGTTTGCTCGCCGGCACATCGGCCACTTCCAGCGCCTTGCGTGCGGCTGCCACCGCCAAGGTGACCGAAGTTTCCTTGGGGTCGGCGGCCACGTGGCGCTCGGCAATGCCGGTGCGGGTGCGGATCCACTCGTCGTTGGTGTCGACGATTTGCTCGAGATCCTGGTTGGTGATGACCTTGGCGGGTACATGGTAGCCCCAGCCGACAATGTGGGCGTAGCGCGGCTGATAGACAGGCCCGGATGGCGCTGCGATCGGTTGACTCTCGTCCTGGCCCGATCCTTTGGTGTGCCCTGCTGCCCCGTTGGTGCCGGGTTCGCCAGCCGGCGGTATCTGTTTGACCTCTACCATTTCCCCTCCTCGACGCACGTTCCTACGCTGCAAAGCGCCGTACCATGATACAGGCGTTGTGCCCGCCAAACCCAAAGCTGTTGCTCAGCACGATATCGACATCCGCCGCAACTGCTTCATTGGGCGTGTAGTTCAGGTCGCACTCCGGATCCTGGTTCTGCAGGTTGATCGTGGGTGGGATGAGTCCCTGCTCGATCACCTTTGTACTGATGATGGCTTCCAGCGCGCCCGCCGCACCCAGCAGGTGGCCCGTCATGCTCTTGGTGCTGCTGATGCGCACGTTGTACGCATACTCGCCCAGCACCTGCTTGATGGCCAACGTCTCCCCCAGGTCGTTGAGGCGCGTGGCCGTGCCGTGCGCGTTGATGTAGTCGATGTCCGTCGGCTGGATGCCGTACTGGGCGGCCTTGCGCATGGCGATCCGCATGGCATCGGCCGCGCCACGGCCGGTCGCATGCGGCGCGGCCATGTGATAGGCGTCGTTCGTGTTACCGTAGCCGACGACCTCGGCGTAGATGTGTGCGCCGCGGGCCAGGGCATGCTCCAGCGTTTCGAGCACCAGGATCGCCGACCCCTCGCTCATTACGAAGCCGTCGCGGTCGCGGTCAAAGGGCCGGCACGCCGCCTGCGGATCGCTGGTTCGCTGGCTCAGCGCACCCATGACGTCAAAGGCAGACACAGTGATGGGCAAGATGGCCGCCTCGCTCCCGCCCGCCACCATGACGTCCGCGTCGCCGCGGCGCAGCAACTCGAAGGCCTCGCCACACGCCGTCGTGCCGCTGGCGCAGGCACTCACCACCGCGTGATTGGGTCCCTGCAGGTTGTGGTCGATGGCAATCTTGCCGCCCGGGCTGTCCACGAGCATGTTGGGAATCATGAACGGGCTCACCTTGCGCAGCCCCTTCTCGCGCGTCAGATCGAGGTTCTCGCGGAAGCTGCCAATGCCGCCGATGCCGCTGCCAACGATCACGCCGATGCGCGTGGGGTCCTCCGCCGTCATGTCCAGGCGGGCGTCGGCCATGGCCTGCTGCGTGGCAACCAGCGCGTACTGGATGCACGGATCGAGACGGCGCGCTTCTTTGCGATCCATGTACTGGCCCGGATCGAAGTTGCGCACCTCGCCGGCAAACGTCACGCGCAGGTCTGAGGTGTCAAACTTGCTGATATGGTCGATGCCACTGCGGCCGGCTATCAAGCTCTGCCACGTGCTCTCGACGTCATGCCCGAGCGGCGTAATGGCGCCCAGGCCGGTAATCACGACACGGGGGGGAGTATACCCATTGGTACTGCTTTGCATATTCCCGTTCATAAGACTTTCTTTCATTCAATCATCTAAACGCGCCAGAACGTGATAACACATCCTTACGGCAAAAGTTGCGCCGGCGTTCCACCGGCATGAAAAACAAAACGGGGTCCGGTACGCCACCGAACCCCGTTCCATTCACTGCGCCGCCTGTGTGTCGTCTGTCGTCTCCGTCGATGCCGTCGATGCCGTGCGGCCGATGCCTGCCCTGGCTAGCGCAGGGCAGCCGGCTCCGCCGCGACCGGCTCTTGCTTGCTCACTTCAACCTCGTTCGGTTGGAAGTCGGCAGCCGACACCACCACCGATTCGCCGTCGACCACACTCCCGGTATCCGAGTACCAGACCGGCGGCTGCGGTGTCGCACCATGCGGCTGCGCCGGAACCGGCAGATCTCTCGCACCTGAGCGCCGCAACACCAGGTACGCCCCAGCGCCGATGAGCGCCAGCGGCCAGACCCACCCCAGCATCCCCACAAACGGTGTGACGATGACCAGGCCCAGAACGAGCAGGATCGCCGCCGGGATATAGGCCCAGCGCAGATTCTGTCCCAGGTAGGTCGACATCAGTCCGAGCACGCCAAAGGTCGCCCCCAGGCCGATGAAGAGCAGGCTGCCGGGGTTGATGAAGGCAAAGGGCAGTGCGTCCAGCGCAGCGACCCCCGCCACCGAGAAGAGCGCGCCGCCGGGAATCAACGCCCACCAGCGCCGCGGATTGGTGAAGAAGATGGCCAGAAAGCCTGCCCCGATCGAGCCCAGAAAGACTGCGCCCGTCATGCCGGAAATGATCGGCGGGGCGAAGCGCGAGTAGAAGACCGTAGCCGCCAGCCCCATGAGCGTGAAGCCGGGAATCGCTGCCCACCAGCGATCGTGCAGGTTCGTGAAGAAGACATACAGGAATGCCGCCCCGGCCGCACCAAAGGCCAGCGACCAGAACAGTCCGCTCAGTACGCCCAGAATCCCTGTAACCTGCAAGAGAAAGAAGCCGCCCAGTGCAATCAGCAGGAGGCCCCACAGCAGTTGCTTGTTGTCATTGGCGATTCGCATAATCCCTCCCCGGAATCGAAATACGCGTGAAGTCCTTCATCAGACTTTACGCAGCAAAGCCGGAGAAGTTGCGTAGTCGATACCGCACACTGTGCACAACCAGCACGATCCCTCGTCACCCGCACGCCTCACGCATTACGCCTCACTTCTCACACATTACTCCTCACCCACTATGGCGTGACGCCGGGCGCCGTCGTATCCTTGTACCACCACACCTGCAAAAACGCCTGCCCGGTTCGATCGTAGTAGTCCACCGTGACGGTGTGTTTCCCGCCGCCAACGCCGACGAAGCGGTTGGTCGTGTCGGTGTAGCCATCGCGCCACACGTCGATGACCATCGTCTGGTCGAGGTAGACGCGCACGCCGTCATCCGAACGGGCGCGGAAGTAGTAGTTGCCGCCTTCGAAGTAGAATTGCCCGGTCCAGCGGCCATTCCAGAAGTCGACCGGGACCGCGCCCGGCATCGGCGACGCAAAGCCCCAGTTCCGCTCCAACTGCACCGTTCCGGCATTCTCCAGTTGCGTGTGCAGCAGCTCGCCGCGCGTCGGCGCCCCATTGTAGTAACTGGCGGTCCACGGCGGCGCCTGCTGCGAATAGTCGTAGGTGAAGCGGATGCTGGCGAGCGCCACCAATTCGAGGTATTCCAGCCGCACGGTGTAGCGCCCGTTCAGCATGGCGCCGCTGGAATAGGTCGAGCCGCTTGCGCCATGCCACTCATCGACGAGCAGCCTGTCATTCAGCCAAAGCCGCACGCCATCATCTGCCTGGATGGTAAATTGATAGTAGCCCTGCGGCAGATCCAGCGTGCGCTCAAAGCGCGCCGAGAAGTAGTCCACCGGCACCACCGGCGTCGGTGATTCGTAGCCCCAGCGGAAATCGATGAACGACACATCGGCATAGGCAACCGGCGCACCCTGCAGGTTTGGATTGTTGAAATAGGAGACTTTCCAGCCGTTGAAGGTCGGCGGCGGCGTAGCGGGTGGCGCGGTTGCGGTCGGCACCGGGGTCGCCGCGGCCGGTGGTGGCGCCGCAAGAATGTTCGAATCGACCACGAGCACGCCGTCCAGGTCGCCCGTCACGGTGACCAGGCGCCGGTCGATCCAGCCGCGGCTGGCGCTGCACGTCACTAACAGCCACGACGCAGCGTCGTTACGCCCCTCGACGTCGCACGTCCAGCCCGCGGTCACCGTGCCGATGACCGCCGACGACTGGCTTGGTTGGAGGTAGAGGTTGACGAGCGCAAACTTGACCGTCGCCGTGACGGCCTGAATCTGGTACAACGGCCCGGCGCTGACGGAGCGCGGAAGTGCCGTTAGCCAGACGATAGTGATCAGGAGAAGCCAGCGGTATCTGTTCATAGGTCCCTATATCCAGTATACCGCACATGGCTTTGCCTGTCGTCTACTTCATCAGCGCCACGTCCAGGGCATCGTAGAGCGTGCGCACGCCGATGACCTCGATACCCTTGGGCATGCCGTCGCCGCCACGCCGCTGCAATGTGCTGCGCGGCGCCAGCGCGCGCGTGAAGCCCAGCTTGGTCGCCTCATGCAGACGCCGCGCCAGTTGGCCGACGCTGCGCAACTCCCCGCTCAGCCCCACCTCGCCAACAATCGCCAGGTCGGCGTGGACCGGGCGGTTGCGGAAACTGCTCGCTATGGCCACGGCAACAGAGAGATCGGCGGCCGGTTCGTCGACGCGCATGCCGCCCACCACGTTGACGAAGATGTCCTGGTCGCTCAGATCGATACCTACGCGCTTGGAGAGCACAGCGGTGAGCAACAGCAGCCGGTTCGTGTCGACGCCGTTGGCCGTGCGGCGCGGCATACTAAAGGCCGTCGTGCTGCACAGCGCCTGCACCTCCACCAGCAGCGGCCGCGTGCCTTCCATGGAGACGGCGATGGCACTGCCCGTGGCGTTGGGCAGCCGTTCGGCCAGAAAGAGTTCGGAGGGGTTGCGCACCTCCTCCATGCCCTTCTCGTTCATCTCAAAGACGCCGACCTCGTTGGTGCTGCCAAAGCGATTCTTGATCGAACGCAGCAGGCGGAAGGCATGGAAACGCTCGCCCTCCAGTTGCAGCACGGCATCGACCATGTGCTCGAGGACGCGCGGGCCGGCGATGTTGCCCTCCTTGGTGACGTGACCGACGAGAAAGATCGGGATGTTGAGCGCTTTGCCGGCGCGCAGCAACGCCGCCGCACAATCGCGCACCTGGCTCACCGTGCCGGCGGCGCTGGCGCCATTGCCCGAATAGATGGCCTGCACCGAGTCGACGATGACGAGCACCGGCTTCACGGCCTCGATGTGCTCGATGATCGTCTCCACGACGATCTCGGAGAGCACCATGAGTTGCTCGTTGTTGATGCCCAGCCGCACCGCCCGCCGCCCGATCTGGTGCGCGCTCTCTTCGGCCGAGACGTAGAGCACTGTGCCCGTGTTCTGCGCGACGTCGGCCGCCATTTGTAGCAGGAGCGTGCTCTTGCCGATGCCCGGATCGCCCCCGACGAGCACGCACGACCCCGGCACGATACCCCCGCCCAGCACGCGGCCCAGTTCGACCATGCGCAGCGACAGGCGCGGCAGGTCGTCTCTGGCCACATCGGGCAGCGCGACCGGCTTGCTCATGCTCTCCGCAGGCGCCATGACGGCGCGGCTCTTCTCCGCCACGCGGACGACAACCTCTTCCAGCGTGTTCCACTCGCCGCACTCGGGACACTTGCCCGCCCAGCGCAGTTGCGTGCTGCCGCACGCCGAGCAGACATACTGCTTTCGTTCTTTTGCAGCGGCCACAGTGCACTCCTTGAATTCAGAACATTTGTGCGGATATTGTATCGGGATTTCGGCGTCACGTCAACGATGGCGCGTCACAGAAAATTGGCGGCGTCAGCCCCGGAGCGCGTCGCACTGGTCAAACGAACTATCGTTGGGAAACCAAAAAACGGCACCGGCCTTGATCATCCGATAGCCGGTGCCGCGCAAGCTGTGTTCAATTACCTGAGGGGTGGTTGCTATCAGCCAGGGAGTGGTTCAGTTTGCCGCGCCAACCACGAGGATGGGACGAAACTTGTAGCCGTAGATAATCTGCCCCTCGTCGCCTTCCTCGCGGAGCTTGCGCGTCACCATCTCCACGCGCATACCGATCTTGACGTCGCTGGCGTTGACGTCGGTCAACTGCGCCGTCACCATGGGGCCTTCGTCGAGCTTGACCAGTGCCACTGTGTACGGCTTCTGGTCTTCATAGCCCTGCGGCACGTTATACATCGTGGTGAAACTAAAAACCTCACCTCTTCCGCTGAGAGGTGAGGTTACGCCACCGGGCCGGTTGCTGCCCAAATGCCCGGTCATCAGTCGTCCCCAACCATGGCCTGCTGCATGACGGGCACAGCGTTGACGATCGCGCCGAAGTCGAACGCCGGTGCAGCCGCGCGTTCCTCACGCGCTCCGTGCATCGGCTTATGGCAGTGCGGGCAGACCTGGCGCGGCGGGAACACCGCCTGGGTGCAGTGATCGCACACATCGCCGTGCAAACTATAACGCTGTTTCTTGGTCCGCCACATATTTGGAATAGCCATATCTATCTACCTTCTATTCAAATCTACCACTTGTCATGGAAGGCCTGGTTGCCTCCCGTTGCCTGTACCAAATCGTACGAACGCCATGGTAGCAATTATGGACTCTCAATTCCTATCTGCCCTGGGAAACTGCCAACCTGATAGGTTTTGACAGTGAAAATGAGCAAATTCCACCAGGAAATTCCACTACCAATTGGCCTGTCTCCCCTCTTGAAAAACGAGCGGACGGGCTGGCAGCCCGTCCGCTCACAGTCATGTCGATTGCACAAGCGCCGGCTAGCTGCCCAGGATGTGCGTCACGATGGTCGCACCGCTGCCGCCGATATTCTGCGCCATACCCAGCCGGGCATTGGCCACCTGATTGGCGCCAGCGCCACCCGTCAGTTGCAGCACGCTCTCCACGATCTGGTAGACGCCGGTGGCGCCGACGGGGTGACCGCGGCTCTTCAGCCCACCCATGGTGCTGATGGGCAGCCGGCCGCCAATGCCGATCTCGCCTTCGTGCGCCAGCCGCCAGCCTTCGCCGCGCCGTGCAAAGCCATTCGCCTCCAGGCTCAGCGCCGTCATGATCGTGAATGCATCGTGCAGTTCGAAGAAATCCAGTTCTTCCTGCCCGATGCCGGCCTGGCGCAGCGCTTTCTGGCTGCTGATGTTGGCCGCCTGCAAGAAGAGCGGGTCGCGGCGATCGTGTACGGCCAGCGTGTCGTTGGCGCTGGCACTGGCCAGGATCTGCACGGCCCCGCGGTGATGGCCGGTCGTGAACTTGTGCGCCCACTCTGTCGGCGCTAATACCACCGCTGCTGACCCATCGCAGACCGGGCTGCTATCCATGATATTGATCGGCGTGGCAATCACCGGCGCGCGCAGGTAATCCTCCAGTGCAATCGCCTCCTGGAACATGGCGTTGGGATTGTGCGCGCCGTTGCGATGGGCGTTGATGCTGAAGCCGGCGAAGGCATCGAGCGGCACGTCGAATTCGTACATATAACGCTGCATAATTAGAGCGTTCAGGCCAACAAAACTGACGCCGTGCAGCGCCTCGTATTCGGCGTCCGCCGCGGTGGCCAACCCGGCCGTGGTGTCCTTGCCGACGGTGTCGGTCATTTTTTCCAGCCCGGCCACGACCACGATGTCGTGAAAGCCGCTGGCGACGGCCATGGTGCCCACGCGCAGTGCCGCCGCACCGCTGGCACAGGCCGCCTCGACCTTCGCCGCTTCGACGCCGTGCAGCCCGCAGACATCCGCCACGAGCGTGCCCAGATGCTCCTGGTCGAGCAGGTTGCCGCTGAGCATGTTGCCCACAAAGAGCGCGTCGGCGCGCTCGACATTGGCATCCGCCAGCGCGCTGGAAATCGCATCGTAGGCAAGCTGCCGGGCCGACTGCTCCCACAGTTCGCCAACCGGCGTCTGGCCAATGCCGATAATCGATACGGAACGCATGAAACCTCCTCATCACACGCCAGCGCATCGAACGACCGTCGAATGCGCCAGGCATGTCCGATTGCATCAGAAATCGTGGCTATCCTGCCATTATAGCGCGGCCTGCCACGGGGACGTGTAATCGCCTCCGCCATTCCCGACGCGAACAGAGGCGGTGCGACCGCCTGGACTACGCTCGATATAACGGCCGCGTCAGGCAAGTGGGTCCCCCGCCGCCCTTCAAGCAGAGATCGTCGCCCTCGAAGGTCGTGACGGCAACACCGGCGGCTTCCAGGCGCGCCTGGGTTACGGGATTGCCAGCCAGCATGATGCACCGCCCCGGCGCCACGGCCAGCACATTGCAGGCCATGCTGTCATACTCGGCGTCGGGCACTTCGATCAACTCCCAACTGCGCTCGAGCAGTAGCTGGCGGAAGGGCACCGGCATGAGCCGCGAGTAGACGACGGCCTTGCGCGTGTCGACGGGGCTGATGAAGGAAAGCAGGTGCAGGCAGTCGTCCGGTCCGGTCCAGTGCGGCAGGGGGACGGTAATGACTTCGTCGACCCGCTCACCCAGCAACGCGCGCAATTGGCGAATCCCCTCGGCGTTGGTGCGATAGCCCTGTCCCACGGCAACCGTGCGTTCATCCAGCCAGCAGACATCGCCGCCCTCCAGCCTGCCGTCGCCGGTGATTCGCCCGAGAACGGGCACGCCAAGCTCCGCAAGCATGGCCGCCGCCGCGTCGGGTTCGCCGGCACGCAACGCCTTGCCCATGCGCCCCAGAATGACCCCGCCCGCCACGGTGACGATCGGATCGTGCGTGTAAATCGAGTCCAGGCCGGCCTCGTCATCTTCCGGCAGGTAGACCAACTCCACGCCCTGGCGCGCCAGCAGATCTACCAGCGTGTCGTGCTGCGCCTCGACGCGTGCCAGCAGCGGCTGGCCGGTGTAGTTGAGCGCCTGCCACTGCTCGTCGATCGCGGCCTGGCTGCGGTGCGATGCGACCGGCCGCTTCATCAGACACCAGTGCAGCGGCGCCACCATGGACTGGCTGTTGATTTGGTCGTTCATGGGTCACTTCAAAATGTAGTAGGTGGCGCGCTTGGAGCCGATGCGGATGAAGAGATTCTTGTCGACCAGATCGGCCAGGTCACGGCGAATGGTCTCGGGGTGAACGTCGGGCGCCAGCGCCTGCAGGTCGCTGTTGGTGATGCGGCCGTGCTCGCGCACGAATGCCAGTGCCGCCTCCTGCCGCTCGGTGAGGAAGGCGTGGTGCCAGCGCTGCTCCTGCGGCTGCGCGCTCACCAGGTCGTCGCCGGCTGAGCGCAGCGTGACACGGAAACCGGCCGCTGTCTCTTCGAACTCCGGCTCGGGCAGGCCCGCCTCCTGCATCGCGGCCATCATACGGTCGATGCCGTAGCCGAGGCGCTCGATGTAGCCAAGATCGGTGAGCACGGCGACAATGGCCTCATTGCGGCTGTAGCGCTCGTCCTTCAGGTTCGCCAGCGTGACGTGACCGGGCAGGCGCCCAGGGCTGTAGACCTCCAGCCGGTCGTTAAACATGAGCAGGCGGATGCCCTCGCCGCGGATGCTGTAGTCGCGGTGGGCGATGGCATTGACGATGGCCTCACGCACGACGGGCAGCGGATACTCGGTGCTCTCCTCGCGCGCCATGCCGCGGATGCGCATGCCGCGCCGCATGTTGGCGGTGACAAAGGTCTCGGCTTGCTTGGCCTGCTCCACCAGCGTACCGCCGATATCCTGGCGCACGAACTCGTCGCCCATGACTGTGCCGGCATAGCGCACGCAGATCACCTCGGCGCTGCGCAGATAGCGCTGCGGCTCGCGGCCAAAGAGGAGCACGCCGGCCACCGTCGGCGCCGGCTCGGGCGCGGGCAACCCGTCGACCCCGCGCCGCGTGACGCAGCCGCGACCGATGAGCGTGTCGACCGCGTCGGCGTCAGGCGGCAGGCCGAGCTGGTCGAGATAGCGGTTCACGCGCGCCGCGTCCAGGTCGGCAAGGCCGGCGCCTTCGACCGGCTGGCTTTCGTAGCCGCTCTCGCCGCGGTCGAGCAGCAACTGGCGCAACTCTGGCGTCGTCAGCGGGCGATTCTGGCCGCCGGTGCGGGTCAGGTAGACGCCGCGTACGTTGTAGACATGGGGCAGCCCCTCCGGCACCAGCACCGCGACGACCTCACCGCCATCCAGTGTGACGCTCTGCGCGCTGGGCAGGATCAGGGGCGGGTCGGGGAGCAGGCTGGCCTCGACGACGAGATCGCGCAACGCGGCGCCGTCGACAGTGCCCTGCGGCGTGCCTTTGGCGGTCACGCCGAGGATGGCGATGCCGCCGCCGGCATTGGCCATGGCCGCCAGTGTTTCCGCCACCGTCTGCCGGGCGCTCTTGGCCGGCAGATAAGCGACGCGTTCCGATGGCCCGGCGGCCAGATATGGCTGGAGGTCATCGGCATGCATCGTTCGGTTGCGCAAACGCATCGTCACAGCAATTCGTCTCCCTTCTTGCTGGCATTATAGCGCCTTGTGCCCCGAATGCCATGTTATAATGACTGCTCTATGACACGAAGGAGCAAGGACACACATACCCCGGAAGGAACCTGGTCCCTGTTCCTGAAACCAGGACTGGGCGTCAAACGCTGGCTGCTGGCCGCGCTGGCAGGCATCCTGCTGACGAGCTTCGGCCTGGCCATCCTGCTCTACATCTTTCTCACCGAAGGGCCACTCCATTGGTTTATGCTGGGCTTTCTGCCTGAATGGCTGCGCGGTGTCATCTTTCTTACGGCCGGCGCAGGGCTGGCGGTCGTCGGCGCCTTTCGCCTTCATGCCATCATCGTTCACCAGGTATGGCCGGAGCTGAGTACGCCCGACCGGCAACAAGCGGTGCGCGCATTTCTCCAGCGCCAGCAGCGGCGCAGCGGCCCGCGCATCGTCGCGATCGGCGGCGGCACGGGCATGCCGCAGCTCCTGCGCGGCCTGCGCGCCTACACCGACAACATCACGGCCATCGTCACCGTAGCCGACGACGGCGGCAGCAGCGGGCGCCTGCGCCGCCAGACCGGCATGCTGCCGCCGGGGGACTTTCGCAACAACATTGCCGCCTTGAGCGAGGCGGAAGGGCTGATGACGCGGCTCTTCCAGTACCGCTTTGCCGAATCCGACAATGGCGCAGGCAACGAATTGGGCGGGCACAGCTTCGGCAACATCTTCATCACGACCATGGCGGCGATTACCGGCAGCTTTGAGTCTGGCATTGCCGAAAGCAGCCGCGTGCTGGCGGTGCGCGGGCGGATCCTGCCCAGCACGCTGGAGAATGTGACCTTGTGCGCCGAGGTCAGGCAGGCGCAGCCCGACGGCAGCATGGAGTGGCGCATCGTCGAGGGGGAGAGCGCGCTGCCGCGCGCCGCAGGCCAGATCGAGCGCGTCTACTTACAGCCGGCGCACGCCCGCGCCTATCCCGAAGCCGTGCGGGCATTGCTCCAGGCCGACCTGATTGTGGCCGGACCGGGGAGCTTTTTCACCAGCGTGCTGCCCAACCTACTGGTCGACTCCATCCGCGACGCGATCTGCGCATCGTCCGCCGTGCGTATCTATGTGTGCAATGTGGCGACCCAGGCCGGTGAGACAGACGGGTTCAGCGTCGTAGATCACCTGCGCAAGCTCGACGAGCACGCAGCCGGCGCCTTTCCCGTTGCGCTGGCCAACAGCAACTACGACGTGAGCCGGCCGCCCTCGGGCAACTCGGACTGGGTCACCCTGCCACCCGGCGATCCGCCGCGCGCGTACCGCGTCTTCACGGATGATGTGGTGGACAGCGAGCGCCCGTGGCGCCACGATTCAGCCAAGCTTGCCGGAGCGGTGATGTCAGCCTACGAGACACTGCGCGCCGAGAAGGCCGCGGCGGAATGAGGCGAATCGGGAAAATTGTCCAACACGCAAAATACACCTTTTTGGGGACTAATGGTAAAATAGACACATAGTATCCGGTCTTCGTTGCTGAAGTGGATGGAGGCACCGTAATTGCCCGCTCGGGCACAAAGATACCAAGTAGTTCCCCAACCATTGTGTTGATATCGAATTGTGTTTTTTCCACAATAAAGGAGCTTTCAAATGGCTGTAAAGGTTGCAATCAACGGGTTTGGCCGCATCGGTCGCCAGGTGACCAAGGCGCTCTTCGAGAACTATCGCGGCAAGTTCGATCTCGTGGCCGTCAACGATCTGAGCGACACGAAGACCAACGCCCACCTCTTCAAGTACGACAGCAACTACGGCACCTTCCCCGGCACCGTGGAAGTCAAGGATGGCGATCTGGTCATCGACGGCGACCGCATCAAGGTGCTGGCCGAACGCGATCCGAGCAAGCTGCCGTGGGGCGACCTGGGCGTCGATATCGTCGTCGAGAGCACAGGCATCTTCACCTCGCGCGAGAAGGCCGAACTGCACATCCATGCCGGCGCCAAGAAGGTCATCATCAGCGCCCCGGCCAAGGGTGAAGACCTGACCCTCGTGCTCGGCGTCAATGACGACAAGTACGACCCGGCCAAGCACAACATCATCAGCAACGCGAGCTGCACGACCAACTGTCTGGCCCCGGCCGCCAAGGTGCTCAACGACCTGGCCGGCATCCAGCAGGCGCTCATGACCACCATCCACGCCTACACCAACGACCAGCGCATTCTCGACCTCGTGCACAGCGACCTGCGCCGCGCGCGTGCCGCCGCCATGAGCATCATCCCGACGACCACCGGCGCCGCCAAGGCCGTTTCGCTGGTCATCCCGGAACTCAAGGGCAAGTTCGACGGTTATGCCATGCGCGTCCCGACTTCGACGGTCTCCGTCGTGGACTTCACGGCCACGGTCGATAAGGAAATCACCAAGGACGAGTTGATCGCCGCCATGGACGCCGCCGCCGCCGGCCCCATGAAGGGTGTCCTGCAGGTCGTGCGCGACCCGCTGGTCAGCATCGACTTCAAGGGCAGCCCCTTCAGCAGCTCGGTCGACGTCGAGTTCACGAACGTTTACGGCAAGATGGTCAAGGTTGTCACCTGGTACGACAACGAGTGGGGCTACAGCTCGCGCGTTGCCGACCTGATCGACTTCATCGCCAAGAAGGGTATCTAGACGAGTAGAGATTGGGGATTGAGGAGCTGCGGCGCCGCATGCGACAATCTCCAATCTCCAGTCTCCCATCGCACTCGCTCATGAAACGTGAAACGTGGCGCATGAAGTCGTTCGACTTCGCTTCACGTTTCACGTTTTTCTTTTTGTACCCGCAAGAGGTCAATCGCCATGGATAAGAAAACAATCAAAGATGTGGATTGGCAGGGTAAGACTGCCCTGGTCCGCGTTGATTTCAACGTGCCGCAGGACAAGGCAACCGGCGCGATCACCGACGACGCGCGCATCCGCGCCGCACTGCCCACCATCCAGTACCTGCTCGATCACGGCGCCGCCGTGGTCCTTATGAGCCACCTGGGCCGCCCCAAGGATGGCCCCGACCCCAAGTACAGCATGAAGGTCACCGCCGACCACCTGGCGACGCTGATCACGGCGCCGGTCAAGTTTGTCGGCCAGACGACCGGGCCGGAGGCGGAGGCCGCCGCGTCGGCGCTGAGGCCCGGCGAAGTCCTGGTGCTGGAAAACACTCGCTTCGACAAGCGCGAGACGAAGAACGACGCTGCCATGGCTGCCGAACTGGCAAAGCTGGGCGACGTCTACGTCAACGATGCCTTTGGCAGCGCGCACCGCGCCCACGCCAGCACTGAAGGCGTGGCGCGCCATCTGCCCGCCGTCGCCGGCTTCCTCATGGAAAAGGAGCTGGCCTTCCTCGGCAGCGCGCTGGAAAACCCGGTGCGCCCCTTCGTGGCTATCCTGGGCGGCGCCAAGATCAGCGACAAGATCGGCGTCATCTCCAACCTGCTCACCAAGGTCGACGTCATTCTCATTGGTGGTGGCATGGCCAACACCTTCCTCGCCGCACAGGGGCTGGCCATGGGCAAGAGCCTGGTCGAGGCCGAGGCGCTCGAGACGGCGCGCGAACTGATGGCCAAGGGCGGCGACATCATCCAGCTTCCCGTGGACCTGGTCGTGGCGGAGGCCTTTGCCGCCGATGCCGCCGACAATGTGGTAAGCGCCGACGACGTGCCGGCCGAGTGGATGGCGCTCGACATCGGCCCGGCAACCATCGCACACTATGCCAACCGCCTGGCCGGCGCCAAGACCGTGGTCTGGAACGGCCCCATGGGCGTCTTCGAGTTCCCGAAGTTTGCCAAGGGCACCTTTGCCGTTGCCGAGATTCTGGGCGGCCTCAAGGACGCGACCACGATCATCGGCGGCGGCGACAGTGCGGCCGCCATCCGCGACGCCGGCCTCGAGGACAAGATGTCGCACGTCAGCACCGGCGGCGGCGCCAGCCTGGAATTCCTCGAAGGCATCGAGTTGCCGGGCGTGGCTGCGCTGAACGACAAATAGGACGGGAGGCTCATGGGACTCTTCTCACGCATCGCCGCACTCTTCACCGGCAAGGCGCCCGGCGGCAGCAATCGCTACCTGCCGATCTACGTCGTCGATCACCGCTGCCGCGAACCGATTGCCGGCCAGGTCGACCTGCTCAACGAGCTGAGCCTGGCCGACGACGAGGGAGGCGGCTACTACGTGCGCAAGGTGCTGCACACGTCGGGCGAGCGACGCTGCTTTGGGCAGGTCGAGGTACAATTGTGGCTCGACGGCAAGAAGCAGATCACGAATCACGAAGTGCAGGGCGGTCGCTGGCTGACGGCAGAGGAATACGATGCCGAAGTTGAGCGCCAGGCCGAGGAGGCGCGCCGGGAGGCGGAAGCCGCCGAAGAATCCCAGCCTCAACCAACCAACGACGATGCTACATCGGCCGGCGTGCAAGATGATCCGGCCGATGAGCACCCACAACAATCCAAGGAGTAAGTACCATGCGCAAGCCAATGATGGCCGGCAACTGGAAGATGAACAAGACGATCAACGAAGCGGTCGACCTGGCGCGTGCCATTCGCGAGCAGGTCAACGACGTCGACAATGTCGATCGCGTCGTCTGCCCGCCCTTTATCGATCTCCCCATGGTCAGCAGCGAACTGATGGGGAGCAACATCGCCGTCGGCGCGCAGAACATGCACTGGGAAGCCAGCGGCGCCTTCACCGGCGAAATCAGCGCGCCCATGCTCAAGAATCTGGCGACCTATGTGATCCTCGGACACAGCGAGCGGCGCCAGTTCTTCTGCGAGAGCGACGAGACGGTCAACAAGAAGGCGCTGGCTGCGCTGGCCGCCGGCCTCACCCCCATCATCTGCGTGGGCGAGTCACTGGCGCAGAACGAGGCAGGCGAGACGCAGGCCTTCGTCAGCGGGCAGGTCAAGGCGGCGCTGGCCGGCTTCACCGCCGAACAGATGGCCGACATCGTCATCGCCTACGAGCCGATCTGGGCCATCGGCACGGGCAAGGCGGCGACGGCGCAGCAGGCCAACGACATCTGCGGCGGCGTGGTGCGTCAGAGCGTCGGCGAGTTGCTCGGCGACGAGGCGGCGGCGACGATCCGCATCCTCTACGGCGGCAGCACCAACGACAAGAACATCCGCGAGATCATGGAACAGCCGGACATCGACGGCGCGTTGATCGGCGGCGCTGCGTTGAAGGTGGAGAGCTACGCCTCCATGGTCCAGCAGACGAGCGAAGTCTACGCAGCCGCATAGCGCGCAGCACGGCTCGTCTTTTTACCCGACAACACCAAACGGACGGTCGCTCACTTGGCGACCGTCCGTCGTTTTCTCGGGCGTTACGCTTGACCGTACCGCTGGACAAGTGGTATCCTGCCCGCGCGCCTCGACTGCAAGTGACCGTGCAGTTGCGCGCTGATTTCTTGAGGATTTTCGTTCATGCCGCGTACCCCATTCCAGGCTCTGTGGCTGCCGGTGCTGGCCGCGCTTGGATTTTTCGCCGTTACCTGGCCGGTCTGGCGCTGGCTCTGGTTTGAGTGGATGTCGAATGAGTACTACAGCCACGGCTTGTTGATCCTGCCGGTAGCCGCCTTTCTCGCCGTCCAACGCTTTCGCCACGACAAAGAACTTGCCTACCGTCCCGGCCAGGGCAGCATCTACGGCATTCTCCTGCTGGGCATTGCGCTCGCTGTCTACCTGTACTTTCTCCAGCAACGGGCCTACTATCTGGCCGCCTTTGCCATGATCGGTATGCTGGCCGGGCTGATCTGGGCCATTGCCGGTACGACGGTGGTAAAGAAATTGGCTTTCCCCATCGGCTACCTGACGCTGATGGTGCCACTGCCTTTTGTCGACCGCGTCACCCTGCCGCTGGCGCTCTTCACCGGCTATTGCTCGGGGAGTATCGTCCAGTTCCTCGGCATGGATATCACCATCGTGGGCAACTCCATCTCGCTACCCAATGCCGACCTGGTTGTGGGCGCGCAGTGCAGCGGCGTGAACTCGCTGATCACCCTGCTCGCGCTGCTGGTGCTGGTTGCCTACCTGTTGGAAGGGCCGGTCTGGTCGCGCGTGGCACTGGTGCTGCTGGCGATCCCGCTGGCGCTCATCGGCAACATCATCCGCGTGGCCACGCTCCTCTTCGTGGCGCGATCGTGGGGCGCAGATGCCGCCTTCACCTACTACCACGATTATTCCGGCATCCTCTTCTTTGTGGCCGTCCTGCTGCTCATCGTGCCGATCACGCGCGTGTTGCAATTTGGCCGGCTGCGGGCGGAAGTAATTTGATGGCGAATCGTACGACATGGAGTGCGGTCGCGATTGGCTTGTTGTTGGCGATCGGCCTGATTGCGGTCTATTACCCGCAGTTGGCGCCGGCCCTGGGCAGCGCACCCAGCCTCTCCGCCGGCGACGAGTTCACTTACATCACCGACCTCGACTTCTGGCAGCGCACGCCGCGCGAACGGGCCGTGCTGGCGACGTCACGCTTCGACCTGGGACACGACCTCAACGACGTGCCCATGGAGGTCGGCCCCTGGAAGGGCGTGGACGACCCGGAGACGAACCGCGAGGTCATGATCCTGCTGGAGCCGGAGCAGTACGTGCAGCGCCTGTACGACGACGACCAGGGGCGCTACCTATGGCTGACGATGGTGGGCGGCCGCAGTTCGCAGCCCTTCCACGCGCCGGACATCTGCTACGATGCCGACGGCTGGCAGTATGACCTCGGCTCACACGCCACCGCGCTGGAGGACGGCGGCGAGATCTACGGCCTCTGGCTGCACGGCAAGAAGCTGTTTGAGGGCGACACCGTGCCCGAGGAGCACGTCGTTTACTACTTCTATCTCTTCCCCGACGAGCAACGCAACCAGGCCGACGGCATCGTCCTCTTCAAGACCACGTCGGCACGCTTCGGCACGCTCGAAGAGACGCTGGCGATGCACGAGGCGTTTGTGCGCGAATTCTTCCGCAAGGCCGGCGCTCCGGCAGAGCTGGCGCAGGCTCTCCCCTGACGCATCATGCTGCCCGCTGTGTGTTCCCGCCTGTTTTCAACCCGTGACGATTCTGGCCGAAGCTGGCTGCTGCGCAGCGGCCGGATCCTGGTGCTGCCGGCAATCTTGTGCGTGATTCTGGCGAGTTGTACCGCGCCGGTGGTGACAGGCGGTTCGTGCGACCTCGATCCCGCACCGGCGGGCGATGAGGCTGCAATCCGTGCCGTTATCGAGGCGGAGGGCCACTATGTCGTCACCCAACAGATCGACGCGCTGATGGCGTTATGGACGGAGTCCGCCTTCGTGGCCAACGCTAAGAACACGCCGGACACGGCCGACGACGACCAGTTCTGGCGGGAGAAGGATGCCATCCGCCACCGCTATGTGCGCACGGTTTTTCCCGGCGCACCGGCAGCCGCCGCACCGGCCGACCTGGAGATCCGGATCGACGGCAACCGGGCCGAAGTCACTGCCACGACGCGCATCGGCGCCGAGGTGGCGCCGGCGGGCGATCGCTGGGTGCTGGCCAAAAACGGGCAGTGCTGGTTCCTTGAGAGCCTTACCTACAATCTGGAAGCACAACAGCCTTGAACCAACCAACGTAGAACTCTGAACGGACGACGTGGCCGAATTCGACGTTACCTCTGCGATCTATACCATTCTAGCCCTGGCCATCTCGCTCTCTCTGTTGGCGTGGCTCAGCCGGCAGGTCAGCCTGGGCGTGCAGGCCGTCACCTACTACCTGACGGGCTCCGCCGACCTCGCCAGCGTCGTCATCTTCCTGGTGCTCCTGCCCGGCGTGCTGCTACACGAATCCGCGCACTGGCTGGCGGCGCGCGCCGTCGGCCTGCGCACGGGGAAGTTTCGCGTCTGGCCGACCAAGCAGGGCGACTACATCGGCCTGGGCAGCGTCAGCGTGGAGCGCAGCGACATCTGGCGCGAGAGCATCGTGGGGGTGGCGCCGCTGGTGGCCGGCAACTTCGTCATCGCGCTCATCGGCTGGCGCATCTTCGCCACACCGGAGCTGTTGGCTGCGCTCGAAGCGGGCCGCCTGCTGGACACGGTCGGCCTCTTCTTTGAGGCGCTGGGAACGGCCGACGGGCTTGTGTGGGCATATGTACTCTTCACCGTCGGCAACAGCATGATGCCCAGCGCCAGCGACCGCGAGCCATTCAAGCCCGTCATCCTCTACACGGTCTTTGCCGCGCTGATCTATGTCGTCGTCGGCCTGCCCCTGGCGCCGGTCACCTTCCTGCTGGGCTGGGCCGTCCCCATGTTCGAGATCGCAATCGGCGCGCTGGTCTTTCTGCTCGTGCTCGATCTGCTCATCTGGGGTGCGCTGCTGCTCATCGAGATCCCCTTGCGGCTCGCTCGGCGCAAACGCTGACGACGCATCGAGCGCCACAATCACCAATAGAAAAGACCGGCATCCGTCATGGGTGCCGGTCTTGATCACACGAGCGTTTTGTTAGCTGACGTGCTTGTTCAGGCGGTTCACCAACTGCGCCTTGGGCTGGAAGCCGACGATGCGGTCCACCGGCTCGCCATTCTTGAAGAGCAGCAACGTCGGAATGCTCATGACGCCAAATGCCATGGCGGTGCTCTGGTTGTGGTCGACGTCGAGCTTGCCGATGGTCAGCTTGCCATCCATCTCGCCGGCGATCTCTTCCAGCACGGGCGCAATCATCTTGCACGGGCCACACCACTCGGCCCAGAAGTCGACCAGAACAGGGGTGTCAGCCTGAACGACTAGTTCATCGAAAGTCTTGTCAGTAACAGTAATCGGCTTAGCCATTTTTCGCTCTCCTCCCAAAACGAGAATCATCGCTTCAATTTGCTATCGGTGACATTATGCCGCGGGTCCGGCGGCGAGTGCCACACAAAGAAATGCGCGCCTTCTTTGCACGCCGAATCATTATCCGTGGCTCGGAATCGCTGCGCAGTAGGCGGCACTACAAAAAATATAGTACACCCGCGCGCCCTCTTTGTCAAAACAGAATTGGCTGTGGCAGCGTCAAGAGCGCAGCGCATCCCACGCGCACAGCCTGCTTGTGAGCGCCGTGCGGATAGACGATTACAGCCATTCTCTCCGTGTAGGCGGATCATCTATAATGACGATCGGTAATGAACCGACTCACCGCGCATCATTGTGCGGTGAGCGACAGAGGAGAGTCATTGGCGTATGAAGGAGCAACCATGAACCGCATTCTTTCCCTGCGCGAACTAGGCCAGAGCATCTGGCTTGATTTCATCGAACGAAGCATGATCCAGAAGGGCACGCTGCAGAAGCTGGTGGACGATGGCGTGGCCGGCGTCACCTCCAACCCGACCATCTTCCAGCAGGCCATCTCCAAAAGCGATGCCTACAGCCACGATTTGCGCCGCCTGGCCGCCGAGACGACCGACCCGAAGAGCATCTTCGAGGGGCTCGCCATTGCCGACATCCAGGCTGCCGCGGACGTGCTGCGCCCGGTGTACGACGCCAACGGCGGGCACGACGGCTTCGTGAGCCTGGAAGTCGCGCCCGACCTGGCCTACGACACAGACGCCACGATCGCTGAAGCGCGCCGCCTCCACGCGGCGGTGCAACGGCCGAACCTGATGGTCAAGGTGCCCGCGACCAAGGCCGGCATTCCGGCCATCCGTCAGTTGATCGCCGACGGTATCAACATCAATGTGACGCTGATCTTCAGCCTCGATCGCTATGCCGATGTCAAGGAGGCCTACTTGCAAGGGCTGGAAGAGCGGATGAAGGCCGGCAAGCCAGTCGACCGTGCGGCATCGGTGGCGAGTTTCTTTGTCAGTCGCGTCGATGTCAATATCGACGGCCAATTGGACAAGCTCAGCGCGGCGCACCCGGCGGATGCCATCCGCTATGCGGCGCTCAAGGGCAAGGCGGCGGTCGCCAACGCCAAGCTGGCCTATGCCCAGTTCGAGGAAAAGTTTGCCGGTCCGCGTTGGGAGACGTTGGCGGCAGCCGGCGCACGGGTCCAGCGGCCGCTCTGGGCCAGCACGAGCACCAAGAACCCGGCCTACCCCGACCTCATCTATGTGGATACGCTGATCGGGCCGCACACGGTCAATACCATGCCGCCCCAGACGCTGGAGGCCTTCAAGGATCACGGCGCGCCCATGCGTACGGTGGACCAGGATCTGGCCGGCGCGCGCGGGGCGTTGGCGGCGCTGGCGCAAGCCGGCATCGACATGGACGAAGTAACCGAGGAACTGGAAGCCGACGGTGTGAAGAAGTTTGCCGATTCCTTTGTCGATCTGCTCAACACGATCGATGAACGGCGCAAGGAACTGGCCGCCGCCTGAGTGGTCGTGCGCTAGGCGCCCGACGATCGCCGCCGTAGATATTCGGCGAACTCTTCGGGGTCGAGCCTGCGCCGTGCCAGGCTCGCAGCAGAACCGACATCGTCAGAGGCCGCAGTCAACGAAGGCTGCGGCCTTTCGCGTGGCGGGGGTGAATCGTCGAGCAGGCGCGGTGCCGCGGGATCCTCGCGCAGATGGGCCAGTACCGGGGCCAGCACCTCCGCAATCGCCTCGAGGAAGAGGGTCGCAGCGGCCGCTCCGGCGGGCAGGTTGACAAGCAGCGTGCGGCCGCGAATGCCGGCCACGCCGCGGTCGAGCAAGGCCAGCGGGGTCTCATCCTGTGCGTAGGCGCGCATGGCTTCCGACATGCCGGGCATCAGCCGCTCCGCCACGGCCAGCGTCGCATCCGGCACGATCTCGGTCGCGCCCGGGCCTGGCGCCGGCAGCGTGCCGCCAATGGTGAGCACCAGATCGAGTTCATCCTCGTCGCACCAGCGGCGCAGCGCCTCCTCCACCAGAAAGCGCTGACTGGTTACGTGCCGATCCGCCACGACCACGGCGCCTGGCACGTGGGCCGCCACCATGCGGCGCACGGCATCGACGGCGGTCTCGTCGTAGGCCGGCACGCACAGAACTCCGCACTTGATGATCGCCATGCTTTTCCCTGGAAACAAAAGAACGCAGACAGGCGCCGGTTGCGACCGGAACGCCTGTCTGCGTCGTCTACAGTTGGTACAGCCGAAACGGGTTTAGCGCTTCGTGTACTGCGGTGCCTTGCGGGCGCGCTTGAGACCGGGTTTCTTGCGCTCCTTGGCACGAGCATCGCGCGTCAGGAAACCGGCGGCCTTGAGCACTGGGCGCAGATTGGCGTCCTGCTCCACGAGCGCACGGGCAATGCCCAGGCGCACAGCCGCAGCCTGGCCGGAATCGCCGCCACCATGCACCTTGACGCTGACGTTGAGCGTCGCTTCGGTGCCGGTCAACGCCAGCGGCTGGCGCAGGATCATCTGGTCCAGCGCGCGACCGAAATAGTCGTCGACAGGCTTGTCGTTGACAACGATCTCACCGGTGCCAGGATAGATGCGCACGCGTGCCGATGCTTCCTTGCGGCGACCGATTGCTTCTACATATTCAGCCATTTGACTCTCCGTCTTGATTACCTATCCCTGCGTCACCCGGTTGCACCGCTCATCAAGGCAGGCGTGCGGGCGCATGAGAATGTTCTTTTACAGTTCCAACACCGTGGGCGTCTGGGCGGCGTGCGGATGCTGATCGCCCGCATAGACACGCAGCTTCTTCATCTGCGCGCGGCCCAGCTTCGTCTTCGGCATCATTCCTCGCACGGCCTCGTAGATGACCCGGTCGGGGAACATATTCATCATCTCGCGCATGCTGCGACTCTTGAGGCCGCCGGGATGGCGCGAGTGACGATAGTAGCGGACGCTATCCAGCTTGGTGCCGGTCACGGCCACGCGCTCGCAATTGATGACGATCACAAAGTCGCCGCAATCCAGATTGGGCGAGAACGTCGGCTTGTGCTTGCCACGCAGAATGCGCGCAATTTCCGAAGCCAGGCGACCCAGGGTCTTCCCGGTGGCGTCGACGACGTGCCATTCACGGCCGGCCAACGATTCCTTTTCGCTCAGCGTAACTGTTTCCACGTTACTGCTCCTCTATCAAACAACTTCGGTGCCTTGCGGCAACTGAATATCAGTCGACGAATTTCCATGAATCAACCCATCCAGCCAATGCGGATAGGTGACTTTTTCCAGTACCAGACCCTGCGGCGCCGCCGGCGGAGCTGAACGGTTGCGGCGTCTCGCCGCCAGCGCATTCGCTACATCCGCTACCCGCCACTCGCCACGTCCCACCGCCAGGAGCGTCCCGACGATGTTACGCACCATCTGCCGCAGAAACGCATTGGCGGTGATGGTAAAGACAAGCTGCCGGCCGGGATACAATCCCAGTGCCTCGTCCGTCACATCCCACCGTGCCGCCAGGACCGTACGCACCGTGCCATCGCCCGGTTCGGGCGGCTGGCCAAAGGTGGCAAAGTCATGCGTGCCAACCAGGTGCCGGGCCGCTTCCTCCATGACCGCTTCGTCGAGCGGCCGGCCCTCAAAGAGAGCGAAGCGATCCGTCAACGGCGACCGTCGCGGCAGCGTGCGCCAATCCTCGCTGCCGGCATTCCGCACCGTGTAACGGTACGTCCGGCTCAAGGCGCTGAAACGCGGATGAAAGTCATCCGGCGCTTCGACAACGCAACGCACCGTGATTGCCGGCGGCAGGTGTGCGTTCCACGCCCGCTGCAGGTCGGCTGCCGTGTGCGCCCAGCCGAGCCGAACGGCGATGACCTGCCCCAGGGCATGCACACCGGCGTCCGTGCGACCGGCGCCGACGACGCGACTCGCGCGGTGGGTGAACGCATCCAACGTCGCTTCCAGCGCGCCCTGCACCGATGATGCGTTGCGCTGAACCTGGAAGCCGTGGTAATCAGTGCCGTCATAGGCGACGAGTGCGCTGTAGTAGCGTACCGGCACCCCGGCGGCTCGTTCATCCACCTCGGCCATCGCGGCGGCGATCAGGCCACCTGACCGTCCACCAGCTCCAGGATCACCATGTCGGCGGCGTCGCCCTGGCGCTTGCCCAGCTTGATCATGCGGGTATACCCGCCGTTGCGAGCGGCATAGCGCGGCGCAAAGACATCGAAGACCTTCTTAGCCACGGTCTTGTCGTTCAGATACGCGACGACCTGGCGCTGCGCATGGACACGGCTGCCTTCGGCGCCGACGCCACGCTTGGCCTTGGTGATCAAGCGCTCGGCATCGCTACGGATGGCGCGGGCCTTGGCTTCGGTTGTGATAATGCGTTCGTGCAGGTACAGTTCCCGCACCAGGTTACGAAACAACGCCTTGCGCTGAGCCGAATTGCGACCCAAATGGCGCCCATATACTCGATGGCGCATGATTCTCTACTCCTATTCCTCGTCTGAGCCGTCGCTCTCGGTGAGCGGCTGGTAGGCGTCGCCGATGTAGGCACTCAGGTCAACACCGGGCACCGTCAGGTAATTCTTTTCGCGCAGCCGATCGACCAACTCGTCCAGCGACTTCTTGCCGAAGTTGCGGATGGCGAGCATCTCGTCTTCACCCTTCTCCATGCGCTTCAGAATCTCGCCAACCTTGGTGATGCCAGCGCGCTTGAGACAGTTGTAGGCGCGCACGGTCAACTCAAGTTCCTCGATCGGCGCATCGAAGACACGGGTCGGGATGCCCTCGGCAACCTCTTCGTGCTTTTCGACAATAATCGTTTCGGCGCCCGCCAGCAGCGTCAGGTGCTGGACCAGCAGGTTGCCGGCCCGGCGCAACGCATCGTCCGGCGAAATCGTGCCGTCGGTCCAGATCTCCAGGTGCAGCTTGTCGTAGTCCGTCTGCTGGCCAATGCGCGTCCGCTCAACACGATAGGCAGCCTTGCGAATCGGGCTGTAGATCGCATCGACCGGAATCTCACCAAGCGGCAGGCGGCCACGCTCTTCGGCCGGACTGTACCCGCGTCCCACACCGACCACCATCTCGATGTCAATGTCGACATCGTTCGAGTCGGCCGTCAGCAGGTATTGATCCTTGTTGACGATCTCGACTTCGGGCGGGCAGCTCAGGTCACCGGCCGTAATGGGGCCTTCACTGGACACCTCGACATGAATCCGCACCGGCTCTTCGCCCTGGGCGCGCAGGCGGATCTGCTTCACATTCAAAATCAGGCGCGTCATATCCTCACGCACGTGGGGAATAGCGGAGAATTCGTGATGAATCCCGCTCACCCGCAACGACGTGACGGCGGCGCCCGGCAGGCTCGACAACAGGACACGGCGCAGGGCATTGCCGAGCGTGATGCCGTACCCACTCTCCAGAGGGCTCACAACAAAGTGGCCATAATTCTGGGAGCTTGCCTCAACCTCAATTTTGGGTAATACCATGTTTAACAAGGGCATCCCTCCCGGAAGCGTTCATTGGGCTTGCCGGCGGCAGGGTCGGTGACCAACTATAGTCGCCGCCACTGCCGCAGCCACACTCAACCGTTCGTTACCGGCTGTAATACTCGACGATCAACTGCTCGTTCAGCGGGATCTCGATATCCTCGCGGGCAGGAGTGCCGAGCACTTCGCCCTTCATGTCGACGACGCTCATGCGCAGCCAGTTCGGCACGCTGGACGAACTCTGCATGAACTGGGCACGCTCCTTGAAGTAGGTCTTGTTGCGCGCCGATGTCCGCACCGTGATCACGTCGCCGATGGCAACCTGGAACGAAGGGATGTCGGTCTTGCGGCCGTTCACTTCGAGGTGGCCGTGGCGGACGATCTGGCGCGCCTGTGCGCGGCTGTCGGCCAGCCCAAGCCGGTAGACGACGTTGTCCAGGCGACGCTCAAGCATGGCCAGCAGGTTGACGCCGGTCATACCGGAGGCGCGGTTCGCCTCTTCGAAATAGCGGCGGAACTGTCGTTCCAGCACGCCATAAACGCGTCGCGCTTTCTGCTTCTCGCGCAACTGCAGCCCATAGTCCGACGTCTTCCGGCGGAAGGTCTGCTTCTTGCCATGCATGCCCGGCGGGAATGCGCGCCGTTCCATGGCGCACTTCGGGGTCAAGCAGCGCTCGCCCTTGAGAAACAGTTTCTGCCCCTCACGCCGGCACAGCTTACATACCGAATCTGTATATCGTGCCATTTTTCCTCCGCAGTCGTTTGCTTTGCAGCGTTCCTGCTGATGCTCTAACCAGTCGTTTCCACTTGTATACCCGTCGCTGCGTCACCCCTACGTCAAGAGGCTGGAGCGGCGGATTCAATCTCTGGCGCGCCTGGCGCCATACGTCAAAACAGATGGCGCATCTGCTGCGCCACCTGTCACTATCGGATGTCACTCAGTCCCGGCCGGTCCTGCGCGCACGAGACTAGACGCGGCGCTTCTTGGGCGCCCGACAGCCGTTGTGCGGGATCGGGGTGATGTCCGTGATCGAGCGCACGATGAGGCCGGCGGCCTGCACCGAACGCACCGAACTTTCACGGCCAGGCCCAGGGCCCTTCACGAACACGTCTACCTCACGCATGTTGAAATCACCACGCGCGGACTGGGCGGCGCTCTGGGCGGCGAGCTGACCGGCGAACGGCGTCGACTTGCGACTGCCCTTGAAGCCGGCGCTGCCACTGCTGGCCCAGCACAGGGTATTGCCCTGCAGGTCCGTAATCGTCACAATAGTATTATTGAACGACGCATGAATATGCACCTGACCGACAGGTACATTCTTTTTCTCCTTGCGCGCTGTGCGACGATCGCGACGCGTGCGTTGAGGTCGAGCCATTGTAATTCTCTCCCGAATGTTCCAATCTCAATCCCACCGGCTGTTGCGACATGGAAGCAGCAACAGCCGGCAGAATTCATCATCACTTACTTGCGCGGCGCCTTCTTCTTGCCGGCGACCGTCTTACGCACGCCACGGCGGGTACGGGCGTTCGTGCGTGTGCGCTGCCCACGCGCCGGCAAATTGCGGCGGTGGCGCAGGCCACGATAGCAGCCAATTTCGATCAGCCGCTTGATGTTCATGTTGACCTCACGACGCAGGTCACCTTCGACAAGGTAATTGCGGTCGATGAAGTCACGCAGACGGGTCAGTTCGGCCTCATCGAGGTCCCTAACCCGCTTGTTCTCGTCGATCTGCGTGGAGGCCAGGATCTTCTGGCTGGTGGCCTTGCCGATCCCATAGATATAGGTCAGCGAGATGACCACGCGCTTCTCACGCGGAATGTCAACACCGGAAATACGTGCCATGACAAATGCTCCTCTTTCCTGTGCGATCCACTAACCCTGGCGCTGCTTGTGCTTCGGATTCTTGCAGATCACGTACAGCACACCGCGCCGGCGCACGATCTTACAGTTCTCACAGATCTTTTTAACGGATGGTCGAACTTTCATGATTCACCCTCGGCTATTGTCACGTACCCCGGCGCTGCCCGTCACCTATACCGGGCTCCCGGCAGACACTAGGATTACGCAGATTTCGTCTGTATTGCTGCCGCACCAACAAGGTACGGATACTCAGCGCAACTCTACCACTCTACCATAAAGTCATGGCAGAGTCAAAATTTCAGGCCCATTATTCGTGATCGCAATTGTGTGCTCGAAGTGGGCCGCCAGGCTGCGATCCTTGCTGATGACGGTCCAGTTGTCCTTGAGCGTCTTTGTCTGCCACGTACCGAGCTGCACCATGGGCTCCAGCGCAATGACCAGGCCAGGGCGCAACAGCGTCTGCCCGTCGGGATCGTTGCTCACGTAGTTGAGCACCTGGGGCGCTTCGTGCATCTGGCGGCCGACGCCGTGCCCCGTGTACTCACGCACGATGTGCATATGCTGCTCTTCGACGAAACGCTGCACGGCGCGGCTGACGTCGACCACGCGATTGCCGGCATAGGCAACTTCGATGCCTGCAAACAGACCTTGCTCCGTGACCCGCATCAGTTCCTGGGCTGCCGGGCTGATCTCGCCGACGGCGTATGTCCATGCGCTGTCGCCGATGAAACCACGGTATCGTACACCCACATCGATACTGATGATGTCGCCTTCTTTGAGGATGCGATCCTTGTTCGGGATCCCGTGAACCAGTTCTTCATTGATACTCGTGCAGATATTGGCGGGATAGCCACGGTAGCCCAGGAAACATGACGCGGCGTTGTATTTTCCCATGGTCTCGACGGCGAGCTGATCCAGATCCCACGTGCTGACGCCGGGGCGGATCGCCTCGCGCAAGGCGGCATGCACCCGCGCCACGATACGCCCGGCCTCGCGCATGATCTGGATCTCGCGCGGGCTCTTGAGTTGTGGTTCGGGCCGCTGGGCCGCCGGCGCCTGCCGGCGCAGCGGGCGCGCGGCCTGCCGTCGAAACATGTTCATGCTTACCCCATCAGCGCCATGAGCGCCTGTTGGACTTCATTGATGGAGCGGGAACCGTCCACCTCGGCCAGCACGCCCTTGGCAAAGTAATAGCCGATCAACGGTGACGTCTGCTTATAGTAGACAAACAGACGATTGCGCACTGTCTCTTCTTTGTCGTCATCACGCTGGTACAACTCGCCGCCGTCCACGTCACAGATACCCTCGACCTTGGGCGGGTTGAGCGTCACATGATAGACCGCCCCGCAGGTTCGGCACGAACGCCGGCCAGTGATGCGCCGGATCGTCTCGTCGTCCTCCACGTTGATCAGCGGCACGACGCGCACGCCACCGAAGGGCGCCGTAACCTTGTCGAAGGCCGCCGCCTGCACCAGGTTGCGCGGGAAGCCATCCATGATGGCGCCGCGGGCGCAGTCCGGCTGTTGCAGTCGATCCTCGACCATCCGGATCGTGACATCATCCGGCACAAGATCGCCCTTGTCCATGTAGCTCTTGGCCAGCTTGCCCAGCTCGGTCTGGTTCTTCAGGTTGTAACGGAAGATGTCTCCCGTCGACACCTGGGGCAGCCCGGTCGACTGTTCCAGCAATTTTGCCTGCGTGCCCTTGCCTGCGCCGGGAACGCCGAGCAATACGACATAGGTGCGTGCTTCGCTCATAACGGTCTCCTGTTTGGTCGAGATAGAGAAAATCAAGGGATAAAGAGACCGGGGTTCATCACCACCGGTCTCTTACTTTCTCTACATGGGTCGCCGGATATTCTCCGGCCTCAACCTGTTACCGGATGAAACCCTCGTAGTTGCGCATCATCAACTGTGCCTCGATCTGCTTCATCGTGTCCAAGACGACGCCGACGACGATGAGCATGCCGGAGCTGCTGATGATAAGCGAGTTGTAGTTGGTCAGCACTCCCGTACCGCCACCCGCAATCACATCGGCCAGCGAGCCTACCAAGTACGGCAGCACGGCCATGAAACCCAGGAAGAGTGCGCCAACCAGCGTAATGCGCGAGAGCACGCCATTCAGGTATTGCTCCGTGCGCGGGCCGGGGCGAATGCCCGGAATAAAGCCGCCCTGCTTCTGCAGCGTCTCCGGCAGATTCTGCTGGCGGAACATCACGTCCGTGTAGAAGTACGTGAAGATGGCCGTCAACAGGAAGTAGAAGAGCCAGTAGAAGAAGTTCGACGGGCTGAAGAACTGGTAGATCGTGTTGGCGATCGCACCGACCCAGTCCGTCCGGCCGATGAAGTAGCTGGCCAGCGTGCTGGGCAGGATGAGCAGACTCTGCGCAAAGATCAGCGGAATCATGCCGGCCGTGTTGACACGCAGCGGAATGTACGTGCTCTGGCCGCCGACCATCATCATGCGATTGCCGCGCATGGTGCGCACGCGCTTGCCGTACTGCACCGGGATACGCCGCTGTCCTTCCTGCACCCACACGATCAGGATGATCGTCGCGATGGTGACGATGATGAAGACGAGCAGCAACACCCAGTTCTGCGACAACAGGCGCAACTGGTACGGCACGTTCGACAGAATACCGGCAAAGATGATCAGCGAGACGCCGTTACCGATACCCTGCTCGGTAATCAACTGGCCAATCCACACACCCAGCATCGTACCGGCAGTCATGCCGATAATGATCGTGAGCGTCGGGAAGAGTTCGCCGGGCGTGAAGCCCCAGTTCGGCAACACCGCTACATTGCCGGCCGCCGTACTGCTGAGCAACGTGCCTTGGGCAATCGCCTGGAGCACGGCCAGCGGAATCGTCAGCCACAGGGTATATTGATTGATCTTGGCGCGGCCGGAATCACCCTCTTTGCTCAACTCTTCCAATGCGGGAATGATCGGAATGAGGAGCTGAAGGATAATCGACGCAGTGATATAGGGATAGACACCCAACGCCATGACACCCATGCGCGACAAGCCGCCACCGCTGAAGAAGTTCAGCATGTTGAGCAGAATGTTGTCGTTCTGCTCAAAGATCGAAGCCAAGGCGTTGTGATCGACGCCCGGCAACGGGATATTGGCAGCCAGGCGATAGAACGTCAGCAGCCCGAAGGTAATCAGCAGCTTCTGACGCAGGTCTGGCAGTCGGAATGCGTTGCGTACTGCTTCAAGCATTCACAGGGTCCTTTCTAAAAGGATGTTGCGCGATCCGGGCAAGCGCATCGCTTACTTCCGATGCGCTCACCGTCGCTACACCTGGCTACGACCGAGGCAGCCGCTTGTTTACCTGGTACTCGAGCACTTCCACCGTGCCGCCCGCCGCCTCGATCTTCTGGCGAGCCGTAGCACTGATGCGCTGCACCTTCACCGACAACGGCTTGGTCACCTCGCCGCGGGCGAGCACGACCACCGGGTCGGAGACGTTGCCCAGCAAGCCAGCCGCAGCCAGCGTGTCGGGCGAAACCTCGCCCTGGGCATCGAAGAGGCGCTCCAACTGGTCGAGATTGACCGGGACGTAGTAGACCTTGAAGCGATTGTTGAAGCCGCGCAGCTTCGGCAGGCGCTTGGTCAGCGGCAACTGGCCGCCTTCAAAGTTCAGCCGCACCGAACCGCCGGTGCGCGCATTCTGTCCCTTTTGACCGCGGCCACTGGTTTTGCCCTTACCGGACCCAGTGCCACGACCTACTCGCTTGCGCTTTTGTGTTGCACCCTCTGCGGGACGCAGGTCATGTTGTTTCATCTCATTCCTCACACTATTCAGGTGCTGAGCATCCAGCGGATCATGGTCTGTCCACCACCCGCAGGACTGATCAGCCTTATTCGCTCACCTCGAGCATGTGCGACACGGTGTTGATCATGCCGCGCACTGCGGGCGAATCTTCCTTCTCAACCACCTGGTTGAGCTTGCGCAACCCCAAAGCCTTGACGGTGCGCTTCTGGTTTTCGGTGTAGCCGATAGGGCTCCGCACCAGCTTGATGCGAATCACCTTGGCCTGCTGCTTCTCAGCCATGCGTCTCCTCCTTGTACCAGAACGGGGCAAGGTGAGCCGGGTCGACGCCACGGTAGGCAGCCTCCTGCCGGAAATCCTGAAGTTCCTTCAGACCGACAAAGGTCGCCTGCACGACGTTGAGAATGTTGTCGCTGCCCAAGGACTTGCTCAGGATGTCGCTGATACCCGCCGCCTCGACGACGGCGCGCACGCCACCGCCGGCGATGACGCCCGTACCAGGGCTGGCCGGCTTGAGCATGACCTGGCCCGAACCAAACTTTGCCGTGACCTCATGGGGGATGGTGCTCCCCAGGCGCGGCACGCTGACCATCGTCTTCTTGGCGCGGTCCGACGCCTTGCGGATGGCATCCGGCACTTCACGCGCCTTGCCAATGCCGACGCCGACGCGGCCCTGCTTGTCACCCACGACAACCACTGCGCGGAATGCAAAGCGGCGACCGCCCTTCACGACCTTGGCCGTGCGGGCCAGGTGGACGACGCGTTCGTCGAACTCGTCGCGGCGCTCGTCGCGCTCTTTCTCGCGCTCTTTGCTCTTACGTTCTTTCTTCGCCATCTCAGATCTCCCAGGCAACTGCCGATTAGAATTCGAGGCCGCCTTCGCGGCTGCTGTCGGCCAGTGCCTTCACCCGGCCGTGATACGGATAACCGCCGCGATCGAACACCACCTTGGTGATCCCCTTGGCCTTGGCGCGCTCGGCAACAGCCTTACCGACAGCCTTGGCCTGTTCGATCTTGTTCAGAGACGCCACGTCGCTGCGCAGGTCATGATCGACCGTCGAGGCAGAGGCCAGCGTCGAGCCGGTGGTGTCGTCGATCACCTGAGCGTAGATGTGCTCGAGGCTGCGATAGACATTGAGGCGCGGACGGTCGGTCGTTCCGTGCACCTTGGCGCGCACGCGTGCATGGCGCCGCTGGCGCGAAACCGCACGATTTACATTAGCCATTGTTGCTCACTCCTATTTCTTACCGACCTTGCCGGCCTTGCCAGCTTTCTGGCGCACGTATTCGCCCTGATAGCGGATGCCCTTGCCCTGATAGGGTTCCGGCGGCCGCGTCATGCGAATGACTGCTGCCAGTTCGCCGATCTGCGCCTTGTTGATCCCGCTGATCGTGAAACCACGGCCATCCTTGTCGACCTCGAAGTTGACATCCGGAGCCGGCGGCACAAATTCGACCGGGTGGCTCTTGCCAACGGAGAGCACGAGGTTGTTGCCGCGCTTTTCCGCACGGTAACCAACGCCACGCACTTCCAGGCGGCGGGTGAAGCCATTGCTCACACCCTGGACCATATTGGCCAGCAGCGCACGGGTCAGGCCGTGCTGAGCGCGGTGCTCGCGCTGGTCGGTCGGGCGAGTGATGCTCACGACACCATCTTCGATCTTGATGGTCATATCCTGGTCAAACTGTTGCTTCAGCGTACCCTTGGGGCCACTGACAGTCACCAGATTTCCCTTGTCTACGTCGACGGTCACTTTGGCCGGCAACGTAATCGGCATTTTTCCAATACGAGACATGGCTACCTCCCCACTACCAAACGTTGCAGAGGATTTCGCCGCCGAGCCGCTCGCGACGCGCCTTGCGTCCCGTCATCAACCCTTTCGGCGTGGAGACGATGTTGACCCCCAGACCACTGCGCACCCACGGAATGTCCTTGGCGCCGCTATAGAAGCGACGACCCGGACGGCTGACACGCTCCAGGCCGGTGATGACCGGGCGTCCCTGTGCAGTGTACTTCAGGCGCAACACGAGCTTCGGCTGCGGCTTTTCTTCCGTCACGCCATACCCGTCGATGAACCCTTCTTCGGTCAAAATGCGTGCGATGCCGACCTTAATCGTGGAACTGGGCATCACAACCTGTTTCTGCTTCACCATGCTCGCGTTGCGAATTCGCGTCAGCATGTCAGCAATCGGATCATTTACCATTAGTTTTTTCTCCTCAGGCTACTCTTGCAACCTCAAATCAGAAGTACGAAGTTGTAGTTAGCAACCGAGCAAATTGGGAACGACGAGCCATCGCAACCACTTCCGCGTCGAGAAGGCGCCGCCGTTTGCAATGCTCTTCTCTTACCAGCTCGACTTCACAACGCCAGGCAAATTGCCGCGCAACGCTTCTTGGCGGAAGCAGATGCGGCACAAGCCGAAGCGACGCATGTAGCCACGCGGGCGGCCGCAGATCTTGCAGCGGTTGCGCACGCGCACGTCATACTTTCGCCGGCTCTCGCGGATAACAATTGACTTCTTAGCCACAGCTTTCCCCTTTATCGCTTGAACGGCATGTCCATCAGCGCCAGCATGCGGCGCGCTTCTTCGTCACTGGTCGCAGTCGTCACGATCGTCACTTCCAGACCGCGAATCTTGTCGACCTTGTCGTAGTTGATCTCCGGGAAGACCAACTGCTCGCGCAGACCCAGGCTGTAGTTGCCACGGCCGTCGAACGAATCGGGCGAAATGCCCTGGAAGTCGCGCTGGCGCGGCAGGACGACGCTGATCAAGCGATCCAGGAAGTCCCACATGCGGTTGCCGCGCAGGGTGACCATGGCGCCAATGGCCATGCCTTCGCGCAGCTTGAAGGCGGCAATCGAGTTGCGCGCCTTGGTGATCACCGGCTTCTGGCCGGTCATGATCGCCAGGTCGCCGGCGGCTGCTTCCAGCGCCTTGCTGTTCTGCAGCGCCTCGCCCAGGCCGATATTGACCGAGATCTTCTCGAGGCGCGGCACCTGCATCACGCTCTGATAGGTAAATTCCTTCATCAGCGCCGGCACAATCTCTTCATTGTACCGTGTCTTCAGCCGGGGCACCGGCCGGGTAGCACTTTGTTCGCTCATAATCTTTGCTCCTCGCCCGCAGACGCCGGTCTGTCCGGCGAAAGGTCAGGCACTCAATGGCTGCTATTTCTTCGGCTTGGACAGCGGGGCGCCGGTCTTGCGGTCGACGCGTTCCTTGCTGCCGTCCTTGGCGACTTCGTACGCGACGCGCGTCGCCTTGCCGTTGGAACCGACCAGCATCACATTGCTGATGTGGATCGGCGCCTCGAGTTCGATACGACCTGTCTGCGTGCCGACACGTCCCGTCGGGCGCTGGTGCTTGATCACCATGTTGGCGCCGGCGACGATGACATAGACCTTGTCCGGATTGTAGGTGCCGTCCGTGTTCTTCTTGCGAATCACACGCTGCACTTCGCCGCGGTGGCCCTTGTCATTCCCGGCGATGATCTCGACGGTATCGCCCTTGTTGATCTTGACTTTCATGATCTGGCCTCCCTCAGAGCACTTCCGGTGCCAGCGAAACGATTTTCATGTAACCACCCTCGCGCAGTTCGCGGGCCACCGGGCCAAAGATACGCGTGCCGCGCGGGTTCTTGTTGTCATCGATGATGACGGCCGCATTCTCGTCGAAGCGGATGTAGCTGCCATCGGCACGGCGCACCGGCCGCTTCGTCCGCACGATCACGGCACGCACGACATCGCCTTTCTTGACGCTGCCGGTCGGGCTGGCCGACTTCACCGTGGCGACGATGACATCACCGACGGCAGCGTAACGACGCGTGCTTCCGCCGCGGACGCGAATGGTCAAGAGTTCTTTGGCTCCTGTATTGTCGGCTACTTTGAGCCGGCTTTCCTGCTGAATCATGACGCATCTCCTCAGCGGCTAGACGTTGGCTTCGTCCACTAGGACCGCCCGCTGCAGGATCTCTTCGACGAAGAATTTCTTATCCTTGCTAATCGGCCGGCATTCGCGGATGCGTACCACATCGCCCATCTGGCAGGTGTTGCCCTCGTCGTGCGCCTTGTACTTCCTGTTGCGCCGGACAACCTTACCATACAGCGGGTGACGGGTGACGCGTTCGACTGTCACAACAACGGTCTTGTCCATCTTGTTGCTGGTCACCGTTCCGACCAGCGCTCTGCGTTGCTCACGCATCTTGGTTCTCCTTACTCACCCGCCAGCTCGCGCTCGCGCAGGATGGTCTTGATCCGCGCAATGTCGCGCTTGACTTCCCCGAAGCGTGCCGAATTGGCCAGCTTCCCGGTCGCCCGCTGAAAGCGCAGGTTGAACATCTCCTGATAGGCATCGTCCAACTTACGCGCCAGTTCAGCATTATTCTGCGAACGCAATTCTGTGATCTTCATGTTGCTCCTCCTCAGGCCCCATGCTCTTCACGAGCAATGAACTGGGTCTTCATGGGCAACTTGGCCGCAGCCAGGCGAAACGCCTCGCGCGCCTGATCCTCACGAACACCGGCAATTTCCAGGACGACGCGTCCCGGGCGCACAGGCGCTACCCAGTGATCGACGCTCCCCTTACCGGAACCCATGCGGGTTTCGGCGGCACGCTTGGTGACCGGCCGATCCGGGAAGATGCGGATCCAGATCTTACCGCCACGGCGCACGTAGCGCACGATGGCGCGACGAGCAGCCTCAATCTGGCGGCTGGTGACGTAGTGTCCCTCCAGGCTTTGCAGGCCGTAGGTGCCGAACGCCACCGAGTTGCCGCGCTGAGCCTTGCCTTTGAGGCGGCCGCGCTGCAACTTGCGGTACTTAACACGCTTTGGCATCAACATAGTCGATTCTCCATCTATGTCCTTCGATACGTTTTCCACCGGGTCGTTTCAAAGGTGCGACGTAAATCGCGTTCCCGGCAGAACTATACCGACTTTGCACAACTCACTTGGCCGGTCAATCGGTGCGCCGCAACCGGCTGCCACCTCTTCCCGCCAAGACTAACGACTCTTCTTACTTTTCTGCCGTCGCCAGATACCTGGCGTGATATTCTTCGCCCGGCAACACTTCGCCCAGATAGATCCAGACCTTGATGCCAATCACACCAAAGGTCGTGGTGGCCTCGGCCGTGCCGTAGTCGATGTCGGCGCGCAGCGTATGGCGCGGAATCTGGCCTTCGCGGACCGTGTCGACGCGACCCATGTCGCTGCCGCCCAGGCGCCCCGCCACGGTGATCATGATGCCACGACCGCCGGCACGCATCGTCTTCTGCGCAGACTGCTTCATGGCCCGCTTCCAGGAGATACGGCGCTCGAGCTGCTCGGCGATGCTCTCCGCCACCAGGCGCGAGTCCAGCTCGGGCTTGGTGATTTCGCGCACGTCGATCTTGACCTTCTTCTGCGTCAGGTCCTGCAACTGCTGGCGCAGGAGGTTGACGCTGGCGCCCTTGCGACCGATGATCACGCCGGGACGGGCGGTGTCGATGATCACGTGCACCTGGTTGGGCTGGCGCTCGATCTCGATGTTGCTGATGCCGGCCTTGTTCTTGCTGTTCTGGCGGCTGTCGCGGCTCGGACGATCGTCCTTGTTCAGCGCATCGAAGACCATGGCGCGGATGTTGCGATCCTCGTCAAGCTGCTCCGTGTACTGCTTGCCGGCGGCAAACCAGCGACTCTTGTGCTCTTTGATGATTCCCAGGCGGAAGCCGATGGGATTTACTTTGCGACCCAAGTGATCCTCCCTTAATCGCTGCTCGCCTTGCCGGCGACCGCACTGCTCGTTTCGACACGCTCTTCCAGCACCACGGTGACATGGGAGGAACGGCGCAACCACGGCTTGAACCGACCGCGGGCGCCAAAGCGGCGCCACTTGCGAATCGGAGCGTCGTCAGCATAGATCTTGGTGATATACATGTCCTTGCTGTCGTAGCCGAAGTTTTCCACAGCATTGGCCAAGGCACTCTTGATCGTCTTCGCCACGACCTTTGACGCCGACTGCGGCATATAGGACAGCACTGCCAGCGCCTCTTCAGCCTGGCGCCCGCGCACCTCATTGACCACCAGGCGCGTCTTCTGCGCACTGATGCCGGTAAATTTTGTCTGTGCAACCACTTCCATGGTCAAATCTCCGTTTTTCTGCCCAAGCACCCGTTAGCGGCGGGCCTTGGTGGCCTTTTCGGACCTGACGTGGCCACGGAAGAAGCGCGTCGGCGCAAATTCTCCCAGCTTGTGGCCAACCATGTTCTCCGAGATGTAGACCGGAACATGGCGCCTGCCGTCATGCACGGCGATCGTGTGTCCGACAAACTGCGGAAAGATCGTGGAAGCCCGTGACCAGGTCTTGAGGACTTTGCGTTCGCCCTTGCGATTCATTTCCTCGACACGCTTCAGCAGCTTCGGGCTGATGTACGGGCCCTTCTTTAGTGAACGCGACATTTTTCGCTCCTATCCCCTTATGCCTTGCCGCCGCGGCGCACGATGAACTTCTCGGTCCGCTTGTTACGACGTGTCTTCTTGCCCAGCGCCGGCTTGCCCCACGGAGTCTTCGGCGCCTTCATGCCAACCGGCGAGCGACCTTCACCACCACCATGCGGGTGGGAGCCCGGGTCCATGGCAACACCGCGCGTGGCGGGCTTGATGCCAAGCCAGCGCTTGCGACCAGCCTTGCCCATGTTGATGTTGGCATGGTCCGAATTGGACACGACGCCAATCGTCGCCAGGCAGTTCATGTCGACGTAGCGGACTTCACCGCTGGGCAGGCGAACCTGCGCCATCGTGCCTTCCTTGGCCAGCAACTGGGCGCCAAGCCCGGCGCTGCGCACCATCTGGCCGCCGCGTCCCGGGTAGATCTCGATGTTGTGCACGACAGTACCGAGCGGGATGTTGCGAATCGGCAGGGCATTGCCCGGGCGAATGTCGGCACTCGGGCCGGACATGACCGTGTCGCCGACACGCAATCCCTGCGCAGCAAGAATGTAGCGGCGCTCGCCATTGTTGTAGACAATCAGCGCAATGCGCGCGCTGCGGTTCGGATCGTACTCGATCGACTCGACGGTGCCCGGCACGCCAAAGTTGTTGCGGCGGAAGTCGATGATGCGGTAGCGGCGTTTGTGACCGCCGCCACGATGACGCGTCGTCACCACACCGCGGTTGTTGCGCCCGGACTTCTTGCGCAGCGGGGCCAGCAGCGAACGCTCCGGCTTCGAGCGGGTAATCTCTTCGAACGTCGAGACGCTCATGTTGCGGCGCCCCGGCGAGGTCGGACGATAAATCTTGATAGCCATCAGAACTCTCCCTTATACGCCTTCGAACAGTTGGATGCTGTCGCCGGACGCCAGGGTGACTACAGCCTTTTTCCACTTCGGCTGGCGAATGCGAATCTGCTTGCCGCGGCGCGTGGTCTTGGCCGGCATCACCATCACGTGCACATCAACAACATCCACGTCAAAGGCAGTTTCCACCGCATCCTTGACCTGGAGCTTGTTGGCGCGCATGTCCACCTCAAAGGTGACCTTGTTAAAGTCATCGGTGGCAATCATCGTCTTTTCAGTGACGATAGGGCGCTTTAGAACTTCGTATACGTGCATGGTTATGCCTCCGCCTCTTCCGCTGCAGGCACGGCGAGCCATGTCTCGATGGCATCCACCGCATCCTTCGTCAGCAGCAACATATCGTGACCGAGCAGGTCACGGATGTTCAGATAACCGCTCTGCAGCGACTTCACCTGCGGCAGGTTGTGAACACTCTTCCAGACCGGGATGTTCTTTTCGGCCATCACCAGCAGGACACTCTGTTCGTTCACACCCAGCGCCGCCAGCATGTTCGCTGCGGTCTTGGTCTTCGGCTCGTCGATGGCGACCTTGTCCACGACGACCAACTGGCCGCTGGCTGCCTTGGACGAGAGCGCGCTGCGCAGGGCAAGGCGCTGCATCTTCTTCGGCATGGCCTTGGTGTACTTGCGCGGGGTCGGGCCAAAGACGGTGCCACCGCCAACCCAGTTCGGCGCACGGGTCGAACCCTGGCGGGCGCGGCCGGTGCCTTTCTGGCGCCACGGCTTCTTGCCACCGCCACGCACCTCGCTGCGCACCTTGGTGTCATGGGTGCCGAGGCGGGCGTTGGACAACTGGCGCACCAGTGCCTGGTGCATCACGGACGTATTGATTGGGGCTGCAAAGACGGCGTCGCTCAGTTCGACTTCGCCGACCTGCTTCCCGTTCATATCTTTCACAGGTACAAGCATGGTCTGATACTCCTTAGTCAATCCTGTCGCAGCTCGCCTTATTTGGCCTTCTTCGACTTCCGCATGGCCTTGCCCGACTCGCGCACGACGACCAACGTGCCGCGTGCGCCAGGGATGGCGCCGCGCACGGCGATCAGGTTGCGCTCTGGGTCGACCAGGGCCACTTTGAGATTCTGGACCGTCGTGTTGGCGCTGCCATACTGGCCAGGCGCCCGCGTGCCGGGGAAGGTGTGGCCCGGTGTCGTACCGGCGCCGCGCGAACCCGTGGCACGATGGCGATCGGACTGGCCGTGCGTCTTGGGGCCGCCGGCAAAGCCGTGGCGCCGCACAGCACCCGAGAAACCGCGCCCCTTGGAGACGCCGGACACGTCGACCAATTCACCCTCAACGAAAACATCCGCCTTGACGACATCGCCCACGCTTACTTCCGGGGCGACTTCGTAGCGGAACTCGCGCAGCCGGCGCACCGACGGCGTGCCGGCCTTGCCCAAGTGGCCGCGCTGGCCCTTGGTGAGCTTGCGCTCCGGAACCTCTTCGTACCCAAGCTGAACCGCATTGTAGCCGTCGCTATCTTCGGTCTTCACCTGGGTCACGTAGCAGGGGCCGGCCTCGATAATCGTGACCGGGACAACGGCGCCGCTCTTGTCAAAGAGCTGCGTCATCCCTACTTTCTTGCCTAAAATTCCTCTCATCTCGTCCTCCTGGGACTGCCGGTTGAGTCGTTACGAGCGAGCGTTGCGGGCAACCCGCCGCAGATCGATTTCGCCCAAACTGCTCTAGACCGCATCATCCCCTAAAGATTTGCCAGCCGCCGACCGGCCACTTCTACCTGCACATACCGGCCTGTCGGCAATTGACCAAAACGATTACAGCTTGATTTCGATGTCCACGCCGGCCGGCAGGTTCAGGCGCGTCAGGTTCTCGATCGTCTTGCTGCCCGGATCCACCACGTCGATCAGGCGGCGATGTGTGCGAACCTCGAACTGCTCGCGGCTGTCCTTGTCGATGAAGGTGGCGCGCATGACCGTGTACTTCTCGATGCTGGTCGGCAGCGGCACGGGGCCGACAACCTGGGCACCAGTCTGCTCGGCGGCGTCCACGATCTGCCGGACGGAAGCGTCCAGAACACGGTGGTCGTATGCCTTGAGCTTGATGCGGATCTTTTGTTTAGCCATTTCCTGTCTCTCGTATTCAGTCTTGACAGTAGAAGGTAGACGGTAGACTGCGATGTTGCTGCTGTCTACCGTCTGCCTTCTACCATATCTGCGCTACTTGATGATCTGGGTGATGACACCGGCGCCGACGGTGCGGCCACCTTCGCGGATGGCGAAGCGGCTGCCCGATTCCAGCGCGATGGGCGAAATCAGCTTGACGCCCATCTGGATGTTGTCACCCGGCATGACCATTTCCACACCGGCCGGCAGTTCGATCTCGCCCGTGATGTCCATCGTGCGGATGTAGAACTGCGGGCGGTAGCCCTTGAAGAAGGGAGTGTGGCGGCCGCCCTCTTCCTTCTTCAGCACGTACACCTCGGCCGAGAACTCCGTGTGCGGCGTGATGCTGCCCGGCTTGGCCAGCACCTGGCCACGCTCGATCTCCTCGCGCTGGATACCGCGCAGGAGGCAGCCCACGTTGTCGCCCGCAATGCCCTGGTCGAGCAGCTTGCGGAACATCTCCACGCCCGTCACCACCGTCTTGCGCGTCGGCGCCAGACCCACGATCTCGACTTCTTCCATCGGCTTGATCATGCCGCGCTCGATACGACCCGTCACCACCGTGCCGCGACCCTTGATGCTGAACACATCTTCGATCGGCATCAGGAACGGCTTGTCCGTCTCGCGCACCGGCGTCGGGATGTACTCGTCCACCACGCGCATGAGCTCCCAGATGCACGCATATTCCGGCGCACCCGGATCCGTGCTCGAGGACTCCAGCACCTTCAGCGCACTGCCCCGCACGAACGGAATGTCGTCGCCCGGGAACTTGTAGCTGCTCAGCAACTCGCGCATTTCCATCTCCACGAGTTCCAGCAGTTCCTCGTCGTCCATCATGTCGACCTTGTTCAGGAAGACCACCATGGCCGGCACTTCCACCTGGCGCGCCAGCAGGATGTGCTCGCGCGTCTGCGGCATCGGGCCGTCCGGCGCCGCCACCACGA
Organism: Caldilineaceae bacterium; assembly: GCA_020634815.1. Taxonomy (GTDB): domain Bacteria; phylum Chloroflexota; class Anaerolineae; order Caldilineales; family Caldilineaceae; genus Caldilinea. The sequence continues at coordinate 63,940 of JACKBA010000012.1, read as the reverse complement.
GAATCGCGCCGTCCATCTGCGCCGCACCCGTGATCATGTTCTTGATGTAGTCGGCGTGACCAGGGCAGTCCACGTGCGCATAGTGCCGCGTTTCCGTCTGGTACTCCACGTGCGCAATCGCAATTGTGATGCCACGCGCCTTCTCTTCCGGCGCATTGTCGATGCTGTCGAACTGGCGGAAGTCCGCCCAGCCCTTCATCGCCAGCACCTTCGTGATCGCCGCCGTCAAGCTCGTCTTGCCATGGTCAATGTGACCGATCGTCCCCACATTCACATGGGGCTTTGTCCGCTGGAATACTGCCTTGGCCATGTCCGTTACCTCCTACACTGTATTTTCGATCAGCGTTTTGTAGCCAAACTGCCTATGATTTTCATACTCCGGCACAACTGCACCGCCGTTGGTATTCCCGGCGGTGCAGGGGCACAACATTTCAGGTGACGACAGATTGCGCCTATCGTCACAAGCTTAATAGTATACGTGAGCCGCTCTGGAGCTCCAAATTGGCAGCTTGACAAAACGAACTCAATTGTGATCGACAGACCGGGAAGGGAGCTGGGGGCGTAGGGAACAACGAGCATACATTGCCGGCGTCGATCAGGCGGAGAAGTGGGATTGCTCTGCGCTGCGACACCGGCAATGCATTGGTCCGTTGATTACGCCATGCCCTTGAGCACCTTCTCAGCGATGTTCTGACTCACCGGCATGTACTTCTCGAACTGCATGCTAAAGCTGCCACGGCCGCTGGTCATGGAGCGCAGGTCGGTTGCGTAGCCAAACATCTCGGCCAGCGGAACCAGCGCCCGCACGGCCTGCACGTTGCCGCTGCGCACATCCATGCCTTCCACCTGGCCGCGCCGCGAGGATATGTCGCCCACGACATCGCCGACATATTCGTCCGGCACAATCGTCTCGACGCGCATCATCGGCTCCAGGAGAATGGGGCCGGCCTTCTGCGCGCCATCCTTGAAGGCCATGCTGCCGGCAATCTTGAAGGCCATTTCGCTGGAGTCGACCTCGTGGTACGAGCCGTCAACCAGCGCGACCTTGATGTCGACGACCGGATAGCCGGCCAACACGCCGCTTTCCATGGCCTCGACGACGCCCTTCTGCACCGGCGTGATGTATTCACGCGGCACGACGCCACCGACGATCTTGTCCTCGAAGAGGAAGCCGGCACCGGAGTCGTTGGGCGCCATCTCCAGCCACACATGGCCGTACTGGCCACGACCGCCGGACTGACGCACGAAACGGCCTTCGATCTTGACCGACCGCGTGATCGTCTCACGGTAGGCGACCTGCGGCCGGCCGACGTTGCACTGCACGCGGAATTCCCGCTTCAGGCGATCGACAATGATGTCAAGGTGAAGTTCGCCCATGCCGGAGATGACGGTCTGGCCGGTCTGGTCGTCATACTGGACACGGAAGGTCGGATCCTCCTCGGCGAGCTTGATGAGCGCCTCGGTCAGCTTGTCCTGGTCGGCCTTCGACTTCGGCTCCACCGCCACCTTGATGACCGGCTCGGGGAACTCGATGGTCTCCAGCATGATCTGCTGCTTCTGATCGCAGAGCGTCTCGCCGGTGTAGCTTTCCTTGGGACCGACGATGGCGGCAATGTCGCCGGCGACAACTTCCTTGACGTCCTCGCGCTTGTCGGCGTGCATACGCACCAGACGCCCGATCCGCTCGCGCCTGCCGCGGTTGGAGTTGTAGACGGTCTCGCCGGAGCGCAGCACACCCGAGTAGACACGAATGTACGCAAGACGGCCGACAAAGGGGTCGGTGACAATCTTGAAGACCAGGCCGGCGAAGGGTTCGTCAACATTCGGGCCGCGCTCGATGGTTGCACCCGTGTCCGGATCGGTGCCCTGCACCGGCGGCACATCCTTCGGGCTGGGCAGGTAGCGCACGACGGCGTCGAGCAGAAGCTGGACACCCTTGTTGCGCAGCGCCGTGCCGCACAGGATCGGGACGATCTCATTCGTACAGACGGCCTTGCGCAGCGCCGCATAGAGTTCTTCGTTGGTGATCTCTTCACCTTCGAGGAACTTCATGGTCAGTTCGTCGTCGGTCTCGGCGATGCGCTCGATCATATGTTCGCGCGCCGCGGCAGCCGCTTCGGCAAATTCCTCCGGGATGTCAATGACGGTCGGCGATGCGCCCAGTTCATCGGAGAAGGAATAGGCCTTCATCAAGAAAAGATCGATGATGCCGCGGAAGGAATCTTCGACACCCAGCGGCAACTGGATCGGCAGCGGATTGGCACCGAGCCGGTCGATGATCATCTCAATCGTGCGCTCGAAGCTGGCGCCCACGCGGTCCATTTTGTTGACGAAACAGATGCGTGGCACCTGATAGCGATCGGCCTGGCGCCACACCGTCTCCGACTGCGGCTCCACACCGGCTACCGCATCGAAGACCACAACGCCACCGTCGAGCACGCGCAGGCTGCGCTGCACCTCGGCCGTGAAGTCGATGTGCCCCGGAGTGTCGATGATGTTGATCTGGCACTCTTCGCCGGTGACGCGATCGCGCCAGGCGGTAGTGATAGCCGCCGCAGTGATCGTGATACCACGCTCACGCTCCTGCACCATCCAGTCGGTGACGGCCGTGCCCTCATGCACCTCACCCATACGGTGGATGCGACCGGAGTAGAAAAGGATGCGCTCGGTCGTCGTCGTCTTGCCGGCATCGATGTGCGCGATGATGCCGATGTTTCGCATTCGTTCAATCGGATATTCGTTCGCCATAAACAACTTCCTCTATTTCCATTTACACGCAAAACGATGCGGCGCCTGTACCCACAAGCCGTATCCGCTTCAGATATTTCGACCGCAAAGCGTATGCCTTGCAGCGTAATGGGAGCGGTCAGCTTACAGGTGGGCGCCGCATCAGAACGGGCTGAAGCCCGTTATTGTGCGGATAACACCCCACTCACAACCCGCTGCCGCGCATTTAGGCGCGGACAATCGGGCCATGAGCTTGCGTATCTACTTAATAGCGGAAATGCGCAAACGCCTGGTTGGCTTCTGCCATCCTGTGCGTATCTTCCCGCTTCTTGATGGTGGCGCCCTCATTGCGGGCAGCGTCCATCAATTCACCAGCCAGGCGCGCAGCCATATCGCGGCCACTGCGCTTGCGCGCATTCTCAATGAGCCAGCGCATGGCCAGCGCCTGCCGGCGGGCCGCACCGATCTCCATCGGGATCTGGTAGGTGGCGCCGCCAACGCGCCGCGGCTTGACCTCAACCAACGGCGTGGCATTCTTCAGCGCCTCCTCGAAGACATCGATGCCCGGACGCTTCGTGCGTTCCTCCACCAGGGTGAACGCATCGTAGACGACGCTGGCCGCAAGGCTCTTCTTGCCGCGCTCCATCACATTGTTGACAAATTTGGCGACCACTTCGCTGTGATAGCGAGGATCGGGAATCACTTTGCGTAGTTCAGCACGATTTCTGCGCATTTTATTCTCTCTACCTCATTGCCTCCGCTGCCAACGAACAGACGTCAGCCGGCAGAAGCGCTCGGAGTTACCGATCCCTTACTTGGGTCGCTTGGTTCCGTACTTGCTGCGACCGCGGCGACGCTTGTCGACACCCTGGCTATCCAGGGCGCCGCGCACGATGTGATACCGCACGCCGGGCAGGTCCTTGACACGACCACCGCGCACGAGAACGACGCTATGCTCCTGGAGGTTGTGACCCTCGCCAGGAATGTAGGCCGTAACCTCGATATTGTTCGTCAAACGCACACGGGCAACCTTGCGCAGCGCCGAATTCGGCTTCTTGGGCGTGGTCGTGCGCACCTGCGTGCAGACACCACGCTTCTGCGGGTTACCCTTCTTCATGCGGCGCGTGCGTCCCGTCAGCGTATTCTGCGTGAAGCGCAGCGCCGGCGCCTTTTCCTTCTTCGCAACGTCCTTGCGGCCCTTGCGGACCAGCTGATTAATGGTCGGCAAACGTCCCTCCGCTTCTGAATCCAGAGTTCAATTCATGAACCCTGTCCGACTGAATCCGATTTTCTCTCGACAAAAACAGCCAGCGCTGTCACCGGCTGCCATGATTACTCACTCGCTTTGTCGGGCCGCATCGCACCCCTTCCGGTGTACGATTCGACACGACTACCGATAATCGCGGGCATGAAAGACCCACGAACAGGAAATATAACATAAGGCCGAAGCGGTGGTCAAATCGGCGACGCTAAAAAGCACAATACGTTTGAGACACCCGCTCGGCCGGCGATCCTCATGGGACGGCCATCCCCCAGAATGCCGGGATCGGCGCCATGGGAATCCGTTCTCCACCGGTGGTCTGGTAGATCTTGAGCAGATCGGCTGTCAGGCACGAGTGGATCGGCAGCACGCCCAGCAAGTCACCCACCCCGACACGTTCGGACAACCTGGCGTAGGCGTCGGGCGTGCAACGCACCACGCCGTGCTCTTGCGAGATGGACCGCAGCCAGGCACCATCGAGCGGAGCGCCCCAGCCGCCTTCGTCGAGCAGAACGACGGCGCCAAACGTCGGCATTCCATCCGCACGTGGCAGGCTCTCCTTGGAAAGGTGTACGGCGCCACCGTAGAGAATGATCTCGTTTCGCTCCGGGTGCAGGGAGACGACCGGGCACGCCACGGCCACAGCGACGTCATCCCAGGTGCACGAGCCGATCTGTACCTGCGTCCAGTCATAGAAGACGAAGTTTCCGGGTCGAATCTCGTCGGCCGGGGCAAAGTCGGTGACGACGCTACACGCTGGGGTGTCGCCGACCGAGATCGCCAGGCCCAGGAAGCCCTGCTCTATGAGCCAGTTGCGTGCGCGCTCGAGTCTGGTGGTGGTCTGCACGTAGTCCGCCGTGATCGCCTCATGTGTGCGCGCGGCGTACGTCCCGCCATCATGCGTCAGGACGCCTTGCAGCGACATGAGCGGACAGTTGGTGACGGCAGTAGCCAGCGCAGTCAGGCCGGAACCATCGTTCCATGGCACGCCGCTGCGGCCATACCCGGCATCGACCTCGAGCCAGATGGCGACAGGCGCCTCCAGCCGGCTGGCCAGAAACGCGGCGGCGGCGACATGCTCGACAAGCAGGTGCAGCCGAATCTCGCGCGCCAGACGGTTGATGGCAGCGATCTCGCGCAGATTTACTGGGAATGCGACCGTGATGTCATCCCAACCATGGTCGGCGAAGTAGCGCGCCATGGCAACCGAAGAGACCGTAATCGCCCGGACGCCTGCCTGCTGAAACCATGCCCCCACACCGGCAGCCTGGTGCGTCTTGAAATGAGGGCGAAAGTGCACTCCGCCCGAGCGGGCGGCAGTTGTCATCCGCTCGATATTGCGGCGAGCGCGCGTCTCGTCAAGCAGTAACGTCGGCACGGCGATTGAGTCAAGCCATGTAGCCATATGTTCATCCTTTCCGAGCACGAGCATGCCCGGCAAGAAAAAGCCCGGAACGGTTTTCACATTCCGGGCTTTTCTGGCAATTCCTTCCGAATAAGGGCATCCCACGCTGGTGAAGATTCTCCCGACGGGCATTCACCCCTGATTCGGACAGTTCACTACTATTCGGTTGTAAGCCGGCCAGTGGGAGTGAATTACATCCCGGCCATGCCGATGGTGATGGTGCCATCATCCGTCGTCACGTCAGCAGCGACGCCAACGCCAGACAGTGCACCATTGATGTAGCTGCTGATCAGCCCCATGAGCGGGCCGCTGACCATCATGCCGTTGGCGCCGGCATCGGTGACATCAACCATCACCTTGCCGTCCTGCACCATGACCTTGCCCATGAGATCGATGTTGCTACCGCCGAGCAGGACGCCTTCCTTCAGTGCAATGCGAGCATGCAGCATGTTGTCAGGCTCAAGCCAAACGGTAATGGCATCGACCGGCTGGTTCGGGCCGGTGTTCTGCTTCAGCAGTTCAGTCAGGAAGCTGCTGAGCTGGCTCTCTGTCCAGGTAACGCTGCCCGACATCAGACCCTGCATGCCGGCTGCCTGTCCTTCCAACGCCGCGTCGATGCTGATGGGCACTTCGCGATCCGGTGCCGCAACATCGCCCATGGCACAGCCGGCAAGGCTGGACATCAACAGCAACGCCACCAGCGCTACAACCCAAATCCTCCGGTTAAGCATAGAAACCTCCCCTTGTCGTGGAAATCGTGGAATGTATTTGGACTTTGCACAGCCCTCGTGATGGGAATCAACAGCACAAGTATTATACTGCGTTTTTCCGTCAGCGAAAACTGTAATATCGCGCACTTATGTTTGTAGCGACCTTGAAATGTCTTTTGGGCTTCGGGAAGCCTATTATAGCAGCACGATCTCTAGAATGCAAGGACGAAAAATGCTCGTCTTTCCGCCCAATTGGCAACGAGCCAGAATGCCGGGTAAGCCGCCACGCACTTCTCAACTATAGCGTAGCACACGTCCATGCCGGCTACCCTACGTTTTGCCGACGAAGCGATAGTTCCGTCCCACGCCACCGGCAACATACGTCTCATCCGCCGGCCAATGGTCAGGACGATCTGGCTTCGCCCAACGCCACCTCGTAGCCATCCAACACAGCATAGAGGACTTCATCGAGGAACAGGTCGATCAACCGCTCGATCCGAATGTCGTCGGCATCGATCCGCTCGGTCTCGCTGTTCCGCACCGTGTCGACAAGCTGGCTGCGGAAAAATTGCACCGCCCGCCCAGTCTCCGCCAGCGTGACGCCGCTGAGCGCAGCTTCGTGGCCGTATTCCCACCCCAACTGGCGCCCACTATCCAGCAGGTGGCTGCGCTGCTGCGGCTTCATCACAAATGAGATGGCCAAGGCAAAAAGCGCACGGCCGCGCTCGCGGCGCGCCTGGTCAACCGCGGGATCGAGCGAGTACTGCCAGCGTTGCGGCGTTGGTTGCGAGCGACGCAGTTCAGCCCGCACCCGCTCGACGGCTGTGGTCACCAGAGCGTACGTGTCGGGCGCCGGATAGGAGCCTGCGCGCTCGCCCAGGAACCTGCGTAGATCGTCCAGGCTGAAACGACGGTGCCCACCCGGCGTGCGAAAGACCGGGATCTCGCCACGATCGGCCCAGCCACGCAAGGTCGTGAAATGCACACCGAGGAAGGCACTTGCTTCCTTCAGAGTCAACCACTTGCCTTTGACGGCTATCACATTGCTGGGTGCAGATGTCTGGCTGTTATCCACATTGCTCTCCATCGGCGTAGATTGTAGGGGAGACACTGGTACGTGTCAAACAATCCGACGTTGGACAAGATTCGCCAGCGGCACACTTCTCGCCGGCGTACGGGCTATCAACACCCGCGCTACTGGTTTCGTGATCGCTGCGTGGGTCCAAATCTGATGCACCCCGTTCACAGAAGTGATGCCGGATCGACATCCACGCGCCAGCCAAAGGGGATGTCCAGCCCGCGTAGCAACGCAGCCGGCTCTGGTGCGCGCACCAGAATCTGCCAGCGATAGTAGCCGCGATAGCGCTCAAAAAAGGCCGGCGCCGGGCCAAGCAGCGTGATGCCTTCTCCCTCTACACCCATCTTCTCAACCCGGTGGCGGAGTTTGGCTGCCATGCGCTCGGCTTCGCGGCGCGCCACATCCGGCCGTTTCTCCCAGAAGATCAGGCGAGCCAGGCGTCGAATGGGCGGATAGCCGTGCTCGCGGCGAAATTGCATCTCGCGCGCGTAGAAGCCGGCATAGTCATGGTGCGCCGCTGCCTGGATGACATAGTGATCGGGGCGATAGGTCTGGATGACGACGCGGCCGCCGCGCTCGCTGCGTCCCGCGCGCCCGGCCACCTGCGTGAGCAACTGGAAGGTGCGTTCGCTGCTGCGGAAGTCGGGCAGGAAGAGCCCCACATCCGCGGCAACGACGCCGACAAGCGTCACCAGCGGCAGGTCGAGCCCCTTGGCAATCATCTGCGTGCCGACCAGGATATCCGCCTCATGCGCTGCGAATGCGGCCATGATTGCTTCGTGGCTGCCTTTGCGCCCGGTCGTATCGGCATCCCAGCGCAGCACGCGCGCCTGGGGCAGGATCTCCTTGACTGCCTCCTCGATTCGTTCGGTGCCTGCACCGAAGAAGCGAATGCGCTTGCTGCCGCACTCGGGGCACTCCACCGGCACCGGATAGGTACGATTGCAATGATGGCAGACGAGGCGGGCCGTCGTCTCGTGGTAGGTAAGAGGCACCTCGCAGCGCGTGCATTCCTCGACATAGCCGCAATCCCGGCACATGATGAAGGTGTTCGTCCCGCGCCGGTTCAGAAACAGGATCGCCTGTTGGTGCGCCTCCATCGTCAACATCATCTGTGACGAGAGCGTGCGACTGAAAATGCTACGGTTACCGGCACGCAACTCCTGGCGCATGTCGACCACTTCGACCGGCGGCAACTCGGCGTACTCGACCTCCTCACCGGTCGTCGTGACGCGATGCCCCATCACCCGCCGCGGCATCTCCAGCAAGATCAGGTCGTCTTGCTCGGCAGCCAGATAGGTTTCCAGGCTTGGCGTCGCCGAGCCGAATATCAGCACGCTACCGGTCAGATCGGCCAGGCGGCGCGCCACGGCGCGGGCATCGTAGAAGACCTGGTAGCTGCCCCACTCTTCGGCCGCCTGTTTGTAGGTCGATTCATGCTCCTCGTCGATGACGAGCAGCCCAAGCCGCGGCATGGGTGCGAAGAGCGCGCTGCGCGGGCCGATGACGACATCGTAGCGGCCGGCTCGGATACCGCGCCAGACATCGTACCGTTCGCCGCTGCTCAGTTCGGAGTGGATCACCGTGACGCGGTCCGGGAAGCGCCCGGCAAAGCGCGCCACCGTCTGCGGCGTCAGCGCGATCTCCGGCACCAGCACGATCGCCTGGCGACCCCGTGCCAGCGTTTCGGCGATGGCGCGCAAGTAGATCTCGGTCTTCCCACTGCCGGTGACGCCATGCAGCAGAAATCCGCGCGCGGTTTCCTCGGCAAACCCGGCGCGATACACGCGCTCCCACACGGCTGCCTGTTCGGAAGTGAGTGCAGGCGGCTGCGTAGTGAGATAGGCGCGGCCCGAGAGCGGGTTGCGTTCGAAGATCTCCTCGCGCAGCACCACCAGGCCGGCCTGCTCCAGTTCGCGCAACATGGACGCGTTGGCGACCGGCGTAGCAGCATAGAGTTCGTGTTTCCAAAGAGGACGGTCGGCGGCCGCCAGCACATCGATCACCGGCACATATTTGTCGGCGCCGCGCAGGGCCAACAGGGTATCGCGCGCGGCGGCTTCGTCGAGCAACAAGCGTACCTGGCGATCCTCGATCGCTACGACAGCGCGCCCGGCCAACGTCTGAATCGCGCTCTGCGAGCGGAGATCGCACGCCGCCATGACATCGTCGATGGGCGCGGGCTCGCCACCCTGCTCTAGCAGCCAGGCCAGCACGCGCGCCTGGCCTGTATCGCGCCCCAGTTCAATCAGGCGCGCACGCGCCTCCTGTGCCGTTACCGCCAGCGAGATACGCAACTCGCGCCGAACGCGCACAGCGGGTTTTTCACCCTGCTTCGTCAGCAGCCCCGGCGGCAGAAAGAGGCGCACCGCCTCGGAGAAGGGCGCGACATAGCTCTCGGCGATCCAGGCAGCGAGTTCGAGTTGATGCGCCACCAAAACAGGCTCCGGTCGAGCCAGCCGCAAGATGGCCTTTGTGGCGACCGGCGCGCTGCTCGTACGGCGCAGGACGACAGCCTGGAGTTCCTGCGCGCCGAAGGGTACCCAGACCAGATGGCCGGGCGCCACGGTCGATTCAAGTTCCGGTGGAAGGTGATAGTGGAAGGTCTGAAGAGCGGCCATTTCGCCGCTGTCGGTTTCGGCGGGGGGCGGGGCCGGCTGCCGGCGAAACGAGCGGCGGATCGGGACGTTGACGACCGCCTCTATATAAGTTGTCATAGATGGACCGTCATGGCTCGGCTCGATCAGCGCGCCCCGTAGAGCCATTCCTGGGCGAAACCAAGCAGGAATGCTGCGATGGCCGGGAGCGACGCAATCCACACGTTGGTACCGTCCAGCCCGACAAAGTAGCAGATTGCCGCCCACAGCACGGCGAGGACGAGTCCGAAGAGAGCGCCGAGCAGGGGCAACAGCAGGCCGCGCAGCCCATATTTCCGATCGAAATAGCCATACTCCTGCGCGGCATGGCGCTGCATGTTGAGCAGTACACTCGTCGCTGCGCCAAGGCTGCCGGCGGCGATAGCGCCAACCGTCATCGGCGCAAACTGGACCCAGATCGCATCGGTGGAGGTCCAGAAAAAGTCCTCCAGGTAGGCCAGCAACTCAGCCTGCAGCACGTATCTTCCGGCCAGGACAACGACCGACAGCGCGATCCAGGCGGCAAGATAGATCGTCAGCCGCCGCTGGTAGAGCGCCGACCATGTCTGGGATTGCCGCGTGCGCTGGACAATGCGGCGCACCTGTTGCAGGTAATAGTCGACCTCGGCGGTGCGCGTCGGGTCGCTCTGCAAAATGTTCTCGGCCTTGTTGAGCAGGTGACGGCTGCGTTCCGCCGCCTCATGGCCGACGGGCAACCCGGCGCTGATCTCACTCATTAGCGCGTGGATTTCCTGCTCGGCGGTGGCGGTGTCGGTCTCCACACTGCGCGGGAGCAGCGTCGACCGCAGGCTGGCACGCGGGCCGACCGTCATGCTGCTGGCGTAGGATGCACTCTGGCGCCGGACTGCCGCCCGTGCACCGTTGGCGTACTCGCCGCGAGCGTCGACTTGGGATTCTGAGCGCGGATAACGGTCTTCGGCGGCAACCAGGTATGGGCTGCCGCTTCGCGGGTTCTCTGCCGGGCCTTCGCTGCCAGCGGTTTGCGTCTCGTCCGCGCCGGGTCGCGTTCCGGCCTCTGTCTGTGCGATAGGTTGCGAAGGATTAGGTTCCGGACGGGGCGATGTTTGGGATGAGGCATCGGCGGCGGCGCCTGCAGCGGGATATTCCACCGCGTCAGCATCGCCGTATCGTGCGTGATCGTCCAGATCAGGCTCATGGTACCCGTTCGTCGGTGAGGTACCGCCGTTCACCCCGTTATACCCTTCATCGCCGGCGCCGATGTCGACGCCGCCAAGCATCATTTCATCCAGCAGGGCATCGGCGCGCCGACGCAACGCCTCCGCGTCGTCACTGTGGTTTCGCAACGAATTGGGGCGTCGGGTGTCGTCGGTTTCGTATCGAGAGGATGACGCCTCTGTGAACCTCGATGTCATGTGCCTCCGCTTCACGCCACATTGGCGCGATCATTCAGATAGTATCATGTAATGCGGCGGCTTGCCAATCTTATGTGGATTTTCAGACATGACAGGATCACGACCTGAACATGACGCCAGACCGACGATTGCCGGCGCGAAGTGGGCATTGCGCCCGCGCGGGCCAACAATTCTACCTCGGAAACCGGCCTGCCGATTTGACAGCCCGGAAAGCTCACACGTATAATGCCATTTTGACACTCAGACATGCCGGATGTTGCTGCACCGCTGATCCGGATTCTTGTAACGGCAACCATGATGGCGTGCTGCGTGATACAAGCCGATCGCTCGATGGCAGGCACAGAAATGGCCAGGCAATCCGGCGGCGGGTAGAGAGAAAATCAGCCGGCAGGGTTCTTGGTACTTCGGACCCAAAACTGGTTGAACGCTAGTTTCAGATAGAATATGACGGGAGCGCAGTAAAATGGCTACGAAACGAACCTGGCAGCCGAAGGTCCGCAAGCGACTGAAGACACACGGTTTCCGCAAACGCATGACGACGACTTCCGGCCGCAACGTGATCAAGCGCCGCCGGCTCAAGGGACGCGCCCGCCTTGCCGTGCAATTGACGACACGCAAGTCTGTCTAGCCGGACAGCACTATGGTGCTGCCCGCCGCGACCCGGCGATAGCTACAAGTCGTGAAGCGGCGTTATCGAGTCCGCACGGACAAGCGGTTCCAGGAAGTTCGCCGTAAGGGACACTCGTTTACCAATCAGTTGCTCGTGCTATGCGCGTTGCCCAACGATCTGGCTTATAGCCGGTTCGGTTTTTCGGTGAACAGCCGGATCGGCAATGCGGTCCGGCGCAATCGCATCAAACGCCGGTTGCGCGAGGCTGCACGGCTGCGATTGGGGGAGATTCGTCCTGGTTGGGATATAATCCTGATTGCCCGGCGACCTATCCGCAGTGCGGACTATCATGAGATAGAGACCGCCTGCGCCCGCCTCCTTCGGCGGGCGCAGTTGTTCCTGGAACCCGGCGAAAAGGCGCCCGATTCGGCCGTGGATGAGTCCGGCCTGATTGGGCCTGGAACAAACGAGTAATCAAGAATGCGCGTCATTGCGCTGGCACTAATCCGCTTTTACCAGACATTCATGTCACCAATGCTTGGCAGCAACTGCCGGTTCTATCCGACGTGTTCCTCGTATACCTATCAGGCTATCGAGAAATACGGCGTTGCCAAGGGAAGTTGGATGGGATTCAAGCGCATCTTGCGCTGCAATCCGTGGAACAAGGGCGGGTTTGACCCAGTGCCCTGAGCGGCGCCTGGCTTCTCGGTAAAGGAGACCTTTGTGAAGCGAAGACACTGGATAATCCTCGCAGTGCTGGTGTTAGCGGCGTTGACCCTGACTGGCTGTGGTGTACCGCGCACCGGTATAGAGGATTTTGCGAACACGCCTCCCGAAGGCCCGTGGCAGACATTCGTCGTGTGGCCGCTGGCCAACATCCTCATCTGGCTCGACCATCTGCTGGAAGGACTTGGCGTCGTCTACAGTTGGGGTTGGGCAATCATTCTCTTCACGCTCGGCATCAAGGTCATCACCTTCCCCCTCAATCTCAGCCAGATCCGCGGCATGCAGGCGCAGAAGGACTTGCAGCCGAAGTTGGCGGAACTCCAGAAAAAATACGGCAAGGATCGTGAGAAGCTGGCCCAGGAGCAGATGAAGCTCTACAAAGAGGCCGGCGTCAATCCGTTGAGCGGCTGTCTGCCGCTGCTAATCCAGATGCCGATCCTCTTTGGCCTCTATTCGGCGCTGGTCGCCGTTGGCCCCATGTTGGAGAATGCGGGCTTTTTCTGGATCCCGGACCTCAGCTACCCGAAGTTCACCGACGGGCTAAACTGGATCCCTCAGCTCTGGCAGGCCGGCGACTATGTGACGCTGATCTCGTATCTCATCCTGCCCGTACTCCTCGTGGTCACCCAGATCTTCATGCAGAAGTACATGACACCACCGCAGCCCGGCGGCGACCAGGCCAAGATGACGCAGAACATGAGCATGATCATGACGCTCTTCTTTGGTTGGTTCACCTTGCAGGTGCCCGCCGGTCTGACGCTCTACTGGGTCACAAGCAACCTGTTGCAGATGGGTCAGCAATGGGCTGTCACCCGTTTCTTCCTGAAGAAGGAGACACCTGCCGTTGCCACAGCGGGGACGGGCGCCGTGACCACCATCGATGCCAAGCCGGTGCCGGCCAAGCAAAGCAAGCCCAACACGCCGGCCACGTCGCAGAAGCGCGCAAAGGCAAAGGGGAAGTAAGCCATGGCCAACGACCCCATCTTCACAGGCAAGAGCGTCGACGAGGCAATCGCGGACGGCTTGCGTGCGCTGGGCCTCACCGCCGACAGCGCCGAGATCGAGATCATCAGCCGCGGCAGCCGTGGCATCTTTGGGCTGGGCAGCGAACCAGCCCAGGTGCGCATCACGCCGCGTGCAGCCAAATCGCCCGTCCGTGCGCCGGCCCCCCCTGCGCCCGAAGTCACCAGCGCTGCCGCACCTGTCGAAGAAGTCATCGAAGAGGTAAACGCCCAGGAAACCGTTGCCCAGGAGCCTGTTGCCGAAGCGCCGGCAAGCACGCCGGCCACCCAGCCGAAGGCGCGAGCCGCCGTCGAGTCGGATGGCGAGGACGCGGACGCTGAATCGGGGGAAGAGTCATCGCCCGAAGAGGAAGCCGAGCTTGGCGCAATGGCAATCGAGATGCTCGGCGAAATGGTGCGACTCATGGGCTTCGAGGCCGATATCATCGCCGAATGGCGCGACCCGGATGCCGATAACGAACACCGCTACCTCCTGCTCGACCTGCAGGGCAGTGAACTTGGCGCCTTGATTGGCCGGCGCGGTGACACGCTCAACAACATCCAGTATCTGATCCGGCTGATGGTCAACCAGCGGGTGCACAAGTGGAAGAACATCGTGGTCGATGTTGAAGGCTACCGCCAGCGCCGCATCGACCACCTGTCGCAACTGGCACAGCGTTCGGCCAGCCAGGTTGCCCAGAGCGGACGCCCGCTCTCGCTCGAGCCCATGCCGGCCAACGAGCGGCGCATCGTCCACCTGACGCTGCGCGACAACCCGGATGTCTACACCGAGAGCGTCGGCGACGGCCCCAAGCGCAAGGTGCAGATCTTGCCCAAGCGCTCCTGACGGCAGAAGGCCGAAGCCAGGTTGCCCGCCAACATCATCTTCACACAAACGCCCTGCCGAATTGGTGGGGCGTTTGTCAGAGACTCACGACCGCGATGGCGCCTACCGATCTCGTCATCCATTTGATTATTCAGGCTGCGGATGGTACAGTCACCGTCAGATTTCGCCACAATGCGCGGCACCCGCGTAATCACACGTTCGACCCAGGAACATGGCAATGAGTGACCCAGGCACATCGGCAGAACCGGTCGACATTCTGCTGCTCGGCAACGTAACGCGGGATCTCATCGACGAGCATAATCCGGAACTCTACCGCCTGGGCGGCACCGTCACCTTTGCCGCGTGCGTGGCCGATCGGCTGGGACGCAAACCCACGGTCATCACGCGCGCGTCGTCAGACACCGACCTGTCGGCCATGCCGCCATCGACCCGGTTAATCGTACTGCCCTCGGAGACGACCACGACCTTTGCCAATATTTACACGCCTCATGGCCGCGTGCAGTATTGCTTCACGCCGGCGCCACCCATCGACGTTCCGGACATTCCCCAGGCGCTGCGCAGCCCGCGCATGGTGCTGATGGGGCCAATCGCCAACGAGATCGAGCCGGGCGTACCGGCGATCTTCGCCGAAGAGAGCGTCGTCGCGGCGGTGCCACAGGGCTGGATGCGGCGCTGGGACGCACGGGGACGCGTGCACAGCAAGCAATGGGACACCGCCCGCCAGATCCTGCCCTATCTCGACGCCCTGGTGCTTTCGCTGGAGGATATCGACTACGAGTGGGAACGCCTGGCGCCGGCCTTCGACCATGTTCCGCTCATCGTCGTGACCGAGTACCGCGACGGGTCCACGGTCTTTCAGCGCCTGGCCGACGGTACGATCCTGGAGACCAAGATCCCGCCGCGACCGGCCATCGAGGTCGATCCGACCGGCGCCGGCGACACCTTTACGACCGCGTTCCTGATTCGCCTGGAGGAAACGAATGATCCGGTGCAGGCGGCGCGCTTTGGCAATGTCACGGCGTCGATGAGTGTCGAACATGTCGGCGCGACCGGCGTGCCGACGCGCGAAGAGATTCTGCACTATATGGATATACATTCCTTCGAGCCGGAACCCATCGAGCAATCCAAGTTTTGATCGCAAGTTCTGTTCGCAAGGTCTGATCGACCGATGACTGCACGCATTTACTGTTTCGCCAACCAAAAAGGCGGCGTCGCCAAAACGACCACGACAGTCAATCTCGGCGCCTGCATCGCCGCGGCCGGACGCCGCGTCCTCGTCGTCGACGTGGATCCGCAGAGCAACGCCACGACCAGCCTGGGCATCAACCCGCGCACGCTGGAAGTGAGCCTCTACGACGTGCTCATCGAGAGCCGGCCTGTGCACGAAGCGGTGACCTTGACCGAGTGGATGAATCTCGACCTGCTGCCGTCGAGCACGGACCTGGCCGGCGCCGAGGTCGAGATGGCCGGTATTATGGCGCGCGAGCGACTGCTGACCCGCAGCCTGGCACCCCTTGCCGAGAAGTACGATTACATCTTCATCGACGAACCGCCCAGCCTGGGGCTGCTGACGATCAACGGACTGACGGCGGCGACACACGGCGTCGTCGTGCCGGTGCAGTGCGAATACCTGGCGCTGGAGGGGCTGAGCCTTCTGCTCAACACGATTCGCCAGGTGCGTGAGGTGCTGAACGACCGGCTCGTTATCGCCGGCGTCGTCCTGACTATGTACGACGCGCGTACCAACCTGGGACAGGATGTCGTGGATGAAGTGCGCAACTTCTTCCCGAAAGAAGTCTTCAGAACCATCATCCCGCGCAACGTGCGGTTGAGCGAGGCGCCCAGTCACGGCAAAACGATCCTGAGCTATGCGCCGCTCAGCGCCGGCGCGATGGCATATCAGGCGCTTGCCCAGGAGTTCCTGGCTCGTGCCGAGGGCGCTCGTGTCACCGCTTAGCCGCGCCGCCCGATCCGTGCAGAGGAGGAGCAGGCATGACTGCTGAACCAAAACGCCGCGGCCTCGGTCGCGGTCTCGGCGCCCTCATCGTCGACACGGCCATCACGCCGGCCAGCGACGAGGTGGTTGCCCAGGCCGAAGCCGGCGGCATCCGCATGCTGGCCATCGATCAACTGGCGCCGAACCCTCACCAGCCGCGCGCCCAGTTTGATGCTGCCGCCCTGGAAGAACTGTCCGCGTCGATCCGCACACACGGCATCATCCAGCCCATCGTCGTCAGTACCGTTCCCGGCAAGCAGGAGCACTTCTGGATCGTAGCGGGCGAGCGGCGCTGGCGGGCAGCCCAGCAAGCGGGGCTGGCGTCCGTGCCGGTCATCGTACGCGAGGCGACGCCGCAACAACTGATGGAGTGGGCGCTGGTCGAGAATGTGCAGCGCGCCGACCTCAACGCCATCGAGGAGGCGATCGCCTACCAGGCGTTGATGGCGGAGTTTGGCCTGACACAGGCCGACGTCGCCGAGCGCGTCGGCAAGAGCCGCCCTGCCATTGCCAACACAGTGCGCCTGCTGGCGCTGCCACTCGACGTCCAGACGGCTGTCGTCGACGAACGGATCACGGCTGGCCATGCGCGGGCCTTGCTCGCCCTGCCCAACGCCGCGACCATGCAGCGCGCACTCGACGAGATCACGAAACGCGAGCTGAATGTCCGCCAGACCGAACTGCTGGTGCGCCGGCTCAACGAAGCGCCGGTGGAGCCCGCACCGCCGCCAGCCCAACCCGCGCCCGAATTCGAGACCCAATTGCGCCACCTCGAAGGCCGCTTCCGATCGGCCCTCGGCACAAAAGTCAGCCTGACGCGCAATCAGGACGGGACGGGCAGGCTGGTCGTACACTTCTACAACGATGACGACCTGGAATCCATTTACCGTCTGATCGCAGGCGAGGAGAATGGTTGATTCACCCATCCGCCGGCTGACAACCCGCAGAATTGACGACCGTTCCGTGGGCTTCCTGGTCGCCGGCGCGAGCACCGTCGCCGCGCGTTGGATGATCGAAGCGATCTGGCGCCAGCCGCCCGCTGCCGGCAGCCACGATGTTGCCGGAGCGTACGTCGCTGCGCTCTTCAGCCACAATGCCCGGCTGGCACAGCGCTTTGCGGACCAGCACGGCATTGTGCTCGCCGGTGACGACCTGGAGCGGCTGCTCAGCCGCCGCGAGATCAGGTGTGTCTATGTGGGCAACCATCCGCGCCACCACGCCGAGACGACTCGCGCTGCGCTGCTGGCGGGTAAGCACGTCCTGTGCGAACCGCCGCTCTCCATCGATCCGGACGAATGTCACGAACTGCACCTGATGGCGGAACATCGCGGCCTGGTCCTTGCGCTCAATTACGCCTGGCGCGCCACTGCGGCGATGCGCGGCTTGCGCGATCAACTCCAGGCGGATGCCATCGGCGAGGTATTGGGCGGCCGTATCGACAACACAATGTTTCTCCCTCTCGACCGCCAAACCTGGCGGCTGACGGCGCCCTACGGCGGCGTCCTCTGGGAACGCAGCCTGCAGGATGTGGACCTGCTGGCATTTCTGCTGCTGCGTACTCCCGCTGCGGTGCAAGCAGGCAAGTTGCAGGCGTTGCTCGGCAGCGGCGTGGAGGAAGATATCCTGTCCGCAGTCTGGCTGCGCGGCGGACTGCCCATCCACCTGCACGACTCCTACCTGCTGCCCCACGCGCCGGTATCGGTGACAATCTTCGGCAGCACCGGGAGCCTGGTCGCAACGCAGTGCGAAGCGGGAAACGCGGAGAGCAACCTGGTGCTGCGGCGCGGGCAAGGCGTGCAGGTGATTCCGCTGGCGCAGATCGATCCGTTCCGTGCCTCCGTTGCACGCTTTCTCAGCGCCACTCGCCACGGAGAGGCGCCGCTAGCGACGGCCCTCGACGATCGCCGCAACGTGACGACGGTTCGGGCGCTCCAGGCCGCACTGGCGGGCGGGGGCGCCGTTTCCGTTGCGCCGGTGCGTTGACGGTTGCCCGCGCCCAGCGATCACTCGGAATTACCCGTTGGCCTTTACGTCAAGTATCAGTGACAAAGATTGATCACTTTGGCCGTTTGTGCTAACATTGCCAAATATCCAAGCCAGAATTGAAACCGAAACGGAATAGATTCGGCAGATCGGCCAGTGCGCTCGCAAGGTAACGATTACAGAGGGCTGTGGCATCAAATTTCACGCTGCGCGTGTCGTCTTGTCACGCGATACCAGGGGTAATCACTCGTTTGCAGAAGGTGAGAGTTGCTGTGGTACCAGGAATCCGGTTGAACGAATTCTCGACCGCGCCACTTTACAATATCAAGGCAGTGGTGCAGGCCACGGGCATCAGCCCGAGTACGTTGCGCGCTTGGGAACGGCGCTACAACATGTGCCAGCCCCAGCGTTCGGACAGCGGTTATCGCCTCTACTCCGACCGTGATGTTGCCGTCATCCGCTGGTTGAAGGCGCAGGTCGATGCCGGCATGTCCATCAGCCAGGCGGTCTCCTGGTTGCAGTCGATCATCGACAAGGGCGAGGCGGGCGGTAGTAGCGCGGTGGCGCTGCCCGACCCCAGCGGCCGGGCAGCCGAAGCCATGACGCTTCAGCCGCCTACCCGCCACGACATGCAGAATTTTGCGACGCTGCAAGAACGGCTGCTGAAGGCCCTGCTCGCTTTTCAGGAGGAGGCGTCGGAGCAGATCCTTGCCCAGGCCTTTGCTCTCTACCCGCTAGAGCACGTCGGCGAGCATCTGATCATGCCTGCCCTCGTCGAGATCGGCGAACTATGGCACCGCGGCGAGTTGAGTATCACGCGCGAACATTACGCCACGAACTATCTCATCCAGCGCCTGGCCGCGATTTTACGCACGATCCCCAACGGCATCGGCGGCCCGGTCGTGTGGGTTGGCTGTGCGCCGGGTGAACTGCACGAAATCGGCGCCATGCTCCTTTCCATTTACCTGCGTCGCGCCGGTTACGTAGTGCGCTATCTGGGCCAGAATCTGCCGGTGGAAGATCTCGTGGCTGAAGTCAAGAACGTACAGCCGGGCATGGTAATCTTCAGTGCGACGACCGTGGAATCGGCGCGTGCGCTGCAGCCGGTCTGCGATCAGTTAGCCCAGATCGATCCGCCGCGCCCCATCATCGGCTATGGCGGGCGGGCGTTCAACCTGCGCCCGGAGTTGCGCGACAGCGTGCCCGGCGTCTATCTGGGTGCGACCGCCGTGGAAGCGGTCGAAAGCATCGACGATCTGCTCGTCGAACGACAGCGACAGACACTGACCACCTGATGCAGGGCGGCGCCATCCAGCTGCGCCGAGTCGTGAAATTATGCCAAAACGGACAACTGCTTCGGGGCAACCTTCTGCCGGACAATCTGAACAGGCCCTCAAAACAGAACTGGCAGCGGTTGAAGCCGAAATGCGTTCTGCACTCGCCGACCTGTTCCCACCCTTCAGCCAGATGATCGAGTCCCGTTTGCGCGCCCTGGGCGCGCAGACACGGGCGGCGATCGTGCTCACGGCTGGGGTCGGTGCGCCGGACTCCGATGAGTTGCGTGCCCGACGTATCTCCCTCGCCGCCGCGTTAGAGATGCTGCACCTGGCCCTGGCTGTACACATGGCAATCGGTGAGGCAACGGACATCGACACGACGCAATATCAATCGCTGCTTGGGAGCACCATCCTCGCCGGCGATTACTGCTTCAGCCGGTCAGCCGAATTGGCCGTCCGCACGGGCGATCCGGTTGTGGTGGAGATCTTCTCGGAGGCGCTCAAGCGCGTGAGCGAGGGCAATCTGCGTCGCTTCTTCGCGCCGGCCGACTTCCACTTCGATGAAGATCGCGAGTTGTTTTTGGCCGGCGTCACTGCTGCGGGCCAATTGACCGGCGCTTCAGCCGTGCTTCAGAACGCGCAATCCCAGTTGGCCGGCAATCTCGCTACGACGCGATCAAGAGTGACCCACCTCCAAAGCCTCGCCGATGAACCGGGCTTTGCCGAGCTCTCTCCTCTGCAACTGGCGCGCTGGCGTGCCCTGGTCGAGTGGTTCTCGGTGCAGTAAGCACCCGCGACCGGCTGCCACATCGCACAAACGCACGCCATTCCAGACCTAGGCGCCGTGCCCTTTCGCGCGCGCGTGCACGACCAACACGTTGCACAGCGCCTTCGCGCAACCTGGACATCCCGCGATAATTGCACAGGTTTTGTCTGGAAGACCTGGGCAACTTCTATACCGCTCACCCACAGTAGCTCGCTAAGCACTCGAAAGTGCAACGAAGGCCGCCATATCTCTGGCGGCACCTGGAGTCACACAACGCTAACACTTCGCAAACTGTTTTCCAATTCCGCCTTAATATTGGCCTGCTATACTCAACCAGATGTCGCCGTACATTGCCCGGACAGGATGAGATCCATCGATGAGAAATTTCTAATGTTTTGGGGGCTAGACAAACACGTAGAACTATGATTAAATAAACGCACAGGTTTTGCACGAGTATTTCGGTAGTGCGGCGCCGACGACAATAAGCACAGCACACAGCGTCAAGCAAATGTCAATATATCGTTCGGATATTGACGGCGCTCGATGAGCAGGATTGCAGCGGCAACAGATCGCCCGACAACAGGAGAAGGAAACGAGTATGAAGACAAATCTGCGTGAATTCCAGAATATTGCGACGGCCGGTGTGTTCAACAGCACCCAACCACAGACTGGTGGCAATCTGCGCCTCAACAGCGTAACCCAGACTTTGACAGCCTTGCGCGAAGAGGATCCCGCGTTCGACAAGGTCATCGTCACGCAGCGATTCGAGCGCGGCCGGCTAGTCGCATCGGCCGAAGCGATGGCATCACGCATGTTTGTTTTGATGAGCGGCCGGGTGAACTTGCTCTGCACCAACAACGAAGGACGCCGGCTGGTCATTGCCACACTCGAGCCAGGCGCCATTTTTGGCGAAGGCGCGCTCGGCACCACGTCCGATCCGAATGTGTTTGCCGAAGCCGCTGAAGACTCGGCCGTGTGGACCATCCCGGCCAGCGAAGCGCGCAGCATGACCATGCAGTACCCGATTCTCGGTTGGGGCATGCTGCAGACCTATGGCATGCGCCTGATGCAGGTCGAGAATAGCCTGGAGGATGTGGCATACAAGAAACTGCCGGAACGCCTTGCTGCTTTACTGGTGGAACTTGACACGGACCAGAGTGGCACGATCAAGGGCGTGAGCCACCAGGCACTTGCCGATCGCCTTGGCACATACCGTGAGACAGTGAGTGCGATTCTGCGCGATTTCAAACGCCAGGGCCTGGTCGAACTTGGCTACCGGCGCATCAAGCTGGTCGACACGGAAACGCTTCGCGACGTCGGCGGGCTCTGGGAGTGGTAAATTTCTCGCACTAGCAACTTGAAAATCGAAGGGATCGCTCCAGCAGCAGGAAGCGATCCCTTCTTTCATTGACATGGAGAAAGTCCACACAACAGGCAGGACATTTGACGGGAAGCAGCCAAACGACAGGAAATAGGCGGTCAAAGCGAGTTGACGCCGTTCAATTCTACTGATATAATCTCCATAAAGTTGGGGTAAGATGAGGTTCCTGGTCTTGCCACCCCCGAGAAGGCGTTTCCCTAGCTAGCTACATTGTCAAATCATCCACTGAGGATAAGACTATTACCACTCCTGCTCAGTAACAGCACTGCTGTATACTAGCCGTCAGCCAAAAAATTAAAGTGTATCTTTTTCAGGCAATTAGCGCCATCTCGTAATATTGGTCTGTCACAGACGATCTCCCAAACTCAATCTGAGCAACCTGGTCCATCTGCACAATTATGTGCACTGCCCACCAGAATGACAGCCTATCGCACGGCTCTATCTGCCTGATACCAAAGCAAAGTTTCACTGGGCATAGGTGGCCCGTACCAAATATGAATATCAAGGAAGAAACGGACATGCCGAACTCGAGCATTCCCCTAGAACAAATGACCATCGGCCAGATGGAGGCATTGAATCTCGACGAATTGCGCGAGATCGCGCGTGCGGCGAACATTACGGGCTATACGCGCCTGAAAAAGTACGATTTGGTCATGCGTCTTCTGCGCGCCAATGCAGAGCAGCAAGGCTTCATCTTCGGTGGCGGTATTTTGGAGATCGTGCAGGACAACATTGGGTTCCTGCGCAGCGATCACCTGCTGCCCGGCCCCGAGGATGTCTACGTCAGCCAGAGCCAGATCCGTCGCTTCGGGCTGCGCACCGGCGACCTGGTTGTCGGGCAGGTGCGCCCGCCCAAGGACACGGAGAAATACCACGGCCTGCTCAAGGTGGAAGCAGTCAATGGGCTAGACCCGGAAGAGGCAAAGAAACGACCTGTCTTCGAGAAGATGACGCCGATCTTCCCCAACGAGCAACTGCTGCTGGAAACTCGGCCCAATGTCATCTCCACGCGCATGATCGACCTGCTGTCGCCCATCGGTCGCGGGCAGCGCGGTCTCATCGTCAGCCCGCCCAAGGCCGGCAAGACGACCATCTTGAAACGGATCGCCAACGGCATTACGACGAACTACAAGGACATCCACCTGATGGTCGTCCTGATTGGTGAGCGTCCGGAAGAGGTGACCGACATGGATCGCTCGGTCGAGGCTGAAGTGGTCAGCAGCACCTTTGACGAGCCCGTGCAGAACCACGTACGCGTCGCCGAGATGGCGTTGGACCGTGCCAAGCGCCTGGTCGAGAGCCGCCGCGACGTCGTGATTCTGCTCGACAGCATCACACGCCTCTCGCGTGCCTACAACCTGACGGTTCCGCCGTCCGGCCGCACGCTCTCTGGCGGTATCGACCCGGCTGCGCTCTACCCCCCCAAGCACTTTTTTGGCGCAGCGCGTAACCTGGAGGAAGGTGGCAGCCTCACCATCATCGCCACCTGTCTCGTCGACACCGGCAGCCGCATGGACGACGTCATCTACGAAGAGTTCAAAGGCACCGGCAACATGGAATTGCACCTGAGCCGCAAGCTTTCCGAACGGCGCATTTTCCCGGCATTCGATATCGAACGCAGCGGCACACGCGCCGAAGAAAAACTGCTCGACGCCGAGACGCTCTCCAAGGTCTACACGCTTCGCCGCATGATCGACGCCATGGGCGGCGGCGGCGAGGCCATCCTCCCCATCATCGAGCGCATGAGCCGCACACGCGATAATCGCGAGTTCCTCGAGACGCTCACCAAACGGTAGCGCCAGGATTCTTTCAACGCCATCGGCCTACGGAAAACCTACGATTGAACGACGATCCTTGCACAACGTGACAGGATCGTCGTTTTTTTGAGGGTGCATAAGCCTTTTGCCACTTGGCAATGGCGGGGCAAAATGCTAAAATCGTTCATTGTCATGGTATGAAGCTCTTACGCTACTACTCGGATTCGACGGTCTGTCCGGTCTGAGCGTGGAGCGCAAGAAGTACGGGCAACACGCTGAGCATCCGTCCAGGTACCGCCCCCTTAGAAGACCTGACATTTTGGAGACAGGCGTTTATGGCAAAAGAAGCCAGTACTGATTTTGGCGGCGCATATTCTGTAGCCGGCCAAGACGAACAGCACAGGCAAGAGCAGTTCCCCCACTATAACCGAGAAACACCAGTCACTGTTCCCTCCTCAGTCCAACTAGCACACTCCCACGTCGACAACTCAGCCACAGGGGTGGCACGCGTGCGATTCGGCGCGCTGCAATCGTCGACTCCCGTCCGCGGGGTGCAGCCGGATTCGCTGACGCAGATGATGAATGCTGCCTACGGCCAGGTTCAGCGCACGCTGTCCGACCAGGTGACGCCGCTACGGCTGGCCGGCCACCTGTCCGTGCTGGCAATCGCCGCCGTGGTGCTCATCCTCAGCCAGATCACCATCCCGGAATGGGAGATCAGCCTGGAGCCGACACCGGCGCCGGGCGTTGCTACACTAGCCGGTGCCGAGGCGACTGGGCGATCGGTTGCCCTGGAGGACGGCTTTGCCGATGCTTCGCTGAAGCCCAACATGGTGCTGACGATGGGGACCAAGGCGGCCAAGACACCGACAACCACACAGGAAAACCTGCGTCCGGAAATCATGTACTACACGGTCAAGCCGGGCGACACAGTGCTGGGCATCGCCAGCAAGTTCGGCTTGCAGCCGGAAACACTCATGTGGTCGAACAGCCTCATCGAGCAGAACCCCGACCGCCTCAGCATTGGCGACCAATTGCGTATCCTTCCGGTTGACGGCGTTCTCCATGTCGTCGACCGCGGCGACACGCTCTCCAGCATCGCCGAGGACTACGACACCAACATGCAGGCGATTGTCGATTACGCAGCCAACGGCATTGCCAGCATTGACGATGCCCTGTCGATCGGCAAGGAGATCGTCGTACCCGGCGGCAGCAAGCCGTTTGTCGCCACCTACGTCGGTGCATCCAGCGCCTACTCGGTATCGCGCCCGCCCGGCGCAGCGGCTGGTTCAGGCAACTTCAGTTGGCCGACCGCCGGCTACATCAGCCAGGGTTACTGGGGCGGCCATCCCGCCGTGGATATTGCCGGCTGGCTTGGTGCACCGGTGACGGCCGCCGATGGCGGCTACGTCGTGCTCGCCGGCGGCGGTTGGAACAGCGGCTATGGCAATTACGTCATCGTCGACCACGGCAACGGCTTCACGACGCTCTACGCCCACCTGAACTCGATCTTCGTGTCGCCCGGCGAGACGGTCAGCAAGGGGCAACAGGTCGGCACGATGGGCAACACCGGCAATAGCACGGGCCCCCACCTCCACTTCGAGATTCGTTACAGCGACGTGCCGTACAATCCGTCCAGCTATCTGAAGTAACCGTCACACAAAGGAACAAAAACGGGCGCCGGGAATATTCCCGGCGCCCGTTTCATTTCTTTACCTGGTGTGCGCTGACCCGTCGCAGGCAGCGGCGGCACACCACCTTATTCGTGAATACCGCCCTCAGTCAGGCCACGGGGCGCAAGGATGCGATCCAGTTCCTCTCCGGTCAGTTCCGTCTCTTCCAACGCAACTTCCTTGAGCGACTTGCCCTCGGCATACGCACGCTTGGCGATCTTGGCGCCCTTCTCGTAGCCAATAACCGGGTTGAGCGCCGTCACCAGGATCGGGTTGCGGCCGACCAGCCCGGCGATGCGTTCCTCGTTGACGGTGAAGCCGGCGATGGCCTGGTCAGCCAGGACGCGGCTGCCGTTGGCCAGCAGCGAGATGCTCTGCAGCAGATTATAGGCGACGACCGGCAGCATGACATTCAACTGGAAGTTGCCGGACTGGCCGCCGATAGTGACCGTCACGTGGTTGCCCATGACCTGTGCGCAGACCATGGTCACGGCTTCGGGGATGACCGGGTTCACCTTGCCGGGCATGATGCTGGAGCCGGGCTGGAGCGCCGGCAGCGCGATCTCGCCAAAACCGGCAATCGGGCCGCTGTTCATCCAGCGCAGGTCGTTGGAGATCTTCATCAGGCTGGTGGCGACCGTATTGAGCTGGCCGCTCAGCTCGACCGCCGCATCCTGCGTGCTCAGCGATTCAAAGTAGTTGGGGCTCGTCACCAGCGGCAGGCCGGTCCACTCGGCCAGTTTGGCGGCGATGGCGGCGCCAAATTCGGGGTGAGCGTTGATGCCGGTGCCCACGGCCGTGCCGCCCTGCGCCAGCTCGGCCAGCCGCGGCAGGGATGCCTGGATGCGGTCGATGCCGTGCTGGACCTGGCTGGCCCAGCCGCCCAGTATCTGGCTCATGCGGACGGGCATGGCGTCCATCAGGTGCGTGCGCCCGGTCGTCACCACGTGGTCGGTCGCGGCGGCCTTCTCGACGAGCGTCGTGTGCAGGTGGCGCAGTGCCGGCAGCAGTTCGTCGTTCACCGCCAGGTACGCGCTGAGATGGATCGCCGTCGGGATCACATCATTGCTGCTCTGGCTCATGTTGATGTGATCGTTCTGGTGCACCTTGCTGCCGAGTTCGGTTGTCGCCAGCGCAGCGAGCACCTCATTGGCATTCATGTTGGTGCTCGTGCCGGAGCCGGTCTGGAAGATATCAAGCACAAAGTGATCGTCATACTCGCCGTCGGCCACCGCACGCGCCACCGCCTGGATTGCTGCCGACATGGCCGGATCCATCAGACCCAGATCCTCGTTGACCGCCGCGGCTGCGCCCTTGATCAGACCCAACGCGCGGATGAAGGTGCGCGGGAAGCGCAGATCGCTGATCGGGAAATTGTCGACCGCGCGTTGTGTCTGCGCGCCGTAGAGCGCATCAGCCGGGACCTTGACTTCGCCCATGCTGTCGCGTTCGATGCGATACTCAGCCATAGCATTTCTCCTTTGAAATTTGTTGGTGTCAAATGCGATCCACACGAGCCCTCATGGCAATAATTGGGTCGGCCGATCGCTGCTTGGAATGTCTGTCTGGAGTCGATTGTAGCACCCGGCGCAAGACAAGCGGAAACCGTCAGCCCGCAAAGGTGGCTTTGTGCCCGGCGATTTGACACGCCTGGATGGCTTGTCTACAATCGCGGGGAGTCTTTATCCAACCATTCACGTGGATCGACATGGCTATGGCAGAGCGTATCTTGGTGGTTGAGGATGATCGCCGTATCCGCGACCTCTTGCGCAGGGGGTTGCTCTTTGAAGGGTATACGGTCGACACGGCCGAAGATGGCGAGACAGCGCTGCGCGTGGCGCGCGAGAATCTGCCCGACGCCGTGATTCTCGACATCATGTTGCCCAAGATGGACGGCCTGGAAGTGTGCCGCCGGCTGCGCAGCGCTTCCAACGTCCCCATCATGATGCTCACGGCGCGCGATTCCGTGCCGGACCGCGTCACCGGGCTCGATGCCGGCGCCGACGACTATCTGGTCAAGCCCTTTGCCTTCGACGAGCTGCTGGCCCGTTTGCGCGCACTCTTCCGCCGCCATCGCCTGGAAACGGCGCCCGATGTCTATCGCTATGCCGACCTGGAACTCAACCCGCGCACGCGCCAGGTCTTCCGCGGCGAAGACTCCATCGAACTGACGGCCAAAGAATTCGACCTGCTCGAGTTGTTCATGCGCCATCCCGGCCAGGTGCTCACGCGCGAGATGATTTACGAACACATCTGGGACTACGACTTCGGCGGCGAGAGCAACATCATCGAGGTCTACGTACGCTACCTGCGCACTAAGTTGGAGGCAACCGGCAAGCCGCGCCTGCTCCAGACGGTGCGCGGCGTCGGCTACGCCCTGCGCGAGAGTTGATCGACTAGAGGCAGCAGAGCGCCGCGGCTCTGCGCTCGAGACAATCCATGACCATCCGCCTGCGCCTTACCTTATGGTACACCGCCCTCCTCGGCACGACCCTCATCCTGTTTAGCGTAACGGTCTATTCCTCGCTGGCCGCAAACCTGCGCTCCCAGTTGGAGCAGAGCGCCGCCACCCAGGCGCGCAACATCGCCGACGCCGTGATCCAGCAGGTGCAGGGCGACGTCGTCGTCATCCGTACCAGCGCCGACACAGTCTTCTTTCCCCAGGTCGAGCTTTTTGCCTCTTCGTTCGGCGCGCAGTTGATCGACATCAACGGCGAGGTCGTCAAGCGCTCCGAAAACCTGGGCGATATCCCTATCCCCAAACAAGATGGCACGTTGCAGCACATCTTGGCGGGTGACGATGATCACTATTATTTCATTTCCCAGGACGGGGATGCCTTTCTCGTCTACACAGTCCCGCTGGTCATCAATAGCGAAGTCGTGGGCGCGATTCAGATCATCCAGTCGGTCACGACCGCCGTCACGGCGCTGACGCAGGTCAACCGCTATCTCATCCTGGGCACCGCCATCAGCATCATCCTGGCGGCGATTGTCGGCGCCTTCCTGGCGCGCCGTGCCCTGGCGCCCATCGATACCATCACCGAGACGGCCAGCACCATCACGCGCACGCGCGACCTTGGCAACCGCATCGACATCCCCGACAATGCCAGCGAAGTCGGCCGCCTGGCGGGCACCTTCAACGACATGCTCGACCGCATCCAACGTCTCTTCCAGGCGCAGGAACGGCTCATCGGCGACGTGAGCCACGAACTGCGCACGCCGCTGACGACGATTCAGGGCAACGTCGAGCTGATGCAGCGCATGGCAGCGACGCCGGTGGGCAACGGCAACATCGACCTGAAAGCCGTGGCCGGTCTCTTTCAGGAGTCACTTGGCGAGGTGCAGGCCGAGAGCGAGCGCATGAACAAGATGATCAGCGATCTGCTGCTGCTGGCCCAGGCCGACAGCGGCGCGCTACAGATTCACATGGCGCCCGTGGAAATGGACACGCTGCTGCTCGACGTCTATCGGCAGGCGCGCCGGTTGGTGGAACGCTACAAAGGGCGGACGGATGCGCTGGATATCCGGCTGGGCAGCGAGGATCAGGCCGTGGTCCTGGGCGACCGCGACCGCCTGCACCAGGTGCTGGTCAATCTCGTCGAGAATGCCGTCAAGTACACGCCGGAGGGAGGCACGATCACCCTGAGCCTGGAGAACAAGGACGGCTGGGTGAAGATAGGTGTCGCCGACACCGGCATCGGCATCAGCATGGAGCAGCAGGAGTTCATCTTCGAGCGCTTCTACCGCACGGACAAGGCACGCAGCCGCGAGTTTGGCGGCAGCGGCCTCGGCCTCAGCATCGCCCTGCGCATCGCCCAGGCGCACAACGGCAAGATCACCGTCGCCAGCAAGCTGCAAGAGGGCAGCACCTTCACGCTCTGGCTGCCTGAAGCGCACGAAGCGTCCGGCGATGCCCAGCTCGACCTCAAGAACACCGTGATCGTCTGATAGCTGCGGGCGGCGCTCAGTGGACCGCTTTGGCGCCCACCGGCAGCACCTGCGACGAAAGTTTTTCTGCGCCGACCCGATGGCGCACGAGCGCCAATCCCCAGATCGCCGTGGCGGCAACCGCAACGAACAGGCTGGCCCATGCCGCACCATGCAGCCACGGCAATTGCGACATGCCGACCCGTGGCGCCAGCGCCAGCCCAACCAGGGCGACAACCATCGCTACCACGCCAATCACCCACACCGCATTGGCCCAGCGCAACGTTCGACGCCCGACGCCGGGGAAAGCAACCTCAATGGCGCCCAGCAGTGCCGTGCTGACCCACAACAGGAGCAGGTTGTGCAGGTAGAAGACGCGCATCTGTCCACCCGCATTTTCTTCCCACACACCCGGCCACAGCAGCGCACCGGCCACCAGCACGACGCCTGCAAGGCCGGCCAGCGCCGGCGCGAGCATCGGCCCCAGATCGGCTCGCCGGCGCCATAGCTGCACGCCATGGACCGCCAGCAGCAGCGCCGCCCCGGCGTTGGCCAGTGCGGCAACCCAGAAGAGCAGCGGCGAGAGCGCACCGGGCGACATCCCCAGCAAAAAGGTCGGCGTGACGAGCAACGCCAGGCTGAAGGTCGGCAACCGGCGCGGCGGCTCCTCGACCATCGACCAGAGCACGCCGAGCAGCGCCAGGCTGAACCAACCCACGGCAAAGAGGTCGAGAAACTGGTGAAGGAAGAATTGCTGGAGGAACGGGTTCTCGGTGCGCGTGAAGACCAGCGCCATGAGACCCAGCGCGCCGCCGGAAGCCAGCAGCAGCAGAAATAGCGCCCAGTCCCAAAGCTGCACCGGCACGGGGCGCACCGGCAGCCCGCGCGTCGCCCGCGCATAGAACCCGATGAAGACGAACCAGGTCAGGCCATTCCACGCCGCCACCATCGCCCCCAACGGCAGGCGCGCCGGTCCGATCTGCGTGAGACCGTAGCCGTTGGCCCAAAAGGCGGGAAAGCTGAGCAACGCCATGAGCGCCGTCGCCGCCATCTGCCAGCGCACGCCGCGCGGCAGCGGCCGTCCGGTCAGCGCCGGCAACCG
Source organism: Caldilineaceae bacterium (assembly GCA_020634815.1). GTDB lineage: Bacteria > Chloroflexota > Anaerolineae > Caldilineales > Caldilineaceae > Caldilinea. The sequence goes on along the minus strand of JACKBA010000012.1, from coordinate 33,683 downwards.
GTGCCAGATCAGCGCCATCAACCCCAGCGTGACCCAGCCAAAGTACATGAGATGGCTATGTGCATGGCGGATGGCGCCAAAGTTCTGCGCCCAGAACGGAAAACCATAGACCATGCCAAAGCGCATGAGTACGCCGGTCCACGCGGCGATGACCAGCGCAGCCAGCGCGATCAAGAGAAAGCGACGAGTTTGTATCCCAGACAAAAGAGACGTTCCCTTCCCTCACAAATCCAACAGAAGGCCGGCAACCTGGCGACTGCCGGCCTTCTTATTGTGACATGCGCGTGCACTAGCGGCAGGGACATATGTCTCAACATGCGCTTGTCGCGCGGGAAAGGCATCTGCCCTCTCGGTCAACGCCGGGAGATCCACGGGAAGTAGCCGTATAGCGTCGACTCCATGGCAACATTCATGATCTCGGGCGGGCTCTTGAGATCATCCCACAGCGCGCCCAACGTTGCGCCGTCGGCGCCGCCCCGGCTGCGCAGGAAGTCGATATACTCCTTCGACGCTGTCTGGTAGTAGAGGATCGCCACCACCGATACGGCATCGTCGGGCAGGTCGTAGGCCGTTTCGTCCCAGTGCTGCCCGTCGCTGTAGGACGCGCCCACCGGACGCAGCCCCGGCTCGTCGAAGCCAGCCACCGTGTACCCACGCGGCGGGATGCGGTTGTCCTTGAGCACGCTGTTGTTGAGCACGAAGTGGAAGGTCTCGGTGACAGTGGCGCCGTCGTCGATGCCCAGCTTCGCCTCGTAGACCTTGAGCGCCGGATCCGCAGCCAGCACGCCCGTCTGTGCATCGTAGGCGCCCGACTCGTACACCATCCGTCCCGCCGCATCGTAGGCGTGCACGTTGAGCCAGATGCGCCGCCCCTCGGGGTAGCCGGTGGGCAGCTTGTGGCCGGTCTCGTTGGTAACGCGCACGACCGCCTGCTTCGTTGCCGCACCGGGATCGAAATCGACCGTGACCGTCGCCGCCTTCTGCAGCATCATGCGCGCACTGAGGACACCGGCATTCAGGTGCACGGCATCCTGCGTGGCCGCCAGCCGCCAGCGCGGGTCGAGCAGCAACTGCGGCGCCCACGTGTTCGCCCCGGCGAAGCTGTGCTCGGGCAGGCAGCCGTTGGTGCGACAGTCGCGGTCGACGTCGCCGGCCGCGGCCGGCCCGGTCGTGCGCGGCATGTGGCAATCCTGGCACGTGCGCACGATGCCGTCGGGCTTGCTGCCGGCGAATTGAGGCGCATAGACGCCGGCGGTCGTGGCGTAATCGCTCGCCAGCCACTCGTCGAAAGTGCGCTCGATGGGGAACAACTCGCCCTTGGCAAACGACGGCGCCGGCTGGTTCTCGGTGTTCTTCTCGTAGCGCTGCGTCGCCGGATTCCACGACAGCGCCGGATTGTCCAGGTTGTGACAGGAGCCGCAGACACGCGCCTCGGTCACAGGATTGCCGGCCTGGCCGAGGAAGTCGGTGCGCCACGTCGCCTTGGGATGCGGCGGCGCCGGCGTGATGGCGAACGGCCCGCGCCGATTGTCCTCCGGGTCGAGTATCAGCATCGCCGAACCGATGTGATCGGCGGGCAGCGTCGGCGAGATGGCCGCACGGATCGCCACGTCCGCGGTGACGGCAGCCGCCTCTCCACCCGTCGACAACGGGTCGACCATGCGGTGGCAGAGTTCGCACGCCACGCCGGCGCCCAGGTCGGTCGCTTCGAGCGCGCTGCCGTCGGCGGGATGGCTGCGCCCGCCGTACCAGCCGCGCGGTGTGTGGCAGCGCAGGCAGAAATCGCCGGCGTTCTCCATGTCCTGATTCGCCACCTGTAGCGCCGCCCAGAAGATGGGGTCGCGACCGGCCTGGCTCTTCATGCTCCCGCGCCATGCGCCGTAGATGGGCGCGGTGTGGCAGCCCTGGCAGCCGATGGGGTCAACGATGGCGTCGATCATGTGCTCGGGCTGGGTACCGGGCAGGAAGAAATCGGGGTCAGCTACGCCTGTGCCGGACGGGCGCACGGTCAGCGGCGCGACGAGCGTGAATGTCGCGACTCCGGGCGGCGTCACCTGTGCCGCAGTCGGTACGGAGCCAGACACGCCGCTCTTGACCGTGGCCTGGTAGGTGACCGTAACCTGCTGCCCGGCGCCGATGACGCCCAGCCAGGTCAGCGCCGGCGCGCCGGTGGCATTGGTCGATCCGGCCGTCGCCTGCAGCGAGCCGGGTATGTACGCCAGCGCGGCGGGCACCTGCACCGAAGCCTGCACCGCACCGGCCGTCGCCCCACCCGTGTTGCGCAGCACCAGCGCATAGGTGACGACATCGCCGGCGACGCCGCTGGCGGGCGTTGCCACGAAGGAGGAAGTACTCAGCGCCGCCGCCGGTGCGCTGGTGTCGACAATCTGAAAGATTTTCCCGCCAATGGCAACGACATAGAGTTCGCCGGTTTCATCTTCCCCGAAAGAGGCAATCTGCTCTGATGTGTCCTGCTCCAGTCGCTTGTTGGTCCAGCCGTCGCCGTTGCGGGCAATGCTCCAGATTTTCCCCTGCACGAAGTCGGCAAAGAAGTAGCGCCCGTTGAACTCCGGCCACGCTGCGCCGCGATAGACGTAGCCGCCGGTCACCGACTGGCCTTCGCCGCGCCCGTAGTCCAGCACAGGCGGGACAAAGGGACCTGTGCAGGGTGCGCTCGTCTCGCGCGACAGATTGCCCTCGAAACAATCCCAGCCGAAGTTGAGACCGCCAGGCGTGCCGGCCGGATGCAGGCTGATCTCCTCGTACTTGCTCTGCCCGACATCGCCGATCCAAAGATCGCCGCTCTGGCGGTCGAAGCTATAGCGCCAGGGATTGCGCAGCCCCCAGTCCCAGATTTCGGCACGGGCGCCCGCCTGGTTGACAAAGGGATTCGTCGGGGGGATCGTGTAGCTTCCCGTCGCGCCCACGGCCACGCGCAGGATCTTGCCCAGCAGCGAGCCGACGCTCTGCCCTGTGTCGTAGGGGTCGCCGCCGCTGCCGCCGTCACCCAGCCCGATATAGAGATAGCCATCCGGTCCAAACTTTACCAGGCCGCCGTTGTGGTTCGTAAAGGGCTGGTTGCGGACGAGAATGCGCTCTTCGCTGTTCCTGTCGGCAAGATTCGGGTCGGTAGTCACGCGGAAGCGCGCGACTACCGTATCGTAGCCACCGTTGCTGCCGCCATCTTCCGGCTCCGGTCCAACCAGATTCTTGTCGGCATGGTTGTAGTAGACGATGAAGTAGCCGCTGGTAACGTAGTCCGGCGGGAAGGCCACGCTCAGCATGCCGGCCTCGCCGTCGTTGCCCACGCGATCGGTGATGTCCAGAAAGGGTTGCGCCAGCACCTGCCCGTTCTGGATGATGCGGATCGTGCCGCCCTTCTCGACGACAAAGAGGCGGCCGCTACCGTCACCGGCGTGGGTCAGGTAGACGGGCGCCGCCAGCCCCTGGGCGATCTGGCGCAGGCCAAATTCAGCCTGCGGCGCGCCCCGTACCGGCCTCACCGCCAGCGCGGACCAGCCGACCAGGGCAGCGACGCCGAGCGCCACCGCCAGCAACGTGAAGCGAATCTGCCTGTTCTGCATGTCGATTCCCCGTGAACTCTTCTGCGCCACGCCGCGATCCGGCGTTTGCATAGCCTTTGCAGGTTGATTCTAGCGAGTTCAGCGCAATGTGGCGAACGGAGCAGGTAGCGGCGCCTCTCAAGAAGGGCGGCGGTCCAGGCAAACACCCGGCCGACAATATGCCAATCGGCGCCAAATCGTCAGCTTGCCAGCGGCTAGAGGGGGAGTGACTGTGCTGCCCTGTAGAGGTGATAGAGCGGGTGTGCTGAGAAGGCGTGGCAGGTCGAGCCGTCGGGGAAGTCAACGTTCCAGTTCTCCCAGGTCGTCGGGCAGCCGGCCGTTGCCCAGCGCCCCCAACGCCGGCGAATGATTTCGACCAGCGCCGGCTCCCAACCGCCCGCGTGCAGCGCCTCGAAGAGGTAGTGGTGCATGAAGGGGCTGGCCAGCACCAGCGCGCCCGGCTGCGGATTGTCGTCGAGGTCGAGCGAACGCGCGGCGATGGCGTCGAGTTGCGCCGGCTGCTCGTCCGCTTCCGCCGCGCCCGTGAGCACGGCCAGGGCCGCGGCAAGCTGCGAGGCCGTCGTGGGCGGCAGGTCATCCCACCAGCAATCGTCCTGCAAGAAGGCCGCACGACAGGAACCGCGTACTCTCTCCGCCCGTTCCTGCCAGCGATATGCATCGTTGTCGGCGCCCAGTTCGCTTGCCAGCCGCGCCGCGGTCTGGAGCGCCAGCAGGTAGTGCAGGTTGTAGATGGCGTTCGGTTCCTGCCGCGAGACCGGCGCCCAATCCAGAAAAAGGCGGCGCCCCGGCTGGCTGCGGATCAGCCCGTCCTCCGCGACATCTTCGGCGAAACGATCAAGCATCTTGACCAACACCGGCCACAACTCGTCCACAAAGGCTCGATCACCCGTCAGCCGCCAGTAAAGCTCCAGGAGTTCGACCCAGGTGAAGTTGTAGTCGACGACGGTGTAGGCATGCACCTCGCCAGGGGCAACACCCGGCAACACGCCATCGGGATAAGCGCCGTCGGCCGCAATGCGCAACACCTGGCGCAGCGGCCGCACATCGTCGCTCAACGCGTGCATGATGAGCGCCTGCGGCAGCGCATCGCCCACCCACTGCGAACTCTCGCGCCAGGTGCTGTCGACAAAGCCGTCTTGCAGGCAGGCACGGAAGGTGCGCTCGCACAGATCGACGATGGCCTGCAAGTCCGGATCGTCCAGGCGCAGTAGGCGGTCGATCTGGAGCGGATATTCCACGGCGGTCACATGGAAGCGCAGCCGCAAGTCCTGGTTCGCCGGCCCGCCGAGGGCAAAGAGCACATAGCGCCCGCCACGCAGGCTGAACGATTGCAGCACCTGGCTGCCGGCGCGCAATGCAAAGCGGTCCGTCAACCGCACGCGGCAGTAGGTCGCCGGGTCGGAAAGCACGAGTTCGCCGTCGCGCATCTTCTCGGCATAGCTGACCAGCAGCGTCTCGTCACCCGTCGCACCGATGACCTCGACCCAGCCCTGGCACGCATAGTCGCGCCCCAGGTCGAAAAGCCAGGTCGTTGCCTCACCCTCCGCGGTTGCGAAGTAGTGCCAGCCGTCAGCGTCGCAGGCCGGCTCTTCCGGTTCGCCGCGCTGCCATGCCTGCCGCAGGGCAGCGTGCATGTCCGGCCCGCGCAGGCTGATCTCTGTCGCACAGCGCATGCCAGCCAGGTGTGGGCTCAGTTCGCGCTCCTCCAGCAAGGGGATCTCGCGTAGAGCCATTCCGGTCCACGGATAACCGCCAACCGGCGCCACCACGCGCGCCGCTTCCCATGGGCTGTCGTCGTACGCCGGCTCGGTCCAGGCATCCTCGTGGATCATGGCGCGGTCTTCGACGCCGCTGCCGTAGATCGAGACGCGCGGCACGGCATCGGCAAACGAACGGTTGCGACGCACGCGCCAGGTCGCGTCTGTGACCAGACAACTCTCGCCATCGATGCCCAGCCAGGCCAGCACGCCCGCCGCGGCCCGGTGCACGTAGGCAAAGTGGGAATACCCCGGCTGGTAGACCTGGATGGCGATCACGTTGGCGCCAGGGCGCAACAGGTCGGTAACATCCAGGCGATCGACCGCCTGCCGCCACGGATAGCAGCGCGCCGGCCCGCGCCCGGCGAACCGCCCGTTGATCCAGAGCCGGTAGCGACTGTCCGCGGTGATCAGCAGTTCGGCAAGGCGCGGCGCTCCCGCCAGAGTGAACTCCGGCGAACGAAAATCGAGGTACACCTCATGCAGATCGAAGGGATGAGCAGAGCCGATCCAGCGGGCGTTGGGCGGGAAGTTCAGTGACGTCATTGTGGGTGGTGTGGGGATGAGGGGGTGAGGGAATGACAGGATGAGAAGATGACAAGATGACAAAGTGTGGTGATGAAACGCCGGCGCGACTCACCCCCTCATCTTGTCATCCCCTCATTCCCTCACCTTGTCATCTTGTCATCTCTTCACCTTGTCATCGTGTCCAATACTGCGCGGCCAGCCGCTTAACCACGGCATAGGCACGCAACAGCCGCTGGGGCGGAATGTCCGGCTGCACGAAGTGGCCGGTGTTGTAGATGAAACCGCCGCCGGGGCCGTAGATGGCGAAGCGCTGCGTGATGTACTCCTCCAGTTCGTCGCCGTCGTAGGCCAGCAACCCGTCGATGACGTCGAGCGAGCCGTAGATGGTGATCTTGTCGCCGTATTGATCCTTGACCGTGCGCGGGTCCATGCCGGAACTCTCCTGCACCGGGTGCATGGAGTCGTAGCCGATATCGATCAGGTCGTCCATGATCTGCATGATGTAGCCGTCCGAGTGCAGATTGACGAAGAGGCCGCGGCTGTGCGCGTGGGCGACGACGCGCTTGGCATACGGTGCGATCATGCGGCGCCACATGCGCGGCGAAAAGAGCATGTTCTGGTTCGAGCCCCAGTCGTCGGAAAGGGTGATGCCGTCGACGCCGGCTTCGACCAGGCTGTCCACCAGCCCGCACAGCCAGTCGGCGTAGCGATCGAACCAGGCGCCCATGATCTGCGGCTCGGCGCCCAGGTTCAGCCAGCAATTCTCGATGCCGATGATGCGGCTGGTGCCCTCGACGATGCCCCATACGTGCGCGAGGATGTAGCGCTTGTCGCTCTGCTGGCGCACCGCCTCCGCCACGTTGAGCCCGGCAAAGTCATAGTTCCAGTCGGTGTGATTCAGCCAGCGCGGGTCGTGCGGGTCGCCCGGATCGTACTGTGGCAGTTCCTTGACGTCCCACAGCCGCCCGGTCTGGTTGGGATAGGGCACAAAGCCAACGAAAATGTCGATGCCGAACTCGTCGAGGAACTGCTCGCGCGGGCCATATTCGGCCGCCAGCATCTCGACGAATTGTTTCTGGTAGAGCCAGCAATCGACCGGCGTGCGGTCGGTCGTCTGCCGGCGCAGCGTGGCTTTGACGCGTTCCTTTGAGTTCATGAACTGGCAACATTCCTTCCGAAACACGAAGATGCGATGTTGAGATTGGGCGCTGGACAGCCCAGGTGCACCTGAAGTCGGGATGTCTGGGTCAGCCAGGCAGCCGGTCTGCCTCTTCCGGATCAATATCCGGCGCCTTTGCCAACACGGCTAACAGCCGCTCACGGCTCCCGCGTTGCGCCCGCTCTTGAATGTAATTGGCCGTGTCAATTGCAGCCATCTTTTCGGAGATCGCCAGCAATACAAACTGGTTGATCGATATGCCTTCCTGTTCCGAGAGTGAACGCAACTGATCATGAAGCGACGCAGGCAATCGCAAACTCAGTACACTCATGGTATTTCTCCCGACAACTTCAGAAACTCACTCGGAGTCACAACACGTATTCCAAAACGCTCCGCTCCCACGAAATCACGCGTGTTGAAGGTAACAATGTAATCACATCGGGCAGCAACGGCAAGCTCTAGGACAAACTCGTCATCTGGATCACGCAGGGTGGGGCGCCACTGAAAATGAATCTCGTGTGCAATACTCAATGCACAAAGCGCATCGATAACATCTGCGACATCGTCTTGCGTCAGGCCCAGTTCCTGCCGGTACCGCATTAGGATCGCTTCGTACTCCAGCACAAGGGCTACTGAAAGATGAAGATCAAACGGGCCATCCCCTACAACGGAGAGCAATTTAGATGAAGCCCCACGCCGAGACCGCTGGGCTGCGATCAACACGCTCGTATCAATGACTACATCCAGCTTCGCCATAACGGTATTATATACGATACCAGATACCCGTGAAAATGGGAGTGCCGACCGTGTTAGTTGTCTTCCACAAGATTCAACATGCCATCCCATTCAGCGAGATCGAGCCCGGCGACAAACTGGCTGTGGTTCGCCTCCCAGTGCACCTGCTCCCACACCGGCACCAGGCCGCGCAGATCGGCCGGCAGGTCGTGCAGGATCTCGGCGTAGGCGTGCTCCAACAGGCGGTAGCCGGACGAAGGGTGCTCGGCAAACTTCGGGTGCGGCTGGATGATGCCATCCTCGACGAGAAAATGGTCGATCACGTCGGCCATGCGGTTGAGCAGTTCCAGCTTGCGCGCCCACGGTGTGGAGAGGCGCACGGCCTCGTCGACCAGCGGCGCCATGGGCGTGTAGAGCCGCGGCAGGCGCCGGAAGAAGGCGTAGGTCCACTTGTCGTAAGGGTAGTATTGCTTCTCGAGCATGAAGGCGAGTTGCACGGCCCAGCGCACGGCGCGCGAGAAGGTAATCGTTGCATAGTACTCGTTGTCGCGCAGGATGGCGCGTTTGAGCGCGTAGCTGCCCATGCCGGAGAAATAACGACACCAGTGCGCAATGCGCCGCCGCCGCACCGGCTCGGGATAGTAGCCCTGCAGCACCGTGCGGATGTGTGAGAAGCGCCCCGCCTCGTCGAGCCAGACCTGGCCGTTGACGATGTGGATGATGTCTTCCTCGGGGGCGCTCAGCCAGTCGGCGTAGCTCTCCGGCGCATGGTCGATGCCGATCGTCGTCGTCAGGTAGCTCTCCAGCCCCGTGATCGACAGCCCGGTGCCTCCGGAAAAGCCGGATCGCACGTCGTAGCCCTTGAAACTCTCCGGCAAAAAGGGAATGACCGCTTGGGCAATGGTTCGCCCGCGATCGTGGTAGAGCGCATCCGGCATGACGGCATTGACGCGCACGCCCCAGTGATGGTCGCTGGAGTACTCGTCGTCCATGCCCATCACTTCGGAGCCGTAGCCGAAGACGCCGAACGCGGTCTGCGCCGCCTCGACCGGGAAATCACGGCGCAGGATCGGCAGCAGAATCTCCTCAAAAAACTGCCGGCTGACATCGACGATTGAAGCAGTCATGGGCTACTCCTCATCCAATACCGCCTTGTCGAATTCCTCCAGTCGCACGCCAAGGCCAGAGCGTATGCTCTGGCGCGCCGCAGCGATCCGCGCTGCGAACCGCGGATCGGTCTCCAGCTTGTAGTCGAACCAATCATCTTCGGACTCAAATCCGATCAGGATGCCGGCGGGCTTGCCATGCCGCATGATGACGATATCTTCCTTGGCAGCTTCCCTGACATAGTGCGACAACTGATCCTTGACTTCGGTCAGGTTGACTTCTTTCATTGCTCTTCGCTCCCCCATTCATCGAGCCATCGGGCAGCAGAAGCCTTTGGCACGACGGCTAGCACAAAGACCGTAGCATCGATGACATCATAATACACTCGGAAATCGTCGACACGCAGGCGATATTGTGGATGGCTGATCCGTGTGAGACGCTTGATGCGACTTCTGCTGACTTTTTGCGGTGCGCTACGCAGGTGACGTTCAAGCGCATCGCGAACGGTTGCCGCGTCACGCGCAGTCATGCGTCTGAGATCTTCAATCGCTTCAGGTACAAGGACAATTTCGTAGCGCATTCTAGCTAGAGTATAGCCAGATTTGAGGAGGCGTCAACAACCTGCGGCGAGGGCAATGCAGCAATAAAAATAGACCGCGGATTGTGCGGATCGGGCGGATTTACGCTGATCTCAATCGATCCGTGCAAATCCGCCCGATCCGCGTCATCCGCGGTCTATCTATCCTTGCCTACAAACTACTTCGATGCAGCCTCGACGTTGTCGGCGTTGTAGACCGTGAACGGGCCCATGACGATGCGCAAGCCAGCATCGCGTGTGGGATCCTTCTCGATCGTGTAGGTGCCCATGCGCCCGGCTTCGAAGGTCTCGCCCTCAGCGCCCTGCATGGCACCGGTGGCCAACAGGTAGGCGGCATAGTAGGTCGTGTAGCCGAGATCGACAAAGCTCCACAGCGCAAACTCAGGCGCGCAGCCATTGAGCGTGTACTCGACCATCTCCGCGGGCAGACCCAGACCGGAGACCTTGACCGTGTCGCACAGACCTTCGTCCTGCATGGCCTTGGCCGCAGCTACGATACCGACCGAGGTCGGGGCCATGATCAATTCCATGTCAGGATACTTGTCGATCAGCGCCAGCGCCTGGTTGTAGGAATCCTCGGACTGGTCATTGCCATAGACGATGTCGAGCAGTTCGAGGTTGGCATAGGCCGGATCGGTCAGCGTTTCCTGCAGGGACGCAATCCATGCATTCTGGTTGGCGGCGTCGGGCGAAGCAGAGAGCACGGCGAACTTGCCGCCATCTTCGCCCAGGATGCTGCGCGCCATGTCGGCCATGACCGTGCCGGTCTCGGCGAAGTCGACCTGCGCCACAAACAACTGCTCGCCCTCGGCCGACGGAATCGGCGAGTCCCACGTGACGACGGTCATGCCGGCATCGCGAGCGGCCTGGGCGGCCGGGGCGATCTGGTCGCCGGCATTGTTGGAGATCATGATCGCCTGCACACCCTGCGTGGTGGCGTTGGTCACGATCTCGATCTGGCCGGCGACGCTGTTCTCGGGTGTCGGCCCAAGGAACTGCAATTCGTCGGTGTTGCCCAGCTCGGCGTGCGCTTCCTGCGCGCCCTGGTTGGCCTGGTCAAAGACGAGGATGCCGAGGAACTTGGGCATGAGCACCATCTTGACGGCCTGGCCGGGCGTCGCCACAATGACGTCACCCGACGGCGCGGCGGCCTCTTCGGCGGGCGCCTCAGTGGCCTCAGCGGCAGCCTCTTCGGCAGGCGCCTCGGTTGCTTCGGCAGGGGCGGCCTCGGTCGCCTCGGCCGGGGCGGCTGCCGGTGCGGGGGCGGGTGCCGCCGGCGCACAGGCAGCCAGGAGCAGGCTGGAAATCACCAGCAGGCTCAGGATGATCGTACTTAGCTTTCGCATGGTTCTTCTCCTTGAAGAATGGTTGAGAAACGAACAACTGTAGGTTTGACGCGTAATCGCGGGTGATAGCTTGAAAATCGTTCACTCGGCGGCAACGACTTCGACCGTCCGCGCCCGCCGCCGCTTCAAGGCCGCCTGCACGGTGCCGGCCAGGTTTGGCACCAGCACCGACAGGATCAGCAACACGCCGATGACACCGGTCTGTACGTGCCCCGAGAAATTGGCCAGCCCCATGCCGTTGCGCAGGTTCAGGATAATCAGCACCGAGAGCAGTACGCCCCACATGGTGCCGGTGCCGCCAAAAATGCTGACGCCGCCCAGCAGCACCATCGTGATGATATCCAGTTCGAAGCCCAACGCCATGTCGCCGCGCACTGCGCCCAGGCGCGCCGCATAGAGAATGCCGGCCAGCGCCGCAACCGTCGACGAGACGACGAACAGGATCATCTTGGTGCGCCGCACGCGCACGCCGGAATAGCGTGCGACATCCTTGCTGTTGCCGATGACGTAGACGTAGCGACCAAAGCCGGAATACTGCAAGACAATTATCGCGAAAATCAGCAGAACAAAAAAGACGATCAGCGCGAGCGGGAAGGGGCCGATCAACGGCTGCTGCCCGAGGCGGTCAAACCAGGCCGGGAATTCGCCGATGGAACGATCTTCGAGCAGCACATAGGCCAGCCCGCGGTAGCCGATGAGTCCCGCCAGCGTCACCACCAGCGAGGGCAGCCCGACGATGCCGATCCAGAAGCTGTTGAAGAGGCCGGCCACGAAACCGGCCAGCAGCCCGCCGGCAATCGCCCATTCCATGGGCATGCCCCCGGCAAAAAGAAAGCCCATCATGCAGGCGCTGAAGCCCATCACCGACGCCACCGACAGGTCAATCTCGGCGTTGATGATGATGAAGGTCATGATCAGCGCCACGATGATCTTCTCGATCGACAGTTGAAAAAGGTTGACCCAGTTGCCGACGGTGAGATAGCCGGGCGTGCTCAGCGCGTTGTAGCCGACGATGAGGATCAGCAGGATGAGCAGCAGCCCCTCCCAGCGACGGAAGATGCTCCAATCAGGCCGCATAGCCGGCGCCTCCCTTTTCTGCCGGCGGCTCGCCGTCGCCGGAAACCTGTAGCTCGTGGCGCGCCCAGACCTTGCGCAGCCGATTCATGATCACCGTGTCGGTCGCCACCGCCAGCAAGATCAGCAAGCCCAGCAGCGCGTCGCGCCAGAACTCGGAGATCGCCAGCCAGCGGATCAGGCTGTTGTCCAGCACGTCGATGAGGATGGCGCCCAGGAACGCGCCGAAGGGCGACCCCAGCCCGCCGTTGATGTTGACGCCGCCCACGACCGCCGCGGCCACCGACTGCAACTCGATGCCCTGGCCGGCCACGACCGTGATGTTACCGAAGCGGGCCAGAAACATGAAGCCGCCCAGCCCAGCCAGCGCGCCACTCAGCACAAAGGCGGTGAAGATGATGCGTTGGGCCGGAAAACCGGCCACGCGCGCCGCATCGGGATTCGAGCCGATGGCGTAGAGGCGGCGCCCCCACGGCAGATAGCTCACCACGAGTTGGAAGATGATGACGACCACGACCGCCAAGAAAAAGAGCAGGCGAATATCCAGCGGCCCGAGGGTGAAGGCGTTGACCGGCGGCAGGTTGACCAGCCAGCGCGGCAACTCGTTGGTCAGCACGGAGTTGGCGCCCGATATCTCCACCAGCACCGTGCGGAAGATGGCCAGCGTACCCAGCGTGACGATGATCGCCGGCACGCGGCCGTAGGCGACCAGCAGCCCGTTGATTGACCCCATGACTGCGCCCATCGCGACGGCCATGAGCACCACCGCCACCGGCGGGATGTCGTTGTTGATTGACAGGATCGTGCCGACGATGTAGGCCGTGAAGCCGACGATGGAGCCGACGGAGAGGTCGATGTTACGCGTCAGGATCACCAGCGTCTGGCCCACCGCGACGACGGCAATCACTGCCACGCTGGTGGAAATGCGCGTGAAGGTACGCGGCGAGAAATAGTTGTCGATCTGCGTGCCAAAGAAAATAAGGATCCCGATGATCAACGCGATCAGGACCAACTCGCGAATCTGTTCCGGCTGGAAACGGCGGCGAATTGTGTTCATCCTTGCACCGCCCCCGTGGGTTCCTGATGCTCCTGCTGGCCCATGGCTGCCGTCATCACACGCTCCTGGGTGGCGTCCTTGCGGTCGAAGATACCCATCTGCCGCCCCTCGCGCATGACAAGCACGCGGTCGCTCATGGCCAGCACCTCGGGCAGGTCGGACGAGATGAGAATGATGCCCAGCCCCTCGGCGGCCAGGTCGTTGATGATGTGGTGCACCTCGGCCTTGGCGCGCACGTCGATGCCGCGCGTCGGCTCGTCGAGGATGAGCAGCTTGGGCCGGGCGTTGAGCCACTTGCTCAGCATCACCTTCTGCTGGTTGCCGCCCGAGAGCTTGCCCACGTCGAGCGCGACCGAAGGCGTGCGGATCATCAACTGCTCGCGGAAGCTCTCCGCGGTGCGCTGCTCCTCCGGCCGCCGCACCAGCCCCAGCGCCGAAAGATAGCGGCGCAAGGTGGGCAGGCTGATGTTGGTGGTGATGGACATGGGCATGACCAGCCCCAGCCCGCGGCGATCCTCCGTCACGTAGGCGATGCCCAGCTTGAGCGCGTGATCCGGCGCCTTGATCGCCACCGGCTTGCCCTCAAAGGTGATCTCGCCCGTGTCCGCCGGCTCAATGCCGAAGAGCGCCAGTCCCACGTCCGTGCGCCGCGCGCCGATGAGGCCGGCAAAGCCCAGCACCTCGCCCTGGTAGACGTCGAAGCTGACATCGGTGAAGGCGCCTTCCTTGCCCAGCCCGCGCACGGACATGAGCAGGTCGCCGCGCGGCACCTCGCTCTTGGCAAAGAAATCGCCTGCATCGCGCCCCACCATCTCGCGGATCACCTGGTCGCGTTTCACCTCCGCCTTAGGCCGCGAGGAGATGTACTTGCCGTCGCGCAGCACGGTGATGCGATCGGCGATACGGAAGACCTCTTCCATGCGGTGACCGATAAAGAGGATCGCCACACCCTGGCTGCGCAGCGTGTTGACCAGCCGGAAGAGTTGGTCGACCTCGTGCGCCGACAGGGATGCGGTCGGCTCGTCCATGATCAGCACGCGCACCTTGAGTGAGATGGCCTTGCCGATCTCCACTGCCTGCTGCGCGGCCAGTGTCAGCCCGCGCGCCGGCATGCGCACGTCGAGCTTGACGTCGAGCTGCGCCAGGATCGCCTCGGCGTCCTTGAAGAGCCGTCCCCAGTTGACGACCATGCCCCGGCTGCGGTGGCTGATGAAGATATTCTCGGCCACGTTCAGGTCGGGAAAGATCATCGGCTCCTGGTAGATGGCCGCAATGCCGAGGGTCTGCGCCTCCTGCGAATTGTTGATGTGCGTGGGCTGCCCATCGAGCAGGATCGTGCCGGTGTCGGGCCTGTGCACGCCGGTCATGATCTTGATCAGCGTGGATTTGCCCGCGCCGTTCTCGCCGATGAGCGCGTGCACCTCGCCCGGATAGAGGGTGAGCGATACATCCTCCAGCGCCTGCGTGGCATCGAAGCGCTTGGAGATGTGCTGCATCTCTAGGATGGGTTGCTTGGTTTGAGTCTCTGCCATGGGCATCCGCCAGAATGGTGCGCTTACGAGAAATGGCCTACTGGAAGCCGCCGCTGGCCGAGGCGACGCCGCGCTCACCGCGGATTTTGGCCTCATAGCCCGACGCCCGGTAGGCGGCAATCGGGTCGACCGGCACGCCCATCTCCTCGCGCACGGTGGCCAGCAGCGGGCGCACGTCGGTGCGGAACGCGTCGGTGACCAGCTTGTGCGCCAGCAGCACTTCGCCGGCCTGCTGCAACTCGGCAAGCTGGCCGCGCGGCACGACGAGCGCCTTGGCATACGCCTCCTGGCAGTTGAGCACCGAGAGGATCATGGGCGCCATCTTGCCCTCGATGTTGTGGCATTGGTCGATCATGTAGGCCACGTTGCGCGCCGCCCCGCTGAGCGTCGGATCGTCGCTCATCTCGGCGCCGGCAAGCTCGTTGTAGATGAGGAAGAGTTCGTACGGGTTGGTGCTCCCCACGATCAGGTCGTCGTCGGCGTACTTGCGGTTGTTGAAGTGGAAGCCGCCCAGCTTGCCCTCGTCGAGCAGGAAGGTGACGATCTGCTCGATGTTGACGCCCTGCGCGTGGTGCCCCAGGTCCACCAGCACCTGCGCCGAGTCGCCCAACTTCACTGCCCAGGCGTAGGCCGTGCCCCAGTCGGGAACGTCGGTGCTGTAGAAGGTCGGCTCGAAGAACTTGTACTCGATGAGCATGCGGCCGCCGTCGGGCAACTGCGCCTTGACCGCCTCCAGACCGCGCTCGAAGCGAAGCTTGCGCGCGCGCAGCGAGTCCTGCCCGGCGTAGTTGGTGCCGTCGGCAAACCACAGGCTGAGGATGTCGCTGTCCACCTTGCGCATGATCTCGCAGCACTCGATGATGTGGTCGAGCGCGCGCTCCTGAACGCCGGGGTCGGGGTTGCCCAGCGAGCCCAGCTTGTACTCGTCGTCCTGGAAGACGTTGGGATTGACCGCGCCGATGCGGATGCCCTGCGCCTCGGCATACTGCCCCATGGCGTCGTAGTCGTCGTCGGCCGGCTTGTCCCACGGGATGTGCACGGCCACCGTCGGCGCGATACCCGTCATCTTGTGCACCATGGCGGCGTCGTCGAGCTTCTGCTGCGTGGTCGTCGCCGCGCCGGGCCAGGCAAAGGCCTTGAAGCGCGTGCCGCTGTTGGCATAGCCCCAACTCGGCGTCTCGATGTGCTGGCGCTTGAGCGCCGCCTTGACCGCTTCGACGTCGACACCGTTTTCCGCCAATTGCTCGGCGAGGATTTCATAGGCAGCCTGATATGTGGCCATGACCGGACCTCCCATCCGAATGCTGTATGTCAGCCTGCACGGCGCCGGACAGATGTGCCGGTCGCGCCACGGTGCAGAGCTTGATTTGTAAAGATTGGCCAGATGGCCGGGGATCGCAATGTTGGAAGCAACGATAGTATATGCGTTGTGCGTTTTCTACGCAACTGGCGTTTTCTGTTTCGGAGTGCTTACGATCTGGTTTTGGTTTGTCGCTACGATACGCTACAATGCTATGAAACTCTAGAGGAGAGAAACCATGACGACAAACGAATTGCTACAAGCTTTGGTAACACTTTCTCACGAGGTCGGCCGCGAGGATCGCCAGCTTGCCATCCTGGGCGAAGGCAACACGAGCGCCACCGCCGGCGACGGCACCTTCTGGGTAAAGGCGTCGGGCAGCCAGCTCGGCACGATCGGCGAGGCCGGCTTCACGCAGGTCAAGATGGATGCGATTCTGGATCTGGTGGAACGCGACCAGATGACGCAGGAAGAAGTGCAGGCCATCTGGCCCGAGGTGATGGTCGACCCGCAGCAGAAACGGCCGTCCGTCGAGACCTTTTTGCACGCGCTCTGCCTCTCCGAAGGCGGCGCAAGCTGCGTCGCGCACACGCATCCCATCTCCTGCAACGCCATCCTGTGCAGCGTGCTGGGCGCCGAGCCCTTTCGCCGCCACCTCTTCCCCGACGGCATCGTCGTGTGCGGGCGCTATCCTGCCGTGGTGCCCTACGTCGATCCGGGCTTCGATCTGGCCAAGGTCGTGCGCACCGAACTGCGCCGCTACCAGGACGAGCACGGCATGTCGCCCAAGCTGCTGCTCATGGTCAACCACGGCATTACCGCGCTGGGCAAGAGCGCGCAGGAAGCGCTCAACATCACGCGCATGGCCGACAAGTGGGCTCGCACCATCCTCGGCACCTACGTGCTGGGCGGGCCGCACTTCATGCCCGACAGCGAAGCCGCCCGCATCGACAGCCGCCTGGACGAGCATTATCGGCGGCGGCAGTTGGGGGCGTAAATAATGGTTAACGGTCAACGGTCAATGGTTAATTGTCAATGAGGCGCCGGACTGCTTCGGCCGTTGACAATTGGCAATTGACCGTTGACCATTGACAATTGGCCTTTTCCTACCTCGTCTCTGTTACCTTCCTCAACCCGCGCGGGTGATCAGGATCGTAGTCGCGCACGGCGGCCAGGTGCATGGCGAAGAGCTGCCCCGGCACGATGGCCGTGAGCGGCGAGAGCCACTCCGGCACGCCGGCGGGCAGTGCGATGCTCGTGCGACCCAGCGCCAGCGTGTCGGCGTCGTCGCTGATCGCCACGATCTCCGCCTCGCGCTCCTTGAGCGTGCGCATGAATTGCTGCATCTCCGGCAGCAGCACGCCCGACGGCGCCACTACCAGCGCCGGAAAGCCGTGCTCGATGAGCGCCAGCGGCCCGTGCATGAAGTCGGCGCTGCTGTACGGCTCGGCAATGGTGTAGGTCAGTTCCTTGAGCTTGAGCGCAAACTCGAAGGCGGTGGCGTAATTATAGCCGCGGCCAAGCACCACGCAGTCACGCATGTAGCGGTAGCGCTCGGTGAGTTCGCCGATCTGCGGCGAGAGCGCCAGTTCCGCCTCTACCTTGGCGGGCATGACCAGCAGGTCGGTGCGCATCTGCTCGTCACCGGCCAGTTCGGCGCTCAGCGCGGCAATCGCCGCCAGCGACGACGTGTAGGTCTTGGTCGCGGCGATGGAGCGTTCCTCGCCCGCGTGCAGCGTGATGACGTGCTCGCACTGCCGGCCCAGGTCCGAGTCGGGGAAGTTGGTGATGGCCGCGGTCAGCGCGCCTTGGCGGTGCGCCTCTGCCAGCACCGAGACGATGTCCGGGCTCTTGCCGCTCTGGCTGATGCCGATGACCAGCGCATTGCCAAAGCGCGGTGGGCGTTTGTAGATAGAATAGAGGCTCGGCGTGGCCAGCGTCACCATTAACTGGTTGACCGAGCCCAGCAGATACTGGGCATAGCGGCCGGCGTTGTCGCTTGTCCCGCGTGCGGCAATGACCACGTAGTCGATGTCGCGCCCGCGGATCGCGCTGGCCAGCCGCTTGATGACCGGCCGCTCGCGCTCTAGCATCGCCTGCAGCACGCCGGGCTGTTCGTGAATCTCGCGATAGAGATGTGATTGTTGCAGCGCCACGACTTTCTCCTCCTTCAGCTTTGATTATGACATCTCGTAACAGGATACGCCTTCGACCACGGTCTGCACAACCTCCAGCGTCGGCGTCAGGAAGACCAGGTCGGCGAACGCACCGGCGCGCAGCCGCCCGCGTTCGTGGCCGATGCCCAGCAGATCCGCCGGCGTGGTCGTCATCGTCGCCAGCGCGTCACGCAGCGAACAGCCGGTGTACATGACCAGCCGGCGCAGCGCCTCGTCCATGGCCAGCACCGAGCCGGCCAGCGTGCCAGAGGCCAGCCGCGCCTCGCGCATGCCGTCGCTGTGCTCGGTGACGATGACCTCCTGGTCGGAGAGGCGGTACACACCGGGCGCCATACCCAGCGCGGCCATGGCATCGCTGACGACGGTGATGCCGTGCGGCCCTTTCGCCGCCCACACCAGCTTGACCACGGCCGGGTGCAGGTGGATGCCATCGGGAATGAGCCCGACGACCTGGCTTGCGTCGGCCAGCAGTGCGCCGGGCAGGCCGGGCTCGCGATGCTCCAGCGGCGGCATGGCGTTGAAGATGTGCGTGCCGTAGCGCGTGCCGGCGGCAAAGGCGGCGCGCGCCTCGGCCAGCGTCGCCATGGAATGGCCGGCGCTGACGACGACCCTACGCCGGCGCAGCGCGTCGATGACCTCCAGCGCGCCCGGCAGTTCCGGCGCCAGGGTGGTGAGCCACACGTGGTTGTCGCGCGACCACGCCGCCACATCGGCCAGCGCCGGCGTGCGCAGGTGCGCCGGGTTGTGAGCGCCCTTCTTTTTGGGATTGAGGAAAGGACCTTCGCAGTGCAGCCCCAGCGGCACGCTGCCCTGCCAGCCGGCGGGCGCGCCCGCGGCCAGCGTCTCCTGCGCCTTGGCCACCTGTGCCAGCGGCGAGGTGATGATCGTGGGCAGGAAGCTCGTCACACCCCAACGCGGCAGGCCGGCCGCCACCTGCCAGATGGTCTCCGGGTCGAGCGTGAAGTCAGCGCCGAACGCGCCGTTCAACTGCACGTCGATATAGCCCGGCGCCACGATCAGCCCGCCGGCGTCGATGATTTCGGCGCCGGCGGGCAGCCCCACCGACGTCGCGTCGCCAACCGCTACAATGCGCCCGCGATCGATTAGCAGCACGCCGTCGTCAATCTGGATATCGGGCGTCAACAACGTCGCCCGTTGGATACACAGCATAATGTCACCTATTAGATTTGAACCGCTGCCACGAAGTCACAAAGTCACAAAGGGGCACGAAGAGATATAAATCCGTCCAAATCCGCCAAATCCGCGGTCTAATTCTTCTCCGCCACATCTGCGGTCTATTCTTCTATCAGTTCCGCGGCGAGGGCGGCTGCGCCCCAGGCGCCCAGGTTGCGCGTCGGGTCGGCGATGCGCAGGATCTCCGGGCGCAGCACGGCACGCGCCAGCGCCGACGTCGCCTGCTGGCGCCGCCACTCGGCGATGATGGGCGCCAGATAGCGGTCGCCGGCGCGCGTGACGCCGCCGCCCAGTACGACGCTGTCCACGTCGTAGGCGAGCACCACGCTGCGCAGCGATCGGGCCAATTCCGTGCCCACGTCGTCGACGATCTGCTGCGCCGCTGCATCGCCGGCCGCCGCGGCCTCGTAGACGCCGCGCGCGGTGAGCGGCGATAGCGCAACCAGCGCACCGCCTGCCCCCGCAGCCAGCGCCTCCCGCGCGCGGCGCACGACCGCCGTGGCCGAAACCAGCGTTTCCAGGCAACCGCGCGCGCCGCAGTTGCAGGGCGGCCCGTCGGGGTCGACGATGACATGGCCAAACTCGCCCGCCAGCCCATGACGCCCGCGCAGCAGTTTGCCCTCCAGGATGACGCCCGTCGCCAGCCCGGTGCCGATGCTGATGTAGGCCAGATCCTGGTCGCCGGCCGGGTTGTCGAAGCGGTAGACGCCCAGCGTAGCCACGCGTACGTCGTTCTCGATGACGCAGGGGACGCCGAAACGGGCGGTGAGGCGGGCGACGAGCGGATAATCGTACCAGTGCAGGTTGACGGCGATGCGCACGATGCCGTTGGCCGGATCCTGCTGCCCGGGGATGCCCAGACCGATGGCGGCCAGGCGCCGCGCTCCGCCGCCAAGCGCCAGCGTGGCCTCGATTGCATGCGCAATGCCAAGCATCGTGTTGTCGGCGCTGGAGAGGTCGGTATCGACGGTCAACTCGCCGTGCGCGTGCAGGGACTCATCGAGCAGCACCGTGGACACCGTGGTGCCGCCGACATCCACGCCAACCAGCCAATATTGGGCTGGAAACGCCGGCATTACAGCAGACATGGTCATAGCAAGTTCTATTCTGGCGACAGTCAGGGTTGGGAATCAAGTCAATGTATCATACCTTCGATCCGGCATCTGCCCAAAGGTCTGCACACTGCCGGGCGCGTCGCAGCGGCAATGCGCGAACAGTATCGGCGGACGCCGCACCAGGTGGCGTTCACCGCCGTGCGCTCACCGGCCTACTCAGGACAGTGCACGCCGCCGGCCGTTCGGACGTGACGGACTGGCGGCTGAGAGATGCGTGTTGGAAACGGGCTGATTGGGAAAGGGGCCGGGCCGGGCTAGCGGCGCCGGTCGCGGCCGGGCGCATCGACGACGCTGCTCAGTTCGCCGTGGTCGAGCCAGATCAACTGGCAGGCGCCACAGGTGTCGATGATGATGTTGCCGGGGCCGTAGTATGGGTGTACGTCCATCAGGCGGCCGCACTGCGGGCAGGGTAGACGGCGCGCCAGTTGGTCATGCTTGACCGGCTGCGGGTCGATAGCCGGCGTCTTTGCCCGGCTGCGCAACGTCCGCACGACGCCGGCAAAGCTCTCGCGGTTGGCCAGGATGCCGCGGCAGCGGGCGCAGTAGCCGACGCGCGTCCCAGCCACCGAGCCGGCCACCAGCGCATGCTTGCACAGCGGGCAGGACAATCCCACCGGCTCGGCCAGCACGCGTACGTGGTCTTCCGTCTGCTCGGGGAAGACGAAGGTCGTGCAGTAGGCGCAGGTATAGTAGTCGTGGCCGGGCACCAGCGTCATGGGCGCGCCGCAATTGGGACAGTTCATGGCATTGACCGAAGCCCTTGCTCAGACAAAAGGATTGATCACTCGAATACCGGCGTAATCCTGTCCAGCATTCAGATCCTCTGAGTAGATTTGGCGACACCCGGCAGCACGCGCGGCTTCGATGATCGCTGCGTCCCAATATGAAAGCTGAAAACGCACCTTTGCTTCGAGAGCGGCCTGGACGATAGGGACAGTTATCTCTTGAATCTTGAAGCGTAGCCAGGCTTCGATGAGCGCGGCTGCCTGTTCGTGCTGAATTCGTTCCGGTTTCGTGACGCGTGTCGCCTGTACATAGAACTCCTGCAACACCTGCACCGACAACACCCAATCTTCGGCGTCAAGCAGAGACTGAGCCACCGCGCGCTTGGCGACCTCGTCGGGTGCAGTGCTGATCGCGTAGAGCAGAACATTCGTGTCAAGAAAACGCATCGCGTTCGTGTGCCTCCGCGCGATCCAGCCTGTCGCCAGCACGAAAGGCTGTGATCGCCGCAATGGTTTCACGCTCCAGGCGCTTGCGGCGCTCCCAGTCAGTCTCTTCACTGGTAACCTGAATCAGGTAACTCCTGACCAGCGCCGACACCGAGGTACTCATTTCAGCAGCTTTGACGCGCGCACGCTGATAGACCTCATCGTCCACAGAAACTGTGATATTCTTCATGACCTCACAGTATCATCTCGGGCACAGTTCGTCAAACAGCGGAGTGCTGAGCGCTGAATGTCTGCCAGGATTCCGACAGGGTCGGTAGGAGCGTGGATCGCGCATCACCTACCGATGCATCACCGCATCAAAGCGCCGCGCCAGCCACACCAGCAGCGCGCCGGCGTAGAGCAGACCGCCGCCGAGGAAGAACCAGAACCATGCACTGCCGGCGTGCAGGTGCCAGAGTGCCTGCGCCGGCCACCAGGTTGGCACGACGGCAAAGGGGAGCTGCCACGCCGGCGGCAGGAAGTACGCGATGAGCGGCGGCACGAGCACGATGCCAGCCGCCTTCATGAGCGCCAGTCCCTGCACCTTGTTCTGCGCCAGCGCGGCCAGGGCCAGCGCGGCCAGCGGCGCCATGGGCGCGACGCTCAGCGCCAGCAGCGGATAGCCCCACCACGGCAGGTCGAAGAGACCGGTGATGGGCATGACCAGCAGCGTCGTCAACGTGGCGGCCAGCGCCGGCACCGTGAGGCGATAGGCGAGATAGCCGCGCAGGGGCAGCGGCGTCACTTGCAGCGCGGTCAGCGTCTGCTCGTCGCGCTGGTCGAGCAGCAGGAAGCCGATAATCGCTCCCCAGAAGTAGGGCACGATGAGCAGCACCATGTAGCCCATGAGCGGCGGGTAGTACGCAGCCAGGTCGATGCCCAGCCAGCCCTGCGCCGCGTCGACGAGCAGCGGCAGCACCCAGCGCACCGCCAGCGCCATGACGAAGGGGATGAAGATCATCCAACGCAGCATGGCATCGCGGCCGATGCTGTGCGCGTCGATTGGGCCGAGCGAGCGCAGCGCGCCCAGCCGGCGCACAAGTGGCCCATTCACGTCGAGCCGGAGCCGCGGCGGGGCGACCGCTTGCCGCTGCAGATCGGCGGTGTTGACCTTGTCGACAACGAAGCGGTGGAAGGAGCTAGCCGCCCACCAGGCAAAAAGTGCGACCCACGTGGCGCCCGCGGCCAGACCGTACGCGATAGTGGCCGGCGTGGCCGGCTCGACAGCCGCGCCAAGCAGCGCCAGCACGGGCTGCAATGGATGGAGCAACAAGGCGGTCTCGACGAAGGTCCCCTGGCCGATGCCGAACCAGGTCAACAGCGGCAGGCCCAGCAGCAGCATGTATCCGACCGCCGGCAGCAGGAAGGTGTTGAGTGCATCGTAGCGCGCCACCACGACGAAACCGGCCAGCGCGTAGAGCGCCGTGCCCAGCACAATGCCGGCTGCGAGCAGATCGGGCCGGAAAGCAAAGCCGGCCACCGCCACGCCGATGGCCAAGTTCTCCACCAGCGAGAGCAGTGCCAGCGTCCCAACCTTGGCGGCAAGGTATTCGCTGCCGCGCAACGGCGTGACGATCTGCGCCTCGATGGTGCCTTCAGCCTTTTCGAGCAGCACCAGCCCGCTCATGAAAAAGAAACCGTTCACGATGAGGTTGTTGACGATCATGACCGGCAGCAGCCACGACAGATCCTGAACCGGCAGCAGGCGCAGTACGATGATTGTGATGACAGCCATCACGGCGGATGCATAGTAGAAGCCGTTGCGCGCCTGCAGGCGGACATCGCACCACAGGGTCGCCTGGATGCGTGCGTTCATAGGGCCCTGCCTGTAACGTCGATAAAGATCTCTTCGAGCGTCGCTTCCTGCGTGTGGATCGTCTCGAGCTGACCACGGCCGAGCAGCGCCAGGAACTCCGCGTTGCTGCCGATTTCCGCCAGCGGGAACTCGCGCCGCTGCGGGCCCGCGCCGTTGGCGCTGAAATCGACGCTCACCATGGGCCGGCCGTAGCGCAGCTTGAGATCGCGCGGTGCGTCGACCAGCTTGATCTCGCCATCGACGAGGAACGCCACACGGTCGCACAACTCGTCGGCCACAACCATGTTGTGCGTGGTCAGGAAGACGGTCTTTCCCGCTTCCTGCTGTGCCTTGATCAGATCCTTGACCATGCGCGCGTTGACGGGATCGAGCCCGGACGTCGGTTCGTCCATAAAGAGCAGGTCTGGATCGTTGAGCAGCGCCCGTGCGATCCCCAGCCGGTTCTTCATGCCTTTGGAGAACTGCGCCACCAGTACGTCGGCGCTGTCGCCCAGGCCCACCGTATCCAGCAACTCGCGCGGTGAGCGTCCCTGCCGCCGGTAGAGCGCGCCGAAGTAGGTCAGATTCTCCAGCGCCGTGAGCTTGGTGAAGTAGTTGGGCAGTTCAAAGGAAACGCCGATGTATTGATAGTAGTCGGCACCCCAGCCGGTCACATCGCGCCCCAAGACCGCCACGCGGCCGCTGTACCCGCGCAGCAGGCCGATGAGGATGCGCTGTGTGGTGGACTTGCCCGCTCCGCTCGGCCCCAGAAAGCCGAAAATCTCACCCGCCGCGATGG
The DNA here is from genome assembly GCA_020634815.1 of Caldilineaceae bacterium. Lineage (GTDB taxonomy): Bacteria > Chloroflexota > Anaerolineae > Caldilineales > Caldilineaceae > Caldilinea. The sequence continues at coordinate 9,615 of JACKBA010000012.1, read as the reverse complement.
AAAAGGTCAGATCGCGGATCGCCGGCTGGCGCGCGCCCGTATAGGTGTAGGACAACTGCTCGACCTCGATCATCTCATTGCACTCCCAACAGCCGGCTCAGCCCTGCCATCACCCGGCGCCCGACCTGCGTGAGTTCGTCGATATCCAGCGCATCCCAGTGCGCCAGCACCCACCGGTCGTTGGCGTCGTCCACGGCAATGAAGATCGCGGCCAGCAGATCCAGCGGCAGGTCGGTACGCACAACGCCCAACTCCTGGCCGCGGCGCAGCAACGTCACGACGCCCTGCTGCACCTCGCCCAGCGAAGCCACCAAAGCCGGGTTTTCCTCCAGCTCGCGCAGCGACAGCCGGCCGGCCGCCTTGATCGCGCCAAAGGCCCACGGCTTGTCGGCAAAGAATGCAAACTGCGCAGCATACTGGTCGGCGAACGTGGACCAGAAATTGTCCGCCGTCAGCCCGGTTGTCATTTCCGCCAGGCCGCCGATGAGATCGCCGGCATAGTGCAGCACCGTCGTGGCAAAGATATCGGCCTTGTCGTCGAAGTAGTAGTAGGCCGCGCCCTTGCTCAACTGCGCTTGCTCCAGGATGCGGTTGAGCGAGGCGCCGTCAAAGCCGTGGGCGGCAAACTCGCGCGCGGCGGACTCCAAGATGGCGGCCTGTTTTTCGGCCGGCAGTTTCATAAAGCGGGGACGCGGCATTGGCATTCAGCTTTCTGGCAGTTCCAGTTAGACCACAAAAACAAACCACACGGTTAGACCATGCAGTCTAATTATCTGCCAAAGCGTCGATTTGTCAAGACCTTTGCCGAGCTACGTGGTCAACCACCCGCACCAATCCACGTCCTGGCCATTCTGCCCGGCCTTTTTGGGATCAGGCGGGACGCGCTCAACGCTGTCAAGCCGGCGGGCATGGATCCGTCTGCGGTCCAGCGAGGAAATGGCGACAGGCTGGCGCTCCAGGGCGCAATGTATGGGCGAAGAGTTCCGGGTTGACTGCGGGTCGGGAGGGAATCCTCCAGATCTCCTCGCGGGAAGGGAGATCTGGAACAGCGGATGAAATTACCTGCCATTCTGTCACAGCCGGCATGAATTGTATTGCAGTTTTCTTGCAGAGAAGTCGCGTTATGTCGCAAAACTAGGCCAGCAGCCCGCGCGCCTGGGCGGCACGACGCAAGGCAGCGCGCTGTTCTGCACGCGTCCCGCTGCTCCGCTCCACGCCGAGCGACTCGTAGATGCTCTGGAGGGAGTGGCTGACGGTCGAGGTCGAGCAACTGAGTGTCGTAGCGATTTCCTGGTTCGGCGCGCCTTGCGTGTGCAGGAGAAAGATGGCGACGACGGTCGGGTTGTCGCGCTCGCGTTCCTGCGCGGTGCGCAGTTGACGAAAGAGGTCGGGCAGCGCAGAGGCCACGATCAGCCCGTCCACCACGGCCGCGGCGATAATGCTGCGCGCGCTGCCATCCTCGACGCCGTCCAGGTGGTGCAGGGGCGGCTCGCCCAGGATTGTCAGCAGGTCGGTGGCTTCGACGCTGAGCGCCCCGTTGCCGGCACAGGCGGCCTCTTGCAGCGTGCGCAACCCGTCGGCGCCCAGCCGGCGCTGCAGGAAGAGACGCCGTCCCAGGGCGCGATAGTCGGTGGTGGTCAGCAGCCAGAGTGCTACCCGGCTCACCAGGACCGGATGCCACCACAGCGGAAAGTAGGCGTTGTCGCAGCCATCCAACCAGCGTAGATCCGGCTGCAATAGATCGAGAATCTCGGATGAGCGCGCCTTTTTGGCGAGCTGCGCGTAGGCCAGGTGGAACGAGATGGCGCATGTCGCCACCTGGTCCTGCGAGCGCCGGTAGAAGTCGAGCGACTCGCACAACAGTTCTTCGGCGTCAGGCCAGCGACCGTTCAGGAGATAAACGACGGCCAGGTTGACCTGGAAACTCATGCGTTGGCCATGATCGGCCGGTGCCAGCGCGCGTTCGGCCAGCATGGCGGCATCGTCGAGCCTGCCTTGCAGCGCGGCCACCCAGGACTCCTGCACATCGATCCAGCGGGTGAAGTTGGGGTTGCTCTCTGCCGCGATGCGGCGCGCCGCTTGATAGACTTGCAGCGACTGGTCGTAGCGTCCCAGCGCGCGCAGCACATTGCCCAACACCAGCGTCGCATAGAGCCTGCGCCGGCTATATCCGCTGCCCTGGGCAATGGTCAGCCATGTCTGTGCCTTTTCCAGTGCGCCGGTCAGGTCACCGCGATACCAGTCGAGATGCGTCTCCGCACCAAGGAGCGACTCGAAGCTGTACGGCTCCAGCCGCCCTGTCTGATAGCAGGCACGCGCCTGCACCAGGGCGTCACGCTCGATCCGGAAGTCGCCCGTTTGGCGGGCGAGGCTGGCAACCGTGAGCAGCGCGCGGAACTCGCCCAGCGTGCTGCCGTGCCGGTGATACTCCTGTGCCGACGCCTGGGCGTAGCCGACACCTTCCGCCACGCGGCCGGTATCGGCGCAGAGATTGGCGATCATGTAGTAGAGAAATGCCTGAAGCGTCGAGGAGCCGGGCCCCATCTGCGCCACGAGTTGCAGGGCGCTATCCACATGCGCCTGCACGTGCGCAAAGTCGTCGCGCCGATACTCAATGCGGGCCAGTTCCAGATGAATCCAGGCCTGGCGTTCAGGATGAGCCTGGCGACCGGCATAGTATTCGACGGCGCGGCCAAGCCAGCGCTCCGCATCGGTAGCCTGGTTGAGCGCGGCATTGACCAGGCCGGCCAGATACCAGAGCGTGGGCAGTCGTTCGATCGCGGAAGAGGGAAAGGGCGCAAACAGAGCGGCGATCGTGGCCGCCGGCAGTCGGTCAATCAGGCCGGCGGCATGCTCGGCGAAGAGCTGAGCGGCCGGCGGCCATTCACCCTGTTCCTGGAAAGAACGAATCTGTTGAAGGACGGTCTCGAATTGTTCTATAGGCATGGGCGCGACGCGACGCTGTCAGAAAAATGGGTAACATTCCTATTGTAGCGTCAATCAGGGCCGTTTGCGGCGCCCAACCTCTATGAAACCTCTATTGATTGTTAGCGCGTTGGCTCCACCCAGACGGCCGTGTCATAGAACATGCCGCTCGCGCCCATGTCGGTCTCCTCGGCTGGCGTGACCTGGTTGATGTTGCGGCCATCGGGGCTGAATTTCGACCACCACACGCCCGGCGCCAGCACTGTGCCCGGGATGATATCGCCGGTTACCTGCGCGGTGAGGGTGACCTCTCCCTGGGCGTTGCAGACGCGCACGCGACTGCCGCTGACAATCCGGCGCAGCGCCGCATCATCCGGGTGGATGTGCAGCAGCGGCTCTGCCTCGCGCTGCAAGAAACGCGGCACATTGGCAAAGGTCGTGTTGAGAAACGAGTGCGCCGGCGGCGAGATGCAGACCAGGGGCGAGAGGCGAGGGGCGAGGGACGACTCGGGAGTTGCGAGTTGCGAGGGGCGAGTTGCGGGCGGCGAGTCGCTGTCGGCGCCATTGACAATTGACAATTGACAATTGACCATTGACCGTTGTTGTTGCTGTTGAGCTTCCTGCCACTTTGGCGCCGTATACCCCGGCAGCGGATCGTAGCCGTCGTCCGCCATGCGCGCGCTGTAGAACTCGCATCTGCCGCTCGGCGTGGGAAAATTGCCCGCGGCAAAGGGCAGGTAGGGCTCCGGCACGTTGACGCGGTAGAAGCCCTCCGCCAGCAGCCGTTCCCACGAAAGGCCGGCAAAGCGTTCGTGCGTCTGCGCGGCGACAAAGGCGCGCAGGATCTCCTCGTCGCTCTCGACGAAACAGGGATCGGCGTATCCCAGCGCGGCGGCCAGGCGGCGGAAGATTTCGCTGTTGGGCAGCGCCTCGCCCAGCGGTGCAATGGCCGGCCGATTGAGTGAGAGATAGGCGTGGCCGTACGCGCGGTGGATGTCCCAGTGCTCGAGTTGGGTGGTCGCCGGCAGGATGAAGTCGCCGTAGTCGGCGGTGTCGGTCTGGAAATTCTCCAGCACCACGGTGAAGAGATCGTCGCGGCGCAGCCCGGCCAGCACGGCGGGCTGATCGGGCGTCACCGCGGCCGGGTTGCTGTTGTAGACGATGAGCGCCTTGACCGGCGGCCCGGCATCCTCCGGCGAGGGCATGCGATCCACCGGACGCGGCCGGTAGTGAGCCCGCGCGATCAGCGTCGGGTCCAGGCTCAACGCGTCGCCCAGCCGGTTCATGTTGATGGTACGAGGGGCGAGGGGCGAGGGGCGAGTTAGCGAACTGGAGATTGGAGATTGGAGATTAGGAAGTGCGCCAGGCACCGCATCTGCGCTCTCCGATTCCCAATCTCCAATCTCCAATCTCGAATCTCTATTCCCTATAAGGTCAGGGCGATACAGCCCATCTTTCTCCAACTGCCGGAACATCCCGCTACTGCTCAGTTGAATCCCGCCGCCGTGGTCGCGCCACGCGCCGACCAGCGCCGGCAGGCAGGTGATAGTGCGCACGGCCATGCCGCCGCCGTAGTGACGCTGCAGGCCGTAGTTGATGCGGATGGCTGCCGGCCGCGTCGTGGCATAGTCGCGCGCCAGGGCGACGATGCGCTCGGCCGGCACACCGGTGATCTCGGCCGCGCGCGCCGGCGGCCACTCTTGCACGCGCGCCGCAAGCTCGTCGAAACCCAGCGTGTAACGACTCACGTAGTCGGCGTCGTGTAGCCCCTCGCCGACGATGACATGCATCATGGCCAGCGCCAGCGCGCTATCGGTGCCGGGACGGATGGCGATCCACTCGTCGGCGGCCTGGGCGGTGCGCGTGTTGGCCGGGTCGATGACGAGGACGCGACCGCCGGCCTTGCGCGCCGCCTGTACGAAGGGCCACAGGTGCTGGTTGCTCGTGAGCGTGTTGCTGCCCCAGATCAGGATCAGGCGGGCGTGGGCGAAATCTTCGGGCAGCATGCCTTCCGCCGCGCCCAGTGTGTAGAGATAGCCTTCGAAGCCCGCCTCGGAGCAGATGGTGCGCGCCAGGCGGCTGGTGCCCATGCGGTTGAAAAAGCGCGTCGCCATGCCCTCGCCCTGCAGGAAACCGAGCGTGCCGCTGTACGAATAGGGCAGCACCGCTTCCGCCCCGTGTTCGCCGATGATCGCGCGCAAGCGACCGGCGATGGCGGCGACGGCTTCGTCCCACCCCACCGGCTCGTATTGGCTGCTGCCCTTCGGCCCGACGCGGCGCAGGGGCGTCGTCAGGCGCCCGGCATGGTAGGTGCGTTCCAGGTAGCGGTCCACCTTGCCGCACAGCCGCCCCTGCGTGATGGGGTGATCGGCGTGGCCCCAGATGTCGACGGCGCGGCCGCTGGATTTCTCCACGGCCACCTGCCAGCTACAGGTGTCAGGGCAGTCGTGCGGGCAGGCGCCGGTAACGACGCTGTAGTCGGGATTGCCGAGATAGAGATCCACTCTGGACACAGTCGCTACTCCTCAAAAAAGAACTCAGCCACGAAGCCACCAAGGGCACAAAGGGGCACGAAGAAGTCCGTAGTAAGAACTACGAGCCGCGTTGCAGGCACAGACCGGTGCCGGCGCATGATTGGTGCAGCGAGATTATCCGTCTTCATCCGCCCAATCCGTCAAATCCGCGGTCCATTCTTCAAGTGCAGCGCGATTATCCGCCTTCATCCACCCAATCCGCCAAATCCGCAGTCTATCTTTCCCGTATCTGCGCCTAATCTACCACCCCTGTGCAGATTGCACAACGAACTGCAGCCAGCTATTGGCGATTTTCGCGCTGGCATCTTTGCTCCAGCTTTTCTATAGTTTTAGCAATGCATTTGTTTGCTCGTTTACCCAGAAATGGCAACGCGCGCCTGCCGTCGTAGCGGTCTCTGAGCAACATCAGACCCGGCTACGACGGTTTTCTTTCGGTTTGCTATCGTTCGCAATTTCACAAAACTACGTAACAGGAGTTTGTTCATGAGCCTAAACTGTAGTACGGCCGCGGAAGTAACCAAGGCCATCAAAGAAGGCGATATCCAGTTTATCGACATCAAATTCACCGACCTTTACGGCCAGTGGCAGCATTTCTCGGTCCCGGTCGACTATTACGACGAGGATGACCTGTTCAAGACCGGTCTGGGCTTTGATGGCTCCTCCATCCGCGGCTTCAAGTCCATTGAGAGCAGCGACATGCTCCTCGTCTGCGACCCGGCCACGGCCTTCATGGACCCGGTCTGCGCGCACCCGACGGTGAGCGTCATTGCCAACGTCTTCGAGCCGGGCAGCATGGAAGCCTTTGGCCGCGACCCGCGCAATGTCATCCGCCGCGCCGAAGCCTACATGAAGGAAAACGGCTACGCCGATACCATGTTCTGCGGCCCGGAAGCCGAGTTCTTCATCTTCGACCAGGTCTTGTACGAAACCGGACGGTACTCTTCGGCCTATGCCGTCGAGAGCAGCGAGGCCATCTGGACCTCCGGCGAATGGGGTCCCGGCCACAAGGTAGGCTACAAGGGCGGCTACTTCCCCGTCTCCCCCTTCGACCAGTTCCAGGACATCCGCTCGGAGATGGTCAACGAGATGGTCAAGGCCGGCCTCAAGGTCGAGCGCCATCACCACGAAGTTGCCACCGCCGGCCAGACCGAGATCGACCTCCGCTTTGCGCCTATGATCCAGATGGCCGACTGGATGCAGATCTATAAGTACATCGTCAAGAACGTTGCGGCCAAACACGGCAAGACCGCCACCTTCATGCCCAAGCCGCTCTTCGAGGACAACGGCTCCGGCATGCACGTGCACCAGAGCCTGTGGAAGGACGGCAAGCCCCTCTTCGCCGGCGACCAGTACGCCGGGCTGAGCCAGGAAGCGCTGTGGTACATCGGCGGCATCCTCAAGCACATCAACTCGCTGCTGGCCATCTGCGCACCGACGACCAACTCCTACCGCCGCCTGGTGCCGGGCTACGAAGCACCCGTCGTCATCGCCTACTCGGCCCGTAACCGCTCCGCCGCCTGCCGTATCCCGGTCTCGTCGCAGTCGCCCAAGGCCAAGCGCGTCGAGTTCCGCTGCCCGGACCCGTCGGCCAACCCGTACCTGGCCTTCTCCGCCATGCTCATGGCTGGCCTGGACGGCATCAAGAACAAGATCGACCCAGGCAAGCCGTCGGAAATGGACCTCTTCGAGGGCGAGACGCTCAAGAAGGTGCGCACGGTCGAGGGCTCGCTTACCGGCGTCCTGGATGCGCTCGAGGCCGATCACGACTACCTGACCGCCGGCGGCGTCTTCACCGAGGAACTCATCGAGACCTACGTTGCCCAGAAGCGGATTGCCGACGTGGATGCCGTGCGCCTGCGCCCGCACCCGCACGAATTCGTCATGTACTACGGCGTCTAGCCGACCATCCCTTGTCACTGGTCGATGGTCGACGGTCGGCCATGAAGCCGTCAAGGCCTTTGACAATCGGCCATCAACCGTTGACAATGGTACACCCGCGCCGCGCATGGATCATGCCGGTGCGGGTGTCTGCATCTACAGGCTGCAAACGATCGAATGAATACGACCGCAAAGATGCGAAGCCTTCACCTTGATCACGGGTCGGGGGTGAAGGGGCGCAATGGCTGCGCACAATTCCTTCCTACCCTCACGGCATTCGCCACGATCCCTTGCGTCTTGCAGCGGTAACCCAACGAGGAGTACTTCTCCATGCCAATCGCCTACAAGCCCGAAGAGCTAGAGCGCATCGACGAGACCATCAAGCGCAACGACATCCGCTTCATCCGCTTGCAGTTCTCCGACATTATCGGCAGTTCCAAGCAGATCACCATCCCGGTCGACCACTGGGATGATGCTGTGTCGCACGGGGTCTGGTTCGACGGCAGCTCCATCGAGGGCTTTGCGCGTATCGCCGAGAGCGATATGTACCTCATGCCGGACCTGAGCACCTTCACGGTCATCCCCTGGGAAATGGATCTGTCCACGGCGCGTGTCATCTGCGACGTTTACACGCCGGACGGTGCGCCCTTCGACGGCGACCCGCGCTACGTGCTAAAGCGCCAGCTCGAACGCGCCGCGCGCCTGGGGCTCGACTACTACGTGGGACCGGAGCTGGAGTTCTTCCTCTTCAAGATTCACCCTGGCGGCGAGTTGCTGCCGCTGACGCCGCACGACGAGGCCGGCTATTTCGACATCAGCAGCGACCTGGCGCACAGTGTCCGCCGCCAGATGGTGGATGCACTCACCGCCATGGGCATCGACGTCGAGGCGTCGCACCACGAGGTGGCGGCGGGCCAGAGCGAGATCGACTTCCGCTATGGGCCGGCGCTCGCCACCGCCGACGCCGCCATCACCTTCCGCACGACACTCAAGGCCGTGGCGCAGAAGAACGGCCTGCACTGCACCTTCATGCCCAAGCCGCTGGCCGGCATTAACGGCTCCGGTATGCACGTACACCAGAGCCTGTGGCACCTCAAGGGCGGCGACACCGCCATGTATGACGCCGACAGCGACTACGGCCTGAGCCAGACCGCGCTGCATTTCATCGCCGGCCAGCTAGCCCACGCCCCGGCCCTGACGCCCATCATCGCCCCGCTGGTCAACAGCTACAAGCGCCTGGTGCCGGGCTACGAAGCGCCGGTCTACATCTCGTGGGGGCGCACCAACCGCAGCGCGCTCATCCGCATCCCGCGCATCACCACCGGGCGCCACAAGAGCACGCGCTGTGAATTGCGCTGCCCGGACCCAAGCTGCAATCCCTACCTGGCCTTTGCCGTCATGCTCGCCGCCGGGCTGGACGGCATCGAGAACAAGATCCAGCCGCCCATGCCCGCCGAGGAAGATCTCTACCACGTGGACGGCACGCGCGCCGGGCTGGAGACCCTGCCCGGTGACCTTGGCGACGCCATCGAGGCGCTCCGGGACGACGAGGTCATCCAGGACGCGCTGGGCCAGCATGTCTACGAACGCTATGTCGAAGCCAAGACGCTGGAGTGGCAGGAGTATCTGCGCTACGTCAGCCGGTGGGAGTTAGACCGCTATCTGAAGGTCTATTGAGCAGCGCGGTTCTGTAGCTGGTTCGAAGACAAGGCGGGAGAACAACCGTACGCGGAATACCAGGCATCCCACCTCCCCTCTCTCTCTCTCGGAGACGCAAGCCTGTCATCTCTGGGATTCAAGAGGTGGCCTGTTGCGCCGGCCTCAGCGCGACAGATAGTGGTGCCAGAGGATGCGTGCGGCGGCCGCGCGCCAGGGACGCCACGCCTCGGCCAGTTCCACCAGTTCGGCAGGCGACGGCCGCGCAGCCAGCCCCTTCACCTGCTGCGCGGCGGCGGCCAGCGCCAAGTCGCCGGCCGGCCACGCGTCGGGCCGGCGCAGCACCATGAGCAGGTAGATCTCCGCCGTCCACGGGCCGATGCCCTTGAGCGATGTCAGTTCGCAGCGCACGCCGTCGTCGTCGAGATCAGCTAAGCCATCAGGATCGAACGCACCGTCCAGGATCGCCTGGGCCAGGGCGCGGGCATAGCCCGTCTTCTGCCGGCTGAAGCCTGCCGCGCGCAGTTCGTCGTCGGAGAGGGCCAGCAAGCCGGCGGGTGTCACCGTGCCCGTGGCCGCCACCAGCCGGTTGTACGCCGCCCGCGCCGACGCCAGCGACACC
>JACKBA010000011.1 GCA_020634815.1 Caldilineaceae bacterium | reverse complement strand
GTCGTAGTAGGAGACGAAGTACTCGACGGCGTTGTTGGGCAGAAACTCGCGCATCTCGGCGTAGAGCTGCGCGGCCAGCGTCTTGTTGTGCGCCATGATCAGCGTCGGCTTCTGCACCTGCTCGATGACCTTGGCCATGGTGTAGGTCTTGCCCGAGCCGGTGACACCGAGCAACACCTGATGTTTCATCCCCTGCTGGATGCCGCCAGCCAACTGCGCAATCGCTTGCGGCTGGTCGCCGGTAGGCTTGAATTCGCTGACAACCTGAATCGGTGGCATAGCTGAAGAATCCGCTCCTGTACACATGGGGATCCGCACGATCCGAACATGGGTTCTAGTCTTGCTAGTATAGCGGAAACGGCGCAGAATGTCCAACTATTGGCACGAGTTTTCCAGGAAGGATTGACCGGCGCCACACTGGCGCTGCCCCCGTTTTCGTGTAAACTGAAATGAGACCGCCATCTCCCTGTTTCGAGACCAGGTCTCGCAGACCTCACAAGGAGCCTATCTCATGCAACTGACTACCGTGCGTATCGAAAAACCGGATGACATCAACTTCATCCTCGGCCAGAGCCATTTCATCAAGACGGTCGAAGACCTGCACGAAGCGCTGGTGACGGCGGTGCCGGGCATCAAGTTCGGCGTGGCCTTCTGCGAAGCGTCGGGGCCGGCGTTGGTGCGCTGGTCAGGCACGGACGAGGCGATGCTCGAACTGGCACGCGCCAATGCGCTCTCGTTGGCGTGCGGCCACTCGTTCATCGTCTTTCTCGGAGCGGGGTTCTACCCCGTCAACGTGCTCAAGGTCGTGCAAGGGGTGCCGGAAGTCGCCGGCATCTTCTGCGCCACGGCCAACCCGACCGAGGTGATCGTGGCGGAAACCGAGCAGGGGCGCGGCATCTTGGGCGTGATCGACGGGATGAAGAGCCAGGGAATTGAAGGCGAAGAAGAGATCGCCGCGCGCAAGGCGCTGCTCCGAAGGTTTGGCTACAAACTCGGCTGACTGCGCCGAAAAAAGTCGCCGCCGGGGCGGTCTCCCACTCCCGGCGGCGAACAACCATCCTCGATTCCCTGCGCCATGCAGCGCGCTGCGTCAGTTCGGCTGCATCTGCAACACGGCCGACGCCCAGGTCATCCCGGCGCCGAACGAAACCAGCAGCAACGTATCGGTCGGCTTGACGCGCCCCGACTCCAGACTCTCGGCCAGCGCCAACGGAATCGACGCCGCCGAGGTGTTGGCATACTGGTCGATGTTGACGATCCAGCGATCCAGCGGGATATCCATGTCCTTGGCCGCCGCCTGGATGATGCGCAGGTTCGCCTGGTGCGGGATGATCCAGTCGACGTCGGCCATGCTCTTACCCGCCAGGCGCAGCGCCTCGTCGCACGACGGACCGATGACGCGCGTGGCAAACTTGAAGACCTCGCGGCCATTCATCTGCAAGTAGTGGCTGCCCTCCTGGAGCACGTCTTCGCTAAAGGGACGCGCCGACCCGCCGGCCGGCATGATGATGGCCTGACCGTTGGTGCCGTCCGAGCCCAGCACGTAGCCTTCCAGTCCGCACGGTTCGTCGCTCGGCTGCACCACGACTGCGCCGGCCGCGTCGCCGAAAAGCACGCTCACCGAGCGCTCCTCCCAATTGACAAAGCGACTGAGCAATTCGACACCCACGACCAGGATGTTGCGGTAGGCGCCCGTCTCGATGAACTGATACGCGGTCACCAGCGCATAGACGAAGCCGGTGCAGCCCGTGACGATGGTCATGGCCGGCACATCATGCGCACCGAGCATGGACTGCACCATGCTGGAGACGGGTGGTGTGAAGTAATCGGGGGAAGAGGTGGCAACGAGAATCAGGTCCAGTTCGGTGGAGGGGATGCCGGCCTTGGCCAGCGCCGACCAGCTCGCCTTAACCGCCATGGTCGAGGTCGTTTCGTTGGCGTCTGCCACGTGGCGGGCGTGAATGCCGGTGCGCTGCACGATCCAGTCGTGCGAGGTATCCAGCGTTGCTTCCAGTTCGTGATTTGTGATGATTCGCGGTGGGGCATACGCGCCCCAGCCGGTAATCTTGCCGTAGGTCTTGGCCATTATGCATCCTCTTTGATTTGAGCGCGCCATTGGGCGTCAGGTATTTCCGGTCACGATACTACAAAATTGCAATTTTCTCACCTTTCACCTACGATGGCCGCACGTTTCATCTCCGATTTCGACCCACACTAGCCGGAAACCATGAACATTATCGACCAATCTGCGCCGGTGCGGCGTGGTGAAGAACTGAATCTGGCGGCGCTCGAGACCTATCTTGTCGCTCATCTGCCCGGCGCCGGCGGCCCGCTGGTGGTCGAGCAGTTCCCCAGCGGCTTCTCCAATCTCACCTATCTGTTGCGACTGGGGACGCGCGAACTGGTGCTGCGCCGCCCGCCCTTCGGCGCCAACATCAAGTCGGCGCACGACATGGGGCGCGAATATCGCGTGCTGAGCGGCCTGCACCGCGTCTACGCCAAGGTGCCGCAGACCTTGCTCTACTGCGACGACGAGGAGGTCATCGGTGCGCCCTTCTATGTGATGGAGCGGCTGCACGGGGTGATTCTGCGCGGGCGCCCCTCCGCGCGGCTTGACCTGGCGCCCGAGACCATGCGCTCGATCGCCGTGGCTGCGGTCGACAACCTGGCCGCGATTCACGCCGTCGACTATGCGGCGGCCGGTCTGGGCGACCTGGGGCGGCCCGATGGCTACGTCGCCCGTCAGATCGAAGGCTGGACCAAACGCTACCGGGCCGCCCAGACCGACGAGCTGGCCGACATCGAGCACGTGATCGACTGGCTCGGCGCCAATCTGCCGCCCGATGCCGGTGCGGCGCTGATTCACAACGACTACAAGTTCGACAACCTCATGCTGAACCCCGCCAACCTGGGCGAGATCGTCGCCGTGCTCGACTGGGAAATGTGCACCATCGGCGACCCGCTCATGGACCTGGGCACGACGCTGGGCTACTGGATCGAACCGGGCGATCCGCCCGCTTTGCAGGCCATGCTGGGCCTGACGACGCTGCCCGGCAACCTCACCCGCCGCGAAGTCGTGGACCGTTATGCCGCCACCAGCGGTCGCGCCGTGGATGATCCACTCTTCTATTACCTCTACGGGCTCTTCAAGATCGCGGTCATCGTGCAGCAGATCTATGCACGCTACCGTCGCGGCCACACGCAGGACCCACGCTTTGCCGGGCTGGTCGAGGTCGTCGGCGCGTGTGGGAGCCTGGCTGCCGCGCGCCAGGGCGCGCGGCAGCATCGGCTAGGCCCTTTCGCTGCGCGTTACGCCTGCGCTTTCTCGCCGGCTTCTGGTGAACTGGTCGTGTCGGGTGATAGCGCGGCCGGCTCTGCGGCGGTTACATCCGCCACTTCATCCTCATTGACGGCAGCAGTCTCGGACGGCCGAAAGCGGATTGGCCCCTCGCGTTCCGGATGGCGCGCCGTCGACCCGGCGTAGAAGGCGCGGATCTTGTCCATGTCCGCCTCCATGTCGCCGGTGGCAACGACCATGTCGCCGCAGGTGATGAACTTGCGCGCGTAGTCGATGGTCGCCATGACGATGGGCACGTTGGCCTTGAGCGCGATGTGGTAGAAACCCGACTTCCAATACTCAACTTTGCTGCGCGTGCCCTCGGGCGTGATCGCCAGGATCATGCGCTTGCGTTCGTTGAAGGCCGCGGCGACCTGGTCGACAAAGTTCGTGCGCTCTCTGCGATTGACGGGAATTCCGCCCACCCCGCGCATGATCGGGCCAAGAATGCCGCGGAAGGCGGAATCCTTGGCCAGGAAATTCGGCGAGGGCATGCCAAAGGCGCGGCTGAAAATGAAGCCGATAAAGAAGTCGAAGTTCGATGTATGCGGAGCGACGATGATGATGAACTTTTCGGTATCTGGTTTGTGATAGACCCCATCCCACCCAAGAAGGCGGAAGAGCCAGTACCACAGCGTTTGCATAAATGTTCGCCGTTGGGCGACAGCGGCAGCGGTCATGATCGGTGCTTTGCTTTCCTTTCCGACGGCCTATCAGCCGATCGATCGCATTTTGATTGTTACGAAAAACACCGGACGCGCCGATCAGTTGCGCCGCATCACCATGTTACGCCTGCGCGGTCACGCCCTGTCCGGCCGCCACCACCGCATCGAGGATCTTGCGGTAACCCGTGCAGCGACAGAAGTTGCCGGTCAGCGCCTCGGCGGCCTCGGCATCCGTCGGGTGCGGGCGCTCTTCGAGCAGTTTGGCCGCGCTCATGATAAAGCCCGGCGTGCAATAGCCGCACTGCACGCCGCCCGCCTGCACAAACGCCCGTTGCACCGGATGCAAATGTTCGGCATCGCCCAACCCTTCGACGGTCGTCACACGGCTGCCCCAGGCGCGCTCGGCCGGCACCATACACGCCATGACGGCCATGTCGTCGAGAAAGACGGTGCACGCACCGCACTCGCCCTCGGCGCACCCTTCCTTGACGCCGGCATACCCGGCCACGCGCAGGCTATCCAGCAGCGTCATCCCGCCGGGCAGCTCAACCGCCGCGCCGTTGACGACCGCGTGTCCCGGTTCGCCGGCCGCGTCGGAGGGAACCGGCCATCGGCCATCGCTGCTGCCCCACAGCATGACCGGACGCGCCGGCCACCCAGCGCGTTCCTCGCCCGCCGCAAGCTGGCGCAGCGCGCGCAAAACCAGCGTCCGCACCATGCCGGTGCGATATTCGGCTGAGCCGCGCACGTCGTCGATGGGCGTGGCCGCTTCGACGGCCAGCGTTGCGGCAAATTCGATGTGCTCTGTGGTGAGTACCTTGCCGGCGAGGTAGGATTCAGCCGAAGTAGCGCGCACGATGACCGGCGCCACGGCGCCCAGCGCAATCGCCGCGCGTGCAATCGGCGCATCCGGCCCGGCCGCCGCCCGTTCGACCACGACCGCCACGCTGAGCACACTGATCGCCTGCGCGCGGCGCAACCCCAGCTTGATAAACGTGCCGGATGTGTTTGGTGCCGGCGCCGGGAAGGAAATACCGGTCACGATTTCGTCGGGCGCCAGGTCGACCTTGCGGAAGCCGGTGACGAACGCGGCCAGCGCTACCGTGCGCTCGCCACGCGCCAGGCTGCGTACGGTCACGCCCGCGCCGAGCGCCGTCAGCGGCACGACGGCGTCATTGGCCGGGCTGGCCGTGATGATATTACCGGCGATCGTGCCGCGGTTGCGGATCTGTGGCGCGCCCACTTCCCAGCAGGCACGCGCCAACGGGAAAGCCTGCTCTACGAGCAACGGGCTTGCCACACACTGGTTGTGTGTGACAAGCGGCCCAAGGTAAATTACGCCGTTTTCCTCGCAAATCTCGGCCAGGCCGGGGATACGCGTCAGGTCGATGACGCCCGGCGCGTCGCCATCGGGCGTCTTGCGCACGCCGCGCTCGATCTCCAGCAGCAGGTCGGTGGCGCCGGCAATGATCCGTGCCCGGTCGCCGAGTTCGGCCTTCAAGCGCAGGGCTTCGTCCAGTGTGGCGGGTGAATGGTAGAAAGCATACATGGCCTACTCCTCCGCCATCATGCGGTAGAGGAAGACGCCTGTACCAATCGACGCGCCGGCGGCGAGGCTCAGCACCGCCTGCCACCAGCGCAGCCCGAGCAGGCGCCCCACGGCAAAGTGGCTGATTGCCAGCCCGCCGGCTCCGGCGACGACCTCCGGCGTGATGGGTGACTCGGCCCCAGGCGTGAAGTGTACGGCCTTCTGCATCTTGTCGACCTGGCGTTCTGCCTGGTCGGCGCCCCAGCGCAGGTAGAAGGGGACGGCGATTGCCGTCAGCGTCGCGCTCAACATGATGCGCAAGAATGCCCACATGGGATCAACCTCGCAGAATTCGCGTAATCTGTTCCAGATGGATGGCGTCGTGCTGGCCAACCTGTATGAGCGCATCGTCCATGGTGAAGCGGCCGCGTTCGGGATGGATGCCGGCGCGCTGCCACTGCACCTCGTCGAGCGACTCGAAGAAGGCAATGAACGCGGCACGCGATGCCTGCAAGTCCGCCAGCACGGTCGCCAGATCCTGCTCATTATAGCGCCGCTCCACGGCCAGCCGCTCGTGGTCGTAACCGGGCAACTGCGGATCGGTTTCAGCCACCATCTGCCGCGCCCGATCCAGGAAGATGCGGTCGTAATCGCGCAGGTGGCAGAGTACCTCCAGCGTCGTCCAGCCCTTATCGCCGTCGTTGAGGTCGCGCAGCGTCGTGGCGCGCCCCGTGTCGACATCCTCCAGGATGTAACTCAGCACCGCTAGCGTGTTAAACATCAGACGGATGTGGCTCTTGCGCGTGCGTTCGACGTCACAATCGAGCATCGCGGTGCGCTCAGTAGCCATCGGCAAAGGTGTCGATCATGAGCTTTACATCGCCCAGCGGATAGAGAATCGGGCAGGTGGCGCCGTACTTGATATACTCGCGCACCTTGGCCTTGACCTCGGCCGGCGTGCCGCTGGCGGTGATGCGCTGCACCAGTTCGTCGGGCACGTACTTCATCGCCGCGCGCACCTGCTCCTTGGTGGCCGGCCAGCCCAGGATCGACTGGATCTGCTGCACGACCTCGGGCTTGACGCCGCTGGCCTTGGCGATGTGCGGCTGCTGGGCGAGGTACTGCGTGAGCAGCTCGCGCGCGCCGTCCAGCGCGGCCTTGCGGTCGTCGTGCACGGAGCAGACGACCAGTTGTGGCCGGTCGATGTCGTCGATGCTGCGCCCGGCCTTGGCCGCGCCGCGTTCGAGTTGCTCCATGGCCTCGATGTTGTATTCCGGCGGCACGCAGTAGTTGAGCACCGCGCCGTCGGCGATCTCGCCGGTTAGCTCCATCATCTGCGGGCCGGTGGCGCCGATCATGACGCGCACGTTGCGCGGCTCGCGGCGGCCATGCACCACATCCAGCTCGATGCCGTCGACGTTGTGAAACTCCCCGTGATAGGTAACGCGTTCCATGGCCAGCAGGCGGCGCATGACCTCGATGGTCTCGCGCATGGCGGTGAGCGGCTTGCGCCGGTCGATGCCCACATTCTTGGCCAGCGGATCCCACCACGCGCCGATCCCGCAGATGATGCGATCCGGCGCCAGGTCATCCAGGGTCAGGAAGGTGGCGGCCAACAAACCGATGTTGCGCGTCCAGTTGTTGATGACGCCGGAGCCGATGTCGATGCGGTCGGTGACGGCGGCGAAGGCGGCCATGGGCACGATGGCGTCGCGCACGAGGCGGCTCTCCGCCTGCCAAACTGCCTCGAAGCCTTTCTCCTCGGCATAGCGCGCATACTCCATGCCTTCTCGGATCGGGTGCTTATCCTGCAAATACATGGCAACCCGGGTGTAGCGAGGTTCGGTCATTTTGGTTACTCCTCGGTTTCGCGGTCTGGATGTGAGGTGCTGTCATTGTACACTGCCGGGCAATGAAAGTGGAAAGGAAGGTAGAGAGGGCTTCAAACCAATTTCCCCCCACCCGACGCCATGCTATAATGGCCGCCAGTGTCAGGTCAACAGGAGTTCGCTACACCGACAAGTGAGAGTCTGCCCGACGACGCCACGGGCAGCGCCCTAGATGCGTTCCTGGCCCTTGCCCGTTCGCGGCGGTCGATTCGGCGCTACGCGCCGGCGCCGGTAGATCGTGCCCTGGTCGAGACGTTGCTGGATGCGGCGATCTGGGCGCCGTCGGCACACAACCGCCAGCCCTGGCGCTTCTGCGTGGTGACGGAGGCCGCGACCAAGGAGCGCTTGAGCAAGGCGATGGCGGCGGCGTGGCGAGCCGATCTGGCGGGGGACGGTGCGGCCCGGGAGGCCATCGAGCGGCGGATTGCCATCAGCCATGCGCGGCTGACGGGAGCGCCGGTGCTCATCGTGCCGTGCGTGACGCTGGCCGACATGGACGTCTATCCGGACGCCGTGCGCAGCCAGGCCGAGCGGACCATGGCCGTGCAGAGCGTGGCCCTTGCCTGCCAGAACCTGCTGCTGGCCGCACACGCCGCCGGGCTGGGCGCCTGCTGGATGTGTGCGCCGCTCTTCGTGCCGGCGCTCGTACGACAGGCGCTGGAACTGCCGGAAGATTGGGAGCCGCAGGCCATCCTGACCCTTGGCCATCCCGCCGAAGAGAAACAGAAAGCGCGCGAACCGCTTGCAAGTCGTATCGTATGGAGATAGGCCGTGAGCCAGAACTTTGAACCCGCCCCACACCCACAGATGTCACGCAATGGCCGCCTGCCCGATGACCTGCGCGTGGTTGCGCTGGCGGGCGGCGTCGGCGGCGCCAAGCTGGCCGCCGGCTTGCAGGCCGTGCTTGCCCCCGGCGCGCTCAGCGTCATCGTCAACACGGGCGACGACTTCGAGATGTGGGGGCTGACGATCTGTCCCGATCTCGACACGGTCATGTACAACCTGGCCGGCGTCAACAATGCGGAGAACGGCTGGGGACGGGCCGGCGAAACCTTCGAGACATTGCGCGCCATGGAGCTGCTCGGCGGCGAAGATTGGTTCCGGCTGGGCAACCTCGACCTGGCCGTACACCTGCGCCGCACGGAGTGGCTCAACCAGGGCGTCGGGCTGACCGAGATCACCGAGCGCCTACGCCGTGCGTTCGGCATCCAGAACGCGATTCTGCCCATGAGCGACACGCCGGTGCGCACCCTCGTCCACACCGACGAAGGCGATCTGCCCTTCCAGCACTATTTCGTGCGCCGCCGCTGCGAGCCCTGCGTCATCGATGTGACCTTCGTCGGCGCCGCGGAGGCGGGCTTGAGCGAGGCCGTGCACGCAGCCCTGGCAACGGCAGACGTCATCGTCGTCTGTCCGAGCAATCCCTATCTCAGCGTCGACCCGATCCTCAGCGTGGGCAACTTGCGCGGCTTGCTTAGCCATGTGCGTGCGCCCAAGGTGGCGGTTGCCCCGATCGTCGGCGGGAAGGCGCTCAAGGGGCCGGCCGCCAAGATGATGCGCGAGATGGGGCTGCCGGTGACGCCGGTAACGATCGCCGCCCACTACGACGGGCTGCTCGACGGCTTCATCCTCGACATGGAGGACGCCGCGGCAGCCGATCATGTTCGCATGCCTGCCCTCGTGACGAACACGATCATGACAACGCTGGACGACAAGGTTGCCCTGGCCGAAGCTGCGCTGCACTTTGCCCTTGGCCTGAAGGGGCAACAGCACCAGCCTGTCGCCAAGAGTCGGGCCGCCGCGGCCAACCGATGAAGCCCTGGCTGATCATCCCGGCCAAACCTTTCACCGCCGCCAAGAGCCGTCTGGCCACCATCCTCTCTCCCACAGAGCGCGCCCGGCTGGGCGCTTTCCTGCTCGAACGCACCCTGCGCGTTGCCCAAGAGGCGGAGGCCTTTGACGAAATCATGGTCATCAGCCGCGACCCGGTCGCGCTCCAACTTGCGTCGGGGCTAGGCGCCAGGGCATTGGCCGAAACGGGCGTCGAGTTGAACGAAGCCGTGACCCAGGCGTGCCGGGACGCGCAGGAGAACGGCGCAACGTGCGTACTCGTCCTGCCCGCCGATCTGCCGCGCTTGACCGCCGCCGATCTGCACCTGCTCTGTGCTGCGGCGGATGCGCCGGAAACGGTTGTGATCACCCCGAGCCGTGATGGAGGGACGAATGCCCTGCTCCTCTCCCTGCCTGTGCCGTTTGCATTCGCCTATGGCCGCGACAGTTTCCAGCACCATGCGCGACGCGCGACCCGGTCGGCGCTCGACGTGCGCGTCGTCGAGACGGACAACCTGCGGTTTGACCTCGACGCGCCGGCCGATCTGAGCGAATTGGCAAATGACGGCCCGGTCGCCCTGCGAGAGTTGCTTGCCACCCTGGCCCCGTCCGGGAAGAGTGGCGAAGACAATCCTCTACGCGTTTCGCCACACGGGGCATGACAGTCATTTGACCCTGGTCCCCCAAGAACTGTCTGCAAAATGCCGTCTCTGTTTCCAGCCGAAAAGCCATTGTCCGGCAGATCGTCGCTTGCTACGATCAAGGGTGCCGCATCATCTCTGGCGCCGATCCGCCGCTGCCTCCACCGCCGTCGATCGAAACGGTCCGCTTGTTGGGTTCTGGAAGGAGAGGCACCATGCGATTTGTCATTGTCGCCGTACTGATCACAGGGTTGGGTCTTGCCCTGGCAGCCGGCAGCGCAGCCGGTCAGGCGGAAGAATTGGCCAATGGCCTGTATCTACCGGCGGTCATGAGCGAATTCCTGCCGTCATGGCATTGGGGCGACACGTACACGACAACCGTTTCGTCCCGTACGACCAATCCACCCCTGGCTGCCATCGACCACAGCGGGCGACCGCACCTCTTCTGGTCATACAGCATCGCCGACAACCAGATCCACCACGTCTACCTTGACGGCGATACCTGGCACAGTACATCGCCCAGCACAGGCATCGAGGGCGACTCGTCGCTCTCAAAGGCGCCCGTCGTGACAAACGACAACCGCGTGCACCTGACCTGGTACAACAGGCTCGACACAAGCAGCGATCGCCCGTACCGCTATGTGCACACCATCTTCGCCAACGAGACTTGGAGCGACGTCAACGAGGTCTTCCGCTCCAAGTACAGCACGATCAACGCCTGGCCGCGCCTCGACGCCGACGGTCGGCTGCGCGTCGGGATCACAAACGGATTCCTGGCGTGGCGGGCATACCTTCAGTACGAGGGGATCGGCGGCTGGCAGGAGCTGGCTACCTTCTCGCTACCGAACGATGCGGACATCGTGTGGCCAGATGCAAGCAGTGGCGCCCACCTTTATGGCAACGACAGCGCCGAAATGCGCTACTGGCGATGGACCGGCGGCACGCTTGGGGCGACGGGGCAGTCGCTGGGTCCCGGCAAACTCTTCGGGCGCAGCGTTACCATCGACGGCGCCAACAATGTACATGTCTACTGGAAGGCAGCCGAGACTGTCGACAACTTGCCCATCTCAATCGTGCACCATCAGTGCGTCGACAACCAGTTGCGCTCCTCGGCGGTGACCTGGCCGGGCGACACACAGGCCGCACGCGAAATGGTCGGTGCGACCGACGGCGGTTCGCTCTTTGCCCTCGCCTGGCAGGAGCCGGCGCGCAAGCGCATCATGCTGTGGGATGGCTGCAATTCCGTCGTCGTGACCACCATCCCGTCCGATCCGGCAAAGTCCGAAGTGCTGCGTGCGGTGGCCGTGAGCAACACACCGCGCAAGGTGTGCGTCTTCCTACAAGAGGGCACTTCTGCCGACTACGCGGTGCGCTGCGCCGACATTGATTGAACGGCATCTGGTTGCGCGTCGCATGCCGGTCATGCCACCCGGTTCTCGAACGATGGGGGGGTCGCGTGCCAGAGTTCCCTTGGCGCTATGGCGTCGTAGACGCAAGCCAGCGGCGCAGATTATTCTCGATTCGCAGATCGGCCGGGTAGTCGCCCGGCGCAAAGGTTCGCCCCGTGAGCATCTCGTAGGTGCGGATGTAGCGCGCGGCAGCCTGCACCGCCAACTCCGGCGGCATGGGAAACGGATCGCCCTCGCCTCGATAGCCATGGGCAGCGTAGTAGAGGCGAATGAACTCCTTGTCGAAGTTGTCGGGCTCCGACCCCGCAGCCCGGCGCTCGGCGAAGGTATCGGCGATCCAGAAGCGGCTCGAGTCGGGCGTGTGCATCTCGTCGATGAGCACCACGGAGCCGTCGGGCGCGATGCCGAACTCGTACTTCGTATCCACCAGGATCAGGCCGGCCCGGCGCGCCAGCTCCTGCCCGCGCTTGAAGACGGCAATCGCCGCTTCACAGACCTGCGCCCACACGGAAGCCGCCACCAGGCCCGAGGCGACAACCTCGGCGCTGGTAATGCGTTCGTCGTGGCCGCCATCGCGCGCCTTGGTCGTCGGCGTGATGATCGGCTCGGGCAGGGCGTCGTTCTTGCGCAGCCCGTCGGGGAAGTCGATGCCGTAGATCGTGCGGTTTCCCAGGCTGTACTGGTACCAGAGGGCCGTAGACGTCACCCCCGTGATGTACCCGCGCACGACCACTTCGACCGGCAGCGGTTCGCAGATGCGCGCGATCGTCACGTTTGGGTCCGGCACGTCGAGCAGATGATTGCCGATGATATCCTGCGTCTCAGCAAACCACCACGCGGCCAGTTGGGTAAGCACTTGTCCCTTGTATGGCACCAGGCCAAGGATGCGATCGAAGGCCGACAGACGATCCGTGGTGACAAGAACAAGGCGGTCGCCGTGGCGGTAGATATCGCGCACCTTTCCCTGCGTCTTCGCGCCGAGAAAGGGCAGATCGACGCCGGCCAGGGCGTCGGGCAGACGGTTGTGTAGGACTGATTCGGCAAGCATGGATTAGCTCCTATCGGTTCACTGAGTCCTGTGCTGAATTGTACCACGCGGTATTGCGCTATCGTGCGGACGCCATCGAGCAGTAACCGGCGATCTGACCGGCTGTAGTTGGGCACAATGCGCCCGCTACGTATACGATTCAGTCAGCACGCCGGCCTCTGCGTGTATCTCATAAAAGGCGCAATGGTCCAACAAGCAAAGTGAGTCAAGAACGCGTGTCAACAAACGCAAGCAGGCAGCCGTTCGATCCGGCTGCAGTCAATCCTGGTACGGTCTGGCCACTCTTCACCGTTCAGTTCCTCAGCGGGGCGTGGATCCTCACGCAGATGTCCTTCTTCCCGATCTACCTGGAGGAGGTGCTTCGGCTGACTCCTTTCGTCCTGTCTGCCGTTGTAGCTGGCGGGCAAGCAGCGGGCATGCTGGCCGCCCTCTTTGGCGGCGGACTCAGCGACACGCTCGGCAGCAAGCGCGTGCTGGTCATCGGCCTGGCCGGCGGCGCCGGTGCAGCCTTTGTCTTCCAGAGTGAATGGCCGCTCCTCGTTGCCGGGCTGTGGATGCTGGGCGGCGCCATGGGCAGCCTGCAAACGCTGGGCGGCTCCAGCTACCTGACGCGCGCCGCCGATCCGCAGCGGCTCGGCGTGCTCGCTGCGCTCTTTGCCCTCTGCATGACCGCCGGCGGCGCGCTGGGCAGTCCCTTGGCCGGCTGGCTGCTGGATACGTCCGGCTTCCGGCTTTACGGCCTGGCCGGCGTTGGGTTGGTGCTGATCACGCTGGCGCTGGCAATGTTCGTACTCCCCGCACAGGCGCCGGACCGCGAAAGCAGCCAGCAGCCTGCCGGGCGTACGTGGCGCATGGCACGCCGTCCGGCCATGCAAATGCTGATTGGCTTGCGCTTTCTGCCGACCATCTACTACGGCATGTCCGGCATCCTCATCCCGCTCATGATCAACGAGCTGGCCGGCAACAAAACCACGGTCGCGCTCTACGGCACGGCCAGCCTCATCATCGCCTCGGCCGCGCAACTGCTGGCCGGACGATCCGCCGATCGCTTTGGCCACCGCTGGCCGCCGATCGTCGGCTATGGCGCGCTCATCGTTGCGTCGCTGGGGCTGGCGATCTTCTCGGATCAGTTGTGGGGCGTCATCACGTTTGGCATTCTGGGCGCGGCGGCAGCCTGGTCGCTGGCGTCGCTGCTCTTCACGCTCGTCTCGGACGGCGTGCCGCGCGCCGAGCACGGCCGCGCGTTCGGGCTGCTGCACGCCACGTGGAGCGTCGCCATGATCGGCGGCGCGTTGCTGGGCGGCGCGTTGACACGCCTGTCGCCCGGGCTGCCCTTCGCCGTCGCCGGGCTACTCAACATCGGGTCGATCGTACTGGTGCTGGCCTTCTTCGCCTACATCGGGCGTGACGGCGTCGAGGCGGAATCCAATCGCTAATCTCCAATCTCTAATCTCAAAACAGATGAGATTAGAGATTGGAGATTAGGCATTCGTCTATGCGGGGATTGCCGGCGTGTCGATCAGGGCGATCGCGGCCTCGATTTCAGCCTGGGTCATCTCGTGCTTCTGCAGGCGGCCGGCAAAGTAGGCCTCATAGGAGGCCATGTCGAAGTTGCCGTGACCGCACAGGTTGAAGAGAATCGTCTTGGACACGCCTTCCTCGCGGGCGATCTCAGCCTCGCGGATGGCTTGGGCGATGCCGTGGTTGGCTTCCGGCGCCGGGATGATGCCTTCGGCCTTGGCAAACAGAATGCCGGCCTCGAAGGTCTCGATCTGGTCGACGGCCGCCGCCTCGATGATGCCGTCCTTGAGCAACTGGCTGACGATGACGCCGGCGCCATGGTAGCGCAGCCCGCCGGCATGGATCTTGGCCGGCACGAAGGTGTGGCCGAGCGTGTACATGGGCAGCAGCGGCGTCATGCCCACCGTGTCGCCAAAGTCATAGCGGAAGACGCCGCGCGTCAGCTTGGGGCAGGAGGTTGGCTCGACGGCGATGGCGCGAATCTTCTTGCCCTCGGTCAGCTTGTGGCGCAGGAAGGGGAAGGAGATGCCGGCAAAGTTGGAGCCGCCGCCAAAGGGCGCGATGACGATGTCCGGATAGTCGCCCGCCATCTCCATCTGCTTGATCGCTTCCTGGCCGATGACGGTCTGGTGCAGCAGCACGTGGTTGAGCACGCTGCCTAGCGAGTACTTGGCGTCGTCGTTGGTCGCCGCGATTTCCACCGCCTCCGAGATGGCGATGCCCAGGCTGCCGGGTGAGTCCGGGTCTTGCGCCAGGATCTGGCGCCCGGCATTCGTGCGATCCGACGGCGAAGGATAGACCTGTGCGCCCCACGTGTTCATCATGAGCTTGCGGTAGGGCTTCTGGTCGTAGGAAATACGCACCATGTAGACTTCGCACTCCATGCCGAAGAGGTTGCAGGCGAAGGCCAGCGCGCTGCCCCACTGCCCGGCGCCCGTCTCGGTGGTGATGCGCTTGACGCCTTCCTTCATGTTGTAGTACGCCTGCGGCACGGCCGTGTTGGGCTTGTGCGAGCCGGCCGGGCTGACACCTTCATACTTGTAGTAGATCTTGGCCGGCGTGTCGAGCATCTTCTCCAGCCGGTGGGCGCGGTAGAGCGGCGTCGGGCGCCACAGCTTGTAGACATCGCGCACCTCTTCCGGAATCTCCACCCAGGTATCGCCGGTCACCTCCTGCTTGATCAGTTCCATGGGGAAGAGCGGTGCCAGCGCTTCCGGGCCAATGGGCTCGTGCGTGGCCGGGTGCAACGGCGGCAACGGCTTATTGGGCATGTCGGCGATGATGTTGTACCACTTTTCGGGAATATCGCGTTCGGACAGGACGAATTTGGTTTGATCGCTCATGAGTTGCTCCTGCAAAATGACGGTGGGAACGAATATGGGGCGGATAAGCAACGATGCTTTGCACGTTATTCTACACATTCGAGGAATGAGCGCCAATCTTGCCGAAAAACAAACGCCCGGCACAGACTTGCCTGTACCGGGCGCTATAAAATTGTGGAGCCGACGACCGGCTACGACGAGCACAATCGCCGGAAACCTGGCGCAGGCGATGGGCATCTCAACCGGTGCATGGTCCTGCGCCGGCCGTCACGGCGATGTGCCGACACATCGGCGACATCGCTTGGAGTGGCGGCATGCGCTGGGCGGTCGAATCTGCCCGCTCGCCCTTATCGGCGGATTGCAGGCAGATAGAGTGCGTTCCCCTGCGCGGCAGGCGTCGGATCGGTGACCTTCAGGTTTGTCTTGGTCACTGCGGCACCGATCGAGTTGACCGTCCACAATTTCACTGTGTAATTGCCGCCAATCACGTAGGTGTGCTCCACGTCACAACCCGAAAGCGGCGGCGTGCCGTCATCGAAATCCCAGATACAACTGACGGAGGTTCCTTCCGACATGCGCGCGATGAAGTTCAGCGTCTGGCCGATTTCGAGCTGGCCGCTCCAGTCGATCGACGAGTCAGCAATCGCCACGTCGCGGATGGCGACCGACGTGCCAACCTGGACCTGGCTCACGGCATTAGCGACCGTGGCGATCACCTGGTAGGTGCCTGGCGCGGCATAGACGTGGTCGACGCTAGCCCAGGGGGCATAGCCGGCTGAGGCTTCGGCTGGCGCAGCGGCCATCAGTTCGTCGCCGAATTGCCACGTGATCCGCGATGCCTGGCCGGCCCCGACCTGTACGGCAAAGCTGACGGCGCGTCCGACTTCGCCGCTGCTCGCTCCCTGCAGCGAAACGCCGGCAAGCGCCTGCTCGACGATGACGGCCGTCTGTGACTGCGCGTTGCTCGTACCGTTGGCCGCCGTCACAGTGGCAGTATAGACACCTGGCGCCGCATAAGTGTGTGCCACGCTGGTGCCACTTGCCTGGCCCCCATCGCCAAAGTGCCAGTAATAGGTGAGGCCCGTGCCCGCCTGCGCCGTCGCCGTGAAGGTCGTGGAGGCGCCCAGAACGGTCGGGCCGCTGTTGCTCACCGTCAGTCCCGCCAGCGCCACATCGTACACGTCAATCTCCAGGAATTCCTGGGTGCTGGCAGTATCATTGCTGGCCGTGACGGTCACATGGTAGGTGCCGGCAAGTTGGTAGATGTGGAAGGTCTGCCCGCCACTGCCGGTACTTGCGTCGCCAAAGTCCCAGGCAAAACTGACATTGGTGCCGCCTTGTGTCGTCGCCGTGAAGAGCGCCGCCTGGCCCACCGGCGTTGACCCGCTATAACCGACCTCCAGCCCGGCAATCGGCGCGTCGAGGTTGTCGAGGTTGAAGTAGACCGGCTGCGAGCCCGGCGCCCGCACGGTCACGCTGTAGGCGCCGGAGTAGCCATTGGCCCGCACGGTCACCGATGCCTGCCCGCTGGCCATGACGGTGGTCTGGCTGATCGGGTTGGTTGCGGCGCCGCTTGCCGGGGAGTTGAAGGTGATGGACGCGTTGTCCACGGCATGACCCTCCACATGCGTGGCCGTCACGCGCAGCGGCTGGTCGTAAGTTTTGTACACTTCTTTTGCCTGCCCGTTCCCGCCGGCAACCGTCAGGGCCAGGCCGCGCGTTTCATACGCGCCCAGGTCGCAGCCGGTACCCTGTGGCCTGGCGACCCCGCGCGCATCGGTGGCGGCACAATCACTGCTGGAGCGGTCGATGGCCGCGCTGAGCGTGAGAATCGGGATGGTTTCCACACTGCCGCCATATTTCCCAAAGGTGCCCAATATGGGGTTCTCACCCCACACGGAGGTGCACGAGACGCCGGTCGGACAGCCGCCTTCGACGATGCTTCGCACCAGCGTTGCCGTCCCGATCATGGCGCCGCCCTTTTCTGCCGAGTTCCCCCACAGGATGCCGTTCCGAACGACCGGCGTGCCGAGAATGCTGTAAATGGCGCCGCCATAGTGGTCGGCGCGATTGCCGACGCCGGTGAAGTGGGTCAGGATCGGGCTGGCAGCGTCGTTGAACATGGCGCCACCGTCGGCAGAAGCCGTGTTGCTGTAGAAAGTCGCATTGGTCAGCACGATTTCGGAGGTGTCGTTGTACATGCCGCCACCATACTTAGCCGAGTTGAGGGCGATGGCGGCGTTGGTGATCGTAACAAAACTCCTGTCGCTCAGGATACCGCCGCCGTTGTATTTTGCAGTGCTCGAGATCAGGCTCAGGTTCTCAATCGTGACGGATGCCTCAGAGTTGAAGATGGCGGCGCCATACGTTGCCTGGCTGCCGCTGAAGATGACTCCCCTCAACACGACCGAGTTTTCCTTGTTATACAGCCCGCTACCCCAGCTTGCACCATAGTTGCCAATGAATTGCGTATCCGCGATGGTCGCGCTGCCTTTGCTGAGGTAGATCGCACTGCCGGCAAGCTTGGCGGTGTGCCCTTGAAACAATACATTGGACAGTTGCGGACTGCCCGCATTGTTGTATAAACCGCCACCGAACAAGCCGGCCGAATTCGAGTAGAATGCTGATGAGGTGATCGCAATCCTGCCGCCGATGCCGTCGTACGTCACTTCGCTGTAGATGCCGCCACCGTTCAGCCCGGCCGAGTTGCTGTAGATCCCTACGTTGGTGAGTTGCGGGTTCCCTGAATGAACGTAGATCGCTCCCCCCATCTGCTCTGCTTTGTTATTGAATAATGTGACATTCGCAATGGTCGGGCTGGCATGGGACATATAGATGCCGCCACCGTTCGCTGGGGCGCCAAATAAACCTGGGCCGGTGCCACCTCCATCCCGAATCGTCACGCCATCCAGGATGGTTGTTGGTCCCACGTTGCTGGCGACGACCACATGCCAAACGTTGTCGGACATTACGCCGGTCTCACCGATGTCACCGCTCAACGTGCTTACGTTGGTGGTTGAATTACGCTGCGCCAGCGCTGTCTCATTGCCGAAAAAGCCGCCGTAGATCGCCACACCGTCGGTCAACGTGAACGAGGCCGCAGTGCCGATACCGACCGTTGGCGTGTAGGTGCCGGCCTTGAGCCAGACCTGATCGCCCGTAACCGCAAGGTTCATGGCATAGGCAAGCCTGCAGGCCGATGCCCACGAACCGCATGAACCGGTCGTCAGGCCCGAAGGCGACACGAAGCGGACAGTGCCCACGCTTCGGGCCGTAGCCTGTGTCATGAACAGCAGGACTGCCAACAACAAGCAGGTGACAAGCAGGGCAGCGAAAGACTTTGCAGCAGGTTGGGCGATTGAAGGCGTGCGCATCGTTGTTATCTCCAGGTGACAGAACCGATTTGGCCATGCTGGAAAGCACCGCTACGCGGCGTCCCCTCCTATCGTATGGCACTCATGCCCGGGACACATCCGGCAATTGCCTGACCAGCCTGCGTCAAAGTGAACTGTCCTTGTCTGGTAAAATGCGTATTATTTGAAAGTGCGCCAATGCGTCTGGCCCAGCACCGCCGCCAGAGAGTGCCAGGGCGATTCCTACCTGCAAAGTCGGCAAGTAGGACGCACCGGAACACTGTAAGGAAGGGCGGCATCAGGGATTCGCCGGCATTGAAGGGGCAGGTCGCGCATGGGTCGCGCACACGGGAGGGAAAGCATATGCGGGTCGAGAATCGTGAATAGCCAAGCCCGGCCGACGAGAGCCGAACTGGCAGCCGCCGCCGACCGCGGCATCAAGGACGTGATTGCGCCGGGGCTGCGCGTCCTGTTCGTGGGCATCAATCCGGGGCTCTATTCAGGCTGGAGCGGCCACCACTTTGCGCGGCCCGGCAATCGCTTCTGGCCGACGCTCCATGCAGCCGGCTTTACCCCGCGCCTGCTCCATCCGTCGGAGGAACGCGAACTGCTCGCCTATGGCTGCGGCATCACCAACTTTGTCAATCGCGCCACGGCCACAGCCGCCGAATTGATGGCGGACGAACTGGTGGCCGGCGGCGAACGTCTGCTGCGCATCGTGGAGACCTACCGGCCGCGCACCGTAGCCGTCCTCGGCATCACGGCGTATCGCACGGCCTTCGCTCGCCCGAAGGCAGCCCTGGGCCGCCAGCACGAGTCACTGGGCGACACACCGCTGTGGGTGCTGCCCAACCCGAGCGGCCTCAATGCCCACTACACGCCGGCCGCGCTAGCCGAGGTCTTCCGCACCTTTCGGGAGGAAGCGGGCGCGTAGCTTCCGCGCTGGTCATGGCCGGTAGAGTGTGCGCAGGATCGGCTGCCAACCGTTGTTTTCCAGCAAGTCGGTGTTGTCGCTGACCAGGTCAACGTTTCCGATCAGCGGGCGCCGGGCAATGGCCTGCACCGCCGGGTCGGTGATGGCGCGGGCGAGTGCGTCCGAAAAGCCGTGCAGCGCCATGACGCGGAAGGGACGACCGAAGAAGTCGCGCACCTGTTCCGGCATCCGCTCGGTCAGGTCAAGCCGATTGTGCAGCCGCCCCAGCGTCTCATAGGCCGCCGCCAGGTGCTCCTCGCGTGCCTGCCAGCTTTGCGCGTGCAGGGCCTGCTCCAGCACCGGCGCGAGTTCCGGGCCGCTCGCCAACTGCCGGAAGGCCGTCCCGAACCACTTGGGATAGGGCGCATAGGTCCGCTCCATGAGAAAGCAGAGCCGCATGACATCGCGCACCAGCCGCGCGCCAATGAGCGCCGAGCCGATCTCGTCGCCGGCATACCCGGCGCGCCCCATGAGGTGCTCCTCCTGCCCGATGCGCGCCCAGCCCGCCGCCAGCAGATAGAGCCACACATCACGCGGGTACCAGGCGAGGCGCTGCCGCACTGCCTCCAGACCCACCTCGTCGTGATAGACGGCGCCGCCAACGGTCGTGCGCAGACGCTGTTGCGGAAGCGCCAGCCATACGTCCGGCGTGAGCGGCTGAGCGAGATCGATGCCCAGATAGCCGGTCATGAACTCTGGCACCGTGAAAATTTCGACACGATGGTTCACCGGCCCGCTCTCCACCGCTTCCAGCAGTTGCACGCCATTGTCATCCGGGTTGGGCGCCGTAAAGCTGGTGGGGTAGCCGCGGAAGCGATAGGGCAGCCGGTCGGCCAGCATCTGGCGGATCGCATCCGGTAGCGACGGGTCTGCGTCATCGGCCAGGAAGAGCATGACGCGCGGCCCGTAGTGATGATCGGTCGACATCTCGTCGTCGAAGCCGAGAATCTCCGAGCCGCTACCGATGAGCGCGGCGGCGTGAGGCAGACCGGGGAAGGTTTCATCCAGCAGCGGGCGCACTGCCTCTGCGTAGAAAGCCTCGCCGAGCTTCAGGCCCGGCAGAAACACGTCATCCAAGATCGCTTCTCCCCCGCTTTGTGAAAAATGAGTGGCCCCGCCTGCGCGACAGGGCCACTCTACCGTCAGGGCTGGGATCGAGCAAACCAGTCGTTACCCAGTGCCTCGATCGAACCAAGGCCAGAGATGTTCTGCGTGACCTGTGGGCGGCCTGCATACTTGATGTTGCCGGCACCGGAAATCGAGGCGTCGAGCGTCTCGACCGCCTGGACCTCGGCGCTGCCCAGCCCGGAGATCTGCACCGCGGCGGCCTGCGAGCGCAGGTCACGCGCGTAGTACGAGCCGGCGCCTGAGACATTAACCGCCTGCTTGTTCACCTCACCCGCCAGGTTGGCGCTGCCCAGCCCCGACATGTTGACCGCCAGGTTGTTGGCCGCTAGGTTGCCAACGTTGAGCGAACCGGCTCCGCTCAATCCCAGGCTGACGTCCGGGCTTTCGAGCGAATCGACCTCGATATTGCCGAGACCGGAGAGGCTGACGGCGTTCAGCTCCTTGACCGTCAACTCGTAGTGAAGGGGAATCACCGTGCGGCCGATGTTGGCCGGGCTGGCATCGATGTGCAACACGCCGTCGCGCACGGACGTGCGGATGAGCGGGACGATGTTGTCGTCGCCGGTGATCGTCAGCGACTCTTCGTTGCCCTGGGTGATCGCCAGATCGCCGATGAAGGCGAAGTCGACCGCGCTAAAGTCGCTCACGGCGCGGGTCTCCGTCGTGGTGCGCCCCGAGCCGACGACGACACCAAATGAGCAGGCGGAAAGTATGGCCGCCATCAAGACGAGCAAAGCCATGATTGCGAGGTTGCGCTGGATGTTCATATCGTTACTCCTGAATGGATAAGGTCGTTTGCCACATTGTCGACATCTCAGTTATAGCACCGGCGGGCGCCTATTGCCCCTGTCCAACGCCCGGATCGCGACCCTGCCGACCGGACAGGTCGCACCGGCCTTGCGGTGGGGATCCTGTTGCTACACACCCGCCAACCACGTACCGGCCCAGGAAACGCTGTCTCGTCGACGTCCGCTTTGAAGCTCCGCGGTGCCGCGGCTAAAATACCTGCTTTGCAACAGCTCCGGCACGCGCCGCCAAGGTCAGGGGACAATCCAGCCATGCAAACCAAAGTCGACAATCAGCCTGCCGTCACGATCCATGTCTTGTCGCGCGCCGCAGCATCGGCAACCCAACCCAGGCTTGTCGAACTCCTCCAGGACGCGGTCGACAACGGCGCATCGGTCGGCTATCTGGCGCCGCTTTCGGCGACCGATGCTGCGGGCTACTGGGCGCCGCTCATCGCCGGCCTCGACCCGGCACAGCGCCGGCTGTTGGTGGCGGAAATCGGGGGCACGATCGCCGGCACCGTGCAACTCGCGCTGGAGACGCGGCCCAACGGCAACCACCGCGCCGAGGTGGCGAAGCTGCTCGTCCACACGGAGTATCGCCGCCGCGGGGTTGCCACGGCGCTCATGGCCGCGCTGGAACAGGAGGCGCGCGCAGCCGGCCGCACGCTGCTCGTGCTCGACACACAGAGTGGCGAACCCGCCGAGATGCTCTATTTCGCGCTGGGCTATGTGCTCACCGGCAGCGTACCCGGCTACGCGCGCAACCCCGATGGGCGGCTGGCGCCGACATCGTTCATGTACAAAGTGCTGGAATAGGTCAGGCGTCGGGAGCGTCGTAGAGGTTGTCCCAGTCGAAGCGCGCCATGGCCTGAGTGTGGCGCGCAAATCCAAGGCGAGCGTAGAAATCCTGCACATCGTCATCGGCGACCAGCATGACGCGCCAGACCGGAAGCCGGTCCAGCAGGTGCGCCATCATCTCCGAGCCGATGCCGGCGCGCTGGTAGTCGGGGTGCACGGCCACGTCGTAGATCAGCGCATGATATTCGCCGTCGGTGAGCGCGCGGGCGACGCCGATGAGGATATCGTCGTCATAGACGAAACACACAACCTGGCTGGCGAGAAAAGCGCGGCGCAGCTTGTCGCCCTTGCGCCCGCCCAGTTCGACGGCGGTAAAGAGCGCCTCGACTTCGTCCCAATCGACGCCATCGCACGTCCACTGCCAGCGCGTCACGTCGCCTTTTCCTCTGCCAGTTCGCGCACACGCGCCGCCATCGCCGCGTTGACGGGAAAGTGCGTCTCCAGAAAGGCGAGAATCGCCAGCGCCGACTGCGGGCTGCGTTCGTACCCCTGCACCATCGACGGCAACGCGGCTGCGGTAAGCGGGAAGCGCTGCTCGAAGCGCCGCTCCGGCGTGAAGCCGTCGACGTAGCCGGGCTGCGCCGGCTCCATGCGCGGCGCCAGGTCGAGCACACGATCGACCGCGTACTGCTGGATAAAGCGCGCCGCCGACAGCTTTTCGCCACGCTGGTAGCGGCACAACCCCACGTAGAGGTTAGTCACCGCCTCACCCACCAGCCACTCGTCAGATGAGCTTCCGGGCTCCGGCGCTGTACGGGCAGGCACGGCCAGCCGCTCGTCGAAACCGGGCCGCTGCCACACGATGCGCCCGGCGGCAAAGGGAATCTGCGCCAATTCGTGCGGCTCGAAGACGGCAAACTCGCAGAAGATGCCGTCTTCGTAGAGCAGCTTGTAGCCATCGGCCGTGTTGCGAAACGCGTAGGCAATCGGCGCGGCGGTCAGCCAATCCAGGTTGTCGATGTAGCGACCCTTGTGCCCGGCCTCGACGATGGCAAAGAAATCGAGATCCGAGTACGCGTCGAGACGTTCCAGTTCCAGCCCGACGGAGCCCAGGCCCAGCAGCGCCATGCCGTGGCCGCTTGCTTCCAGCGCCCGACCGATGGCATCGAGCCGCGCCAGCAGGGCAGCAGGCCGGTCACTTTCGTGCAAAGTCATCGTTGTTCGCTCCAATTTTCTTGGCTATCTGTGAGGAACAGGTGCGTCACGCTGCACCGCCGCCGGCCACCCGCGTAAAGTTCAGACGGAAAGCACCTTCCGCAGTCAGCGCAAAGCTATCCACCATGCCTGCTGCATTGCGCGCAAAGCGCAGCCCCCAGTCATCCAGGGAAAACAGATCGGCGTCGAGCAGCATGAGCGGAGAATCCGGCGCGCCGGGTCGCTGCACCCACAGATGTCCATTCGCCACGCGCACGTGATAGACGGTGTTTGCTTCTACCGAGGCATAGGTGCCGACGTACTCCTCCGTCGGCACCGCTTCTGCCGGCCCGGTTGCGATGCGCGCAAAGCGGCGCGGCGGCTCGCCCTGGATATGGATGACCGCGGCAGGTGCGTCATCCGCTGACCCTGGCTCAATCTCGACGCGCAGGTCGGTCTCGCCGGCAATGGCATACGCGCCTTCCCCGGCGGCGGCCAGCACGCCATCGAACCCGTACCACGGCGCGGTGAGATGCAACCCCTCTGCCTGCCAGCTCAGCGTCAACGGTTCGTCCCATGCCGTATTGCGGTAGACGCCGGCGAACGCTGCGTCGCCCACGGCAACGGGCGCCCCGCCCGGTATGTTTGTCGCCGGACCCAGCCGGCTACCCAGACACAGATCGGCGACCTGATGCGCGAGCTTCCACGGTTCCATGGAGGCAAGATTGGCCAGACAGATCACAGTGAAGCGTTCGTCCGGAAAACGCAACAGGGAGCTGCGATAGCCGGCCCAGGAACCGCCGTGACTCACCGTCCGCGCCCCGCGGTATGCGCCGATCACCAGGCCACGCGCATAGCTGATTGCGCTGCCATCGACCAGCCGGCCCGGCACGTGCATCTGCGCGATCAAGGCATCGCCGCCGGCGAGCGGGCTCGCGTAGAAAACGGCATCCCAGCGCGCCAGATCCTCGACCGTGGTGTAGATTCCGCCGTCGCCGACGAGATCGCAGAAGGACAGGTCGAGCCGCAGGCTGCCGTCGCCACGCAGGGCGTGGCCGAGCGCCCGGTTCGGCTCGATCTCGGTGAAGTCGTCGTGGAAGTGGGTGCTGGCCATCCCCAGCGGCGCAAAGACCTGCTCGTGGGCGAACTCGCGCAGGGTCTGCCCACTGACTCGCTGCACGACCTCGCCCAGGAGCCAATAGCCCGTGTTGGAGTAGATGTAGTCGCTGCCCGGCGCAAAGTTGAGCTCCCTCTGCCGGGCAATGGTGGCGTAGACATCCTCACGCCGAAAGACGTTGGCATCGGGCAGGCCGGCGACCGGCCAGATGCCGAGGTAGTCGCGCAGCCCGCTGGTGTGATGCAGCAGGTGGTGCAGCGTGATGCGCTGGCCGTATTCCGGCACCTCCGGGCAGAAGCGCTGGATCGGGTCGTCGAGGCTCAGTTGTCCCTCTTCCGCCAGCGCCAACACGCACCACGCCGTGAACTGCTTGGAGATGGACGCGATATCGAAGACCGTCGCCGGGGTGATCGGCACGCCATGCTCCAGGTCGGCCATGCCATAGCCGCGCGCGTAGACCAGTTCGCCCGCATGCACAATGCCCAGCGCACAGCCCGGCGAATCCGGCCGATCCCAGGCAGCAAAGAGCGCGTCGATATGGGCAATGGGCAGGTTCACGGCGGTTCCTTTCTTCCTACTGGTTCAGCCGCTCGGCGAAACGCGCTGCGGTCTTGGCGCGCACGTCGTCAAGCGTCGCGCCGGGCATGAGCTCGGTCAGTGTGAGCCGGCCGTCGTCGAAGGTGAAGACGGCCAGGTCGGTGATGACCATGTCAACGACGCCGTGCGCGGTCAGGGGTAGCGTGCACGCCGGTACGATCTTGGCGCTGCCGTCGGGATTGGTGTGCTGCATGGTGATGATCAACCGTTTGGCGCCCACCGCCAGGTCCATGGCGCCGCCCACGCCCAGCAGCGGCTGGCCCGGCACCGCCCAGTTGGCGAGATTCGCCTGCTCGTCCACCTCCAGCCCGCCCATGATCGCTACGTCGATGTGACCGCCGCGGATCATGGCAAAGGAGTCGGCACTGTCGAAGTAGCTGCTGCCGGGCAGCGCGGTTACGGGAATCTTGCCGGCATTGACCGGATACTCCAGCGCGCCGCCTTCCTCCGGCGCAGGGCCGACGCCCAACATGCCGTTCTCTGTGTGCATGATGATACCGTCCTCCGGACGAATGAGGTCGGCCACCAGCGTGGGGATGCCGATGCCCAGGTTGACGACATCGCCCCGCCGCAGTTCGGCAAAGGCGCGCCGCGCCATGTTCATGCGCGACTCGCTCACCTTGCGTGCGCCGCCCTTGACCGACGCCGATGAGCCGAGATCGTCGAGCGTCACGTGCGCCTGCACCAGATAGTCGACATAGCAGCCCGGCGTGTGAATCCGATCCGGGTCGAGTTCGCCCACCGGCACAATCTGCTCGGCCTCGGCAATGACCAGGTCGGCGGCAGTGGCCATTGCGCGGTTGAAGTTCTGTTCGGTCATGCGGTAGACGAGATTGCCGGCGGTGTCGGCGATCCACGCCCGCACAAAGGCCACGTTGGCGCGCAGGGCCGGCACGAACACATACGGCTTGCCGTCGATGAGCTTGACTTCGGCATCGGCGGCAATGTCCGTGCCGGCCGCGGTCGGCGTGTAGAAGCCGCCGATCCCCGCTCCGCCGGCGCGGATCGCCTCAGCCAGCGAACCTTGCGGGATCAACTGTACGGCCAGCGCGCCGCTCTGCGCGGCCTGCACCGCCTCGGGGTTGCTGGTGAAAAACGAGCCGATCGCCTTCTTGAGCTGGCCGTTGCGCAGCAGCCGGCCGCCGCCCAGCCCCGGCTCGCCCACATTGTTGCCGATAAAGGTGAGGTCGCGCGTGCCGGTTTCGGCCAGCGCATTGAGCAGGTGCACGGGGTTGCCGGTCATGCCGAAACCGCCGCCCATGATCGTGTCGCCAGCTTTGACCAGCGCCGCCGCCTCCGCCGCCGAGATGATTGGAACTTGTTTCATGCTTGTTCTGCTTTCAAGGTAACCACTTTGACGCAGGGGCTCAGAGATGCAGAGGAAGAAAAAGCGAGAAAAGCAAAAGAACAAGTTCTTCTCTGCTCTCTGCGAGTCTCTGCGCTCTCCGCGCCTTTGCGTCAAATCTATTCTTCCAACTCGATAATCGTCGCCTCGCCCTGGCCGACGCCCACGCAGAGCGTCGCCAGCCCATAGCGCATGGACTCGCCGGCCGCGGCGCGACGCTCCATCTCGTGGATCAGCGTGGTCAGGATGCGCGCGCCCGAGCAGCCGAGCGGATGGCCCAATGCGATGGCGCCGCCGTTGACGTTGGTGATCGCCTCGCTCAGCCCCAGCTCGCGCAGCACGGCCAGCGCCTGCACGGCAAAGGCCTCGTTGAGTTCGGCCAGGTCGATGTCACCCAGCGTCAGGCCAGCGCGTGCCAGCACCTTGCGCGTCGCATCGACCGGCCCCAGCCCCATCACGCGCGGATCCACGCCCGCCGCCGCCGAGGCGACCCAGCGCGCCAGTGGCTTGATGCCCAGCGCCTCCGCCTTCGCCCGCGCCATGAGCACCAACGCGGCCGCGCCGTCGTTAAGCCCGCTGGCGTTGCCCGCCGTTACGGTGCCGCCCTTGCGAAAGGCCGGCTTGAGCGCGGCCAGTTGCTCCATGCTCGTGGCCAGTTCGTAGCCCGCTGCCGTCTTCTTGTAGCGCGGGTACTCGTCGACATCGACAATGATCGGTTCGCGCTTGCCCTGCGGCACGCTGACCGGCACGATCTCGCGCTCAAAGCGGCCGGCGTTGAGCGCATCGACCGCGCGCTGCTGGCTTTGCAGGGCGAAGCGGTCTTGCTCTTCCCGTGTGATCTCACCACCTGAAATCTGCCCGTCCCGGCTGCGCTCGTAGATATTCTCGGCCGTCTCGCCCATGACCTCCAGCGGGAAGAGCACCTCCATGCGCGGGTTGGGATAGCGCCAGCCCAGCGATGTGTCGAAAGCGGTGATGTTGCCCGAGGGGCCGTAGCCGGTTGGATTCTTGGGCAGCGAGTAGGGCGCGCGCGTCATGCTCTCGACGCCACCCGCCACGTAGATGTCGCCCTCGCCACAGGCAATCGCGCGTGCCGCCTGGTTGACGGCATTGAGCCCGCTGGCGCAGAGGCGGTTAAAGGTCACGCCGCCCACGTGGTGAGGAAGCCCGGCCAGCAGCAATCCCATGCGCGCCACGTTGCGGTTGTCCTCGCCCGCCTGGTTGGCGCACCCCATGTAGACCTCTTCCACCAGCGCGGCGTCGACACCGGCGCGCTGCACTGCCTCCTGAATCACCAGCGCGGCCAAGTCATCCGGTCGCACGGCGGAGAGCGCACCACGGATCGCCCCAATCGGCGTCCGCACCGCGCTGACAATCACGACTTCGTTCATAGGATGCTACCTTGAAAAAGTATGGAAATGGAACGCGGATGACGCGGATTGGGCGGATCAGCGCGGATTTACAAACCCTTCCGTTTCCGCGTTTATCCGCATGATCCGCGCAATCCGCGTTCTATTGTTCTATCCGACGACGGCGATGCACTCGATTTCGACGCGCGCGCCGAGGGCCAGGCCGTTGGCGCCCAACGCGCTGCGCGCCGGCAGGTGCTCGGGAAAGTAAGCGACGTAGACGCGGTTCATCTCCGCCCACTCGTCCATGTCGGCCAGGAAGACAGTCGCCTTGACGACGCGGTCGAGCGACGATCCGTGGCGCGCCAGCGCCGCCTTGATGTTCTCCATGGTCTGTTGCGTCTCGGCCGCAATACCGCCCGGCACGACGCGGCCGGAGTTGTCACGCCCAAGCTGTCCGGAGAGGAAGAGCAGGTTGCCGACGCGCACCGCCTCGGAAAAGGGCAGCCCGGCCATTTCGGCAGAGGTGCGGAACTCGATGTCGGATGAGGAGGAATGCTCCATTGCAGGGTCCTTTCGTGTGTGGAAAACGCGGGTGTCAGAAGATATCGATGGGCAGCGGATCGGGGCCGTCGCTGCCGGCCGGTGCGCCGACCGCCTCGCGCAGCCAGAAGATGAAGGGCACCGCAGCCGAAAAGCGCTCGACGATCAGCGGGGCCAGCGCGTCGTCTGCAATTTCGTGGACGACATAGCTCTGCCCGACGAGGTATTGCTTGAGCTTCAACGCATCGAGGTGCGGCGCGTCGGCGGGAAAACCGGCGGGTGGCCGCTTCAACATCTCGCCGTCGATGGCGCCATACGCGGCGTGAAAGGCCCGGTCGGCGTACAGCGCGTCGAGCCGCTGCGGGTGCGCCACGATGAAGCGCCGCGCGTTGGCAAGCTGTTCCGGCGAGGGCGCGTAGAGACCGCCGCCGAGAAAGAGGTTCCCCGCCGCGTCAATTTGGAAGTAGTAGGCGGGCAGATTCGTGCTGCGCCCCTGCGGGCCGATGGCGGCGCTGAACTGCGTCTTGTAGGGGCTTTTGTCGCGCGAAAAACGCACGTCGCGGTTGATGCGGAACATGCACTTCGCCGGGTCCAAGCCCAGCACAGCCTCGTCCACCGCGCCGACACCGGCAATCACCGCGCCAACCAGGTCGGCGAACTCCTGGCGCAGCGCCTGGTATTGCGGCCGGTGCGCGTCGAACCAGGTCTTGTTGTTGTTGTCGGCCAGTTCCTGGAGGAAGCTGACCAAAGCGGATGTGTTCAAGCCAACCCTCTCCTTTGTGTCAGGTTTATGCCTTACCGACCTCAACCGCAAGGCGCAGGCCAAGGCTTTGCAAGAGAGCCGTCAAGCTGGAGAGTTGCGGGTTGCCCGTCGACGCCAGCATTCGATAGAGATTCTCGCGGTTGAGTTTTGCATTTCGTGCGACTTCGCTCATGCCACGCGCCTCAGCCACATCGCGCAATGCAAGAAGGAAGCCATCCATATCGCCTTCTGCCAGCGCTGCGTCCAAATACGCGGCTGCCTCCGCCGGGTCGGCCAATGCCTGGCGCAATCCCTCTTCATACCGTGCCGTTGTTGTGTTCATTTCGACCTCCGCAGATAGTCTTGCCAGCGATCTTGAGCCAAGTCGATGTCTCGCGATTGTGTGCGCTTGTCCCCTCCGCAGAGCAAAAGGACGATCGCATCGCCTTGCCTGCCGTAGTAGACGCGGTATCCGGGGCCATATGGAATCCGCAACTCGCTGATGCCACCGCCAACCGACTTGCTGTCGCCAAAGTTGCCAAGGCGAATCCGGTTGATACGCACTCGAACCCTGGCGCGAGCCTCCCGATCCTTGAGCGCTTCCAGCCATTCACGGAACGGATTGCGCCCGTCTGTTGTCAGATACTCGAGTACCTCAACGATCGCCTCGCTCATAGTGGAAGTGTAGCATATAAGCTACAGGCTGTACATATCTGATCGCCGACTACACCATCAACGGAATCTCCATGTAATTCGGCGGCACGAAGAGGCTGCCTTCGGTGACGCCCTGCGGCGCGATGCGCTGCAACTGCCGCGTCAACTCCGTCGCGGCCAGCCTGCCGTCGAGCGCGGCACGGAACGCCTCACTTACCTGGCGCACCTGTTCCCCGCTCTCGTGGACGAACTCCAGCCGGTAGTGGCGGATACCGGCCGCCCGCCACGCGTCGAGATGCGCGCCGGCATCCTGCGCCTCGGCGCCGAAGACGGTATTGCGGCAACCTACATCGGCCATGACAGGATGCTCGCGGCCGGCGCTGTCGCGCAGCGCGACCTTGTGCTGCTCGCAGGGATGGCCGCAATCCTTGTAGCTCGTGCCGGTGGAGAGGAAGCGGCAGAAAACGCAATGCTCGGTGTGGAAGACGGGCAGGTGCTGGTAGGCAATGACTTCCAGCGCGTCCGGTCCGAGACGCCGCGCCAGGTCGCTCACCTGCGCCGCGTTGAGATCGTGCGTGGGCGTGAGGCGCGCCAGGCCCAAGGCCAGGAAAGTGCGCGCCGTCAGCTCGTTGGCGGCGTTGAGGCTGAAATCGCCGATCAGTTCCGGCGCGTCGGGCGCTTCGCGCAGCGCGTGCAGCAGCCCGGCCGAGCGTACCAGGACGGGGCAGCCCAGCCGCAGCAGGAAGTTGACGATGCGCTGCTCGTTGGGCTTGAGCACGCGCGGGCTGGCCACACGCACGGCGATCCCCGCTTCCTGCACCCGCTCGACCGAAGTCCGCAGCCCGTAGAGTTCCAGGTAGTCGAGCGTGATGCTGGCTGGCCGCATCGTCAGCGCGGCGTCGAGCTGCTCCGGTGTGCGTACGAGGAGGTGGAGAGAAGGAGATTGAGAGACTGGAGATTGGAGATTGGTGATTGTGGAAGGGCGAGGGGCGAGGGGCGAGGGGCGGAACTCACTCCCCCACTCCTTGTCTCCCTCTCTTCGCTTGCCCATCACCTCGGCCAGAACGGCCAGCGGCTCGTTGACGGTGATGGTACGCGCTTCCTGCTGTGCCTGAAGCTGCGCCACGGCCTGGCGGCGAAGCTGGTTGAGCAGCGAGCTGGGCGCAAAGGGGCGCCCACTCACCTCGGCAGTGAGATCGGCCAACTCATATGGCGTGCCGCCGAGGCGGCCAAGCTGCTCGCGCAGATACGCGACATCGACCGCGCGCTGTGTCGCCTGCCCCAGCGGCTCGTCGGACCAGAGCGTCGCCGTCACGTCAGGGTGGCCGGCAAGGGACCAGACGGTCACCAGCGGCGCGCCTTCGACCGCGGTGACATGGACCGTCACCGGCTGGCGATGCACGGGCGCCGCCGCCTCGGTGTAGAGGCGCACCGCCTTGTCCAACTCCGGGTCGTGCGAGCGCCACAGCAGGTCGCCGGGGCGGATGCGCGCAAAGTTGATCGCGCCGTTGCCAAAGGTAAGCTCCAGCGCACCGCTGCGCTGCGGCGTGACATGATAGACGCGGCCGCCCTCCTCCGGCTCCTCGGGGCTACGCCAGTCCGCGGCGTCGAAGACGATGCCGTCGCCCGGCTTGAGCGGCGCATCGGCGGCATTCGCCTCCGGCACGAGCCAGACGCGACCCGCCAGCACGCGCGTCACCCGGCCCATCAACACGCCGCGGTGGCGCGGCGAGCGGCCGCGCACGACCGCCTGGTGGTCGGTGCCGGCAACGAAGTACGGGCCAAGCCCGCGCGAGTAGACCTGCTCCAGTTGCACTTCCTGGCGCGGCGTGATGCTGAGCGGCAGCCCCGCCCACGCCTCGTCGACGGCCTGGCGGTAGGCCGCCGTGGTCAGCGCCACGTAGTCGGCATCCTTGTAGCGCCCCTCGATCTTGAGCGCGTGCACGCCGATGCGCACGATCTCCGGCATCTGCTGCAGCGCGTAGAGGTCGCCGGGCGAGAGGAGGTAGCGCGCATCGCCCAGCGGCTTGCGCTCGTCGTCGACGATCAGGTCGTAGGGCAGCCGGCACGCCTGCGCGCATTGGCCGCGGTTGGCGCTGCGCCCGCCCCACGCCTCGGAGGAGAAGCACTGCCCCGAATAGGAGACGCACAGCGCGCCGTGGACGAACATCTCCAGTTCGCAGTCGGTGGCGGCGCGGATGGCGCGCACCTCGTCCAGCGAGAGTTCGCGCGCCAGCACGACGCGTGACACGCCAAACTGCTGGGCCAACGCGATGCCCTCGGCGCTGGTGATGCTCATCTGTGTGCTGCCGTGCACCTCGGCGCCGGGCGCGATGCGGTGCACAAGCTGGGCGATGCCCACATCCTGCACGATAAACGCATCGGCGCCGGCCGCGGCGATCGCCGCAATCGAGCGCGCCGCTTCCTCCAGTTCGTGGTCGAAGACGAGCGTGTTGAAGG
The DNA here is from genome assembly GCA_020634815.1 of Caldilineaceae bacterium. Lineage (GTDB taxonomy): Bacteria > Chloroflexota > Anaerolineae > Caldilineales > Caldilineaceae > Caldilinea. The sequence continues at coordinate 130,512 of JACKBA010000011.1, read as the reverse complement.
TGACGTAGCCCTTCACGCCGCGCCGGTGCAGCGTACGCATCACTTCGGGCAACTCTTCGAGCGAGAAGCCGACCTTGGCGCGCGCGGTGAAATGTTTCAGCCCGAAGTAGACGGCATCGGCGCCAGCCTCAATGGCGGCGTTGAGTTGCGGCCAATAGCCGGCCGGGCTCATGATTTCGGGCTTGATCGGTGACACTGGTTGGCTCATAACTCGCAATCTTCGCACACTGCCTGCCCAACGGCAAAGCTGTCGCAGGCATCTGCATCTGTCGATCTCCAACCGCTACTCATTGACTCTTTGGCCTCATCGCTGCCAAGCCAGATCGGAAATTTAATCCGCGTGTATCCGCCAAATCCGCGTTCTATTCCCCTCCCGCCGACCACGTCATCTCCTTGTCCAGCGGGAAGAGCGGCCGGCGCACGCGCTGGAAGGGCAGCCGTTCGATGGCCTGGTCGACAGCGCCGGGCGTCAGCGCCAGGAAGGCACGCGGTGCGTGGCGCTTGAGGTCCGGCTCCAGATAGCCAATCTTGATGACGACGATCTTGTGCGCCAGCGGATCCAGCCCCAGCCGCCGCATGTCGGCCACAAAATGGTATGGTCGCCGCCGCGCCGTGACGATGACATGCACGCCACCGACTTGCAGCACCGCCTCGGTGTTCTCGCCCGGCGCCAGGTGGCGCACGACGCCGCGCACGGACAGCGGCTGGCACGTGATCGGATCCAGCTTGCCGCCCAGCGCCACCTCGACTTCTGCGCCGACGCCCGCCGCCAGCATGGTCTCGATGGCCGGCGCATCGGCGATGGAGGCGATGACCGCCGACGGAACGTTGTGCGCCAGCAAGGCGGCCAGGGCCACATTCGTGTCACCCGCGCCGCCTGCCGTGGGATTGTCGCCCGAATCGCTGATGAAGACGCACGCTTCCGGCGCGGCCAGCGCCCAGTCGATACACTCGTCGATGGAGCCGGCCGGCACGCCAAACTGGAATTCGTGGCGCGCGTCCCAGTAGCGCTGGGCGACCTTCTGCGCTTCGCGTGCCAGCACGGCGCGGTCGGTGCCCGTGGCGATGACCGTGGCGCTCGCGCGCGGCTCGTCCGCCCAGACATAGCCCACCAGCAGCGAGATGTCGAGCAGCCCCGGCGCGCCGTCGCTCTCGGCCAGCGCGGCGTAGAGGCGGTCACCCGGCGCCCATTCCGTGCTCGTCTTCTCGCCGGGCAGCACAACCGGGATGGGAATCCAGACGCGCTTGGGACGGATGTTGTTGTCGAGACAGTCGAGCAGCATGCGCAGCGCCTTCTCGCGCGTCTCGACGACATCCACGTGCGGCGCGGTGCGGTAGGCGGTGAGCATGTCGAGCGTGGCGGCCTCGCGCTCCGAAATGTTGCCGTGCAGATCAAAGCTGGCGGCGAGCAGGCACTGCGGCCCGACGACCTCACGCACCGCGACGACCCAGTCGCCCTCGGCGTCGTCCATACCGCGCACATTCATCGCGCCATGAAAGTCGAGATAGACGCCGTCCCACGGTCCGTTGGCGCGCAACAGATCGAGATACTCGCCTTTCATTGCGGCGTACGCTTCCGGCTCCACGGAACCACCGGGCAACGCACGGGCATAGAGCAGCGGCACGAACTCGGCCCGGCCCGCGTAGTTTGCGAGGAAGGGATAGCGGTCGAGAAACTCGGCGCCGCGGCGGATGGTGAAGTCGCTCAGCCGGCTGGGCAGCGGCGAGAAAGTGCAGCTTTCGATGGCGATGCCGCCAAGGGCGATGCGCATGGTGGGTCTCCTGTACGTGGGTTTTCGTCGCCACAGCGAATGGGTGGCGCTCCGTCCTATTCTACCACCACGCGCCACCTGTCCGTTTGGCCAAGTACGCGCTTGACCGCTGGTCGGTGAGTTTTCCACAAAATGGGTGTATGCTGAGAACAGAAGCCGAATCGGTGCTGCGGTGGGCAGCGATGGATTCATAAGTCAGGCGTAATCATCAGGGGCCATCGGGGCTGCCTTGAATGTGAGGAGAGAATCATGGGTCAGAAGAAGAAGTGGAACGAATTCTCGCCGGCGCAGAAGGCCGGTTCGATCGTTGCCGGCATCGTGCAGGTAACCCTGCTCGTTGCCGCGCTCGTCGACATCCGCCGCCGGCCTGCCGAAGAGATCCGCGGGCGCAAGGGGTTGTGGGCCGTCTTTGCCTTTGTCAACTGGATCGGCCCGATCAGCTACTTCCTGTTTGGTCGCAAGCAGGCGGCCGGCGAGATCACCAGCGAAAGCGCGGCGTAGAGGCACCCAACCGTAGCACAACATGAGAGAAGGAATCAAGAAGGGGGCTGCCCTGGTGGACAGCCCCCTTCCTGTTTGTGTCACGATCGAGGCACTTTGCCCCGGCGTTGCTTCGTCTACCGCTGCACGGCCGGCAGGTAGAGCCGTGCCGTACCGACGAACGGCTCGTCACCCGGATCGAGTGCGGTCGGGATCTGGTGCACGCCAATGTCAAGTGTGGCCTCGACGCTGGTGAGCAGCACCGGCTGGCTTTCGCCGGTCAGCGGATCGACGTCGCTGTCGATGTTGTCGTCGCTGCCGGCATCCTGCGGGCTGATGCGATTGTTGGGCACGGTCACCTTGATGAAGTAGACGCCCGCATCGAGACCCGTGAAGGCATAGGAGCCGTCGGCCAGCGTGGTCATACTGTCGACCTTGGCGATGCCATCAGGCTGCGAACTGTCGACCTTGTACAACTCGACCAGGATTCCGGGCACGCGCTGTACTTCCTCCGGCTGGCGGATCCCGTCGCGATTGACATCGAACCAGACCAAGCCGCTGATATCCACGGAACCGACGCCCGAGAGGTCGATGAGGCCGGCGTCCACGTCCAGGTAGGTCTGCCCAGGCTGAATGGTGAAGGTCGGCGTGCGAGCGGCCTCGGCGTCAGGGCCGAAGATGTTGTCGATCACGCTCTGCACTTGGGCATCCAACGGCAGGGTCGGGTCGACGTCGCTGTTGACGTCGTCGGCGATCTGCGCATTGTAGGAAGTCCAGACGCCCTGGAAGCTGTTGTTGACAAAGACCACGTAGTAGTCGCCGGGCGGCACATCGGTGAATTGATAGTCGCCGTTGGCGTCCGTCTGCGTCTGGGCGATGAGCGTACCGTCTGCCGCAAAGAGCAGCACGTCGATACCGGCGACGTTGCTCTCGACGGGCTGGCCGTTGGCGAAGTCCTGCTGCTGGTTGCCGGCCACCTTCTCGGCCGAGTTGGCGCCATCCGGATTGATGTCGACGAAGACGCGGTCGCCGATGGTGGCCGTGGGCGCCACGATCACGGTAACGGTCTCGTCGTCGCTACCCTCGACGCCGTCGCCGTCGTCGCCGGTGCCGGTGACCGTCACGACATTGGTCTCGACGAAGTTGGTAGTGGCATCGGCCGGAATAGTGAGATTGACGGTGAAGGTGCAGCTATAGGTCTCACCCGCGGCCAGGTTCTGCGGCACGACACAGGTCGTGGCGACCATGTTGCCCGTCACCTGCGTGACGTTGCCGTAGACCGTGTCGGTGATCGCCTCCAGCGTGACGGCGTCGACGGCCGACGTATTCTGCGCGGCGACGGTGAAGGTGGCCAGGCCGCCCGGGAAGGGCAGCGAGGTGACGTTGGCCGTCTTGGACACGGCGATGGAGGCCGGGGTATCGGTCAGCGTGACGGTGGCGTCGTCGCTGGACGACACGGTATTACCTTCGCCATCCTGGCCGAAGACAGTGACGACATCGGTCTCTGAGAAGCCGGGCTGCCCCGTGACATTCGCCGTGAAGCTACAACTATACTGGCCACCATTGGCCGCCAGGGGCGTCTGCGGCAGGGCGCAGGTCGTACCGGTCATGCGTCCGGTCACCTGCGTCAGGTCGCCGTAGACGCTATCGTTGATAGATGTCACCGTGACCGGCATGGGACTGTTGTTGACGACAACCACTTCGAAGGTGAATTCACCGCCGGGTTCGGGCAGTTCAGTTGGCGTTGCGGTCTTCTGGACCACGAGGCCAAGCTGGTAACAGTTGAGCGTCACCGTTGCCGAGTCCGTATCGCCGCCCGGCAGCAGCACCGCCGCCACATTGGTCAGCACCTTGCGGAAGAAGCCGCTTTGCTCGTCAAAGGTAGCTCCCTCACAGGTGAAGCTCTGGCTGTAGTTGGTCTGCGTGCTATCGCCAACGGTCCAGACCTGGCTGAAGTAGGTATCAGTAATATTGGCCGAATCGTTGATCGGCTTCACGACCGCCTGGTCGAAGTTGACATCCGCCGTATCGCTGACCACGGTGCCATTGGTCATGGTCACCCTGGCTTCGTTGATACGCAAGCTCTTGTCGGGCAATCCGGCGCTGTAGGTACAGATCAACTGGCCACCGGCCGGCACCGTGTAGGGTGCAGTGTCATCCGGTGAACATGCAATCGTCATGTTCGCAGCATCGGGCAGGATATCTTCGATGGTCGCAAGGTTGGCGTCGATGGGCGCGGGGTTGGCGATGACGATCGTACCGCCCACAGCAAAGCCGTTCTCTTCCTTGACGAACTTCGTCACCTGCAACGTGTAGCCGAAGGTAGCTGTGTCGGTGAAGTAGATCGTCTGCTCCAGCGGATCAGCGGTCTTCACAATGTCGTAGTCAAAGACCCGGTTGTAGCTCGTGTTGGCCGTCTTGACGACCGGCGGCTTCCAGCAGGTCACGCTGACGCTGGCATTGGCGAAGGCCGCCGTGCCGTCGATCGCAGCGGTGTTGTCGTACGTGTATCCAGCGCTGGTTGCGCCTTCGCCAAAGACGACGTTTGCGCACGAGAAGTTGGTCGGGTAGCTCTTGGACTGGCCGTTACTGAAGGCGCCAAGCGGACCAACCCGATTGTCCGTCACGTCGACGGTTTTGCTGAGTTCGGTCGTCGGGGCGCCGAAGACCACCGGCGCCGTACCGGCGTACTCGTTGCTGCCTGCGCTCGTTTGCAGCGTGACCGTTGCCACGTTGTTGCCGTCGATGACGCCGCCGGGCAGGCCACTGTAGCTGCACGTCACAGAACTGTTCGGTCCCAAGGTGCCGCCTTGCGCACAGTTCACCGTCGCATTGACGCCATTGGGCAGCACGTCGACGACGCTGGTCACCGTGGCGGACATGGGCGCCGGGTTGGAGATGGTAATAGAACCATCAACCTGCCAGGCGCTATCTTGCTGGCCGACAATGGAGGCGGTTACCGTGTAGGTCGAGGTGACCTGGTCGCCCACGAAGATATCCCACGTCGCCGGCTCAACTGTCTTGGCGATGTCCCAGAAGTACTGGCGCGTGAAGGAGGTGCTGGCGTCCTTGTTGACCCTCAGCCGGTAGCAGTTCAGATCGACCGTCGCCGTCGAAGTGCGGCCAACCAGTTCGCGCACGCTTGCCGTATTGGCGAGTGTGGCATTGTAGGTCGTGCTGTCGCCGGCAAAGGCGACGTTGGCACAGCCCTGCACCAGCGTGTAGCTGATGGGCCCCGAGGCCGACATCTGCCACGTTTGCGGGGTCTGTGTGTCCTCGATCGTGACGGAGTTGTAGAGCGTTGATGGCTGCACCTGGCCGAAGTCCACGCTCTGCGGCGCACTGGCGTACGATCGGCCGGCCGCTGTGGTGATTGTGGCAGTGTTCGTGACAACGCTCGTGGCATTGACACTGGTGACCGAGCCGCCGTAGCTGCAATTCAGAATCTGTCCGGCCGGTACGCTCGCAGCGCAGTTATTGGGCAATGTCTGGCCCGTGTTGAGTTGATCGACGACGCTCGTGAGCGACAGGCTGCGCGCCGGGTTCGGATTCGAGATTGCGATGCCGCCACTGACGACGAAGTCCGCCTGCGATACGAGCGTCTTCACGGCGTCGATCGTGTAGGTGACGACCTGGCTCTCACCCTCGAAGAGGTCGAGGCGCGCCGGATCCGCGCTCTTGACGAGCGTCCAGTCGTAGGTTTCGCCATAGGCACCCTGGGCCGTCTTGGTGACGGTGGGGCGATAGCAGTAGAGGTCGACTGTCGCCGTGTCGCTGGCGTCTACTGTCTTGTCAACAGTAACCGTGTTGAGCCTTTGCTGGTAGACCGTCGTGCTCTGGCTGAAGTCAACGTTCTGGCAGCCGTAGTCGACCGTGTACTCCCTGTTGAAGGTTGTAGAGGTCGTCACCGGACCGCCGAAGGCCGCATTCGTGTCGTTGATACCGACCTGATTGTCGATGACCGTCGGCGGATTGTTGACGTCGAAACTGACCGCTGCCTCGCCCGTGTAGCTGCGCGGGCCGGCATCGGTCTGCATCGTCGCCGTGGCAACGTTCGTTCCACTGATGAAGGCAGTCGGCGTCGCGCTGTACGTGCACGTTGCGGTCGCGCCTGCGCCGACCGTCACAGACGTGGCACCGCTGCCGCAGTCGACCGTCGCGTCCAAGTCGCCGGGCAAAACGTCCGCCACGGCGAAGGTCGCCGGCTGCGTCGGGTGCGGGTTGGTGATTGAGATGACGCCGGCCACGCTGAATGCGCTGTCCGCGCCCGGCAGTTTCACAACATCGATCGTGTAGGTCACGGTCGCCGTCTCGCCGTCGAAGAGGTCGAGGCGTGACGGTGCGACGACCTTGCTCACCGTCCAGTCGAAGGTACGCGTATAGCTTGTCGTTGCGTCCTTGCTGACCAGGGGCCGGTAACAGGTAAGCGTGACCGTTTCGCTGTCCTGGTCGAGCAGCACGTCATTGTCGCCGCGACCGACAGCCGTGTTGGGCAGGTCTGTGCTGATTTGCCCATCGCTGCCATAGTCCACCTGGCCAAAGACATCCGCACAAGTGAGTGGGCGGCCATAGGACTGGCTGCCGCTGGTGCCGAATGTCCACGGACCGGCAATCGTGTCGGTAACAGTCAGGCTGTCGTTGACCGTGTTCGCTGCGTTCGGATTGAAGACGACGTCGGCCGTGCCGCTATAGCTTCGTCCGTAGAGCGTCACAGTTGCCGTGTTCGTCCTGCTGCTTCCGTCCGGCAGCGTGACTGCGTAGGAACAGGCCAGGCTGCCAGGGTTGCCGTTGCTTGCGGCCGGAACTACGGTTGCGCCGCTACAATCGAGCGCCACTGCGCCGAATCCCCCGCTCAGTTCGTCAGCCACGGCCGAAACCGGAATCGTCTCGGACGGGTTGGGATTGACGATGGTGACGGTGCCACTCGCACTCCAGCTCCCGGGTGTTCCGCCATCCCTGACGGCCTCGATGGTGTAGTTCACAGTCTGGCCGTCGCCGTCAAAGAGGTCAACTTGCGCAACATCGGCCGTCTTGGTGATGTCCCACGTGTAGGTGATGACGTGGCTTGGCACCGCGGTCTTGCTCACACTGGGGCGATAGCAGGTCAGGGCGACGTTCGCACTCTGGCTGAGTTGTTCGCCACTTTGTTGGGTTGCGCTGGCCGTGTTGGTGACGGTCGTGCCGGCCACACCGTTTGTGTAGCTCTGCTCCGTGAAATTGCTACAGTCGACCGAGCGACTATAGGTCTCCGGGGCCGACGATGCGGTGAAAGTCCAGGGGCTGCCCGCTTGACTGTAGTCATCATTTACTGTGAGGCTTGCATTCACTTCGGTCGGTAGAACACCGGCAAAGTCGATGTCAGCATAGGCCGGATAGTCAATGCCAAACAGGGTCAGTGTCGCCGTGTTCTGCCGCGTCGTATTGTTGGGAAGCAACGCGTTGTACGTGCACGTCACGGTAGCGCCGGGGCCAACACTTGCCGGACAACTCACGCTCGCATTGACGCCACCTTCGATGACGTCAACGACGGCGCCGGTGAGTGCAATGGAATCAACCGGGTGCGGGTTGGTGACCGAGATGACACCCGTCACGCCCCAAGTGCCGGGCGTGCCATTGTCGCGCGTGGCCGTCACCGTGTAGTTCAAGGTCGCGTTGGCACCGTCGAAGAGATCCACGGTCGGTGGATAGACGACCTTGTCGAGCTGCCAGGTATAGGTGAGCGTGTACGAAGGTGTCGCGTCCTTGCTAACCGACGGGATATAGCACGTCAGCACCACATCCTCGCTGTCACTCTGTCCGGTCTGGACAATCGATGCAGTGTTGCCGAGCACTGTCGAGGCCGACCCATCGACATAGCCGGTTACGCTGGCACAATCCAACGTTCGCGTATAGGTAGTCGCCCTGGTGGTCGAGAAGGAGCCCAGCGGCCCGGCAAAGGAGTCATCGACGTCGACACTTTCGTTGTCCGGCGTAACCTGGGCGGTGGCAAAGTCAACACTTTGCGAGCCGGAGAAACTCGTCGTGCTGCCATCGTTGTTGACGAGCACGGCGCTGGCGACGTTGGTGCCGTCAATGGCGCCTGCGCCACTCAGGTCGATCGAATAGTCGCAGGTAACCTGGCCGAATGGCGCGATGGCTGTGCCAGATGGCGAACAATTGGAGATCGTGCCTGGATACGCGCTGTTCAGCAGATCCTGGATCGAAGAGAGATTGGCCGCCAGCGGCGCTGGATTCGAGATGGTGATGGTGCCATCCACAACCCACGAACCACTGTACGCACCGGTGTTGGTCACGGAGACCGTATAGGTCACATCCTGGCTATCACCGGCAAAGATGTCAACGGTAGGATCGCTGACCGTCTTGGTGATGTCCCACGTAGATGTCAGGGTATATGAGGGCTGGGCGGTCTTGCTGACGCCGAGGCGATAGCAGTTGACCGTCACCGTCGCACTATCGGATCTGTCGACCAGCGTCCCGCTCAAGGTGGCTGTGTTTACGATCTGATAGCTGCCGGTGTTGCCCCCATTCTGCCAGTCGCCAAATGTATCGCAGGTGGGACTGCCAGGGTAGGTAAGCAACAGGTTGCCCGAAACCGTCTGCTCTGCCAGACCGCCAATCGGATCGACGACGGTAACCTCCTCGTCGATCAAGGTTGCCGGTTGGGTGAAGTTGAACGGCACAGCTTGTGTGTAGAGCGTGCTGTTGGTCAGTGACACCGACACGCTGTTCGTGATGGTATCGGCCGGCGTGAAAGTTCCAGCCATCGGCGTATCATATGTGCAAAGTATCTCGGCGCCGGCGTTGATCCTCTGCGGCCACGTCGCGAAGCCGCAGTCCAGTGCAACCGCGCCTCCTACCGACAGCTCATCTACAGGCTGGTTGATCCAGACTGGCAGCGCCGAAGGGTTGCTGATCGCTACGGTACCGCTGATGGCAAAGTCGCGATCCTGACGAATCGATCGCACGATGTCCAAAGTGTACGAGATATCCCCTGTGTCACCCACAAATAGGTCAAGCGTCGGCGGATCCACCGTCTTGGTGATCGCCCACTCGAACTCCCGAACAAAGCGCGGGTTCACAGTCTTGATGATGAGAATCTCACCCTGAATCGGCTTGTTGCTGACCGTCACAGGCGTGTCCTCACCAGGAAGTACGGTTGGGGTTCCGTCGGACACCGTGATCATCCAACCTTCATTGGCCGTCGGTGCAGTCTCGTAGACCAGATAATCACCGGGCAGCAGGTTGCCAAAGCTTCTGGATTGACCCGCTGAGAAGTCCTGACAGTTCGCGGGATAACTGACCGAAGCACCTTCGACACAGATTGTGTACAGTTGGTTCACGACAGTAGGATCATTCCCAAAGCCGTTAAAGTCCACGGTCTTGGTGACGGTGATGCTACCGCGCCGGGTGTTGGTAAAGGTACAGTTCACAGTCTCGTTGTAGCCCACCTGGATTGAGGCAGTTGCACCTGTGACACTAGTATCCGTCGAAGGATCGGAACAGGCCAGTCCGGTGAAATCCCAGCCGGTGGGCAATGCATTCACATCTTCCGCCACGCTGTAGGCGCCCGTGGGAACATTGTTGAATGTGACGCTGGCACTGCCGTTCGTCGTCGTGAGTTGGAAGTTGGAACCTAAGTTGCCACCTGGCCCAGTGAAGTCAAATGTTGCGTCTCCGCCCTGAGCCGTCTTGTTGATGATGATGGTTCCCGTCTGTCGCTCGTTGATGAACGTGCAGCTTACGGTGTTGCCCCCCTGTGGCGTGATGCTACTTGGGGCATAACCGTCGCTACAAGTTTGGCTGATCAGGCTCCAGCCGCTCGGCGTTGCTTCCGTAACCGAATAGGTGATTGTAGGCGTCAACGGGAAAATCAGGTACGGCGTGGCTGCGTCAGTCAGGCTGAATTGTTCGAGCAACCTGCCATTCTGTCGCAACTCAAAATTGAAGGACTCGGTGGCGCCGCCAGGTACAGTTTGCTTGTCTACTTCGATCGAACTGCACAGCACATTGACCTGCGCAAAGGCCGATCCCTGCCCAGGCGTCAATACCTGGTTGCTTCCCTGGCCAGACACGCTTACCCATGTTGCATCGACACGATTGAGGATCACCGGACACTGGGCAATTGACGATGTTCCCAGCACGCGCACTACGCGGGTTTGTCGCGTCTGACCCGTGTTATTCATCGAAGGATAGCTACACTGTAGCTGTTGTGCCCCGGAGACGTTTGCAATCGAGCAGCCAGGATCGCTACCCGCGCCAATTGCCCAGGTGATGCCGGAAGGCAGCGTATCGGTCAACCGCACGCTCTGAATGTTGCCACCCGTCACCGTGTTGGTTACCCGAATTGCAAATCCCACTTGCTGGCCAGCATTGACTGTCGGCGTAATCGGGAGCTTGACGATGTCAAGAGCGCCGCCCGGTACTGAGATTGGGATTCGCAGTGCCGGCACGGCCAGGCATTTGGCTTTGGTGTTCGGAACCGCATTGGCGGCACTTGCACAGGTGTTGCCGCTCGTGTTGTCCCAACTGATAACCGACCCAACATCCAGGAACCCGTCGTTATCGGAATCACGGCAGACGACCTGAATCGGCTGGAGATCGTAGACGTTCAAAACTCCCTGCTCAAGGTCGCCGCAAACATCGGCAGGATCGGTCAATTCCGCGTTATAAAACGGGCCGACGCCGCTGGTGGCTGAATAGGTTGTGCTGTTGGAGACCGGGCGAAGGTAGTCATGGAAGCACGCCCCCGTGCGAGCATCTCCACCATCCTCGGCAATAAACAAACCGATGTCGTACCGCTCAGAGGCATTGGCGATGACGCGCGTGCGCAGAGTCACGGTGATAACCTGACCTTCGAAAGCGCAGGTCGGCGTGACTGCATCCAGTACATCGATCTGACCGAAACTCACGTCGTTCGCCGTGCAGTTGTTGCGGACGCCGGTAAGATCATCCACGCATGTCTGCGCAGAGGCTACACCAGACGTGGTGACAAACAGCACCGCGAGGGCAGCAAAGAAAATGGTGGCAAGTACCACCTTGCGCCCTACGCCAAACTCTCCGCCCGATTGTCTGTACTGTACAGCGTTCATGGTAATGTCTCCTGGCTATCAAGGGTATCGATAAAGCGCTCAACTAGTCCGACAAAGGTGTCAGCATCGCGAGCGCCCTGATAGATCGCGCCGGAATTGCCGTCAAGAAACACAAATGTCGGGGTATTACTGACAATGCCTTCTGCATCGTATAGATCCGGCAGAACACGTTCCAGTGCCTTTCGGCTGGCCGTACATGCGGTGAAAGGTTCCACATCCAGGTCAAGTTCTGCTGCCAATATGGCTAATTGCGTATCAACGTCATCGGTACTCCACTCATCCTGACGATCAAATAGCAAATCGTGCATGGGCCAGAACATTCCCTGGTCGCCTGCGCACTCAGCAGCGGTTGCCGCCGCAAATGCCTGGGCATGGGCGCGCAGCGGGAGATTCTTGAAAACCCAGCGTACCTGCCCGGTGTCGATCAACTCGGTATCTACTGCCGGCTGCACCTCCAGCGCATGCGTCGCACACGCCGGACACTGAAAATCGCTGAACTCCACGATCGTCAGCGCGGCGTCCTCGCTCCCCTTGTACGGGTCGCCGGCCAGCGTGAAGCCGGGGCGTTCCGGGTCGGGCGCCAGCCCCTCGTCGGCCCAGTAGGGCAGCGTGGGCGGTTCGGGCGTCGGCTCGGCGGGCGCTTCCTCGCCGGCCAGCACGGCGTCGATCACCTCCCGGAAGCGCTCGATGGGGTACGCGCCGATGATGTCATAGGTGTAGCCGTCGGCCGGGCGCTCCAGGCGGAAGCTGGGCGTTGCGTTGAAACCCAGCGCGTCGCCGTCCGCCATGCCGGCATCGACCATATCGCCAGTGCGTCCCGCTGTCATGCAGTCGGCATACACGTCGGCGTCGGCGCCGATCTCCTCGGCCAGCGCGCCGACGAAAGCGGTGGGATCGCCCAACTGGTTCCATTCGCTCTGCCGTGCAAACAGGGCATCGTGCATTGCCCAGAAGAGCGCCGGCCATTGCTCGGCCACACACAGCGCAGCCTGATGGCCGATCGGCGCGGTCGGGTGCAGCGAAGGAATTGGGAAGTCATGGAAGACCAGACGGACCTGGCCGGTCGCTACATACTCGTCGAGGAGCAGCGGGTACGTTGTCTGGAAATGGCGACCGCAGAAGGGGCACAGGTAGTCGCTATACTCGTGCAGCGTGACAGGCGCTTCGGGATCGCCGATATACGGCCATCCCTCCTCGGTAAAGCCAACCGGAATGCCGTCAAACTCCGCCGCTGCTGACGATTGGCTCGTAGGGGCGGGCGTTGCTGTAGACTGGGCGCGGCCCGGCGTCGGCGTTGCCGCTGGTGTGCGCGCGGCGGTTGGTGTCGTGCGCGCCTGTGCCGCCGGTTCCCCGCTGACGGTTGACACCGTAGCCGAAAGGAAGCCTGCGGCCAGAATTATGGCAGTTACCAGCAGGAAGAGCACAGCCGAGTGCCTTCCTGTTCGGCGAATCCTATTCAATTGCATAATCTCATCCGGTTCGAAAATGGGATGTCTTCTGCACCTGTGTGCGTGTCGATCTGCACGCGATACCGTTTGGGAGTCTGGATGGGCAGCAGTGGGCAGCGGTGGGATCAGGACGGGCCTGGGGCAGCGCGTACAGTTATCTTTCGTCTCGTCACCATCATAGCACGCATGCTTACGCCGAAAGTTTACAAATTACTTTCAGTTTGCGCCGCAGAGAATGCAATATTGGGTTTTCGGGCAGGAAGGAGGGAATGGTTCGCCGCTTATGCCCTGAGATGACGGCCAAACCACTGTACCAAATCGCGCTCCATCATATCGTTCACCACATGCCCGGCGGGATAAATGGCCAGCGTAAGGTTGGCCGGATTCTCGGCCCATGCCTCGCGCAGCGCACGATAGGTGTAAATCGAGTAGGACTTGGGCTGGTCGGAGTCGAAGTCGCCGTTCATGACGAGCAGGGCGCGCGGTGCGGCTGACGCCAGCAGCGGTTGGGGATCGATGGCGCGGATGAACGTGCTGCGTGCCTGCGTCTCCTCCGGCAGTGCCGCAATTGCCGCCGCCCACTCGGCGTTCGAGTAGCTGCACTCGTCCAAAATATCCTGCCAGCGCCGGTCAAAGCTGGGGATCCCCATCATCGGTACGGCCGCTAGCATCTGTGGCAGGTTGGCAAAGACGAGAAAACTGGCGTAGGCGCCCATGGAGTGGCCCGTGACGCCGCAGCGGGTGACGTCGGCACGCGGGTCGCTGGCATAATGCGCGATCAGCGTCTGCACATCGGCAAGACAGCGATGGATCACCTGGTAAAAAACGTAGCCGATGTCCAGCCCCGTCTCGGGCGGGTAGATGCCGCCAAACTCGGGCTCCGCCGCGCGGAAGATGCGCTCGTCGAAGCGCTCGCCGTGCAGCCACGGATCGAAGCTTACGACGAAGAAGCCGGCACGCGCCAACTGGTAAGCAATGGACAGGCCGCTCTCCTTGTTGCTGCCGTAGCCGCAGATGTAGAAAACGACAGGCAGCGTGTTTGCCTCGGCCGGCGCCGCAGACAGCACCGGAATCTCGCCGACTATCCCCGTTTCGACCAGGATCTTCATGCTCCACTCCCCGGCAGCCCGACGCCGTCATTCGCGCACGCAGCACGGAATTTATCTGGAAATCTATGCGATTCTCCGCGGCCTATGCGGTGAAATTCTTCCCAGCCGCCAGCCTATCTAGGATACGCCACGACGACGCCGCGCACAAAGAGGTCGACCTGCTGGCCTGCGGTCAGATCGGGGCGCGGCAGGCTGCGCACATCCAGTTGCGAGCCGTCGCGCAGGCAGAGCTGGATCGCCTGGTCGTGGCCAAAGTAGCGGATGCGCTCGATGCGCGCGGCGCCGTCGCGCACGGCGCGCAGTTCGATGGCCTCGGGCCGCACCATGATGTCGACCGGACCGTGCGCCGGCGTCGCCAGGATCATGCGCCCCAGCGCGCACTCAGCCATGAGACCATTCGCCTCGCCGCGCAGCAGGTTGGCCTCGCCCACGAAGGTGGCGATCGCACGCGTCGCCGGCCGGGTATAGACCTCCTGCGGCGTGCCGGTCTGCGCCACCTCGCCGTCGAACATGACGACGACACGATCGGCGATACTCAGCGCCTCCTCCTGGTCGTGGGTGACGAAGACGGTCGTGGCGCCGGTTTGTTTGACGATTGCACGCACCTCCTCGCGCAGGCTGGCGCGCAACGCGGCATCCAGGCGCGAGAAGGGTTCGTCGAGCAGCACAACCGACGGCTGCGGCGCCAGCGCGCGCGCCAGGGCCACGCGCTGCTGCTGCCCGCCCGACAACTGGTGTGGGAAACGCTCGCCATAGCCGGGCATGCCCACCAACGCCAGCAGATCCTCGACACGGCCGCGACCGTTGCGCGTGTTGAGCGGAAACGCAATGTTCTGCGCCACGGTCAGATGCGGGAAAAGCGCGCCATCCTGGAAGACCATGCCCACGCGGCGCGCATCGGGCGCCACCCACGCGCCCTTGCCCGCAACGGTGCGCCCGTCGAGCCAGATGCGGCCGGCGTCGGGCGCCTCAAGCCCGGCGATGAGACGCAGCGTCGTCGTCTTGCCGCAGCCGCTGGGACCGAGCAGTGCGACGAGCGATCCCCGCTCCACCGCAAAGGAGACGGCGCGCACCGCCTCGGTCGTGCCGTAGCGTTTTTCAACCTGGTCGAACGAAATTAACGTAGTTCCATCCATAGGGTCACATTACAGATTGTCTTGCATGGCGCGATCGATGCCGAGCCGGCTGTGCATGAGCGGCAGCAGCGTCAGCGTCGTCAGCAGGATGAGCAGGAAGGCAGGGGGCGCGGCCTGGGTATGTACGCTCTCGGAGGCCGCTGCCCAGATGCGCACCGGCAGCGTGTCAAAGCCAGGCGGTCGCAGGAGGATGGCGGTGGGCAACTCTTTCATGGCCGTGATAAAGACCAGCGCCCAGCTTGCGGCGATGCCCGGCGCGGCCACCGGCAGCGTCACACGCCAGAAGGTGCGCGCCGGCGATGCTCCCATGGTACGCGCGGCCTGCTCCAACGACGGCGCCACTGAGCGCAGCGCCGACTCGCCCGTCGAGAGTGATTGCGGCAGCAGGCGGAAGATAAAGGCGAAGACCAGGGCAAAGATCGTGCCGTACAAGATTGGGACCCAGCGATTGAGCAGCAGCACAAAGGCCAGGCCGATAATGATCCCCGGCAGCGCAAAGGGGCTGCGGCTCAGCGTCAGCAGCGCCATCGAGAAGCGGCTGGGAAAGCGCACGGCTAGATAGAGCGGTCCCATGGCCAGCAGCGTGGCCAGCGTCGCCGCCGTCGCCGAGAGCACGAGGCTGTTCAGACCAAAGGCCAGGATGCCCTCATTGTTGATGCCCCAGATGCGGTCGGCCTCGGACGGGAAGAGCCAGCCCTGGATGCTCAGCCCGCCCAGCACCAGCAGCGGGAAGCCCAGGGCGAGCATGACCACCACCGTCACTGCGAATAGCGCCGGCCAGCGCCAACGCCCGAGCTGGATCAACTGGCGCGGCCGCCATGCCGTGTCGGCGGTGAGGCGACGCTGCCGGCGGCTGAACCAGCCTTCACCGAAGAGCAGCGGCAGCGCCAGCGCCACCAGCACCAGGCTGAGGATGGCCGCGCCCGAGCGGTCGATCTGCCCGCTGAATTGGTTGTAGATGGCCGTGGTGAAAGTACGATAGCGCAGCATGGCCACCGTGCCAAAATCGGAGAGCACGTAGAGGCCGACGAGCAGCGCGCCGCCCGCCACGGCCGGCAGCACCAGCGGCAGCGTCACGCTGCGGAAGGTCTTCCACGCGCTGCGCCCGGACATGCGCGCCGCTTCCTCCAGCGAGCGATCCACCGCACGCAGCGCCGCCGCCGTCGGCAGGTAAATGTACGGGTAGCTCACCAGGCCGATGATCAGGATGGCGCCGCCCAGATTGTAGAGCGGAGGCAGCGGCACCTCGCCGCGGGCAAAACCGCCCAGGTCCATGGCCAGCCGTTCCACCACGCCGCCACGGCGCAGGAGGATGATGTAGCAGATGGCGGCGACGTAGCCGGGGATGGCCAGCGGCAGCGCCAGCAACACGCGCCAGACGCCGCGCCCCGGCAGGTCGGTGCGCTCGACGAGCCACGCCGCCGCAATGCCGACCACCAGCGTAAAGGCGATCGTACCGGCGAGCAGCGCCGCGCTCTGCACCAGCAGATCAGGCATCTGCCCCACCCACAGGCGCTGCCACGTGGCCGGGTCCGCGCTCAGCGCACGGACAACAATATAGATGAGCGGCACTACGGCCACCAGGCTGACCGCCAGCGCGAAGAGCGCCAGCAACCAGGGCATGCTTGCTGTCCTCATACCGGCATTATCAACATACCGGGGCGACACCGGCTCGTTTCAAACTTGACCATCTGGGGCATACTCATAGGGGAAGAAACCGCACACTATTCGCCAGGTCGTCCGGCTCTCCAGCCTGCGCGATGATCGAGAGATCCTCAACACATGCGCCGATAGAAACACGCAATTGATGGGCGTAGACAACCCCTGCGAAAAACACCCCCGACGTCTGCCATTCGCGCGCCAGTACGAGAAGGTCGTCGTCTCGCGTAAATAGCACGCGGTTCAGTTCGGTCGCACGCTTGAGCAGATCGGCATCTTCCAACTCATGCGCATCATCCTCGAGAGCAGTAATGACATCTATCCCACGCAGTCGCAAGCCTTGCGTAATCTGGCGCGGCACATGATGATCCATGTACAAAGCCAGGGTCACTCAGAGCAATCCTTTCTTGCGCAGACGTTCATCCAGCCGGCTGGGCGGGAGTTTGCGCTCGATTGAGTTGACTAACGCAAGTCGCCGTTCGATATCCTGATCAACCGCCTGTTTGTGATCCCAGTAATAGGCCAGGGCAGAGTGGATCTGTCCCATACTCAGGTATGGATGCTGGAAGTGCAGCTCCTCAGGGCTCCAGCCGTAGGCGATATTATCCAGAATCAACTCAACGAGTTTCATCGTGGTGCCTGAGATGCAGGGCGTCCCATTTTCGTCTATTGTGATGTATGGATATGCGGTCGCAATCATGATCCGGTTATTTTCTGAACTTACTCTCGCCCAGTCGATACAGAGCGATATTGTATCACAGGCAAACGGCAGGACGCCGCCCTGTGCCGCACCTGAAGCCCAAATCATGAAGACACGAAGCGCACCGAGCAGCACAAAGAACGACCTGGCAGCATCGGGCCACCGACTTCTTCGTGCCTCTTCGTGTCCCTGGTGTCTTCGTGGTAGGGCATTTCAGTCAAACGGTGCTCCGTAGACTCAAGGCAGCCCGGCCGCCTGCGCTGCCTGCTGGGTCGGCTCCAGTTCCTCCCACATGGTCTTCAGCGTCACATCCGCCAGCTTGAAATCGTCCAGCGGTGGCACGCCCTCGGCGGTCGCCACGCCGGGCGTCACCGGATACTCGAAGTTCAGGTCGGCGTAGACCTTCTGCCCTTCAGGCGAGAGCATGAAGTCGATGAAGAGCTGCGCCAGTTCCGGATGACGGGCGCCGTCGATGACGCCGGCATTGGTGCTGTTGACGATCAGCCCTGTGCCGCCCTCTTCCTGATCCGGATAGACCACGGCCACCGGCGCGCCCTCGGCCAGAGAGAGGTGATAGTAGTAGTGGTTGACCAGCCCAACGGCCAGCTCGCCGGCGCCGACGGCCTTACGTACGTCGGTGTGGCCGCCGAACCACTGCGTGTCGTTGGCAACCAGCCCCTGCACGAAGGCGGTCATGGCCTCCTCACCGAGCAGGTGGCGCATGGCAACCAACTGCGCCACCATGGCGCCGTTGCGGCTGTCTGCCGCGCCAAGCTGTCCCTGCCACTGCGGGTCGGTGAGATCCATCATCGTCTGCGGCGCCTCTTCCGGCGTCACGAGGTCGGTGTTGTACATGATGACGCGCGGGCGCAGCGTCAGCGCCACCCAATTCCCATCGTCGGCACGGAGGCTCTCCGGCACCGCCGTCACTGCGGGCGAATCGTTGGGCGCAAAGAGCCCCTGCTCGGCCAGGCTCTCCATCGTCAGCGTGTCGCTGTTGACGAGCAGGTCGGCCTGCGGGTTGGCGCGCTCCTCGAGCAGTTTGGCTGCCAGTTCGCCGTTGCTGCCGGTCAGCATCGTCACCTTGACGTCGGGGTAGACCTGGTTGAAGGCCTCGATCACAGGTTTGAAGAGCGATTCGGAACGCGAGGTATAGACGATCAACTCACCAGCCGTCACATCCTCCGCTGCGCCCGCGTTGGAGGCGGTGGGCGCCGCAGGGGTGGGGGCGGCTGGCGCGGCACAGCCCGCCAGCACGATGACGGCAAGCAAGAACGGCACGACAAGGCGATTCAGCATTCTGTTTTCCATCAAGACTCCTTTGTACGGAATGATCCCGAGATTGTGTTGCGTTAATCCGGCATGGCATGCGACACGCCGTCGTGTCGTGCCGTCCGGGCAGTGTAAGACTAGGGGGAGAGGGGCATGCGTTATGAAGGGAATCTTACAATTCAAAATGCGGTGACATTTGCCGGCGCGCTTTAGCAGGCTTAATCGTTTTGCTAGAGCAAGGTGAACACAGGAGGCAAAAAAGCCAGCGCCGCCGCTTGACACCCCTCCCCGCGTGCGCTAGACTGGTTACGCCGATGACGTAACCGGTTAACCGCTCCCAAATTCTCGCTTATGCGCAAACAGTCGGTGTCGACCATTCGCGATGTAGCGCGCGCGGCCAACGTGAGTACGGCGACGGTTTCGCATGTCTTCAACGACACGCGGCCCGTCTCCGAAGCAACCCGCCAGGCCGTGCTCGACGCCGCGCGGCGGCTCAACTACCGCCCCAGCGCCATCGCCCGCAGCCTGACCACGCGGCGCACCTACACCGTGGGCGTCGTCGTGGCCGACGTGCTCAACCCCTTTTTCGCCGGTATCATCCGCGGCGTGGAGGATCTGCTCTGGCAGCAGGGGCGCAGCCTGGTCGTCTGCAGCACCGACGAGCAGCCCGAGAAGGAAGCCTACTACCTGCACCTGCTGCTCGAGCGTCGCGTCGACGGCGTGCTCGTCGCGCCCACCGGCGCCGACCTGCCCGTCTATGCCGAACTCCAGCACCATCACATCCCGGCCGTCTTTATCGACCGCCGCCCGCCGCAGCCGTGGGGACCGACCGTAGAGACCGACAACGTGCGGGCAGGCTATGCAGCGACACGCTATCTGCTCGACCGCGGCCACACCCGCATCGCCATCCTGGGCCGCCACCAGGCACTGTCGACGGTGACCGGTCGCTTTGCCGGCTACCGCCAGGCGCTGGCTGAGGCAGACATTACCCCCGACCCGTCGCTGGCCGTCACCGTAGACTCGCATCAGGAAGCAGCCTTGCAGGGCACACTGGCGCTGCTGGCCCGCCGCGACCCGCCCACCGCGCTCATCGCCGCCAACCACGTCATGACGCTGGGCGTCGTCGCTGCTATGCGGGAGTTGGGCCGGCAGTGCCCACGCGAACTCTCGTTCATCGCCTTTGACGACCTGCCGTGGCTGGCGCTCGTTGCACCGCCACTGACCGCGGTGCGCCACGCCACCGCGGAGATCTGCCGTTGCGCGGTCGACTTGCTGATGGCGGCCATGAACGGGCAGAGCACCGAGCGCAACGGCACGGCGAATTATCCCATCGTGACGCTGCCGGCGGAGTTGATCGAGCGGGCGAGTTGCGCCCACCTTGACAAGGCTTGTTAACCGATGAAAATAGCCGCCTTTCCCAAGTGTTACCTTGACGAGATTTCCCAGCACCGCACCATGTCCGTCTTCGACTGGATCGAGATGGCGCGGCCGCTCGGCGCCGAGGGGCTGGAGATGTACGAAGGTTTCTTCACCAGCCTGGATGACGCCTACATCGACCGCGTCGGCGAGGCGATTGCGGCCACCGGCTGCGCCATGCCCATGCTCTGCTGCTCGCCCGACTTCACCAACCCGGACCCGGATGCCCGCCAGCGCGCCCGCGACCACGAGGCGGAGATGATCCGCGTGACGCGCCGGCTGGGCGGGCCGCGCGCCGCCTGCCGCATCCTCAGCGGGCAGCGCTACCCGGAGGTGCCGCGCGCACAGGGCGTCGAGTGGGTCGTGGAGTCGATCAACGCGCTGCTGCCCGTCGCCCGGGAATATGATGTCGTGCTGGCCATGGAAAATCACTACAAGGACGGCTATTGGCTGTGGCCCGAATTTGCCCAGAAGATGGATGTCTTTCTGGAGATCGTCGGCGCCATCGACGACCGCACCCACTTTGGCGTGCAGTACGACCCGTCGAATGCCATCGTCGCCGGCGACGACCCCATCGAACTGCTGGAGCGGGTCAAGGATCGTGTCGTCACCATGCACGCCAGCGACCGCTATCTGGAGCCCGGCGCCACGCTCGACGACCTGCGCCAGACTGACGGCACCATCGGCTACTTTGCCAAGCTCAAGCACGGCGTCACCGGCAAGGGGCTCAACGACTACGACCGCATCTTCGCCATCCTCAAGTCGGTCGACTACCAGGGCTGGATCAGCATCGAGGACGGCATGAACGGCATGGGCGAAATGAAAGAGTCCATCGACTTTCTCAAGCGCATGCGCGACCGATATTTCGCGTCGGATACGCAGGAATAGACCGCGGATGACGCGGATTGGGCGGATGAACGCGGATAGATACAGATGAGCATAATCTCCAGTCTCCAATCTCAAAATCACAGATTCACTCAATCTCATTGATTGAAGCAGGTGTCCTATGCGTGCAGTCGTGAAGTACGGGCGGCAGCCCGGCAATGTGGCGGTGCAGGAAGTCGCTGAACCCGCGATCAGCCCGGATCAAGTATTGGTGGAGGTGGGCGCGGTCGGCGTGTGTGGCAGCGACATCCACCTTTGGCATGAGAACCAGAGCTGGACCATCCAGTGCCCGGTGATCCTGGGGCACGAGTGGGCCGGCACCATCGTCGATGTCGGCGAGAACGTGGCCGGCTGGGCGGAGGGCGAGCGCGTGGCGGTGGAGACGGCGGCCTTCGTCTGCGGCCAGTGCACCTACTGCCTGACCGGCGCCTACCACATGTGCCCGCACCGCAAGGGCTACGGCAACCTCATCGACGGCGCCATGACCAGATATGTGGCCGTGCGCCCGTCGATCCTGCACCGCATCCCGCGCGGGGTCTCGTTCGAGCACGCCGCGCTCACCGAGCCGGCCTGCGTGGCCACGCAGGCACTGACCGTCAACGCGCGCGTCAAGCCGGGCGACACCGTCGTGATCCAGGGCGCGGGCACCATCGGTGTCATGGCGCTGCAAGTTGCGCGCATCTCCGGCGCCAGCACGATCATCATGCTGGGCACCGACGTGGACACGCAGCGGCTGGAGGTGGCAGAGGAACTGGGCGCTGACTACACGGTGAACGTGCAGCAGAGCGACGCGGCCGGCGTGCTCCACAAGCTGGGGGACGGCTTTGGCGCCGATGTCGTCGTCGACTGTACGGGTGTCAGCGCGGCGCTCAAGCAAGCCATGGAGCTGGTGCGACCGCTGGGCACCGTCGTCAAGATCGGCTGGGGGCCGCAGGCGCTGAACTTCAGCCTTGACCCGCTGGTGGCCAAGGCCGCCACGCTGCAAGGCTCCTTCAGCCATACCTACGCCACGTGGGAGCGCGTGCTGAACCTGATGGCGACCGGCCAGCTCAACCTCGACCCCATGATCGGCGGCGTCTACCCGCTCGACGACTGGGAGGTGGGCTTCCATGCCATGGAGGTCGGCGAGAACGTGAAGTCGGTGCTGGTGTATGAATGAGGGGCGAGTTGCGAGGGGCGAGTTGTCACTTTCTTCCAGCATGAGGCTATGAACCAAATCTATGGAACCGATTATTCAGATTTCACTGGACCTGACGAATATCGATGAGGCGCTGGAGGTGGCGCGGGCGGCCGTGCGCGCCGGCGTCGACTGGCTGGAGGCGGGCACGCCGCTGATCCTGGCCGAGGGGCTGCATGGCGTGCGTGCGTTGCGCCGCGAGTTTCCCGATGTGCCCATCGTGGCCGACCTCAAGACCATGGATGGCGCAGGACTCGAGGCAGAGATGATGTTTCAGGCGGGCGCCAACATGGTTGTGGTCATGGGCCAGGCGCACGACGCCAGCATCATCGAGCAGGTGAAGATGGCGCAGAAATATGGCGGCAAGGTGATGTGCGACGTCATGCTCTGCCCGGACATGCCCGGCCGCGCCCGCCGCGCCGAGGAGCTGGGCGTCGACTATATCATCGTCCACACCGGCTTTGACGAGCGTAACATGATCGCCGGCCTCAGCCCGCTCAACGACCTGCCGGGCATCCTGGCCGCAGTGGACATTCCCGTACAGGCGGTAGGCGGTCTGAGCATCGACCAGGCGATCCAGACGCTGGAGATGGGCGCCGAGATCGTGGTCTTTGGCGCACCGCTGGTCATCAGTGGCACCGAGTTCAAGCCGGCCGACCCCGACTTTGAGCCGATCATCCGCAACATCGTGGAGCGTGTAAAGAAAACAAAGGTCGGAGGATCGCGTGGGTGAGGCAGTCTTGACGCAGAGACGCAAAGGCGCAAAGGTACGCAGAGGGGGAGATAGGGAGACGAGGAGCAGGGGAGATCGGCCGACACACTTTGGCTTTCTCTGCGCATTCTCCTCTTCCTCCGCGCCTCTGTGTCAAAGCACTTCTATTTTGATGGAGACAGGCGGGAACTATGAATGAGCATCTTGTCGAGCAGGTGAGCGGACTGCGCTTTCCGGCGCAACTCCCGGAGACCTTGCTGGAGGTCGAGCAGCACTTCGATGCCCCGCGCATCGACGACATCCCGGCGGCGGTGCGAGCGGCGCTGCGCGGCAGCAAGCCCATGCAGCGCATCAGGCCCGGCATGCGCGTTGCCGTGGGTGCGGGCAGCCGCGGCATCAGCAACCTGCCCGTCATCGTGCGCGCGGTGGTGGAGGAAGTGCGCGCAGCCGGCGCCGATCCCTTCGTCTTCCCGGCCATGGGCAGCCACGGCGGCGCCACCGCGCCCGGCCAGATCGAAATGCTCGCCAGCCTGGGCGTGACGCCGGAGAGCGTGGGCGCCGAGATCCTGGCCACCATGGAGGTCAAGGAGATCGGCCGGCTGCCCGACGGCCCGCCGCTCTACCAGGATGCCAACGCCGCGGCGGCCGATGCCACGCTGCTCGTCAACCGCGTCAAGCCGCACACCGACTTTCACGGCCAGATCGAGAGCGGGCTGGCCAAGATGGCAGTCATCGGCATGGGCAAGGATACGGGCGCCCAGCTCGTGCATGTGTACGGTGCGCGCGGCTTTATCCGCTTCCTGGCACCGGCCGCGCGCATCTACGAGGCCAATACCAACCTCGTCGGCGGCGTGGCGCTGTTGGAGAATGCCTTTGGCGAGACGGCCGAGGTGCACGCGCTGGATGTGACCGAGGTCGGCACGCCGGTCGAGACCGCGCTGCTGGAGAAGGCGCGCGTGCTCATGCCGCGGCTACCCTTCGATGCCATCGACATCCTGGTCATCAAGGAGATCGGCAAGAACTTCAGCGGCACGGGCATGGATACCAACGTCGTGGGCCGCCTCATGATCCCGCGCATGGCGGAGGATCACAAGCCCGACGTGGCCGTCATCGCCGTGCTCAACATTTCGGACGAGAGCCACGGCAACGCGGCCGGTATCGGCCTGGGCAACGTCACAACGCTGCGCGCGGTCAACCGCATCGACTGGGTGGCGACCTACACCAACTCGGTGACGTCGGGCATCTTCGGCATGCAGCGCGTCAACGTGCCCATCACCATGGCTGACGACCGCCGCGCGCTGGAGGTTGCGCTACGCTGCTGCGGCGAGCCCGCGCCCCAGGCGACGTGGGTCTGGATCAACAATACCAGCAAGCTGCGCCAGCTTTGGGTCAGCCCGAACCTGCGCCAGACCGTGGAGGAAAGCGCCCATCTGCGCCTGGTGCGCGAGGTGGCGCTGCAATTCGATGAAGAGGGCAAGTTAGTGAGTCCGTGGGAGATGCCGGAGAAATAGGAGAGTAGAGATTAGAGATTAGAGATTTGAGACTGGAGATTGGAGATTGGAGATCGTGTACATGCCGCCAATCTCCTAATCTCCAATCTCCTAATCTCCAATCTTCTAATCTCTCAGTCTCCAATTCTCCTTTTCCAAACGTTCCATATTTTCTTTCACAGGAGGTTTGTAGCATGAAACACCCGTTGCGAATGTTGCTTCTCGTTTCCGTGCTGGTTGCCCTGGTGGCCGGCTGTGCCGCGCCCGTGGCTGCGCCGGCAGGGGCGCCTGCTGGCGGTGAGGCCGCCGCACCCGCCGGCGACATGCCCTATGCCGGCACGACGCTGCGTCTGGTCGGCGCCAACCACCCCTGGCAGGTGGCCATCGAGCCGATGCTGGCCGACTTCGAAGCCGCGACCGGTATCAAGGTCAACTTCGAGGCCTACGGCGAGGATCAGCTCAACCAGAAGCTGACCACCGAGTTCACCGCCGGTGGGTCGGACATCGACGTCTTCATGCAGCGCCCGCTGCAGGAAGCGCGCGTCATGCAGATGAACGGCTGGTACGAAGACCTGGCCAACTGTGTCGCCGATCCGGAGTACGATTTCGCTGACTTTGCCGACGGTGCCGTGGGTACCACGACGGTCAACGGCGTGCTCACGGGCATCCCCATCGTCACCGAGCAGGAAGTGCTCTACTATCGCAAGGATCTGCTGGAAGCGGCCGGTCTTGCCGTACCGACGACGCTCGACGAACTGAAGGCGGCAGCCGAAGCGCTGACCGACAAGGACAACGAGATGTACGGCTTCGTCGCGCGCGGCCAGCGCAGCCCGCTGGTGACGCAGTTCTCCAGCTTCCTCTACAGCAGCGGCGGCGACTGGTTCGATGCGGACCGCAAGGCGTCGATCAACACGCCGGAAGCGCTGGCCGCCATCGATCTGTACGGCACGCTGCTGCGTGAGTATGGCCCGCCCGGCGTGCTCAACATGTCGTGGCCGCAGGCCGTGGCGATCTTCGCCCAGGGCAATGCCGCCATGTACACCGACGCCAGCTCCATCTACGCCAACGTACTCGACCCGACGCTCTCCGAGGTTGCCGACAAGACCGGCGTGGCCGTCTTCCCGGCCGGCCCGGCTGGCTCGATCATGTACAACGTGACGAGCTGGGGCCTGGCCATGCCTTCCACGTCCAAGAACAAGGAAGCCGCCTGCGAGTTCATCAAGTGGGCGACGAGCAAGGATGTCGTGATGAAGACCCAGGGTGAGGGCGCGGTGCCCGGCGCGCGCGAGTCCGTGTGGGCCGACCCGGCCGGTGCAGCAGCCTTCCCGGCCGACTGGGTGGCCGCAGTGGCAGCTTCCGCCAATGGCCGCGGCTATGACCGTCCGCTGGTCACCGCCGTGACGCAGGCGCGCGACATTATCGGCGGCGCCGTGGTGACGGCCATCGAGGGCGGCGACTTCGAAGCGGCCGCCAACGACGCCAACGCGCAGTTCCAGGAATTGCTGGATAGCGAGCAGTAACGCTCACTTGATGTAGTGAGGTGTTGGGGGCTTGGGGGTTTGGGGTCAAGGATAGGCGGTTCGACCGTTTGTTCCGGCGCCCCAACTCCCTAACACCCCAACACCTCAAAACTCGATGCCCTTCCACGGAGACGATCGTGATAAGCCGACTCATCGACCGCCACCAACGCTGGATCTTTCCTCTGCCGGCCGTAATCTTCATCGTCCTGATGATGATCTTCCCGCTCGGCTATACGCTATGGAACTCCTTTTCCGGCTGGAGCCTGACGGCCGGGCGCCCCAACACCTTCATCGGCCCGGTCAACTACATTGACATCATGCAGGATGGGCGCTTCTGGAATGCGGTGTGGAACACCTTCTATTTCACGGCGCTGGCCATGGCGTTGGAGCTGGTGCTGGGCGTGGCGATTGCCCTGCTGCTCGACGCCAAGGATTACCGCGGCAAGCGCATCGTCACCTCGATCCTGCTGCTGCCCATGATGGCGACGCCCGTGGCCGTGGCTATGGTCTGGCTGCTCATGTTCGAGCCGACGGCCGGCGTGATCAACTTCGTGCTCGACGAACTCAGCCTGCCCGAGCCGCTGTGGATCGCCGGCTCTGCCACCGTGATCCCGTCGCTGGCGCTGGTCGATATCTGGGAGTGGACGCCGCTGATCACGCTGATCGTGCTGGCCGGGCTGACGGGGCTGCCCAGCGAGCCCTTCGAGGCGGCGCGCGTCGACGGCGCCTCTTACTGGCAGACGCTCTGGCGGGTGACGCTGCCCATGTTGCTGCCCACGATCAGCGTAGCCGGGTTGCTGCGCTTCATCGACTGCATCAAGACCTTCGACATCATCTACGGCATGACGGGCGGTGGGCCTGGTTTCAGTTCGGAGACGCTGAATATCTACACCTACAACCAGGCCTTCTACTACTTCAACTTCGGCTATGCGTCTGCCCTACTCGTCATCTTCTTTACCATCGTGACCGGCGTGAGCCTGCTGGTCGCCTATACCCGGCGCCAACTGGAGGTGTAGCCATGGCAGCACAAAGCACAACGTCGCCACGCCGTACCCGGCCGCACCGCACGCGCCGCGTGCTCGGCAACCTCCTCTATGCGCTGGTGTTGCTGCTGGTGCTCTTTTTCCTGCTGACCCCCTTTCTGTGGATGGTGCTCAACGCGTTCAAATCGCCGCTGCAAATCATCAAGCTGCCCCCGGAGTTGATCTTCGAGCCGACGCTGCGCAACTTCCAGAATGTTTTCGGCACGCAGAACTTTGGCCGCTACATCATGAACAGCGTGATCATCGGCGCCGGCTGCACGCTCGTCGGCCTGCTCATCGGGCTGCCGGCGGCATACAGCATTGCGCGCTATCGCCAGAACCGGCTGGCCATCGTCATCCTCATGGCGCGCATGGTGCCGGGCATCACCTTCCTGGTGCCGCTCTTCATCATCTTCCGACGCCTGGAGCTGATCGACACCTACACGTCGCTGATCCTGGCGCACATGCTGGTGGGCCTGCCCTTCATCGTCTGGGTGATGGTGCCCTTCTTCGAGAGCATCCCGCGCGAGTTGACCGAGGCCGCCGTGGTCGACGGCGCCAGTTCGGTGCGCGCCTTTGTGAGTGTGGTGCTGCCGCTGAGCGGGCCGGGCATCGTCACCGCGTCGATCCTCTCGTTCGTCTTCTCGTGGAACAACTTCATGTTCTCCATCGTGCTGGCGTCGAGCCGGACGCGCACGGTGCCGGTGGCTATCTACAATTTCATCTCCTACGCGCAGATCGACTGGGGTGGACTGATGGCGGCGGCAGTCGTGATTACGCTGCCCGTGCTGGTGCTGGCCATCATCACGCAGCGCTACGTGATCCGCGGGCTGACAGCCGGTGCTATCAAAGGCTGATCGCGCGCTGATTGACATTCGCCGCATCTCGTGCCACAATCGGTCAACTTCTGTTTGTTGCCCAGCACCGTTCCAGACCATCATCGACATCCATGCTTCCACCGAAATTGATCTTCATCGAAGGCTTGCCGGGCGCGGGTAAATCGACTGCCGCCGAGGTGATTGCCGAGCGGATCCAGCACCGCGGCGTGACGTGCCGCTGGTATCACGACGGCGACGTGCACCATCCCATCCAGCCTCCGCTGGGCGACCCGGACGACCTGGCCGTGCATATGGTGCGTCAATGGCAGGACCTCGTGGCTGAATTGCTCGATTCCGACATGACGGTGATCGTCGAGAACCGGCTGTGGATGCGAAGCGCCATGCACCTGTTCATGCGGACGGACTCGGCGGCAGCGCTGCACCGCTATCAGCATGCCGTGACCGCCGCGCTAGCACCGCTTGAGCCCGCGCTCATCTATCTCGACCAGGATAGCGTTGCCATGGCGCTAGGCCGTCTCTACGGCGTGCGCGGGCGCGAGCAATTGAACGAAGAGATCGCCCGCGCCGAACAGGAGCCATGGTTCCAGGCGCGTGAATTGACCGGTTTTGAGGGCTGGCTCTACTTCTTCGCCGACTGGATGGCGCTATTGCAGCAACTCTATGATGTGTGGCCATTCCCCAAGCATCGGGTCAAGAACGCCCACGAGCACTGGCCGAGCGCCTACGACAACGCCATGACCTTCCTCTTCAGCCGGCGCATCGCACCCGGAGGGTTCTAGGCCGGATGGCCATCAATCGACAAGCAATGCGTGGTGAAGACTTCATTCGTTTGCCCGGCGGCCGGAGCGGCCGAATTCGCCACTACCGACCGTCCGCCTGCCTGTGCCACCAACACCTGTCGCACCCGGCGCTACCGGGCGCAGAACCAACGACCTTGATCTATGGCGAAACTGAAGCTCGACCTGCACGATATCTACAACCGCGGCGACAAGATCGAGGCCGAACTCAACCGCATCATGCAAGAGGCGGTGGACCGGCGCATCGAACTTGTGGAGATCATCCCGGGCAAGGGCAGCGGGCAACTGAAGAAGCGTGTGCTCCGCTTTCTCAACCAACCCGACATACGCGCGCTCTGTCACCGCATCGAAAAAGATGACAAGAATTTCGGGCGCATCTTCGTCCACTTCCGGCACTGACCTGCCGTATTGACAGGCGGAACACGACCATGACATCGATCGATGAACGTATCCAGGGTGGAATCTACGGGCTGCTGGTCGGCGACGCGCTTGGCGTGCCGTACGAGTTTCACGGCGCGGCCGATATCCCGCCTCTCGACCAGATCGAGATGGCGCCCCCGGCCGGTTTTCACCGCGTGCATGGCAGCGTGCCGCCCGGCACCTGGTCGGACGACGGCGCACAGGCGCTGGCGCTACTGGCCAGCCTGCTCGAATGCGGGCGGCTGGATGTGGACGATTTCGGGCGGCGCCTGGTGGCGTGGTACGTACGTGGCTACATGGCCGTTGACAATCGCGTCTTCGACGTCGGGATCCAGACAAGCCAGGCCATCTCGGCACTACAGCGCGGCGTGCCGGCGAGCCAGGCCGGCCCGGCCGGCGAGCGCGCCAACGGCAACGGCTCGCTGATGCGCGTGCTGCCGCTGGCCCTCTGGCACCAGGGCAGCGACGCCGACCTGGTGGCCGCTGCCCATTCCCAGTCGGCGGTGACGCACGGTCACCTGCGCTCGCAGGTTTGCTGTGCGCTCTACTGCCTGTGGGCGCGGCGCAGCCTGACAGCCGCGGCCGATCCATGGTCCGAAGCCGCTGCCGCGCTCCGCCAGATCTACGGCCCCGATTCTCCCGCGCGGGCCGAGCTGGACGCGCAGATTCGCCCGGACGACCCACCGTCAGGCACGGGCAGCGGCTACGTGGTCGACTGCCTGAATTCGGCGCGGCTGGCGCTGACGGCCGGCGCCTATGAAGCGACGGTCAAGGCTGCCATTGCGCTGGGCAACGACACCGACACCACGGCATGCGTGGCCGGCGGCATTGCCGGCGTGCAGCAGGGGATCGCCGCGATTCCCGCGCGCTGGCTGGACGTGCTGCGCGGCAAAGAGATCGTGCAGCCGCTCGTGGAGCAACTCCTGGACCGGCGCGTTTGAAGGACCGCAATGTGCGGGTGTGCAATTTGACGCGCAGAATATTCGGCGCATAATACAACGTATCAGGGATGCCGCACTGTCTTGCACTGCCGCACCAGCCGACCCGCCCTCTTTGGGGCGGGTTTTTTGATGGAGTTTTTCAGAGGCTTAGAAAAGACCATGAACGTTTTGATTGTTGGCTGCGGTCGCGAAGGGTCCGAACTGGCCCGTTCCATCGCCGCACAGGGTCACGCCGTGACGATCGTCGACGCCAATGCCGAGCGCTTCGACCAGCTTGGCGCCGACTTCCCGGGGCGCACGGTGCAAGGCGTCAGCTTTGACCAGGGCGCGCTGGAACGCGCCGATATTGCCCACGCCGATGCCTTTGTCGCCACCACGCAAAGTGACAATGAGAACATCGTTGCGGCCAAAATCGCGCGCGACGTCTACAAGGTGCCGCGCGTTGTGGCGCGCGTCTACAACCCCGGCCGGCGCGAGGTCTACGAGCGCCTGGGGCTGGCTACGGTCACGTCGACCTCGTGGGGCGCGCGGCGCATCGAGCAGTTGATCCTGCACCCCGGCGTCATCGACATGGAGCAGATTGGCCGCGGCGAAGTGCGGCTGCTCTGCGTGACCGTGCCGGAGGCATGGCACGGCCGTTCCGTCAATGCCATCCTCGACGGCAATGCCGTGGTCTGCGCCGTCGAGCGCGGCGGGCACGCCTTCGTACCCAAGGCAGGTGAGACCCTCCAGCCCGGCGACGTCGCCTATCTTTCGATCCCCGCCGCATTGCAGGCCGATGTCATCGGCTTCGTGCGCGCCTGATTGTTGTCCCAGGAGATCTCAGTATGTTTGTCTTGATCGTTGGTGGCGGCAAGGTCGGTTCGCACCTGGCGCGCCTGCTGCTGGAAGAAGGGCACGAGGTACGCGTCATCGACAGCCGCGAAGATGTGCTGCTCAAGCTGCACCGTGAGCTGCCGGCCGAGGTAATCCACAACGGCGACGGCACCGACCCCGTGCGCCTGGAACAGACCGGCATCCGGCACGCCGATGTGCTGGCAGCGGTGACCGGCAATGACGAGGCCAATTTGGTGGCGACCAGCCTGGCCCGCTTCGAATTCAACGTAACGCGCACCATCGCGCGTGTCAACAACCCGCGCAACCAGTGGCTGTTCAACGCCGAGATGGGCGTGGATGTGGCCATCAATCAGGCCGACCTCATGGCCAAGCTGATCGTCGAAGAGATGTCGCTGGGCGATATGGTCACATTGCTCAAACTGCGCAAGGGCGACGTGGAACTGGTGGAAGAGAAGATCGCCGAATCAGCCATCGTCAACGGCAAGGCGATCCGCGACATTGCCTGGCCGCCGCATTGCACGGTGGCCGCGGTGCTGCGCAAGGGTGACGTCATCGCGCCCAACGGCAATACGGTCTTGCAGGCATTCGACGAAGTGCTGGCCGTGGTGCGCACAACGGAGCGCAAGGCCCTGGCCGATCTGCTTGGTCGGAAGTAGGGGCGCGGTTTCGCTGCTGAACTGTGACAGATCGAGGGTCTAACGTATGTCGCAATCGACCGTAAAACGCCCTTCCATGGGCAACTTATTACTGGGGCGCCGCCTGGCGACCGAAGAGGCGCCGCACCAGACCATCAGCAAGACGATCGGCCTGGCGGTCTTCGCTTCGGACGCGCTCTCGTCCGTGGCCTACGCCACGCAAGAAATTCTCATCATCCTTTCGGCGGCCGGGGCGGCCTATTTTGGGCTGTCAATTCCCATCGCCATCATCATCATCGGCCTGCTCGTCGTCCTGACGATCTCGTACCGCCAGACGATCTACGCCTATCCCGGCGGCGGCGGCGCGTACATCGTCGCGCGAGACAATCTGGGCGACGGCCCGGCGCTGACGGCCGGCGCGGCGTTGCTGACGGACTACATTCTGACCGTATCAGTGAGCATTTCGTCGGGCGTGGCGCAGATTGCGTCAGCCTTTCCGGCGGTCTTCCCCTATCGCGTCGAACTGGCGCTGGCGTTGATCGCGCTCATCACCATCGTCAATCTGCGCGGCGTCAAGGAATCGGGCACGGTCTTTGCCGTTCCGACCTACTTCTTTGTCGTCAGCATGCTGGGGATGCTGGCCTTTGGCTTCTGGCAGCAATCGACCGGCAGCCTGGGCACCGTCGCAAGTACCGAAGTCTTCGAGCAGACGACACAGACGCTGACCGTCTTTCTGCTGCTCAAGGCCTTTGCCAGCGGCTGCACGGCGCTGACCGGCGTCGAGGCGATCTCCAACGGCATCATGGCCTTCAAGGAACCGCGCAGCCGCAACGCTGCCCAGACGCTGATGGTCATGAGCGCGCTGTTGGGCGTCATGTTCATCGGCATCACCGTGCTGGCCAATCACGTCCAGGTGGTGGCCGGCGAAGGCATGCAGGAGACGGTCATCTCGCAGATCGCGCGCACGCTTTACGGCACCAGCCCGCTCTACTACGTGACGTTGGCGGCGACAACGGTTATCCTCATCATGGCCGCCAATACTTCCTATGCCGACTTCCCGCGGCTGGGCGCGCTGATTGCGGCCGACGGGTTCCTGCCCAAGCAGTTGACCTATCGCGGCCGCCGGCTCGTCTTTTCGTGGGGCATCGTGGCGCTGGCGCTGGCCGCCTCTGTTCTGATCATGATCTTCCAGGCCGACACGACAAGGCTGATTCCGCTCTATGCCATCGGCGTCTTTCTCTCCTTCACTCTGTCGCAAAGCGGCATGGTCATGCGCTGGCGCCGTTCGGGCAAAATGAAGCCGGGCGAGGAAGTGGAGATTCATGGCTCGATCCTGCGCTTTGACTCCCACTGGCGCACGAAGCAGGCGGTCAACGCCTTTGGCGCGATCATGACCTTCATCGTCATGATCATTTTTGCCGTGGCCAAGTTCACCGATGGCGCCTACATCGTCGTCGTCGTCATCCCGCTGCTGGTGCTTGTCTTCTTCCGCATCCACCGCCACTACAAGTCGGTCTCGGCGCTGCTCTCGCGCGGGGCGCGCTGGCCCAACATGCGCCAGCGGCCCGTGAAGACGCTCGTGCTCGTCGACGACGTGCATGCCGGCACGGTGCACACGATCAACTTCGCCAAGTCGCTGGGCGCGCCGTGGACGGCCGTGCATGTTGCCATCGACCCGGAGAAAGCCGAACGCGTTAAACGCACCTGGCAGGAGCGCGTCGGCGACGAGGCATATCTGAAGGTGCTGCCCTCGCCTTATCGCGAACTGACCGGCCCGGTGCATGCGTACATCGAGGAATTGATGGAAGAACTGGGTGGCGGCTACATTCACGTCATCGTGGGGCACCTGGTCATGGGCAGCCTCACCGGGCAGGCGCTCCACCAGAACGCGGCCGTGGCGCTGAACTTTGCGTTGCAGGATATAGAGCGTGTCGCCGTGACGACGGTGGCCTATCAACTGGACGCGGAGACAGTGGTAGAAGCGCAAGCCGATAAGCAGGGCTTGCTGTCACGTTGAGCGTGCGGTGGCGTACTCCGTAGCGGGGTTAGCCGGTTTTCAACATCCCGCTCACCGCGCGCAAGAAGACCTCCCCCGCCGGCGTGCGCACATCGACCACCTCGAAATGGCCGGTGTCGGGCAGCGCCAGCAGCGTGGCGCGGTCGCCGCTCTCCAGCGCGTAGGTGGCATAGCGCAGGACGCTGCCGAGGGGCACGATGTCGTCCTGCTCGCCGTGGATATGCAGGTGCGGCACGCCGAGCGGTGTCAGCGCGCGCGGCGACGCGTCGGCCAGGCGCCGCACATGCTGAGGCTGACGGCCGCCGATCAGTTCGCCGGCTGCCGTGCCGCAGATGCCCTCCTTGATGGCGAGCGCCAGATCGGGGATGCCGGCCAGCGAGATGGCGCCGCGCACCGCCAACGGCTTCTGCATGAAGAGCGGGCTGTGTACCGGCAGACGGTGGCGCCCGGCCAGCCACAGCGCGAGATGGCCGCCTGCCGAATGGCCGGCCGTGACCACGCGGCTCAGGTCGAGGTTGCGACGCAGCGCCACCGCCCGCAGGTGATCCAGTGCGGCGCCCGCATCGAGAAAGGTAGCCGGCCAGCCGCCGCCGTTGCCCAGCCGCCGGTACTCGATGTTCCAAACGGCCGTGCCTTGTTCGGCCACAGCGCGGGCGAGCTGTCCCAGCGGCTCCAGCCCATGTTCGGCGCGCCAGCAACCGCCGTGGATCAAAACGAGCACGGGGTACGGCCCAGGCCCAGGCGGCAGATACAGGTCGGCGAACTGGTAACGGTCGCGGCCATAAGGATGCCGATAGTCGCACGGTTCGCCGAGTAAACGCTTATAGTCATCAACACGTAGGAGCGTCATGTTTCCACTACGTCGGATCGCAAAGGAAATTCACAATGACTGACCGAGATGTTGGCGCCGAAATCTTGAACGGCATCAGGGAAATCAAGGCACACAAAGCTGGCCAGATCGCGCTAAAGACACGTGAGTTGAAAGAATCTGCTTCTCCGCAGACGATTCGCGCACAACTCAAGCTTTCGCAGTCGGCCTTTGCCGGGCTGATGGGCGTCAGCCTGCGAACCGTACAAGATTGGGAGCAGGGGCGCCGCGAGCCAAGCGGCCCGGCGAAGACGCTGCTGCGCATTGCAGAGCAGCATCCCGACGCGCTCCTCGATCTAGCCTGAGAGCCGGCAAGGGTCACGCTCGCACAAGGACGTCACTTGCCGCAGCGGTCACCGGGTCATAGTCCGGCGACTGGTGGCGGAAGTAGGTATTGTACAGTTCCGCATAGTGGCCGCCCAGCGCCATGAGCATGTCGTGGTCGCCCTCCTCAATGATCTCCCCTTTGCGCAGCACGATGATGCGGTCCGCCGCCTTGATCGTCGACAGGCGGTGGGCAATGACGATAGCCGTACGGTGGCGCAGCACCACATCCAGCCCTTCCTGAATCTGCGCCTCGGTCAGCGGATCCACCGACGCCGTTGCCTCGTCGAGCACGACGATGGCCGGATCCTGGATGAGCACGCGCGCCAGGGCGACCAACTGGCGCTGGCCCATGGAGATGCCGCGTCCCTCCTCGCCCACGTCGGTCTCCAGCCCATCCTCCAGCACGTCGAGCCAGTCGCCGCCGCCAATCTGCGCGGCCACGGCGCGCACCTCGTCGTCGTCCGCCTCCTGCCTGGCATAGCGGATGTTGTCGGCCACCGTCCCGCTGAAGAGAAAGGGCGTCTGCGGCACGATGCCCAGCCGCTGCCGGTAGCTGGTCAGGTCAAAGCTGCGGATGTCGTGGCCGTCGATGTACAACTCGCCATCCTGGAATTCGTAGAAGCGCGCCACCAGCTTGCCCAGGCTCGACTTGCCCGCGCCCGTGTGGCCGACCAGTGCCACAGTCTGCCCGGCTGGGATGACGAGGTTGAAGCGGTGCAGGACGCGTTCCTGCTCGGTGTAGCTGAAGGTGACGTCGCGAAACTCGATGCGCCCGCGTAGGTCATCGGCCGCCCGGTCAGCAACCTGCACGACGCGCGGCTCGGCGTCGATCAACGCAAAGACGCGCTCGCTGGCCGACATGCCGAGCTGGAACTGGCTCCAGAAGGAGGCGATGCCCGTCAGCGGGAACCAGAAGAGGCTGATGCTCTCGACAAAGAGAAACCAGTCGCCCGGCGTCACCTGCCCGCCCAGCACGCTCAGCCCGCCAAAGTAGACGACGAGCGCGGTACCGATGCCTGCCACGGCATTGAGGATGGGGAAGATGCCGCTAAAGACAAAGCCCTGGCGCAGATTGATGCGGTAGGACTGCTGATTGACCTGCTCGAACTCGGCAAAGATGGTCGCTTCCTGGCGAAAGGCCTTGGCGACGCCGATGCCGCTGACCGTCTCCTGCACCTTGGCGTTGACCTCGGCCAGCACGCGACGCGCCTGCTGCGTCGTGCGGCGGGCGAGGCGGCGAAAGCCCAGCGCCACGACGACGATGACGGGAGCGATGATGGCGGCAATCAGCGCCAGTCGCGCGTTGATGTAGAAGAGCACGCCAAAGATGATCGCCACCAGCAGCACCTGGCTGATAAGGTTGAGCGTCAGCGTGACGACGTTGGCAAAGTCCTGCGTGTCGGAGGTGACGCGGCTGACGATCTTGCCCGTCGGGTACTCGTCATAGAAGGACATATCGCGCGCCATCACGGCATCAAAGGCGTCTTCGCGCAGTTCGAGGACCACGTCGCCGACCGTGCGCGCCGTGTGCCACTGGCGGAAGAAGTTGAAGGTCCACGCCAGCGCACCCGAGATGAGAATGGCGGCAATCAACACGCCGGCGCGCTGCCACGACTGGTCGATAGCCACCACGTCCAGCCCGCGCGCAATGAGGATCGGCAGCACCGCGCTCGTGAGCGAGTCCAGCACGATCATCAGCGCTACAAAGCCCATCGCGCCCAGGTGTGGCCGGAAGTAGTCGAAGATACGGCCCAGCAGTTCGCGGTCCGAATATGAGCGATCGTAGCCCTCGGCGTCGATGCCATCCATCAAGAAGCCCATAGCTGGCTGCTCCTATCTCAAAAATAGCGCGCAAAGATCCGCCTGTAGAGATCGTTCCGCTCGATTAAATCCGCGTGCGAGCCGCAGTCGACCACGCGCCCCTTGTCGAGCATGACAATCATGTCGGCGCGGCGGATCATGGACAGGCGGTGGGTGATCAGGAAGGTCGTGCGACCTTCGAGCACGCGGTGGATCGCCTGCTGAATCTTGTCCTCGGTGGCGCTGTCGATGGCGCTGGTCGAGTCGTCAAGGATGAGGATGCGCGGGTCGGTGAGCAACGCGCGGGCAATCGCCAGCCGCTGCCGCTGCCCGCCGGAGAGCGTCACCCCGCGCTCGCCGATGACGGTGTCGTAGCCATCCTTGAAGCTCAGGATGAAGTCGTGCGCCTGCGCATCCTTGGCCGCCCGGATGATGGCCTCCTCGGTCGCCTTGCTGCCCAGCCCGAAAGCGATGTTCTCGCGGATCGTGCGCGAGAAGAGAAAGACATCCTGCTCGATGGTGGAGATCTGCGAGCGCAGCGACGCCATGTTCCAGTCGCGCACATCCACATCGTCGACCAGGATGCGCCCGCCGCTGACATCGTAGATGCGGTTGACCAGCTTGGTGAGCGTCGTCTTGCCGGAGCCCGTCTGGCCGACGATGGCGACCGTCTGCCCCGGCTGCACGTGGAAGCCGATCTGTTGCAGTACCGGCGCCGTGCCGAAGCCAAAAGCCACTTCCTCGAAGCGGATGTCGCCCCGGATCTCGGCAGCGTGACCGCCCTTGTTCTCATCCATCTCCGTTTCCTCGTCGATCATCTCCAGGATGCGCCGCGCGCCAGCAATGCCAAGCTGGACGAGCGAGAAGGTGAAGATGGAGATGAAGGTCGGGAAACGCAGGATGCCCATCAGCCCCATGTAGGCCACGAGCTGCCCCACATCGATGGCGCCCTGCTGCACCAGCCACAACCCGTGTGCAAACGCGGCGGTCAGGGCAAAGCCGAAGAAGAGGATCGGCAGGTAGCGCGCCTGCACCTGGCCTTCCTTGACGTAGAAATCGCGCACGAAGGTGGCGTTGCGTGCAAACTTGCGCTTCTCCTGGGCCTCCTGCGCCGCCGACTTGACGACTTCGATGCCGGAGATGGTCTCGTTGAGGCCAGCGTTGAGATCGCCGAAGCGGCCGCGTATCTCGGCGGCGACGGGATTGAGCCGGCGCGTGTAATCGCGCAGCAGAAAGACGAAAATCACCAGAAAGACCAGCGGCGCGGCCAGCAGGCGCAGGTCGATGAAGCTGATGAAGATCAGCGGCATGAGGATGCTGAGCATGGAGTCGGTGATGAGCGCCACACCCGGGTTGAGCATGGGGTTGAGCTGGCGCACATCGTTGCTCGCCCGCGCCATGATGTCGCCGACCCGCTGGCGGTTGTGGAAGGTCTGGCTCTTGCCCAACAGGCTAATGTAGAGTTCGGCACGCGCGTCGCGCTCGGTGCGCTGCGCCAGCGTCTCGATGGAGAAGGCGTTGACGATGTCGGTCGCGCCGCGCAACAGGACGATGCCCAGGATCGTCAGGCCGATAAGCAGCAACTGGCCGGGGTCGGGCGTTGGTTTGAGCACCTCGTTGAAGGCGCGGCCCGTGAGCGCAGGAACCGCCGAAAAGAGCGCGGCGGTCAGGGTGCTGGCCGCCAGGAAAGAGAACACGTATGTCTTGTAGCGCAGGATGTGCGAGAGAATCCAGCGCACCGGGCCGCGCCGGTCGTACTGGTACTCGTCCGCGACACTGAACTCACGGCGGGTCGGCAGGGCCTGGGTTGTCACAATCGCCTCGCTCTCGTCATCGCGCCAGAACGAACATATGTTCCGCCATGATACCACAAAATGTCGCTGTCGGAAAAGAAAATCATCTGCCCGCACATCCAGGTTTTATGCCGGACGCCCACTGCGCCGATGTTGGCATTGCGTCACAGCGTGGCGTACAATCGAGGACACCTGATTCGTACAAGCGCTAAAGCCCTTTTAGGAAACAAGTCCAATGACCGCATATCCGCTCCAATGCCTGCTCTCTGCCCGCCTGTTTGTCTCCCCGCAGCGCACCGGCGGCCGGCTCTATTTTATCAGCAATATGTCCGGACGCCTTTCGCTCTACGTCATGCGCGTCGGCGGCAGCGTGCCCGAGCCGCTGCTCCCGCCCGATATCGCGCTGCCCAATCCCGACCACCTGGGCGGAAGCGTGGTCTACCGCCCGCTGCCCGAGCTTGGTCAGATCTTGCTCATGCTCGACCAGGATGGCGACGAGAACTATCAACCTGTCTTCGTGCCGATCGACGGCGGGCTGCCTGTGCCGGTCTTTGGCGACCGTTTTGCCGGGCGGCAGGTCTTCTGCACTGCATGCGATGCCCAGCGCAACCTGGCGCTCTTCAATGTCGACCTGCGCTCGACCGCCAACCACGAAACGTGGCTGGCCGATCTGCGCAGCGGGGAGCTGACGAGTCTGGGCGATAGTGCCTACGGCAACTACCCCGTGACACACGACGCCGACTTCAACACGGTAATCCTCGCCGACCAGTACACCTTTGGCGACGTTTGCTGGTATCTCTGGCGCAAGGGCGAAGGCGAGCGCCGCCTGCTCTTCGGCACGCCGCTCGGCGAACGTAGCGCCGAGACAGTCGTCGCGCCGAACGGGCTTGGCGCGGCCGTCATGGTCGGCGACGACGGCCTGCTCTTCATCTCGTCACTCTTCAGCGACAACTACGGGCTGACCTGGCTCTCGTTTGCTCACCCGGATGAAGCGCGGCCGGTGCGGGTCGATGGCACAGTGCACAGGGGCGCCGGCGAGATGGACAACCTGAAAGAGGGCTTCGCCAACCGCTACGCGCTGAGCTACAACATCGATGGCGCCTCATGGGTCTACGCCGGCGCCTTCGACCGCGAGAACCTGGTTTTCCGCGTCGACCGCACGCTCGTCGGCGAAGGGGAGTTGGCCGCCGGCGTGGTCGAGGCAGCCGAAGCCGATCCGCTGTCGAACACTGCCGCCCTCGCCTTCTCCACGGCAACCTCCCCGGCCCAAATCTACGTTCTGGGCGCCGACGACAGCCTCGAGCGCCAGACCAACGAACGCATCCTCGGCATCCCGCAACACCTGCTTTCGTCCGGCGAAGAGCGCTCCTACACGTCGCACGATGGGTTGCGTATCTCGGCGCGCCTCTACATGCCGGCGCCGGAGTTGGGCTTTACCGGGCGACGGCCGGTCATCTTCTACATCCACGGCGGCCCGCAGAGCCAGGAGCGCCCGGACTTCACCTGGTTTTCCATGCCGCTCATCCAGTTCTTCACGCTCAACGGCTTTGCCGTGTGGGTGCCCAACGTGCGCGGCAGCTCCGGCTACGGCATCTCCTACATGAAGCGCATCGATCGCGACTGGGGCGGGCTGGACCGGCTCGACCACGTGGCCGCCTTCGAGATGTTGCGCGGCGACGACCGGCTGGACATGGATCGCGCCGGCGTCATGGGACGCTCCTACGGCGGCTACATGACGCTCACGCTGGCCGGCCGTCACCCCGAGTTGTGGAAGGCGGCGTGTGACATGTTCGGCCCCTACAATCTCTTCACCTTCATGGATCGCCTGCCCGAAACGTGGAAGACTTACTTCTACATGGCGCTGGGTCACCCCGAGCGGGACAGGGAGTTCCTGACGGAGCGCTCACCGAGCACCTACCTGTCGCAACTCGCCTGCCCGCTGCTGGTCATCCAGGGCGCCAACGACCCGCGCGTAGTCGAGCGCGAATCGCGCGACGTCGTGGAGCAACTGCGCGCACAAGGCAAGGACGTCGAGTACATCGTCTACGCCGACGAAGGCCACGATGTCATCAAGTATGCCAACAAGGTCGACTGCTACGGCCGCATCACCGACTTTTTCCGCGCGCAGCTCAACCCGTAAGCGCAATCCGAAAGCGAGCAGTGATCGATGCGCACTCAAGCGCCCGTAAATCGAAGTGACCGCCGTGACGCGTTTGTTGCGCAGGTGCGCGGCCGGCTCATTGTCTCCTGCCAGGCGCTGGCGCACGAACCGCTTTTCGGCGCCGACATCATGGCACGGCTGGCGATCGCGGCCGAGCAGGGCGGCGCCGCTGGCATCCGCGCCAACACGCCCGCCGACATTCGCGCCATTCGCGCTGCGACCGCGCTGCCGATCATCGGCCTCTACAAGATCGACGTGCCGGGCTACGACGTCTACATCACGCCCACGTTGGCCGCGGCCCGTGAAGTCGCCGCAGCCGGCGCCGATGTGATCGCCATCGACGCCACGGCCCGCCCGCGGCCGGAATTCGCCAGCCTGGCCGCCTTCATCGCCGCCATCCATGATGCGACCGGGCTGCCCGTACTGGCCGATATCTCGACGTTTGACGAAGGGATCGCTGCCCAGGCTGCCGGCGCCGACCTGGTCTCGACGACCATGTCCGGCTATACGCCCTACAGCGAGCACCAGGATGGGCCCCACATCGACTTGGTCGCACGCCTGGCGGCGACGCTGACCGTCCCGCTGCTGGCCGAGGGGCGCTACCACGCACCAGAGCAGGTGGTTGCAGCGCTGGCCGCCGGCGCGACCAGCGTCGTCGTCGGCGGCGCGATCACGCGGCCGCAAGAGATCACCCGGCGCTTTGTCGCCGCTATCGAACGGCCGCAGGGCTGAGGGAGACGCACGTGTCCGAGCCAACCGTCGCCATCGTTCCCCTGGACGATCGTTCCGTCAACTACGAATGCTTGCAGATGCTGGGCGCTGCGGCCGGTCTGACCGTGCTCCTGCCGCCCAAGGCCTGGCTGGGCACGCCCTGGCGCGCCGGCGACACGGCGAAGTTGGGTGACTGGCTGGCCAGAACAGCGCCGTCTGCCGACGCACTGATCGTAGCCATCGACACGCTGGGCTACGGCGGCCTGGTCAACTCGCGCCGCTCGACTGACCCGATCGATGCTGTCATGGCGCGGCTGGAGTTGCTGCGCGACCTCAAGCAGGCACGGCCGCAGACGACGGTGCTGGCCTTCAACGTGCTCATGCGCATCACGCGTGGCAACGACGCCGAGGAAGAGAAAGCCTACTGGGCTGACTACGGCGCGCGCATCTTCCGCCTGTCGTACCTGGAAGATCGCGCCGCCATGGCCGTCGGCACGCCGGCGGAGGCGGAGGAGATCGCCACCCTGCGCGGCGAGATTCCGGCCGAGCTGGTCGAAGATTTTCTGGCGGGCCGCGCGCGCAACCACGCCGTCAACCGCCGCATGATCGAGTGGGCGGCGGAAGGCATCTTCGACTATCTCATCATCCCGCAGGACGATACGGTCGATTACGGCTGGAACATTGCCGAGGCGCTCCGGCTGCGGCGCTATGTGAGCGAGATCGGCGCCGCCGACCGCGTCTCGATTTATCCCGGCACCGACGAGACGGCCATGCTGCTGCTGGCGCGCTATGCCGCGCAGTGCGCCGGCTGTGTGCCACAGGTGCGCCTGCGCTACAGCGGCGCCGACCAGATCGTGACCGCCTACGAAGATCGCCCCATGACCGAGATGGTCAAGGCGCACCTGGGCCCGCTGAGCGGCACGCTCTGTGACGACCCGACGGTTGCGGACATTACGCTCTACATCAACGCCCCGGCCGAGGTGCAGGGCAACGGGCCGGAACAGTGGGCCCTGGCGCTGAGCGCGGAGGAGGTGGCGGCACTTTCGCCGGCATCGCAGGCAGCACTGACGACCTACCGACGCCAAAGTGCCGGTGCGGCAACGTTGCGCGAAATGTACACCGTGCGCCGCGATCTGCCCGAGTTCGTGCGCGCCCTGGCGCGCGATCTGGCGGAGGGCCGCACCTGCGCGGTCGTCGATGTGGCCTTTGTCAATGCCGGCGACCTGGCGCTGGGCGAGTTGCTGGTGCGGCTGCCAATGCTGAGCCAACTGGCGGCCTACGGTGGCTGGAACACGGCGGGCAACACGCTGGGCTGCGTGTTGGCCCAAGCGGTGATCCGCCACGCGCAGCGCATACAAGGCGCCACGTCCGAGGCGCTGGCCGCCCACGCGCGCTTCCTCTTCCTGCGCCTCGTCGAGGATTATCTCTTCATGGCCCGCCTGCGCACGCAGATTGCCGTGGTCGACCTGCCGCGGCTCGGTCTGCCGATCACGCTTGGGTCGCTGGGCGACCAGGCAGAGAGCGTGCGGTTGCTGGTGGAGGAGCAACTGGGCGACGCCGCGGCGGCGCTGGCAAATGAGTGTTTTGTGGGGCAGCAGATCGGCGCCGGCGATACGGCCATCATCCTGGAGGCACTGGCGTTGGCCGACGTCGAGCTGCCGTGGGGCCGCCTGTTCGATCTGACGATGGACGTGGTTGCGCGCTATGTCATTGAGTGAGCCAATCCTGGTCTTCGACATTGGCGGCACCAAGGTTGCGGCGGCCATACTGGAGCCGGATTTCGCCGTTCGGCAGCGCAGCGAAATCGCTACCAATGCCGCCGAGGGACCAGAACGCGTGGCGGAGCGGATCGCCGCCCTGGGGCGGACGGTGCTCGACGGCTATGCGCGCGAGCATCCCGATCGCCAGCCGCCGCGCCGGGCCGGTGTGGCCAGCGCCGGGCAGATCGACCGGGCAACGGGCACGGTGAGCTATGCCACCTTCCACCTGCCGGGCTGGATTGGCTTCCCGCTCGGTTCTCGGCTCAGTGCCGGGCTGGGGATGCCGGTCGCCGTCGACAACGACGTGAACTGCCACGCGCTGGCCGAGGCTGTGCTGGGCGCCGGCCGGCCCTACCGCCACTTCCTGCTCGCCGCCGTGGGCACGGGCGTGGGTGGGGGTGTCGTCATCGACGGCAAGCTCTACCGCGGACGGCTGGGCGGCGCCGGCGAGATCGGCCAGGTCAACTTGGTGCCGCACGATGGCCGGCCATGCAGCGACCGGCTGACCGGCTGCCTGGAGGTCTACGCGGCGACGAGCGTCATGGTGCAGCGTGGCGGCTATGCCGCCGTGCAGGCGCTCGCCGCCGACTATGGTGCCGGGATGTCCGTCCCTGCGGTGGATGAAGCGGCCGGCTGGCTGGGCCGCGGCCTGGCCACCATCGCGCACGTGCTGGCGCCCGAGGCGGTGCTGATTGGCGGCAGCGCGGTGCTGCTCGGTGCGCGCTACCTGGCAGCGGTGGCAGCCAGCTTTGCCGAGCACACGCTGCCGTCGCACCGCGAAATTCCTTTGTTGTTCACCCAGCTAGGCGCCGACAGCGGGCTGATCGGCGCCGGGCTGGTTGCATTGGATCAATCATGAAGAGGATCACAAATATGAAACTCAGCATCAGTATGTGGAGCGTCGTCTCCGCCGTGCGCCAGGGCAAGATCGACCTGGCAGGTTTTATCGACTTCGCGGCGCAGCAGCAGGCGAACGGCGCGCAGGGCGTCGAGTTGCTCGACTACTTCTGGCGCGACCACGACGCCGAAATCCCCAAGGTTCTGCGCCAGATTAGCGACGCCGGGCTGGAATTGGCGGTCTATTCCATCGGCAACGACTTTTTCCAGCCTGAACGCAGTGCCTGGGAAAAGCAACTGGCCGACGCTAAGAGCGGCGTGGAAGTGGCCGACCGCCTGGGCGTGCGCACGCTGCGCGTCTTCAGCGGCAATGCCAAGCCGGGCTATGCCTTCGAGGACGGGCTGGCCTGGATCGTGGAAGGACTGGCCGCATTGGCTGCATATGCCGAGCGCTACAAGGTGACGCTGGCGCTGGAGAATCACGGGCTGATGGCCGGGCGCAGCGACCAGGTGCGGCAGGTGATCGACGCCGTCGGCTCGCCCGCCCTGCGCGCCAATATCGACACCGGCAACTTCCTGCTCGTCGGCCAGAACCCGACCGACGCCGCGCGCGACCTGGCGCCACTGGCCGCCCTGGTGCACCTGAAGGATTTCCGCCGCGCCCGGCCGGACGAGACGGCGCACATCTACAAGGCGCTGGATGGGACGCCGTTTACCGGCGCCGTGGTGGGGCAGGGGCAGGTCGACTTGCCGGCAATCGTCGCACTGCTCGACGCGGCCGGCTATGGCGGGTGGCTCTCATTGGAGTACGAGGGCGGCGACGATCCGCTCACCGTCGGCGTGCCGCAAAGCTTGCAGGCGGCGCAGCGGTTGCTTGCGGGGTGAACAACGGGCTGGCCAAGCGAACGCTGATCTTCACGTGCGTGAAGATCAGCGTTCGCTTGCGTTTTGCGTTATCCGGCTATCGCCAGCGCAGTCTCGAGTTCGTGGAGCGCGCTGCGTTCCTCTGCGCTGATCAAGGTGCCACCGATGCCGAGGAAACCGCCTTCTTTGGTTGACTCTGCTGCCTTGCGCGCCAACAACAGAAGCCACTGACGATAGGCTACGGCTTCGGCAGGCAGCTTCTGTTGC
Source organism: Caldilineaceae bacterium (assembly GCA_020634815.1). Classification (GTDB taxonomy): domain Bacteria; phylum Chloroflexota; class Anaerolineae; order Caldilineales; family Caldilineaceae; genus Caldilinea. Next base: position 85,751 of record JACKBA010000011.1, on the reverse strand, counting down.
ACCAGCTTCACCGCCTGCCGGCAACCGGCAATCAGGTGTGCCCTTGCCTCAGCCGGGCTGCCGGGCAGGTCCGCCGGCAGGTCGATGCTGTCCCCCTCACGTGCCACCATTCGCTCGGTGACGGCGCGCAGCAGTAAGCTGCCGGATGCGTGCTCGGACCACTCTGCAGCGTCAAATACGGCATTCAACTCGTTGACCCAACCCTCGGGCGCTGAGAGATCGCCGACAAGCAAGCCGGCCATCATCGGCGCGCTTTCCAGCAACTCCCATTCGGATTCGGTAAAATTCAAACTGTCCGTCACTTGATTGACCTCCTGAGCAAGAATCGTGGCTGGCAAAGTCCTGCAATTCCGTACCTCAAGTTTATCTTACTTGATGGCAACAGCGTAGATCAATCCTGTATGGATGAGAGATGCTCACGTCGCCGGCCGTTCGGGCTGGAAAAGCCGCTGCTCCACCGAGCCGGGAGGCATCGGTGGAGCAGCGGTTCATTTATGCAGTTCCTGCAAACAGGTGGCCCAGGGGCCACATTCAGCCGCTTCCCGTAATTTCCCGAAGCCGAGGGATGGGGATCAGGCGAGGTCGAACCGGTCGAGATTCATGACCTTGTTCCAGGCTGCCACGAAGTCGTTCACGAACTTCTCCTGGGAATCAGCGCATCCGTAGACTTCCGCCAGTGCGCGCAGTTGGGAGTTCGCCCCGAAAACGAGATCGACACGGGTGCCGGTCCACTTGAGTTCGCCCGTCGACCGGTCGCGGCCCTCAAAGAGGTCGGCGTCTTCGGCGGTGGGCTTCCATGCCGTGCGCATGTCGAGCAGATTCACGAAGAAGTCGTTGGTTAGGGTCCCGGGCCGGCTGGTGAAGACGCCATGCGGCGCCTGGCCGGCATTGGCGTTCAGGGCGCGCAGGCCGCCGATGAGCACCGTCATCTCGGGCGCGGTCAGCGTCAGCAATTGCGCGCGATCGATCAGGAGTTCCTCGGCCGATACGGTGAACTTGCTCTTCTGATAGTTGCGGAAACCGTCGGCCACCGGCTCAAGCACGGCGAACGCTTCCACGTCGGTCTGCTCCTGCGAGGCATCCGTCCGCCCAGGCGTGAAGGGAACGGTCACCGCATGGCCGGCATTCTTCGCCGCCTGCTCGACGCCGGCGCAACCGCCCAGGACGATCAGGTCGGCCAGGGAGACTTTTTTGCCGCCGCTCTGTGCGTTGTTGAAGTCCCGTTGGATACCCTCCAGGGTCTGCAACACGGTTGCCAGTTGGGCAGGCTGGTTCACGTCCCAATCCTTCTGCGGGGCAAGGCGAATGCGCGCCCCGTTGGCGCCGCCGCGCTTGTCGGAGCCGCGGAAGGTGGACGCCGACGCCCATGCCGTGCTGACCAGTTGGGGAATGGTGAGTCCCGAGGCAAGAATCTTGGCCTTGAGGGCGGCGACATCCTGGGCATCGATCAACGTATGATCGACCGCAGGAACCGGATCCTGCCAGATCAACTCCTCCGCGGGAACCTCCGGGCCGAGATAGCGGGCGCGGGGTCCCATGTCACGGTGCGTCAACTTGAACCATGCGCGAGCGAACGCATCGGCAAATTCCTCGGGATTCTCCAAAAAGTGCCGCGAAATCGGCTCGTAAATGGGATCGAAGCGCAGGGAGAGATCGGCCGTGGTCATCATGGGACGGTGCTTCTTCGTCGGGTCGAAGGCGTCGACCACCATATCCTCTTCTTCCACGTCCTTGGCCAGCCACTGGTGCGCACCGGCCGGGCTCTTGACCAATTCCCACTCATATTTGAAGAGCACCTTCAGATAGCCCATGTCCCAGGTGGTGGGATTCGGCTTCCAGGCGCCCTCGATGCCGCTGCCGATGGCATCGCCGGCCTTGCCACTGCCAAAGCTGCTCTTCCAGCCGAGCCCCATCTCCTCGATGGGCGCAGCCTCCGGCTCAGGGCCGACCAGCGCAGGATCGCCGGCGCCGTGGGCCTTGCCGAACGTGTGGCCGCCGGCGGTGAGCGCAACGGTCTCGTAGTCGTTCATGGCCATGCGGGCAAAGGTTTCGCGCACGTCACGGCCCGAGGCGACCGGATCGGGGTTGCCGTTGGGGCCTTCCGGATTCACGTAGATGAGGCCCATCTGCACGGCAGCCAGCGGATTGTCGAGATCCCGTTCGCCGGTGTAGCGTTTGTCGCCCAACCACGTATCCTCGGAACCCCAATAAATGTCCTCTTCCGGCTCCCAGATATCCTCGCGCCCGCCGCCGAAACCAAAGGTCTTGAAGCCCATAGATTCCAGCGCGCAGTTGCCGGCCAGGATCATGAGGTCGGCCCAGGAGAGCTGCTTGCCATACTTCTGCTTGATCGGCCAGAGCAGGCGGCGCGCCTTGTCCAGGTTCACATTGTCCGGCCAACTATTGAGCGGCGCAAAGCGCTGGCTGCCCGACCCGCCTCCACCGCGGCCGTCGCCGGTGCGATAGGTGCCGGCGCTGTGCCATGCCATGCGAATAAAGAGCCCGCCGTAGTGCCCCCAGTCCGCCGGCCACCAATCTTGCGAGTCAGTCATGAGGGCATAGAGATCCTGCTTCACGGCTGCCAGATCGAGCTTCTTGAATTCCTCCGCATAGTTGAACCCTTCGCCCATGGGGTTGCCGGCGGGCGAATTCTGATGCAGCACCCTGAGGTTCAGTTGGTTCGGCCACCAATCCTGGTTTGACATGCCACCGCCGGCGATTGGCTTGTCGATGCGGCCCGTAACCGGGCATTTGTTTTCGTTGCTCATTCTGTTCACTCCTTTATGGTCAGGTCTGAATTCTTGCACCTTTGCAGCCAGTTCTGAATTCTTGCGGCAGGTTCACACCGATGCTGTGAGGGTGCTCACAAGATGCGACAGCGGAACCTATTCAGCATCCAGGTCGCAGCGCCCGCAAGCCGACAGGGCCGCCGCCTCGTCTCACTCACCTACCATTCTACCGGTATCAGCGCGTCACAGCTACTCAGGGGGTGCCGAACCATGTGTTGAAGAGCGTGGCATACTGGTCGCTGCCACGCACCCTGGCCAACGCCTCATTGAGTTTCGCCAGCACCTCCGGCTTGTCCTTGCTGACCGCAATGCCGTAGGCCTCCTCCGTAACCGGCCCGCCCGTCACGCGCAGTCCGGCGTTGGGGTTGCTCTTGATGTAGCCGACGATGACGGGGATATCCACGATGACCGCATCCACCTCACCCGCAGTCAGCGCATCCAGGGCCGGCTTGGACTCGACGAACTCCACCAACTCGGCGGTCGTGTTCTCCGCCGCAAATTCTGCACCGGTCGTGCCTGACTTGACACCCACGCGCACACCCTCGGTCAGGCTCTCAGGCCCCGTAATGGCCGTGTTGTCCGTGCGGATGGCGATGCCCTGACCAGGGTTGTAGAACGAGACCGGCGCGTTGCCCGACTCAAAGTAGGGTTCCGTGAAGTCGACGATCTCCTTGCGTGCATCGGTGATGGTAATGGCGCTGATGGCGGCATCATATTTGCCGCTCTGCAGGCCCGCGAAGATTTCGTCAAAATCAGAGACAACGTACGCCACTTCAAAGTCACCGTCGGCGGCCATGGCGTTGAGCAGGTCGACGTCAAAGCCGGAGAGCTTGCCGTCCTTCGCAAAGACAAACGGCTCGAAGGAGGGATCGATGCCGACGGTCACGATGCCGGTCTGGGCAGGGGCAGGAGTGGGGCTCTCTTCGGCTTCCGGCGCCGCCGTCGGTTCGGCAGCAACTTCCGGCGCAGCCGGTGTAGCCGCCGGCGCTCCACATGCGGCGACAGCCAGGAGCAACACACCCAGGATCAGATAGCGAACAATGGCCTTCATAGACACTCCTCGTCAGCGTAGGCGACAGTCGGGCAGAGCCGCGAATGGTGCAAAGTGAAATGGTTCCAGGTTTGGGGATGTTGGTCGCCTGTCTTGCGGCTGATCGCCAGACGGCGAACTGTATTCGGGCTATTGCCCTGCTCAGGCAACCTCTTCCCATGCCGCGCCAGTCTATCACGGTCCTTACGACCTTCGAAAAAGCCACCCTACTTGAATCGTACACGAGGTATCACACACCAGAGGGATGCGGAACGAGCCGCCTCGTACCGAAGCGGCCCGTCCATGCTGTCGAGATGCGGAGAATTGTGCCTGCCGACTCAGGGTTCGATCATCAGCACACCGAGGAGACATCGATTCGCGCTACCTTGCGGGCACGCCTGGTTATAGATCGGGTAGATGCCGGTCTGCTTGCAGGTCAGGAGAAACACACCTTGCTCACCGGTGTCGAGCGGGCGCCGGCATGATGCGCCCTGCTGGATGCCGAAATCGTCGTCGAGCAGGGCTGGCAGCAGCGGGCCAGGCAGCCCGTTGCTGATATGCAGTTCGATCTGCTCGCCGCGCACGGCGCGAATCACAAAGGGACGCATAAGATTGTGCGTCTGGCGCGCGTCCTCGGGCAGCAGACGCCGCACCTTGTCGATGGCCAGGCCGCAGTGCTGCGAGAGCACCTGTGCATCGCAGTCAAGTTGCTCGCTGCTGCGCATGGCGTCGCCGGCATGGCTCAGGCGCCGCCGCAAATAATCCACGATCGCCTGGTGGCGCTGAAGCGTGAGGATCGCCCGCCCCGCTTCGCCACCCGAACCCGGCGCCGGTACGGCCGACAGTTTGTAGATGCGTGCCGGGGCACCCATCTCCGGCGCAGACACTGGCGCCACGGCAGCCAGGCGGTGTGCAGTCAGGTCAGAGGACGGCTGGCGGTGTTGGGCGATCATGGCGAAACTCCTTGTTGCTCGTTCGAACCTACGGTGAGGTTACTGCTTGCGTTCGTTGTCACCAGCATAGCAGCCGGCGCGTTGATCAAGTGTTGATGGTCGATCAACGCGATCGCCGCGCGCGGAAAAGGACCAGGTTGTCGGCGCCGTTACGCTGCTGTTGGACAGCGGACTTTCTTCCCCGTATACTGCAATGATGACACCTGCAAGGGGCAGCACTCTCCACCGGCGGGTGTTGCATCCCGACACTTGACCGTTCAGGCTTGCGGGCAATGACGCTTCGTTGACCACCGGGCTCAGGCCGAATCATGACTACGCTGCTTCTCAAACTATTTGGATCGCCACAGATCTTGCTGGGAGACGACCCGCTCGTCGTCCGCCCGCGCAACAGCATCAAGGCGCGCGCCATCCTCTACTATCTGGCCGTCCTGGGCGAACCGGTCACACGCGAACGGCTGGCCGGCCTCTTCTGGTCGGACTGGCCCGAGCAGAAAGCCCGTGCCTACCTGCGCGGCGAGTTGCACCTGCTCGGCGACCTCAAGGGCGAGTATCTCATCGATGCCGATGGCCGTGTCGGATTGAACCTGGATCGCTGCCGGTCCGATGTTCAGCGCCTCGCCGCCGTCGCCGGCGCGCCTGCGCCCACGCTGGAGGAGTTGCACGCCGCTGACCGTGCCTATGCCGGGCCGCTGCTCGACGGCATCGACTCCATGCTGGAGGATAGCTCGCCGCTCTTCGTGGAATGGCTGCGCAGCGAACGCGATCGCTTCGAGGGACAGTTTCGCCAGATTCTCTACCGGCTCGCGGCGGCCTGCGCCGACGAAGGCCGCATGTTCAACGTGGGCATCGACGCCTGTACACGCCTGCTGGCAGAAGAACCCGAGCGCGAAGAAGTGCACCGGCTCAAGATGCGCGTGCTGGCGCTCGACGGCCAGCGCGCCGCTGCGCTCAAGCAATACGACGAGTGTGCATCGGCGCTCATGGACGAATTGGGCGTGCCACCCTCGGCCGAAACCAACGCCCTCTACGACCGTATCCTGGCGGGCGATTTCGATCGGGTGACGGCGGCGCCGGAAGCGGCGCGCCCAGCCCCCTTCCAGGCCATCGCAGCGCCGGGCCATCTCATTGGCCGCCGCGAGGAAGTGGCGCGCGTGGTCGCCATGCTCACGCAGCCCGGCCGCGCGGCCGTCGTCGCCGTAGTGGGCATGGGTGGGGTCGGCAAGACGGCGCTGGCCGCAGCGGTGGCCAATGACCTGCGCAGCGCATTCCCCGACGGCATCCTGTGGGGACGCGTCGCCACCGACGAACCGATGGACATCTTGCAGAGCTGGGCAGTGGCCTATGACCGTGACCTCAGCAAGATCGCCAGCCCTGCCGCACGCGCCGCCGCGATGCGCAGCCTGCTCGCCGACAAACGCGCGCTGATCGTGCTCGACGACGTCGTGGCCGGCCGGCCGATTGACCTGCTGCTGCCGGGCGCGACCGCCTGCCCCGTGCTCATCACAACGCGTGACCGCGCCGAAGTCGCCCTGCATACGACCGAGATCGTCGACCTGCGCGAACTCCCTCCGCAGGAAGGCGTCGAATTGCTGGTGCAGCTTCTCGGCGCGGAGACGATCGCCGCCGATCGACCGGCGGCCGAGGCGTTGTGCAGCCTGCTGGGCGGGCTGCCGCTGGCGGTGGAGATCGCCGCACAGCGCGTCGTTGCCTCGCCGCGGCGCGACCTGGCGCGCATGGTGCGCAGCCTGCATTCGGCCTCGGCGCGGCTGGCGCACGGCATCAGCAACCGCTCCGTGCGCACCAGCTTCAGCGTAAGTTGGGATGCCCTGGCCGGCCCGTTACAGCGCACCTTCGCCCTCATGGGCCTCTTCGATGGTCGCTCCTTCAGCGCCGAGGCCATCGCGACGATTTGCAGCAATGAACCGGATGCTGCGCTCGACGAGCTCGACCTGCTTGTGACGCTCTCCATGCTCAAGTTCGCCAGCGACGAACGCTTTGTACAGCACCGCCTGCTGGCGGACTTTGCGCAGGAAAAGCTGGCCGATCTGCCCGACCGGCTCGATGCACAGCGACGCTTCGTGGCCTACTACACGACGCTGGCGCAGCGGTCCGCCGGCGACTTTGCGCGGCTGGAGCACGAGTGGGACCATCTGCTGCACGCGGTGGAGATCGCACGAAACAGCCAATCCTGGCCGGAACTGCTGGCGCTGGTCGATGCTGCGGCGGCACCGTGGTTTGCCCGCGCGCGCTTTCACCACGCGCGCCAGGGGTTCCTGGCCGGCCTGGAAGCCGCCGAGGCGCTGGGCGACACCGTTCGCCGGCCGCGCTATGCGTTCTTTCTCGGGCGCATCGCCCTGCGCCAGGATGACTATGCAGCCGCGCGCGAACTGCTCGGCGCGGCCATCGACGGCTTTCGCGCCAACGGCAACGAGGCGCGCATGGCCGAGGCGCTTGTCGACCTGGCGGATGTCTACATCGAACAGGGTGAGTATGAGGAAGCTGATGCCAGGCTGCGCCGCGCCGAGACGCTATGGGACGCGCTGACTCAGCCGGCCGGCCTGGCCGCGGTGCGCTGCCGCCAGGGGTTGATCGCCTACTTTGAACAGGACTTGGGCCGTGCGGAACAACTGTGCCAGGAAGGACTGGCGTTCCTCGACCAGCGCAACGACGAGATTGTCCGATCGCGCACGCTGCGCCTGCTGACCGACATCGCCCTCTATCGCAAGGAACTGGCGCGCGCCGGCGTCCATCTACGCCAGGCCGACGAAGCCAACCGCACGGTCGGCGACCAGACGGAAACCGCGGCAATTCTCTTTGCCCAGGCAAAGCTCGACCACCATTTGGGCTACCATGCCGAGGCGCTGGTCAATGCCCGGGAGAGCGTCGCACTCTACGCCGCCATGGGAGATCGCAAGGCGCAGTTGGTCCTCAGTCACATGATCAGCCGTCTCCACCAGAAGTTGGGCGAAGCCGAACCCGCACAGCTTGCCGCCCAGGAGGCCTTGCAGATAGCCACCGATCTGGGTGACGAAGCCATGCAACGAATCTGTATTGAGCAGTTGGAGATCACGCGCTCAATGGCAGCAGCCTGAACCGTTGACCGGCGCTCGGACCCCTTCGCCCGGCGCCGGCCAACGCACTGCCTATCGGCGCCGGGGAACGACGGCGGGATAGAGCGGTGGATAGACGCCAGGATACGGATAGGTGGTGGTGCCGCCGGGCGGAACACGGCGCGTCACGGGCGTTATCCCGCTGCCCCCTTCCTCCGTCACCCAGTCGCCGGCCAGGAAGACGGCCTTCCACTCGGTCGCCGTCAGCGCCGCGCCGCCGATGCCCGCCGCCCGCACCTCGTCGAGATAAGCATCGCCGATGCCGCCGACGACGCGCTCGCCGCCACGACCCTCGACCGGATATCCCTTGACCGAGAGCACCTTGCCGCGGTCGCGCAGGGCAAGCTCGGGCAGAGCGCGGCCGGCAACACGCGTGCAGGTCGCATCAAACTGGGCGTAGAGCACGGCCTCCTGATCGCGCTCGCCCGCCATCCCCTCGCTCCACGGCACGTGATTCGAGTCGGCAGCCAGCGGCGCCAGGATGCTGCCGAGCGTCTCCGTAACAAAGCTGCGCAGCAGGGCGCCGGCTTCGGCCAGCGGCAGCGCCTCGCGCTCACCGGCCGGCACGAAGGCCACCGGCGCCCCGCGCGCGGCCAGGATTTCCAGCCAGCGCTGGTCGAGAAAGTCGGCGGCCGCTGTCAACTGCTTGCGCCGTGCCGCCGGTCCCTGTGCCGCCATGGCGCGCAGGGTCGCGTGCAGGATCTCGGGGCGCAGCGCATCCAGCGGGTGGTCGCCGTCGTCGTTCACCAGGCTGGCGCGCATGCCGGTCTGGATGATCTGCTGGAGACCGAGCGCGGCAACGGGGCCGGCCACCAGCGCGCTGTAGATGTCGGCGAAAATCTCTTCCTGCCAGGCCAGCAGCCAGGCGGGCCACCAGCTTCCCGCATCCGGCGCCGGCGCCGCAGCCGCCTCGATTTGGGCGTCCACGTTGCCCGCATAGTTCACCGTAATCTGCCGGTAGACGTGGTGGCCCGTCTCGTGGGCGATGGCCAACAGACGCGCATTGTCGCCGGTGGCGCTGAAATCGAAGCCGATCACGGCGAGCGGTGCGTACGGGATGAGCCGGATGGTGGGCGATTTCTGGAAGTAGGAAAGGAGGACAGTCCGCTCCACCAGGCCGTGGCGCACGGCCAGTTCGATGGCGTCCAACGCCAGGCTGTCGGCCAGTGCCAGCGTGGCGCGCCCGGCCGGCGTCGACGACCCTTCGTCGCGGTGCGAGATCGCACGCAGCAGCACGTCGACATCGAACGAGACCTGGCGCGACGTCGCCTCGAGCAGGAACTCCAGCGGGTAGCGGTCGTCGCCTTCGTAGGGGCCGCCGGGGGCAAGCCCGGCACGCAGGAAGGCGAATTGCTGGCGGGCGAAGGCGGCCAACGTCCGCAGGGTGAGGAGGGCGGTGCGCCGCCGGCCTGTCTCGACGTTTGCACTGCGCCGGCCAAGGCCGGCAGCAAGATCGATCAAGGCTTCGGTGCGCTGGATGGAGCGATCGGCAGGGGGCGGTTGAGTCGGCATTGGATCGTCCTTTGCTGTGATAGGATAAAATTGAAGGCAAAAGCATTATAACATAAAGTTGATAGACGCCACACCAGGAGTATGCTACACTGCCACAGAATGACAGCCCTGCAACTCACCCTCTTCGGCTCTCCACAAGTGCTCGCGTCCGGTGCGCCCGTCGCGCTCCGCAACAAAGCGCGCGCCGTGCTCTTCTGCCTGGCAGCGACCGAGAGCCCACTATCCCGGCGTGTTCTGGCCGGCCGGCTGTGGTCGGAACAGCCCAGCGATCTGGTTGCCCTGGAGCGGCTGCGCGGCGAGGTGCATGCCCTGCGCCGCGCGCTGCCCGCCGGCGTGTTGGAGATTTCCACGGAAACGCTGGGGCTTAATCCCGAGGCGGTAACAAGCGATCTTGCCCAATTCAGCGCCGCGGCCGGCCGGACACAGCCCTCGCTGGCCGATTGCGCGCAGGCGCTGCACGCCTATGCCGGCCCCTTTCTCGACGGCTTCGAGCTGGAGCTGAAAGGGGCGGACGGCTACGTCGACTGGCTATTGGAGGAGCGCCGGCACTGGGAGACGGCGTGGCTGCGCCTCTTGCACACGACGGCCCAACGCGCCATCGACGAACAGGACGCCTACGCACAGGGCATGGAATGCTGCCGCCGTCTCCTTGCCCTGCATCCCGACGACGAACCTGTCCACCGGCTGCTCATGAAGCTGCTGGCACTGGACGGCCAGACCGAAGCGGCGCTGGCGCAGTTCCAGGAATGCCTGCGCGCGCTGCGGGCGGCAGGATTGCCCGCAGCGGCGACGGCGACCGCGACGCTTGCCGCGGAGATCGAAGCCGGTCACTTTGCCACGCCACAAATTGTGTCCCCCACGACAGCGCCGGCGCGTCTCGCACCGCCGTTCCAGGCGCCTGTCGTGCCGGCGTGGTTCGTCGGGCGTGGCGCCGCGGTGGAACGCCTGCGAACATGGCTGCAAAGCGAGCGGGTCGTGGCGCTGGTGGGGATGGGCGGCATCGGCAAGACGACGCTGGCCGCCGCCCTGGCGCACGATCAGCGCGCGCACTTTCCCGACGGTGTGCTGTGGGCCGGTCTGGCCACGGCTGACCCGCTGGAGGTGTTGCACGCCTGGGCGCGCGTCTTTGGCTACGACTTCGACGCCATCCGCAACCTGGAGACCTGTGCGGCGGCGGTGCGCGGCATGCTGGACGGCAAGCGCGTGCTCGTCGTGCTCGACGACGTCGACCTGGAGGGGCGGCTGCGCGCCGAGCAGGTGCGCGCGCTGCTGCCGGCGGCGCCGGGCGTGGCCCTGCTGACGGCGCGCGATCGCGACCTGGTGGCTCTGCTGGGCGCCCGCGAGTTTCCGGTCGAGCAATTGGCGCCCGAGGCGACGGCGACGCTGCTCAAGCGCGTGCTGGGCGAGGAACGGGTCGAGCGCGCAGCAAGCGCGGCGGCGACGATCGGCGCCGTGCTCGAGCACCACCCCCTGGCGCTGGAGATTACGGCGCGGCGGCTGGCGCGCATGCCGGAGCAGGCGCTGGCGACCGCGGCCGGCGAGTTGCAGGCCGAGCACCGCCGCCTCGACCGGCTGCGCATGGGCGACCTCTCCGTGCGCGCATCCATCGCGCTGAGCTGGCGCCGCCTCGATGCCGAGAAACAGGCCGCGTTTGGCGCGTGCGGCTTCTTGCGCGGTGACAGCTTTGGCCCGGCTGCGGTCGCTGCCATTGCCGGTATGACGGAAGCGAGCAGCGAAGAGGCGCTCTTCGATCTGGCCGCGCTCTCGCTGGCCACCTACGCCGGCAGCAGCCGCTTTCGCCAGCACGTGCTGCTCGCCGACTTCGCCCGCGAGCAGGTGGCGGATGCCGACCTGGCCCGGCAGCGGCTCGTCGATTTCTACCGGCACTTTGCCGACACGAACCGCGCCAACTACGCCGCGCTGGAGCCGGAATGGGAGAATCTGCTTGCCGCCATCCGCACGGCCCACGCGCTGCAAGCATGGCAGGCGGTCATCGACCTGGCGGCGGCGTTGAGCGATGACTGGTTTACCCGCGCGCGCTATGCCGAGATGCGCCAGGGGTACGAACTGGCCATCGACGCCATCACACACACCGGCAATCACAAGCCGCAGCACGCTGAATTCGAGCGCATGTGGGGGCGCGCTTGTCTGGAGCAGAGCGATCACGCCGAGTCACAGCGCCATCTGGCCAATAGCCTGGAGATTTTCCGGCACCTGCACGACAACGCCGGCATTGCCCAGGTGATGACATTGCTGGGCCGGCTCGCCCGGGCACGCAACGAACTCGAAGAGTCGGACCAGTGGTTGCAGGATGCCGAGGTTCTGCTGCGCCAGCTTGAGGACAGCAGGGGGCTGGCGCAGGTGGCCAACCATCGTGCCTGGCTCACGCATCAGGCTGGCGACAGCGATCGCGCCGAGGAACTTGCACTGCACGCGCTTGCCGAATATGAGCGAGTGGGTGACGCCACGGGCATGCTGGCCCCACTCCAATTATTGACAGTCATCAAGCGCTGGGTGCGGCGCGATAACGCGACGGCACGAGTATTTGGGGAGCGCGCCCTGCAAATAGCCACCGAATTGCAGGATCGCAATGCCGCTGCCCTCAGCCTCGTGCACCTCTCCTCCATCTGCTACAGCGAAGGACACGCCCGTGAGGGCCAGCGATTGGCCGAGATAGCGGCTGCCGACCTCGAGCGCATGGGAGATCGCAGAGCGCGCGGGGTGGCGCTCTACTGGCTCAGCGTGAACCTGGAAAAGCTGGAGTCGTTCGACGATGCCCTGGCGCGCGGCCGCGAGGCATTGGCTGTGTTCCAGGCCGTGGACTCTCCCTACGACGAGGTGATGACCATGGTGCATCTGGGTGACTTGTTGCTCGCCCTGCACCGCCCGCAAGACGCGCGCGCGATATGGACTGACGCGCTGGAGATCGGGCTGGCGCACAATCGCGCGGCCGTCCCCGATCTCCGTGCGCGTCTTGCGCAACTCTCGGATGCCGGCTGACTCACCCGTAACGCTACTTGCCGCTGGTGATAATATCCCCCGGACCCGTCGTCCAGCCGCCCGAGCTGAGCAACTGATACCAGATTGCCGGTTCGATCGGCCGAGCTTCCTTTTCCGCGGCGGTGAGGTACTCATCCAGTTTGCTGCCGGTCTCGCCCAGCGAGTGCGTGTTCAGCATTCCCTGGCCCGGCGCAACCAGGCGAGTCGTCGTACCATCTACTTCGAGGAAGGGCAGCCCCGGTGCAACGGAGGCCTGAGCGCCGGTCGCATTTGCGCCCGTTAGGTACGACGCCACGTAAGTCTCAAAGTTGGACTGGTAGCGGGTGAGATCGACCGGTTCCGAACCTGCCGTGGTTGCGCCCCAACTCCACGTATCGGCCGCAGGGATCTTCATATGAGGAAGGTCAAAATTGACGATGCGCCGCACGACCGTGTCGAGGCGCCCGATAATCTCTTCCAGTGGAAGCACCTGACCGCCTACGACTGCCTCCTCAGTAGGGCCGTAAGTAGCTTCGACTGTCTGCTTCCACTTGGCGTCGATCTCGCCTGCCACGCCATCATAGCCGATCGCCCGCAGCACTGAAGTGAACACATACGCCCGTGCGATAGAGACAGGATGCTCGCCGTCGTCCGTGATGAAACGCGTGCGGCTTGTGTCGGCCAGGATATCCTGGAAGTCGATTGCCATGTAAGGCCCGGCAACCAGCGCTCCGTAGACATCGGCGAAGATCTCTTCCTGCCAGGCACTTAGCCAGGCCGGTTGATCCCAGAAGTGGCGGGCAAGCGAACCGTTGAGGCTGCCGCGCTCCAGTGGCTCGTGCCAGTAGACGTAGTGCCCGATTTCATGGGGAATCGCCAACAGGTCCTGGTCATAGGTCGCGGCGCTGAACGGGATCCCGATCAAGGCTACCGGTGCATACGGGATCACGCGGATACTATTGGCTTTCTGGAAATAGGTGACGGCGGTCGTCGGCCGCAACATGGCGACGTCTTCCGGCAGCAAGCCGCCTATTCTGTCTGACATCACGGGCTTTAGCGCGGCAAAGGCCAGGCGGTCGGCCAGCTTGAGGCGTTGCACCCAATCTAGGTTCAGCGAGAGTGGGGGCATGCGCTGTGCCAGTGCGCGCAGAACCACTTCCAAGTCCTCGGCGGCGCGGTCGATCAGCGTTCGGCGCGCATATGCCTTGGGTAGTTCCGTTGAACCGAGAACCTTATTGTCCTCGAATAATGCCATCATGCGCGCCTGATAGGCTTGGAGGTTGGTGAGTACGCCCACGAGCGTATGTAGAGGGCCTTCGCCGTTCCCGGCCAGATCGCGATAGGAGCGCAGATCCTCGACATTAAAAAATCCGTCCAGCGTCTCGTTGAGTCGGTCAATATAGAGCGTTCGCACGTTGACAGATGGGTGGTTGTCATACGGTCTCTCCTTTTGGGTCCGGCACACACTTTCCAGTAATTGGTATTATGCTACCAAAACGTTGATTGATCGTTGATGACTTTGCTGGCCGGCCCAGTTTACGACCGGTCGCCGCCATATTGGCATGCTGCATTCACAAAACTTGGGCGCCGCCTGCCTGTGCCGTATGATAGCCAGTCATGCGCAAGCTTCGCCTGGACCCGTATCTGCTGCTGCTGCTCGTGCTGGCGCTGCCGGCGTTGGCGCCGCTGGCCGCACCGGGCTACATGTTCGACGCCCACGACGGCCGGCACAGCGTCTTCTACGTGCAAATGTTCGACGCGTCGATCCGCGACGGCGCGCTGTGGCCGCGCTGGGCCATGCACCACACGCAGGGGCTGGGCTACCCGACTTTTCTGATTCAGGCGCCGCTGGGCTTCTACGTCGCTGAAGTCTTCGTGCTGCTCGGCCTCTCGATCACGATGTCCGTGAAGCTGGCCTGGCTGGTGGGGACGCTGGCCGGCGCGTGGGGCATCTATCGGCTGACAGTCTACTGGCTCGGCGACCATGCGATTGCCGAGTGGCGCGCCGGGGGCGCCGATGGCCCGCGGCTCGATGGCGTGCGCCTGGCCGCGGTGGCATCGGGGCTGCTCTATACCTACTTCCCCTATCACCTGGTCGATCTCTACGTGCGCGCCGCGCTGGCCGACACGCTGTTGCTGGCCTGGGTCCCGTGGCTCATCTATGCCTTCGACCGGCTGCTGGTGCTGGGGAGCGCGCCAGGCTGGCCGCGCCGGCTGGGCGTTGCCGCGCTCGTGCTGGCCGGCACGCTGCTGACGCACGCCTTTGCGCTGCTCTCCATCGCGCCGCTGGTGGTGACGCTGGTGATCTTCCGGCTGGCGCAGCGCTGGCGACGGCACGGTTTCCCCTGGCGCGAGACACTACTGGCCGGCGCCGGGGGCGCGCTCGCCCTGCTGATCTACGCCATCTTTCTCGTGCCGCTGCTGGTCGAAGGGCGCTATCTCAACCAGCAGGTCTATGTGTCGGGCGGCTACGACTACCGCGACCATTTCGTGCAGGTTGGCCAGTTCTTGAGCCCGTACTGGGGCTTTGGCTATTCCGACGACCCGGTAGGCGCCAACGACGGCATGCCCTTCCAATTGGGGCTGGTGCAGGTCGTGCTGGCGATCGTGGCCCTCTTCACCGTGCGCCGGGCAGAACGCGCGCGCGCCGAGATGGGCTACCTGCTGGTCGTGGGCGTGGGCCTGCTCTTTGTCATGTCGCCGCTGGCGCGCCCGCTGTGGGATGCCGTGCCGCCGCTGGCTGTGATCCAGTTTCCATGGCGGCTGCTGGCGCTGAGCGGCTTCGTCTTCAGCGCGCTGGGCGGGCTGGCGCTGTGGAATCTGCTGCCTTCCGCCCTGCCCGGCGTGCGCCCGGAAGGCGGGCTGGTCGTCATGGGCGCGCTGGCGATGTTGGCCAGCTATCCGTACATCCAGGCCAACCTGTCGCCCATCGAGCCGTGGCGCGAGGATGGCCGCGCCGTCTACCAGTTCGAGCGCGAGCATCCCGACATGTTCGGCTACACGACGTGGGTGACGCAGCCCTTCACGACCACGGTGCTCTCGGCTGCCTACGCCTTGCCCGACTATGTCGAGCATCACGGCGACGCGCCGGCGCAAGGGCGGCTCGAAATCACGGCGGGCATGGGCAGCGTGGTCGAGAGCTACGTGGGCGGCTCCAGCGCCGGCGGCGTCGTGAACATGCAGACGCCGGGCACGGTGCGCATCAACGTCTACTATTTCCCCGGCTGGATGGTGAGCGTCGACGGCCAGCCCGTGGAACCCGGCATCGACCCGACCTTCGCCGCGCTGAGCATTGACCTGCCGGCCGGCGAGCATCGCATCGACGCGCGCTTTGGCGAGACGCCCGTACGCAGCGGCGCCATAGTCGTGTCGGCGCTGACGTTGGCGTTGTGCCTGGGGCTGGTGGTGTGGCGCGGGAGTGAAAAGATGAGGGGATGACAGGGTGAGGAGATTGGAGATTGGGAGATTGGAGATTGGGAGACGTGGACAATCCATCGCCGCCCCTCGCCCCTCGCCCCTCGCCCCTCGCCCCTCGCCCCTCGCCCCTCGCCCCTCGCCCCTCCTGAAAAGAGTTGACGATGAATAGAATTCTGGCAATCGAAACGAGTTGTGACGAGACGGCGGCGGCGGTTATTGGCGATGGCCGCACGATCCTGTCGAATGTGGTGGCGACGCAGATTGAGCTGCACCGGCGCTTTGGTGGCGTCTTCCCGGAGGTGGCCAGCCGCCAGCACGTGCTCGCCATCCAGCCGGTTATCGCACAGGCGCTGGCCGAGGCGGGCGTGGCGAGCGTGCGCGACCTCGACGCCATCGCCGTGACGCACGGGCCGGGACTGGCCGGCAGCCTGCTCGTCGGCGTCAACGCGGCCAAGGGGCTGGCCTTTGCCGCCGGCCTGCCGCTGCTGCCGGTCAATCACCTGGAAGGGCACATCTACTCCAACTGGCTCGACGTGCCGGAGCGATCCGAGGGGCGGCCGACGGACAACTTCCCGGTGCTGGTGCTCATCGTCTCGGGCGGGCACACGGAGTTGATCGAGATGGCGGGCCATGGCCGCTACCGCCGGCTGGGCGGCACGCTCGACGACGCCGCCGGCGAGGCCTTCGACAAGGTGGCGCGCCTGCTCGACCTGGGCTTTCCCGGCGGGCCGGCGATCCAGCAGGCAGCGACCAGCGGCGCCCCCACGGCCTTCGACCTGCCGCGCGCGCTGCGCCACGCGCCCGATCACCGCTTCGACTTCAGCTTCTCGGGGCTCAAGACCGCGGCGCTCAACCTGACAAAGCGGCTGGAGCAGGAGGACCGCGACCTGCGCGATCCGGCGCTGCTGGCCGACATTGCCGCTTCCTTCGAGCAGGCGGTGGCCGACATTCTGGTAGAGAAGACCGCCGATGCGGCGCTGCTGACGGACGCGCGGCAGGTGTGCATCTGCGGCGGGGTCAGCGCCAACCGCGCGCTACGCGCCACGGCGACGGCGCGCCTGGCCGAGCTTGGCCTGCCGCTCTATATCCCGCCGCTGGCGCTCTGCACCGACAACGCCGCCATGATCGGCGCGGCCGCGTACCATCGCCGGCAGGTCGATGACGGGACGGGCGATGGCCTGGCGATCGACGTGCACGCGTCGCTGCCCTTGCCGGAGATCGCCTGAGCCGGCGCCGGCCGCGCAACCACCAGCGGTTACCAGTGCAATCGAGCCTGAGGACTATGCCTCGCTCGCCGAGGCAAGTGTGCGTGGGCCGGCATGCTCGGCCGGCCTGATGGCGGCGTACATGGCCGTGTCGGTCGCACCTGCCGGCAGGATCAGCCTGCTGCGCAGGATGCCTTCCTGCACAGCGCCCAGCTTCTCCGCCACGCGCCGGCTGGCGACGTTGTCCACCGCACACTCAAGCTCGACGCGATTCAGGCCAAGCTCCGTGAAACCGAAGTGCATGACCGTGCGCGCCGCGTCGGTGGCAAAGCCGCGGCCGGTGCGGTCGCTGCGAATCCAGTAGCCCAGCCCGGCGCGGCGATGGTCGCGCAGCAGCCCGCTCAAACCGCAACTGCCCAGGAAGTCACCCGTCGCCAGCTCTTCCACGGCGAAGTAGTACGCCTGCCCGTCAGCCCAGGCACGCCGCCACCAGTTCACGTAGGACGCGGCGTCTTCACGCGCGAAGCCGGGGTGGCACCATGTCTCGTAGCGAGCGATCTCAGCGATCGAAACGGCCACGGCCGCCAGCAGCGGGTCGATGTCCGCCTCGGCGTATGCCCGCACCGTTACCAGTTCTCCTTCGGCAACCGCTCTCACATTTCTCTCCGTTCCTCTGATCGCTCAGTTCTCCAGGAAATGGCGCTCGCCCCAGTCGAGCAGCTTGACCAGGTAGCGGCTGCGCACCTGCTTGCTGGCCATGGCCTGCTGGATCGGCGGCAGGCGCAGGATACCCCCAAGGATCGCGGCCATGGTGCGATGGCTGGCCAGCGCCTGGTTGTCGAAAATTAGGTTCGGCAGCATGTTCTGCTCGATGGCCATGAGCACTGTGCGATGAACTGAGGTCACGGGCAGGATCACACGTTCGCCGCGCTCCTCCAGCTTGAGGCCATCGCGCGTGCAGCTCTTGACGCAGACGCCGCAGCCGAGGCACAGATCGGTGTTGAGGTGCGCCTTGCGCAGCTTAGGGTGGTGCGGGTCGTTGGCCGATACCAGCGTCATGGCCTCAACCGGGCAGGCATTGACGCACTTGCCGCACCCGTTGCAGACGCTCTCGTCGATGACGGGCAGGTAGTTGGTCGTCTGCACCGCGTTGGTAAAGCCCAGCCGCCGCGCCGCGATCATAGCTTCGCAACAGCAGCCGCAGCAGTTGCAGATGAAGTTGACGCCGCGCTGCACGTTCTCGCCAAACTGAACGAGGCCGCGGTCGCGCGCCTGCTGCAAGAGATCCAGCCCTTCCGCCACATCGATCTCGCGAGCATATTCGTGGCGGACGAGGGCATCGGCGCTGGTGTTGAAGGTCATGCAGATATCCATGGGCGCAGCGCAGGCGCGGCCTACATGCTCCATCTTGTGGCGGCAGTAGCAGATGCCGACGGCGCGGTGGCTGGCCGTACGCACGACTTCGCTGGCGCGCTCGTAGTCGAGGACGGTCAGGCGTTGGTCGGGCAGCAGCACCTCCTCGTTGACGAAAGCGCGGCCCAATCGGGTCTCACTCATAAAGAGCGACGTGATGAAGTCCTCCTCCACGTTGATGTACTGGTAGTAGAGCTCGGCCAGCAGTTTCTGGTCGACGTCGCCGCGCAGGCGCATCATGGAGAATTCGAAGAAGCCGGCCATGGGCGGCGGCAGCACATACGAGGTAACGCCGTCCGGTCCCGTCATGTCGAGCAGGATGGCGCGGCCGGCCAGTTCGTCGAGGATCTTCTGCGCCTCACTCTGCTTCATCTTCCACACCTTGGCCGCGTGGCCTGCCGTGAAGGGGCGGATGGGCAGCAGCGCCACCAGCCCGGCCTCCTTCTCGCTAAAGAGCAGCTTCAGGATGGCGTGCAGCGTATCCGACGGCGGCGCGCCTTGCGGCAGGCGGTTGAGCCGGTCGACCAGCGATTCGTACCCCGATCGTACCGTATGATGTGCCATGATCTTGACCTCCTGGCAGGTGAGTAAAGGGAGATTACTCCTTCATTCAAGATCGGCAGCCGCCGGTTTGCAAGGGTCAGATGTCCCAGGTCGGGCGGATAAACGGCTAGCGCGCCCTCTTGACATCGGCGGCGGTTCGGCTAGACTCAAGAGAGGATCGCACATCGCACATGACTGCCCGGCAGCGCGGCAGCCTTCAGCCCACCCAGCCCAGGAGGTACATCATGGCCCAGACTATTGCGACCGATTCCCAGGCGCCCGCCACTCAGCAACCGGCAGCGCCGGCGGCCAGGGAACTGCCGACAATGGAGGCAAATGCCTCGCCCCCCACCAGCGCCCTGGAGACCGATGCGGACAGCGCCGAACTGGTCGATTGGGCCGCCTATCATGCCCTGCGCCTGTGCGCCGACACGGTTGCGCGCACGGTCAAGGCGCGCATCCTGCCTTCCTCCAGCACGGTGCAGGGCGACCAGGACAAGGACAAGTTCGTTGACGGCATCGAGTTGCTCATCGTGGACGACCCGGGGCCGGTGGATGAGGAGTTCTGGCGACTCCAGATTGAGGCCCAGTTCGATCGCTTTGCGCGTGCCTTTGATGCACAGCAGACGAGCAACCGCGACACGCTGGAGAGCGCCGCAACAGCAGCCGCAGAGGCCGCCGCTGCACCGAAGTCCGCAGGCGGCACGACGCGCAGCGCAGCTTCGCTTGCCGCGCTGCTGCCGTTGATCCTGGCCGGCGCGCAGGGAATCGCGGGGGCGGTGCCGGCAACGCTCGCGGCTGTGGCCGGTGTGGCGTCGATCGCCGGCTACTTCAGCGCCGACTACTCGGTCAAGGGGCGCAAGCTCGCGCTCTCCGACGATGCGCTGAAACGCGCGGTGGCGGGCCGCTGCGCGCCCATTGCCGTGCGTGTCTTCGGCTATAGCTGCCTGCAGGCTTCGCCGCTGCTGAGCAACTTTGCCGACCTGATGGAGCAGCGGCACGTGCTGGCTGGCCAAGTCGAGTTGCTGGCGGCACGGGCGAAGCAGTTGGGCGCCGACAGCGAGGCGATCGGCGCGGCGGCGAACCAACTGACGGCAGCAGGCGATGCCGGTCAGGCGGAAGAGCGCCGCTCGGTGACGCGATCGGGCGGGAGTGCCGGGGAGCAGGAGAAGACGGCGCTGGCATTGCAGCAGCGGATCGCGGCCAACGCCGAGGAACTGGCGGCCATCCTGGCGCAACTCCACCCGGCGAATGCGCTCGTCGAAGCCTTCGACAAGTTCGTGGAAGGGATCACCGCCGTCAAGGAAGGCGCCGCACACTCACCGCTCATGGCGGCGGCGATTCGCGAGACCGTCTGCCACTCCACGGCGACGCACTATCTCTACGTGAAGGTGGTGCAAAGCGGGGGGCAGGTGGTGACCAAGCGCCGGCTCTGGCCGCTGCCGACGCGGCTCTACTACACCGGCGCGGCGTCGGTCTCGTATCTTCTCACCGACAGGCAGGGGCGCGTGTTGGCGGGCGACGTCGTCGGGCAGATGATCACGCTCGACCAGGACCCGGGTCGGCAGTCGTTCGGTCTGCTGCCAGGACCGCCAGCCTAGCCGTCACCTACGCCGCATCCCCCTTGCCGCGCATCTGCTCCACCGCGCGGGCAATGATCGCAGCGCGCTCGGCGTCGGCAAAGACGTGCGCGCCGCCGAAAAGCTGCACGCCCCAGCCCGGCTGCTGAGCCTCCGCCGTGGCCAGCAGGCTCTCCGGGAAATCCAGCGCGTCGAGAATCAACTGCACAGGCTTTCCTGCCGGAATGAAGGCCGGCGCCTGCGTCAGAAAATCGCGCCCCCAGGTCGGTGGCCGGCCGCTCTTGGTGGCATAGATGAGCGGCGTGAAGATGTCGATGCTCGGTGCCAACAGGTGGTAATCCTGGGCAAAGATGCGTGCCAGCGCGCCGTCGTACTCCTCCGGCGTCCACGGGCACATATACGCGCCGACGATGCACTCCGGGCGATGCGCCTTGATGAGGGCGGCATAGTGGGCAGCAAAACGGGCAACGCGCTCGCACTTGTGGCGCGTCCAGGCGCCGGCCGCGGTGGCCAGGATCTGCTGCGGCGTCGTGGCGTCGATGCCGGTCGCCGCGCAGAAGTCGGCGATACACGCCGGGCAGAAACAGCTCTCCTGCAAGTCCGGCTCGGGTGTCTCGAACCAGCCGGCGTAGGTCAGGTAGTCGAGCCAGATGCCGGTCGGGGCAAAACGGCGCAGGCCGTCAAGCAGATTGGCTTCGGTCTCGGCCAGAAATTCGTGCTGGGATAGGCAGACGCCCTGCACCAACTCGCCGTAGCGAATCGGTTGGCCATCCACACCGATAGGAATCAGCTCTGGCCGGGCATCGAAGTCGGCGCGGAAAGTCTTGAACTCCACGCACGCGGCGACACCGTGCTGTTCACATGCCTCGATGGCCGCGGCATCAAAACCATGAAACCAGAAGGCGTTGGCGCCGTGCGCGGCAAAGCGATCAATGTAGGGCAGCGCGCTGCTGCCGTAGGGACCAAATAGTGGATCGGCTGTCGACATGTGCTCTCCTTGGGATTATGGTCTGCGCGGCATATCAGCGATCAAGATGGCATAGAGTTGGTCTTGCTCTATCCAGGCCATCTCAAGCTCGATATACGGGATTGCCTTGTTTGGTTCGTCAAGAGCAGGATTCTTCAGATGGCTGCCGCTGTCTCTGGTGAGAAACGCGCAATAAGTGCATCTGCTCGCTCCCGCAGCGCTGCGATCTGGGTAGGAAGAAGTGGAATCACCTGGCCGGCAACGGCATCAACATCGATAGTGCCCAGCGTGGCGACGAACCCAAGTCCTGCCAGGTGGAGATCGATGTCGAAACGCCAATGCGGAGTCTCGGCCAGGACAAGGCGTGGATTGTGAGCGAGCATCGTCATAGCAACGTGATTCCCCAGATAGCCATTTGCTCGCCGGCGAGCCACTTCAGGCTGCACGCCGATATTCACAGAAAGTGCCGGCGCCTCGATGTGTAACTCCCCGCTCGGCGGCCATTCGATTGACTGTTCGCGGATGATCTGAACCATTTCGCCCCCTATCGCGTACCGATGCGCCCAGCAATTGTATCACATGACCGGAGCGCCAAAAGTGGCTGCACGGCCAGAGGTCCGGCGAGCTACTGTATCGGCTGGCGCAAGGCGTAGAGCGCCAGCAACGCGTACGCCGTCGTCACCGTGTCGGCGCCGTCGGCGGGGCCGGCGGCGGTGTAGTGCGCGGCAAAGCCGCCGTCGTCGGTTTGCAGCGCAAGCAGACGACGGACGATGGCGTCGTTCACAGGCTCGTCGAGGCGCTCGCCTGCCAGCAAGGCCACGGCGAGGTCAGCGGTCGCATACTGTTCAGTGGCAGTGCTGCCGGCAAAGCCCGTGCCGTCAAAAAGCGCTAGCGCCGCGGCATAGCGCGCCGCGGCCTGGGCAGCGTCGCCCTGGTTGGAAGCATTGACGGCGCCCAGGAGACTCAACCGTGCATCGCTCTCCCAGTCAGAAAGCACCTCATCGCCGGTGTAAGATTCCAGCCAGGCGGTGGGCGCAACCTCGACCTGTACAGGTGACCCGGGCGGCCAGTCGATAGAGGCGCCGTGCAGGACTTCCAGCAGGCCGTTGCCCGTGACGCCGTACTCATGCAGCGTCGTGTCGATGGTCACCGAGAGCCGTTCGGCGTTGGCCTCTTGCAGCACCCACTCGACCAGCAGATTGTCAGGCGCCAGCCAGTGGACATCGGGCTGGGTTGGCGAGGCATGCAGCAGGCCGGGCGCAGCGTCAACCTGGCGCGCCAGGAAGGAAAGGCCGCGGCCGAGCGTGGGCTGGAAAACCATGGGCGTTGGCGTGGGCGCGGCAGCCGGGACGCCAGCAGCACAGGCACTCAACAGCGGGATCAGCAACAGGGTGAAGAAGCGGCGCATCATGGCAGGTTGTGTCCAATCGTTGCGGGGCGGTCAGGTCGGAAAGCACTGCCATTGTACCGCCATCGCGGAGAATGCGCCCGTTTCCTGCATGGCAAACGGCGCGCAGAGCAGCCAGCGTCAGGGAGTGCCGATGGCCGGCATGTAGATGTGGTAGGCCCAGTACGGCTCTTCGACGGGCGGTAGCCCGGCCGGCGTAACCAGTTGCAATGCGTGCGCGCCCTGCGCGAGTGTCATAGTCAATGCGGCGCCCAGGAACAAAACTCCGCACAGTTGCCTGAGCCAAGATTTGCGCTGTGAATTGCTCATCCGTCAGCCCCCTTCAATTTCCAGATCGCCATGCGCTTGATGGCACTCATGATTGTTACCCTTCATTGTAGCGATCGATAAGAGCATGATGTAGCGACATTTGCTTGAAATCGCTCGGCAGTTTGGCAGGTCGCGTGCGGGTCGAGGCAACTTTCCCAGCGGAAAGGCGGTGGCTCAGCCGAATACGTGCGCCGTGACGCTGCCAGATCTGCCATAATAGGGGTGACAGTTTTCCATCCATGACGCAGTTGCGAGGTCAACCATGAAAGATATGCGCCTTCCGCCCGCTATGCTCATCGCCGTCTTGCTCAGCGCAGCGTTGCTCGTCGTGGCGTGCGTGACGCCCACCGCGCCGGAAGGGGCAAGCGATGGCTCGACAACCGGCCTCTACGCCCGCATCGTGACGGCCGCCAACCCCGTGCGCCTGGAAATGGCGCGCGACGCGCCCATCGTGGGACTGCTCTGGCATGGCATGCGCCTGCCCGTCACGGGCCGCAATATGACATGGGAATGGCTGAAGGTAAAACTGCCGCCCTCGCTTAGCAGCTTTGGCGCGGAGGGCTGGATTGTGGGTCCGCCGGAGTTTGCGCTCATCGAAGGCGGCGGCTGTGCCGACATCCCGCTGCAGATGCCTGTGCCCACGCCCGCCGGTTGACAATCGGTAGCAACGACTTTAGTCGTTTAGTTGCCCCCTACGCCGGCCTGAACGACTGAAGTCGTCACTACGCATCGTTCGTCGATTTACCGGCGTGATAGGCGCCCCGAGTGAGCAACGGTGCGACCGGGCTGGCATTGAGCGCCGCGGCCAGTTCGACGTCTCCGGCAAAGCCACCTGTGATGAGTTCCTTGCCCGACGCACAGGCGCACAGCGCACTATGTACTTCATCCCTGGCCGCGGCAAACGCCGCCAGCGCCGCAGCCGACTCCGGCGAGCGCCGGCCCGGCAGGTGCACGATGATCGCGCCGGCGCCGATCCAATCCTCCCACGCCGGGCGCAGCGAACCGTCACGCCAGCGCTCGCCGGCCGGGATGACGGCAACACGTTCGCCGAAGGCCAGGGCAGCGGCGGCCACAGCCTGTGCGTTGCGCAGACAGCCGGCCAGTGTCGGCGTGGCGCCGGTGCTCACAGAAAGGGTCGAGCCGTTGGGCGAGGGCAGAACGATGCGTGTGCCGGCCGGGATCGACAGCAGCGAGGCGGGCGAGAGCGTGTAGCCGGCCGCCGAGCGCCGGTGATCGGCCAGCAGTGCACCCACGGCAACGGCATGGGTACGCGCCGAATCGTTGTGAAAGCCATACGGGTAGACGGTTGCGCCGCGCCCCACGGCGATGTCGACACAGGTGGTGAAGGAGAGCACGTCGACGATGATGACGGCATCGCTGATGGGTGCAAGCTGCGCCACGCCCTGCGCGCCCCACTCGCAGCGCACGGCGAACTCAGCCTGGTCGTAGATCATGGGATGGCGCTCCGTCCTGGTTCTGCTCCAGAAGATAGTGCCACTCGCCGGCCAGGTTCAGGCAGTCGGTGATGACATAGCCGGCGGCAAAGGCCTGCTCCAGGTGATGGCGCATGAAGAGCCGCCAGGCCATGCCCAGCGCCGCATCGCTGCGCCGGATGGCGGCGATGTCGTCGGGGATGGGCAGCGCCAGCGGCCGGCCGTCGAGCGACAGCTCGCCGTCGGCCGGTGCGCGGAAGTTCGAGCCGCTGGCGACAGTCGGCATGACCACCAGGTGCGCTGGTTCGTGATCCGCACCATCGCGCCGCCCCTCACCCCTCGCAACTCGCCCCTCCACGCGCGGGCTGTCCAGCCACCAGTCGACCTGGCAGCGGTCACTGGGTACGCCGGCGTTGAGCCCATCTTTCATGACGCCGTACCAGTCGCGTTTGTAGGTATTGCAGAGTGCGCCGAGCCGGCGGATGTTGAGCACGGCATTGGTGCGGAAGAGCGGATCGTAGGTCCAGCTCACCCAGTTCGTCATACCCTGCGCCAGGATGGCATCGCGCTGTGCCAGCTTGAGTTGCGCGCCCAGACCATGCCCTTGCCATGCCGGCAGCACGCCCGCCATGTGGCTGCACATTTTGAGGAGGGGCGAGGGGCGAGGGGCGAGATCTGCCTCCTTGTCGCTGTGTCCCCCGGCATCTGTCGTCGGCACACCCAGGCCCGGGAACCAGAAGGTAAGGCCAATCATGCCGCCTGTTTCGGCCGGGCCGTCGTCGGCGAAGGCGGCGATCAGCCCGCCGCCGTTGCGGATGACGGTGATGGCCACGTGAACGGGCACGACATCTTCGGCGGGCGACTGCCAGATGAGCCGCTCCAATTGCTGGAAGTGCTCGACTTCCTCGATTGCTGTCACAGTGCGAAGGTGTATTCTACCGGTCATGGGAATCGGATTCGTTTCTTTGGCAGATCAGGATGGTGTCGTTCCGGACAGGGCGATATCGCGTTCGACGCCCGCAACGGCGGCAATGATTGCGGCATAGTCAAAGTGCTCGATCCACGTCACAAGCGTCGCCGCGATCTCCGGTCGGCTCGCGGCCAAGTTGCCGGCCAACGCTTGCAGGCGTTGTGCATCGGCGGCGACAGCAGCCGCGCGCAGCGCGTCGAGTTGAGCAGGCGGCAGCTCATGCCACGCGATCCCAGCATGCGTGGGGGCTCCGTCCCCTTGCCTGGCGGACGCTGCCGGCTGGGGATCCGGCACATCGGCCTGAGCGTCGCTAGATGCGACCCCATCCGTCTCAGAGAGTGGGAGATCGAGACAGAAGAGCGCTCCCTCACCGGGAATGCCGCTGCTGGACACGGTCAGGTCGCCGCCCATCAAGCGCGCGATCTCGCGGCTGATGGGGAGCCCCAGCCCAGTGCCCTCGCGGCTGGCCGGCCGGGCACCCACCTGCACGAACGGTTCGAAGATGAGCCCGGCGTCGGCGGCGGTGATGCCGGGCCCCGTGTCCTGAACCATGAGGCGCAACCGGCAGCCGTCCGCCGCTTGCACGCAGCCGGCAGTGAGCACGACGGCGCCGCTATCGGTGAACTTGACCGCATTGCCCAGCAGGTTGATCAACACCTGGCGCAGCTTGCGGTTGTCGGCGAAGACCACATGCGGCACGTCCTGGCCACATGCCAGCGTCAGCGCAATGCCTTTGACGGCCGCGCGCTGACGAAACATCTCGACCAGTTCGTCCAACAATCGGTGCAGATCGAAGAGCGTATTGTGCAGCGTCAGCCGGCCGGACTCGAGTTTCGCCATGTCCAGCACGTCGTTGATCAGGTCGAGCAGGTGCTCGCCGCTGCGCGTGATGATAGCAAGATTCTCCTGCTGCTGGGCCGACAGGTTGCGACCACGCGCAAGCAGGCCGGAAAAGCCCAGGATGGCATTGAGGGGCGTGCGCAGTTCGTGGCTCATGTTGGCAAGAAACTCGCTCTTGGCGCGCGCCGCCGACTCGGCTGCCCGCCGCGCGCGTTGCAGCCCGGTGATGTCGTGGTAGATCGCCAATGCCCCCAGCGGCTTGTCGCTGACCACAATCGGAATCGCCCGTAGCTCCACGTCGATCAGCGCCCCATCCTTTGCCGTCCGCTGGGTGACGACATGCACCGACTGGCCGTCGAAGGTCCGGCGCGTGAAGTCGTGGGCCTCGTCCTGCAGCCGAGCGGAGGCCGCAATCAGAAGGTCGGCTTCTTTCCCGATAGCTTCCTCCGCCGTGTAGCCGAAGAGCGTCTCGGCCGCCGGGTTCCACGACAAAACGCGACCCTCCCTATCGATGATGGAGATCGCCGTGGGGATGTTTCGCAGCAGTGACTCGAGATAGTGGTTGTCGCGCTGCACACGTGCATAGAGCCGTGCGTTCTCAATGGCAATCGCGGCCAACGAGGCAAAGCGGGAGAGCAGATCGACCTCTTCCTCCGAGAAGGTGCGGCCGGAGCCCACCGGATGGCCAAGTCCAAGCACGCCAACTACCTCCGTGCCCCTGCGCAAGGGCACGCCGACGACGGCGTGAAGCGTGGTGTGGCTGAAGTTTCTGATACGACCTGCCCACGCGTCGTAGTCGTTGATGACCAACGGCTGCCCGCTCTGCCAGACGTGGCCGGCGACCCCTTCGCCCGGCTGCACCTGGTGCTTGAGCGATTCCGCCAGCACGCCGATCCCGATCTGCGGCTTGAGTAGACGAGTTTCCGGATCAACCAGATCGAGATACCCTGATTCGGTGCCGACAAGCAGCCCGGCGCGTCGCACGATATTCTCCAGCAGGCTGGGCAGATCGAACTGGGCAACCAGCTCCATCTCGGTCTGCTGCAGCGCATTGAGATAGTCATTCTGCCGGCGCAAGGCATTTTCTGCCTGGTGATGCAGGGTATCGTCGTGGGTGACGATCACGCGCCCGCTGCGCCGGCCGCGCTTATCGATGAGCGGGGCGCTATTCACTTGCATGAAACGCAGCGTGCCATCGGCGACCCTCATCTCGATGTGGACCTTGTCATCCTCAGCCAGTTGCTCGAAGATGGTAGGCCAGTCGGCAAGGACGGCGCTGACATGCTTGCCAATGACGCTACGATCCTCGGCGCCGAAATACCGTCCGGCTGCCGGGTTGAGATCCACGATGCAATCCTGCATATCCAGCAGAATCATGCCGTCAGCCATGTGCTCGACCAGCGTGGCCCGTGCAATCGGCGCCAGGTCGAGCAGGCGGAAGTGAAAGATATTCAACGCAATGAGAACGCCGCTGGCCACCAGCGCGATGGGTGTCAGGTCCAGGCTGGTGGATGGGCCGGTACTGGCCACATAGACGATGTTGACAACCCACGGGATCGCCACCGACGCCAGAATCAGCCATGTTTGTCTTCGATACTGTGCGGGCAATCGCAGGGCGGTGTACACAAGTATCGCCGCTGCCAGCAACATGAGCGAGTAGCTGTAGCCGAGCACCACAACCCAGAAGAGCGGCCCGCGCCCTGTGACCAGCAAATTGCGGCCTGTCGTACTTGGCGCAATGCTCGACCAGATGAGGCCGTGCCATTCATTGGTAGCCACAAGCCCAAAGGATAGCAGCGGCACCACGAAGAGCAAGGCGATGGTTCGGCGCGTAAGCCAGCGATCGAGCCGGCAATACTCAAGCGCAAAGGTGAAGAACAGAACCGGGCTGGTGACGATCCCGATGTAGCAGACCTTAGCCCAGAAAAGCTTGGCGTCGACATCGGCGGCGTTGTTTTCAAACGCCGATCCAAAGGACCAGATAGCCAGCATCGACATCAGTGCGGCGAGGGAGGCGCCCCCGGGAACATCTCGCCGGCGCCAGGCCAGGAAGGCGGCTACCACTGCAATTCCGGCGGCGCCAAGACAGACAATGCCGTACAGGGTGATTTCAATGATCATGGCACACGCGCCCGCTCAAGCCATGTCCGGGCCGAGCCACGACGCATCGCCTGTCTCCGCGATGGGCAACGTGAAGTAGAATCTGCTGCCTTCGCCCGAAATGCCGCGGCTCTCGATTCCTACGCGCCCGTTCAGCTTGTGAACGATACGCTGCACGATAGACAGCCCCAACCCATAGCCCGTAGCGCGTGTCATTTCGAGGCGCGTGAGCGGCACAAAGAGCATAGCCTGCTGCTCCACCGAAAGACCGTTGCCGTTGTCCTGCACCCAAAAACGCACCTCGCCATTATCGCTGTGGCTCGCACCCAGTTCGATCACCGGTGGCCGCCCCCCATACTTGATGGCGTTGGTAATGTAGTTGACCCACACTTCTTCGATCCAGGCAGGGTAACCGACAGTCGAAGGCCATGATTCCGGATGTGTGATCAACGCACCGGACTCCGCCACCAAAATGGAAATACGATGGAGTGACTGAGCGACGATCAGCGTCATGTCCAACGGCTCAATCGATATCTCGGACTTGCGCACTTCAGCCAACAAGAGCAGTTCATCGATGATGCTATTCGCTTTTTCCAGACTTTCCACGACAACGCGCACGTACTCCTGCCGCTCTTCGTTCTCAAGGGGGAAACTTGGGTCGTCCAGAAGCTGCGCAAAACCCAGGGCGCCGGCCAACGGCGAACGCAGATCGTGCGCGACCGAGTGAGCATATGCCTGCAAGTCCCTGATCAGGTTGTCCCGCTCGGCGAGTTCCGTCTCGAGATCGCGACGCAGTTGCTGGAGCATCAACTGCGTCCGCACACGCGCCAGCACTTCGTCGGCATGGAAGGGCTTGGTGATGTAGTCGACACCGCCGGCCTCGAAGGCCTTGACTTTGTCCTCCGTTTCATGCAGCGCGCTGATGAACAGGATGGGGACCAAACTCGTGCGCGGATCGTCCTTCAGGCGACGGCTGACCTCGTATCCGTCCATCTCCGGCATCTTGATATCCAACAGGATAAGGTCGGGCGGAAGGGCCTGGGCGGCCGCAATCGCCTGTGCCCCGCTGAGAACGGGGCGAACATTATAACTGTGCTCGCTCAAGAGTTGAGAGAGAAGCCGCAAGTTCGCCGGTTTGTCATCGACGACGAGAATGCTGGCTTTGAACGCCCTGTCAGGGGACATCATCGTGAACTCCTCTTGGTTCGCACCATTATACCACCCATTTCCCACCACGTTCTTGAAACGTTCTCCAAAGCCTCCTTTCCAGCCTCACGCCCTGTGCCCGGCCACTGCGGCAGCATGGCCACATTGCGGCCGTGCTGCCGCAGTGGCCGGGCACGAAATCGCCGATCGCCCTTGCCTAGCCGACGAGGGCCAACACGCGCATGGGGCTGCCCGAGCCATTCACGATCTTGAGCGGTGCGGCAACCACGATGGCGCCCGTCGGTGGCAACTGGTCGAGATTCGCCAGGCTCGCCAGGCCAAAACGCCCGGAGCCCTGCATGATGTTGTGCGCCGGGAACGGCGGGTCGAAGGTGGCCGCCTGTCCTGCGTCCGTGCCCACGCACTCGACGCCGACGCCCAGCACTTGGCGCTCGAAGGCCAGGAAACGCACGCACTCCGGCGCAAAGCCGGGCGTGTGCGAGCCATCCTCGCGCATGTTGAGAAAGGCGTCCCGGTCGGTGCGTTTTGACCAGTCCGTGCGCATCAGCAACCACGAGCCGGGCTGGATGCGCCCGTGCTCCGCTTCCCACGCCTGGACGAAGTCGCTCGTCAGCAGAAAGTCTGCGTTGGCGGCGGCTTCCCGACTGCAATCGATCACGCAGGCGGGGCCGACGAGTTTGCTCGCCGGAATGGTGTCGAGCGTGTTTTCGGGCAACTGGGCGCCGGTAACCCAGTGCACCGGCGCATCAAAGTGCGTGCCCGTATGCTCACCCAGGCGAATGGTGTTCCAGTACCACGCCGGCCCGCGGTCGTCGTAGTGCGAGATCTCCTCGCTGCTGAAACCGGGCGAAGCGGCAAAGATAGGCGGTAGGTCGATAACAGGCGTGTCCGGGCCAAGCGGCTGCGTCAGGTCGACGACCTTGACGGCGCCGCTGCGCAAGGCGTCGGCAAGTTGGGTGAGTAGCGAGACGGTCATTGTTGATTCTCCTTTGACTGTGTCACACATGGCTGATAGGGGCGTCACAAATATTGCGCGCGTGGCACGCAATTTTCCTTCGTGCGCCTTTGCGTCTTCGTGCCTTCGTGGCTCTCTTATTCTTCGCTTCCCTTGATGTTCCCCGCAATCCAGCGCTTGAACAGAAATGCGTTCTCCGGCAACTGGAAGTGCATGCCGTAATGGTCCGGCCCGGTGGCATCGACCCGCGCCACGATGACGCTCAGCGCGGCGCGCGCGAAGGCGTCGGCCGCCGCTTCCATAAAGTCGTACGCCGTGCTCACGCTGTCCACGTGCGGCACGCCGGCGCCACGAGCAATGGCGGCCAGATCGGTCGTGCCGTCGGCCGTGTGCGAGGGAAAGCCGCCGGTGGAGAGCAGGCTGCCGTTGTCAAAGATGATGTGCACCAGATTGGCCGGCTTGTAGCGCGCCAGCGTTGCCAGCGTGCCCAGGTTCATGAGCACCGAACCGTCGCCATCCATGACGACGACGCGTACGCCCGGCAGGCTCTGCGCCAGCCCCAGGCCGATGGACGATGCCAGCCCCATCGCGTGCTGGAGATAGAAGAAGTTGTCCCGATGGCCCAGGTCATAGAGTTCCTGTGCACACGCGCCCATGTTGGTCACGACGAGCTTGTCGTGAAGTTCGGGGTAGATGGCTTCAATACACTTTGCCCGTTGCATGGCTCAATCCTCCATCAGGTCGCGGGTCAAGAGCAGCGCCACCGGCCACAGCGAACTCTGCGAGAAGGTGTATGCCTCGCGAATCTGCCGGCCCACAAGGGCCGGATCGCGGGCGTACTCAAAGGGAACTTGCAGTGCGCGCAGCACTTCCTCGGTGACAATGCCGCCGCGCGTGTGCCAGGGATAGGGTTCGCCCCAGTGCCCGCGCAGCGCGATCAGCATGCACAGCGGAATCTTGTACGACTGCGCCAGCGAGACGATGCCGTTGATTGCCGCCAGAAAGCCATGATTCTGCATGAGCAGCACGTGTTTCTCGCCGGCGAAATAAGCGCCCGTGGCAATGCCGATGGCCTCTTCCTCCTTGGCGACCTCGATCAGCGTCATCTCCGGATCGTTGCTGGCCAGTTGCAGCAGATAGACGAGCCACGTCTCCGGCAGCGCCGAAATCGAACGGATGCCGGCATCCTTGATGCCTTGATAAACGGCCTTGGAATTGTCACGCGATACGGTCATGATTCAGGCTCTCAACCCCTTCCGCAAAACAAGCGCCCCTGCCAATTCCCCTCCATCCAGTCACCCCCTCATCCCCTCATCTTGCCACCCCAAACCCCGCCAGCGTCGCTGCCCAGCCCTCATCTTCCTCACCGGGGACATAGGGCATGTAGTAGGCGACGCGGTCGAGCAGGCGCCCGGCATAGCGCCGCTTGACGATCTCGGGCAGTGCCGCCCACGTGCCCGTCACGGCAAAGGCGTCGAGCATCTCGTCGGTGACGAGGTCGCCCATGGCTTGCCATTCGCCATGGCGCGCCATGACGCTGAGGCGCTCGGCCGCCGCGGTCCAGCCATGCAAGTCGACGATAGCCCGGTAGGCGGGTGTGCTCATATAGAAGGCGATCTGCTCGCGCACTGCACGTGCATAGTCGCCTGCCGGCTTGCGCCCATCGGTGGGAATGGCGAAGACGGCGGCCACGGCCGTGAAGTCCATGCGCGAGCGGCCTGCTGCATGCATCCCGTCACGCAGATGCGGCCATGCGTACTCGCGCAGATATCTCGGCGAGTGGAAGGGGTGAAGGTGCACGCCGTCACACAGGCTGCCCGCCAGCTTGAGCATCTGCTCGTTGACGGCTGAAATGTAGACCGGCGGGTCCGGATAGTCGAGTGGCGGCTCGGCAAAGAAGGGCGTCATCAGCCGCAGCGTGTAGAACTCACCGCGGTAGTTGAGCGACGTCCCGCCGGCGCGCCAGCTCGCCCACACTTCGCGCATGGCTTCGATTGTCTCCCGCAACTGGCGCACCGGCTTCTCCCAGCGCATGCCAAAGCGCAGCACGACGTGCGCCTTGACCTGCGTGCCCAGCCCCAGCAGGAAGCGCCCCTGGCTGTAGCGCTGCAAGTCCCACGCCAGGTGCGCCAGCGCTGTGGGCGAGCGGGCAAAGGCCACGGCAATGGCCGTGCCCAGCGAGACGCGCTGCGTGTGTTCGGCGGCCAGTGTCAGCGGCAGGAACGGATTGTGGCTGGTCTCGGCCGTCCACATGCCGTCGAAGCCCGCCGCCTCAATGGAGCGCGCCAGGGCCGGCATCTGCTGCAACTCATTCGTGATCAGATACGTGTCGAATTTCATGGTGTGCGTGTAGTTGAGGGTTCAGCGTGTTCGCAGTATAGCACAGGGGCACGCACGTCGCAGCCCTGACTTCACGAGTCAGGCGCACATTGGTGCGCGTGCGCCCCGGATAATGATCCACATTTCCACAATCGCACACTTCCTGCGGCAGCGAAACACTCACTGCTCAAGGCGCCGCGTCGCTTTGCCTGCTCAGGTAGGCGACCCGCAGCGCCTGCTCGACGCTCTGCCCGCCTTCCCATGCCAGGCGATAGCCCTGCGCGCGCTCACGCGACGACACGACCTGGTGCAACGCACCGTCGACGAAATGAAACGCGGCGCCGTCATCGGCGGCATAGCCGGGCGCGATGCGCCCCTCGGCCAGCAGGCGATGAAACGTGGGTCGCCGCTCCACCTCGCCGTCATAGTGCGGGCAGAAGCTGCCGGGCAGAAAGCCAAGACAGGGCAACACGTCAATGGCGGGCGATGCCGAATCGGTGACACCTTGCTCGAACCAGCAGTTGGCCCCCGCGCTGATGCCGGCCAACACAATGCCGCGGTCGTACGCTTCGCGCAGAATTGCCGGCAGTTCCCACGCCTGCCACAGGGCCAGCAGGCTCTTCGTGTTGCCGCCGCCTACATAGATGACGTCCTGCGCCAGCAAGAGGGCGCGCGCATCCTGCGGCGGACAGGCGAAGAGGGTGAGATGGCTGGGCCGGCAGCCAAGCCGGCTGAAGGCCTGGTAGAAGCGCAGCGTGTACTCCGGGCTCTCGCCGCCGGCTTGTGCCAGGAAACAGACATTGGCATCTGGCTTGCCGGCCTGCTTGATGACGTACTCGTCAAGGGCCAGGTTGTCCGGCTCCATGGAAAAGCCGCCGCCGCCCAGGGCGATGATCTGCCGCATCGGGTACTCCTTTGCCGTTCTGTGTGGTTGAAGGTGAGTTGGGGTTGCGTGCTCAGAAGTGGTTTCGGGTGGTAGTGAAGGCGAAAGAGACTGATAGAGAACCTCGCGTGGCGAGGTGCCTGGCCCCTGATGAAATTGTCGGCAACTGACCGAAGCGTCAGTCTGGTCTAGCCAAACGCGAAGAGCTTGAGTTGGCGTTCTTCATCGATGGCGGGAAGCTCAAAGCTCAGCGTGCGCATCCCTTCGCGTTCCTGACGCTGGCGGCGCACGATGCGCGACCGCTCACGGCAGTAGGCGGAGGTGAGTTCCTTCTTGGACACACGGTCCAGTGGAACACCCGCAACTTTGTGGATTCCCATGCGCCTTAGTCCAGCGACCAACTCCTTCTTGCAACTTGGCACCCAAACTTTTTCTCCGTCGACGGTCATCATACGCTTGCCTCCTGTCCGGCTAAGTGCAGGAGCAAAACAGAATACGACGGGCGGAATGGGACCTGCGGTTTACATGCCTCCATTATAGAACAGACGTGCGTCATTTTCAATCAGCAAAATTGTGGATTTGTGAAACTTCAGTTTGCGGCAGCAATTCGTCATAGCGTTTTGCGCTCCTTTGCGATTCCGGTATACTGCACCGTATGAATGCTCTGCTGCGCTTCAGGACGAAGTCCGCCGGGTGCGGACCAAGATCTGCGAATTGACGGCCGCCGACTTGTCGCGGCGCTGGCAATGCAGCCTGAGCGCAGAACGTGTCACCGCATCCGTACGCCACACCGGGAAACCCGGGTGGCGTATTTTGATTGGAAGTTGGGAAGAGAGCCGCGAAGAGAGCCGCGAAGACGCTAAGACGCTAAGACGCTAAGGTTCGCGACGGTAGGGCAAGTACGGGAGAGAGGGAGAGTGGGAGAGAGGGAGGTGGATGGAGTACTCCTTTTTGTCCACCACACAACGCGCTGCGCAGGTCGCCCCTCTTCTCCTCTTTCCTTTGCGCCCCTTGGCGCCTTTGCGTCTTCGTGGCCGGATTTGTATCTTGTCGAACTTGTTTTCTTCATAAAGTGAAAGGGTCCGCCAGAATGTCTGCCAGTGCTGCCAAACCGGTTGTCAAGAAGTGCGTGCTCGCCTATTCGGGCGGGCTGGATACGAGCATCATCGTGCCGTGGTTGCGCAACGAGTACAAGTGTGAGGTGATCGCCTTCTGCGCCAATCTCGGCCAGGCCGACGAGCTGGTCGGTCTGGAGGAAAAGGCACTCGCCTCGGGCGCCAGCAAGGTCTACGTGGAAGACCTGCGGCTGGAGTTCCTCACCGACTATGTCTTCCCCACCATGCAGGCCGGCGCCATCTACGAGCGCGAGTACCTGCTTGGCACCTCCTTTGCCCGCCCGCTCATCGCCAAGAAGATGGTCGAGATCGCCGAGATGGAAGGGGCCGACGCCGTTGCCCACGGCGCCACCGGTAAGGGCAACGACCAAGTGCGCTTTGAACTGACCGTCATGGCGCTCAATCCACGCCTGCGCATCATCGCGCCGTGGCGCGAGTGGAACATCCGCGGCCGGCGTGATGCACTCGACTACGCCGCCGAGCACAACGTGCCCGTCAAGGCTACCATGGAGCGCATCTACAGCCAGGACAAGAACCTCTGGCATCTGAGCAACGAAGGTGGCCCGCTGGAAGACCCATGGAACGAACCGCCCAAGGACATGTTCGAGTGGACGGTCGATCCGACCGATGCGCCCGACGAGCCGGAGTACGTCGAGATCTACTTCCGCAAGGGCATCCCGGAGCGCGTCAACGGCGTGGCGCATGGTCCCGTCGGCATTGTGCAGGCGCTCAATGAGATCGGCGCCCGCCATGGCATCGGCCGCGTCGACATCGTGGAGAACCGGCTGGTGGGCATGAAAAGCCACGGCGTCTATGAAACCCCCGGCGGCACGCTGCTCTACAAGGGCCACGCGGCGCTGGAGCAGCTTTGCCTCGACAAGCAGACGCTGCACTACAAACAGGGCGTCGGCCTCAAGTTTGCCGAGTTGGTCTACAACGGCCAGTGGTTCACGCCCCTGCGCGAGGCATTGACCCAATTCGTGAATTACACCGAGCAGAACCTCACCGGCACCGTGCGCTTCAAGCTCTACAAGGGCAACGTCATCCTGGCCGGGCGCAAGAGCCCCTTCAGCCTCTACCGCGAGGATTACGTTACCTTTGACCAGGACGACGTCTACAACCAGGCCGATGCCGAAGGGTTCATCAAGCTCTTCGGCCTGCCGCTCAAGGTGGAAGCCATGCTCCGCCTGCAAGGCCGCGGCGTCTCGGACTACGACGAAGTCGACTACGAAGATTTCAAGAGAGACTAGGGAATGGAGATTGGAGATTAGGAGATTGGAGATTGGAGATTAAGAGATTGTGCGAAGCCGATCAATCTCCAATCTCTAATCTCCTAGTCTCCCATTCGCCCTCTCCCACACAAGGAGGAGCCAATGAACCACATCGTCACCGGCTTTGACGCCGCGGCCATCGCGGCCGGCATCAAGAAGTCCGGCGCGCCCGACCTGGCACTGGTGGCGAGCCGCGTGCCGTGCTGCGCCGCCGCCGTCTTTACGCGCAACCTCTTCCCGGCTGCGCCCGTCATCTTCGACCGGCAGTTGCTGGCCTTCAACAACGAAAGTATCCACGCCGTGCTCATCAATGCCGGCTGCGCCAACGCCTGCACCGGGCCGGAAGGCACGGCCAATGCGCGCCTCTCCGCCGAGCAGGTGGCGCTGCACCTGGGCGCGCACGAACATTCGGTGCTGGTCATGAGCACCGGCGTCATCGGCGTGCAACTGCCCATGGACAAGCTGCTGCCCGGCATCCCCCAGGTGGTGGAGAAGCTCGCGCCCGACGGCTGGGAGGCCGCCGCCGCCGCCATCATGACGACCGACACGCGGCCTAAGCTGGCTACGCGCACCGTCACGCTGGGCGAGGCCACCGTCACGCTCACCGGCATGGCCAAGGGCGCCGGCATGATCCACCCCAACATGGCGACCATGCTCAGTGTGATTGCCACCG
The DNA here is from genome assembly GCA_020634815.1 of Caldilineaceae bacterium. Classification (GTDB taxonomy): domain Bacteria; phylum Chloroflexota; class Anaerolineae; order Caldilineales; family Caldilineaceae; genus Caldilinea. The sequence goes on along the minus strand of JACKBA010000011.1, from coordinate 48,810 downwards.
ACGCCGCCATTGCCCAGCCGGTGCTCCAGCAGGCATTGACCAAAGCCAACGCCGTCAGCTTCAACCGCATCAGCGTCGACGGCGACACCAGCACCAACGACACCGCCATCGTGCTGGCCAACGGGCTGGCCGGCAACGACGAGATCGTTGACGCCGCCGGCGACGCCTATGCCGCCTTCGTAGTCGCCCTGACCGACCTGTGTACGGAGTTGGCGCAGGCCCTCGTGCGCGACGGCGAGGGCGTGACCCGCTTCGTCACCGTGCGCGTGCAGGGCGCGGCCAGCGACGCCGAAGCGCACCAGGCCGCCAACACCATCGCCACCAGCCCGCTGGTCAAGACCGCCTTCTTTGGCGGCGATGCCAACTGGGGGCGCATCCTGGCCGCGGTCGGCCGCGCCGGCATTGCCGTGCAGCCCGAGCAGTGCGCCCTCTTCATCGACGGCGGGCCGGATGCGGGCAGCCGCAGCGGCGCGCTCCAACTGGTGGCGGGCGGCGTGCCGCTAGCCTACAGCGAGGAAGCGGCCACCGCCATCTTCGCCCAGCCCGAAATCGACGTGCTGGTCGACCTCGGTCTCGGCGTTGGCGCCGCCACCGTGTGGACGTCGGACCTGAGCTACGAGTACGTGCGCATCAACGGGGATTACCGGACGTAGGCAGCAAGTTCTGAAGAAAAGACGCAAGGATTGCCTGCATTTGACAGCGTGATCCGGCGAAAACTCAGCTTGCATTCCCCAAAATCCTGCAAGGAATTACGGAATTCCTTGCAGGATTTTCAATTTTCGTGTAAGGAATCCCGGAGATAAAGGCTGCCAACGGTCAGTTCACGGCGCAGGTTTGTCGCACCCACGCCGTGAGATTTCAATCCTCCTGCGACTGGCGGTGATGCTCTCTCCATCATCCGGTGAGCAAACACAGACGATCGTTTGCGCGTACCGCCAATCTACCCGACACCCTGGCTGCGTTATACCCCACAGAGCGGTAATGCCGGCACCAATGGCAGGCATTGCTCACTCACCTCACATCATGTAGGTCTCGCTCAACCTGTCGGTACCCGGCGGCTGTCTTGCCGGGGCCTGCGATTTGCGCATGCAGTCGCAGTTGGATTCGTTTTGCCTTGTTTCGGTTCACACACAAAGGAGAGCACATGTCCAACCACTTTCAGTTCTCAGCTTTGCTGCCCCGTGCGGGGACGCGGCGCCGGCTGGTCAGCACCCTTGCGCTGGGCGCGCTGATGCTGCTGCTGGCGATTCAACCGGCGTTGGCCTCATCTGCCCGCCCGGCCATTGCCCAGAGCGCGCCGGCCGCAGCGACTGTCGCAGTCGCCGCCAACGCCGACTTCGGCGACATCCTGGTCGACGCCAGCGGCATGACCCTCTACATGTTCGACAAGGACGCGCCGGGCACCAGCAACTGCTACGGTGGGTGCGCCGAACGCTGGCCGCCGCTGCTCATCGCGGCAGGCGAAACGCCGGTAGCGGGCGAAGGCGTGACCGCCGAGCTCGGCACCACCGAGCGCACCGACGGCACCGTCCAGGTGACGGCCAACGGCTGGCCGCTCTACTACTGGTTCGAGGACACGGCCGCCGGCGACACCAAGGGCCAGGCCGTGGGCGACGTCTGGTGGGTGATGGGACCTGACGGCACGATCAACCGCACCGCGCCGGCGCCTGCTGAGGAAGCCGCCGCGCCGGCCGAAGCCCCTGCGCCTGCGCCCGCAACCGTAGCCGTGGCCACCAACGCCGATTTCGGCGACATCCTGGTCGACGCCAACGGTATGACGCTCTACATGTTCGACAAGGATGCGCCGGGAACGAGCAACTGCTACGACCAGTGCGCGGTGCGCTGGCCGCCGCTGCTCATCGCCGCGGGCGAGACGCCGGTCGCGGGCGATGGCGTCTCGGCCGAACTCGGCACGACCGAGCGCACCGATGGCACCGTCCAGGTGACGGCGAATGGCTGGCCGCTCTACTACTGGTTCGAGGACACGGCTGCCGGCGAGACCAAGGGCCAGGCCGTGGGCGACGTCTGGTGGGTCATGGGACCCGACGGTACGATCAACCGCACCGCCCCGGCGCCGGCCGAGGAAGCCGCGGCGCCGGCCGAGGCACCTGCCCAGGCGGAAGCGCCGGCGGCCACCGAAGGCCCCGCACCGACGCAAATGCCGGTGACCGGCGCCGGCGGCGACCTGTTGCCGCTGGCCATGGCCGGGATGACGCTGCTGGCTGGTGGTGGTTGGGTCGCCCTGCGCCGGAACAAGCGCGCCTGATCGTGCGCTGACATACTCTGCACCAGAAATAAAGAACAGGGAGTCCCGGCTGGGGTACCACCGCACTTAATCGTGACGTCATGAGCACCACCTGGCGACGAGCGCTTTTGTCTGTTTTGACTGTGGACCTCGGCGTGGCGGTGGCGTCCAGGGTGGTGGCGGCACCTTGAACGTGAGCAGTTCGGCCGGTGTCCAACAATGGTCAGTTAGCTTGGCCGCCATCGCTGGGGTCCGTTGCACCCAGCGATAGCGTCGTTCCGTAATCCAGAGGCGCAGACGCAGGCTTTCATGTTCATCACAGAAGTTGTAGAAACAACCCACCACATACATGCCTGCAGTCAAGGTCGCCTGCTGCTGGGCCAGAGAACGCGTGCGTCGTGCCAGACAGGCCAGCCGCTGGCGGAAGGTGGCATTGAGCCGCTCGATGTAAGCGGTGTTGATGACGCCACCGCCCTGCGAACGGGTGAGCAACTGCGTCACCGCCGGTGCACTACCTTGCACAATGCGCCGCACGATGTCCAGTCCCGCCGCCGTGCGGTGTTTGACCACCTGCACGATGGCGATGTCCGACCATGCCACCAACTGAGGGCGACCCGGCTGCCCATGCCGCGGCAATGGCGAACGAAAGGCAGCCCGAAAGGCGCTGACATAGCTCACCAAGCCATCAACCGCCAGCAGGAGTGGGCGGCACAGTGCCATGCCACGCACCTTAGCGGCCAACTTGGCAATCAGCTCCAGGTCACGCCGCGGGCTGATGACACCGCCCAGCCACAGCCGTGTGGGCACCATCAGCGCCATGGCCATCCAGACACTCCCACCTTGCACCTTGGCCTTGATTTCATCGGCTTGCACCTGCTGCAAGTCCAACTGCTGCGTCTCCACCATGTGTTCATGCACCCGCCGACAGTGCTCACCCGACCGTCGCCACCACTCCTTCACCGTCCGCTCATCATAGCCAAACGCCTGCACGATCGCTTGCGGCGGACACCCATAGGCCAGCAGCGTGATGACCAACATCACCTGCACGCTGTCTGTCCGCAGCCGATAGAACAACGTGTCCTTCGTGGCGCTGAACGTCTGCTGGCAGACTGCGCACCGATAACGCTTTTCCTTACGGCTATGCACGCTGATATTATCTTGGCCTTGCTTTCCCCTTGCCGCACAGGCCAAATTGGGACAGAATACACTTTGTGGGTTCATGGTGATGCCTCCTTTGGCTTGGTAACCAGGAGTATACATCACCACGAACCCACATTATCTTTGTCGACTATGCCTCTTCCACGCTTAACTGTGGTGGTACCCCGGCTGGACTCCCTGTTCTTTATTTCAGAATCCGATTGCTACAACTATTTCCCGCACAGACGTCTTCCTACGCAAACGCATCATACAACGAACGCACCTGGAGCGCCTGCGTCGCCTGTTCCACCGTCCAGCCGGCGGGCAGTGGTGCGGCGATGGTGCGGCTGCGCCCGGCGGGCAGGTCGAAGTAGTTGTCGCTGAAGATGGCGTCGGCGCCGTCGAAGGCGACTTCCACAAAGCGCGCCAGCGTGTCGGCCGTGAGTTCGATGGCGACCTGGCCGTCCTGGAGCGTGACACTCGTTTCCAGCGACGGCTTGCGCAGCGCCAGATGCTTGTTGGGCACGAAGGTGGCGACGTTTGTGGCAAGCACGCGGCCATCCTCGCTGAGTTCGGCCACGAAGAGCAATGTGCGTTGATTGCCCTCGTTCACGTCCGCAACGAAGTCGATGTCCAGAACCGGCGTGTCGGCCTGCGGCGCCGCCGTGACGGCCTGCTCACCCTGCTTGACGACACTACCGTCGAGTGTCTCCAGCGTCCAGCGCACGGTGCCCGACCAGGGCTGTCGCAGGTCGCTCGTCACATGCACGGCCATGCGCGTGCCATGCTCGGCGATCGACAGCATGACCGGGGCATAGAAGCGGCGGGCGGCGTAGTGCAGCGCCTTCCAGCGGCCGAAGTAGTCGATGCTCGACCACGATGCCACCGGCCAGCAGTCGTTGAGCTGCCAGTAGAGCGTGCCGCTGACGCGGTCCATGTGGCGGCGCCAGTGCTCGACGCCGTAACGGATGCCCTCAGCTTGCAGCACCAGCGTCATGTAGACGAGCGCCGGGAAATCCTTGGGCATGCGGTAATTCTCGGTCATCTGCGCCAGCATGAGCCCGTTGCCCGCTGCGTTCTTCTGGTGATGCTCCATGATGTACGAAGTCATGTTCCAGTCGGCCTCGTCGGCGTAGGTGCGGATCGTCTCCAGCGGCGGCAGTGCCTGGAAGCCGAACTCGCTCATGAAGCGCGGGAACTGGTCGCGATAGGCGGTGAAGGGCTTGCGGCCATGCCACACCTCCCAGTAGTGGGCGTCGCCCTGCTGCTGGCCGTTGACATCATGGAAGGGCGTGTCCGACGACGGCGAAGAGGGCCAGTAGGGGCGGTCCGGGTCGAGGCCGGCGATCCAGCCCGGCAGCGTCGTGTGGAAGAATTGCAGGTAGGCGTCTCGCAGCACCTTCCAGTCGGCGAGCGGCTGCGACTTGGCCGTCATCTCGACCAGCATACGGATGAGCGGGTTCTGCGCGGTCATGGCGGCAATCATGGCTTCCTGTTCGGGCGTCACTTCGGCCGCCGACCACCCCCACATCTCCCAGCCCCACTCCATCTCGTTGTTGCCGCACCACAGCGCCAAGCTGGTGCGATGGCGTAGGCGGCGCACAGCCTCCTCCGTCTCGATGCGCACGTTTTCCACGAAGTCGGCCCGGTCCAACGGATAGATGCTGCACGAGTAGATGCCATCCTGCCAAACAAGGATGCCGTAGCGGTCGCACAGGTCGTAGAAGGCTTCTTCCTCGTAGAAGCCGCCGCCCCACACGCGCAGCATGTTCTGGTGCGTGGCTGCCGCGTCGCGGATCAATTGCTCGAGCGAGGCGCCGGGACCCTCACCGGCCAGCCGCGTGGGGAAGGAGTCGGCCGGAATCCAGTTGGCGCCCTTGGCAAAGATGGGCACGCCGTTGATGACAAAGGTGAAGGACTTGCCCCACTGGTCCGGCTCCTGGCGCAGTTCGATGGTGCGCAGGCCGAGTTGGAAGTGGCGTTTGTCGACGCGCTCGCCTGCCTGCTCCAGGTACACTTCCACAGTGTACAGGGGCTGGGCGCCGTAGCCGTTGGGCCACCACAACTGCGGGTTGTCCACGGCCATGGCCAGCGTGGCAAAGCCGCCGTGCACCGGCTCGACGATCTCCTGTGCACCGCTGCCGTCCAGCGCGGTCAGGCGCAGGATGGCGGTCAGCGGGGCATCGCTCCAGCGCTCAACAGCGACGGTGGCCGAGACGGCGACGCTGCCCTGGTCGTGCGCCTGGCGCAGATGCACATCCTCGAAGCGGGCGCCGCCGCGTCCCTCCAGTTGGATCTCCTTCCACACGCCGATGGGCGGCAGTTGCGGGCCCCAATCCCAGCCAAAGTGGCAGGGCGCCTTGCGCAGGTGCGGCCCGCCGTCGATGGCCTGCGAAACGCCGCGCAGCGGGCGCTCGGCATTGGCCGCCGTGATGAAGCGCACGGGCGAGGCAAAGCGGATCGCCAGTTCGTTTTCGCCATCGTGCAGCGCTTCCTTGACCTCCCATTCATAGCGGCGGAACATGTTGTCGGTGCTGCCCAGCAACTGCCCGTTGAGCGTAACATCCGCCAGCGTGTCCAGTCCGTCGCAGACCAGGAAGAGCTTCTCCTGCGCCAGCACATCGGCCGCCGGCGCAAAGGTGGTGCGGTACTCCCAGTCCGCTTCGGCCACCCACGCCACGGCCTTTTCGTTGTCGCCCACAAAGGGGTCGGGAATCTTGCCGAGCGCCAGCAGGTCCGTGTGGACGCCGCCGGGCACGGTCGCCGGCAGCCATTCGTCGGTGCCGGCCTGGCGGAATTGCCACTGGCCGGCGAGCGATTGCGTGTTCATTGAATCGTCCTTTTTGAATTGATTTGCGCCGAACCGCGGCGCAAGACGGTTTTCGGTTTCGACATCATTCGGGGCTCTCGGCATAGAGTCGCAGCTCGAGGCCGTAAAACGCTTGCTGGTCGAGCAGAGACAATTGTTTGTTCAGCGCCGCCGGGATCAACTTCTGCGGGTCCGTGTACCAATCATGGCTGTAGATGAGCCACACGCGGTCGCGGTTGCCGATAAGCTCGGCCAGGCGCGGCACGTCGGCCGCCGTCATCTTCGGCTCGAGCACGCCGCCGTCAAACAGGTCGACCGGAGCGCCGCGCCGCTCGGCCTCCGGGTAGTAGGCGCGGAAGTAGTAGTCGAACGGAATCTGCACCCAGGTTGCGTTGAAGAGCAGCAAGTCGCCCGCTTCGTAGCGTTCGGCAAGATAGGCCGCCGCGCCGCGCCAGTTCTCCTTCTCAAAATAATTGTAGTAGCTGTGGAGCGAGAAGCTCTGAATCCCGAGGAGCGCAACAAGGACCGCTGCACGCAGCCACGGCCGGCGCAGGGCGGCAATGCCAAAGGCGGCGATCGTGTAGAGCGGCAGCGACGCCCAGATGAGCGTGCGGTCGTAGAAGATGGGCCGGCGCAGGCTGACGAGCCATTCGCCGGCAAAGGGGGTGAGCCAGAGCACGAGCAGCAGCGCAAGCAGCGCCGGGCTGCGCCGCAGCGCGACCAGCCCGAGCAGGAGCAGCGCGCCGAAAAAGGTCCACACCACAGCCGGCCACAGGACGTTGCCGGGCAAGAATGCGCTGGCAAAAGTCGTGAGCGTGTCGAACACGGTCTGAACCGTCGGCGGCTGGATCCAGAATTGCGCGTAGACGCCGATGCTCTGCTGCACAAAGGCGGCCGACCATGGCAGCCACAGCACGATGACGGCAGCCTGCGCAAGCAGCCAGCCACGCAGCGGCGGCGCCTGGAGCCGGGCAAAGGGCGCGGTCGTGCGGCTCACGGCACCGTCCGCCCGTCGCCGGCGCACGAAGATGAACGGCGCCATGAACAGGTTGACGGCAATGGGCAGGAAGAGCGCCGTGTTGTGTGTCAGCAGCGTAGCGACGGTGGCGAGGACGTAGCCGATCCAGCCGGCGCGCTGGCGGGCACGGTTGGCCGGTGTTGCCGGCGTCAAGATGATGGCGACGCAGAGAAAAGTGACGGCAGCCGCCAGGGTCAACAACGCGTACATGCGCGCTTCCTGGGCAAAGCGCACATGAAAGGGCGCGATGGTCAGCACAAAGGCGGCAATCAAGGCAGGGAGGTCGGCCGAGAGAGTGCGTACGAAGGCAAAGAAGACCGGTATCGTCAGCGTGCCGGCCAGGGCGGAGAGCGCCCGTACCCACGCCTCGCTGTCGCCGAACGCCAGCCAGCCATGCAGCAGGGCGTAGTAGAGCGGCGGGTGTTGGTCGATGCGCACGAGCCAATCGAGCAGCTCCGGCAGCGGGTGGCGGCTCATCCAGATGCTGAACGCCTCGTCAAGCCACAGCCCCTTAGCGCCGATCGCCCAGACGCGCAATCCCAAGCCGAGCAGCGTAATCGCACCCAGCCACAACGCCGCAACCGCCACCCTGCCGCCGCGCCGTGCGTCGCGCACAGAACCGGCCGCGCCGGAATTGCGTTGGAGAGTCTGCATGTTGGGCTGTGAGGCTGATTGCGTACCGGCTGACTGAGGATTCATCACGTTCTTTGGCGTTCTGCTGTCCGCCAGCACAAGTGGCTCACTTCACTATATCACACGCCTGCGCCGCGGTATCAATCCAATGCGGAATATGCTATGCTGGCGCGGTTTTGCTCAATTTCCCTGCCGGACGGGCAGGGAGGAAGTAGGAATAGGTATGAAACAACTACGATTGCCGCGTATCCTCGACGAACTGTGGCGACTAATGCTGATCGTGATCGGCGCCGTGCTGGCTGGGCTGGGCTTCAGCCTCTTCCAGGTGCCGTACAACATCGCCGCCGGCGGCGTCAGCGGCATTGCGATCCTCATCAACCACTTCACCGGCTGGCCGATTTCGGTCATGTACCTGGTCATGAACGTACCGCTTTTCGTGCTGGGTTTCTTCTACCTGGGACGCTGGCGTTTCCTCATCTCCACGGCGCTGGCCGTGCTGCTCTTTTCGTTCACCACAGGCGTGGGCAACCAGTACCTGCCCACCGTGCTGGCCGAGTGGCCGATTACCGACAACATCCTGCTCAGTGCGATCTATGCCGGTCTCATCGGCGGCATCGGCGGCGGGCTGCTCTATCTGGCCGGCGCCACGATGGGCGGCACGGCCATCATCGGCCGCATCATCCAGGTCAAGACCGGGCTGTCGCTCAGCCAGATCTACCTCTTCGTCGACGGCGCCATCGTGCTGGCTGCCGGCATCGTCTTCGGCTGGGAGATTGCGCTCTACGCCATGCTCACGCTGCTGCTCAGCGGGCAGGCGGCCGACTTTGTCATGGAGGGGCCCAGCCGGGCGCGCACGGCCATGGTCATCACCACGGAGCCGGAGGCGATCACCCGGGCGCTCATCGCCGAACTGGGGCGCGGCGTCAGCTACTGGGATGCCGTCGGCGGCTACACGGGCGAGAAGCGCACCGTGGTCATGTGCACCATCTACCGTCCGCAGGTCGGCGAACTCAAGCGCGTCGTGGCATCGCACGATCCCCACGCGTTCGTGATTATCGGCACCACGCAGCAGGCGCTGGGCGAAGGCTTTACCGAGTTGCGGCAGCGCGGCTAGTGCGCAGTGATGGAAATCAGCCTCTGGCCAGAACCCGAGCTTCTTGGAGAAACTCGGGTTCTATTGCGCTGCACGCCCCGACGATCGCGTCATGTTTCGGCTTTTCGCGCCGTAACACTATAATGGGCGCAAGAGTGAGCGAGCCGACAGCGAATGCCAATGAGTGCTGAACTGACGCCGGCCATGCGGCGCACAATCGAGACGCTGGCGCAGCGCCGGATGATCGCGTCGGTGCTGCTCTTCCTGTCCGGCCATCGCCCGCTGCTCTTCTTTGCCGGGCAAGGACTGGCGCTGACCGCACCGCTGGCCGGCCTGCTCGGCAGCAGCACGCTCGACGACTGGGCAGATCTGTTGAGCCACCCGGACGGTCCCGTCGTGCTGCATGACGCGTTGGCGGAAGCCGAACAGTAAAGGATCTTGCCTGATGAACAGCGGCCGTAGCCCGCGTGCAATCGATGAAGCCTGGCAGCAGGAACTCGACCTCAGCCTCGAGACTGGCGAGTCGCCGCTCTTCGACGTCGGCGCGAGCACCGGCGGGCTGGAAGGCATGAACGGCGTGCTGGCGCTCTGGCGCATGGACGCGGGACGCCGCGACCTGACGGCGCCGGTGGTCACTGCGGGCGGCATGAGCGGCGCGTGGTTGGCTGCGCTCCACCACGTCCGGCCCGACGACACCCCGGTCCGTTCGCCGGCCATCATCACAGCGTACACCGCCCCGGACGTTGCCACGCACATGGCCGGCCAGACACTATGGGACACGCGGCGCTCGGCCTTTCGTCGTCGCCCCGCCGACGTGCCGCCGTGGGCGCAAGGGGCAGTCGTGCCCGATGCCCTGCCCGGTGCGCCGGCCCCGTGGGAGGCGCTGCCGCTCAGTGTGGCTGGGGGCAGTGGCGGCCGTGACGGCTGGCTGGCCTGGGCGGGCGTCGTGCTGGCGGTGGCCTTGCTGCTCATCGCCGTGCTGGCCTGAGGGGAAGCCCTCCCTCCTGGAGCGAATGCGGGATATGAGATAATGCGTTCTTCCCCCTCGTTGCGACCCAACTGGTTCTTCGGCGTTCTGCTGGTGGCGGCGCTCGTCTTTGTCGCTGCCGGGCGCCTGCGCGCCTTTCCGGAGCTCACCACAATCACGACGACCGGCTATGAGTGGATCCTCCTGCTGGCCGCGGCCGCCTTCTTTCTCGGCGTGATCAACGTCCTCTGGCTGCACGTGCGGCGAATTGCGCTCGGCCAGCGCGACTGGGGGCTCAGCCTGATCCTGGTGGCGGTTCTGCTGGCCGTGGCTGCCGGCGGGCTGCTCAACCCGGCCGGGCCGGCCAGCCCGCTGCTGGGCTGGTTCTTTGCCAACCTCATTGCGCCGGGCCAGGCGGCGCTTTTCGCCATGCTGATCTTCTTCATGGCAGCCGCCGCATTTCAGTACCTGCGTGTCGGGCGGCCCGGCGGCGCCTGGATGCTGGCCGGCGCCCTGCTGATCCTCATCGTGCAGATGCCCATTGCCGGCCCGTGGCTGCCGCCGTGGCTGAGCGACCTGGCGCAGTGGTGGCTCGACGTGCCGGGCATGGCGGCGTTGCGCGGCCTGCTGCTCGGCGGGGGTCTGGCCATGCTCGTCGTCGGGCTGCGCATGCTGGTCGGGCGGGTGTAACCATGGATTCCGTACGCTGTCCGCACTGCGGCACATCCAACCGCGCCGGCTCCAACTTCTGCAACCGTTGCGGCACCGACCTGCGCGCCGAGCCGCTCGAACCGGCGGTCGACATGCCGGCGGCCGGCTCTCCGCCACCGGCCGAAGCAGGCGGGCAACCGGACGCGGCGCAGACCGCCTCTTCCGCCCAGACGGGTTCTGCCGAGACTGGGCCGGCTGCCTTCGAGAGCGACCAGCCGTGGCTGGAACCGGGCTTCACCGGCGCCGACGATGTGCCCTTCGAGCCGGAAGAGGAGGAGGACTACGCGCTCCTCGACGATATGCCGCCGCTACCTGCGCCGGCCGCCCGCCTGGTCGGCGGCGTGCAGGGGTTGCTGGAGCCGATCCGCGTGGCGGCCATTCCGCACGAAGAGGCCGGCCAATCCGCGGGTCTGCCCCCCGCCGGCGCGGCACTCGACAACGAGCAGATGCGCCGCGTGCGCGCCCTGCTGGCCGACGAGCCGGTGCTGGCCTCGGTGCCTGCCCGCCCGCAGCCGCGCCGGCCCGCTCTGTGGCAGCCGTGGATCTTCCTGATCGTCGGCCTGGCGGTCGTGCTGCCGCTGTGGCTCGGCCGCGGTTCGCTCACCGGCGACCCGCACCTGTGGGACGGCGTCGACGCCGCCTATCGCGCCATTGACCGGCTGCCGGCCGGGGCACGTGTACAGATCTTCTGGGCCTACGACCCGGCCACGGCCGGCGAGATGGACCTGCTCAGCACGCCGGTGACGCGCCACCTGCTGCAACGAGCGGTGACGCTCGATGCCGTCGCCCTGCTGCCCAACGCGCCCGCCACGGCGCAGCGTATCGTCGACCACCTGCTCGACCAGCGCCTGCCCGACCTCGCCGGCGTGGGCCGGCAGGGTGCCATGAATGTGCGCTTTTTGCCGGGTGGCGTCACGATTCTGCCGCTGCTGGGCCAGGACAATGCCGACCTGGCGGTGGTCATTGCAGCCCGCGCCGAGGACGTGCAATACTGGCTGGAACAGGTGGCGCCGGTCAACCAGGCGCCGGTCGTGGCGGTTACTGCCGCGGCCGCCGACCCCATGCTGCGCCCCTATCTCGACAGCGGTCAGCTCGCCGGCCTGGTCAGCGGCTTCGACGGCGGCTATCACTATGCCGAGCTGATGGCCGATGCGCCGGAGCCCGGTTACGTGCAGGCAATGCGCCAACAGGTGGCCGGCCAGAATTACGGCATCCTGGCGATCCTGGCCATTATCGCGCTCGGCAACCTCGCCGCGCTGCTCTTTGGGAGGCGCCATGATGGATAGCGTCTTTCAGGCCGAGTGGCTGGATGCGGCCGGGCTGTGGGTCGGGCTCATCTTCTCGCTGCTCGTCTTTAGCGCCATTCTCGGCGATCACCTGCTGGCACGGCTGGCACAGTATGTGCTGGTCGGCGCGGTGCTGGGCTATGCCGTGGCCGTGGTCTGGCAGAGCGTGCTTGGCATGGAATTGGTTGGCGCATTGCGTGCGGACCCGGCGGGCAATCCATGGCATTGGGTGCCGGTGGGGCTGGCCGCGGTCATGCTGGTTGCCGGGCTGGATCGCATCTTCACGCAGGGGCGGCGCGGCCCTCCGGCCAGGGGCTGGCGGCGCTGGCTGCGTAGCATCGGCGCCGCTCCGGTGCTCCTCCTCGTAGCGATGGCGGTGGCCGTTGCGATCGTCGGTGCGCTGCAAGGCACGCTGGCGCCCCAGTTCATGCAAGCGGCGCGCACCGGTCTGCCGTGGGGTGCACCGGCCGAGGTCTTCCTGACGGGCGCGCTGACGCTGCTCTTGACGACGGCGGGGCTGGTCTTCTTTGTCGTGGATGCCGACCGCCACCTGGGCGGGCAGCCGGCGTGGGTGCAGCGCATCATGCGCGGCTGGATCTGGCTGGGCCAGCGCGCCGTGTGGCTGGCCGCCGGCGCCATCTTTGCGCGGCTGATTGCGTCGCGCCTCAGCCTCTTCATCGCCGAGCTGCACTACTTGAGCTCGACCTTTCAAGCCACCGGTGTGGGCGAGAGCCTTGCCGCCTGGTGGCGTAGCATGACCGGATTCTGACGCGATGGATACCCTTTCTGCCGGTACCGGGCAGGGCGCCGCCGGTTCGATCCTGGCAATCGGCGTCGAATTGAACAACATGCGCGCCTGCCTGCTGGAGCCGGTGGGCGGCGCCTATCGGCTTGCTGCCTGGCAGGCCTTGCCGCGACGCAGCGAGAGCAGCCTGACGACGACCGGCATCGACCTCTGCCGCCGGCTGGGGGAAGGCATCGACCGCACGCTGACGGACGAGAGCACGCTCACGCCGCTGATTGAGAGCGACGACATCGTACGTCAGCCGCCGCTCGAGCATGTCACCGTGGCGGCCAGCCCGCGACCGCACGTGCGTGTCTGGATCGCCGGCCTGTCGCTGACGCAGAGCATGGACGCCGCCCGCGATGCGCTGACCGGCTGCCCGGCCCACATCATCGGCTACACCGTGCTGGCCGCCGATGTCAACGCCACCAGCCTCTCCGACACGATGACGGTCACCGTGCCCGACCTCGTGGTCATCGTCGGCGGTTTCGACGACCCGGAGCCGGCGACCCATCAGGCGCTCGTGGAACTGGGCCGGCTCACCGGGCAGGTGCTGGCGCGGCTGGCACCGGCGCAGCGTCCAGCCGTGATCTACGCCGGCAACCGCTGGGCAGCGCCCCACGTCGCCGAAGCCGTGCAGGCGGCGGGCGGCGGCAGCGTGGAAGCCGTGGCCAACGTGCAGCCGGCGCCCGGCCTCGTGCACAAGGCGGCCCTGGCCCAGGCATGCAACTTCCACTACTGGCGGCTCAGCCGGCGTGCAGCCGGCTTCCGCGAACTCAGCCGCTGGGTGACCTCACCCGGCCATATCGTCAGCCAGGAAGCATCCTTCGCTCAACTGGTGCAGGCGTGGATGGAGATTCACGGGCTGGCGGATTTGCACGCGCTCTACTGCGCGCCGGCGTGGTGGCTCCACGTGTGGGCCGGACGCAGCCAGTTCGGCCTCAACCTGCGCTATGTCGAGCCGCAGACACGGCCTGATGAGTTGGAGGGCTGGCCCGCCTTGCAACTGGTGAGCGGCGAGTGGCCCGATGCCCTCTGGCCGCGCCCCGACCTCTACTGGTGGGACCGCAGCGCCATGGCGCCCTTCGTCAGCGCCGTTGGGCAGATTGCGCCGCAGGCCATGTTGCAAGTCATGCGCACGGAACTCTTGCGCCTGAGCGGGCAGTAGCCCTATGGCCGGTTACTCCGGGAAACCACTGGCTGCCAAGCTCGGCATCAAGCCGGGCATGCCGGTCGTCCTGCTCGGCGCGCCGGATGCCCTCGACGCCTTGCTCGCGCCCGTGCCTGACGGCGTTACCGTCGTGCACAGCCTGGACGCTGTCGCCGGCGCCCCGTTTCTCCACTATTTCACAACGCAGCACGCACAACTCCAGGCAGACTTTGCCGCGCTGAAGGCTGCGCTGGCGCCCGATGGCATGCTGTGGATCAGTTGGCCGAAACGTGCGTCGAAGGTTGCCACCGATCTCGACGAGAACGTGATTCGCGCCATCGGGCTGGCCCACGGCCTGGTGGATGTCAAGGTCGCTGCTGTCGACGCGACATGGTCGGCGCTCAAGTTTGTCTATCGCAAGGCCGACCGCCCGCGCTGAGAGCGGTAGCACTGGCTCCTCTACCACCGAGCCTTGAATGATGGCAATCGTACAGACCCGGCCGCAAAGATAATTCAATATCGAAACAATTGAACAGTCTTCCAGGCTGCACGCGCAGCGCACCATTGAGGAGTCGAAGAACATGCTTGATGCCATCACCACGCCGGCGGAAGTCAAGATCGCGACCGCCGAACATCCCATCCATCCGCTGATCCAACATCGCTGGAGCCCGCGCGCCTTTGCGAAGCAGCCGGTCGAACCCGAGAAACTGCTGTCGGTGCTCGAGGCGGCGCGCTGGGCGCCCTCCGGCGGCAATGGCCAACCGTGGCACTTCATCGTCGGCGTGCGCGGGCAGTCGGCCACGCATGGCAAACTGGTTGAGGCCCTCAAGGAGGGCAACCTGCCGTGGGCGCGACAGGCGCCGGTGCTCGTCTTGACTGTAGCCACAACGACAACTAGCAGCGGCCGCCCGCACACGCATGCTTTCCACGACGTCGGACTCGCCGTCGCCAACCTCACCTTCCAGGCGACGGCCCTGGATCTCTACGTGCATCAAATGGGCGGCTTCTCCCCGGACAAGGCACGCGAACTCTTCGCCATCCCGGAAGGCTTCGACCCGGTCACCATGCTGGCGATCGGCTATCTGGGCGAGCCTCAGATGCTGGCAGAGCCCTACCGCGAACGCGAGATAACGCCGCGCACGCGCCGGCCGCTTGCGGAGTTCGTTTTCGAGGAGAGTTGGGGACAGACGGCGGCAGTGGTGGCGGAGGGGGATTGAGAGATTGGAGAGTAGGAGATTGGGAGATTGGAGATTGGCAGAGTGCAAGGATCTCGCCAAGCGAAGCGCCAATCTCCAATCTCCAATCTCCAATCTCTATTTTGCCGCGTTTCGGATCACATCCGTCACATATTCAATCTCGTCGATACTCAGCGACGAGGCTGACGGCAGGTAGAAGCCGCGCTTGCAGAGGTCCTCGGCCACCGGGTAGCGCTCGCCCTTGAACTGCTGCCAGTAGACCGGCTGGCAGTGCATGGGAATGAAGAAGGTGCGCGTCTCGATGCCGTGGTCGGCCAGCACCCGGCGCAGCGCATCGCGGCTCATACCGTACTCCGCCTCATCCACCATGATGCCGTACATCCAGTAGACATTCTTGGCCCACGGCGCCTCTGCCGGCGTGCGGATGCCGGGGATGCCGTGCAGCCGGCAGTTGTACTCTGCCGCATTGCGCCGCCGCGCCGCCACGAAGCCGTCGAGTTGCTCAACTTGCGCCAGGCCGACCGCCGCCTGCAAGTTGGTCATGCGGTAGTTGAAACCCACGAACTTGTGCCAGAAGTGGCGTTCGTGGCTGAAGGCGTGATCGCGCAGATTCCAGGCCAGTTGCGCCAGTTCACGGTCATTGGTCGTCACCATGCCGCCCTCGCCCGTGGTGATGATCTTGTTGCCGTAGAAGCTGAAGCCGGCCGCGTGACCCAGCCCGCCCGTACGCCGTCCCTTGTACTCGGCGCCATGTGCCTCCGCCGCATCCTCGATCACCATGAGACCGTGCTTCTCGGCCAGCGCCATGAGCGGGTCCATGTCCGTCGGGTGGCCGTAGATGTGCACCGGCACGATGGCCTTCGTGCGCGGCGTGATCTTGGCCTCGACGTGGTTGAGGTCCATCTGCCAGTAGCCGGGATCCATGTCCACGAGCACCGGTTTGGCGCCGCAGTAGGTGACGGCATTGGCCGTGGCGATCATGGTGAAGGTGGGGATGATCACCTCGTCGCCCGGCTCCAGGCCCAGCGTAGCCATGGCCAGGTGCATGGCGACCGTGCCGTTGGCGCAGGCGATGCCGTACTTCACGCCGCAGATCTCGGCAAAGCGCGCCTCGAAGTCGCGGATGAAACGGCCGGCCGACGAGATCCAGTTCGTCTCGATGGCCTGTTGGACGTACTTCATCTCGTTGCCGCCCAGCGTCGGCTCGCATACGGGGATGATCGAGCGCCGCGGCGCCTGGCCAAATTGGGGAATCGGCCGGTAGGTCAGTTTCACTTCAGGATCGGCGGCCGGGATGACTTCCGCCAGGTCGCCCATTTCTTCCAGGGAAAGTTCAGCAGGTTGCAGCATTGCAGGTTCTTCCTATCGACTCACCGCCCGGCCATGCCCACGCACCGCCGGGACCTTGTTGGCACAAATCCGAGCCACGTGTGGCGGACACTCCGCCGGTCGCTCGGCCAATCCGATTCTACCCGACCCCGTCACTGCGCCGGAATTGGCGGCGCGCTCACTTCTCCAACGCCAGCGCGCCGATCGTCGCCACGTACTTGCGCCCCTTGACCAGGTAATCGAGCAGGTTGGCGCCGGTCTTGCTTTCGCCGGCGGTGCGCGCACGCAGATATAGGGCACCTCGGTCACCGTAAAGCCGGCGCGCACCGCCCGTCCCAGCAGGTCGATGCAGTACTCACCGTAATCGCCGCGCAGCCGGATCGTGCGAAAGACGGCCGCGCGGCCGGCGATGAAGCCGCTGGTATAGTCGTGCACGTCGCTGCCGACGAGCGCCACCGCCAGCCCGTTGATGATGCGGCTGAGCGTGCGCGCCATCAGGCCGTGCGCGACGTCTTCCCCGCCGGGAATCCACCGCGAGCCGACGGCCATATCGGCGCCGCCCTCCGTGATGGCGCGCACCAGGTGCGGGATGTCTGCGGGCGGCATGGAGAGGTCGCAGTCCATCCACGTCACGATGTCGGCGCCCAGCGTCGTCACGGCCAGGTCGATGCCGGCCTGGATCGCCGAGGTGAGCCCTTTCTGCCCCGTGCGCGTAGAGCGCCACGCGCAGCACGCCGTCGCCGTTGTACTCGGCCACCAGTTGCCGCACGATGTCGCCCGTGCCGTCGGGCGAGTTGTCGTCCACCACCAGCACCACGTGCGGCGTGATCGCGCTGGCCAGCACGCCCTCGATCAGCGGGCCGATGTTGTCGCGCTCGTTGTAGGTGGGCAGGACGGTGCAGACCAGCGGGTCATGCTTGCCGATGTCCCCGGCAGAATTTGAAACAGGTGCAGTGTTCGTTCGTGTCATACGCATCAGTTCAGATAGTGGGCCGGACGGCAACGACGAAGAGGCTGGTGCCGACCGGCAGATCGCGCCGGCGCAGCCAGCCGGCCTCGACCTGGAGCGCGGAGCCCAGCAGCCGGTTCACCGTCCCATCGGCGTAGAGATCTTCCGACAGCGGGAGCAGGCCCCAACGCTGGAGCAGACGCATGGCGACGATGGGCGCCGCCAGCAGGCTGTTGGCAAAGGTGGCGCGCACCGGCTCAAGCCCGGCGCCGCGCACGATGGCGCAAAACTCGGCCAGGCCGTAGCGACGCCCCGTGTTGAAGGCAGCGTCATGCGGGCCGTAGAGCCAGGCGTGCGCGCTCACGCGCAGGAGCAGCGCCCCGCCGGGCCGCACCACGCGCCGGATGCCCGCCAGCGCCTGACCGGCATCGATACCTTTCTGGTCGACCACGTCGAGCGCCACGACCAGCGCAAAGCTCTCGTCGCTAAAAGGCAGGCGGAGCAGGTTGCCCTGCACCCACGTCGCGCGGCTGCCCTGCGCGCCGGCAAAGGCCAGCGCCTCCGGCCGCAGGTCCAGCCCGACGACGACTGCCTGGGGGTGCCCCTCGGCCAGCTCAGCGGCAAAGGCGCCGCCGCCACAGCCGATTTCCAGGATCGGTCCGGGCGGTAATGGCTGGCGCGCCAGCACGGCATGGCTCGCCGCGCGCATGCCCACGTTCCAGCCGCCCACGCGCTCCGCTTCGTAGAGGCTCGGCAGCAGATTTCCCGCCTCACTCAAGACGCACCTCTCCAAGCTCGAAGCCTTCCCCTGCGTCTGGAAGCCGCATCCCGTCGGGCGCATACAGACCGGCACGCAATGCGTACTCTCCCGGCGGCAGATCGTCCGGCAGCACGATCTGATACTCGTCGAGGATGCGCCAGCCGGGCTGCCAACGCGTCGTCGGCAGCGAGCCGGCGCCGGGCCGGCTGTCGGCGCCGGCCACGACCTGCGCGCTCCCATCGTCGCCCTGTGTCACAAGGTGGGTGAAGACGGTCCAGTCGCGTGACGGCGCCGCATCGACATCCCAGTAGAGTTGGACGTAGAGAATTGCGCCGGTGTCGAAGTCGGCGCGCTGCGCATCGTAACCGGTGAGATGGATGCCGTCGCCGACGTCGACCGGTGCGGCGGTGGCCGGCTCGCGCTGCGGCAGGCTATCAGCCCCGCGCACGTAGTAGCGGGCATAGGTGCGCCCCTGCCGGTCGAGCACTTCGCGATCGACGGTCGCAGTTGGGAAGAGTTCCGGCAGCAACAGGCGCGTGCGAAAGTCCTCGTCTTCCAGCGTGATGTAGGTCTCCGCCTGTGGGTTGCGCCCGGCGGTCAGCGGGAAGATGTGGCGCCCGTCAAAGGTGACGGGCGCGCCGTGGCTGCCCGGCTGCGTCTCCCAGGCAAAGGCCAGCGTCGGATGGTCGGCGCTGCGTGGTGTCAGGTAAATTGGTGCGCCGGGTGGATGGGCGGCAATCTCCTGGCCGATCTCCCACAGCCCGACGTCGAAGGCGTAATAGAGATCGGGCAGCGGCGCCCAGCGCAGGAAGTAGTCGCGGGCGGAGACGACCGTGCCCGCCACGAGCAGCAGCACGCTGAGCCAGCCGGCCCACGCCAGCGCCGGGCGCCGTCCCGCGCGCGTCACCCACAGCCGCCAGATGGCGTCCAGGCCCACGGCCGCCAGGATCGCCACCGGCGCGGCTGCCCCCAGAACGCGATGGTAGTGCGGCGCGTACTCGCTCAGCACGCCGGGCAGCAGCAGCCCGCCCAGGCTCAGCAGTGCGATCCAGTAGACGGGATTGCGCATGCGCCACACGGCCAGGCCGACGCCGAGCCAGAAGGGGATCGCCTGCCAGATGTTGAGCGCAGCCAACCCAGGAATGTTGCGCCGCGGGTCGAGGTCGCCCGCCTGCACCAGCGGGACGAACATGAGCACATAGGCCCAGGCGCTCTCCAGCGGCGATTGATGAGTGCCGGCCGCGGCGCTGCCCGTCGCAATCTGCTCGGGGCGCAGCAGGAAGAGATCGGGCTGTTGCATGAAAAACAGTACCAGCGGGACAAGCAGCACACCAGCCGTGACGATGGCCGCAAGCCCGCCCGTCACCAGCGAAGCGCGCCGTCCCCCACCGCCGCCCTCCGGCAGCGGCGCGCGGCGGTCGTGCCACCACAGCAGCGCGCCGACCGCCACCATCAGCGGCGGGATGATCCATGCGCCCTGGTAGGTGTAGATGCTGGCGGCCATCACCACGCCGCAGCCGGCATAGGCGAGCCAGTTGCCGCGGCGCCGGCCCAGCAGCAGCAGCCAGAGCGCGGCCGCCCACTCCAGCGGCACGATGATCGGCTCGATGCCCATGCGGCTGAAGTGGATGTGCCAGCGGATCGTGGCGAGAAACGCGGCGGCAAAGAGCGGGAAGGCGGTCGTCAACCGTGTCGGGTCGAGGCGGCGCAACTCACCGGCCGCGCCCCAGACCGCGATGACGCCCAGCACGCCGAAGATTGCCGCGGTCGTACGCATGGCCGTCGGGCCGGCCCCGCCGCCGAAGAACTGAAAGAGGCCAAAGGTGAGGGCGTTGGCATAGGCGTTGACCGGGCCGACGCCAAAGTTGCCGGTGAGAAAGATGGGGCGATAGGCGGGGTCGGTGAGGATGCGCCAGGCTTCCAGCCCCTCGAACGACTCGTCGAAGTGAAAGCCCGGCGGGATGACGTCGATCTGCCAGAGCCGCAGCAGCGCGGCAATCAGCACGACGCACAGCAGCCCGACCCAACGCTTGCGCAACTTCATCCAAGCATTCTAGCACAGGCGCGGCCGCAGTCGCCTGCCGGACGGCCGAGAATCTCAAACATTATCGCGGGCAATGCCGCGGCATTGTGACATTTCACCCACGGCGATGGGGACATCCCCACCTATGCGCTCTACGGCTCGCCTGCCAGAATGGAGAGACGCCCTGCGCCGGCCTGCGCGCAGTTCACACAGATTCAGCAGTTCATGAGACTCACACAAAGCCGCCAAGAACACAAAGAGTGCCATCTTCAACGTTGCGACTTTGTGCCTCCGTGTGAGACAGAATCGTGAACTGCTGAGATTTACTAGTTGCACGAGGTGTTGCCATGTCCGAATCGATGCGCATGTGGGTGGAAGTCTCCTTCAACATCGTTTATCTGGTCGTCGTCTGGTGGATGGTGGTGCTCATGGCGACGCGCATGGACAACGTCGTGCCGGAGAACCGTCCGGCGGCCCGGCGCATTCTATGGGCCTTTGCGCTGCTGGCGCTGGGTGACACCGGGCACGTGGGCTTCCGCGTGCTGACCTATGCACTGGGTGGGCTGGAGGCGACGCCCGTCATTCTCGGCGTGCCGGTGAGCCTGGTCGGGCTGGGCGCGCTGGCCACGGCGGTGACGGTGACCTTCTTCTACGTGCTCGTGCTCGACACGTGGCGCGTCCACTTTCACCGGCGCTATGGCTGGTTCGAGGACCTGCTCATCGGCGCCGCTGTGGTGCGCCTGGCGGTCATGGCGCTGCCGCAGAACGCGTGGGAGAGCGTTGTTCCGCCGCAGCCCTGGTCGACGATCCGCAACGTGCCGCTCATGGTGCTGGGGCTGGGCACGGCCTATCTCATCCTGCGCGATGGGCTCGCCGCGCACGACCGCACCTTCACCTGGATCGGCGCCATGATCCTCGTGTCCTATGCCTGCTACGCGCCGGTCATCTTCTTCGTGCAGCAGAACCCCCTGATCGGCATGTTGATGATCCCCAAGACCCTGGCCTACGTGGCGATTGCCTTCATTGCCTATAACGGGCTGTGGCGTACGGGCGATCAGCGGCAGCCCGGGCGACGGGCTGTTGCGGCGTAGATTCCCACTTGGGGCGAAGTTGCGGTGAAGATAATTGGCAGCCTATAATCAGAACTGACCACAACGCCCCTGGAACATTCCTCGCTGACTTTCCATTGAACACAACCGACAAATGCCTTGATACGTTCCATTGACGACTGTGCTGATGTACTTGAACCGATCCTTGTGTACTTGAGACTGGAGTCGACAGATGGCGAAGCATACCCGACTGAAGCCGTGGGGTGTCTTGTTCGTTAGATTTCCGCGCTCCTCCCCAGCGTCAAGTTCACTTTGCAGAAGCGAGTTCGGACCAGGTATCGATCACTTTGGTCAGTCGCTTTGTCCCGCAGTTCAATTGGAACGTGGAATAGGATTCAGGGATTGCCGATGATTGCGTGACAATCTCTTCGACGGGCAACGTCGATTTCCTGCAGAATCGATGCAAGCGTGCCGATCGTTTGCAGGAACATCGACAACAAACGGAGAATGACGCTGTCTGTTCAACCGGCTGCGGGCTTTCGTACAATGTGTATTTGTCTTCATTACGCTTGATCAATCAGGATTCGTTTCGGTCGATTGGTGTCGTTGCTGATGACAACCTCGCGCCATTGCGTCACCATTCTTCGATACGAAGGTAGTGACCATCAACCCGAATGCCGTGCATCTCCATGTCGGGTGCCGTCTTCCTCCTTGACGGATACGCCAAGTTCGACTGCATATGGAATCACAATCTCGCCATCGATTGGCGTAAACGCCAGAGATCGCTTCGCCCGCATAGCCATCATCATCGATCACGGTTACCGGCCCTCGCTCGGCGCGACCCGCTGTTGTTCAAGACCCGCAACACTTGCAACGGGATGTTCCTCGAATTGCTCGCTGTTATAGACCAGATTTCGCTTCCCTAGCAATCGAGCCGACACGATTGGCACCAACGCCGATTGACCGCGGCCAACCGTGACGAGGCATTGCTACATCGTATTGAAACGGTGCGCCTCGCTCCTTACCGGCCACGCTCACCATGACTGAATTGCTGAATGCTTCCGGCGAAATACCGTGTATTGCCAATCCAGCCACCGGGCTTTCGATGCCCTTCGACATCGCTCCCAAGCCCTCCACTAGGCCAGCGGCTTCCAGCATGACCGGGCCGGCAATCGTGCGTTCGTCATCATGCACAACAGGCCTTTCAGGAATAGCCGGTTTGTACAGGTCGTAGACAAATGAGATGGGCATGCCCGCGACCAGCGACAGGTTGATCTCTGCAAGATCTTCCTCAAGCTGGTTATCAAAAATACCCCACCCCATCAGCACAGTCTGTACATTCTCGCCAATGCCTTCGTCGGGCGTAACGACGAACCGATAGCTGACACGCCACGACGGCGCCGGGATGATATAGCCAATACAAAGGTCGTGGTCGCCTGGCGTGAGGTGAACGACGACTTCGGCATGTTGCTCTGTCGTCTGCAGCGTGCCCAGAAAGAAGCGCAAATCGTCTGTCCCGGTATCGTCGAGGATTTTGACGCCACGCAGATGGCCAATTGGCGCGCACTGTACAGTTGCTCTCTCTTCCAGCAAGATAGATACCGTGCCCGCGGAAATTGGCTGATTTGATGGTGGTCGATCAATGCCAAGCAAAATGCCGCGCCACGCCTCGTTCTGGTCAAACTGTAACTCGACAAGACGTCCGCGCAGGTTGACAAGCAAGTCCTGAAAGCTCCGTTCGTCGCCAGGTTGCACAGAACATCCGGCCAGCCGCTCGGCGCGATCTTGGGGCGTGGCATATTCAACGCCAGTTACACGCCCGTCGCCTTCATCGATGATTGTGAGACTCTTGAGGAGATCGTTCATTTCCCCGGTCCGCACCGTGAGCGCGAGCCGATCCCCCCGCCACTGCGTCCGGCGTTCGAGGTAGGCAATACCATGTTTGAACAGGATCATGCGTGTGATCGGAAGATTCGTCATTGAAAACCTCCGTTTGTATGGGATCTTGTGGTGCCCAACCGGATATGGCTGGCGTCCGGGATGACTGCCCGTGGGACCAACACAGTGGGTTGTGATCAACGGTGCTGCCGGTGCATTGCTGACGGTCTCACTTCCATTTTATCCCACACACAAGGAAGGATCAATGGTTGATCGCGACAAATGTGTCACACAATCTGCCTGGAAAGTCTTGTCTGAAACATCGCCGAGCCACGAATTTCCTCGTCTTTGACCACAAGCCTTTCCTTCAGTAAACTGTGAGCGCGCAGACCGGCCAGATTGACGACCCAGCGACTGCCCGCTACGGTGGAAAGACGAACCACGCTACGGGCAGGTCGAGTCTGCAAACTACGCAGCGGAATTGCACCGCTGTGCAACCCTGCCCAATCCGGAGGTGCCCATGCAACAGTTCCGCTACATCCGTGCCCACAACGTCGAGCATGCCGCGACGTTGCTGCTTCAGCACGACGGCCGTGCGCGCATCCTCGCCGGCGGCACCGACCTGATCGTCGCGCTGCGCGAGCGGCGGCTGGAGACCGAACTGGTCATCGACATCAAGGGCATCCCCGAGGTCAGCGAACTCTCGTTCGATCCCGTCGAGGGGCTGCGCATTGGCTCGTCGGTACCTTGCCATCGTATCTACAATGATGCTACCATTGTCGCCAAATACCCCGGCCTGATCGACGCGGCCAGCCTCATCGGCGGCATCCAGATCCAGGGACGCGCCAGCCTGGGCGGCAATCTGTGCAATGCCTCGCCCGCGGCGGACTCGATCCCCGCGCTCATCGTGCACGGCGCGATCTGCGACATCGCGCTGCCGCAGACGCGGCGCCGCGTGCCGGTGGAGGCGTTCTGCACCGCGCCCGGCAAGACGGTGCTGGAACGGGGCGAGTTCCTGGCCAGCCTGCACCTGCCGCCGCCACCGCCCGGCTTTGGCGCCGCCTACCTGCGCTTCATCCCGCGCAATGAGATGGACATCGCCGTCGTCGGCGTCGGCGCGTCGGTGCAACTGGACGAGAGCCGCCAGCGCATCACGGCGGCGCGCATCGCGCTGGGTGCGGTGGCGCCGACCCCGCTCTTTGTGCAGGAAGCAGGCGACGCGCTGATCGGCGCCGAACCCGGCGACGAGGCGTTTGCGCGTGCGGCGGCCATTGCCCAGGCCGCGGCGCGTCCCATCTCCGACATGCGCGGCACGGCCGAGCACCGGCGCCATCTTGTCGGCGTGCTCACCCGCCGCGCGCTGGCCATCGCCGTCGAGCGAGCCAGGAAGTAGAGGAAACCACCATGAAATCGAGAGTCATCGTATCCACCACCATCAACGGCGAGCCGACCGAGTTCCTGTGCGAGCCACGCCAGAGCCTGCTCGAAGTGCTACGCGACGTCCTGGGGCTGACCGGCGCCAAGGAAGGGTGCAACAACGGCAACTGCGGCGCGTGCAATGTGCTCATGGATGGCGTGCTGGTCAACTCGTGCCTGGTGCTGGGCGTGGAGGCCGAAAGCCACCGCATCGAGACGGTGGAGGGGCTGGCCGTCAACGGCAAACTTCACCCGCTACAGCAGAAATTCCTGGAGCATGCCGCGCTGCAATGCGGCATCTGCACGCCGGGATTCCTGCTCTCGGCCAAGGCGCTGCTCGACCACAACCCCGACCCCAGCGAGGCCGAGGTGCGCCACTGGCTGGCTGGCAACCTTTGTCGCTGCACCGGCTACGACAAGATCGTGCGCGCCGTCCTCGACGCGGCGGACAGTGCTTGAGAGAAGAGAAGATGAGCCACGAAGACACGAAGAAACAAAGCGGCACAAAGGTCTTGTACGTCTTGATTTCCCCTTTGTGAACCTTCAAGCCTTTGTGGCTTCGTGGCTGGTTTGAACGGAGAAATACCGATGACTTCCTCCCAATACAGGGTTCTTCGTCTTCTTGATTTCCCCTTTGTGAACCTTCGAGCCTTTGTGGCTTCGTGGCTGGATTGAACGGAGAAAGACCTATGACTTCTTCCCAATACAAGGTAATCGGCAGCCGGCCTTTGCGCCCGGATGGCGTCGACAAGGTGACGGGACGCGCGGTCTACGGCGCCGACGTCAAGCTGCCGGGGATGTTGCACGGCAAGATCTTGCGCAGCCCGCACGCCCACGCCCGCATCGTCTCCATCGACGTGTCGGCGGCGCAGGCGTTGCCCGGCGTGCGCGCCGTCGTCACGGCGCGGGAATTGCCCTCGGTCGGCGACACGGTGACCGACCTCGGCGAGTCCGTCGTCAACCTGCGCTACATGAGCAACAACATCCTGGCGCATGACAAGGTCCTCTACCACGGCCACGCCATTGCCGCCGTTGCGGCCGACAATCCGCACATCGCCGAGGAAGCGGCGCGGCTGATCAAGGTCACCTATGAGGTGCTGCCGCACGTGCTCGACGGGCGCGCGGCCATGGCCGCCAACGCACCGATCCTGCTGCCGGACCTGCGCACCAACGAGTTGGGCAAGCAGGGCAGCAGCCAGACCAACGTGGCGGAGCACATTCGCCACCAGCGCGGCGATCTGGCGGCGGGCTTTGCCGCGGCCGACGTCATCGTCGAGCGCGAGTTTCATACGGCGACGGTGCACCAGGGCTACGTCGAGCCGCACGCCGCGGTTGCGCTGTGGAACGAGGACGACCAGATCCTGGTCTGGTGCAGCACGCAGGGATCGTTTGGCGTGCAGGAGCAGATGGCCGAGTTGCTCCAGGTGCCGCCCTCGCGCGTCGTCGTCACCCCCACGGAGATCGGCGGCGGTTTTGGCGGCAAGAACAGCGTCTATCTCGAGCCGGTGGCGGCGCTCCTCTCGCGCAAGGCAGGGCACCGGCCGGTCAAGATGACCATGACGCGCGCCGAGGTGCTCTTCGGCACCGGGCCGACGTCCGGCTCCTACATCCGCGTCAAGATGGGCGCCACGCGCGACGGCACGCTGACCGCCGCCGAAGCGGAGATGATCTACGAGGCCGGCGCCTTTCCCGGCTCGCCGGTGGGCGCCGGCTGCGGCGTGCTCTTTGGCCCCTACAAGCTGGAGAACGTGCAGGTCGACGGCTACGACGTGGTGGTCAACCGCCCCAAGTCCGCCGCATACCGCGCGCCGGGCGGCACCAACGCAGCCTTTGCTGCCGAGGCTGTGGTCGACGAGCTGACCGAAAAGCTGGGCATCGACCCTATTGCCTTCCGCCTGCACAACGCCGTGCGCGAGGGCGACCGCCGCGCCGATGGCCCCGAGCTGCCGCGCATCGGCTTCATCGAGACGCTGGAGGCGGCGCGCGACCACGCGCACTACAGCGCCCCGCTGCCCGGCAAGCAGCGCGGGCGCGGGGTTGCGGCCGGCTTCTGGTTCAACTGGGGCGGCAAGTCGAGCGCCAGCGCCAGCGTCAACGCCGACGGCACGGTCAACCTGGTCGAAGGCTCCACCGACATCGGCGGCAGCCGCGCCTCGCTGGCCATGCAACTCGCCGAGACGCTGGGCATCCCCTACGCCGACATCCGCCCGCAGGTCGTCGGCACGGCGGGCGTCGGCTACAACGAGGGCACCTACGGCAGTCGCACCACCTTCAGCACGGGCTGGGCGGTCTACGAACTGGGCAAGAAGATCCTCGACGAGATGCGCCAGCGCGCCGCCACGCACTGGGATGTGCCGGTCGATGGCGTCACCGTGCAGGACGGCACTTTCGCCCACAACGGCGACAGCATGTCCTTCCGTGAATTGGCCGGGCAACTCGAGGTGCCGGTTTCTGTGAGCGCCTCGGTCTTCCCGTCTGGTTTCGGCCCCAGCTTTGCCGTGCACATCGTCGACGTCGAGGTGGATGTGGAGACGGGCAAGGTCGAGATTCTGCGCTACACCGCGGTGCAGGACGTGGGCAAGGCCATCCATCCCGCCTACGTCGAGGGTCAGCTCCAGGGCGGCGCGGCGCAGGGCGTAGGCTGGGCGCTCAATGAGGAGTATGTCTACGACGACAAGGGCCGCCTCGTCAATGCCAGCCTGCTCGACTACCGCATGCCGACCGCGCTGGACCTGCCCATGATCGACACGGTACTGGTGGAGGTGGCCAACCCCGGCCATCCCTACGGCGTGCGCGGCGTGGGCGAAGTGCCCATCGTGCCGCCGGCTGCGGCGCTGGCCAACGCCATCTACCAGGCGACCGGCGTGCGCATGACCGAACTGCCCATGTCGCCGGCGCGCGTCAGCGCGGCGCTGCTGGCCGCAGCCGTGCCCGCCTGAGCCCTCATGCCCCACGACGTGTGGATCCCGCCCGTCCACCGCGACCTGACGCACGGCGTCGAGCGTGTCGCGGTGGACGGATCGACGATCGGCGCGGTGATCGAGGCGCTCGACGCGCAATTCCCCGGCTTGGCCGCGCGTCTCACCGACGGCGACCGGCTGCGTCCCGGCATCGCCGCGGCCGTGAACGGCGTCGTCGCCTCACGCGGCCTGC
Source organism: Caldilineaceae bacterium (assembly GCA_020634815.1). Lineage (GTDB taxonomy): Bacteria > Chloroflexota > Anaerolineae > Caldilineales > Caldilineaceae > Caldilinea. The sequence continues at coordinate 21,224 of JACKBA010000011.1, read as the reverse complement.
GCCAGAAGCTGACCGACGCCAGCGAGATTCACTTCGTGCCGGCCATGGCGGGTGGATGATCACCAAGGCCGGCCGGCGCGCCGTGATATAATACGCCCCATGTCCATTCACATTCTGGCGCCGGAAGTCGCCGCCAAGATCGCCGCCGGCGAAGTCGTCGAGCGCCCGGCCAATGCCGCCAAGGAGTTGCTGGAGAACAGCATCGACGCCGGTGCAACGGAGATACGCGTCGAGGTCAAGGAAGGCGGGCGACGCCTGCTGCGCGTCACCGACAACGGCCACGGCATCCTGGCGACGGAAATCCCGCTGGCCTTCGAGCGCCACGCCACCAGCAAACTCGCCACCGTCGACGATCTCAATCACATCGCCACCTTCGGCTTCCGCGGTGAGGCGCTCTACAGCATCGCCGCCGTGAGCCAGCTCACTCTCACCAGCCGCCACGCGGACGAGAGCTTCGGCACGACCGTGCGCGTCGACGGCGGCGTGGTGCGTGATCCGACCCGCTCCGGCTCGCCGGTCGGCACCGTCGTCAACGTCGAGCATCTCTTCTTCAATATGCCGGCGCGCCAGAAGTTTCTGCGCGCCGCCGCCACCGAGGCCGGGCACATTGCGGCCATCGTGCAGCACTACGCGCTGGCCTACCCGGAGCGGCGCTTCAGCTTTGTCAACGACGGGCGGCTCGTCTTCCAGTCCACGGGCAGCGGGACCCTGCTCGACGTGCTGATCATGATCTACGGCAAGGAGAACGCCCAGCAGATGGTCAGCCTGGGCGGCGGGCGCGGCGATGCGTCGGCGGGGCTCGACACGCTGGCGCTGGACGTCGATTTCCACGGTGATGGCGGACCGGCTACACCGCCGGCAAGCGACGGCACGCCGCGCGTCAGCGGCTTCGTCAGCCTGCCCAGCCTGACGCGCGCCAACCGCAGCGCCATCGATCTCTTTGTCAACCGGCGCTATGTGGAGGATCGCAGCCTCACCCATGCCGTGGTGCAGGCCTACCACACGCTGCTGCCCGTGGGGCGCTATCCCGTGGCCGTCATCTTCGTCGATCTCGACCCGGCGCAGGTCGACGTGAACGTGCACCCGCAAAAGACACAGGTGCGCTTTGCCGAAGAGCGGCGCATTTTTTCCGCGGTGCAGAAGGCCGTGCGGCGTACGGTCATCAGCGTGGCGCCGGTGCCCGATGTGGGCGTGGACGACGAGGGGCGCATCGTGCGCTCCGACGCAGAGGCGGGCGTACTGCCGCCGGGTTGGGCCTCGCGCCGCGAGGCGATTATCGGCGCCGGCAACCAGCCGCACCTGGAGATGTACGTGCCGCCGGCCGCGCCGACCGGCCCGATCGCACCGCCGCTGGCTGCCACCGCGACCGACGTCGGCGCTCCGCCGGCCGCGCCCGCAACGCCGTCACGCGACGAAGAGGACTTCTACCGCACGCCGGCGCTGGCGCAACGCGTGCCGCAACTGCCGCCGCTGCGCGTGGTCGGGCAGGTGGGCGCCATGTACATCGTGGCCGAGGGGCCGGAAGGGATGTTCCTCATCGACCAGCACGCCGCGCACGAGCGGATCATGTACGAGCAGTTCATGTTCCAGCGGGCGGCGGGGGGTACGGGCGACGTGGCGCGCCAGCATCTGCTCGACCCGCTGACGCTGCACGTGGGCGCCAAACTCACCGGGCAGGTGGCGGGCAACCTGGAAGCGCTGCAACACATCGGCTTCGAGATCGATCCCTTTGGCGGCGACACCTTTCTCGTGCGTGCGGTGCCGGCGGTGCTGGCCGGCGAGGACCCGCTGCGTGTGCTGGAGGAGATCGTCGCCACGTTGGGCGAGCGGCGCAACCTGGTGGGTGAGAGCATGGAGGCGCAACTGGTCAAGATGGTCTGCAAGCGCGCCGCCATCAAGGCCGGGCAACTGCTGAGCGACATCGAGATGCAGGAACTGGTGCGCCAGTTGGAACTCTGCCAGTCGCCGCGCACCTGCCCCCACGGCCGGCCGACGATGATTCAGTTGTCGGCCAATGAGTTGGAGAAGGCGTTCGGCCGCATCTAGCCGGCGTTACCAAACATTCATCTGTTTGAAGAGTTCAGCGTACTCCACGCCGATGGGCTCGCCCCCGCGGCCATCCATCTCCTTGAGCCACGTCAGGCTCTCTTCGCCCTTGGGAAATTGGCTCGCGTGCGCCATGCACGCGGCGAGCTTGACCGGGTAGGCGGCGGTGATGTCGACCGCAACGTCCGGGTCACGATCCGTGGAAAAGAGGAAGACGCGCTGGAGCTTGCCCAGCCCTGCCCCCGGCTCGCGCAGTTGTTCGGGACGATAGAGCGGCATCTTGGACGGCATGTAGGCGTCGAGTGCGGCCTGGCCCGCGGCGCGGTGGTCCGGATGAATCTGGCCGGCCCAGTAGGGGTCGAAGGTGAAGAGCGTGTCGGCCTGGGTGATGCGGTAGAGGCGAGCGATGGCGGCGCGCAGATCCAGGTTCGCCACCAGTTCGCCGTCGTGGTGGCCCAGGTTGTACGTGTCGACCAGGCCCAGCACGCGCGCCGCGCTCTCCGTTTCTTGCAGGCGCGTTTCGGCCAGTGCCGGCCGCCGCAACCGCCCCTCGGAATCGCCGATATCGCCTAGCGTGCAGTTGACCGAGAAGACCTCGACGCCACGCGCGATCAATTGCAGCAACGTGCCGCTACAGCAACACTCCAGATCATCGGGGTGGGCGGCAACGACAATCGCCCGCTTGACATCCTCAAATGCCTCAAGACCCTTCACGGGAAACCTCCATCAATTGCTAACGGTCAACGGTCAATGGTTAATTGTCAACGGTCAATGGTCAACGGTCGATGGCAGTGGCTCAGCGTCAACAATCAACAATAAGCAATCACCCATCAGCAATGCATTTCATTGCTCATTAACCATTAACCGTTGACCATTGACCATTCTCTTCTCTTTACGCCAACTCTGCCCATTCTTCCATCGCCGCCTCCAACTCCACCTGCGTGTCGGTATACGCCTGACCCAGCCGCTGGATCCCGTCCAGGTCCTGTTCGACGGTGGCGACGTGCAGGTCGTTCTCCAGCCGCGCCAACCGCGCCTCTAGGGCATGGACGCGTTCTTCGGCGTCGGCGACGGCCTTGGCCCGCTTGCGCTCCTCGGCGCGTGACTGCTTGCTGGCGGCGTAGTCGCTGCGCATGGCGGAGCGCGTCTCGGCCGCGGCCTGCTTGTTGGCTTCGGCGGCCTGCTGGCGTGCCACGATGAGTTCGGCATAGGTGCCGGGGAAGACCTCCAGCCGGTTCTTGCGCAGCTCCCACACCTGCGTGGCCAGGTGGTCGATGAGGTAGCGATCATGCGAGACGAGCAGGATCGTGCCGTCGAAATGCTCGAGCACCGCTTGCAGGATCTCCTGCGCCGGAATGTCCAGGTGGTTGCTCGGCTCGTCGAGCAGCAGGAAGTTGGCCCCCTCCAGCGCCAGGATCGCCAGCGCCAGCCGGCCGCGCTCGCCACCGCTGAGCAACCGCACGGGCTTGAAGACATCCTCGCCGCGGAAGAGATATTGCGCCAGGTAGTTGCGCGCCGGGCCGAGCAGCATCTGCTTGTGGCTGAGCAACTCGTCGAGCACGGTGTTGTTGGGATTGAGCCGCTCGTGCGCCTGCGAGAAGTAGCCGACCTTCAGGCTGGCGCCCGGCCGTAGCTGGCCGGCCAGCGGCTGGAGCTCGCCCAGCAGCGTGCGCAGGAAGGTCGTCTTGCCGCTGCCGTTGGGGCCGATGAGCGCGGCGCACTCGCCCCGCTCCAGCGTAATCGGCTCGGCGGTGAAGAGCGGTTTGCCCGGATAGCCGATGGTCAGGTCCGACGTGCGCAGAACGAGATTGCCGCTGCGCAGCGTGGTCTTGAGCTTGAGATTGAGCTGCGGCGGGCGGATCACCGGATTGCGCAGCCCCTTGATCGCCTGTTCCACGTCGGCGACGCCCCACTTGGCCTCGGAGATGTCGACCTCATCCATGACCTGGCCCCAGTTCTTGCTGAGGAGCAGATCGAGCCCGCCCGCCTCGACGACGCGTACCTCGCGGATCAGGCGGCGCAGACGGCCGACGGCCTGGTTCTTGGTGGCGTCACGCGCGATGTTGCGCTTGATGTAGTCGAGTTCGCTCAGGAAGCGTTCCTTGACCGCGTTGAACTCCGTCTCGCGGCGCTCCCAACGTTCCTGGCGCTGCTGGAGATAGTGGCTGTAGTTGCCGTGATAGGTCTCGAAGCCCGACGGCCCCATCTCCCAGATGCGGTTGACCACGTTGTCGAGGAAGTAGCGATCGTGCGAGACGATGAGCAGCGAACCGTCCCACGTGCGCAACATGCCTTCCAGCCACTCGACCGCCTGCACGTCCAGGTGATTGGTCGGCTCGTCGAGGATCAGCAGATCGGGCCGTTCCAGCAGCAGGCGCGCCAGCAGCGCGCGCGTCTTCTGCCCGCCGCTGAGGATGTCGATGGAGAGATTCCATTCGCTGCGCGCAAAGCCCAGGCCGTAGAGCACCTGGCTGATGCGCTGCTCGTACTCGTAACCGCCGGCGTGCTCGAAGCGATCCTGCGCCACACTGTACTCGGCCAGCAGGTCGTCGCTGTGCGCGTCGGCCATGCGATGCTCCAGATCGCGCAGCATGGCCTCCTGCTCGCGCAGGCCGGCAAAGATGGCCAGCATCTCGTCGTAGACGGTGTTGTGGCGGCCGGCAAAGGCATCGACCGCCTCCTGGCGCAGATAGCCGATGCGCGTGCCGCGCGCCATGGTGACGCTGCCCACGCTCGGCTGTGCCAGGCCGGCCAACACGCGCAGCAGCGTCGTCTTGCCGATGCCGTTCGGCCCGACGAGACCGATCTTGCCGTCGTTGGGGATCGACGCCGAGATGCCCAGAAAGACATCGTAGTCGCCGAAAGAAAAGCCTAAATTGGAAATCGTTAGCGTTGACATTGCCATACACTCCGCAATCAGTGGCAGGCGCTGCCCTCTGGACGGTAGCCGCGGGCGCGACGCCTTGCCGGAATCACGGCGAATTATAGCAGATGTGCACCAATGGCGTGCGGTTATGCCGGCGGCGTAACCGAGAGCGATGGCATTGGAACGGGGTCTGAAGAAAGCCCGGCAAGCGCGGCGCTCAGATCCCACAGCCGGCGGGCCAGTTCCGGATCGCCGGCCGTTGCGGTCACTGCCGTATCGGCCAGCAGGTTGAAATAGTGGCCGCTTGTCTGGGCAAGTTCGGGCGCCGTCGCGAGCCACACCGGCGCTTTCGCCCCATCCTCCGGCGTGTCCCATGTGCGCTTCACCTGGCGCAGAATCCAACCAAGCGGCCCGCCGGTAGTGCCCAACGCGGTGCGAATGACGCCCGGATGAACAGCGTTGACCGTGACGCCCGTTCCGGCAAGCCGGCGCGCGAGTTCGAGGGTAAAGAGCATATTGCACAGCTTGGAATCGGCATAGGTGCGAATCCGGCTGAAGTCAAGGCCATAGGGCGTCCGCGCCATGTCGAGTTTACCGTTGACGTAGAGACCGGCGTTGACATTGACGATACGCCCCGACCCACCGTCCTTGATGCGTTGCAGCAGGAGCGTGGTGAGCAGAAAGGGCACCAGGTGATTCACCATGAAGGCGCTTTCCAGCCCGTCGGCGTTGAGCACACGCCGCATGGGCCAGACGCCGGCATTGTTGATCAAGACATCAATGCGCGGGTAGCGCTCGAGCAGCGTTGCCGCCAGGTCGCTGACCGCAGCCACGGTTGAAAGATCGCCGATGACCAGGTCCACGGCGCTTTCCGGCGCCGCCGCCCGAATTGCCTGAACGGCCGCTTCGCCTTTGTCACGATTGCGGCTGACCAGCGCGACATGGCCGCCACGCTGCGCCAACTGCTGAACAATCGCCGCGCCGATTCCGGTGTTGCCGCCGGTAACGATGAACACTTTGCCGGATAGTTCGCCTGGTTGCATTTGTTGCGCGCTCCTGACTCTGTAGCTACACTGCAAGAATCATCCTGAAAGAGTAATCTAGAATAATATTCTAGAAGCGCATTCTACTTTTGACCGGGGCAAGTGAGCAAATTGGTTATCGAGCAACCCGACGGCAGCAATCGTGACCTTGCGTCCGCCGAGCGCAGGTCGGCGATTCTGCACGCTACGCTGGAATTGCTGGCAGCGCGCGGCCTCCACCAGACCAAGATCGCTGACATCGTCCGGGAATCTGGCGCAAGCATCGGCAGCATCTACCATCACTTCGGCAGCCGAGAAGGCGTCTTCTATGCGCTCTATATCGAGACGTTTGAACTCTGTTTCGCCGAACTTCGCACGGCGGTGCTGCCTTCGACCACAGCGCGTGAGGGGATCCGCGGCCTGGCGGACACCTATCTACGTTGGGTAGAACAACACCCGGCGCGTGCGACCTTCATCTACGATGTGTCGCAGGGCGATATCCTGCGCAGCTTTCTGCCCGAGATTGCGGCATTCAAAGGAGCGTTCTACACGGAGATTTTTGCGTGGATGCAGCCCTTTATCGCGGCCGGCGAGATCATCGCCCTGCCGCCGTGGGCCTATGATGCCATCATGATGGGACCGGCGCACGAGTTCGCCCGGCGTTGGCTTGGAGGGCAGAGAGAGTTGCCGATGGCTGCCGCGCGCGAAATTATTGCAGACTCGATCTGGCGCGCAATGCAGCCCGCCACAAGTTGACCCTGGCTGCCAACTTCCTCACTCGGTGGCCCGGCGGCTTGCCCAAACAAAGGCGCTGATCCCGAGCGCGGCTACCAGCAGAAGCGCGACCAACTTGAGCAGCCGGTCGTCAATGAGCAGCGTGAACGCACCGAGCGCCGCGCAGAAGAGCCAGTAGCCGACGACCAGCGCGCGCTCGTCGACGCCCATGTCCAGCAGGCGGAAGTGCAGGTGGTCGCGGCCGCCCTGCCCCGGCGAGACGCCACGCCGCCAGCGCGTGAGCATGAGCCAGCCCACCTCCAGCGCCGGCAGGCCGACGACCATCATCACCGCCGCGATGCGCGCCCCGCCGATGATGCCCAGCACGGCGATGACAAAGCCGAGGAAATAGCTGCCGCTGCTGCCCATGAAGATGCGCCGGGCGAAGTTGAAGGGCAGGAAGCCCAGCGCCGTGCCAAGCAGCGCGATGGGCAGCAGCGCGACGCTCAACTGCGGCGGTTCGGCCTTGAAGATCATGTGCAGCGCCAGCACTGCCGAGAGCACCGCAGTCACGCCCGCCACCAGCCCGCTGGCGCCGTCGAGGAAGTTGATGGTGTTCATCATGCCCATGAACCAGAAGACGGTGAGCGGGAAGACGATCCACCACGGGAAGCCGTCCGGGCCGAAGAGAAAGCCGTCGGCGAAGGGGTTGTTCACGTGCTTGATGAAGATCAGCCCGGCAAAACCGATGACCGCCGCGCCAAACTGGATGAGATATTGCGGCCCGGATTTGAAGTTGAGGCGGTCGTCAAGCAGGCCAAAGCCGACGCAGTAGACTGAGCCGATAAGCAGCGCGGCCAGCCGGCGCTCTTCGTTGGGGTCGTTGCGGGCGGGAAACCATGCGGCACTGGCCGGCAGCCAGTCGGGCAGAAAGGCGACGAGCAGCACCGTGATGAAGAAGCCGCCGAAGAGGGCCAGCCCGCCCGTGCGCGGGATGACGCCCTTGTGCTTGCGCCGCCCGCCCGGCGCATCGACGAGGCCCCAGCGACGGCCCAGCATGCCGGCCAGCGGCGTGAGCGCCAGCGTCAACAGCAGGGCAAACCCAAGCGTGGCGAGATAGATCATGGCTGGAAACTACTGAAGGCCCAGCACGCGCGCCACGCGGCCGGCGAAGTCCGCCACGGGCTCGGACGCACGGCGCGTGCAGACGGCGATACCGGCTGCCGAACATTCCGCCAGAATGGTGCGCGTAATCGCTTCGTCGAACGCCAGGAAATTCTGCCAGGCATCCTCACCGGCCGGCAGTTGAACGATCATCTCTTTCATGGCGGCGCGTTCGGCGTTTCCCTCCCAGATCTCGATACTCGACAATCCGGGCGCGCTCAGGCCGACGATCTGGCGCGGCGGGAGCACCTCGGCCAGCAGCGCCGGGGTGCAGATGCCGCCGTCGATGATCAGGCCGGCGTCGCGCGGCTGCCCGGCAAGCTCCTCCGCCAACAGATCCACATACTCGGCCAGCGCCGCGCGGTTGAAGCTGTCGAACTCATCCCACGACATGGCAAGCTGCCACGCCAGCATTTCCTCTGCGTTCGCCCATGCTGTGTTGACCGGGTGCCGTTCCGGTGTGAAGCGGTCATGATAGGCGCCGTAGATGTGGGCGTCCATGTCGTAGACCGGCAGGTCGAAGCGGGCGGAGAGGCTCTGGCAGACCGTCGTCTTGCCCGAGCCCGCCCCGCCGACGATCCAGTAGAGACGGGGCCGATCGGCCAGCACGCGGCGCGCCGCGGCCAGCAGATCGGCGTTCACGGAGAAGCGCATCGCGGCGTGTCAGCAGATCAGCGTTACGGGCGCATGGTGGTCAACATGCGCGGGAAGGCAATCGTCTCGCGCACGTGATCGAGCCCGCACACCCAGGCGACCGTGCGCTCCACGCCCAGCCCGAAGCCGCTGTGCACCACCGACCCATAGCGGCGCAGGTCGATGTACCACTCGTAGGGCGCCATGGGCAGCTTGTGATGCTCGATAGCGGCGATCAGCTTGGAGGCGTCGCTCATGCGCTCGCTGCCGCCGGTGATCTCGCCATAGCCCTCAGGCGCCAGCAGGTCGACGCTGCGGCAGACTTCGGGGCGGCCCGGCTCAGGTTCCATGTAGAAGGCCTTGACCTGCGTCGGGTAATGATGGACGAAGACCGGTTTCTCGAACTGGGCGGCAATATAGGTCTCGTGCGGGCTGCCGAAGTCGTCGCCCCACTCGATGGCCGGCACCGGGTCCGGGTAGCCGGGCACCAGGTCGCCGCGCGCCGCGGCCGCGTTGATCATCGCCACGGCTTCGTCGTAGTGGATGCGCGGGAAGGGCGGCGTCACGCGCTGTAAGAAGGATGTATCGCGCTCGAGCACTTCCAACTCCGGCGCGCACTCGGCCAGACAGCGCTGCACGATGTAGCTGACAAACTGCTCCTCGACTTCCATCAACTGCTCGAGATCGCAGAAGGCGATCTCCGGCTCCACCATCCAGAACTCCTGGAGGTGGCGGCGGGTCTTGCTCTTTTCGGCGCGGAAGGTGGGGCCGAAACAGTAGACCTTGCCGAAGGCGAAGATGTTGGCCTCGTTGTAGAGCTGCCCCGTCTGCGCCAGGTAGGCCGGCTCGCCGTGGTAGTCGATCTCGAAGAGGGTGGTCGTACCTTCGGCCGCGGCCGGCGTGATGATGGGCGTGTCGACGTTGAGGTAGCCGTGGTCGTCCAGCCAATCGCGGATCGCGCGCACGATGACGGCACGCACGCGCATGGCCGCCCACTGCCGGTTCGAGCGCAGCCACAGGTGGCGGTGCTGCATGAGAAACTCGACGCCGTGCTCCTTGGGCTGGATCGGGTACGGGTCCGAGATGCCCGTGGTCTCGACGCCGCGCACGTCGACTTCATAGCCACCCGGCACGCCGGGCGCGCGCGGCTCGGCCTTCACGACGCCGCGCACGATCAGGCTCGATTCCTGCGTGATCGCCTTGGCGACCTCGAAATCTTCATCGCTGACATTGCCGCGGAAGACCACGGCCTGGCAAATACCCGTCCCGTCGCGGAGCTGGAGAAAGACCAGTTTGCCCTTGCCCGTCTTGGCATAGCACCAGCCCTGGAGCGTCACTTCCTGGCCCACATGATCGCCGAGCGCGCGAATCGTGACGATCGGCGCATCCGTTTCTGCACTCATCCTTGTTCTTCTTTCGGTTCTTCTTTCAGCTCTTCTTTTGGTTGATCTTCTTCCCAGTCGGACCAGTTGAACTCCGGCTTGGGCAGGGTTTTCATGACCGGCAGCTCGTCAGGCCCGGCGCCTTCGGTCAAAAAGAGCGACGTCAAGTTGATTTGATAGTCGTCGAGCCGCCGGCCCACATTTGAGAAATGGTCCGGGCGGAACTCGTAGCTATCGCGCATTTCCGGATGCGCGCTGTGCGTATAGATAAAGACGTTGGCCGGCGTGACGTACTCGACATCCGCCTCGGTGGCCAACTGCTGCGAACGTTGATCGTCGCCACGCTGACGCGATTTGGAGCGCCGGCGCGCCTTGCGCTGCCGCCCCTGGCCCGAGCCCTGTTTGCCTTCCTGCGGCCGGTTCTGCTGCTGCGCCGGCTGCGACGGTTGCCCGCCCTCTTTCTTGGGCCGGAAGAACCGTCTTCGTCCTCGCCGCGACTTACGGCCCGAACCTTCTTCACTCATGATTGCGTCCTTTGCGCGCGCCATCCTGTACGGCGGGCGATGCGCGTCTTGTCAAGGCACGGCCAGTTGCGAGATTGTCTCACCCTGTGGATTGACCAGCCGTGCCGTATTGCCCGGCGCCCAGATGGGAGCCGCCTGGTTCCAGTATACCGCCACGCTCGTATCGGTGCCCGGCCCTGTATTGAGCACGACGCCGCCGCCGGGAAAGAGCGAGACATTGCCAAAGGTATATGCCTGGCCGCCTTCTTTTTCCAGTCGCCAGCCCTGGAGATTGACGGCCAGATCACTGTCATTGGAGATTTGCACGGCTTCGCTGTTGAGCGTGCCGCTGCCGGTGAAGGATGCAATGCGCAGCCCGGCACCCACCGGTTGATCCGCCGTAACCGCAGACGTTGCAGTCGCCGCCGGCGCCGCGGTGGGTTGCGGCTCACCGCGCGGGATCACCAGGCGCTGGCCGCTGAAGATGAAGTCGGGGTTGCTCAGATCGTTGGCATCCATGATGGCCTGCATGCTCACGCCGACCCGCGTCGCGATGCCAAGCAGGCTGTCGCCGGCCTGCACGACGTAGATGTTGTCCTCACCGGCGACGGCAGCGGCGGGCGCTGTCGCTGCCTGGGCGGGCTGGGCGGCGGCTGCCGCCGGCGTCGCCGTGAATGTGGGCGCAATGACCGGCGCGGCGATGGGCGTCGACAGCGCGGCCAGCGCTTCCGGGTCGGGGCGCCGCAGTTCAGCCAGCCAGACGACCGCAAGCGCGATCACCAGGCTGATCACTGCATTCAGCGTGACGATGAAAGCCAGTTGGCGTCGGTTCATGCCCGGCATTGTCTCACAGGTGTGGCGCCGATGCCGAACGGCGGTGAGTATTGCACGACGGCCATACCCGGTTCCCGCACGTCCCTGCCGGCTCGGCACCGATCGGCAGGATAGTATTGGGCGATTTTACCACATGGTCGAGGAGATTGTCATGGCGGGCGTGGTTCGGCGGCGCTGCTTACACGGGACGCCAGGATGCGCGCGTGGCCAGCAGTCGCTCGGTACCGGCGCGACGCGCCAGGTGTTGGGCGGCACGCTGCGTCTCGCGTAGCAGCGCCGTCTCGTCGATGTGGGTGAACTGGCCATCTTCCATCAGGACGCGGCCATCCACTACCACCGTGTCGACGTTGGCCTGCCCGGCCGAGTAGACGAGCGTCGCGACCGGGTCGTGGACGGGAATGGCCTTGGCGGTAAAGGGATTGAGCAGGAAGAAATCGGCCTTCATGCCGGGTGCGAGGCTGCCCACCTGAGCGCCCAGCCCCAGCGCGCGGGCGCCATCGCGCGTGGCCCAATCGAGCGCCTGCTGCGCCAGCACGCTGCCGGCGTTCTGCTGCCCGACCTTCTGGAGTAGCGCGCTGAACTTGAGCGTCTCCAGCATATCCTGGCAGTTATTGCTGCCGGAGCCATCGGCGGCGATGCCGATACGCAGCCCTTCCCCGGCCAGCCGTGCGATGGGCGGGATGCCGGAGCCGAGGTACATGTTGCTGACGGCGCAATAGGCCACGGAGACGTCGTGCTCGACAAACAACGCGATGTCCTCGTCCGTCATGTGGACACAGTGCACCGCATTGAAGTCGGGGCCGAGCACGCCCGTCCGCTCCAGCATGGGGATGGTGTTGAGCCCCCACTGTTCCTGGGCAAAGGCGTTGTCGTAGGGCGTTTCATTGACGTGCATGGTGATCATCATGCCGGTGGCGTCGGCGACGCGGCGCACTGCGCGCAGGCCGGCCTCGGTCATCCCCCAGATCACGCCGATGGCCAGCCCGATGTCGAGCCGCCCGTCGCCTGCGCCGTCGTATGCGGCCTGCAACGCCTGTGCGTGCGCCAGCGCCTCCTCCGCCGGCTGGAGCATGGCCGGCAGGATGCCCATCTCGGCGCCGCGATCGACGATGGTGCGTGTGTAGCGCCCGCGCAGCCCGCTATCCACCATGGCGCGGATGACCGCCTCATGCAGCGCCGGGTCGCGCATGCCGTACATGAAATCCATCACCGTGGTAGCGCCGCTACGCAGATTCTCCAGGCAACTCACCAGGCTGAGCAGGTAGACCTCCTCGGCGTTCATGGTAGCGGCGGTGGGGAAGGTGACGGCCTGCACCCACTGCTCCACGGCCATGTCTTCGCCCAGGCCCTTGACGGCCGACTGGAAGAGGTGGGTGTGGATGTTGAGCAGGCCAGGGAAGAGGGCACGGCCGCTGGCATCGATGCGCTTTGCCGCGACGAAACGCTGCTCGATCTCGGCCGTCTTGCCCAACGCGACGATCACGCCGCCATCGACCGCCAGCGCGCCATCTTCGAACACCGACCGTTGCTCATCCTGGGTAATGATGAGGGCATGGCGGACAATCAGATCGACCTGTGAATGTTCCTGCATGGCGCGCTACTTCCTTTGCAGTGACCGGAAGCTGCGGGGCCGTGCAGGCGACCGGCATGAATTGGCTGCGGAAATTATGGCCGGCACAGGGGCCGGCGGCGCGGTTCGGCGCCGGCAACGCTAGAAGATCGGCGGCGTAATGGCCGAGAGAAAGACGGCTTCGGAGTCGCCGACGGCGCAGATCTCGCGCAGTGCAAAGCCATGTATGTAGATACTGTCGCCCTCCTCGAGGACGTATTCCTGGTCGTCGAGCACGACGCGCAGCATCCCTTCCATGACGTACAGGCATTCTTCGGAGGCCGTCTTGGGCGTGCGCGCCACGTTGCCCGCGGCGGGCTGCACACGCGAGATGAACACTTCGAGTTTGCTGCGCAGGTTCGGCACCAGCAGTTCGCTGGTCACATCGCCGGGCGGGAAGGTAATCTGCACGCGCTCGTCGTGGCGCACAACCGGATTGGACGGAACAGGGCTTGCCGAGAGTTCGTCGGCGGAAAAATAGAAGGGCGGCACATCCAGCGCCTCGGCGATGCGGTAGAGCGAGTCGAGCGACGGGTTGTTGATGTTGCGTTCGATGAGGCTGAGAAAGCTGGCGGTCAACCCGGTGCGCGCGGCCAATTCCTCCAGGCTCAGCCCCAGTTCCTTGCGGCGCTCGCGGATGCGCTCGCCAAAAGGCTCGAGCGTGTCGGCGCGTTCCGCCTTGCGGGCACTTCGTCGGTTGGTGGACATGGCGTGAGTGTACACCCGCGCCAGGAGCTATGTCAATGAGTTCTTGAGTATCACTTGAATTCCTCAAGTAATGCTTGAGGCCGGCACGACGACCGGCGCAGCACCGCCAACTTTAGCGACACTTGAATTTTTGAGCGATGCTTGACACGCCATTGTCAATGTGCTAATGTTGCTGCACCTCACTCGTTTGCGTACACGTGCTCCTGTTTGCGGATATCGCCCTAGCGACGGAGGCTCCATGCCAGTCCAGAACCGGGAGTTTTGTTATTTGCCGGCGGAGCCGCCCAGCCGTGCCCGTCCGGCATATTCATCTCTGCCCCATGCCGGCGCCCCAGCTAGTGGTTTGGGCAGCATGGAGAGAAGCTTGCTGCGAATGCCGGCGCGGTTGCGACTGCAATGCTCGCCCGGCGTGCAATCGGACACTTTCCGGAATCTCCTACGAAAGAGAATAGATCCCGCCAGATTGGAGATGAGTCCATGAAGCTCGATATTGAAACACTGGTCGATCTCTACCGCGATATGGTTCTGATTCGCGCGTTCGAGTTCGGCCTGGAACGCGAGTTCAAGAAGGGCAACGTGCCGGGCATGTTGCACACCGGCGTGGGCCAGGAAGCGACGCAGGCCGCTCTGGCGGCGCACCTCACGGCGACCGACGCCTTCTTCCCCGACCACCGCTGCCACGGCATCAACGCGCTGGCGCAGGAGAAGTACCAGGGCGACGGCGAGCGCATCATGGCGGAGCTTTTCGGCCGCGCGACCGGCGTCTGTAGCGGCAAGGGCGGCAGCCTGCACAGCGCCAACCCCAAGGTGGGCAACTTCGGCGACAATGCCGTCGAAGGCTCGTACATGGCGACGGTGCTCGGCGTGGCGCTGGCGTACCAGATGCGCGGGCAGCCGAACGTGGCCTGCTGCATCATCGGCGACGGCACGGTCGGCCGCGGCGAGTTCCACGAGAGCCTGAACATGGCCGCGATCTGGAAGCTGCCGGTGCTCTATGCCTGCGTCAACAACGGCTACGCCATCTCCATGCCCGTGGGCAAGGGCCACGCCTCGCCCGACATCGTCGACCTGGCGCGCGGCTACGGCATGCCCTGCGTGATTGTCGACGGCAACGACATCGAGCTGGCCTATGCCGAGGTGCAGAAAGCCATCGAGTATATCCGCGCCGGCAACGGCCCCTATTTCCTCGAGTTCAAGACCTGGCGCTGGCAGGGTCTCTTTTCCGGCGAGTTCCGCCCGCCGGAAGAGGTCAAGTATTGGAAAGAGGAGCGCGACCCGATGAGGCTGGCGCGCGAGAAAATCGTCGCCAACAGCGCCATGACAGCCGAGGACCTCAAGCGCATCGAGGCTGAAGTCAAGGCCGAGATCGACCAGTGGATCAACTTCGCCAAGGGCAGCCCCATGCCCGATCCGGCCAAGGCGACAGCGGATGTGTACGTTGGATGGTAGTGGGGTATTGGGGTGGTGGGGTTGTGGGGGGCAAATCAGGCCAAACCCCAAAACCCCGCTACCCCACCACCTCACAAACAACAAAAAGGCGGCTTCTATGACCCAAACATCTGCACGCACACGCACCTTCGTGCAGGCGCTGAACGAGGCGCTGGATATTGCGATGGAACGCGACCCCAACGTCTACATGCTGGGCGAGGACATCGGCGAGATGGGCGGCGACTTTGGCGTCACCCGCGGCCTGTGGGCGAAATATGGTGAGGCGCGCGTGCGCGATACGCCCCTCTCCGAAGCCGCCATCATCGGCGCGTCGGTCGGCTCGGCGATGATGGGCATGCGCCCGGTAGCCGAGATCATGTTTGCCGACTTTATTGGTGAGTGCTACGACCAGTTGGTCAACAACGCGGCCAAGATGCACTACATGTTCGACGGCCAGTTCAAGGCGCCGATCGTCGTGCGTACGGCCTGCGGCGGCGGCTTTGGCGGCGGCCCGCACCATTCGCAGTCGGTCGAAGGGTGGTTTCTCAATGTGCCGGGCATCGTGCTCGTGGCGCCCGCCACGCCGGCCGACGCCAAGGGGCTGTTGCTTGCCTCCATTGAGAACGACAACCCGATCATCTTCCTGGAACACAAGGCGCTCTACCGCGTCAAGGGCGACGTGCCGGAAGGCCATTATACGACGCCGCTGCGCAGGGCAGCGATCGCCCGTCAGGGCAAGGACGTCACTGTCGTCGCCACCATGAAGATGGTGCACGAAGCGCTCGCCGCGGCCACGGAGTTGGAGAAGGAAGGCATCGACGTCGAGGTGGTCGACCTGCGCACCATTCGCCCCTACGACGCCGAGACCGTGCTCGAATCGGTGCGCAAGACTGGACGCGCAGTCGTCGCCAGCGAAGCGCCGAAGATCGGCGGGCTGGCGGCCGAACTCAGCGCCACGATCGGCGAGGAGTGCTTCCACGATCTCAAGGCGCCGGTGTTACGCGTCGCCGGCCTCGATACGCCGATTCCCTTCTCGCTGGTGCTGGAAAAGTACATCCTCCCCGGCAAGGAGCAGGTAATTGCAGGCATCTGCAGCGTGATGAAATAGACCACGGATTAGGCGGATTAGACGGATTCTCGCAGATTCACGCAGAAAGAATTCGTGCCGATCCGCCTAATCCGTCGAATCCGTGGCCTATCTGCAAAAAGGATTGAATCGATGGCTATTGAAGTGATTCTCCCCAAGTGGGGGCTGACGATGGAAGAGGGCATGGTCTCCGAGTGGCGCAAGCGGGAAGGCGACGCCGTGGCCGAGGACGAGATCATCGCCGACGTCGAGACCGACAAGATTACCAACGAACTGCCGGCGCCGGGGAGCGGCATCCTTGCCAAAATCCTGGTCGACGCCGGTGAGACGGTCGAGGTCGGCACGGTACTGGCATTGATCGCCGAGACACCGGAAGAAACGGCAGAGCTACGCGCCGCATGAACTCGCCAGAGACGCACCGCAGCATCCCGATCAAGCAGGTCATGCCGCTGGGCCGCGTGCGCAAGATGATGGCGCAGAGCATGCAGGCGTCGGTGCAGCGCGCGGCGCTTAGCCAGGTGACGCGCGAGATGGACCTGTCCGCCGTGCAAGCAGCGCGCGCCGCGGCCGGCGAGCAACGCCATTCGCTCAACACCTACATCATGGCCGCCGTTGCCCGGACGCTGCCCAACCACCCGCTGCTCAACGCCGAACTGGTCGACGACAAGGTTGTCGTTTTTGACGCCGTGAACCTGGGCATGGCAGTGGCGGTCAACGACGGGCTGGTCGTGACCGTGGTGCGTGACGCCGACAGGCTGTCGCTCGACGACCTGGCGGCAGCAATCGGTGACCTTGCAGGGCGCGCACGCGCCGGCAAGATCAAGCTGTCGGACATCGAGGGCGGCACCTTCACCCTCAGCAACCTGGGCATGTTTGGCATCGACGGCGGCTTCCCGCTCCCGCGGCCACCCGAAGGCGCCATTCTGCTGGTGGGGCGCGTGCGACCACAGCCGGCGTTGGTGAGCGGCGCGTTGGTCGAGCGTCCGGTGGCCTGGTTCAGCCTGACCTTCGACCACCGTTTCATCGACGGCGCGACCGCGGCGGCCTTCTTGCAGGAAGTGCAGGAGCGACTGGTCGATGCGGACGCGTGGGACGAAATTTAACGCGGAGGCGCAGAGAAGCAGAGGAACGCAGCGGGAATCAAGAGGAGCTTCCTCTCCCAGGCTTTTCTCTGCGAATCTCTGCACCCTTCGCGTCTCTGCGTCAAACCAGTTTCTGATCCACAGGGTGTCGTGAATGACCAATGTCTCCTTTGACTTTACCGATCAAACAGTCTTGATCACCGGCGCGTCGCGCGGGATCGGCGCGGCGACGGCGCAGTTGTTTGCGCAGAGCGGGGCACGCGTCGTCGTCAACTACCGCGCCGACCAAGCCGGCGCCGAGCAGGTGAGTGCCGCGATCACCGCGGCCGGTGGCCAGGCCATGCCCATGCAAGGCGACGCCGGCAACGTGGACGACGTGCGCCGCATGATGGCAACCGTCGGCAAGCAGTGGGGGCCGGTGCGCGTACTCGTGCACAACGCGTCGGCGATCAACCGCGCCTACTTCCTCGACGCCACGCTGGACGACTTCGACGGGATGTTCGGCGCCAACGTGCGCGGCCCATACCTGATGAGCCAGCTTGCCGCGCAGCAGATGATCGCGGCGGGTGCCGGCGGCAGCATCATCCACATCAGCACGATCCTGGCGCAGTTGACGATCCAGAACCGCACGCTCTATGCGGCGACCAAGGGCGCGCTCGAATCGCTGACGCGAGCCATGGCGCTCGACCTGGCGCGTCACAACATCCGCGTCAATGCCGTGGCGCCCGGTCTCATCTACACGCAGGCGCTGCGCGACGGCATCTCCGCGCTGGGTGAGGAGAACTTCACGAAGTTCATCCCGGTCAAGCGCTTTGGCGACGCGCACGAGATCGCCAGCACGGTGGCCTTCCTGGCCTCGGACGCCGCCAGCTACATCACCGGCGCGCTCATCCCGGTGGATGGCGGGCTGGGCGTGGCGGAGGCGGGGCCGAAATAGAGATTGGAGACTGGAGATTAGAGATTGGGTGATTGGGCGATTATGAGATTGAGTTCGGGCCAATTGAGCGTGGAGTGCTCGGCAGTCTCCAATCTCCAGTCTCCAATCTCTCAATCTCCTGATCTCTCAATCTCTCAACCACACAAGGTTCGTCTATGCTCAGCATCAACCGTGAAGCCATGAAAATCGTCCGCCGCATTCTCGACGCGCCGGAGGCGTTGGGCGCGGCGGTCAGCCGGCTGCCGGGCGGCGCCACCGTCATCGACATGGGTCAGGCCGCGCCGGGCGGCTGGGCAGCCGGCAAGCTCTACACGCTCGTCACGCTGGGCGGACTGGGCGAGGTGAGCTATGAGCCGTTCGCGGTAGGCGACCGCATGCTCTCAGCGGTGCGCGTCATGATCGACCACCCGTTGGAGGCGTGCATCGCGTCGCAGATCGCGGGCTGGCGGCTGGAGGGAGCGCGCGAGGGCGCGCCGATCCTGGCCGGGCCGGCGCGTGCGCTCAACCACGCCAACCTCGACCACTATTTCGAGCTGATCGACTACCGCGACCAGGCGGACGAAGGCGTGATCGCCATCCAGACCGCCGAACCGGTGACCGAAGACTGGGCGACGACCATTGCCCAGGCGTGCAAGCTCCAGCCGGAGAACCTATACATTCTCGTCGCGCCAAATTCCAGCCTGGTTTGCGCGATCCAGGTGGCGGCGCGCATCGTGGAGCAGTCGCTGCACCGGCTGGCCGAGGAAGGCTTCGATGTCGCCACGGTGAAGTACGCCCACGGCTTCGGCGTCATCCCACCGCTGATCGCCGACGAGGTGATCGCCATGGGCCGCATCAACGATTCGCTGCTCTATGGCGGCGTGGCCACGCTCTACGTCGATGCCGACGACGCGGCGATTGCAGCCGTGATCGGCAAGGTGGTCTCGGTGGCCTCGCGCGCCTATGGGCGCCCCTTTGTCGAGATCTATGAGGACGCTGGCCGCGACTTCTACCAAATCCCGCTGGACCTGCACTCGCCGGCGGTGCTGCACATCAACAACATCCGCACAGGCCGCACCTTCAGCGCAGGGGAGATTAACTACGCCGTGCTACAACAGTCATTCTTTGGGGTAGAAAAAATAGAACGCGGATGACGCAACGAGAAGAAGACCGGACAGGTGAGATCATGGAAATCAAAGATTCAGTCGTTTTGATCACGGGCGGCGCGATCCGGTTGGGGCGGGCGCACGGGCTGCACCTGGCGCGCAAGGGCGCGCACGTTGCGTTCTCCTATTTGCCGGGCGAGCCGTGGGCGGCGACGAAGCAGGAGATCGAAGCGTTGGGCGTGCGCTGCGCAGCAACCGAACTGGACGTGCGCAACCTGGAGGCAATGCGGCGCTGGGTGGCGGCGACGGCCGAAACGTTTGGTCGCATCGACGTGCTGATCAACAACGCCTCGCCCTGGCTGATGCGCCCCTTCCTCGAGGTGACCGAGGCCGAGTACGACCTGTGCAACGACGTCACGGTCAAGGCCGCCTTCTTTTGCACGCAGGCGGTGGCGCCGATCATGCTGCGGCAGGGCCGCGGCGTGATCGTCAACGTGGCGGACCTGTCGGTCTACGAGGTGTGGCCGGGGCTGGGCCACCATGCCATCGCCAAGGCGGGCGTGGTGCAACTCACCCGCTACGCTGCGCGCGAACTCAGCCCGACGATCCGCGTCAACGCCGTGGCGCCCGGACCGGTGCTCCTCCCGCCCGACTTCACACCCGAGCAGATCGAGGATGCGCGCCAGCACACCCTCGTCAAACGCCTGGGCGCACCCGAAGATGTCTCACGCATGATCGCCCTGCTGATCGAGCATGACTATCTGACGGGGCATGTGTATTTTATCGATGGTGGGGAGTTGTTTACGCATTAGGGGAGATTGAGAGATTGGAGATTAGAGATTGGTCGTCGCGGGGAGAAAATCTCTCAATCTCCAGTCTCCAATCTCTAATTTCCAGTATCAAGGAGGAATCCGATGCCCGTAATCGAAATGCTCCGTGCAACCTGTGTCCCCGGCCGGCGCGAGGAGTGGCTGGTACTTGATGCCGAGATCTGGACGCCGGCATTGGCGGCCCACGACGGCTATATTTCCAAGGAAGTCTGGCCGAGCATCGACAACCCGGATGAAGTGGTGATCATCGTGCGCTGGGAGTCGCTGGCGCAGTGGAAAAGTTTCCCCGACGAGTTGAACGTCGCGCTCGAGGCCAAGATGCAGGATGTGCAGGTGTCGGTCACCAGCGAAGCCCTGGAGATTTATGGCGGCTGACCTGCTGACTGGCAAGGTCGCGATTGTCACCGGCGCGGCGCAGGGGATCGGCGCGGCGTGCGCCCGCGCGCTGGCAGAGGCGGGCGCTGCGGTGGTCGTCGCCGACCTGGACGGCGCCGCGGCGACAGCAACGGCGACGGAGCTTGCCACCGCAACCGGGATGACGGTGGCGTCCGCTGCGGTCGATGTGGCTGACGCCGCGCAGTGCAGGGCGCTGCTTGCCGGCGCCGTCGCACAGTATGGGCGCGTGGACATCCTGGTAAACTGTGCGGCGGTTGTCGTGATGAAACCGGCGCTGGAGTTGGACGTGGCGGAGTGGGAGCGCATCTTCAGCGTGGGCGTCTACGGTGCGTTTGCGTGCAGCCAGGCCTTTGCGCAGCAGGTCATCGCCCGCAGCAGCACTGGCGCAATCGTCAACATCAGCAGCATCACCGCGCAGCAGAGCGCGCACGGCCGCGCCGCCTACGCCGCGTCCAAGGCCGCGCTCGACAGCATGACCCGCTCGCTGGCGCTGGAGTGGGCGGGGCACGACATCCGCGTCAACGCCGTCGCGCCGAGTCACACCGCCACCGACCGGCTCAAGCAGGCGATCGGCGAAGGCAAGCTGGAGCACGACGTCATCGTCCAGCGCATTCCCATGGGGCGCTTCGCTGCGCCGGAAGAGATCGCCGATGCGGTAGTCTTCCTGTGCTCCGACCGCGCACGTTTCATCACCGGCCAGGTGCTGGCGGTCGACGGCGGCTACACAGCCAACGGCGGCTGGATACCCTTGCATGAGCAAATTGAAATAGAACGCGGATGACGCGGATCGGGCGGATTTATGCTGATCGAATCGTATGTTCTGAATCTTGCACGGTGTGGCCTTGTGACAAAAACGCCTATACCGTGCATGTGCGAATTCAAGGTGTAGATGCGAGAA
>JACKBA010000010.1 GCA_020634815.1 Caldilineaceae bacterium | reverse complement strand
TCGGCACGCCGAAAAACTCCAGCAGCGTCGGCGCCATGTCGATCATCTGCACCAGCGCGCGGCGGCGCTCGCCGCGCAGGCGGCTGCGCGGGTCCCAGACCAGCAGCGGCACGTGCGCGATCTCGTTGTACATGGGCTGGACCATCTTGGCCCACCACTCATGTTCGCCCAGCAGAAAGCCGTGGTCGGTGTTGACGATGAGCAGGGTGTCGTCCCACAGATCCAGCTCGTCCATCAGATCCAGCACCTTGCCCAGGTAGAAGTCGCACATGCTCAACAGCGCGGCATACTCGTAGCGCATGTGCTCGACCATCTCCGGCGACTCGCTGACCGGCGCATAGGGCGGCCAGTCGAAGTGCGGGCCGTCGTAGGCGTGGGGATAGAGCGCCTTGTACTTCTCGTGCGTAAAGAAGGGTTCGTGCGGGTCGAAGGTCTCCAGTTGCAGAAACCAGTTGTCGGCCGCAGCGTTGCGCCGGATGAACTCCTCGCCCAGGCGGAAGACGTGCGGCTGCGGCTGGTCCGCTTCCTCCGGCATGTAGCTGCGATTGATCCAGTCCTGCCGCCACATGGCCTCCGGGTGGTTCGTCGTCTTGGGCGGCACGGGAAAGTCGCCGACCACGCCCTTCCACGGATCGCCTTCCTGGCCGCGAATCAGCTCGCACGTCGAGTAGCGCGTATGGTAGGTCGCGCCGCCATCCTCCCAGTAATGCTGGTGGTCGGTAATCAGGTGCGTGTGGACGCCGTGCTGCTTGAGCAGTTCGGGCATGGAGTCGTCAAACGGCTCCAGCGGGCCCCAACTGCGGTGCAGGAAATTGTAGCGCCCCGTGTGCAGCTCGCGGCGGGCGGGCATGCAGGGCATGCTGGCGACATACGCGTTCTCGAAGAGCACCGTGCGCTCCGCCAGGCGCGTGAAGTTGGGCGCGTGCGTCCAGTCGCAGCCATAGGGCGGCAGGTGCCGGCGGTTCAGCGTGTCGAACATCACCATGATCGCTTTCATCAGGCAGATCCCTTTCTATATTCTTTTCCGCAGATGCGTGATGTTGTGAGCCTACCACGGGCCGGCCCAGGCACGAAGTTCGCCGCGCCATCCATCGACGGCGGCGGGTACGTCCAGGACACTGGTGCGGTTACCACGACGTGCGTCGCCTGCCCTGCGCGTGCGTGGTCCCTGCACGTCAGGACGTGGTTTCGGCGAGTCTGTCAGGAGATTGGGGGAGTACTCATCGAGCGGCGGGCCGGGCGCCCAGATGCTCCGGTCGATGCCGACGGGGCGCAGGTTGCACCATAGGCAGACGAGCGATCTGCCCATGGCGCGACCTGTGCCGAAGTCACTGTCACGCCGCTACGGCCAGCAATTCCTTCGCCTTGCGTACGGCGGCGCCCGCATCCGGTGCATAGCCGTCGGCGCCGATCTCGTCGGCGAATTCCTGGCTGACGGCCGCGCCGCCGACGAGCACCTTCACCTCGTCGCGCACGCCAGCTGCCTGGAAGGCATTGACGATCACGCGCATCATGGGCGCCGTCGTCGTCAGCAGCGCGGAGAGACCGACCAGGCCGGGCTTGTGTTCGTTGATGGCGGCGATGAACTTCTCGGCCGGCACGTCAGGCCCCAGGTCGATCACTTCAAAGCCGGCGCCCTCCAGCATCATGGCCACCAGATTCTTGCCGATGTCGTGCAGATCGCCCTTGACCGTGCCGATGACGGCACGCCCGGCCGGCGCCGCGTGGGTGGCGGCCAGGCGCGGGCGGATCAATTCCAGAATGCCGCGCGCTGCCAGTGCGGCGGCCATCATCTCCGGCAGGAAGAACTCGGCGGTCTCGAACTTCTCGCCGACGATGGTCATGGCCGGCACGATGCCGTCACTGATGATCGTCTGCGCGTCGTAGCCATCGGCCAACGCCTGCTCGGCGGCCGCCACGGCCTCCGCTTTCTGCCCGTCGATGATGGCATCCTGCATGTCGAGGAAGAGATCCGGATAGAAATCCCCCTCTTCGGCCTGGGCAGCGGCTTCCTCGGGCGTGGGCATCTGGGCCGGCAGGGCATCGGGGCTGGTGCTCACCTTGACCGGCTTGTCGTGGCGCGCGGCGGGCACGTAGTCGGCCGGGCGCTGGCCGACGCCGCCGTGCCCGTAGGTGCCGAACTCCTGCAGCGTCTCCCACATGGCCATGATGTTTTCGGGCGGAACGTTGGCCTGGATGTTGTGCACTGCCGCGGCGACAAAGCCACCGTTGGCGCCCAGGTCGTCGATGCGCCGGCGCACTTCCTCGCGCACTTCGTCCGGCGTGCCGGTGGTGAAGACGCCCTGCGTATCGACCAGCCCGCCCCAGAAGGTCATGTCGTTGCCGAAGTCGCGCTTGAGCGCCGACGATTCCATGCCCACGGCGCTGACCTGCACCGGGTTGATGATGTCGATGCCGATCTCGATCATGTCGGGGATGATCTCGCGGATGGCGCCGCACGAGTGGAAGAAGATCTTGGCGTCGCTGCGCGCCTTGATAAAGTCCATGATCTTCTTGTGGCGCGGCTTGATGATCTTGCGATAGGTCTCCGGGTTGATGAGCAGCCCGAACTGGCCGGCCAGGTCATCGGCCTCCTGCACCACGTCGGCATAGTCGCCCACAAGCGGCAGCGCCACCTCCCAGTAGGCCAGCTTCAGGTCGATGATGGTATCCATCAGGTAGGTCATCCAGTCGAGATTGGTGACCAGGTCGGGGTAGAAGTGGGCAAAGCCGCGTGTCCACGCCGCCAGTTCCACAAAGCCGGCCGCCAGACCACCCAGGATCACCGGCTCACCCAGATCCTCGGCCACGTGGCGTGCGCTCTCCTTGAGCGTGGCGAAGCGCGCCGGGTCCACGGGATCGGGCCAGGGGAAGTTCTTGATGTCGTCGATGCTGGTCGAGTTGGCAAAGGGATGGTGGAACATGTCATAGTAGAAGCCGCCGTCCTTAGGCATGCGCCAGCCGATCCCCCACTCGTCGTGGAAGAAGCGATAGCCGGGCATGGAATCCTCGTCGACGACGATCTTGAAGGTGGCCGACGAGCGCGGCGCCACGTTGCGACAGTCGCAGCCCAGCTTTTGCCGCACATCCTCGTCGACCACGGCGATCTGCTGGAAGACGTCCATGATCTCGACATCCTTGTCGGGTAGCCCCAGGTAACGGCGCAGGTTGCGATAGGCATTGACGTGGATGCTGGTGAGCACGGTGCCGCCCAGGTCGAAGGGGATGCGATCCGGCTCCAGGTGATTCAAGGCCATTTTGACGCGTTGGCGAGAGTTCATAGGGTCTCCTTTGGTAAGGTTGCGAGGGGCGAACTGCGAGGGGCGCTCACCGCCGTTGCAAATGTCGTTTTTGATAGGGTGAATTGCAGTCCTGATTGTCCATCCGTCTGCCATGCCAGGCAGACGAGCATGTCAGTTGTTTCAAAGCCTGGCTTCTGCCAGCCGACGCACCTTCCCATCCGTGTCCGAGCGCACGCGTATTTCCACGCCTGTGGCCGTCGATGGCGGGCTCAGGACCGTGTCGACGTCGAGCGCAGTCAACGGATCGGAGCGTTGCACTTTCGCGTTAGCCAACTCCTGACCTGCGCCATCAATCCAGGCGACGATCAACTGGCCGGCGTCAAAAACGCCAAAGCTCCCTGTGAGGCGAACTGCGTTACCTGTCACGCGTGCCGCCAGTCTTGTCGCCGCACAGCCGCCGGGTTGGACATCGACGACTGCGCCCGTACAACGGCAGGCGCCCCATTCAATCGCAAACGTCGTCGTTGCGCCTGGCTCGATGCGTGTGAGCGGGCCGAGCACCTCGGTTTCCATCAGGTAGATGCCGCTCTCCGCATAATCCAGATTGGCCACCTTGCCGGCGCCCACCGTCCAGCATTCCACCGTGGCGCCCTCGTCCGGATACGCTGCGCCTGGCACGTAGGCAAATTGCTCGATAAATGCCGCCTGCTGTGACGCCTGGTGAAAGGCGATCCAGCCGGCGGGTGAATCCAGGCCGACTTTGCCGATTGCCCATTGGTAGTCGGCGCGGAACAGGCCGTCGCCGACCTGCCACTGCGGATTGTCGTCGGCGCCAAACATCACGGTGAAGCCGCGCGCGAAGCGGCTCTGCGGGTTGACCGGCGCCGTGACCGTGCATGTTGGATCGTGGGTGCGGCTGCCGTCAGACAGGGTGCGCGCGGCGTTGAGTTGCACGACATCCCAGATACCCCAGCGCACGGCGCGATCACTCACATTGCGAAAAGTCAGCTCGACCTGCACGCGGCTGCTACCGGGCGCGAGTGTGAAGCGTCGCGTGATCTGTACGCCCGTGCGCGGGTCGGGCAGGCTGCTCATGGCAATGGCGGCTCGATCCGGCCGGGCAACGACCTCATCGACCGTGTAACGGCCGGTATCCAGGATTGGGTCGGGCGGACCGTGCCATTGCTCGTCATTGTCCCAGCCCTGCGGCGCCGGCCAGGTTTTGTCGCCACCGTAGTTCTTCCATGCCGCCAGCGAGCCATCCCCCTGATTTTCCTCCGCCGAAAAGAGCTTGCCCGCCAGATCCGGGTCGACGAAGAGGAAGGGGTGATCGCCAAGATCGTAGGCCATCACGCGGCCGCCGATCTTTGGCACGGCGATCAACTGGACAAACTCGTTGGCGAGCCGCCACGCCGACCAGCCGCGAAAGGTGACAGGTTCGGCTACCAATGCCCGGGAGTCGCTCATGAACTCACCTCCGCCGGCACGGCAAAGTCGTCGGCGATCCCCGTGGCGTAGGCCATGAGGGCTTCTTCGCTGGCGTCGGCGCGATCGAGGATGCCGGTGATCCGCCCTTCGTGCATGACGACGATGCGATGCGCCAACGCCAGCACTTCAGGCAGCTCGGAAGAGATGAGCATGACGCCTACGCCCTGCGCCGCCAGCTTGCGAATGAGGTCGTAGATTTCGGCCTTGGCGCCGACGTCGACGCCATGGGTCGGCTCGTCGAGGATCAGCAGTTTGGGCGTCGTCGCCAGCCAGCGGCTGAGCACGGTCTTCTGCTGGTTGCCGCCGCTGAGGCTGCTGACGGGATCATCCAGCGACGCCAGCCGGATATCGAGCGAGCGCACCATCTGCTGGGCGAGGCGGCGCTCGGCGCCGTCGCTCGTTACACCTTTGCTCATGTAGGGTAGTTCGGCCATGGTGATATTGCGTTGGATGGTCATGTCCATGAAGAGACTGAGCACCTTGCGATCTTCCTGCACCATGGCGATGCCGGCGCGGATAGCATGCTTGGGTGACTTGAAGCGCACGGGGCGACCGTAAAAGGTGATTTCACCGTCCGTGAACGGCCGGGCGCCGAAGATCGCGCTGGCCACTTCACTGCGCCCGGCGCCGACAAGACCCGAAAATGCAACGATCTCGCCCTTGCGCACCGCGAAGTTCACCTTGTCAAAGCCTGGCCCGCTCAGATCACGCACGTCTAGCAGCACATCGCCAATCTTGTCGGGCACGCTGATTGCGGTGCGGTCGAGCTCACGTCCCACCATCATGTTGATGATCTTCTGCTCGGTGGCGTCTTCGCGGTCGACCGTGCCCACATACTTGCCGTCGCGGAAGACGGTGATGCGATCCGAGATACGCAGAACCTCTTCGATCTTGTGCGACACGTAGATGATGGCGATCCCGCGCGCCTTGAGTGAGTCAATGACGGCGAAGAGACGCTCGGACTCACCCTGGGTCAGCGATGAGTTCGGTTCGTCCATGATGATCAACTTGGCGTTGACCGACAACGCCCGCGCGATCTCGATCATCTGCCGCTGCGAAATCGTGAGGTCCTGCACCGCCGCATAGGGATCGACGTGCAGGTCGATGAGCGCCATGGCCTGGCGCGTGCGGCGCTCCAGGTCCTTCCAGTTGACGATGCCGAAGCGACCCGGCATGCGCCCCATGTACATATTCTCGATGACGTTCAGGGACGGCATCATCGACAGTTCCTGGTGGATAATGGCAATCCCTGCATGGAGTGCTTCGATGGGACGCTGATAGTCGACTTCGTTTCCTTCAAAGAGGACACGCCCGCCATTGCGCGGGATGATGCCACCCAGCACCTTGATCAGCGTTGATTTTCCGGCGCCGTTCTCACCCACCAACGCGTGCACCTCGCCGTAGCGCAGGTCAAAGTTGACCTGTTCCAGGGCATGCACGCCGCCATAGCGCTTTGAGACCGCTTCAACTCGCAGAATTTCTGCGCCAGTTTGATTCATTGCCAGGGTTCCGATCTCTACCGCTGCTGCACAGGGTACGGAAATGTCCCGTGGGTTTCCCCGCACGATGCGCAACGGGTACAATGGCACTGCTCTTACCCAGACCGGCGTTCCGCGTCAACAGGCGCCGGCCTGGGATGGCGGGTGGTGGCGACAGCATGGCTGCCGCCACCACCGAACCTCGGTGAAAGAGATACGCTCCGCTGCCTACTGTGCCGGCGGCGTCCAGTACTGGTCGATGTTGTCCTGGGTGACCAGGGCAGCCTCGGTGAGCAGGCGACCGCACTCGGGCGCTTCGCCGGTCACGATGTAATTGAACAGCCGGATGGCCGGGTCATGTCCCTGGGCAAACGGGCCCTGGCCGATGGTGGCCGAGATGACGCCCTTCTGCACATACTCCATGGTCTCGTCGACGAAGTCGAAGGAGATCACCTTGACCTCGCCCGTCTTGCCGGCGTCTTCCACGGCGGCAGCCGCGCCGAACGGACCGCCGGCCGTGACGTAGATGCCTGCCAGATCGGGATTGGCGGTCATCATGTCCTGGGCCTGGGTGTAGGCAATGTCGCCCTGGTCGCTGTTCTCCACCTGCGCCACAATCTCGATGTCGGGATTGTTGGCGGTCAGGTAGTCCTCGAAGCCTTTGCGCCGCAGTTCGTGCGCTTCCACCGCAAAGAAGCCAGTGATGACGCCAACCTTGCCTGCGCCGCCGATGGCATCAGCCATGGCCTTGCCGGCCGCTTCGCCCTGCTTGTAGAGGTCGGCGCCGACGAAGAAGAGGCGCTTGTTGGGCGCGGCCGTCTCGGAGTTGAAGGTGGCGACCGGAATCCCGGCGTCGACAGCGCGGTCGATGTAGGTCACGAGACCCGCATCACCGGCGATGGTGGCGATGGCGTCATATTCCTGGGCAATGGCCGCTTCCATGCCGCCGCTGAAGTCGTCGGCAGTGTGCGTCTCGCCCGGCACAATCCAGTCGACCGTGACGTTGTACGGCTTCAGTTCCTCGGCTGCCTTGAGAGCGCCTTCCTTGACCGGAATCCAGAAGGGGTTGTTTTCCAGGCCAAGCACGGCGATCTTCAACGGGCGGTCGGGCGTGAAGTCGGCCGGGACGACCGCGCCCTCGTCGGCAGCGGTGCAGGCCGAGTCGAAGGCAGGCGCAGGCTGGCGCTCCACGTCGGCGACGACCACGGAATTGGCGGCCGGGGCGGCTGCCTGCTCGGCGGCCGGGGCCTGCGCCGCCGGCGCGACAGTCGTACAGCCGGCCAGCACGGCAAGCAAGGCCAATACGGACAGAAGTCGGGTTGCAGTCTTCATAGGCAGAATTACTCCTTTGTCGAATGTCTCAATTTGTTCGTCAAACATGGATTCCGAATGCGTCTGCCGTCTCAAGGAATAGGACACCTCCTCCAGGCACCAGCCTGCCACGCGGGACCGATACGAGCTGTGCAAAGTATCAACTAGCTGCTGCGCCGGCGAATCTGATCGATGGCAACAGCCAGAATGATCACGAGACCGATTGAAATCGTCTGCATGTAGATGGGGAACTGAAGCAGCACAAAGGCGTTGCGCAGCACCGCCATGATCGCGGCGCCGATGATGGAGCCGATGATCGTGCCGGAGCCGCCGGCCAGGCTGGCCCCGCCAATCACGACGGCAGCGATGACATCCAATTCCGTGCCGGTGCCGGCGTTGGTCGCCGACGTTCCCAGCAAGCCGGCCGTCATGATGCCGGAGAGTGCAGCCAGCGTGCCGGTGATCGTGTAGACAAAGAGCTTGACCATGTCCGACGAGACGCCGGAGAGACGCGCCGCCTGCTCGTTGCTCCCCACGGCATAGATCTGGCGGCCCAGGACCGTGAAGCGCAAAAAGAGGCTGAACACAATCACCAGCACGAACATCTCGATGACGGGGAAGGGTACGGGTCCAATATAGCCGGCGCCGAGAAAATTGACCGACTCGTCGCGCATGGGCACGTTGCTTGCTACGGTGCCCTGCAATCCGGAGGCCAGCAGGTAGGCAAGACCGCGTGCGATGCTCAACATGCCCAACGTGGCAATGAACGGCGTCACCTTGACGCGCGTAATAATCAGGCCGTTGATCGCGCCCAGTAGCGTGCCAAAACCCAGGCCGATGAGCACGGCAACCCAGGGCGAGACGACGCCCGTGTACATGAGCCGCGCCGTAATCATCGCCGAGGCCGCCAGCACGGAGCCAACCGACAGGTCGATGCCGCCGGTGATAATGATCATCGTCTGGCCAATCGCCATGATCCCGATCGTCGACATGCCGCGCAGGACGTTGAAGATGTTGTCGGGTTTCCAGAAATAGGGGGTCAGGAAACGCATCAGGATCACGAGCCCAACCAGCGCGAGAAAAACGCCAAACTCGCGCGACTGTAGCAGGCGTCGCCAGAACGAGCCCCCGCTTTCGCCTTTCCTCGCGGTGCCGACCTGTACAACCTCCGGCTGCTCCATGAAGTTACTCCTTCTCCTTTTCGGTACCGAACAGCGCCCAGATCAGCATGACATGCTCCTGGATGAGCCGGACGACGTTCTCTGCGTCCTGTGCGCGCAGCGCGGCGATGATCGGCAGATGGGTGTCGGCTATATCGGTGAGGCTGGCAAAATAGTTCTTGTGCGTGCGCACCACAAAGCGTTGAATCTGACCGTAGAGCGGATCCCACGCCCGCTGCAGGGTCGCGCTGCCCGACCACTGACAGATGAGGCGATGGAATTGCAGGTCATGCTCCGTGAGCCCGAGCATGTCGTCCTGGCGGCCGGCCGCGCGCATCTGCTCGACAAGCCCTTCCAGTTGATCGCATTGCTCGGGCGTGATGCGCGTCACCGTCCGCCCGATGGCAAAGCCCTCGATGACGCTACGAATCGAGAAGAGTTCGTACATCTCATCGAGCGAGACGGTGGTCACAAACGTAGCGCTGTGCGACTGTTTGGTCACGAGCCCTTCGCGTTCCAGGCGTTGCAGGGCCTCGCGCACCGGTCCCTGGCTTGTGCCCATGGTGTTGGCAATGTCCAGTTCGACGACGCGCGCACCGGGCGCAAGACGCTCGCTGACGATGCTGGCGCGCAGGTACTCATAGACCTGATCGGCCAGGGACCGGACACTGCGGCGTGATTGGACAACATTGCTGCGTTCGATTGTGCACCTGCCGTTGACGAGCGTAGCTGTTAGATTATTGATTATTGATAATCTTGGATTTCCCCAGTATAATAGTACCTACTGCGCCCCACTGTCAAGAGTCAATCGGAATCCGATACATTCCAACGCTGAACTGTCTGCCGGTAAGGATTGTGTTTACGCCTCTCGACCTATCGAGTACACTTGCATGAATGCCTCTTCATGGTGCTGAGGAGAAGTAATGATGGATCGTTTGAAAGGCAAAGTCGCGTTGGTTACCGGCGCGGCTCGCGGGATCGGCCGTGGCATTGCGCTCAAGTTTGCGCAGGAAGGCGCCGATGTCGGCGTCCTCGATATTGATGAGGCGGAATGCCAGGCTGTTGTAGACGAGATTACGGCGGCAGGTGGCCAAGCGCTCGCCTTGCGCGCCAATGTGGCAAGTGAAGAAGAGGTCGAACAGGCTGTCGCCAACCTGCGCACGGCCTTTGGCCTTATCAATGTGCTCGTCAATAACGCGGCTGTGATGCCGGCCGGCCGTCTCCACGAAACGTCGCCCGCCGACTTCGACCGCTGCATTGCGGTGAATCTGCGTGGCACCTACCTGGTCAGTCGCGCCGTGATCCCCCAGATGATCGAATTGCGCCAGGGCAGCATCATCCACATGTCGAGCGTCACCGGCGTCATCGGCCTGCCGGGCCTGGCTGTCTACTCGGCCACCAAGGGCGCGCTGATTGCGTTGGCGCGTGCCATGTCCACCGACTATGCGCGCCTGGGCATCCGCGTCAACACGGTCTCCCCCGGCACGATCGACTCGCCCATGCTGCACGACTTCCTGGCCGCACAGTCGTCGCCCGACCACCTGCGCCGCGCCTTTGACGAGATGCACCCCATCGGCTCGCGTCGGCACCATCGACGAAGTGGCCAACGTCTTCCTCTTCCTGGCCTCGGACGAATCGAGCTTCGTGACCGGCGCCAACTACCAGGTCGACGGCGGCATCAGCGTCAAAGGTGAGCAACCACAGGATCCACAGTGAGGAGCAACATGGAAATCGCACCCGGAATTCATCGTATCAAGTGTCTCTTTGGCAGCAACCGCGGGTCTATGTCCACCTGCTCGTCGGCGAGGACGCCGCCATCCTGGTGGATACTGGCTGCGCGCACAACCCGGCGCAGGAGATCCTGCCCTACATGCGCCGCATCGGGTTGGACCCGGCGCGCCTCACCTACATCGTCATCTCCCACTCCGATATCGATCACCAGGGCGGCAACGCGTCGATGAAGGCGGCCGCGCCCGAGGCGCTCCTGGCCTGCCACGTGCTTGACCGGCCATGGGTGGAGGATACGGAGGCGCTGATCGCCGGGCGCTATGCGCAGTTTGAGGCGGATCACGGCATCGGCTACGGGGAAGAGGGCAAGGCCGGCATCCGCGAAGGTTGTCTCAGCCGGCCGCTGGATCTGCTCCTTTCCGGCGGCGAGCACTTTCGGCTGAGCCCCGACTGGTATGTGGAGGCGGTGCACACACCGGCCATACGTGGGGCCATCTGGCCATCTACGACCCGCGCAGCCGCACGCTGATTGCCGGCGAAGCGACCATGTGGACGGCGATCTTGGATGACGACTGGCAGCCGGCTATGCCGCCGACCTACTGCTACGTCGACACCTATCTGGCGACGCAGGACAGGCTGCTGGCGATGGATATCGACCTGCTTGCACCCGCCCACTGGCCACTGCAGGAAGGCCCGGCCGTCGCCGAATATATCAGCGAGAGCCGCAACTACTGTCTGCTGGTCGAGCGGGCGCTGCTTGATTTCGCTGCCGGTAGGCGGCTTTCACACTGCGCGAAGCCATCGAGCAGCTTGGCCCGACGCTTGGCCGCTGGCCATCCGCTGCCAATCAGGATTTCAGCTACGGGATGGCGGGCAATCTGGAGAGTCTGACAAAACGCGGCCTGCTGCGCATGGAGCGCAACAGCGCGGGGCTGATTTGCTGGAAACAACCATGACGCACTCAGATGATGCGGCGGTGGACCCTATGAAAATCACGGCAATTGAGTCGTTACAATGGGCAGAGTATCCACGTTTGCTGGTCGTGCAGCGTGCACACCGACGAAGGTGTCGTCGGGCCAGGGCGAGACGGTGGACAAGGTGCCCTGGCGCCAAGGGTGCGCTGCATGGCACCGTCGCGCCCCTCGTGCTCGGCCAGGATCCGCTCGACATCGAGGGGCTGTGGCGCTTCGTAATGGACAACATCATGTACCACGGCTACGCCGGCGCCGAGACGCGATGCACTGTCCGCGCTGGAAGTGGCGCTGTGGGACATCATGGGCAAGCACTACGGCGCGCCGCTCTATCATCTGCTCGGCGGCAAGACGCGCGACCGTGTCCCCACCTACAACACCTGCATCGGCTTCGGCGCGGTGCAGGATTATGCAAGCCTGGCACGAAGATGCCGGTGTCCTGGCACGCTCGCTCCTGGCCGACGGCATCGGCGCCATGAAGATCTGGCCGTTTGACGAATTCAGCGAAGGCAGCTTTGGCCAATCATCAGCCCGGCCCAGGTGGAGGCCGGCCTTGCGCCAGTGCGACAGATCCGGGACGCCGTGGGGCGCGCCATGGGAGATCGGCATCGAATGTCACTTCCGCTGGAACCGGGCGAGCATGGAGCGCATCGTCGCCGCGCTGGAGCCGTATGACATCCTCTTTCTGGAAGATGTACTGCCCGCGGTCTACCCCGACGAAATCAAGCTGCTTGGCCAGCGCACGCGCATCCCCATCATCGGCTCAGAGTTGCTGATCACGCTGGCAACTGCGCGAGTGGCTGGAGAAGCATGTCTCTCCCATCGTGATGACCGATCCGGTGTGGAACGGCGGCATCAGTGAGACGCGCAAGATAGCGGCACTGGCCGAGACCTACGGCGTGCCGCTGGTCCTGCACAACGTCGCCGGGCCGATCTGCCATGCGGCGTGCATGCACCTGGGCGCGCACATCCCCAATCTCTTTTTGTCGAATCGGTGCGCGCTTCTACCGGAGTTATTTCCCCATTTTGAGCACCATGGAGGTCGCCGTCAGCAACGGCCATCTGCCTGTGCCGTCGGGACCTGGGCTGGGCGTAACGCTGCGCGAGACAGCGCTGGCACGCCCCTGATCTGGCGCGCACCCTCTCCGAAGGCGAAGGGGCTGGCCCAAGGTCGCCGCGCCATGGGCGACCACTGGGCAGTTGAAGCGATTCGCTGAACGGGCGATCGCATCATCGGCGACAGCTCGACACACGGTGAATCTGGCGGCCTGCTGGGGTCTGCCGCGCTTTCGCGATACGCGATAGGCGGGCTTCATGCAGTGAGTTCGTCGACCGCGCAATCTTCCTGCGACAACCCATGTCCGAAAACGCCGCTTGGCGGGCGCGAAGCTTTCTGCTACAGTAGCGGCCCCGATATGCTGGCGGCGTGTCGAAAAAAGTTCCGATCAGGAGGCGTCGCGCTATGCAAACACTACCTACCGACAACTGGCAATCAGGCGACCCCTACGAACGCTATATCGGCCGCTGGAGCCGGCTGGTCGCGCCGCCCTTTGTGCGCTGGCTGGATGTGCCCGCCCGGCGGCGATGGCTCGACGTCGGCTGCGGCACCGGCGCTGTGCGGCGCCATCGTCGACCATGCCGCGCCCGCTGCCGTCACTGGCGTCGACCCGTCCGAAGGATTTCTTGGACGTCGCACGGGAGCGCCTTCCCGCAAGCATCGCTTTTCACCTGGGCAGCGCCACGGCAATCCCCTGCCCGACGCTGCGGTCGACGTCGTCGTCTCCGGCCTCGTCCTCAACTTCATTCCCGATCCGCGGCCGCCCTGCGCGAGATGGCGCGGGTGGCCGGCCGCGATGCGCGCATCGGTCTCTACGTCTGGGACTACGCCGGTAAGATGGAACTCTTGCGCACTTTCTGGGACGCCGTCGCCGCCGTCGATCCCGCCGCCGCTAGCCTGGACGAAGGCGAGCGCTTCCCGCTCTGCGACCCGGACGCGCTTTCGCCAACGGCCGCGGTCGCCGGCTTGCGCGCCGTCGACGTCACGGCCATCGACGTACCCACGATTTTCGCGGACTTCGCCGATCTGTGGGAACCCTTCCTCGGTGGCCAGGGACCGGCGCCCTCCTACCTCCTCGCCCTCGACGAACCTACCCGCACCGCCGTGCGCGAGACGCTGCGCGCCCGCTTGCCGCGCCAGGATGACGGATCGATCCACCTGGTGGCACGGGCGTGGGCCTTGCGCAGCAGAGCGTGAGCGCGCTCACATGCGGCACAAATCTGTTGAGCCATCGGCCGGCAATGTCAATTTCCCACGAAAACAGCCAGGCGGTGCACTGCCTGGCTGTTTTCTCGATGGTCAAGATTCCAGCGCTCCCTACGGGTTCGCCTGCATGGTCACCGTGTCGAGGGGGGCGTCGCCATCCGGGTCGTGGTTGGCGCCGGCGTTGAAGATCCCGTCGCTGCCGCGCAGCGCGGTCACGCTGAAGGTCGCCGTCCCGGTAGAGTGGATGTTGTTCTTCGACACCCAGAATCTGGCCGGATTTGAAATTCCCTCGCCCCCAATTGTCACGCACACACATATGCCTGTCTGACGTGGCACCGGTCACGTGGGGTATACTTACCAGACCGCTCCCAAAGTCACGCCACCAGCAGAGGAAATCCATGGAAAGCAAGACCAAGAACAAGCAGACTCGCCAGCAGATCGAGCGCATGGCGCAGCGAGCCTTCGCCGGCGAGGGACTTGCGGCCGGCGACGAGGCCGTGCGCGAGTTGAAGGAAGGCTGGTTCAACGCCGCCTACGCCATCCGCCTGGCCGGCGGCCGCGAGGTCATCCTCAAGATCGCACCGCCGCAAGGCGCCGAGGTCATGCAGTACGAGCAGAACATCATGGCGACCGAGGTGGCATCGATGCGCCTGGTGCGGCAGAACCCAGCCATCCCCGTGCCCGAGATCTACTTTTTCGACGGCGCCCGCGACCTGTGCAATGCCGACTATTTCTTCATGGAGAAGATCGACGGCGATAACCTGGAACACGTGAAGGCCGGCCTGCCCGCGGCCACGCAGGAGGCCGTGGACCGGCGCATCGGCGCGATCATCCGCGAGGTCAACACCTTTCCTGGCACCTACTTCGGCTACGACGGCAATCCGAAGCTGCGGGCAGACACGTGGAAAGAGGCCTTTCTCAAGATCGTGGAGGCGACGCTGGAAGATGCCGCGGCCAAGGACGCGGTCTTTGACTACAGCTACGACGAGTTGCGCGCCGTTGTGCTCAAACACGCGCCCGCGCTGGACGAGATCACCGCGCCCTGCCTGGTGCACTGGGACGCGTGGAATCCCAACTTCTTTGTCAAGGAGGGCGCGATCACCGGCATCATCGACTTCGAGCGCGCGCTGTGGGCCGAGCCGCTCATGGAGGCGCAGTTCCGCTCGCTCTTCGAGAGCGGCATCACCGCCGCCATGCGCGGCTATGGCAAGACGACCTTCACCTTTGCCGAGGAGCAGCGTAACTATCTCTACTCGCTGCATCTGGGGCTGGTAATGAACACGGAGTGCTACTACCGCAACTACGACACAGACGACATTTTCAACTTCTCGCGGCAGTACATCGCGACGAACATGGCGTGGCTGACCGCCAACTGAGCGAATGAGCGGCGCGTCCAGGACTGAGCGGCTGGGCAGCGAGCGGGTCGGCAAACTGTTGGCGGAAATGTCCGCACAGACGACCTTTTCGCTGCTGGTCTACGCCATCTACAGCATCACCGACACCTACTTTCTCTCCGTCGGCGTCAACTCGCTGGCCGCGGCCGGCGCGTCGATCATCTCGCCGGTGCTGATTGCGCTGGGCGGCGTCGCCACCATCGTGGGCGTGGGCGGCGCGTCGGTGGTCTCGCGCGCGCTCGGCGCCGAGAATGCCGAGCGCGCGTCACGCACCGTGGCCAACACGCACCTCATCTTCTGGACAGTGGCGCTGTCGATCACCGTGGCCGGTGTGCTCTTCATCGAGCCGCTCGTCTACCTGCTGGGCGCCACCGACACCATCGCGCCCTACGCCGTCGAATATGGGCGCATCATCTTTCTGGGCGCCATTACCGCTACCGGCTATTCGGCCATCGTGCGCGCCGACGGCAACGTGCGTTACTCCACGGCGCTGTGGGTGATCCCGGTCGCGGTCAATGTCGTGCTCTCCTGGGTTTTCGTCATGGTGCTGCATTGGGGCGCTGCGGGCGCGGCACTGGCGACGGTCCTGGGGCAAGCCGTTTCCGCCGTGATGAGCTTCTATTTCTTCTTCTTGCGCAAGGGCCGGTCGTACGACATCCGGCTGGCCTATTTCATCCCGGACTGGGCCATCATCGGCGAGGTGCTGATGATCGGGCTGCCCTCGTTTCTCAAGAGCATCAGCGCCGGGCTGGTCGTCATCGTCACCAACAACCTGTTGCGCGTGCTGGGCGGCGACAGCGCGCTGGGCGTCTACGCCATTGCCGGGCGCCTCTATGCGGCGCTGGGCATCCCGCAGGCGGGCATTGTGCAGGGGATGCAGCCGCTGGTGGGCTATAACTTTGGCCGGCGGCGCTTCGAGCGGGTGATGCGGGCGATCACGCTCTCGCTGCGCGCATCGGTCGTCTACGGCCTGCTCGCCAGCGCGCTCTGCCTGCTCTTCCCGGCTGCGCTCATCGGCCTCATCTCCACGGAGCCGGCCATTCTCGCCGAAGGGCAGACGGCGCTGCGCCTGCTCTCGCTTGCCTATCCGTTGAGCGGGGTGGCGATCCTGGTGGCCGCGTACTTCCAGTCGCTCGGCAAGGCAAAGGAGGCCCTGCTCCTGACGCTGGGCGGCATGTTGCTCGTCAAGATTCCGGTGCTGTTGCTGGCTGCGCGCCTCTTTGGCGTAAACGGCATCTGGGCGTCGGAGGTGACGTCTGAGGCGATCCTATGCGCGGTGGCGCTGCTCATGCTCCGGCACGAACAGGCGAAGGCCGCGTTGGGGTGGTCGGTTGGGCCGGTGTAGGCACGTACGGTGTATTGGTCAGACCGTGCTGCTGACAGCATTGGCGGCCATACCGATACACCGTACGTGTGTTCTCAAGCGAGTCGTTTCAGGCAACTGCCAGGATTACAGCAGCTCGTTCTCCGCGATGGTCACCGCATGCTCGAAGATTTCCAGTCCCTCGTCCAGCTCGGCGCGGGTGACGACCAGCGGCGGGATCATGCGCATGGAGTTGGCGCCGCAGCCCATGATGAGCAGGCCGTGCTCGAAGGCCACTTCGACGATGCGGTTGCGCAGGCGGGCGTCGGCGGCCTTGGTCGTCTTGTCCTGCACGAACTCCACGCCGACCATGAGTCCCACGCCGCGCACGTCGCCCATGCTGGGATGGCGCGCCGCCATCTCCCCCAGCCGCTCCATCATGTAGGCGCCCTGCGTCGCCGCGTTCTCGATGCCGCCATTCTCCAGCACGTCCATGGTCGCCAGCGCGGCCACTGCGGCGATGGGGTTGCCGCCGTAGGTATTGCCGTGTGCGCCGACCGGCCAGGTCGCCAGGCTGCGCTTGGCCAGGAAGCCGCCCAGCGGCACGCCCGACGCAATGCCCTTGGCCGTGCAGACCATGTCCGGCTCCACGCCCGTGTGCTCGATGGCCCACCACTTGCCCGTGCGACCCATGCCCGTCTGCACCTCGTCGACGATGAGCAGGATGCCGTGCTGGTCGCACACCTCGCGCAGCCGCGGGAAGAAGGAGGCCGGCGGCACCACATAGCCACCCTCGCCCTGGATCGGCTCCACGAGCACGGCCGCGACATCTTCCGGCGCCAGGATGCTCTTGAAGACGACCTTCTCCAGATAGTTCACCACCGTCTCGCCGTAGTCGGCGTCGCCCGGCTGCATGGCCAGCAGGGGCCGGTACTCGTACGGGTAGGGGATGTGCGTCACCTCGCGCATGGGCATGAAGCCGCGGCGCTGCGTGATCTTGCTGGCGGTGAAGCCCAGCGAGCCAAGCGTGCGCCCGTGAAAGCCGCCCATGAAGCCGACAAAGTAGGGCCGCCCAGTGTGATAGCGCGCCAGCTTGATCGCGCCTTCCACGGCCTCCGTGCCTGAGTTGCCCAGAAAGACGCTAGCTTCTTCCGTGAACGGCGCGATCTCGTCGAGTCGCTCGCTGAGGCGCACCCATGCTTCGTGATAGTAGTCGGACGAGATGTGCAGGAATTTCTCCGCCTGCTGCTGGATGGCGCGCACCACGTGGGGATGGCTGTGGCCGGTGGAATTGACGGCGATGCCCGAGACGAAGTCGATGAAGCGGTTGCCGTCCACGTCGTAGACCTGCGAGCCCAGGCCGTGCGACATGACCAGGTCGGCGACGCGGCCATAGGCGTGCGACACGACGACATGGTCGCGCGCCAGGATGGCCTTGGCCTTGGGGCCTGGCACGTTGAGCTTGGTGACGGTCTTTGTCAGCATAAGATCCTCCTTGATTTCACACGAGAAAACAGTTCCAGATAAGCACTGCTAGCCCGGCCAATAGCCAAGCTGGCGAGAGATTTGACGGGCAGACATCTGTACCATGGCGGCGATCTCGGGCAGGCGGTCAGGCGTGAGGCGCAGGCTGGGGCCGCCCACGCTGATGGCGGCGACCACCTGGCGCTCGCGGTCTTGCACCGGCGCGGCCACGGCGACAAAGCCGGGCTCAAGCTCACCCGAGGCCACGACAAAGCCATCCTGGCGCACCTGGGTCAGTTCGGCGCGCAACCGCTGCGGGTCGACGATGGTCTGGTCGGTGAGCCGGGCTAGCGGGCCAGGCAGCATGGCGTCGAGTTGGGCGTCGGGCAGGGCGGCGAGCAGCACCTTACCGGTCGCAGTGGCGTGCGCCGGCAGGCGATTGCCCACATCCTGCGTCATGCCCATGGGATGATTGCTCGCCACCTCGTCCACCACCAGCACATAACTCTCGACCAGCAGCTCCAGCGTGGCCGCTTCGCCGCACTGCTCGGCCAGCGTGACGAGGATGGGCCTGCTTGCCGCGCGCAGCGGGTTGGAGCGCATGGCCGTGCCGCCCATGGCGATCAACTCCACGCCCAGCCGGTAGCCGCCCGACAGTGGGTTGCGCATGACCAGCCGCTCCGCCTCCAGCGCGGCCAGCAAGCGAAAGGCCGTCGTCTTGTTGAGCCCGGTCGCCTGTGCCAAATCGGTCAGGTTCCATTCCGGCTGCGCGTCGCTGAAGGCCTTGAGCAGCGCGATCGCGCGCGCCACGGCCTGCGTGCCGGGGTAGGTTTCGGTTGCGTGAAGGTCGATCTCTTTCGTCTGGAGCATGGTTGCCCGCTGCTATCGCCCGGTTCAGATAAAGCAACTACTTTTCACATTATGAAATATTGTATCATTTCGTGCGGGGTGTTGGCAAGCAGTTGTGCGGACCAAACGCCGGTATTGACGGCGCCAATTACACTCGGCGCACCCGACAAATGCTCTGTGCTGGCGCTGCGGCGCATGTGCTGGTAGGATGACCGGGAACGCAACCATCCGCTCATCAATCCAATGAGGCCGCCATGCCCGCGCAAAACCGGATCCCGCTCGACAGCTATCACGAATATCCGCCCGCCGAAATGCAGCAGCGCGCCGACGATTTTTACGCCGAGCTGCGCGGCCGGCGCAGCGTGCGCGATTTTTCCGATCGGCCCGTGCCGCGCGGGGTGATCGAAACATGCCTGCGCACGGCGGGGACTGCGCCCAACGGCGCCAACTTGCAGCCGTGGCACTTCGTCGTTGTCGCCGATCCGGCTGTCAAACAGCGCATTCGTGAGGCTGCCGAGGCGGAGGAGCGCGAGTTCTACAGCGGTCGCGCACCGCAGGACTGGCTGGACGCGCTGGCGCCGCTCGGCACCGACGCCGACAAGCCGTTTCTGGAAACCGCGCCCTATCTTATCGCCATCTTTGCGCAGTCCTACGGCATCGGCCC
This sequence comes from Caldilineaceae bacterium, assembly GCA_020634815.1. Taxonomy (GTDB): domain Bacteria; phylum Chloroflexota; class Anaerolineae; order Caldilineales; family Caldilineaceae; genus Caldilinea. Next base: position 145,751 of record JACKBA010000010.1, on the reverse strand, counting down.
CAATGGCAAGAAGGTCAAGCACTACTACGTCACCGAATCGGTGGGAATCGCCACGGGTTTTCTCATTGCGGCGCTGCATCATGCCGGGCTGGCCACGCTCACGCATACGCCCAGCCCGATGGGCTTTCTCGGCAAGATGCTGGGCCGGCCCGAGCACGAGCGCCCCTTTCTGCTGCTCGTGGTGGGCTATCCGGCCGACGGTGCCACGGTACCGGCCATCACCAAGAAAGCTCCAGACGAGATTGCTACGTTTGTGGGCTGAGCCATGAAGAAGATTACCTGGCGCGACCGGCTGCGCTACGAGTTTGACAATACCCTTACCGGCGGCACCGCGGCCATCATCGGCTGGCTGGCGCTGCTCTCGGCCGTCGTTGTGCTCGTCGTCGCCCTCATCGTGTGGCTGGCACGCATCGGCCCGGCGGGCGAGGCGCCCATGTCGCTGGGCGAGGCGACGTGGGCGAGCCTCATGCGCACGCTCGACCCCGGCACCATGGGCGGCGACACCGGCTGGAACTTCCGCTTTGCCATGCTTGCCGTGACGCTGGGCGGCATCTTCATCATCAGCACCTTTATCGGCGTGCTCACCAACAGCATCGACAATAAGTTGGATGAGCTGCTCAAGGGACGCTCGCGCGTGGTCGAGACCGGCCACATCGTGATCCTCAACTGGTCGGAGCATATCTTCACCGTCCTCCACGAATTGAAACTGGCGGCCGGCAGCAAACGCGATTGTGTGGTCATCATGGGCGACCGCGACAAGGTGGCCATGGAGGATGCCATCCGCGAGCGGCTGGGCGGTAGTGGCGCGCTGCGCGTCGTCTGCCGCAGCGGCGACGCTATCGAGCCCACCGACCTCGACATCGTCAGCCTGGACACAGCGCGGGCGATCATCGTGCTCTCGCCCGACCTTGCCGATCTCGATCGCGATGCCCAGGTCATCAAGACGCTGCTGGCGATCATCAACAGCCCAGGCCGGCGCCCGGAGCCCTACCACATCGTGGCGGAACTGCGCGACCCGCGCCATGTGGCGGTGACGCGGCTCATCTCCATGGAAGAAGTCGAACTGGTCGTCGCCGGCGACCTCATCGCCCGTATCATCGCCCAGACCAGCCGCCATGCCGGGCTTTCCTCGGTTTACACGGAATTGCTCTCGTACGAGGGCAGCGAGATCTACCTGGCCGAACGGCCCGAGTTGCTGGGCAAGAACTATGGAGAGGCGATCTTCGCCTACGCGCATGCGACGGCCATCGGCATCGCCAGCCCGGGCCGGCCGCCGCGCCTGAACCCGCCGGCCGCGACGACCTTTGCGCCCGGCGATCGGCTAATCGCTATCGCGGGCGAAGCTGCCGACCTGGATGTGAATGCCGAGCCGCCGGCCATCGACGAGGCGGCTATCGACGTGAAGCCGGTGGCGCCACAGCGTCCCGACCACACGCTGATCATCGGCTGGAACTGGCGCGTGCCCGGTATCTTGGAGCAACTGAATAACTACGTGGCGCCCGATTCCACGGCGACGATCTTCGCCGATGTCGAACTTTCGGCGACGATTGAGGAGCAATTGCCGGCCGCACTTACGAACCTGGCCGTGCGCATCCAGATCGGGAACACTACCGATCGCCGCCTGCTCGATGCGCTGGGGATCGAGCGTTACCAGCAGGTCATCCTCATGTGCTACGACACCATCCCGCCGCAGCGCGCCGACGCCCGAACCATGGTCACGCTGCTGCACCTGCGCGACATCGCCACGAAGCACGGGCACAGCTTCTCCATCGTCTCCGAGATGCTGGACGTGCGCAACCGCCGCCTGGCCGAGATTACGCGGCCGGACGACTTCATCGTGAGCGACCAACTGGTGAGTCTCGTGCTGACGCAACTGGCCGAAGTGCACGAGTTGAATGCGATCTTTGCCGAGATCTTTGACGCGCAGGGTATGGAGATCTATATCAAGCCGGCCGCAGAGTACGTAAAGCTGGGCGTCTCCATGACCTTCGCCACCGTAGTGGCAGCCGCCGCGCGCCGCGGCGAAACCGCCATCGGCCTGCGCCGCAGCGCCAGCCCAGGTGAGCGCAGCGCGCACCGCGGGGTCGTGCTCAACCCGCGCAAGTCGGACGTTTTCACGCTCATAGCCGGCGACCGCGTCATCGTCATTTCCGACAGGTGACGGGACGGAACGCCGGTCTCGCTACGTTTTCGTGAAGGGAGAAAGTGCATGCTGCCGCGTGAACGGGTCATGGCGGCGCTCCGCCGCGAGACGCCCGATCGGGTGCCCCGCTTCGAGGTGTGGATCGACGCGTTTGTCGACGAGTTCGGCCTGCCCGATACGGCTGCCGCTCATGTCACCTTCGGCCAGGACAGCGTGCTGCTGCCCAGCCGGCCGCTGCCCGGCAGTCGCGCCTGGCAGAGCGGGGTCGACGAGTTCGGTCGTGTCTGGCGCAACGGGCAGTATGCGGACGGCGTCGTCGATACGGCGGCCGATCTAGCGCGTTACTCACCTGCCCTGGAACGTGTGACTGAATGCTTCGATGCTGCCGCAACGGAAGCAGTCCGCCGCCGCTATCCCGACCACTGCCACTTCTTTGGCACACACGTCGGCCCCTTTCAGGCCGCCTATCTCGCCATGGGCATGGCGCGCTTCATGCTGCGCCTGGCCGACGACCCCGCCTTCGTCACCGCGCTGCTCGATGCGCGCACCGAGTGGGCCATTGCCCTCTTTCGCCAGGCCGTAGCGCTGGGCGCCGAGGTCATCGTCATGGGTGACGATGCCGGCCACCGCCATGCTCCGCTCATCTCGCCGGCAATGTGGCGGCGCTTCGTCCTGCCCTGCCACCGGCGCATTGTCGCAGCACTGCCCGTGCCGGTCATCTGGCACAGCGACGGCAACATCCTGCCGCTGCTGCCGCCAGCGATCGAGGCGGGCTTTGCCGGCGTGCACGGCCTGGAGCCGGGCGCTGGTATCGACCTGGCCACGGTCAGGCAGCAGTACGGCGACCGCCTGGCGCTACTGGGCAACGTCGACGTGCGCCTGCTCTGCGGGGAGGACGCCGCTGCCGTGCGTGCGGATGTAGCGCGCTCTCTGGCACAAGGCGGGCCGGGCGGCGGCTTCCTGCTGTCGACCTGCAACAGTATCTTCCCTGGGATGAATCCGGCGATGGTGCAGGCGTTTTTTGACGCGCAGAGCGAGTTGATTGAGGGCTCTGGGCTGGCATTTCAACGACACGATGATTGATCGGACCGTAATTCAGGCTATAATATAGGTCAATGAAGCGCAGCAAGTTTGCGATCGAGTTTGCGCCAGAGGTTATCGATCATTTGAAGGCGATTCCGCGCCAGCAACACGGCCTGCTGCGCGCGGCAATCCATGAACAACTTTCGTTTACACCGTTGGTACAGACACGCAATCGCAAGCCTCTGGAACCGCCGGGGATCTATGCTGCCGCCTGGGAACTGCGGTGCGGGGCGCGTAATCGCTTTCGCGTTTTCTATGTTGTGGACGAGTTGGCCGGACGGGTCGAAGTGCTGGCGATCGGCATCAAGGTCGGAAGCCGGCTGATTATCGGCGAAGAGGAGTTTGGTACATGAGAATCGTTTCGCTTGCTGACGCAAAGACACGGCTGAGCAGCTATATCGACCAGGCGCAGGACAGCGGCCCCATTGTCATCACGCGCAACGGCAGGGCCGTCGCTGTGCTGGTTGTACCCATAGACGACGACGATCTGGAGGATCTGATTCTTGCGCGGTCGCCGCGCTTTCAGGCGATGTTGGCACAGTCACAAAGGAGTTTGCGTGCGGGCAAAGGGATTGCCGAGGACGCCTTCTGGCAGATAGCCGAAGATTCGGCCGGATACAGTGCTGCAAAAACCGGGCTCGACAACGAGTCGTCGAGCCCGGAAGAATAACCATACTGTTATGTCTCAACACCTACTACCGCCAGAACGGCCGGCGATGTCCTGATACAGCCGTCTCGTACTCTGCGCCTTCGCATCTCCGCGTCAACAATTCAGTCGAAGTGAACACGTAACGCGGCATCGGCCAGGACGGTTACTCTCTCATCCAGTCGGATTGAGTTCCCATCCTGCCCAAAGGTCACTTCTTCGGCGCCCAACCGTACGGACGTGACAGCCGCGCCGGCAAGGGGCAGCGCCAGCGAGCGCAGTTCGAGCTGCCCGTACAGCACGCGCAACTCGGCGCCGCTCGGTGTGACCTCGACTTCACCCCAGCCGCTGTCCAGCGACCAGAAACAGCGGAAGCGGCCGTTCTCCATACGCACAGGCCGAAAGCCCACGTGCCCGCGCACCATGTCGAACTCGAAGCCCGAGAAGGCGTTGAGCAGCGCATAGGCCGCCATCGACCGCGCGTAGTTGCTGCCGCACTCGAACTCGTTCCACGGGTTGCGCCGTTCGCCGTCGTATCGCTTGCGGAGCGCGGCCACACAGGTCATGCCCTCGTCGACCAGCCCATCCATGATCATGTGGATCGCGGCCGAATACTCGAAGCCGTTCATCGTTTCTTGGGAATAGGGCGCCGGGATCGTCGGCTTGGTGCTGCCCTCCGGCCATGCACAGATGACCAGCCCGCCCTCATCGTTGAGGCAGTAGATGCGACACGGGTTGTAGACATCGCCCATGACGGGGATGAAGTTGTGCCGATAGATGGCGGCATTGGCGCGGCGCACCTGCGCCGGGTCGAAGATCTCGCCCAGGCCGTAGAGGCTGGCATGCCACTGGCCCAGCAACTGGTCGATGCTCGACCCATCGCCGATCTGGTACTTGATCTCCTGGTGTTCCTCGTCCCAGTACGCCTCCAGCGTCGAGTTGCCGATGAGCACCAACTCGTCCTCGGCAAAGGCCTCCACGATGCCGCGGTCGTGCAGGTCGATGCGCTGGATGTAGTACTCGCCGTTGAAGAGGTTGGCATCGGCCCACGCCTTGCCGCGCGCAAAAATCGCTCGATACTCTGCGGCACTGTCTGTATCGCCCAGATGTTCGGCCATCTCGGCGCCGGCCTTGAGCGCGGCCAGGTACATGCCCGTCAGCCAAGCATTGGGTCCGAAGAGTTCCATGTCGAGCGTGTGATGCTGGCGTCCCCACAACACGCCGCTCTGCTCCGGATCCCAGCGATCCTCGTTGCCGGGGTGCCAGGCAAAGTCGAGCGACTGCTTGACGGCCGGCCACAGGCTGCGCAGCCAGTCGCTGTCGCCGCAGATTTTCCAGTCGCGGTAGGTCTTGAGCACACCGCCAAACTGGCCGTCGGCGCAGGGGCGGAAGGGCCAGCGCGGCGCGCCCAGCGGCAGTTGCAGGCGGAAGACCATGCCGCCGTCGGGACGCAGGTTGTAGCGGAAGTCGGCATCGCGCATGGAACGCTCCAGCGCCGGGAAGAGGAACGGGAGCGTCTGCTGGTAGTTCCAGACGTGCGTGCAGCTTCCCTCGCAGCAGCCGGCGTCGGGGTGGCAGCCCTCCCAGCCATAGAAGGTGCCATCCTCCAGGCGCAGCACGGTGGGCGACTTCAGGATCGCCATATTGGCCGACACGGCATCGAGCGCGACCGGCGGTAGGTCCGAGGCAAAGAGCGCGTCGTGGAAGCGCTGTGTCTCGCCGTGCAGGCGATCCCACGCGCCGAGCGCGTACTGGGCACTGGCCAGCGAGTCGGGCCAGACCGTGGCATAGTAGTTCTTCCACGTCGGGGCGACGTCGGGCGGCAGCTTCTGATCGGCGGTCCAGTAGTTTTCGCAGACAGGGAAGTTCCAGGCGATGACAAAACGAACCGTGCGGCTCTCGCCCGGCGCCAGCGAGAAGTGCACGGCAAGCAAGCCCTCGTTGCGCGTTCCCGCACGTTCGAGCGGGTACTGGCGGTTCTGCAACGGACCGGGTGTGGTGAAGTCCTTCCAGTAGACCTCCAGGCTGTCGAACCAGACGCCGCGGAACCAGTATTCCTGCCAGCTAAGCGTCGCTTGCCCGTCGAGGCCGGCGTCGGTGGCCAGCGTCATGTCGCCGTAGGCCGGCGTGCCCGGCGTCACCCCGTCGGAGGTGAGATGGAGTGCGTGCCCCCACGGTTCGGCAGTCACGTTGTTGCGATTGTTGGCGGGCAGCGGGTTGGCGAGCACGCCAGCCAGCGTGTAGTCGATCGGCTCCTGCGTGGTGTTGGTCAGCGTGTAGGCAAAGAAGGCGGCCGGCAGGCTAGAGTCGCGCTCGTTGAGCGGGATGAATGGGCTGAACGCGGCCAGCGTCACCGCGCCGGGGAAGCGCGCGTCGGCAAAGGTGAGTTCGGCCAGCGGGTACTCGCCGCGGAAGGTGGAATCAGCAAAATGGGGCAGCCCGGTCAAGTACTCGCGGCGCGGCCCCCAGCCGAAGCTGGAAAAGCGCGCGCCGCCCAGTTCGCCCTGATAGGGCGCGGCCAGGTCGCCGTGTAACGCGCGCGCATCAAGCACCTGGCCATCCCGTTCGGCGCGCACGGCGAAGTGCGAAAAGCCGTTGACGCTGCCCTTGTTGGGCCGGTTGAAAATCTCCCAGTCGACGAGCCGGCCATTGCCTGCCAGCCCGATGCCGCCGGCGCCGATCCCGCCGAGAGGGAAGCTGATCTGGGCGGTCTTGGCGCCGTGATAGACAAAGTTGCTCATAGTCTGACTTCAATCCTTTGGAGCAATCTGGGAAACGAAAAATCTTGACGCAGCGGTGCAGAGAGGCAGAGATTCGCAGAGAAAAAACGGGCCATCTTTATACGCTTCACTACAATGCGCCGCAGCATCACAACGATTCATGCTGGCCCGCATGCCTGCTGGCGCTGATTTCTGCCAGCGCGGCTTGATAGACGCGCAGATCGTGGGCGGAGTAACAGCAGGCGATTACCTCTTCCACACTGTCATTGCCCGCCAGAAAATCGAGCATCTCCCGTAGTGCAATGCAGCTGGCGCGTTCGATGGGTAAGCCGTAGACGCCCGTGCTGATCGACGGGAAGGCGATGCTGCGGATGTCGTCGTGTGCGGCGACGATGGCGAATACGCTGCGATAGCAACTGGCCAGCAGGTCGTCCTCGCCATGCCCGCCGCCGCGCCACACCGGCGCGCCACACCGGCCCGACCGTGTGGATGACGTATGTCGCCGACAGATTGTAGCCGCGCGTCAGCCGCGCCTCGCCTGTCGGGCAGCCGCCCAGCGTGCGGCACTCGGCCAGCAGGCCCGGCCCCGCCGCGCGGTGGATCGCCCCGTCGACCCCACCGCCACCCAGCAGCGATGAGTTGGCCGCGTTGACGATGGCGTCGACGTGCAGCGTAGTGATGTCCGCTCTCAGGATCTGTAGGCGGTCATTGTGATCCTGGCTCACGACGTTGATTCTTACCTGGATAGTGTCTATTGGGCCGAATTGCAGCCTCTATTGTACCAGCGCTCTGCGTATCACGCAGTGTGGATGCAGCCTCGCTTCTGTTGCCCTCTGCCCGCGCCCCGAATAAGGCATCACTTTTTTCGTGATAGACAACTTGTCAGAAACACGTACAATTTGTCGGCATCCGTTGCGGCGTAGCTGAATCAATGCCAGACCGCTGAAGGCGTTGCGTTGGAGCCAGTCATGCCCATGCTTCATGTCCAACTCCTGGGCGATTTCCGCCTCCTGGATGGCGATAGCCCGGTCACAGCAATTCGCCAGGCGCGCCAGCAGTCGCTGCTGGCCTATTTGCTGCTGCACCGTGGCGCACCGCAGCCGCGCCAGCATATTGCCTTTCAGTTCTGGCCTGATACGAGCGAAGCACAGGCGCAAACGAACCTTCGCCAACTGCTTCACCACTTGCAACGCGCGTGGCCGGACTCCGCCAACTACGTTCAAATCGAGGCGCGCACGCTCTGTTGGAATGTTCGTATGGAATGCGCCGTCGATGTCGAGGTGTTTGGCACTGCGGCTACTGCGGCTGCAGCCGCAGTTGGGCAAGAAAACGCAATTGTTGCACGTGCTGAATGTGTGACGGCCGTCGAACTCTACCGCGGTGATCTGCTGCCCGCCTGTTATGAAGAGTGGCTCCTGCCCGAACGCGAGCGCCTGCGACAGACGTTTCTCGAAGTTTTACAACAACTCGTCGTGCTCTGCGAAAACGCACGCGACTATCCATCGGCCATTCACTACGCGCAACGCTTCCTGCGCGCTGACCCGCTTCACGAGACGACCTACCGGCGCTTGATGCGCCTGCATGCCTTGAACGGCGACCCTGCCAGCGCTTTGCGTACCTACCACGTCTGTGCGACGCTGCTCGATCGTGAGCTTGGTGTGGAGCCCAACCAGGATACGCAAGATGCGTATGCACGCCTGCTCAAGCTGGAGGGGCCACCCGCCGATCGTGTAACACAGGCATCTTCAGCCGCCCGCGAGCGCCTGGTGGGGCGACAGGCAGAATGGGCAGCACTGCAAACACAATGGGCAAAGGCACGCAAAGGTTATCCGCACCTTTGCTGCATTGTCGGCGAAGCAGGTATCGGAAAAAGCCGCCTGGCCGAGGAGATGCTGCACTGGGTGCGCCAGCAGGGAATTGCACACGCGCATACACGGACGTATGCCGCCGGTAGGGCGCTGTCCTATGCGCCGGTAACTGATTGGTTGCGGGCTCACAGCTTTGAAGAGGCCAGACGACAACTGTCCGAGGTCTGGTTAATCGAAGCCGTGCGGCTGTTGCCAGAGATCCTTGTGGATCGGCCAGACCTGCCGCGGCCAGATCCGCTGACCGAGTCCTGGCAGCGCCAACGGTTCTTCGAGGCGCTAGCACGGATCATCATGGCCGCCAACCAGCCGATACTGCTGGTGCTCGACGACCTGCAATGGTGCGATCAGGAGACGTTGGAGTGGCTGCCGTACTTACTCCGCTTTGACAGGAACGCGCGGCTGTTGATCGTCGGCACCCTACGACCGGAAGAAATCGACGCGAATCACCCACTGACTGCACTCTTGCTCAACCTGCGGGCGACAGGCTATCTCACCGAAATCGAATTGGGGCCTTTGGATATTGCGGAAACTGCACGCCTGGCCAGGCAGGTGAGCGCACATAGTATCGACGCCGGCTATGCACGACATCTCTATCAGGCGACAGAAGGTAATCCCTTTTTTGTTGTGGAATGCATGCGCACCGATGCATTCTCGGACGTAGCACCTGATGAGGCATCCCTCCCGATGCTCGAGAATGCGGCGCTTCCAAGCACGCGATTGCCACCGACTGTACACGCCATCATCCGGCGGAGGCTCGCCCATCTCTCGCCCGCTGCCCTGGAACTGGCCAGTATTGCCGGTGTGATTGGACGCTCATTTACATTCAACCTATTGGCAGAGACAACCAGCCTGACTGAAGACACCTTGGTCCGCGCTCTGGACGAACTCTGGCAACGGCGCATCGTGCGCGTGCAGGATGCCACCACCTATGACTTCAGCCACGACCAGATTCGTGCCGTAGCCTATGACGACGTGAGTCCGGTGCGGCAGCGCCGATTGCATCACCAGGTGGCACAGGCGCTAGAGCGTCTCCATCGTGATGGCATTGACGAAGTGTGTGGCCAGGTGGCTGCGCATTATGAACTGGCGGGCAAGAATGACGAGGCGCTGGCCTACTACCGACAAGCCGCGGCAGTGGCCAATCGCCTCTTCGCCTGCGCGGAGTCGATTGCTTACATGACCAAAACGCTCAGCATACTGGAAACATCGCCGCCAACGCCTGCCCGCAACGAACTGAAGCTGGATGCACTCTTGCATTTGGGTCAGATGCTCCACATCGTCAAGGGGTTCGCTACTCCCGAGCTCGACTCAATTTTTCAGCAGGCCCGGGCGTTGGCTCTGCATAGCTCACATCACGGCAAACTGTTTTCAGCACTTGAAGGGTTACATGTTTACTGGAGGCAATCGTGCCGCTGGTTGATCACGACCGCCTTGGAAGCCGACATGCTGAAGATTGCCGAACAGACGCAAGACGCCGCATATAAGCGTAACGCTTTGCGCTACAAGGGTGTATCCCTCTTTCACCAAGGTCAGTTTGGCAGCGCATGTGATTGCTTTCAACACGCAATTGCAGAGTTTGATTCTCAAGCCCGCTCGACAACGGGCGCCGCACATGAGCTCTCCCCCAATGTCACTACGCTCTGCAGGCTGGCGCAGACGTTGCTTTTGCTTGGCTATCCTGCGCGTGCCCATGTGCATCAGGACACGGCCATGGCACTTGCCCGCCAAATTGCGCGCCCGCTCGAACGTGTCATTGCAGTCGAGTTCGCGATTTGGGCCGCTCACGACCAACGACAATATGACGAGTTGCCACGGCTACTCGAAGAGCATTCGGCAATAGTCGATCAATATCAGTTTCCCGAGTACGTCGCGTCGAGTATGATGTTGCGCGGCTTTCTATTGGCGCACCAGGGCGCAAGTGGGCCAGGGATCGAGTTGATGACTCAAGGGCTTGCTGCCTGGCGCGCCTTTGGCATACAGCATTTTCTACCCTATGTGAGTTCATGGCTGGCAGAGGCCTATGGCTGGTCCGACCGGTTTGCCGAAGGCTTGGCACTTCTCGATGAACTCGTGATCATGGTCGAGCAACTTGGCAACGAGTTCTGGTCTGCCGAGATTCTCAGGCTCCGGGGCGAATTCCTCCTGGAAAGTGGTGCACCGGTCATGGAAGCGGAAGAAGCCTACCGCAACGCTATCGAAGTGGCGCACCGGCAAGATGCCCGGCTCCTGGAATTGCGCGCCACCGTCAGCCTGGCACGCCTTCTGGCAGTGCAGGGCAGGCATGCCGAAGCCACACCCCTGCTTGCCGCGATCTACGCCTGGTTCAGCGAAGGATTCGATTGCCCCGACTTGCAGGAGGCGAGGTTTCTCCTGGCCCGGCTATCCGTCTGACCTTGCGTCTGCTACCACCCAGGGTGCGTTCCCCACATCCGTAACTCCGCATTCTCGAAAAGTTAGCCACGGCTAATGCCCCATAGAACGCGTTGCTAACGCTGCGTCACCTATCCTTCCACTACCAACCGCCAGCCAGTACGTGGCGACGTGCAGGCAATACGCTTTGTGACACCTTGGAAGCATTCACGAACGGCATGCTTCTCCGGTGCGGCGTCTGATTGCCGGTGTGCTGCGGTGGCTGTCGTGGCTGGCCGCCAACTCGTCGGATGTCTGACAAAAGGAGAACACCGTGTCAAAGTATTCTGAGATGCCTTTGCTCGTCGGTGGACTACTGCTGGCGCTGATACTCTTGAGCGCCTGCCAGCCGGTCCAGGTTCCTGCTGCCGTTTCTGAAGTCGATGCCAAGATTGCCGTCGCGATGAGTGCGGCGCCGGTCGAGATCGCCAAGGACGCTACCATCCTTGACTGGCCCACAGAAGAGGGCGGCGATATGGTCCTCTTGCGCGAAGGGACTAACGATTGGACGTGTTTCACCGATTGGCCGGTTACGCCCGGCGCGCCCGATCCGGCCTGCTATGACCTGGAATGGGGCGCCTGGAATGAAGCGTTTGCGAAGGGAGAAACGCCGCAGATCAAATCGGTAGGCATCGGCTACATGCTCGCCGGCGGCGTCGATCCCAGCAACACCGATCCCCTTGCCATGGAACCCGCTCCTGGTGAAGATTGGGTCGTCACCCCGCCCCACATCATGCTCATCGCACCCGGCGGATTCGATCCCGCCCTCTTTGCGACCGAACCTCATGCGGGTCAACCGTACATCATGTTCAAAGACACGCCATACGAACACTTGATGGTGCCGGTTGATCGGGATGCCGTGACAGCGTCGCACCCACTTGCCCTGGCACCAACGCCGATTGCGGAGGAGACGGTTGCGAACATCAACGCCTATCTTGACGACGAGTTCGATAAAGGTCGTTTCACGGGCGCGGCACTCATTGCCCGAGACGGCGAAATCCTTTGGAGCAATGTGTGGGGTCTGGCCGACCGCCAGCAGGGTACGCCCAACACCTTGGATACCGTTTTCCTGGCTGGCGAGCTCGGCACGCAGTTCACTGGCGCTGCCGCCCTGCTGCTCGAACAGCAGGGAAAACTGAGCCTACAAGATTCGATTTGCCAGTATCTCGACGTTTGCCCCGATACCTGGCAGGCGATCACGCTTCACCACTTGCTCAGCCATACTTCGGGCATTCCCGATTACTTCGATGCGAGGCCGATGGAAGCGCATGAACTGACCGTCAAGGGTGCCACGCCAGAATCTGTGGTAGCGCTCTTCCGTGACCTGCCGCTGGAATTTGAGCCGGGTGCGCAGCGCGTCTGGAGTCATTCCGGATTCACACTGGCCGCGCTTGTAATCGAGCATGTCGCGGGCCAATCGTACGCAGATTACATGCAACAGCAACTCTTTGAACCACTTGGAATGACGCACAGCGGGTGTGACACTCCCCCTGCCGCACTTGCGCCCGGCTACTATTGGGATACCGCCAAAACACCTGCCACCTACGATCCGTCATCGCTCTTTGGTTCAGGCAACTGTTACACCACCGTGGGCGATCTCTATCGGTGGAACGAAGGGTTGCACACCGGCGACCTGTTGAACGCCGGCGAACTGGCAAAAATGCTGACCTCGCACGCGATTACCGCGTACAACGAGGGGGCCGGCTACGGGATCGTCCTGCGCGATTTCAACGGCCGCAGGCTCGCATCCAATGCTGGTGGGCCAGATGACTACTCGTCGATCAGTTATCGCTTCCTCGATGACAATGTCACCTTTGTCGCAATTGGCAACCAGTGGATGGAGTATATCTTTGACATTGCCGATCAAGTTAGCACGATCTACTTTGGGGACGAGTAAGCGCCACGTAGAGACCAACGCGCTTGACGTGGGCGGTTGAACCGCAAGCCGCCGGCGATCAATCAGGCGTTGGTTCGTCACATTGTGAGCGGCTGATCCCCTGCAGCCGCTCTCACAATAGCGGTAGCGAGAACTATGCCGGCAGAACCACCGTACCCACGCACACACCTGTTCACAGTTCGCCTGTGGATTGAGCCAACCCGCTACCGTCGTGGCGAGGTGCGTATGCGCGTGATCCATGTCCTGAGCGGCGAAACGCACTATTTCCGCGCGTGGCGGGACGCAAAAGCCTTCATGTTGGCGAAACTGATGAGCAGCGACGACACCAGTCAGGAAGGGTAGCCACTGGTGGGGTTGGTCGGCAACAGCAAGCCGGCACCGCCGCGCAGTGAATGGCCCCGCCGACAGCGCGCAATTCGGCCTTTTGCGCGCTGTGGACAAGTCCTCAAAAACCCGTACAATGGGGCATCGCTCCGCCTTGTGCGCTAGCCTGCTGCTGACGCGTCAACGGTTTGCCATTGGTGCCAACCATGCCCACGTTGTATGTCCAGCTCCTTGGGGATTTTGGCCTGACCTACGATGACGATCGCGGCGTCACCGTGAACCAGGCGCGCCAGCAGGCGCTGATTGCCTACCTGCTGCTGCATCGCGGCGCACCGCAGGCGCGGCAGCGCGTCGCCTTCCTCTTCTGGCCCGATACGTCCGAAGCCCAGGCACAAACGAATCTGCGCCAGTTACTGCATCACCTGCGCCGCGCGTGGCCGGATTGCGCCGACTATATCCACGTCGAACCGCGCACGATCGCCTGGCAAAAGGGTGCCCCGTGCAATGTCGATCTCGTGGCGTTCACGAAAGCCGCGGCGGAAGCATCCGCCGCGGTGCGACAGGGCCGTACTGATATGGCGCGGACCGCCTGCGCGCAGGCAGTAGACCTCTACCGTGGCGAGTTCTTGCCCGCGTCCTACGACGAGTGGCTCCTGGCCGAACGCGAGCGGCTGCGCCAGGCGTTTCTCGACACGCTGGAGCACCTCGTCATTCTCTGCGAGAACGAACGTGATTATCCGGCGGCCGTCCAGTATGCTCAACGCTTCTTGCGCGCGGATCCGCTGCACGAGACGACCTACCGGCGGCTGATGCGCCTCTACGCGCTCAACGGAGATCGCGCCAGCGCGCTGCGCATCTATCATCTCTGCGCGGCGACGCTTGAGCGCGAGTTGGGCGTCGAGCCTAATCGGGATACGCAGGAAGCACATGAGCGCTTGCTCAACATGGCGACGCCATCGGTCCTGCGCGAACCGCAAGCGCAGCCGGCCGCCTCCGGCGAACGACTGGTCGGGCGCGAGGACGAGTGGGCGCGCCTGCGCAACGCGTGGAAAAAAGCGAGTCAAGGACACCCGCGCCTCGTGGTCATCGCGGGCGAGGCCGGCATCGGGAAGTCGCGGCTGGCCGACGAACTGCTCAACTGGGCGCGCCGGCAGGGCTTTGCCAACGCCCGTGCCCGCGTCTATGATTCCGCCCGCACACTTGCCTATGCCCCGGTGACCGAATGGCTGCGCGCTGAGCCATTTCAACCGGCGGTCCGGCAGCTTCCCGTCGCCTGGCTTGGCGAGGTGACCCGTCTCCTGCCGGAACTGCTGGACGAGCGTTCCGATCTGCCACGTCCGGAACCATTGACCGAGCGCTGGCAGTTGCAACGTTTCTATGAAGCGCTGGCGCGCACGGTGATGGCTGCCGGCCAACCATTACTCTTGCTTCTCGACGACATTCAATGGTGCGATCCGGAGACGCTGGAATGGCTTGGCTATCTGCTCCATTTCGACCGCACCGGCCGCATGCTGGTAGTCGCCACCCTGCGGCCGGAAGAAGTCGAAGAGCGCCATCCGCTGGCATCTTTTCTGCTCAATTTGCGCGCCGAAGATCTCCTGACCGAAATTCCCCTGGATCGCCTCACCGCCGCCGAGACAACTGCGCTGGCGGCGCTGGTGGCGGACAACCCACTCGCTCCCGCTGCCGCCGAGCGGCTCTTTGCGGAAACGGAGGGCAACCCGCTCTTTATCGTCGAGACCGTGCGCAGCCTGGCGAGCAAGCTGCCCGGCGATGAAGTGGGCGGCGCTGCTGCTGGGCTGACCCCGCCAGCACCCCTTCCCGCTCGGTTGCAGGTCGTGATCCAGCGCCGCCTCGCACAGTTGACGCCGGACGCTCGCGAGGTGGCCGAGCTCGCCGCCGTAGCGGGCCGTGCGTTTACGTACGACCTGCTTGCCCGCTCCAGTTCATTCGGCGAGGACGCGCTGGTGGCCGCGCTGGATGAACTCTGGGGACGGCGCCTGGTGCGCGTGCGGAACGCCGACGACTACGATTTCAGCCACGGCCGGATTCGCGAGGTAGCCAATGCTCAGGTCAGCCCCACGCGCCGCCGGCTGCTGCACCGGCGCATTGCCGTTGCGCTGGAGCAACTCCACCCCGATGATCTGGATGCCGTCGCCGGCGAACTTGCCGCCCACAGCGAGCAGGCTGGTCTGCGACAACAGGCCGCCGGCTACTATGCACGCGCCGCGGAGAGCGCGCATCGGCTGCTCGCGTACCCAGAGATGGCGGCTTTCCTGCAGAAGCGGCTGGACCTGCTGGATTCCTTGCCGGCAACGCCCGAGAACCTGGCCCGGCAACTGGACACATTGTCGCGCCTGGGCGGCGCCCTGCTGATTGTGAAAGGGCTGACCGCACCAGAAGTCGAGGAAACGTTGCGTAGAGCTCGCACACTATGCGAGTTGGTTGACGACGCGGACAAACGCTTCGAGGTGCTGCTTGCATTGCGCTTCTACTGGGGCCAGCGCTGCCAATGGGATGAAGCAGCGCAGTTGAACGCAGAATTGCTGGCGCTAGGGTATCGCTCCGAGGAACCCGTCCATCTGCAAGCGGCGCTGCGTCTGACCGGAGCGCATTCGTTTCACCAGGGCAGATTTCAGGAGGCCCATCACTACTTCGAGCAGGCAACCTCACTCTTTGAGGTCAATCAGCCGCGCAGCCACGGCCAGGACTTTGAGCAGGATCAGGGCATCGCCAACCTGCGCCGCCTCGCACCGACGCTCTGGCTGCTTGGCTTTCCCGACCAGGCACGCCCACGCATACAGGAGTTGCTCGAACGGACGCGCGCCATCTCCCGCCCGTTCGACATGCTGATGTCGCTCGACTTTGCGTTTGATCTCGCGCATTACCTACGCGACCCGCACCTGACGCAAGCGTACGCCGCCGAATACAGCGCATTGGTGGCGAAACACCCGTACCCGCACTGCGTGGCCGTGGACTTGACCTTTCGCGGCTGGGTGCTGGCCGAACAAGGTGCTGCGGACGAAGGCATTGTCCTCATCCAGCGCGGCATCGACCAACTCCGCGCGCTTGACACGTTGCTCTACTCGTCGCAAGGACTCGCCCTGCTCGTCGAAGCATATCTCAGGGCCGGGCGCCATACGCAGGGTATCGTCGTTGTCGACGAGGCGCTGGCATTTGTGGGCCAAATCGGCGAAAGCTACTGGAATGCCGAATTCCACCGCGCCAAGGGCGACATGCTGTTGGCATCAGGCGCAGATACCGTCGAAATCGAACGCTGCTATCAGGCCGCGCTCGAAACGGCGCGGCAGCAAGGCGCAAAATCGCTGGAGTTGCGCGCTGCCGTGAGCCTGGCGCGTCTGTGGCAGACGCAAGGCAATGCCGAGGCCGCCCATTCACTCTTGGCAGGCATCTATGACTGGTTCAGCGAAGGCTTCGATACCCCCGATCTTGAGGAAGCCGGCGCGCTGCTGGACGCACTGCGGCATAACGCGTAGAACGTTCGATCTCCATACCTTTTTCCATAGAACGTTTTGAGAACGCCCCATTCTCTATCTTCAACCCATCCAAAGCGACGACTCACGGGCGCATTGCGGCGATAGCGGTCGATCCCGTGCGACCACTATCTGGAGTTGGCCGGTCAAGGATGGGGTCGATGCCGTCACAAGAGCCATATCCGCGCACGCATCTGTTCACCCTGCGCTTGTGGATCGAGCCGGTTGGCTGCGGTCAAGGTGAGGTACGCGTGCGCGTGACTTATCTGCTCAGCGGGGAGACGCGCTACTTCCGCACCTGGCCGGATGTTACGGCGTTCATGTTGTCAATCGCCGGCGCGACCGGGACGGGTGGCGGCGAGGAAGGAGGTGATCGTGACTAGCTGACCCTGGTGCTGCCCATGGAGCACAACTTGTGTAAACGGACTGTTTGATAGGGAAGAGGAGGAAACCCATGAAACGCTTCTACTTGCTTGCTTTGCCGGGAATGCTGGTGCTCACCGCCTGCCAGCCGGTTCAACCGCACACGATCGATACGCAACCCATGGCCGCCCCCTTGCTCACGGCCGCCGACAAGATCACCAACGCCATGACCGCAGCGCCTTCGAGCGTGGCTGCGGATGCCGCCGTGCGCGACTGGCCCATCGACGCCACCCTGGGCGAGGCTAAGGAGTTGCGCCCAGGCACCAACGGCTGGGTCTGTCGCCCGGACGACCCGTCGTCGCCCACCGACGACCCGCGCTGTCTGGACGCCAACTGGCTGAACGTTTTCGGCCTGGACTTTGGCCCCGAACGCGAGGCGCAGAGCAACATTGGCATCTCCTATATGCTGATGGGCGACAGCGTGGCCGACAATGACGACCCGTCGGCGCTTGTGCCGCCGGCCGGCCAGGGATGGCAACTCGACCCCCCGCACCTCATGGTGGCCTCGCCCCGCCCGCTCGATCCGGCGCTCTATACGACCGATCACCACTCGGGCGGACCGTTCATCATGTTTGGCGGTACACCGGCCGAGCACATCATGGTACCTGTCGCGATCGTGCCGGCACAGGATGCCGCCGACAAGATCGCTAATGCCATGAGCGCGGCGCCTATGGTCATCGCGCAAGACGCCACCATCATCGACTGGCCCATCGACCCCACGCTGGGCGAAGGCAAGGTGCTGCGTGCGGGCACGAACGGCTGGGTTTGCCGCCCCGACGACCCATCGTCGCCCACCGACGACCCGCGCTGCCTGGACGCCAACTGGCTGAAGGTCTTTGGCATGGAGTTCGGGCCCGAACGCGAGGCGCTCAACGTCATCGGGTTTGCCTACATGCTTCAGGGCGACAGCGTGGCAGATAACGACGATCCATCTCTGGCCGAGCCGCCTGCTGGAAATGAGTGGCTGATCGACCCGCCGCATATCATGATCGCTTCGTCGCATCGGTGGGATCCGACTGCCTATTCCACTGATCCGCATTCCGGCGGACCGTTCATCATGTTCGCCGGGACGCCTGCCGAACACTTGATGGTGCCGATAACCGACGCGGCTATTTCGACGCCGACTGCAAACGATGCGCCGGATTTTGATATGACAGCCGGCCTGGCGAGCGCCGAGGCGTTCCTGGATGAGAAACAAGCGGCGGGGGACTTCAACGGCGTCGCGCTGATTGCACGCGACGGCGAGATCATCTGGAGCAAGGCCTGGGGAATGGCGGACCGCGCACAAGGCATCCCGAACACCGCCCAGACGATCTTTCGAGTCTACGAGATGAGTGTGCAATTCACCGCCGCGGCCATGTTGCTGCTCGAACAAGAGGGCAAGTTGAGCGTCCAGGATCCGATTTGTGACTATCTCGACGACTGCCCCGAGGCCTGGCAGCCCATCACCATCCACCATCTGCTCAGCCATACCTCTGGTCTGCCCGACTACTTCGAGTCGGATGCCTCGGCAGCCTTCAAACTTTCCCGGGACGGCGCCACGACGCAGCAGATCGTCGACCTATTTCGCGACGATCGATTGCTATTCGAGCCGGGGGAGCGGCGATACTGGAGTCATAGCGGTTTCGTGCTGGCTGGGCTGATCATAGAACGCGTCTCTGGTCAGCCTTACGGGGAGTTTGTACGCCAGCAACTATTTGAACCGCTTGGGATGTTGCATAGCGGATATGGGGATCCGGCTGAGGGACTGGCGCTCGGATACCGAACCTATCGCGATACGACGCCCGTCCCCTTTGATGTTTCGTCTCTCTATGCATCCGGTGGCATCTATTCGACTGCCGAAGATCTCTATCGCTGGAACGAGGCGCTTTACAACGGTGAGTTGCTGAATGAGACGGAGTTGCGCAATATGCTGACCTGGCACGACGATAATGGTTCCGGCCAGGGGTCAGGCTATGGCATCGTAGTGGGCAAGTATTTCGGGCGTCCGTGGGCCGGCAATGGCGGCTACTTTGACGGCTATTCCGCTGTCCTTGGCCGCTACCTGGACGACCGCATCACAACCGTGTTGATGGGCAATCAGGACATGCTGATCTTCGATCTCAGCGACGAGATGGAGCGCCGGTTCTTCACATCTCAGTAACACTCTGCGGCTTGAAGGGAACATGTGTGCTGAGGAAATGCGCATGATTGAGGGCCATCGCCGACCTGGCGATGGCCCTCAATCATGCGTTGGTGGAAACCCTCCTATTCCGTCACCGCAGAGCGCCACATGTACGGCGCCACCATCCGTGTGATCTACTCCACGCTATGGACCCTCGTCTTGTATTCGCTACGCATGGATAACCATCTCAATTTGCCCAACCAAGCCGCATGATGTGGCGTCGTTCTCCTGGCGGCTGGCCCATCACATGATCATCTGGACTATGATCTGCGGAACCTGGTGAAAATGTCCATCAGAGGTCAGCAGAACACCACCATGTTCCCAAGTGCTTGCAGCAATCCATAGGTCGTTGGTTGGGATTGGCTTGCCTGCGGCGCGTAGGTGTGTGTGAATCTGGGCATAGCGTTCTGCCGTCGCAAGGGTGATGGGTGAGACAACGACACGCGAACTACTGAGGAAGTCATTCAACTCCTGGCGATTCTCTGCTGGCCGACTACCAAGCGCAAACCCAAATAGTAACTCACCCAGCACGATGCTGGGCACGAAGATCCTTTCGGCGCGCTGGATACAGTCGACAGCAACTTCCAGTCCGCGTCTGAAGGCCGAATAACCCGATGTATCGAGAATCAGGCGTTGGTGTGCCATAGCTCATCATCGATCGAGCGTTCTTCGGTCAACGCGGCCATGAATTCGTCATATTCGGCTGCCGTCCACGTACCGGCCAGGTAATCCAGATCGTGGTGCCGCTGCTGCGACTGCCCACCGGCCGGCTCCAAACCAGCCGCCTGCCTGAGCGCATCCAAAACGACGCGATTGACGCTCACGCCTTTCTGTTGCGCAGTCTCTTTCAGCGCATTATGCAATTTGGCGTCGACTCCACGGACGGTCAACTGTGTCATCTCAGCCCACCTCCCAAGTGAATGCATTAATGACATCATAGTGCATTCACTTCGCGCTGTCAACAAAATCAAGCACCGCTTTCTTCACGCTCTATTCCACTGTGAAACTCCAGACATACGGCGCCACCATCGGCGTGGTCTGCTCCACGTTAAAGACCGTCGCCGTGTACTCGCCGGCTGCCAGCGACGCATCGGGCGTGAAGGTGAACGAACGCCCGCTGCTCTGCGCAACGGTGCCGGTGACCGGGTTGCCCGCCGCGTCGGACACGAGAATCACCTGGCTTGCGTCGCCGCCGATGGGCGATACGTTGATCGCAAACTCGGTAGTGATTTCCTCTGGCGCCGTGCCGCTGCTGTCCGGCGCCGGCGTGACGGCCGTCACCAGCGGGTCTCGCCAGAATTGGATGGCGCGGTGGTCGTCCGGGCCCTCGGCGCCCCAATCCGTGGCGGTGTCCTCGACCAGTTGTGTCCCGTCCGGCCCCTTGACAACAGTCAGGCTGCGGTTGCCGAAACCGCTGATCGCACCCCACTGCTCCACCGTCTCCCAACTGCCGCGCGTGTACTTGTAGAGCAGCGGCGTGCCCTCACGCAACGTGGCCGTGTATTCCCACAGCCGGTCGCCCGCCGGCGTCATGGGCGTGAGGCTGGGGTTGTAGGGCGCCAGGAATGCCTCGGCGCTGTCGCCGGCGATGAAGATCGTATCGTCGATGGGCGTCTCGGCCGGCACCAGCACGCGCCAGGTCACGTCGACCATGCTCAGTTCGGCCGTGAGGGTGATGGGCGCCGACGGTTCCGAGACGTTGTACGCCGTGTCAACCGATGCCACGGTGTAAACGTAGGTGTTGCCGTTCGTCACCGTTGTGTCGGTGTAGATCGTTGTCGCTTTGGGCACGTCGACGCGCACTGCACAGCCCTCTTCGCCTGCCGTCAAATCCGTCCTGCAGATGCGGAACGCGTGCAGGTCCGCCCCACGCGAGGCGCGAATGCCCAGCGCAATGAGCGCGCCCGAGCGAGCAATCTCGTCGATGCGGAAGGGCGGTTTGGGCGCCTCCGTGTCGGCATTGGCGACGACCGTCATTTGCCCTTCGTTGATGCTTTCCGTCCACTCGCGGCCGCCGGTCGACGAGGCGCGCCACTTGAAGACGTACTCGCCCACGGCGTCGGGCAGCAGCCGCGCCGCGTAGATGTCGCCGCCGCCCTGGTTGTCGGCGACGTATTCGCCGTCGATCCACGTAAACGCGTCGCTGCCGGACATGGCCCAGCCCGCCTGCACGAGCACGCCCGGCGCCCTGCCGGTGATCTCGGTGAGGCTGGGCACGAAGACCGCCGCGCGCGTCTCTTGCGACGGTTCCACTGCGCTGAGCGTGTGCTGGATCGTCAGCGGCTCCTCGACGACGACCGACTGCACGATGGCGTGCGGCGTCAGCTTCACGGACGCGCTGGGGGCGCTGCGCAGCCCGTTGGCGCCGACGGCCTCGACGCGGTAGAAGTAGCTCGTCCCGTTGGCCAGCCCTTCATCGGTGAACTCGACGGGATCGGCGCCGCCCGGCAGCACGGCGATCTCGGCGAAACCGCCATCCACCGACGAACGCAGCACGGCGTAGCGATCGGCGGTGTCGTCGCTCTGGATCGTCAGCGTGACGCCGGCGTTGCCTTCTTCGGCCGCAATGATTTCGGGCGTCGACGGTGCAGTGAAATCTGTACCCTCGTCCGTCACCCAAACCTGATAGCCCATGGCCGGCACGCTGAAGCCCAAGTTGCCGGCATCGCCGACGACCAGCGTCGCTTCGCCCAGCGAATCGCTGAGTTCGGCGCCCCACGGCAGATAGCCCGACACGTCGATGCTCACCGCCTGTTCCGCGTCGCCGCGATTCACGGCGACGATGGCGGCGCCGCTGTCGTCCTTGCGCCCGAAGACATAGAGACCGGCGTCGTCCACCAACAGCGTGTCCCACGAGCCGGTGCGCAGGAAGCTGTGCTCCTGGCGAAGCTGGCCAAGCTGCTGATAGTGGGCCAGGAGACCCGTGTCTTGCTGGCGCCAGGCAGGCAGGCTGTCGTAGCCCTCGGCGTCGGGCCACGGGTAGGGCTGGCGGTTGTAGGGGTCGTCGCGCATCGCGTCGCTGCCAAAGCCAACCAGCCCGACCTCGTCGCCGTAGTAGATCGTCGGCGCGCCGGGCAGCGTGAATTGCAGCACGGCGGCCAGCGCCAGCCGCTTTCGGCCATCAACGAAGTCGTTGACCGGCTCCAGTGCCGCAAAGTCGATGCCGTCATGGTCGAGCACGCGTACGGCGCGGTTGACATCGTGCGAGGAGAGCAGGTTCATGGCCGTGGCAAAGGCAGCGGGCGGGTAATCTTCCTCCATGCCGCGCAGCGCGGCCTCGAACTCCGTGGCGGTGAGCGCCGGCACGCCGCCGTCGTTGTCGTCGAAGTTGCCGTCGCGCAGGAAGCCAAGCACGGCCAGGCGGAAGCGGTAGTTCATGGTCGAGTCGAACTCGTCGCCCAGCACGCGCAGCCGCGCCTGATCCTCCGGCCATGTCTCGGAGATGAGCAGCGCGTCGGGATGCTGCGCCTTGACCGCCTGGCGCATGAGTTCGAAAAAGTCCGGGTTGATATTGACGACATCCGGCACGACGTCGATGCGCCAGCCGTCGACGCCCGGCACGTCGAGCCACTTGAGCGCGATACCCTCCTCGCCCAGCCAGTTGTCGATGACCTCCTCGTTGGCCGTGTCGAGCTGCGGCAGCGTGCCCACGTTGAACCAGCCGCGGTAGTTGACGTCGCCCGCACAGGCACCCGTGCCGGCCGGTCGCGCCGGGTCGAAGAAGTACCAGCTCCGGTAGGGACTCTCCTCGCTCTCGCACGCGCCAAGCGTTTCGTGGCGCGCGTACTTGTCGAAGAAGGGACTGTCGCTGGATGAATGATTCGGTACCCCGTCGAGGATCAGGTTCATGCCGCGCGCTTCGACCGCGGCGGCGAACTGCTCGAACAGTTCATTGCTGGCGGAAAGATCGCCCACCACGGCCAGGTTGTCATCCACCTGGCGGTAATCGCGGCCGTCATACTTGTGGTTGGAGGGTGAATCGAAGATCGGGTTGAAGTAGATCGTCGTGACGCCCAGCTCTTGCAGGTAGTCCAATTCCTGCTCCACGCCCTGGATGTCGCCGCCGTAGAAGGTGCAGTTGTAGGTGCCGGCGTACTTGGGGTTGCGGCCTGGATCGTTGGGCTCCGGGTCGGGCAGGATGGTGTTCCACGGTGCGATGGGCACGGCATGCCCGCCGCACTCCTCCGGGTAGAACCAGTCGTCGAGCGTGGGGTTGTTGCTCGCATCGCCGTCACGGAAGCGGTCGGGGAAGATCTGGTAGATGGTTGCGTTCTTGGCCCACTCGGGCGCCTCGAATGCTGGATCGTAGACGTAGATGTTCCAGCCCACATCGCCGGCCGGCATCTCCATATAGCTCTGGCCGAGGCCGCCGTCGCGACGCCCGTCGTCGGCATAAAAGACCGTCGCGCCGCCGTCGGTCACGGCAAAACCATAGGCCAGCACATCGAGGACGTCGCCGGTGTTGACGGTCGTCTCCCACCACGCATGGCGTTCGTCGGCGGCCACGGGCTGCATGGGCGCGTAGCGTACGACGCCGTCGCTCACGCTGCCCCACAGCAAGGTCACCTCTTCCACGTCGTTGGCAGCGGTGCGCAGGCGCAAGGTCACGTCGGTGCCGGTGGGCTGCGCGCCAAAAGGCGTGCGGTAGCGGTCGCTGCGGCTGTCATGGCGCAAGGCCGGCTGGTAGATCACGCTGTCGCCGACAAATGCCTGCGGAACGGGCACCGGGCCGGTGGGTGGATTGGCTGTGACGTCAATCGCCTTCGTGCTTTGGTCAAAGGAAAAGCGCGCATCGCCGCCGTCGCCCGGCACCGAAAAGCCGATGTTCGGGCCGTCAGGCTGGCCGCCGGCGCCGTAGTTCTCCTCCCACGTGCCATTGACCGCGACCTTGAATTCGTAGTCACCGGGGGGCAGGGTGGCCGTCAAGGTCCACACGCCGTCGCCGTCGGGGTCGCTTCCCTGCACGGCGGGGTCGGCCGGCTCCCAGTCGGCGCCGCCCAGCAATGACGCGTAGTTGCCGGGGAAAGAGACAGACGCCGGCGCAATGACCGGCTCCTCCGTGCTGGGCAGCCCCGTGGGCAGGTCAGTCGGATCGACCTGGGCCGGGAAGACTTCCGGCACACCAGACACCACCCACGCCTCATTCCCGGCTGCGAGCTTCAGGAACTGATCGGGGCCGGGATCTTTGGCATCGCCGTTGTGAATGATGAAACCGAGTTCGTCGGCGCCGGCGCGCAATGGCACTTCCCAGAAGATGCCGAAGTCGTCGCTGCCGGCCGGCGCCAGCGGTTCGGCCCACGGCGTCTCCTGTGCGGCCGCCCCCCACACGTGCAGTCCCCAGCCTTCGTAGGCGCCATCGGGCCGGTGATAGTGAATCGTGGCGGCGGCTTGTGCCAGCGCGACCGGGGCGGCGGGCAACAGGATCGCAAGAATGAGCAAGGAAGCAACGGCAGCGCGTGCCAGGCGACGAAACGAGGACATGGCAGACTCCTTCCAGCAACAGGTAGGCGCTACGAGCGATGGGGTGCGGGCAGGTTCGACCGCTGTGCGCAGGGCCCGCACGGGCAAAAAGAAAGGCGAGAACACCATTGTCCTCGCCCCAGAGAAGATGCAATCTTCTCGATTGTGTGGCACTATATCACACCTCTATGCGACCGGCAAATGGGTATGCTCACCGCATTTGGCGGGCTTGGGGCCAGTGTGCGCCGCATTACGGCCGGCGGCGCGGGGCGCGGTGAAAGAGAATCAATGTACGTCGTATTCGTGGCCGGCACGCTGGCCCTGACCGTCTTCATCAGCTATACCACCTTTGCTACCGCAATGCTCATGCGGCGCTGGCGGCTGACAAGCAATCCCTTGCTCAGCAAGGCAGACGCGGTCGTGCGGCTCATGCTTATCGGCGTCTGCATCGGTCTAGGCGCCATCAGCGGGCTGGACTATCGCACACTGGGTTGGGCATGGGAGAACGCGTGGCAGCAGCTTTTGCTAGGCGGCGCCATCGGTCTTGGGCTGGGATTGGGATTGCACGTCCTTTCGCAGTGGGTGCGCAATAGCATGGGGACGCGCCTCTACTCCAAGACCTTCTCCGAGATGATCATTCCGCGCACGCAGCGCGAGTTCTATTTCATCGCCGCAGCGCTGATCCCGGTCGTGATTCTGGAGGAGTTGCTCTTTCGCAGCCTGTTGATCGGCGGCTTTTCACCGCTGTTGCCGGCCTGGTTGCTCGTGATTCTGACGAGCCTCGTTTTCGGCGCGCTGCATCTGCCGCAGGGGGCATGGGGAATCGTTGGCGCGTCGATTGCGGGTGCGATATTCGGGCTGCTTTTCCTGTTCGAGCATAGCGTCTTGGCGCCCATGGTTGCCCACTATGTGGCCAACCTGCTCCA
Organism: Caldilineaceae bacterium; assembly: GCA_020634815.1. Taxonomy (GTDB): domain Bacteria; phylum Chloroflexota; class Anaerolineae; order Caldilineales; family Caldilineaceae; genus Caldilinea. Next base: position 120,194 of record JACKBA010000010.1, on the reverse strand, counting down.
GATCATGCTCGTATTTCGCCTTTTGGATGGTCCGCACAGCAGCAAGCCGGGCGCCGAAACGGGGGTGCGTCGCCTGGAGGCCGGCTCGAATGCGGCTGAGGAGTAGAACGGTGGGATTTCGAGATTCAAATGTGAAGAAATGGCGCGCGGCGCGCTGGCCCGTGCTGCTGGCGTTCATCCTGGCGGTGGTGGCATGGGCTGGCGTTCCACACCTGTACGCAGCGCAGCACACTGTCGATGCCCAACAGCCGGATTGCTCGACGGCTGACTGCCTCTTCCTGCCCGTCGTCGTGGGATTCCAGACGCCGACGCCGACGCATACGCCCACCCTGCCGCCCGGCGTGACCCCATCGGCAACACCGACATTGCCGCCCGGTGTGACCCCGACCGCGACGGCAACTGCGACTGCAACGCCCACGAGGACGCCCACCGCGACGCCGACGAACACGCCGACCGCAACCCCGACGAACACGCCCACGCCACCGCCCGTTGGTCCGGCCAATCCGCAGATCGTCCGCATCTACGTCCGCGCTCCCGGCGTTGGACAGCGTGTCGAGATCACCAATCGCGGCGGCGATGCCGCGGCCATGCACAACTGGACGTTACGCGACGGCACGCAGCCGCCGCAGATCTACACTTTCCCCGCCTTCACCTTGACCGGCGGCGCAACGGTTACCGTCTGGGTGAAGAGCGGAACCAATACTGCAACCGATCTCTACTGGGGCCTGGGTGATAGCAGCGTTCTGGTATGGAGCACGAGCGGCGACTCCGCAATCCTCCAGGATGCGCTGGGCATCGAGAAATCTCGGTGCACCTACGAGAGCAGTGTGCTCATTGCGGAGTGTCAGTAACCATGGCCGCACCACCAGTCGATCACTACGAAGTGCTCGGGGTCGCGACCACGGCCGGCGACGACGAGATTCGCCGTCGCTATCGCTTCCTGGCGCTGGCCTTTCACCCGGATCGCTACAGCCGCAACCCGGAGCATCACCAACTGGCCGAGCAGCAGATAAAGCGCATCAACGAGGCATATCGCGTCCTGTCGGATCCGGCGGCGCGGGCGCAATTCGACACCGCGCGGCAACTCCTCGACAGCACGGCCGCCGCCCGGGCGCGCTCGAACCTGTCGGTCTATGCCTCCTCGCTGCAGGACACCGCGCGTGCGGCGGAACAGGTGCGCCGTGCCGAGCACGAACTGCGCATCGCGCGCGAGCAGCGCGACGCAGCGTTGCACGAGAAGGCCACGCTCCAAGCGCAACTGGCCGAACTGGGCCACCTGCATGCCGGCGAACGCAGCACTCAGGCCGCTGAACTGAGCGCGCTGGCGAAGCAGGTCGACCAACTCACCCGCGAGCGCGACGAACTGGCTTCCGACCTGAAGGCCACGCAGGAACGCAGCGGGCGGCGCGTTGAACGGCTGAAAGAGGAGCTGGAGCGCAAGAACCGGCTGGTGGAGCGGCTGCAAAACGCCAAAAGCCAGTGGGAATCGTCGAGCCAGAATCGCACGGAACTGCTCACGCAGCGCGTCGATCGCCTGCGCGAGGAACTTGCCAGCCGCGATCGCCAGCTCGCCGACGCGCTGGCTGCCCGCCAGCTCGCCCAGGATCAACTGGCCCAGGAACGACGCAGCGCCACCCGCACGACGCAAAGCTACTCCAGTGCCCTGGGCGTCAGCGAGATCGAGGCGGCGCGGTTGCAGGTCGAACTCGATGCGCTCAACGCCACGCAGCAGCGCAGCCGCACCATCATGCGCCTCTGGCAGATTGCCGCGATCATCGGCATCGCCAACACCGTCATCCTCATCGTGCTCGTCCTCCAGCGCCTGGGCGGATAAACGCGCCGCAGGATAGTGCAACAGGAAACACGAAACCGCCGGGGACACGACGGGGCGCATCGCCCCGTTTCATGCCGCCTGGCGCTCTGTGTTTGACTAAGAGTCCGATTGGAAGTTACCGGATTCGACGCAGAGGCGCAAAGATGCAGAGGTTCGCAGAGGGAACACGACAACAAAGCAGTGCTTTTCTCTGCGTTTCTCTCTGCGTCTCAGCGTCTCAGCGTCTCTGCGTCAAGATTGCGGATTACCAAACGGACTCTGAGGCCAGGATTTCCGGGCGCGTCTAGAAGCGGGCGAAGATGTCGCGGTAGGACTGCGACTGCGCCAGCAACTCCTCGTGCGTGCCCATGGCTGCCACGGCGCCGCCGCGCAGCACGACGATCTTGTCGGCCCAGCGAATCTGCGACAGGCGGTGGGTGATGAGGATGGTCGTGCGCCCCTCGCTGGCGCGCTCGATGGCGCGCTGGATCTGGTCCTCGGTCGCGCTGTCGATAGCGCTCGTGGAGTCGTCGAGGATGAGGATGGCCGGGTCGGTGAGAAAGGCGCGGGCGAGGGCAATGCGCTGGCGCTGCCCGCCGGAGAGCATGACGCCGCGCTCGCCGACGACCGTGCCGTAGCCTTCCGGGAAGCCGCTGATGAAGTCATGGGCCTGCGCCGCGCGCGCCGCGGCCACGATCTCCTCCTGGGTGGCCTCGGGCTTGCCGAAGGCGATGTTCTCGGCAATGGTGCGGCTGAAAAGGAAGATGTCCTGCTCGATGATCGAGATCTGGCGGCGCAGCGTCTCCAGGTTCCACTCGCGCACGTCGACGCCGTCGATGGTGATGCTGCCATCGTTGACGTCGTAGATGCGGTTGATGAGCTTGGCTACCGTGCTCTTGCCCGCGCCCGTCTGGCCAACGAGCGCAAGCGTCTGACCTGCCTCCAGTGTGAAGGAAACGTCGACCAGCGACGGCGCGACCTCGTCGGCGCCGGCCAGATCGTACTGGAAGCGCACGTGGTCGAAGCGCAACGCACCGTGCATTGGCTCGGCATAGCCCGCCTCGTTGCGGTCGACGACAGCCTGCGCTCGCACCAGTTCCAAGATGCGCCGCGCGCTGGACAGCCCCGACGCCACCTGCGAGTAGGCAAAGAGCGACGTGAAGACCGGAAAGTCGAAGAGCGAAATGAGGCCGATGTACGCGGCCAGCGTGCCGACGGTGATGGTGCCCTGCCCGTAGAGATAGAGCGCCTGGCCAAAAGCCAAACCGGTCGCCACCGCCAGCAACAGGAGCGGCAGGAAGCGCGCCTCCACGCGCGCCTGGCTCACGATGGCGTCGCGCACGCGGGCCGCGTTGTGCTCAAAGATCGCAATCTCGCGATCCTCCTGTGCCGCACCCTTGACGGTCTCGATACCCTCCACCGCTTCGGTGAGGCGCGCGTTCATCTGGCCGAAGCTGCTGCGCACCGCCGCCGTCACCGGGCGCAGCGAGCGCAGATAGAACCACATGGAGATCATGTAGCCGATGGCGAACAAAACGGGCACGACCACCAGGCTCGGGTGATAGCGCGGGGCGACGATGATGGGCATGATCAAAAAGATGCCCGAGCCGACGACCAGGTTCAGCCCTGGCGCCATCATCAGGGCCAGTTCGCGCACGTCATTGGTGGCGCGCGCCATGACCTCGCCGGTAGCGTTCATGTCATGGAAGCCCATGCTCTTGCCCAGCAACTCGCCATAGAGTTCGCGGCGCGAATCGCGCTCCAGCCGCTGCCCCAGCACCTCGCTGCCGAAGTTGCGCCCGAGTTGGAGACTCGAGCGAATCATCTGGCTGCCCACCAGCAGGAGGCATGGCAAGAGTAACTTGCTCAGGTCGGGATCGGCGCCGGTGACGGCGTCAAAGGCGCGGCCGGTGAAGATGGGGATGGCAGCGGCCAGCATGGCGTTGCCCGCCGCGCCCGCGACGATGACAAGCACGATCGGCCAGTTGCGGCGTACGTGGCTGAAGATCCAGCGCTGCGGCCCGGCGGTGTCGGTGCGCCAGGGCTGTGAGATGGCGAATTCGCTCTTGGTCATGTGGTCCGGTTATTTCTGGTCGGCTCGCGTGTCGTTCCAATTCACTCTAGCACAGATGACCGGAAACGCACTGTACCGCTGCCGCCGATCGACGCTGGCAGGCGCTAGAGGCCGTCGATCCGCAGCGTGTGGATGGCCTGGGCTGGGTCGTGGGTGTAGTGTAGCGTCTCGGTGGCTTCGTCCAGCGTGTAGCTGCCGTCGGAAACCTGCACCATGCAGCCGCGCCCGAAGTGCAGCCGCGGCACGAAGATCTCCGTCGGCGCGGCGATGGCCGGGTCGTGTACAAAGGAGAACTCGAAGCGGCGACGTGTCCGATCAAAGGACATGGTCAGCGCTTCCCCGGCGACGGCACGGGCGTAGGGGCGGATTGCTGCCGCTAACGCCCGCCCGCCGTTGTAGCGCGGATCGCCGTCATCGCGCATCTGGTCGCGGCTGAAAATGGAGAGATCCTCGCCGTTCCACTGGTCGCCGTGCGCGTTGCTGTTGTCGGCGGTGTAATTCCACAGCGTGCTGCTGAGCAGCGCGCCTTCCACGGCGCGGAAGGAGCGATCGAGCGCCTGCTCCTGCGCGCTGAAATCGCCGGTGCGAAAGGCGCGGCCGCCGTGCATGTCAAACGGCACGCCGAACTCACCCAGCACGACGGGCGCGCCGTGCAGCCGTTCGGCGGACGCGCGGCGGAACGCGCTCATCTGCGCGGCAAAGGCGCGGCGGATCAGCGGCGGCGTGACGGCGACGCTGCCCTTGAGCGTGTCGAGCGCCAGCCACGGCAGGTATTCGCAGCGGAAGAGCGCCATCACGTCGTACCAGTGCGGCGCATAGACGAGCGCGCCGGCATCGGCGCCATCCCACCGCGGCGGGTCGTGCGTGACCTCGCTCTGCACGAAGATGGCGGCCCGATTGTCGAGCGCGCGCACGTGGCGGGCAAAGCGCCGCGCAAAGGGGTAGTAGTAATCCTGCGTGAAGTTGACGGTCCGGCCATGCACCTGGGCGAAATAGCCCGGCTCCAACAGGCGCGGCAGGCCGCTGTTGTCGACATCCCACACGCCATGCTCGCGCCAGATGCAGCCGGCGCCGGCTTGCCAGGCACGCACGCCCTGCGCGTTCAGGCGCACGCGCCCCGGCAGGCGCAGCGCGCCGAAGGTGAGCGGCCATTCGGCGACCTCCTGCGCCAGCCCGTCGCCGAGCGCCATGGATTGCAGCGGCGTGGGCGTCGGCCCCATGGCCAGCCGCCCGACGCGCTTGCCCAGGTCGGCGTGACCGATGTAGCCGGGCAGCGGCTCGTTCATCGTGTCGTAGCCGAGAACGTGCGCAAAGCGGCGCAGACGGCGCACAACCTGCTCGATCGCGCCCAGGTAGTGGCGCTGTAAGAACTCCTGGATCGGCTCACCGTCGACAAGAGCGCGCGGGGCAAAGTCGTTGCCGCCAAAAAAGAGCGTGAACATGGTGGCGGCGGCGAGTTTGCTGCCGTTCGTCGGCCAGATCATGGGTGGCAGCGGGCCGCCGTGCAGTTGATGCACGATGACCGCGCCCGTGGCATGCAGCGACGGCAGGTCGAAGCCCGCCGCCTCCAGCGTCCAGCCGGGCGCGCCGTCACCGCCGGAGAAGCGGCTCCACACATCCTGGTGCGGGTCGATGAAGAGCGCCAGGCCATGCTCGCCCGCCTTGGCCACGATGGCTTCCAGGTAGTCAAGATAGGCGGTGTCGTACTGGCCCGGCCCGGCATGCTCGATGGCCTCCCAGGTGACAATCAGGCGCAGGAAGTTGAAGCCCCAGGCCCGCAGCCGGGCAAAGTGCTCGTCCGCCTCCGCCAGCGGGAAGGGGCGCCCGACAAAGGAGATAGCGCGGTGGTCGAAGAAACCCGCCGCCAGATGCGTGGCGCCATCCGGTTGCGTCGGCACCTTGCTGCTGCCGCCGAGATTCACGCCACGCAGGAGCACGGTGCGCCCCATCTCGTCCTTGAACTGCGGGCCGTCGATGCGAATGGCACGCGCGGGCGCACTCATTCGACGCCCGCCGGTTCGATGTCGATTTCCAGCGGCGGCGCCAGCAACGTGGCGTCGGGACCGCTGTACATACCGACGAGCATACGCACCGGCGTGCCTTCCGACAGGGTCAGCAGGCGGCGGTCGACCAGCGTTTCGCCCGGCTTCCACAGCGACGTGGGATAGAAGTCGCCGCCGGGCGGGCGGTCATCCTGCGCCAGCTTGTCGCCGCTCGCATCGAAGAGTTGAACCGTCGTGGTGTAGTTTGCAGCCGGTTTCTCCTGCACCTGCCAGTGCAGCGCAACCTCGATGCCCTCGGCGGTGGGCGCCCAGTCGTAGCCGAGCAGGCGCAAGGGGCCGTACTCCAGGCCGAGCGCGCGGGCCGGCGGGGTACTCGCCGCGTCGCCCAGCACCTCCACGAGCGGCTCCGTGCGCGGCGCCAGGGCAAAGCGCGCCTCCAGCCCCGGCATGGGCTTGATGAGATAGACCGGCTGGCCCGCGCCGTCGGCGAGCGCGGTCTGGAGCGTGGCGCCGATGTCGGCAAACCGCGCGCCGGGGGCGATGAGCGGGAAGAGGCCGATGTGACCCTGGCCGCGGCCTTCTACGTGCTGGAAATAGAAGAGCGGGACGATCTCGTTGCGGTCGTTGCTGACGAGGATGGCATCCTGCGGCGCGCCGGCGGCCAGAAGTTGCTCCCAGCCGGCGCGCGTGCGTTCGCTGTCGATCTTGAGCTGGTCGAAGATGGGCGCATAGGACAACCATAGCTGCGCCGGGAAAAAGAAGAGCAGAGCCAGCAAGGCCACGCCCCACTGCCGGCGACCTTCGGATGATGGGCCGGCTGCGCTCTCCGTGGCCGGCGGCGTATCGAAGCGAAAGCCCATGGCGATACCCGCGCCGCCATAGCCGATCCAGATGCAGGCGACCAGGTAGAGCGGGATGTAGTAGACGAAGATGTCGCCGATGGCGTAGAAGAGGTTGAATATCTGGAGCAGCACAAAATAAACGCCGGTCATGGCCAGCACGGGCCAGTTGCGCATCCGTACAAGCACGAAGAGGCCGATGCCGATGAGCAGCAGCCCGGTCCACTCGAAGTGACGCAGCCAGAGCAGCAGCATGGTCGACACGCCGTCCAGCGCCGTGGCGGCACCATGAAAGCCCACGGAAATCGATCGCCCGGTGACGAAATCGACAAAGGCCGGCCATGTGTTGGTGTAGAGCGTCAGCACGCCGTCGCCCAGCCGCTGATGGTACCAGGGCGAGGCGTCCGGCCCGCTGCGGAGCGGCACGTAGAGATAAAGCAGCAACGGCGCCAGCCCGGCGGGAATGCCCAGCGCCCACGCCCGGCCGTTGCGCCACCAGTCGCGCTGCCACAAGAAGAGATAGAGCAGCAGCGCCGGCGCCAGCAGCAGCGCCGTGGCGTGGTGGGTCAATGCCAGCCCGTAGATGAAGGCCAGCCCGGCAAAGCGCGTCGCCTCCGCACGCGGCGTCTCGCCTTCGGGCAGCCGCCACGCCGCCCAGAAGACCGCGACGAGCAGCAGCGCCTGGAGCGTGTAGACTTCGGCCTGCAATGCCTGGCTGCGAAAGGTCGGGTTGGCGGCGAGGTACGTGGCAGCCAGGGCGGCGGCCAGCCGCCGAGGAACGGGGTCACCCGGCAGCGCGCGCGCCAGCAGCAAGAAGAGCAACGCCGCGGCCGCGCCGCCGTAGATCGCGCTGAGCAGGTTCAGCGACGCCGCAGGCGACACGCCGATGACGGCCCACAGGTGTTGCCACAGCCCGCCCACGATCATGTAGAGCGGGTAGCCGGTGGCGTGCGCCAGGCCAAAGTTCCATGCGGCGAACTGGAACTCACCGGCATCACCCGGCAGCAGATCGAGCGGCACGGCGCGGAAATAGAGACCGGCCACGATGGCGCCGAGCACAAAGGCGATCTGTCTGTCTGCGGCAGTCAGCGGCTGTGATTTGCCCATGCTTCTCGATTCACAGATAATGATCTGGTTATGGTTCTGACGAAAGTTCTCTGCGCATGACGCCAAGCTGGCAGGGCCGGGCACTCATGGTGGTGCCGACCTACAACGAACGTGAAAACCTGGCGCGGTTGGTCGGTCGCCTGCGCGCCTTGCCTGGTGACGTCCATGTGCTCGTCGTGGACGACAGCTCACCCGACGGGACCGGCGCCATTGCCGACGCCATTGCCGCCTGCGATCCGGGCGTTCACGTCCTCCACCGCGCCGGCAAGCTTGGGCTGGGCACGGCGTATCGCGCCGGCTTCCGCTACGGCCTCGAACACGGCTACGACTACATCTGCACCATGGATGCCGACTTCAGCCACAGCCCGGAGAGCCTGCCGGCGCTCATCGACAAGGCGGCGTCCGGCTACGACCTGGTCATCGGCAGCCGCTACGTGCGGGGCGGGGCTGTCGTCGGCTCGCCGCCGCTGCGCAAGTTCATCAGCTATGCGGCCAACACGCTTGCGCACACGATCCTGGGCGTGACGGCCCGCGATTGCACGGCCGGTTTTCGCTGCTATCGCCGCCAGGTGCTGGAGACCGTCGATCTCGACGCCATCTTCAGCAGCGGCTACAGCTTCCTGGTCGAGATGGCCTTTTGGGTCGAGCGTGCCGGCTTCCGCACCGGCGAAGTGCCCATCACCTTTGTCAATCGCACCGAGGGCGCCAGCAAGATCAGCAAGCTCGAAATCTACAAGGCCATGTACACCATCGCCCGCCTGCGCACCAGCGCCCTGCCGTGGGAGCGCATCATGGCGATCTATCACGCGCAATTCGAGCGCCGCTAGTCAATGGTGAATTGCCAATTGTCAACGAGGAAAGTCGCTCCGCTGTCAGCTACCATTGACAATTGACCGTTAACCGTTGACCGTTGACAATTACTCACTTCCCACACTGATCCATCGGTTCGTTGTCGGCAATCATTGACAATTGACCGTTGACCATTGCTTACTTCCCCACACTGATCCAATCGACGGCAGCGGCCAACGGGCGGCGATCGCGGTTGAGGCTGACGCGCAGGAACGCGTCGTTGGCGTCGACGACCTGCGCCGCACTGCCGGGTGACCCGTCCTTGACGCCCGCAATCGCGAAGTAGGCATCGCGCACGTCGTCGGCCGTCAGCGCCGCGCCGATCGTGCCGAGTGCGGCCAGCGCGTCCTCGCCAAGATAGGCCGATGCATCGCCATAGGTGACGACGAGCACGGGAGATCCGGCCGGAATCTCGTCCAGAAATGCCGCCAGTTTCTCGCTCTCCACAGCAGATGCCGTCGTGTCAAACCCTTCCTTCTCCACCACCGCGCCGCTTTGCGGGTCCAGCACCGTGACGTTGACGCCGCGGCGCCCGGCCGAGCCGTCGCTCTGCTCGCCTGTCTCATCGAAGAGTGCAATGAAGCCGCCGTCGGCAAAGGCCTTGAGATCGGCGTCGATGGGCAACTGCACGCCGGTCGTGCCGATCTGGCGGTCGCCGGGAATGACGTCGCGCGGGGCTGCTGCATGCTCCCAACTCAGGTCGAGCCGGTTGAGCCCGTCGACGAGCAGGGCGCCGGGCACCTGCCAGCCAAGCTCCTGCCAGCCGTCGGCCAGGGGCTGCGCCGCCAACGGCTGACCGTTGACGCTCAGCGTGACGTTCTGCGCCGGCGCGCCGGGATAGACAAAGGGGTAGGCCCGAAGCTGCACACCGTAGGTCTGCTCCGGGTCGACCTGGCGCAGCGGGATGAAGAGCCGGCTCTGCGTGCCCGTCGCCCAGATGGCGCTCTCTTCGTAGGGCGTGTCGACCTCGGCCGCGTCCCAGCCCTCGCCGCGATAGGGATAGGTGCCGGCCTCGCCCAGGTTGAGATAGAACTGGTCGCCGCCCGCGGGCTGGCGCACGCGGTAGGCCTCGATGCCGTCCTGTGCCCAGAAGGGCGTCTCCTCCAGCGGCAGCGTGTCTTTCACGAAGTCCCACGAGGCCTGCCACGTGTCCTCATAGGGCGGGCGGCCGGGGATGGGCGGGAAGAGCAGCACGTAGCGCGTGTCGTAGAGATACATGAGGTCTTCGGCCTGCATGGCGGCGGCTTCCAGCACTTCGGGCGCCACGGGCCGGCCAAATTCGATCTCGGTGAGCGCCTGGAAGTAGGGGATGCGCTGGAAGTACTCCATCTTGAACTCGGGCGCACGGCTGATGTTGCCGCCGAGCATGGGCTTGCCGTGCCCGGTCTGGTAATACTGCAACTGCGTCTGCTCGGGACCGAAGACGCCGAAGCTGTTGCGCCAGCCCAGCGGCACCTGCATCACGCTAAACTCGCCCGGCGTCGCCGCGATCTGGTCGTAGACGGCGGGCACGCGTGCGTCGGAGAGGGGCAGCGGCACGGCCATGTGCTCGAAGATCACGGCGGCGGCCAACAGCACTGCCAGCGCCGGGCGCAGCCATGCCGTCCATGCGGCGCGATCGCTTGCGCGCAGCCGCGTCATCAGCCAGTAGACGCCATAACCGGCCAGCACCGCCAGCCCCAGCATGAGAATGACGCTGTTGCGGTTCGGTGCGCGGTTGGCCTTGATCACCGGGATGAAGTGCAGCAGGGCAAAGGGCAGCGGCACCGTCGTCTCCAGCCCGTCGAGGTCGAAGCGATAGCGCCCGTTGATTTGCAGCAGCGGCCCCAGCGTCAGCACGCCAAAAATGACGCTCGTCCAGATCCACACCGCGACCTTGCGCCGGTAAACAAACGCGCCGATCAGCGCCAGCGCCAGCGTCACCCAGCCCAGGAAGACGGTGTTGACGTCGCGGAAGCCGGACAGCTCCGGGTTGGCCGCCCGCTGTTGCACCAGGCGCAACTCCTGGACGATGTCGCCGCCGAAGAGCGGGTGAAAGACCGTCGCCGTGAACCAGCCGCGCAGGTCCGCGCTGAGCATGAGCGCATCGCCCCAGCCTTGCAAGTCGTAGTCGGCGGTGAAGAACGCGCCCAGGATCGGGATCAGCGCCGGCGCCCAGAGGGCGAAGGCGACGAGGGCGAGGATGAGGAAGTTCAGCAGCGTGGCGCGGATGGTCGGAGACTGGGAGACTGGGAGATTGGGAGATTGGAGATTGGGGTCTCGCTCTGACTCATGTTTCTCTGTGCCTTTGCGCCTCTGCGTCGAAAAGATCCACGCCAGAACCGCAATCAACGTGAACATGGCCAGGAAGAGCGCGCTGATCATTTCGGCCAGGCCGGTAAGGGCGAAGAAGACTCCGCCGAGCACGGCCCAATGGCGGCGCCGGGCTGGAGCAAGGCCGCCATCCAGCATGCGCAGCAGGGCCAGCGCGTAGAACGGGATCCACTGCGTCGTCACCATGTCATAGTGGCCGAGCGCGGCATAGACGGAGCGATTGGAGGCGAAGGCGTAGATCGCGCCGGCGACGAAGGCGGACCAGAAGAGTGGGGAGTTGAGATTAGGAGATTGGAGATTGGAGATTGGGAGATTGGGAGATTGAGCATTCGCGTTATTGGAGCCGCCCAGGGTCGACGCCCGGCCACTCCCTAATCTCCAATCTCCAATCTCCAATCTCCCCAATAAGTAGCTCACCAGCAGCCACGTCCCATACCCGCTCAACACGGTGCTGGCGAGCAGCGTCACGTTGTTGGCCAGCGGCAGGCTCGTCGCCAGCGCCAGCGGCATGGCGGCCAGGACGTGGTAAAAGTTGTAGGTGTACAGGATCAGGTCGATGCCCAGCGGGTACCAGATCAGCTCGCTGTGCAGGGGCGATTGCAGGCCGTCGATGAGCGCCTGCTTGAAGTACCAGATGTTCCAGACGAAGGTCGATTCGTCAAAGGCCCACTGCGGCACGCCGGGGATGTGCGTGGTGAGATGCAGGATCAGCGGCCAGGTGAGCAACACGCTCAGCAGCGTGTAGAGACCCAGCACCAGCAGGTGGCGGCGCGCGCCGCCGGAAAGTCTGCGCATGAAACGGGTTGACCTCGCCTACTTGCGCGCCACGCAGATAATGCTGATCCCAAACGGGAACGAGACGCGGTCGAGAATCTCCGCCTCCAGCCAGTAGACGCCGTGCAAAATCGAGTTGACCGGCTCCGGGATCGGCTCCATATCGACCTGGTAGACTTCCTCGGCGTCGGTGAGGTGCGGGCTTTGCAGGCCGGGGTTGTAGGGACGCAGGAAGCGCACGCCCGCCACGGCCGGGAAGAGGAAGAAATTATTGTAGCTCATGCGCGTGACGGCCAGGCCGGTCAGCGCGAGCTTCTGCTGCAACTCGTAGGTCGTGTAGCGGCGCTGGTGCGCGTTGATCTCGTCGTTATAGCTCCAAAGCCACATATAGGCCGGCACGGTGACGAGCAGCACGCCGCCCGGCTTGAGCACGCGCGCACACTCAGCAAAAACGCCCAGTTCGTCGGGAATGTGCTCCACCGTGTCAAGCAGCGCCACCACGTCGAACTCGCCATCGGGGAAGGGCAGGCTGTCGCCCGACCCTTGCAGCACGGTGACGCCGCGGCTCTGTGCCACCGGGATCGGCCGCGGATTGAAGTCGATGCTGATGACCTCGCCATAGTGCGCCAGGTGGTGCGCCATATTGCCGGCGCCACCGCCCAGGTCGAGCACCTTGCGCGGGCGGGCCGGATCGGCCGGCCCCAGTTCGGCGTCGAGATATTTCAGGATCGCGCGCGTGCGCCCCGCAAACCAGGCGTGCTTGTCTTCCTCCAGAACCGTCAAAACCGGTGTCGCCATAACTCAACTATCCTCAATCGTTAACGTCGTCACGCTCACGCCGCCCATAATGTCGACGACACGCACGGCGACGGTCGCCGGGAGCGCCGGCAGGACAACGGCATACTCGCCCCGCACGCTCTCCCGCTTCTTGAGCGGGGCATCGGCCGTCGTCACACGCAGGACGTCGCCGTCATAGACCGGGTCGATGGCGATGCTGTCGACCAGTGCCGGCCATTCTTCGGCGGCCAGTTCGCCCGCTGCGCCGTCGAGTGCCGGCATACGCACCGCATCCACGGCGACGACTATTGTAGCCGGTGCCCCGTCGATCCGGGTAATCGAGAGGCGCACTTCGGGCGCGGCGGCTGTGGCTGTCGCCTCGTCACCGGACGCGAACACGGCAAATCCACCGCCGCCATCACCCATTGACCATTGACCGTTGACCGTTAACCATTGACCATTCTCTTCCCCCAACTTCCCCGCCACCACCGCCTGCAACCGCCGCGTCGCCGTCTGGATCGCCCCGTGTCCCGCATCGCAGCCGATCCAGCGCCGGCCCAGCTTTTCGGCCACAGCCAGCGTCGTGCCCGATCCACAGAACGGATCGAGCACCAGGTCGCCGGGATTGCTGCCCGTGGCGATGATCCGTTCGAGCAACGCCTCGGTTTTCTGCGTCGGGTAGCCCAGGTCTTCGCCCGGCGTCGTGCCCAGGCCGGGGATGTCGTCCCACACGTTGTCGACCGCGCGCTCGACCTGGTGGCGGCCGTCGCCGAGATCGGCCAGGTAGTACTTGACGCCCAGGTTGCCGCCGTTGGAGGCGTAGACGCGCTGCTGCGTCGCGTCGACGCGCACCTCCCCGCCGTAGGGCGCATAGAGCCGGCCCTCGGCGTGGAGCCGCACGAGGCTGTCGAACGAGTAGGTGCCGGGATCCGAGGTGCGGAAGAAGCCGCGCTCGTCGCGCATAAAGGCTGCGGCAGCTTCCGCCTCGCTAAGCACGATGCGCTTGCGCGGCGGGTGCCAGCACGTCGGCGCGGCGCGGTTGCGGCCATAGACCAGGATCGTGTGCGCGCTGTTGGGGAAGTAGAAGGCGTTGACCTTGGCGCCGCGCGCGGTCTGGCTGCGCCAGGTGATCGTGTTCAGGTAATTCTCAGCGCCAAAGATTTCGTCGAGCAGGCAGCGCAGGTGGTGGGCGCGGCGGTGGTCGCAGTGGAGCCACAGGCTGCCGTCCTCGGCCAGCAGCGCACGCAGGAGCGGCAGCCGCTCATAGATGAATTGCAGGTACGCACCCTCCGGCCACGTGTCGCCATACTGCACCTGCTGCATGACGACGGGATCGACGCCGCGGCGTCGCGGCCGGCGCAGTCGCACCTTGCGCGTCCAGTCGATGCCGCTGTCGTAGGGCGGGTCGGCGTAGATGAGGCGTACTTTGCCGCCAAACCCGCTGTCGAGCAGGTGCGCCAGGATGGGCAGGTTGTCGCCGTGGTAGAGGGCGTTGGGAAGGGGGGGCGAGGGGCGGGGGGCGAGGGGCGATGCCGGGTTCGCAAACCGGAACGGTTCGAAGGTCTCGACGAGGTGGGGCTGCGCGGCTGCGACGGGCGCCGGCGGACGCTTGCCCGGCCAGGATAGCTCGACGGTCATCGGCGCGCGAAGTAGTAGGCCCACACGGGCTTACCGTGGCGCCGGCACCAATGCTCGCGATGCGTCGGCACTGCATCACCGATCGCAGACGCCAGCGCCGCGTCACTGGCGGCAAAGGCCGGGTGATTTTCCACCAGGTAGCGCACCAGCTCGCCATATTCCTGCACGTCGCTCTTAAAATGGAGCAGGCCGCCGGGGCGCAGCTTGGCCGCCAGCAGGTCGACGAAGGGCGGCGAGAAAAGGCGCCTGACCTTGTGCTCGTTCTTCCACCACGGGTCGGGAAAGAGAATGTGGAACATCGCGACGCGGTCATCGTCGATGACGCGCGGCAGATTGAAGCGCGCATCATCATCGCTGAGCCAGAGGGCAGGGGCGAGGGGCGAGGGGCGAGGGGCGATGTCCTCTGCGGAACGCTCTCCGTCTCTCCTCATCTCCCCCTCTCCCGCGCTCTCCACCGCCAGCCGCTCGACGCGCGCCAGCATGAGGCGCGTCGCCTTGGTCTTGGTCTCGTAGCCGATGAAGAGGCGCTCGGGGTGGCGTTGGGCGCGGTCGAGCAGGAAGTCGCCGCGGCCAAAGCCGATCTCGATCTCCAGCGGGCGGTCCGAGGCGAGCAGGGCGCGCAAGGCCGTGCCATTGTTGCCGCGGGTGTCGTCGAGCGCCAGCGCACGGAAGAAGGGCTGGTCGATGCCCCACGGCGGCAGCAGGTGCGAGCCGGGCCGCATGCGCGGGTCGCCGCCGATGAGCCCTTTGCCGGCGTCCCAGTCGGCGTAGGCCTGGGCGCGCTCCTCGTCGCTCAGTTCCTCCCAGGTAAAGTCCATACGCCCTTGGGAGAAAGAAGTGGGGCTATAGGCGATTGGCGAGTTTGGCTGTGACATAGTCGAATACCGGGCAGTAGGCGGTGAATGGTAGCGCGTCAAAGCTGCCCTGTGTAGAGGTCGGCAATGGCGAAACAGAGTTCATACTCGCCCCAAACCAAGTCCCCATCCTCTAGCCGGAAATCCAAGAAGTTCTCAAGATCAAGAAATTGTCGGATCTGTGGGTGTACTGAACTCGTCAGAAATGGCTCGAAGTCGATCTCGCGCGCGTAGCCATCGCTGAATGTGAGTCTCAGACGATGCGCTGCCACATGTTCGACAGCAGTAACTGCCAGTACGAATTCGGGGGGCCACGTCAGCGGATCCGCCGTGTGATATCCTCCGGCGATATCCGCCGATGAAGGATGAAGTAGTCGATCCATTTTTGCACGATCTCCTCAGCGTGTTGCTCAACAATCAACTGAAAATCACGTAACTGCGGCGTCGCCAGGGGCTTTTTGCCCGGCACACGCACGATGCGTATTTCTACTACCTGTCCATCGACAACGATCAATTCAGCTTTGCTTTCAGTGCCTTGGTAACGTCCATGAACGTGAATCGGTTCATGTTCGTTGGAATAGACCAGAATCAGCAGCCCGAAGTAGCGATAAAGAATCGGCATTAGACGGCCCGTACGGTTACAGTTGAAGCTTCCGCGCGATCGTTTCCTTGACCACCTTCACATCCGCCGGCAGGTAGACGGGCGGGTTGGCCAGTTCGCTCTCCACCTCGTCGAGCTTGCCTTCGTGGTAGCCAACCTTGAAGCTGGTGAACTTGAGGCCGTGCGCGGTCGAGATGACGACGACGCGGTCTGTTGACTTCACTTCGCCGCGGCCGATGAGCTTGAAGAGCGCGGCCAACGCCACGCCCGTGTGCGGGCACGTGTACATGCCGGTGAGATCGGCGCGCGCGGCGGCGTTGGCCAGCTCGTGCTCGGTGACCGCTTCGACCAGCCCGTTACTCTCGACGACGGCCTGCACCGCCTTCTCGTAGCTCACCGGGTCGCCGATCTGGATGGCGGAGGCCAATGTCTTGTCGGCCTGGATCGCCACCTTCTCCTGGAAGCCGTTGAGGAAGCTGCGATAGAAGGGATTGGCCTTGCCCGCCTGCGCCGCGACGAGCCGCGGCATCTTGCCGATCAAGCCCAGCTCCATCATCAACTTGAAGCCCTTGTAGAGCGCGCTGATGTTGCCCAGATTGCCCACGGGAATGATGATCCAGTCCGGCACCTCCCACTCGAACTGGCGCACGATCTCGATGCCGACCGTCTTCTGGCCCTCGATGCGGATGCTGTTCATGGAGTTGGCCAGGTAGATGCTGTTGTCCTGCGTCACTTCCTTGACGATGCGCATACAGCCGTCGAAGTCGGTGTCGAGCGCCAGGACGTGCGCGCCATTGGCCACCGGCTGGATCAACTGTGCCGTGCTCACCTTGCCCGACGGCAGGAAGATGATCGACGGGATGCCGGCGGCGGCGGCATACGCGGCGAGCGCGGCGGAGGTGTCGCCCGTGCTGGCCGCGGCGACGGCCTTGACCGGGCTGCTTCCGCTCGCCATCATCTGCTTGACGACGCTGACGAGCACGGTCATGCCCAGGTCCTTGAAGCTCCCCGTGTGGCTGTTGCCGCAGAGCTTGACCCACAGGTCGGGCAGGCCGATCTCACGGCCCAGCCGCTCCGCCCAGTAGAGATTGGTGTTGCCCTCGTACATGCTGACGACATTCTCGTCGCGCAGGTCGGGCATGACCCACTCGCGCATGCCCCACACGCCGCTGCCGTAGGGCCAGACCGATGTGCCGGCGCGACGTTCGAGCAGCCGCTTCCACTCGTCGGCACTGCGGTCGCGCAGGGCGGCAACGTCGTGGTGAACCTCGAGCAATCCGCCGCAGGTCGGGCAGGTGTACATCACCTCGTAGACGGAGTATTCGCCCGGGCAGCCGCGAAAGCAGCGAAAATGGGCGTTATAGGCGAGTGCAGGCGCTTGGACAGCTTCGGCTAACATACGCGATACCATTTCTCGTGACGCTGAAATCGGAACATTTTGCCTGATTTTATCACAGCAGCGGTAGATGACCGGAGCGCCCGCACCGGAACTGCACAAAGCCCGTCGTCACTGACTGGATGCGAATGGCGCTACCAATAGCAGCGCGGCGACGGGAGACCCCATCGCCGCGCAAGAAAGACGATTTTGACGCAGGAGCGAAACTCAACCCATGCGCTTCTTGAACTCGGCGGAGAGGGCCGGCAGCACCTGGTAGAGATCACCGACGATCCCGTAGTTGGCCTTCTCGAAGATGGGCGCCTCGCCATCCTTGTTGATGGCGACGATGATCTTGCTGCCGCCCATGCCAGCCAGATGCTGGATCGCGCCGCTGATGCCGGCCGCGATGTAGAGATCCGGCTTGACGGTCTTGCCCGTCTGGCCGACCTGGTGCTTGTAGGGAATGTAGCCCGCATCGACCGCGGCGCGGCTGGCGCCCACGGCCGCGCCGAGCACGCTGGCCAACTGCGCCACGAGTTCGAAGCCCTTGGCCGGGTCCTGCGCCACACCGCGCCCGCCAGAGACGATGATCGACGCATCGGTCAGGCTGATCTCGCCGCTGTCGGTGGACTTGACCTCGACCAGCGTCTCCTTGACGTCGCCTTCGCTGACGCCGGGGTCGACGGCCTTGCTCTCCCCGCCCGCCGCGCCGGCTTCCGGCATGGGGAAGGAGCGCGGGCGCACGCTGACGACCTGCACCGGGCTGGTGAAGGTGACGTCGGTGAGGATGTTATTGGAATAGACCGAGCGCACGGCGACCAACTTGCCGCCGTCGACGCGCAGGTCGACGACATCGGGTGCGTAACCGGCATCGAGTTCGCCGGCGAGCATGGCCGCGACTTCACGGCCGCGCACGGTGGCGGCCATGAGCACGACGGTGGCGCCCGCGGCGTCGATGGCGGCGCGCAGGGCCTTGACGTAGGCGCTCAGGCGGAAGTCGGCGAGGACAGGGCTGCTCAAGGTCATGACGACGTCGGCGCCGTATCTGCCGGCTTCGGCAGCCGACACGCTCGTATCACCGCCGACGACGGCAGCCACGCTCTGCGTGCCCATCGCGGAGGCAATCTCACGCGCCTTGCCCAGCACCTCGAACGAATTGGCGACCGGGCCACTCTTGCTTTGTTCAATCCAAACCAGTACGGACATGGTGCGTTCTCCTAGATAACCTTCTCGGCCATGAGCGCGTCGGCCAGCTTGGCGGCCTTCTCTTCGACCGAGGCGCCGTCGATGATGACGCACTCCGTCTTGCGCTCTTCGGGCTTGCGGATGTTGGACCACTGCGTCTTGCCGCTGCCGGAGGCAACGCCCAGGTCACCGGCCGGCGTGGCCGGGATGTTGGCCTTGCTCGCCTTGCGGATGCCCATGAAGCTGGGATAGCGCGGCTCGTTGATCTCCTTGCCCACGCTGACCACAGCCGGCAGGCTGACGGTAATCGTCTCCTGCGCGCCTTCGACCATGCGCTCCACGGTGATCTTGCCATCGGCGACGTCCACGACCTTGGTGGCGGCGCTGATCAGCGGCCAGCCGAGCCTGGCGGCCACGCCGGCATAGACCGCGCCGCTATTGTCGTCGACGCTCTGCTTGCCGGTGATGACCAGGTCTGCGCCCTCAGCCTTGACGGCGCCGGCCAATGCGGCGGCGGTCGTCCACATGTCGCCGCCGGTGATGGCGCTGTTGTCGACCAGTGCCGCGGCGCCCACGCCCATGGCCAGCGCGTGCTTCAGCGCGTCGACGGCGTCGGGTGAGCCCATGCTGATGGCTACGGAATCGGCATCAAAACGCTCGCCCAAGAGAATGGCTTCCTCGGCGGCGAATTCGTCCCACGGGTTGATGACCATGGTCGCCTTGACGCTGCCGCTGCGGACATCGTCGGCCGAAACCTTGGGCAGTTCGGCCGTGTCCGGCGTTTGTTTGACGAGTACAGCTACTTTCACGGTTCGACCTCCTACCGGGTCTTGTCAATGAAATTCTGACAACTAACAACAAACGTTTCCCAATTTGAAGTATCCAGCACCCACTATGCACTACTTGCAGGCCGCTTTGCAGGGGCAAATGTCATTCTATCGCAGAGTAACAGTCCTGTAGAAACCATGCAGACCGGCATATGGTGGCGGGACAGATGTCAACTCAGTATACGGGGGTGAGTTACAGATGTGTTGAGAGTGTGTTGCAGTACGCCGATCGCGATACAGGGCCAATTCTATGTTTTCCGGCTCGCAACCCCAGCCTACGGCACGTCACACGAGCAAATGTCGAAGGACCCTCCGCCGCATGAGTTTCTCAAAGCTGCCGGGGGCTGTGTAGAATCATCACCATGAACGCCTCACCGCAAAGCTCAGACCACGGACAGGATCACACATCTGATAGCCGCCTGCGCGTCGAGATTCACGGCGCGGTGCAGGGCGTCGGTTTTCGCCCCTTCGTCTACCGCCTGGCGAACGAACTGGCGCTGCACGGCTGGGTGATCAACGACACGCGCGGCGTCTTCATCGAGGTGGAAGGGAACGCCGATCGCCTGGAAGCCTTTCTCGCCCGACTTCCTGCCGAGGCGCCGGCCGTGGCGCGCATCGTCCGGCTGGCGCATGCCTGGCTGCCGCCCGCCGGCTACAGTGGCTTCGAGATCCGTCACTCCGACGGCGGCGGCGAACGCAGCGTGCTCGTCCTGCCCGACCTGGCCACCTGCCCTGCCTGCCGCGCCGAACTCTTCGACGCCGCCAATCGCCGCCATCGCTACCCCTTCACGAACTGCACCGACTGCGGCCCGCGCTTCACCATCGTGCAGGCGCTGCCCTACGATCGGCCTAACACCACCATGCGCGGCTTTGCGCTCTGCCCGGCGTGCCAGGCCGAATACGACGACCCACGCGACCGCCGCTTCCACGCCCAGCCGAATGCGTGCGCGGTGTGCGGGCCGCAAGTTGCGTTTTACGGGAGGGGCGAGGGGCGACGGGCGAGGGGCCGAAAAGAAGGGGCGAGCGGCGAGGGGCGGTGGCCGGCGCGGGTTGGCGATTGGACCTTTGCGGGCACGGACGAGGTTGCGCTGCGGGCGGCGGAGGATGCGCTGCGCCGCGGGGAGATCGTCGCGGCCAAGGGGCTGGGCGGCTTTCACCTGCTCGTCGATGCGCGCAACGAAGAGGCGGTGCAGCGGCTGCGCGAGCGCAAGGCGCGGCCGGCCAAGCCGCTGGCAGTCATGGTGCGCGACCTGGCGCAGGCGAGCACGCTCTGTGAGGTGCCGCCCGCTGCGGCCGAGCTGCTGACCTCCACCGCCGCGCCCATCGTCCTGCTGCCGCGCCGCCCGGACGCGCCGCTGGCCGAGGGCGTGGCGCCCGGCAACCCCGACCTGGGCATCATGCTGCCCTACACGCCGCTCCACCACCTGCTGCTGGCCGATCTCGGCTTTCCGCTCGTTGCGACCAGCGGCAACCTCACCGACGAGCCGATCTGTACTGACGAGTGGGAGGCGCTGGAACGGCTGGGCGCCATCGCCGACTGCTTCCTCCTTCACGACCGGCCCATCGCCCGCCATGCCGATGACAGCGTGCTCTGGATCGTCGACGGTGCGCCGCAATTTCTGCGCCGGGCGCGCGGCTTTGCACCGCTGCCCATCGGCGCGCCGCAGCCGCTGCCTACGATCCTGGGCGTTGGCGCGCATCTCAAGAACACGGTGGCGCTGAGCATCGGCGAGCAGGTTTTTCTCAGCCAGCACATCGGCGACCTGGAGAGCGCCGCCGCCTATGAAGCCTTCCAGCGCGTTATCGCCGACTTCCTGCGCCTGTACGAAGCGCAGCCCGCCGCCATCGCCCACGACCTGCACCCGGAGTATCTGTCGACGAAGTGGGCGGTTGGTGAGAGAGTGACAAGATGGGGGGATGACAAGATGACAAGATGGCAGGTTGAGGGGGATGATAAGATGACAAGATGGCAGGATGAGGGGAGTGGCCCCGATCATCCCGTCACCCCCTCAGATGGGGGGATGACAAGATGACAAGATGGCAGGGTGAGGGGATGACAAGATGGGGGGATGACAAGATGACAAGATGGCAGGTTGAGGGGGATGATAAGATGACAAGATGGCAGGATGAGGGGAGTGGCCCCGATCATCCCGTCACCCCCTCATCCCCTCATCCCCTCATCCCTTCACCCCCCCACCCCCCCACCCCCATCCCTCATCCCTTCATTTTGACACCCGTCCAGCACCACCACGCGCACCTCGCCGCGTGCCTGACCGACAACGGCGTGACGGAGCGGGCGCTGGGGTTGATCTGGGATGGCACGGGCTACGGCACCGACGGGACGATCTGGGGCGGCGAGTGCTTGCTGGGTGATGCCGCGGGGTTCGAGCGCGTGGCACATCTCCGGCCGTTTCGCCTGCCGGGGGGCGAGGCTGCGGTGCGCGAACCTCGTCGTGTGGCGCTGGCCTTGTTGTGGCAACGCTACGGCGACGAAATCTTAGATTGGGAATGGCTGGCGCCGGTGCGCAGCTTTGCCGTGGCCGAGCGCCGCCTGCTAGGCACGATGCTGACCAGGGGCATCAATGCGCCGGTGACGACGAGCATGGGCCGGCTCTTCGACGGCATGGCCGCGCTCATCGGGCTGCGGCAGAAGGTCACCTTCGAGGGCGAGGCCGCGATGGAACTGGAGTATTGCGCGCGGCGCTGCGACGAAGCGGCGCCAGCCTATGCGCTGCCGCTGACACCGCAGACTGTCGAAGCACCGTACCTGCTGGATTGGGGTCCACTACTCGACGAACTACTCGACGACGTACGCGCCGGCGTGCCCGCCGCGACCATGGCCGCACGCTTTCATGCCGCGCTGGTCGAATGCGGCGTTGCCGTGGCGGCGGCGGTCGGCGAACCGCGCGTGGCGCTGAGCGGCGGCTGCTTCCAGAACCGGCGCCTCACCGAAGCCCTGGCGACGCGACTCCGGGATGCAGGCCACGCCGTGCTGCTGCACCGCCAGACGCCGCCCAACGATGGCTGCATCAGCCTGGGCCAGGTCATGGTGGCCGCGGCGCAGTTGGGGCGCGCGGTTTGACAATCCGGCGCCGATCTATGAAGATTGCATGAAAATCTGTGCAAGCCCCGGCCAAAATTTCCAGGAGTTGGAACCGCATGAACGTTCATGGCACCCACTTTCGCACGATCTGGCTCAAACCGGACGACCCTGCCGTGGTGCAGATCATCGACCAGCGCCAACTGCCTTTCGCCTTTGTCGTCGAGGATATCCGCACCGTCGACGAGATGGCGGTGGCGATCAAGGATATGCACGTGCGCGGCGCGGGGTTGATCGGCGCGGCCGCAGGCTACGGCATGTACCTGGCGACGATGCAGGCGCCGCGCACCTCGCCGGAGGTGTTCCGTGCGTCCGTTGCAGCCATGGGCGACCAGTTGAAGGCGACGCGGCCGACCGCAGTCAACCTGGCGTGGGCGGTCGATCGCCAGTTGGCGGCCATGGACGCGGCCGGCAGCGAGATCGACGCACAGATGGCGGCGGTCAAGCAGACGGCGCAGACCATCGCCGACGAGGATGCGGAGTTCTGCCGGCGCATCGGCGAGCACGGCGTGGCTCTCATCGAGGAGATCAGCCGGCGCAAGGGCGGCGCACCCGTCAACGTGCTGACGCACTGCAACGCCGGCTGGCTGGCCTTCGTCGACTACGGCACGGCCACTGCGCCCATCTACGCCGCCCACGACCGCGGCATTCCCGTGCACGTGTGGGTGGACGAGACGCGGCCGCGCAACCAGGGCGCCCGCCTCACGGCGTGGGAGCTGGGCCAGCACGGCGTGCCGCACACGGTCATCGTCGACAACGTGGGCGGCCATCTCATGCAGCACGGGCTGGTTGACCTGGTCATCACCGGCACCGACCGCACGACCTACACCGGCGACGTGGCCAACAAGATCGGCACCTATCTCAAGGCGCTGGCCGCCCACGACAACGGCGTGCCCTTCTACGTGGCGCTGCCCTCGTCCACCTTCGACTGGGAGATGCGCGACGGGCTGGCGGAGATTCCCATCGAACAGCGCGACGCCACGGAGGTGCGCATCATCGACGGGCTGCATCGCGGCGCGGTGACCGACGTGCTGCTGACGCCCGAAGCCAGCCCCGCGGCCAACTACGCGTTCGATGTGACGCCGGCACGACTGGTGAGCGGTCTCATCACCGAGCGCGGCATCTGTGCGGCGTCGGAGGCGGGTGTGTTGGGGCTTTATCCGGAAAAACGACAGAACTGAAGGAGTGCGAGCATGGCTTATCGGGCGTTGAACCATGACACGGTCGTCGACTATCTGCGCGGGGTGCCGGCGCTGGCGGAGGTCATCGATCTCGGCGCGCCGCTGCACGCGCGCGAGGTGGGCGACGGCAATCTGAACCTGGTCTTCATCGTGGAGAACGGGAACGCGGCGCAGTCCG
This sequence comes from Caldilineaceae bacterium, assembly GCA_020634815.1. Classification (GTDB taxonomy): domain Bacteria; phylum Chloroflexota; class Anaerolineae; order Caldilineales; family Caldilineaceae; genus Caldilinea. The sequence continues at coordinate 96,703 of JACKBA010000010.1, read as the reverse complement.
TCGTGCTCAAGCAGGCGCTGCCCTACCTGCGCGTGGCGGGCGAATCGTGGCCGCTGACGCGCGAGCGCATGCGCTTCGAGACGCAGGCGCTTCTCAAGCACAATGAGTTGGCGCCGGGGCTGGCGCCGCAGGTCTACCACTTCGACGACGAAATGTCGCTGGTAGTCATGGAGAATCTCTCCGGCCTGGAGGTCATGCGCAAGCCGCTGGTGGGACGCCAGCGTTTCCCGAACTTTGCCGACCACATTTCGACCTTCCTGGCGCGTTCGCTCTTCTTCACCTCGGATTTCTACCTGACCGGGCTGGAGAAGAAGGAGTTGCAGGCGAAGTTCATCAACCCGCACCTGAACAAGATCCAGGAAGATTTTGTCTTCACCAACCCCTTCATGACCTCGCCGGAGAACAACTGGAACCCGCTGCTCGACGCCGAGGTGCAGGCCGTGCGACGCAACAGCGAGCTGAAGCTGGCGCTGGCCGAAATGAAGGCGAGCTATATGACGCACGCCGAGGCGCTGATCCACAGCGACCTGCACACGGGCAGCATCATGGCCAACGCCACGGAGACGAAGGTCATCGACCCCGAGTTCGCTTTCTGCGGACCCATGGGTTTCGACGTGGGCGCGGTGCTGGAAAACCTGGTGCTCAACTGTCTGTCGCACTTTGCCCACACGCCCGATGACGAGGAACGCCGTGCCTATCAGAACTACCTGCTCGACCTGGTGCGCGCGATCTGGGAACAGTTTGCGGCCAAGTTCGATGCGTTGTGGGTCGAGAACAATCGTGGCGAGTTGATGCCGGCTGCATACTGGGATTACCCTGGCGGCGACGCGGCCTTTGCCGAGTTTCGCCGGCGCACGCTGGCGCGCATCCTGCACGACACGGCGGGGCACGGCGGCGCCAAGATGCTGCGGCGCATGATGGGCATCGTCAGCGTGTGGGACATCACGTCGATCGCCGATCCGGCGCAGCGCGCCGTGGCGGAACGGCTGGCCATCCGCATCGGCAGCCGCTGGGTGCTGGAACGCAATGGCATTGAGCGTGTCGACGACCTCATCGCCATCGTGCGCGAGGAGGCGGGCATTACCCCATGATGCTGCGCTGCCAGGCCAGTTGCGCGGCCAGCCCGTCGACGATACGCGTCTGTGGGTCGTAGCCCAGGAGCGAGCGAGCTTTGCCTATGTCCGCAACGGTGCGACGCTGGTCGCCGGGCCGCTGCGGGCCATGCTCAATGCGCGCTTTCTGGCCCGATAGTTCCTCCAGCATGGCGAGCACCTCGTTTACGTTTACTTCCTCACCGCCACCGAGGTTGAAAACCTGACCCACGCTCTTTTCCGGCTGCTCGGCCGCGAGCATGAGCCCGCGCACGCAATCGGCCACGTAGGTGTTGCTGCGACTGTCCGTCCCGTCGCCGTCCACGGTGATGGTTTCGCCCGCCAGGATCTTGCGGATGAAGATGTTGTAGCCCATGTCCGGGCGCTGGCGCGGGCCGTAGACGGAGAAGAGACGCAGGATCGTGAAGCGCAGACCGTCCTTCTCTCCATAAGCGCGGCAGAGTTCCTCGGCGGCCAGCTTGGTGATGCCGTAGGGTGAAATGGGTGCGAGTGGCGCGCGCTCGTCGCCTGTGGCGAAGCGGCCATAGACGGACGACGTCGAGCAGTGCAGGAAATGGCCGACGTTGGCGGCGACGGCGGCGTCAAGCAGGCGCTGCGTGGCCAGGATGTTGCAGCTCATGTACTCCTCAAATTGCTGCCAGCTCTTGAGCAGCCCCGCCATGGCTGCTGTGTGAAAGACAGTGTCGACGCCCTCCAATATCGGCGCCAGTTCCGCATTGCGCAGATCAAGCTCGTGGAAGGTGTAGGCGGGATTTGCCAGCGCGGTGGCCAGGTTGCGCTCTTTGGTCACGCGCGGATAGTAGGGAATGAACGCGTCCACGCCCACGACCGTATGCCCGGCGGCCAGAAGTTGCTCGCTGAGATGCGAACCGACGAAGCCGGCAGCGCCAGTTACTAATACCTGAGCCATAGACAACAGATCCTCTCGCTACTTGCATGTTCCGCCAACAGGCGCCCATTCTACCACGTCCGGCGCCAGACGGGTCAGAATGCGCGGCGGCGCGGCAACTGCTCCCGGAGCGTCACCCACAAAGTCAGCCGGCAATCAGCCAAATGCCCGATGTGCAATTACGTATTCGCAGGTAGCATGTAGCAAGTAAAGCGCGTTTTCTTTGACGCCGTGAATTAGCGTTGCACACACGCCCCATTGTTCCCAAGGAGATCCGACAATGAGATCAATGCCTCGGAGACCCGGCTTTCGGATGGCCGCTGCCGGGCTCTTGCTGCTCACCGTTATTGTTGTACTCGTTTCTGCCCCCGCGCCCATCTCGGCGCAGGACAACGCCACGCCGGCAGCCGGCGCGGCACGCCTCTATCTGCCGGTGTTGGCCAACAGCGCCGCACCGAATGCTCTGGATATGCCGGCCGTCGGCGTCGCCGAAACCGGCAACATCGACGGCGCATGGAGCAATCCGCGCAGCGATCTGGGCGTGACGCCCGTTACGTGCCAGGACATCAACAATTCGCCGGAGTTGCTCACCAACGAGAACACCGTCCGTTATGGCCAGCCCATCGGCTCGGTGGATTGCGGCAACGTTGTCTTCCGTAGCGGTTTTGGTTTTGACGGGACGGACGCTGCGAGCTTCGCGCCCGACCAGCCGTTCATCCTCGGCCAATTCACGCACTACAACGAGAACATCGTCACGCCGCTGGTGCCCATGCAGTTGGTAGACTTTGCCGTTCGCATCCAGGTGCCGGCGCCGTTCGTCGACGCAACCATGAATTACACCATGCGGCTGGACGAGACACTCAACGACGGCTCGTGCCCGTATGGCTCGACCAACCAGGATCTGTGCGACGACCGCGTCGACTTTGTCAACAACTCGCCGTCACAAACAATCGTCATCGACGGCGTCACCTACACCCTCAACATCATCGGCTTCGTGCCCGGCACGGTCGATTCGTGCCAATTCTCCGAAGCCATGCCGGACTACTTCATCACCGGCGAACTCATGCGCAACGAGGCCTGCATCTTCGCCGAGTGGGTGCAGCCTACGCCGGCCATCGCCATCGCCAAGTCGCCTGACGTACAGCAGATCGCCATCGGCGACTTTGCCGAGTTCACGATCACGGTGAGTGCGCCGGGTAACGTCGGTTTCGACACGGTGAGCGTGGCCGACCCGCTCACGCCCGACTGCGACCAGGAGATCGGCGCGCTAAAGGCCGGCGCGACGGAGAGTTACGTGTGCGCCGCCTACGGCGTGGAGAGCGACTTTGAGAACGAGGCAATCGCCACCGGCATCTTTGCCGGCGTGGCGTATTCGGCCCGCGACACGGCCATTGTCGATGTGGCGGCGCCCGACACGGCGACTGTCATCGGCATCAAGTATCACGACCAGAACGGCAACGGCCAGCGCGACGCCGGCGAGCCGGGCCTGACCGGCTGGACGCTCTGCGTGCGCGATGACACCGGCGCCAACGTCGGTTTCTGCCAGGTCACCGATGCCGGCGGCCAGGCCATTCTAGCGCCCAATGCGGCCGGCGACTTCCAGCTCTGCGAGGTGCTGCAACCCGGCTGGACCAACACCGACCCAGGCGGCGCTACGGCCTGCAAGCCTGTCAGCGTGACAGCCGCACCTTCCTATGCCGAGTTCTATCCCACCGTGAACGACATTTACGGTGTCGAACTGGTGGACAAGAGCGCCGACCAGTTGCGCTGGTCCTACACGGCGTACCAATTCCTGGCCAGCCGCACCCTCGACGCATGGGTACTGGCGCTGCCTTCCTGCATCGACGAAGCACAGATCGACGCGTCGGCCACGACGGCCGGCTGGAGCCTGGTCACGGATGCGGGGACGGGGCTGCGCGGCGTGCGCTGGGCAACACCCGCCGGCGTGCCGCCCGAAGGCACGACCTTCACCCTGGCGCTGCGCGCGCCCTATGCGACCGGCGCGGGCGCGGCGGGGGTGACGGCCGGCGGTGCGACGCCGATCTACGCGACGCAGCCGGTGGCCGGGCCTGTCTGCGATGCGCCGGTGCTGCTGGGCAATACAGCCGACGCAGCGCCTACCGGCACGCTGGAAGTGCGCAAGGTCCTCGTTCCGGCGGGCGACAGCGGGCGCTTCAACCTGCTCATCGACGGCGAGATTGCCGCCGGCGACGTCGGCAATGCTGGCACGACCGGCGTTCGCACGGTGCCGGTGGGCGTGCACGTCATCGCTGAGGGGGCAGGCGCTGCCACCGACCTGGCCGACTACCAGGCGGCTGCACGCTGCGTAGAGACCACCAGCGGCAGTAGCTGGATTCCCGGCGCAGATGGACGCATCTTCGTCGACGAAGGCGAGGCGGTCGTCTGTACCTTCACCAACATCCGCCTTGGCACGGTGACCGTCACCAAGACCGTGTCGGGCGAAGCGACGAGCGACTGGGCGTTCAGCGGCAACCTGGGCGACTTCACGCTGGCGGCCGCGGGTGGCGAACGCGTCTTTGCCCGCCTGGCGCCGGGCAGCTACGCGGTCATCGAAGCGGCGCGGCCCGGCTGGAGCCTGGCGGCGCTGACCTGCGCCGACCCCAACTTCAACACGCAGGTCAACCTGACGACGGCCACGGCGACCATCAGCCTGGAGCCGGGTGAGAGCGTCGCCTGTACCTACACCAACGTAGCGGCGGCCGGCTCCGTCACGATTATCAAGCAGGTCAACGGCACAGCGACGGCACCATGGAGCTTCGACGGCACGCTGGGTGACTTCAGCATTGCTGCGGCGGGTGGTGAACAGCGCTTCGACAACGTCGCGCCGGGGAGCTACACGGTCCGCGAGCGCACGCCGGAAGGCTGGCGCGTCAGTGCGCTCACCTGCGTCGACCCTGATGGCGGCAGCAGCGGTGACCCGCTCCTTGCCACGGCCACCATCGATCTCGACGGCGGCGAGGCGATCACCTGTACCTTCGTCAATGACCCGGGCACGCCGGCCATTGCGCTGGAGAAGCAAGCCGGTGCGACCATCGTCTATCCGAATACCGAGGTGGCCTACGCGTTCGCCGTGACGAATGCGGGCGATGTCCCGCTCTCGGCGGTGCGCGTCGACGATCCCTTGTGCACGACGGCGCCCGTCCTGAATGGCGCCGCCAACATCGGCGATACCGACAGCGACGGCTGGCTAGATGTGGGCGAGATCTGGCAATTCACCTGCACGGCAACGCTGAGCGCCGATACGACCAACACGGCGACGGCCTGGGGCACGGCGCCCTGGGGCGAAGAAGTCTGGGCCACTAACAGTGCCTTTGTCGACGTCATCGCGCCGCAGTTGTCGCTGGTGAAGACGGCGGATCGGAGCGAGGTCGTTGCCGGCGAGACGGTGACCTTCCGCATCGAGGTTGCCAACCAGGGCGACACGCCGTTGACCAACGTTGTCGTGGACGACGGGCTGCCCGCGTGTGCGCTGAGCGCGCCGGCTGGCGATGACGGCAACGGCGCACTCGACCCCGGCGAGACATGGGTCTATACCTGTGCCATGGCCATCACTGCCGATACGACGAATACGGCAACGGGCGAAGGCCTTGACGTGCTGGGCAATCGCTGGACCGCCAGCGACAGCGCCACCGTCACCGTCATCCGTCCTGGTATCGACATCGTGAAGCGTGCCGACCGCCAGTTTGTCTATCCTGGCGAAACCATCCAGTTCACGCTGGATGTGCGCAACACGGGCAGCGCACCGCTGTACGAGGTGGTGGTGACCGACTCCCTGCCGCAGTGCCAGCTTGCCGGCCCGGCCGGCGACGACGGCGACAGCGCGCTGGCGGCGGGCGAGGTGTGGAGTTACACCTGTGCCGTCCCGGTCTGCGAGGGCGAGTACTTCCCGCTGCCGGGCGCTGTGCATCTTGCCGGCACCCCAACAGGCGGCGGAATCTGCTCCGACGTGACCAACACGGGCGCCGTCACGGCCAAGGATCCATCGGGCCAGCCGGTCAGCGACGAGGATACCGTCTTTGTCGACCTGATTCGGCCGGCGATCCAGGTGATCAAGCTGGCAGACCGCACCGATATCCTGCCGGGAGAGACGGTCACCTTCGACATCTACGTGAAGAACGTCGGCGACACGACGCTGACCGACATTACGTTGACCGACTCGCTGCCGGCGTGCGTGCTCTCGGCCCCAACCGGCGATGACGGCGACGCGGCCCTGGCACCCGGCGAGGAGTGGGCCTATACCTGCTCGGCCGCCATCGAGGTGGACACGGTCAACACGGCGCGGGCCACGGGCACAGATCCGCGCGGCACGGTCTGGTGGGATGAAGACAGCGTCGCGATCTATGTCTGTATCGATTGATCAACCGGACCAACTGAGGCATTCATCTCATCGGCGCAGAGCAGCGCCGCCGAGATGAACTTCCAGAAGTCACACATACGCCGTACCACATCGACGTGGTACGGCGTATCTTTTCTCTTGCGTGCCACACAGCTTTCCGACCTTCTCCCTCCAACGCGTTAAAGCGACTTCCCAGCATGGGGAAGCGTTCCCAAGCGAACCGTCAAGCCATACAGAAGGGGCGCAACATTTGGCTGATGCCGAGCTTGTGTCTCTGGGTCTATCATCGACAGTGGATATACCGCTGCGAGCGTACTTTACGAACAACACCGATCCATTCAACGGTATCCGCGACGAAAACACAACAGTCAGGAGCCACAGTGGCTCTTGATAGTAGTAGACCCGAAGGAAAACGACCATGCAAACCAAGCTTCTGACAACCAGTGTTTGCCGCCACGCGCTGTTCGCACTTGCTCTGACAGCGGTGCTGTTGGCGTTGGCCGGCTGGCCAGGCGCCGCTCTAGCCCAAGAAGGCAACGCGCCGGACGCACCGGCGATACCGCGTTTGTACCTGCCGGCAATGCTCAATGCCGCCGGGGAGGGCGCGGCAATGTCCGGTAGCAGCGTATCCGCTGCAGATGCGGATGGCAACGTCGACGGCGAGTGGAGTTACCCGCGCAGCGATCTGAACCAGAGCCCTGTCACCTGCGAGGACATCAATAATTCACCGGGCGATCCGACCAATGAGAACATCGTCCGCTACGGTCAGCCGATCTCGGCCGCCGATTGCGGCAATGTGGTCTTCCGCAGCGGGTTTGGCTTCAACGGCGTCGACAGTGTCGCCTTCCAGCCTGCCGAACCATTCTTTCTGGGCCAGTTCACTCACTACAATGAGAACATCGTCCCTGCGCTGATTCCCATGCAATTCGTCGATCTGACCGTCCATGTCGATGCACCGAACGACGGCATTGACGTGCTCATGTCCTACACCATGCGCCTGGACGAAACGCCCAATGCCGGATTCTGCCCTTACGGTTCCTCGAACGAGGACTTGTGTGACGATAAGGTAGACTTCGTCAACAACACACCACCCCAGACGGTTGTCGTCGACGGCGTCACCTACACCCTCGACATCCTGGGTTTCGTGCCCGGTGAGGCCGGAACGTGTGAATACGACCCGAACATTGTCGATTACTTCATTACGGGCGAACTGATGCGCAACGACGCCTGTGTCTTTGCGCGTTTCATCCAGCCGGGGCCGGCCATCGCTATCGAGAAGTCGCCGGATCTCCAGCAGATCACCATCGGCGATTATGCCGAGTTTGAGATCACCGTCAGCAACCCGGGCAACGTCGGCCTGCGCGACGTCGTCGTCGTCGATCCGTTGACGCCTGACTGCGACCGGGAGATCGGCGAAATGAAGTCCGGCGCCGATTATTCGTATGTCTGCACGGCATACGATATTGAGACCGACTTTGATAACGAGGCGACGGCATCCGGCGAGTTCGATGGCCAGAGCTACTTCGCCAGCGACACCGCGCGTGTCGACGTACTGGCACCCGACACGGCCACCGTGCACGCCATGAAGTACCACGACCAGAACGGCAACGGCGCCTACGACGATGGCGAACCGGGTCTCTTTGGCTGGACGTTCTGCGTCAAGGATGAAAATGACGCGACAATCGGCTTCTGCCAGGTGACCGGTCTCGATGGCAAAGCCACGCTCGCTCCCAACCAGGCCGGCGACTTCAAGCTTTGCGAAGAGGCGCAGAACGGCTGGATCAACACCGACCCTGGCGACGGTACGGCATGCAAGCCGTTCAGTGTGACGCAGGCACCGCTCTATGCCGAGTATTATCCATCTCTCTACGATATCTACGGCGTCGAACTGGTAGAGAAAAGCGATGATGAACTGGCCTGGACATATGCCGCCTACCAGTTCATGGAGAGCCAACCGCTGGACGCCTGGACGCTGGCGTTGCCTTCGTGCATCGATGAAAGCCAGATCGATGCCGAACGCACCACAGCGGGATGGAGCATCGTCGAGGATAGCGGGGAGGGTGGCACGGGGTTGCGCGGCATCCGCTGGCAGACGCCCGACGGTGTCCCGCCGGAGGGTTCGACGTTCACCCTTGCCTTGAGCCGGCCCTACCCAACCGGCGCAGGGATGGCCGGAATCACGATGGGCGGCGCTGCACCCGTCAGCGGCGCCGAGCCAATTGCCGGACCGACATGCGCCGATCCGATCTTGATTGGCAATCAGACTGAGGCCCCTGCAGTCGGTCTGCTCGAAGTGCGCAAAGAAGTGCAGCCCGTCAACGACGACGGCTTCTTCAACCTGGCCATTGACGCGGTCATTCTGGCCGCAGATGTGAAGCATGGCGGCACCACCGGCAAGCACGAAGTCACCGCCGGTATCCATACGGTCGGGGAAGGGGCCGGTACGCTGACCGAACTGGACAACTATGACCGCTCCCTGCGTTGCACCGAGACGACACAGGGCACAACCTGGACACCGGACGTGACGGGCGAGGTCTTCGTCGGCGAAGGACAGGATGTCGTCTGTACCTTCACCAACATCCGGCGCAGCGCCATAACGGTGATCAAACAGGTTGTCGGTACCGCTTCGGCCGACTGGGCGTTCAGCGGCGGTCTCGGCGCTTTCACGTTGCCGGCGGTCGGTGGACAGCGCGAATTCACCCTGCTGCCACCGGGCACCTACCCCATCGCCGAGACACAGATCGACAACTGGGCCCTGGGTGCGCTGACTTGTCTTGATCCGGACTTCGGCACGCAGGTGAATCTGGCAACGGCCACCGCCACGGTCGACCTCGATCCGGGCGAGACGGTCATCTGCACCTTTGCCAACGTCGCCAACGCCGGATCGATCACAATCGTCAAGCAGGTAAACGGCATGCCCGATACGCCGTGGGCCTTCGACACGTCGCTCGGCGAGTTCACCGTAGAAGCGACCGGCGGCAGCAAGGCATTTGCCAATATTGCGGCCGGCGCCTACACCGTAATCGAGCGCGGCAAGCAAGATTGGCACGTCGCAGCTATCGACTGCACCGATCCCGACGGCGGAACGACCGTCGATCCGATTGCCGGGAAGGCGTTCATTGACCTTGACGCTGGCGAATCCATCACTTGCACTTTTGTCAACGAGCCGGGCCGTCCCGCCGTCACTCTCGACAAGAGTGTGAGCACGCCAATCGTCTATCCAAATACGGTCGTAACCTACACCTTCGCCGTCGAGAATACGGGCGAAGTACCGCTGCGCAACGTGCGGATCGACGATGAGCGCTGCGTGGTGACTGCTGTTGTGGACGGCGACTTCAACGCCGGCGACACAAACCGGAACGAGTGGCTGGACGTTGACGAGACGTGGCGCTTTACCTGCTCCAGCGAGTTGGTTCAGGACACAACAAACACAGCCACTGCCTCGGCCGATGCATCGTGGGGCGAGTCGGTCTGGTGGACAGACAGCGCCACGGTCGACGTGATTGCACCGCTCATTTCGCTTGAGAAGAGCGTGGATCGTGAAATCGTCGATGCTGGCGAAACGGTGAATTATCAAATCGTCGTGCGGAACGCGGGGGACACGCCGCTGCACGACGTCAGCGTGGATGAAGGCCTGGCAGCCTGCGAACTGACCGGTCCCTCCGGCGACGATGGGAATGGTGCGCTGGAGCCGGGCGAAGTATGGATGTATGGATGCTCCATGGCGATACCAGCCGACACGGTCAATATCGCCACGGTGACCGGCTATGACGCGCTCGGCAATCCGTGGAACGCCGACGATCGGGCAAAAGTCGAGGTTCGAACGCCGGCCATCGAACTCATCAAAACGGCTGATCGGGCGTTCGTCTATCCGGACGAGGAGATTGCGTTCACCGTCAGGGTGCGTAACACGGGCAACACCATGTTGAGCGACATCGATGTCACCGATGCCTTGCCGCAGTGTTCGTTGACCGGTCCCACCGGCGATGACGGTGACAGCAAGCTTGCCGTAGGTGAGACGTGGCAATACGGATGTACGTTGACCGTCTGCCCAGGTCAACCGCTGACGACCGGCGACGTAGTTGCCGCCAGCAGCGCAGAAGTCGACACGACGATTGGCTGGGACATGGTGGCGCCGGATGCCGAAGTCGCGCCGGCCTGTACAACACCGCTGCCGACGCTGGTCGGCCCATCGTTCGGAAGTTGCTGGAGCCCGACCCGGCGGGTCTTCGAACTGACCGTAGTCAATAAGGCGCCGATGCCAGCCTATATCGGCTACGATATCTATCGGGTATGGAATTCGTTCCGCAACCTGGGGCGCTTCCAGGTCGGCGAACGCAGCGTCTTCACCGTGACACAGGAAGGTACGCTGCGCAAGTTCATCAGCGCAGACGGGCGCACGAACTGGCAACAACTCGGCGGTACGCACACGCTGAACATTGCCGGCCACGTTGCGAACGGCTACATCTGCCCAGAACCCAATGTCGTGCCACCGATCTGCAGCGACGTTACCAACGAGGCAACCGTCACGGCCAAGGACGGCGCCGGCAATGTCGTCAGGGACAGCGATACGGCCTTTGTGGATCTGATCCACCCGGGTATCGACGTAACAAAGAGCGTCGACAAGAGCGAGATCAAGCCCGGCGAGAAGGTCAAGTTCACCATCAATGTGAAGAACACGGGCGATATTGGGCTGACGAATGTCACGATCGAAGACTCGCTCCCGGCGTGCGCCCTCGCTGGGCCGTCCGGCGACAACGCCAACGGCATCCTTGACCCGCTGGAGAACTGGGTCTACACGTGCGAGATGCAACCCGCTGACGACGTGACGAACACGGCGCGCGCCACCGGCTACGACCCACGCGGCACGGCCTGGTCGGATGAAGATAGCGCGGCGGTCAATGTCGAGCGACCGGCGCTGGAAATCATCAAGGAGGCGGATGAGACGGTCATCTATCCGGGCGAGACGGTTCACTTCACCCTGCGCGTGCGCAACTGGGGCGATGTGTCACTCTCGCGCGTCAGCGTGACCGACAGCATGCCGCAGTGTTATCTGTCGCAGCCGCGCGGCGACAACGGCAATCGCAAACTGGATCCGGGCGAGGAGTGGATCTACACCTGCGCCGTCACGTTCTGTCAGGGCGAGGTGGTCTCGCCGTCCGGCGCAAGCGAAGTGGGCGCCGCCTGTACGACGCCTGGTCTTTGCTCTGATGTGACAAATGTCGCCAGTGTCACGGCGAAGGATCCGCGCGGCCGCTACCTGACCGCCGAGGACAGCATCTTCATCGACCTGATCCGACCAGGCATCAGCGTCAACAAGACGGCCAATCGCACGGTAGTCCAGCAGGGTGACGACGTTGACTACACGGTCAAGGTGAAGAATACCGGCGATACGCCGCTGGCGAACGTCAACGTGGCCGATTCCATGCCCGATTGCCAGTTGCGCGGGCCGGACGGTGATAACGGCAACGGTGTGCTGGACGCCGGCGAACGCTGGAAGTACACCTGTACCGTTGCACTGAGTCGCACCACGCGCAACAAGGCCACCGTGACCGCCACCGATGTGCGAGGCGGCCAGTGGACGGACAGCGACAGCGTGCGCGTGCGCGTCACCTCGGCGTGCGTGACGGTATCCGGTGTCCAGGCGATTGAGTCGTGTATGGCGGCGGAAGCCGAACTCGACGCTGAGTTCTACATCTTCCTGCCAACGATGAAACGCTGAGTCTTGCGAAGCCCTATGCATTGAATGCCGGGTGTGGCGGATCCGCCACACCCGGCATTGTTTTTCTTCAAACTGTAACGAACCCAGCATAACGTACGCATACGATTGCACTATGCTATAAAACGCGGCATTTTCCGCCCCACTTGAGGCGGCTGCCCGCGCATCAATCACAATCAACCCAAAACGAAACGGAAGGAAGGAAACATGAACTACCGTCGTCTTGGCAATGCCGGCCTGAAGGTCAGCGAGTTGTCGTTTGGCTCCTGGGTCTCCTTTGGCACCCAGATGAACGTCGACACTGCGTACGAGTGCATGGTTGCCGCGTACGATGCCGGCGTCAACTTCTTCGACAACGCCGAAGCTTACGCGCGCGGCGAGTCCGAAGTCATCATGGGCCAGATCTTCAAGCGCGCCGGCTGGCGCCGCGCGAGCTATGTCGTCTCCACCAAGTTCTTCTGGGGGCTCAACGACGGGCCAAACGAGCGCAACACGCTCAACCGCAAGTATCTCATGCAGGCCATCGATGGCTCGCTCAAGCGGCTCGACATGGAGTACGTCGACCTGATCTTCTGCCACCGCGCCGATCCCAACACGCCCATCGAGGAGACGGTCTTTGCCATGGATGACATCATCCGCCAGGGCAAGGCGCTCTACTGGGGCACCTCGGAGTGGACGGCCGACGAAATTCGCGCGGCCTGGGAGATCGCCGAGCGCCACCACCTGCACAAGCCGCAGATGGAACAGCCGCAGTACAACATGTTCCACCGCGAGCGCGTCGAGAAGGAATACGCACGCCTCTACGGGGACATCGGTCTCGGCCTCACCATCTGGAGCCCGCTCGCGTCGGGGCTGCTCACCGGCAAGTACAACAACGGTATCCCGGCAGACAGCCGCGCCAATCTGCCCGGCTACGAGTGGCTCAAGTCCGCGCTCAGCGACCCGACGCGCATCGACACCGTCCGTTCGCTGCAGGGCGTCGCCGACGACCTGGGCTGCTCCATGAGCCAGTTGGCGCTGGCCTGGTGCGTCAAGAACCCGCATGTCAGCACGGTGATCACCGGCGCCAGCCGCCCGGCGCAGGTGCAGGAAAACATGAAGGCCATGGAGGTCGTCCCGCAGTTGACGGCCGACGTCATGGCGCGTATTGACACGGTCCTGTCGCCGGCAAAGGCGTAACGACCTGTGCCGGCAGCCTGCCCGTGCCTGCGTGGCATGGGCAGGCTGTTTGTCATTCTTCACGCGCCGGTAGTGTGCGCACACGAAACCGAGACTCAGCCATGACGAACCAGCCGCCCGTTGCCACAGCACTCGACGCACTAGGTGTGACAAACCGCGTCTACGTGCACGCGGGCCCTGTTCATTCCTTGCAGCAGGCGGCGGAGGAACGCGGCCAGCGTCCGGAGCAGGTCGTGCGCAGCATCCTCTTCCGCCTGGGCCAGGATCGCTTCGCCATGGTGCTCGTCGCCGGTCCGGCGCAGGTCGCGTGGAAGACGCTGCGCCAGCATCTCGGCCAGTCGCGGCTGACCACGGCGACCGAGGAGGAAGTGCTCTCCGTCACCGGCTACCCCATTGGCGCGGTCTCGCCCTTTGGCCTGCCGCAGCCGCTGCCCATCTACATCGACGAGAGCGTGCTGGCCGAAGAAGAGATCTCCATCGGCTCGGGCGTGCGCGGCACCACCGTGATCCTGCGCAGCGCCGATCTGCGCGCGGCGCTGCCGGACGCCGAGATCGGCATCTTCCGCGTCGTCTAGCCGCAAGGCGCCGGCCCTCTCTGCGAGACGCGGGCAGAATCCGCCACAACTTCACCACGATTCACCGGCAATCCATCCGTGCTACCCTGGCGCTGTACGGCGCGTTCATACACGCCGCACAACAAATCGATTCCACCTGAAATGGAGCGCTTTCATGCCAGATTCTGTAGTACGCCATGTCAAAAAGCTGAGCACCGAAATCGGCGCCCGGCCCGGCGGCTCACCCGCCAACTGGGCCGCCGCCCACTACATCGAGTCCGTATTCCGCCAATGCGGTATGGCGGTGGAGATGCAGGACTTCGCCTGCCCGGCCTGGGAGGAACTCGGCGCGTGGCTCTGCTTTGACAACACCGCGCTGACCGTCGCCGCCAATGCCTTCTCGCCCAGTTGCCTCGTCACAGCGACGACACTCCTCATCGGTTCGCTGGCGGAGTTGGAAGCCGCCGATCTGCGTGGGAAGGTTGCCGTCTTGCACGGTGACTTTGTGCGCAGCCCGCTGCCGCCCAAGGCCTGGACCTTCAAAGGACCGGAAGAGACGCGCGTTGTCGAGTTGCTGGAGGAGAAAGCGCCTGCTGCCATCGTCACGGTGCAGGCGCGCGCCGGTTCGCTAGAACGGCTCATCGAAGATTGGGAGTTTCCCATTCCGTCGGTGACGGTGCCCGCGCATGTGGGCGAGTTGCTGCGCGCCAACGCCGGCGAGCCGGTCCGGCTGCGCGTCGACAGCCGCCGCACGCCCGGCAGCACAGCGAATGTCGTCGGCCGGCTGCATGGCGCATGCCGCGAGCAACTGGTGATCTGCGCCCATTACGACACCAAGATCGACACGCCCGGCGCCACCGACAACGCGACGGGCGTCGCCGTGATGCTGGCATTGGCCGAGCGCCTCTGCCGCGAGGATCAGCCCTACAGCCTGGAATTCGTCGCCTTTACCAACGAGGAATATATGCCCATCGGCGACGACGAATACGTACGTCGCCGCGCCGACGGCTTTGGTCACGTGCTGGCCGCCATGAACTTCGACGCCGTGGGATTGGCCGCCGGCCCCAATACCATTGCCGCCTTCAACCTGCCGCCGGAGACACAGCATGCCGTCGACCAGGTCGTCGGGCGCTTTCCCGACGTGACGTGGACCGAACCCTGGCCGGAGAGCAACCACTCGACTTTTGCGTTCCGCGGCGTGCCCACGCTGGCTTTCACCGCACGGGCCGAGAATCCAAGCTATCATCTGCGCTCGGACACGGTGGAACTCGTGAGCCCGCAGCGGCTGGCGGAGATGGTCGACCTGGGTGCATCGCTGGTTGCTGAACTCGCCTGTCGAACGCCTGTTTTCGCCTAAGTACGGGTTGCGCGTCATTGGGCGCCGCATCCCGGTTCGCTCTCATGCGGCATGTTGCCGGTAAGGGACGCTGCGCTGCGGCGTCCCTTGCATTTCTTCCCGCCGTTCGTGGACAACGGCGATTGCGCCGAGACCGCTTGTCTGGATCTGCGCACTCACATGCCAGCGCGGCGCGACCAGGTGAAGCGGCGCGATCCCGTGATAGTCGGCACGCAGCAGACGATTGAACGCTGCCTGGTTGCCGGCCGCGTCGTCGCCGATGAGACCGCTGGCCGCCAGCGCCACGCGGAAGAGCGCAACCAGCCCGGCATGGGTTACTTCGCTGACGCCGGCCATTTCGAGCACCAGGGTGCAGCGCGGCGCAATGACCGGCAATATGGCCTGCACGAACGCGTCGGCGCTGACCGCGTCCAGCTTCCCCGTTACAACTGCCGTAACGGCGCCGCCAATGCTGTCTAGATTGCTGATAGTTACCTGTACCATAATCCCTCCCCCAGCATGATGGCCTCTCTGCTCCAAGCATACGGGATGGCGGCGACTCAGGCTGCGCTGCGCTGCACATCCGCGCAGTGATGTTCTTCACAACGCGCCTCGGACATGGCCCATTCTTCGCCGGCTGCGGTATAGTGACGGAATGCGTCCGGCGCGAAGCGGTTGAGATGTACGGCGTGTACTGCTCCCTGCGCTGCCTGTTGACGCACTCACCTGCCATTCACCGTGGTGTGATCCTTGACCGCATTCGCCCTGTTGCTCGTCCTGACCGCCGCCCTACTGCACGCGCTGTGGAACCTGCTGGCCAAACGAGCGCGGGGCGGCATCCCATTCACCTGGCTCTTCTCCCTGCTGACGGTGGTGCTCTGGGCGCCGATCATCGTCGTCTACGTCATCGTCTGGCGCCCGACGTTGGGCTGGCTCGCCCTGCTCTTCATGCTCGGCAGCGCCACCATCCACCTGGCATACTTTCTCATGCTCCAGCGCGGCTATCGACACGGCGACCTCTCCGTGGTCTACCCGCTGGCGCGCGGGACGGGGCCGCTGCTCTCCATGGTGGGCGCGGTGCTGCTGCTGGGCGAGCGGCCCACCTGGCTGGCGGTGGTCGGCGCGCTCCTCATCATTGCCGGCGTCTTCGCCATTGCCGGCGGGCCGGAGATGCTGCGCCGCCGCACCGCCGTCTCCGGAGTGAGCTACGGGTTGATGACGGGTCTGCTCATCGCGACGTACACGCTGTGGGACAAGTACGCGGTCAGCGCCGTGCTGGTTGCACCGCTGCTGCTCGACTACGGCTCCAGCTTCGGCCGCACGCTGCTGCTCTTGCCCGCGATCCGCACGCGCACGGAAGAGGTGCGGTACGAGTGGCGCGTCCATCGCTGGGAAGCGATCGGCATCTCGGTGCTGAGTTCGCTGGCCTATATCCTCGTGCTGACCGCCATGATCACCGCGCCGGTGAGCTATATCGCCCCGGCGCGCGAACTGAGCATCCTCTTTGGCGCGCTGCTCGGCACCTGGCTGCTCAAGGAAGGCAACATGCGCGGCCGTATGCTCGCCGCCACGATCATGGTCGCCGGCATCATCCTTCTCTCCATGGGGTAATCGTCAAGGTCGATGTCCAGGCTGCCGGTACAGGCGTCTAGAGAATGGGGCCGTTGGGCGGGCGGTGGGCGAGGTCGATTTGCAGGCGCAATTCTGCGCGCGCCTGGAGCAGATTTTCGCGCGTTCGGAAGAAGGCAGCCTCGGAGAAATCCATGGCGCCGCTGTTGAGGATCTCCAGCAACACGTCGACGACGCGCAGCACCTTCCCCTCGATCAATTCGGTCGTCGTCCCGTAGACCGACTCCGGGATGAAGAAAGCCGCCACGATGGTGAGGAGCCAACTCCCGATGACGATGGTATACATCTGCTGGCTGACGCGGCCGGGCAGCAGCAACGCCATGAGCACCCAGGTCACCACCATGAGCGTGACGATCTGCCAGCGTGCCACCGGACGCGCCGCACGCAATGTCGTCACCTTCGGTGCGATGCGGTCATAGCGGCGAACGTGCGCCAGCCAGGCGTTGAAGCGGTGGCACTCTTTCAGATTGACACGATGTTGGTCGTGATTGGCAAGGTCCGCTGCGTAGGCGGGGAGTGAAGCAGCCAGGTCGTAGAAGGCTTTGCGGTCAAGCGAGAGTGGGGCGGCCGGCGGCTTGGGACGCATGAACGTCCTCGCTAGAAGGTTCACCCCGGCCGGCTGATGAAGAGAGCCGCCACGCACAGCACAGTGGTCCAGAAGGCGGCCTTGACCATAGCCGTGCGCAGGGCGTAGCCACGCTCCGGCGTCACTTCGGCACGTGGGATGTCGGCATAGGTGCCCATGGCCAGCGGCAGCGTGGCAAGCCCGGCCAGATACCACAGCGGCATGCGGGTGAGGATCGTCACGGCCAGGATGCCCGCATAGGCGGTGAAGGTGAGCGCCGCGTTCAGATCGAGCGCACGGGCCGTGCCGAGCATGACCGGCAGGGTCCGCTTGCCGATGAGCCAATCGCGTCGTGCCGTGGCGAGATTCTGGCTCATGACGACCAGCGTGGCGAGCAGGGCAATCGGCATCCCCGCCATGACCGGCAGCCAGCTCACCTGCGATGTCTGTGCATAGTAGCCGGTGAGCAGGGCCAGCGGGCCAAACGCCACAAAGATGCCGGCCTCGCCCAGGCCATAGCCGCGGTAGGCAAAGTGCACGGGCGGCAGCACCGCGCCGATCATGATCAGAAAACTGACGGCGCCAAAGAAGAGCACCGGCCAGCCGGTCAGCAGCGCCAGCCAAAATGCGCAAAGCGTAGCCGCCGCAAAGAGCAGCGCGCCGACGTTGAGCAGGAGCGACGGTTGTAACTCGCCTTGTTGTTGCAGGGCAAAGGGCGAACCCGGCAGATCGGTGGACGGCTTGGCGTCGGGGCGCCGGCTCTGTTCGTAGTCCTGATAGGCGGTCAGCGACTGGAAGCCCAGGGCCGACACAAAGATGGCCAGCAGCGCAAAGGCCAGCGTGATCCAATTGACCGCGCCCAGCGTCCATGCGCCCACAGCCGTTCCGATCACTGCCGGCAGCGTCAGTGCCAGGGCAACGTCGGGGCGCAGCACGCGGATCATCGCGCCGAGTAGCGTATTCTCCAGACGGCGCCCGCTTTCACGGCGCAGCCGGCGCAGGACGGACGGGGTACTCTCTGTGTTGGTCGCTTGATTCGTCATAATTCACCGGTGGCCCCAAAGACGCCGGACAGATCTGCACGGCGAGAGAGTGGCCCTTCCTGTGCCGCGGCTTGCGGCGTTGCGCGCAACATAACAAGCCTTACGGCGGCTACATGGTAACATTCTACCACACCTGGCGTCAATATACCCTGCGCTTTTCCACCATTTCCGTGAGTTTACTCCCGATAGAGCTTCCAAAGCTCGAAAAGCGGCGTGCCATCGCGCTGTGCAAAGGTGCGTTCGAGGACGGGCCGCAACCCAGCCTGCGTCGCAGCCCCCAGGAATGATTCGCGTCGGCCGGCGAAGACCGTGGCGCCCTCGCTGTGCAGCAGGTAGACATTGTCCGGGTTTTCCAGAAAGGGCGCCAGCCGTCCAGCGAAGCCATCGTCGGGCGCGGCCGGCGAAGCGTAGCCAAAGATCTCGATGGGCGTAACCGCGCCCTGGCTCAAGTAGCGCACCGGCGCGTCGATCCCCCAGTCCAGCGCAAGCGGCGCGCCCATGCCGTTGTAGCGCAGATGATAGGCCAGGTGATAGCCGGCGTCGGAATGGTCGGCCAGCCCGCCGCTTTGGGCCAGCGCCCGGTGATAGAAGACCGTGCTGGCCAGGTCCGTGGCGACCCACGCCACAAAGACGGCGCCGATCAACAACTGGCTGACGGCGAGCGACGGGCGCCCCTTTGTGCGCGACGCAATCTCGGGCGCGGCGCCGCCATCAGGTGACGGCAGGCCAAGCCCGCCCGCCATGGCCAGCCCGGCGATGGCCAGCATGAGCGGCTGTAGCAGCGCGTAGTGGGTGATGAAGAGATCGCTGACGGTGAAGACGCTGGCGCCGACGGCCATGCCCAGCAAGACAAGCGGCAGGAGCAGCAGCCGCCAGTCGCGCGCCAGCCCAATCATCAACACGAGGAGCGCCAGCCATGGCGCCAGGCGATTGGCATAGACGCCGCCCAGGTACCAGAATTGCTCCCCGACGAGCAGCGTCTGCACCTGGCCGGCGCGCACCACAAGATTGGCGGCGATGTCGCTGTTTCGCACACCATAGTAGCTCTGGCCCAGGTTGCCGCCGATGCTGGCAAAGGTGCCGCCCGTCTGCACGTTGAACCAGATCAGCGGCAGCAGCGGCAGCACGAAGGCAGCCAGCGCCGCCGCAAACGTGCGTGCGTCGAGTGGCGGCACGGCGCGGCCGCGCGATCGGGCCGTCAACCACCAGCCAGCCACGAGCAGCGCGAAGGGGCCGATGATCCAGATCGCAAGCAGCTTGGCGTAGAGGGCCAGCCCGGCCGCCAGCGCCGCACCGATGAGCGCCGCCTGCGCGCCCGTTCGCACCCAGCGCACGCCCAGCCACAGGCACAGGAAGACAAAGACCTGCGTGAGGTTGGTGACGAAGATGCCCTGCCGGCTCCAGAAGACAAAGCTGGGGGAGACGGCCAGCAGCGAGACGGCCAGCAGCCCGGCCAGCGCGATCGGCGCGTGGGCCTGCGGCTGACCGTCGCGGTTTTGACCGCTATGCTGTCGGGCGCGCACCAAGGCGACCCACTCGGAGATGCTGCGTTCGACGAGCAGCAAGACGATCAGCCCGCACAGCACGGGCAAGATTCGCAGATTGGGAACGCCGACGCCGGTCAGCGCAAGAAAGGGAAGCGCCAGGTAGACGTTGAGCGCCCCGATGTAGTCCTGCACCATGACGGGAAAGGTGCGCCCGCCCAGGCTGATGCCAGCTTCGCGAAACGCCGTGATGGGCGCACCCGTCACGATCTCCATGGCATTGAGGCCGGCCTCGCGCGCTTCGTCGTAATGCAGGCCGGGCAGTTCCAGTTGGTAGACGGCCAGCCCGAGGTAACAAAGCAGCGCGACGATCAGCCAGAGGCGGCGTAGCGTCATGCGATGGTCCGGTTATTCCGCAACGAGAAAGGCTTCGCTGACCATGCTCTGATAGTTCCAGCCGCTGGCGTAGATGCGGATGGAGTCGATGTGGGCCGGCCGCGTCTCCTTGAGCAACTCCATCAGGTCGGGCGAACGGTACGTGTACCAGTTGAAGGGAGGGACCTTCTCGCCGTTGACGATCTTCCAGTTCTCGTTCTCGGGGTCACGGTAGTAGAAACCGTGGCCCCAGGTAAGCTGCTTGCCGTACACGTCGGTATAGGTCAACTCGACGCGCAACGGGTATTCGGAAGAAAGATAGCCGGCGCCGGACAGGCTTTGGAAGAGCAGCTTGATGTCCAGTTGCAGATAGAGCTTGTCGTAGACGTTGACATCCTTGCCGATCACCTGGCGGATGCCTACCTCCGTCGGCACGTTGTCTTCGCCCTGGCGCACGAAGTAGGCGACGCGGCGTCCATCGCGCTCCATGATGCTCACCTTGCCGGGCGTCACATTCTCAGCGACCACATAGCTGTCCCACGTATCCTTCATGGACTCGGTGAAGTTGCCGTTGCGCAGCAGATTCTGCGCAGCCGGCAGCGCTTCGCCGGCCAGCGCATCGCCGGTGAGCCAGGCGCGCCGGCCCGTCTCCACCACGAGCGGCGTGCCGTCGTCCTTTGTCAGCGTTGCCTCGCCTGCGCTCACGGTGATGTCGGTCTGCTCCTCGGTCACGGCAATCTGGTAGCTGCCGGCATCCAGGTCGAGATCGCCGTGGGGGGTCACGATGCGTACGGCCAGCGGGCGCTGCTCGCCGCTGTTGGTGAAGACGCGCGCCTGTCCCTGGTCCAGCGCCAGCACGGCCTGGTAGGGACTTCCGCTCAGATCGAACATGGGGCTGCGCATGCGGTCGATGCGCAGGCGCGTGCCGGAGAAGATCTGCACGCTGCCCAGCGCCTGGTCGCCATCCGGCTCGTTGATGATGCGCACCGTTGCCTGCGTCGGGCCGTCGCCGGCTTCTACGGTGCTGCCCTCGGTGATGTCGTCGCGCAGTTCGGTAATGGCGATGGGCTCCACCGAGCCGGGCGGGTAGAGAAGCGTCGTGCCCTGCGCAGGGTCGAGCACGGCCGTCTGCTTGACCGTCGCCACCTCGATGCCATAGCGAATCGACAGGGGCACGACGATGAGCAGCGCCATGAAGACGGTAAAGCTGGCGATGAGCACGGTCCATGCCAGCCGTTCCGGATTCTCCTGCGTGCGGCGCCGCCTCTGGGCGGGCCAGGCCGCCTCTTTGGCCGCAGCCTGCGTCACATCGGTGCTCATGCGGCTGCGCCGTCCTCCGCGCCATCGCTGTCACCGCCGGCCGCTGCTTCCTGCGCGGCCAGCAAGATTGCGGTCAGGCGCGCGATCCAGCGTTGCGCGTCGCGATCCGTCGGATCGACGCGCTGCGCCTGATCGAAGTACTCGATCGCGCGTTCCAGTTCGCCCCGCTCCTTGTAGATGAGGCCGAGGCTGTAGTGGACGTTGGGCGCAGCCGGGTTGACCGCCAGCGCGCGTTCGTAGGCGCGGATCGCCCGCTCCTGCTGTTGCGGGCCAGCCAGTTCCAACCGCCCCAGGTGGGCAGCAGCCAGATTCACCCACAGCATGGCGTTTTCGGGATGCAACTCCGCTGCCTTGCTCAGCACGCGCACGGCCTTGTTCCACTTCGCCAGCATGACGTAGGCGCCGCCCACGTTGATGGCAACGTCGGCATTGGTGGGCGCCTGCTCGTAAAGCGGCAGCAGCTTCTCCAGCGCCGCTTCCGGCTCGTTGGAACGCAGCAGCCAGGCGCCCTCTGCAAGCGATCGGTTGAATTCTTCTGCCTGTTTGTCTTCGGCCATGATAGCAATCCTACCCAGGGCACTCCCAGCCGTTCGTCACACGGCCGCAATGCCCGCACTTCACAACGCCGGGAAAACTGTAACCGTTCCCGTCGATCGTATAAAGATACTCGACGCGGCGCATAGGCGCAAAGCCGCCGCCCTGCGCTAGACCAGCAGTACCAGCACGATCGAGATCGTCGCCATGCTGGCCAGCGTGCTCAGGAGGACGGCCGCGGCGACGAGGCGCGGGGCGGCGGCAAACTCCGTGGCCAGCACCGTCGTCACCACCGCCGTCGGCATGGCGGCCTGCAAGATGAAGACCTGGCGCTCCAGACCGGTGACGCCCAGGAGCAGGCAGAGCAGCAGCGCAAGCAGCGGCGAGAGCACCAGCCGGATCGCCATGCTGCGCCACACGACCAACTGGTCACGGTTGATTGGCGTCACGCTGAGCTGGATGCCGAGCAGCACCAGCATGCACGGGATGGCGGCGTCAGCCATGAGATCGACAGCGCGGAAAACGCTGTCGGGCACGGGCACGGCGAAGCGGTTGAGCAGCAGGCCGAAGAGCGCAGCATAGAGCACGGGCGCGCGCAGACTCTGCTGAAGCGCCTTGATCGGCGGCGCCGACCCGGAGGAAGCGACAAAGACGCCGAACGTATTGGTCATGAACGCGCTGACGGCGTAATAGACGGTCGCCAGCCCCAGCGCGCCCTCGCCCAGGGCAAAGAGCGTGATCGGCAGCCCCATATTGCCGTTGTTGCTGATGGAACTGGTCAGGGTCAACGCGGCGCGGCGCTGCGGGCTTTGACCCGCCGCGGCCAGCCAGCCGGCAACGGCCGTGATCGCAAAGATCGAAAACGCGATGATCAGTTCCTGCTGCAATACCGCCGTGCTGATCTCCAGGGTGTAGAGGCTGCGAAAGACCAGCGAGGGCGAGGCCAGAAAGAAGATGACTCGGCCCAACGTGCGGCCGTCGAGGTGGATACTGCGGGCCAGGATGTAACCGGCGCCGGCCACGAGAAAGACCGGCAGAACGGTGCTGGCAAAGACCTGCACCAGGTTGGCGAGAATAGCCATGCACAAACTCGAATTGCTTGATGTGCGTGATGGCGCTCGTGCGCAGGTACAGACGGGCGGCCGTCACGTGGCGGTATGCAGCTACTGGTCCGGGGTGTCGTCGTCGGGCGCGCCGTCCTCGTCGCCGACATTGTGAAAGACCTCGTAATGTTCCAGTGTCGGCGCAAAGAACTCGACGACGTACTCGTTGGGCACGCCCATGGGCTGGGCAAGCTCGGCGAGCAGCGCGCGGATGAAGCCGCGGCGCTGGGCCGCAGTCAGCCGGCGCGACGCCTCATCCCACAGCAGGATCGTGCCGTACACACCTTCGCCCGTGTAGTGAAGGTCGAGCTTGCCGATGGTCATCGGCACGTTCTCGGCCGTCACCTGGTCCAGGTCAAAGAGCGCGTATTCTTCCGAGGAGGTCGTGCGCACCAGGCGCTTGAGCTTCAGGTTCACGCTGCACCGTTATTCGTAACCGTTATTCATATTCGCCTAAATCGTCGTCATCGTCATCCGGCCACTCGTCCCACGGGTCGACATCTTCGAGCATCTCTTCGTCGTCTGCATCGTCGAAGAGCGGGATGGCCGTCGCATCGGCGCCCGTGTAGAACATCATTTCCTCCAGCGCCATCTCGGCGGCCTGCGCCTCGTAGACATCCTCGCCGGCGGCGATCTCTTCCAGCGCAGCGCGCGCCCGCTGCCCGCCGAGGCGGCCCAGCGCAAAGATGACGGAGAGTCGCACGATCTGCTCTTCGTCGTCGAGCAACTCCAGCAGATCGGGCAGGGCGGCCTTGGCCTCCAACTCACCACAGGCCGTGGCTGCCTCCGCACGCATGGCCGGCGACGGGCTGCCCAGCTCAGCGCGTGCCAGCCGGCGCCAGCGGATGTCGGCGCTGCGCCCCATGGCCACCAGCGCGCTCAGGCGCATCTCTTCGAGCGGCGAGTAATAGGCGTCCTCGATGAATTGGCGCACGGCCGTCTCGCCGGAGTAGGCGATGCTCTCCAGTGCACGGCACTGCACGGCGACCGGCTCCACCGGGTTGGTGAGCAGCCCCATGAGTACCTCTTCCGCCCGCATGGCCAGCGCCGAGTCCATCTCATCCAGCTCACCGGCCAGGACAAAGGCGCCCAGCCCACTGGCCGCCGCGGCGCGCACCTCCTCGGAAGGATCGTTCTCCACGAGTGCGATCAGCGGGCCGAGCAATTCTGACGCGGCATCACCGTCGCCCAACGTGTAGACGGCCACGGTGCGGATCTCGCTGTCGGCGTCGTCGAGCACGGCCAGCAGCAGCGCGCTGATATCCAGCGAAACGAACTCGTCGAGTGCGCCGGTCAGCACGGCCAACACCTTGCGACGCGTGGCGACATCGAGCGCGTGCCACTTGCTACGCACGTACGCTGCCTGCGTACGCGTCAGATCGGAGAAGAGAAAATACTCGGCAAAGGGCACATTCTCGGGATCGACAGCCAGGCGATCGAGCAATTCCTCCAGCGTCCACGTGGGCTGCGGATCGCCGGCGCCGTCTGCTTCCCCTTCGCTCAGAAGCTCGTCGATCTGGTGCCGGGCATAGCCGTTGCGATGGAAGACGGCGCCGTCTTCGTCTGAGTCGTCGTCCTCTTCGGGAAAGTCAGATTGCCAGGCATCGTCGTCTTCGAAATCGTCTTCAAGATCATCCTCGAAGTCGTCCTCGAAGTCGTCATCAAAATCGGCTGGAAACGGTTGGTCTGCCATAATTCTACTCGCCAGGAACACCGCGTCGCAGCGCATACGCACCGGACGGCGGCTCTACAATGCCCAGTCCCGCTACTGCCAGGAGAATCCCCACACGGAACTCGGCTCACTTACCGGATTCAGTTTACCATCTGCCGCCCGTTCGACAACTTCCACATACCAGCGCCACTGCCTGCCGAACTCGAAGGGCGCCAGGCCGCACAGGCTCTCGTCCAGTTCCCAGGAGGTCGCGGCGGAGGGGCGTTGCTGCTCCAGCACCCACACGACCTCCTCGTTGCCGCCGGCGGGCGCGCCGTTGACATAGCCCAGGTGGACGAGATAGAGATCGCTCGCCTGGATAAAGGGTACGGCGTTCCATGCCAGAGCTTCGGTCCTGTTGCAACTCACCACGGTGTTGTTCTCCGGCGTGCGTAGCGACGGCGTGTCGAGCCGGATGCCGGCAGCGGCGCCGCTGGATGGCGGGGCGGCTGCCGCAGTCGTTGCCGTGGCCGCCGGCGTCGCCGTGGGCTGGCTGCTGCCGGGGATGATCAGCTCCTGGCCCGGACGCAGCGTGCGCGCCTCGGCCAGCGTCAGCCCGTTGGCGTCGAGCAGCGCCTGTGTCGTGACGCGGTTGCGCAGCGCGATGGCCATGAGCGTGTCGCCGGCTTGCACGGTGTAGGTGCTACCTGCGACGGGCGTCGATGTGGCCGTCGGCACGGGCGTGGCCGTGGCAGGCGGCGTGGCATTCGGGTCGGGGATGATGAGCGTGTCGCCGGGCTGGATGGTGTAGACGTCGTCGGCGGTCAGCCCGTTGGCGGCCAGCAGCAGATCGAGTGAAATGTCATTGGCCAGCGCCAGCTCGAAGAGCGTATCGCCGACGCGCACGGTGTAAAGCTGTGGCGT
This sequence comes from Caldilineaceae bacterium, assembly GCA_020634815.1. GTDB lineage: Bacteria > Chloroflexota > Anaerolineae > Caldilineales > Caldilineaceae > Caldilinea. Next base: position 70,929 of record JACKBA010000010.1, on the reverse strand, counting down.
GGGCGTCGGGACGGCTACCGTGGGCGTCGGCGTGGGCAGGACGAGCAGCGCCGCGGCGATACTCTGCGACGTGATGCCCGTGGCGGTGACCGTCGCCGACGCGGCGGCGGCCAATACAGTGCCGCGCGCAGTGGCCGTAGGCGATGCCGTGGCGCGCACCGACAGCGTGACCGTCGTCGTGGCCGTGGCCGGCAGCGATGTGGCGGTGGGCGGCACGCTGGTGGCTGTGGCCGTTGCCGTGGGCAGTTCGGGCGCAGCAGTGGCGGTGGGCGCCTCGGTCGCGGTGGGCGCAGTGGTGGCGGTAGGCTCCGTTGTGGCCGTCGCCGTTTCGGTGGGCGGCACGGCGGCGGCTTCCTCCGGCGCGGCTGTGGGCTGCGCGGCATCAGCCGGCGGCTGCGCCTGTCCCGCATCATTGACGGCCAGGGCCGGCGCCGGTGCGCTCGCCAACTGGTCTTCGATATCCTCTTCGACCGGGATCGTCTCGACGGTGATCTCCGGCTGCAGGCGATCGCCCAGGCTGCCCACGAACGCAACGGCGCGCTCGACGCGGGCCTGTGTCCATGTGATCGGGTTGGCGCCTCCCAGCCGCGCCAGGAAGATGGCCCCGAAGAGCAGCACGAGCAGCGCCGGCACGCCCCAGGTCAGCAGGCGCGGCGCGGCCGGCTGTAGCTCGCGGCCGCAGTGCGGGCAGATGACGAGATTGGCCGACGCCGTGCCGTGACATTGGCGGCAGCGGATTTTCTTATTGCGCGACGGCAGGGACTCGCCGCATGTCGGGCAGACCGACGCGTTGACGTTGACCGGCGTGCCGCAGCCCGGGCACGGCCGCGACCCGGCCGAACGTGCGCCGGTGCTCTGCCCTTCCCCGGCCGTACCCCGTGCGTCGACCGGTCCGGAACCTGGTTGTGTCATACCTTTGCAATCCTGCTCTGTTGAAGGCCTGTGGCGGCCGTACTCCGACCATCACCGGCCTGCGATCAACCGCAGACTCCATCTTTCTCGATTCACCGCGCCGGCTCACTGCCGCGCGGGGGCTCGATCATACCGCATCGAGTGTAGCATACCAAGGAAAAAACCGGCCGGGGAAATGACCGCCGGTTGCAACCCAATCGTTTGGCAAGTCCCGCACCGGCGGTCGTCGGACCGTTTCCGGCGCCTGCCGGTAGCGCAAACACAGGGCGCCCCCGGAGCACCGGGACGCCCTGTGTACGTCAGAACTAGCCCGCACGGTGTGCCTTGATCGACGCCTCGTGCGGCGAACCCGTTACTGCCCCATCAAGCGCGCCCAGTCGATGGTTTGGGGAGCCGAACTCAGGTCGCGCACGGTAATCAGCAGCATCAGGCCCAACAGCAGGGCAAAGCCCACCATGTGGATCAACCCTTCGCGTTCCGGGCTGACGCGCCGGCCGCGGATGGCTTCGATCAGGATGAAGAGCAGGCGACCGCCGTCGAGCGCCGGCAGCGGCAGCAGGTTGGTAATGGCCAGCGCCGCACTCAGCACGGCCGACAAGCGCAAGATCGGGAACCAGAAGCCGGTGTCGATGGTGGCCGACACCGCGCCGCCGACCATCTGCGCGATGCCGACGGGGCCGCTGACCTGCGCCTGTTCCGGCGTGATCTGTCCCTGGAACAGCAGAACCGGCAGGCTCAGGACGATGCCGGCGTAGCTGCCCGTGTTGACGAGCCCCTCGCGCAGCGCAGGCAGCAGGCCCATGGTCGCCATGCGGTTGATGTAGCTGATCTGTACGCCCAGCGCGCCTTCGCCCGGCGGCGGGTCGACGCGCGGCGTCACCTTGACGTCGATCCATTCGCCGTCGCGCAGGATGGAGAGCGTCAATTCCTGGCCCAGCCGGGCGCTGACCAGTTCGTTGAGCGGCACATCGACGGTGACCGTCTCGCCGTCGACGGCGTAGACCAGGTCGCCATCCTGGATGCCGGCCAACTGGGCCGGGCTCTGCTCGGCCAGCGCCGTCACCTCGGTGACGAGCACGGGGCGATAGGTGCTGCCCTTGAGCGCGGCCCACAGCGCGTCGCTGCTGGTCACGGACACCTCGACTAAGGCGCCGTCGCGGCTGACGAGCGCCACCGGCGCGCTGTCGCCGGGCCGCAGCGCCATGATGGAGATGCTGTCATCTTCCACGATGGGCATCTGCACCGGCGCGCCGGCAAAGGCCAGCACGATGTCGCCCTCCTGCAAGCCCAGCGCCGCCGCCGCCGCGCCCGCCGTGACGATCTGCGGCGCGCCCGCGGGCACGGGGAAGCCCGCCATGAAGCTGGCGGCGAAGAGGACGATGGCCAGGAAGAAGTTCATGGCCGGGCCGGCGATGAGCACGGCGGCACGCGCGCTGCGGCTGGCGGCGTTGAAGGAGCCGGGCGTCATGTCGCCGGCGTCCTCGCCTTTCATGCGCGCAAAGCCGCCGAAGGGCAGCCAGTTGAGCGTGAAGTCGGTGCCGTCGTAGCGGAAGAGTTTGAGCGCGCGCGGCGGATAGCCGAAGCCGAACTCTTCCACGACGATGCCGTTGCGCCGCGCCACCCAATAGTGGCCCAGCTCGTGGAAGAAGACAAGCACGCCCAGCACCAGTACGAATGAGACGACAGTCAATAACATATCGAGCATGTGTTCAATTCCCCATTCAGCCGGCAGCAAATACCGACTTGTATGCTCCCATTATAGCCATTCGGTGCAGCCATACCGAAACGCCGGTTACAAACAAGGCTCCGTTTCGTTCGTAGTGGCGGCTTCAGCCGCTTGAACTTGTAGTGGCGGCTTCAGCCGCTCCATTCCCCGAACAAGACGACTAAAGTCGTTACTACGGCCGGTCATCTCTTGCCCATGGCCACCCGGTCTAGCCGTGGATGCGCGTGCCGACCGCTGTACCCGCCAGCGCCTGCTGTAGATGGCCGGCCTCCATGCCGCTGCACACGACGATTTCCAGGCCGGGCAGCCGTTCGACCATGGCCAGCGCCTGCCCCACCTTGGCGCGCATGCCGCCGGTGACGTCCACGCCGTGGCTGGCGCCCAACCCGCCCGCAATCTCCGCCAAGCTGGCCGGGGTGATGGTCGGGATGCGCTGCGCCGCCGGGTCGAGCAGCGGGTCGGCGGTGTAGATGCCGTCGACCTCACCGGCCAGGACGATGCGCTGCGGGCGGAGGGCGTCAACGAGGCGGTCGAAGATCTCCTCGGTGCTGGCGATGGTGCCGCCGCGCACGTCGTCCAGCGCCACGTCGCCGTAGACGACGGGCACCAGCCCGCGCGCCAGTGCCAGCGCGACCGTTTCTTCGGGGCCTCGGGCGGCCACGCCGTCGACGCAGCGCAGCGCCACGCCGGGCTGGACGCTCCACGCGGGCAGGCCCGCCCGCAACAGCGCCGCGGTGACGATGCGGTTGAGACGCGCCGCGGCGTCGGCGGTGGCGGCAAAGCCGTACCAGCCGGTCGCATCGGTGACGCCGTCGCGCGTGCCGTAGCGCCGCCCGTAGAGGTGGCCGAAGCTGCCCGACCCGTGGCCGATGACCAATTGCAGGGACGGATTGGCGCCACGCGCAGCGGCGATCTCGCCGGCCAGCCGCACGATCACGTCGTCACGCGGCGCTTCCGGCTCGCGCTTGTCGGTAATCAGCGACCCGCCCAATTTCAACAAGACCAGCATGCGAAGGGGTTGCTCCTTGGTGAGTGATCCGTGATACGTAATACGTGATGCGTGATGCGTGATGCGTGATGCGTGAACGAGTCTCGGGTCACGAGTCACGCATTACGCATTATCCAGCCCTACAACGAGCGCGTCCAGCAGCGGACCTTCTTGTTCCGCGAGCACCGTGCGCGGGTCGAAGAGCAGGCGGTCGTGCTGGATGCGGCAGACGACGGGCCGCGACCCGCGGCGCAGGCGGGCGGCAGCAGCGTCGGGCGCGGCGTGGTCGACGGCCAGCAGCCAGGTCGGCAGCGTCTCGCCGGGGAGGCTGCCGCCGCCCACCGCGCTCTCGCCCGGCTGCACCTGTGCGGCGATGCCGGCCTCGGCCAGGCGGGCCTGCCAGCGCGTGGCGCGCGTCGCAAGGTCATCGGCCGGCGCGGCGATCATCTGCCACACCGGGATCTCGTCGACGGCGCGCCCGCGGCGGTAGCTGCGCAGCGTCGCCTCCAGCGCGGCCAGCGTCATCTTGTCGACGCGCAGCGCGCGCGCCATGGGGTGACGCCGCAGGCGCTCGACGAGTTCCGCGCGCCCGACGATGAGCCCCGCCTGCGGGCCGCCCAGCAGCTTGTCGCCGCTGAAGGTAATGAGGTCGGCGCCGGCGGCGACGCTCTGCTGCACCATGGGTTCGGGCGCCAGTCCGTAGGCCGCAGTATCGAGCAGGGTGCCGCTGCCCAGGTCGTCGACGAGGAGCATGCCGCGGCCGTGAGCCAGCGCGGCCAGTTCGTCGAGTTCGGGCATGGTGACAAAGCCGACCTGCTTGAAGTTGCTGCTGTGGACGCGCATGATGGCGGCGGTCTCGGCCGTCACCGCGGCGGCGAAGTCGCGGGCGTGGGTGCGGTTGGTCGTGCCCACCTCCACCAGGTGTGCGCCGCTCTGGCGCAGCACGTCGGGGATGCGAAAGCCGCCGCCGATCTCCACGAGCTGGCCGCGGCTGATGAGCACGCCGCGGCCCTGGCAGAGCGCGCTGAGCACGAGAAAGACGGCCGCGGCGTTGTTGTTGACGACCATGGCATCCTCGGCGCCGGTGAGCTCGCGCAGGAGCTGGCGGGCGTGGTCGTGGCGGCTGCCGCGCACACCGGCGGCCAGGTCGTACTCCAGGCTGCTATAGCCGGCGGCAACGGCCTGCACCGCGGCCAGCGCGGCGGGCGACAGCGGCGCGCGGCCGAGGTTGGTGTGGACGATGACGCCGGTGGCGTTGATGACCGGGCGCAGCGAGGGCACGTCGGCGGCGGCCAGGTGCGTCTGCACCAGTGCGGCCCAGGCCTCCGCGGCGGGCGCCGGGTCGCCGGCGGCGATGGCGGTGCGCGCCGCGGCCAGCACGGCGCGCACGCCCGTCGTGACCGCGGCGTCGCCGTATTCCGCCGCCAGCAGGGCGACGGCGGGCAGGCGCAGCAGCACATCGACGGCGGGCAGTTTGCGGTATTCGCTTTGGCGGTCGGCGGGCTGTGTTATCATCTCACGCATAGCGTACCCAATTTGGCGGCAAGGCACAAGGGACGAATGGCGGTTGGGGCGCATTACTGGCAGGAATCGGGCTACACGGCATCACGGCGGTGTCAGTCTTGCCACTCTTGCCCCGCAAGAGGCTAGCGAGTTGGGAACAAAAGATGCGTCACAACCCGGTGCCGGCGAGAATGGCATAGCTAGGCATTCACCAGAAAAACAAAGTGCCGCAAAGTCTGATGACTAAGCGGCGCTTTACCAGTGTAAAGCTATGCGTTTTGGTGGGCGAAAAGGGACTCGAACCCCTGACCTCCTCGGTGTAAGCGAGGCGCTCTAACCAACTGAGCTATTCGCCCGTGCATGGTGAACGGCAAGTGGGAACTATAGCGGCAAGCGCGGCTTTTTGTCAAACCAGAGGAGAATTTCAGTAGTTCACGATTCTCGCCGTAGTAACGACTTCAGTCGTTGGCTTCCACCGGAACGGCTGAAGCCGTCACTACAAATCGTGAACTACTGAATTTCTGAGAGAGAGGCGAGGGGGAATTGTCAATGGGCAACGGTCAACGGTCAATTGTCAATGGAAGAGGGGCGGGGCGGTGACGGGTTGGTGGCGCGGCGAAGAGCAAATGAACCGGAATTTCTAGCGCGAAGGGAGTGGTTTTATGCAGATTGGTGTGGTTTTTCCGCAGACGGAGTTTGGCAACGACCCGCTGGCGATGCGCGACTATGTGCAGATGGTGGAGGGGCTAGGATACAGCCACGTGCTCGCCTATGACCACGTGCTGGGCGCCAACCCGGAGCGGCCGGGCGGCTGGTCGGGCCCGTACACGTATCAGACGCCCTTTCACGAGCCGTTCGTGCTCTTTGGCTTCATGGCGGCGCTGACGACGCGGATCTCCTTTATTACAGGCATCCTCATCCTGCCGCAGCGGCAGACGGCGCTGGTGGCCAAGCAGGCGGCTTCGCTCGACGTGGTGGCGGGCGGGCGCTTCCGCCTGGGCATCGGTGTGGGCTGGAACGCGGTGGAGTACGAGGCGCTGGGCGAAGACTTTGCGACGCGCGGCCGGCGCAGCGAAGCGCAGATCGGCCTGATGCGCCGGCTGTGGACGGAGCCGCTGGTAACGGTGCACGACGAGTGGCACGACATCTCCGACGCGGGCATCAACCCGCTGCCCGTGCAGCGGCCGATCCCCATCTGGCTGGGCGGGCATGCCGACGCGGTGCTGGCGCGCGTGGCGCGGCTGGGCGACGGCTGGCTGCCCAACTATCGCACAGCGGCGGAGGCGGCGCCCGCGCTGGCGGCGCTCGACAGCTACCTGGCGCAACAGGGCCGCACGCGCGGCGATATCGGCCTGGAGCCGCGGCTGCACTACAAGGAGGGGACGCCGGCGTCGTGGCGGGAGACGATCGACGGCTGGCACGCGGCGGGCGCCGACTACTTCTCGCTCAACACCATGGGCTGCGGCTTCACGACGCCGGCGCAGCACATGCAGGCGTTGGAGCATTTCGCCGCGACGGTGGGCGTCGGGATGTAGGAGGCGTTGGACACAGAGGGGCGAGGGGAATTGTCAACGGTCAATGGTCAATGGTCAATGGTCAATGGAAGAGGGGCGAGACAGTGAGCGCTCCGAGATGACCGGGGGAGCGGGTCGGAGTGACCGGGGGAGCGGGTCGGAGTGACCGGAGCGAGACTGTGATATTGAGTGTGTAAACGAAGTGGGGTGTGTCAGATGGCCTGTGTAAACGGAATGACAAGTAGGAACGGCTCCCTCTGTGAGCGTCTCCGGAGCCCTCGTTTGGCTAGCAACCCGTTGGGCTGCCGGCCCTTGACCCTTGACGCTGCGATGCTCTGCGCATCCGCACCGCTGGGTCGAGTTACTTCCTGCTTCTAGTGCACGCAAGCGTGGGCCGGCAAATGATTGACGGTTGCGGAGCGTCCATGCGTCCCCGCGAAGCCCGGTTTTACGCATCGATGCCCGCTGTCCGGCGCAACGCATGGCTGCACGGCAAGCACCACCCACCCGACCCCAGTGGGCGTAATTCAACTCGGGCGCGCGCATTACGTCCCCGGCACTGTGCAGCAGCAGACAGGATGACCAAAATGCTTGTGCACAGTGCCGGGGACGTTGTTTGCCCCAAACGTGAAGTAGCCCCGACCCCATTTTGCCACTTGACGGCAGCGGCTATCTCGCGTAAAAAGGGGTACCGAAAAAGAGGACCCTTCGCGTATGGAGCTTTTCCTCCATCCCACCGAGGCCCACTCCTCAGAATCTGTTTGAAAACGCCCACCACGAAGCCTCAGAGTCGGGGGAAATTACCGGATTTGACGCAGAGGCGCAGAGATACAGAGGTTCGCAGAGGGAACACGACAACGAAGCAGGGCTTTTCTCTGCGCCTCTGCGTCTCTGCGTCAAGATTGCGAACTTTCAAATGGACTCTCAGAGTCGGGGGAAATTACCGGATTTGACGCAGAGGCGCAGAGATACAGAGGTTCGCAGAGGGAACACGACAACGAAGCAGGGCTTTTCTCTGCGCCTCTGCGTCTCTGCGTCAAGATTGCGAACTTTCAAATGGACTCTCAGAGCGCGTGAGCGTGCCGTGCGATTGCGCAGCGTCGGGACGCATTTTTCGACAGGAGTGTGAGCATGGACGACCGGATCGCCCGAGATGCAGCAGTTTGCTCGCGTGCCAGGCGCGGCCGGTGGCGCGGCGCCGCGCTCGTGCTGGCTGTGGCCTGGCTGGGCTGGCTCTTCCTGTGGAACGCGCTGCGCGTGCAGGCGGCTCCCAGCGCCCTGGTCTACCCCAGCACCGCCCCGTGCAACACCACGCTCCAGGCCTGTGTCAATGCCGTACCCACCGGCGATACGTTGATCATCCTGCCCAACACCTACACCATCGCGGAACTGACCATCCCCAGGGCGATGACGCTCCAGGGGGCGAGCGTCGTGTTGCAGGCTGCGGGCGCGCACCGGGTGGTCACTGTCGCCGGGGGACAGGGGACGGTGACCCTGGTTGGCCTGACGATTCGCAACGGCAGCGGCGCCGCCAATGGCGGGGGCATCTTGATCGGCGACAACACGCCGGTGCAGATGATCAGCGTGGTCGTGCAGAACAACCAGAGCAGCGGCGATGGCGGCGGCATCTACGCCGGGAGCGGCGGCACGCTCCAGCTCATCAACACAACCGTCAGCAACAACCGCGCGCCCGGCGGCAGCGGCGGCGGGCTGCGCGCGCTGGCCAACCGGCAGGTCACGGCCGCGGCGTCGACCATCGTCAGCAACAGCGCCCTGTCTTTTGGCGGCGGCATGGCTGTCGACGGTCCGCTGATCATCGTGGCGGGCCAGGTCGTCACCAACAGCGCGGGCGCGGGCGGCGGCGTCGCCGTCTTTGGCGGTCTCACCGTTGAGGCGGGCGTGCCCTTTAGCGCGACAAACCTGCGCGTCGGCGGCAACGCGGCGCTCAGCGACAGCGGCGGCGGCATCTACACGGCGGGCTTTGTCACAGTCACGCTCCAGGGCGCGCCCGGCACGCAGGATCTCCAGGTCAGCGGCAACCGTGCGGCGGGTTCGGGCGGCGGCATCTACATCGATGGCCCGGCGCTGGTCGCCGATTGCCTCGTTGCCGGCAATGAGGCCACGTTTGGCGGCGGGATCTTCACCAATGGGGATGTCACCGTCACGAACTGCCTGGTCGACAGCAACACGGCCCTTTCCGACGCCGGCGGCATCTTCGGCAACGGCAACCTCGCAACCATCCTCAGTTCCACCGTGCGCTTCAACCAGGCGGCGCGCTCGGCGGGCGGCGTCTGGGCGGAAAACGCGGCACACGTTGACAACGCCTCCTTTGTCGCCAATCAGAGCGGCGCGACCGGCGGCGGACTGCACAGCAACGGCGGCGACAGCCTGGTGGGCTCCTCCACCTTCAGCGCCAATCTTGCCGGCAACCTGGTCGTGGACGGGAGCGAGCAGGGCGGCGGGGCGATCCACCAGTCGGGCGGCTCGCTGACCTTGCTCGACGCGGCGTTGAGCAACAACAGCTCGCCGAACGACGGCGGGGCCGTGGCCGTGCGCGGCGCGCTGACCGTCACCGGCAGTTCGTTCCTCACCAACACCGCGGGCAGCCGCGGCGGCGCGATCTTTGCCACCAGCGTGTTCGATACCGCCGCCGACTTCGCCGGCTTCACGATCGTGGCCAGCGACTTCCTCAGCAACACCGTGCTCAACGGCGACGGCGGCGCCATCTATGCCGAGGGGGCGATCGCCATCACCGGCTCCCACTTCACGCGCAACGCCGCCACCGGGAGCACCTCGCCGCAGGGCGGCGCGGTTCACCATCGCGCCGGCACCGTGGCCGGTCTGCTGCGCGCGGCGGACAATGTCTATACGGAGAACTTCGCAGCACAGCAGGGCGGCGCGATCTTCACCCAGGGCGGCGCGTTCAGCCGTGAGCTGATCGCCGACAACCGCAGCGACAGCGAAGCCGGCGGCATGATGGTGCAGGGTAACACCACCATCACTCATAGCGTCTTCACCGGCAATGTGGGCCGGCTGAGCGGGGCGCTGGCCGCGGCCGGGCCAGGCGGCAGCGCCATTACGCTCACGGTGCTCAGCTCGCTCTTTACCAACAACGGCTTTGTGCAGACCAACACCTTTGCCGTGGGCGCGGAGATGAAGATCTTCGACGCCAATCTTATCCTGATCAACAACACCTTTGCCGACCCGCAGATGCCCGCCGGTGCGATCTTCCAGCAGGGCGTGCAGCTCTTCCGCACTGCGGCGCAGGCGTTTAACAACCTCTTCGTCAATTACCCGACCCACAGTCTGGGGCACGGCGATCCGGCGCCGGTGGTCAGCACGTTGGTCGAAGATCACAACCTCTTCTTCAACGCGCCGCTGGGCGCCTTCGGCGGGAATCTCTCGTCCGGGGGCAACAGCCTCACGGCGGACCCGCGCTTTGTCGACGCCGCGGCCGGCAACTACCGCCTGCGCGCCGACTCACCGGCCGTCGACGCCGGGCTGGACAGCGCGCTGCCGCCGGCCCTCGTCGTCGATCTGGATGGGCAGTCGCGCCGCTTCGACGCGCTGCCTGTGACGGCCAACCTGGTGGATATGGGCGCGTATGAGTATCACAAGGTGCAGCCGGTGGCGGTGGCGGGCGGCCCCTATGTGGGGTTCGAGGGCAGCCCGGTGGCGCTCGATGCGACCGGCTCCGGCGGCGACGCCCCGCTGACCTTTGGCTGGGACTGCACGGGCGACGGCGTCATCGACCAGACCCTTGCCACCGCCACGGGCGCAAGCTGCCTCTATCCCGACAACGGCAGCTTTCTCGTGCGCCTGGTGGTGAGCGACGGCGACGCCATCAGCACGACGGCGCAGAGCAGCGCGACCATCGCCAACGTGGCGCCCACGGTGAGCGCGCCCGGCAGCCAGGCGGCGCAGGCCGGCGTCGCCACACAGTTCGCCCTGGGCAGCTTCACCGACCCCGGCACCGATGCGCCGTGGACGGTGACGGTCGACTGGGGCGACGGCACGGCGGCGACGCAGTTCACGCAGAATAGCGCCGGCCTCCTCGCCGCGCAGGCGCATACGTACGCGGCGGGCGGCGCGCACACGGTGACCGTTACGGTGCGGGACAAGGACAATGGCAGTCATAGCGCGAGCTTTGGTGTGATGGACGCGCTGGCGCAGGGGCGTCTTTATCTGCCGATGGTAGTGCGTTAGGGGCGGGGAAGAATTGGCAATGGGTAACGGTCAATGGAAGAGGGGCGGGGAAGAATTGTTGATGGGTAATTGCTAATTGCTGATTGTTAATGGAGGAGGGCGAGGGGCGAGGGGCGAGGAAGAATGGTCAATGGTCAACGGTCAATGGTCAATGGAAGAGGGAGGCGCAGGCGTCCGGTTTCTTGGTTTGCCCTTGTGTGGCGGGCGGTTCGCCGGTTGTGACGATTGACGTGTAGTCCGCCTCCGTGGCTCATCCACGGAGTTTTTTTATAGGCTCCGCGTCGGTCATCGCGGAGTCGTTGTCGGTCATCCGATCGTCGCCGTCGGTCATTTCGGAGTCGCCGTCGGTCATTCCAAAGTCGCCGTCGGTCATTCCAAAGTCGCCGTCGGTCATTTCGGAGTCGCCGTCGGTCATTCCAAAGTCGCCGTCGGTCATTCCAAAGTCGCCGTCGGTTATTTCGGAGTCGCCGTCGGTCATTCCAAAGTCGCCGTCGGTCATTTCGGAGTCGCCGTCGGTCATTCCAAAGTCGCCGTCGGTCATCCGATCGTCGCCGTCGGTCATCTGATCGTCGCCGTCGGTCATCTGATCGTCGCCGTCGGTCATCCCGGAGTCAGCCCCAAAACTAATACACAAAAGTCTTCACAAGTCCGCGAAAGGCACCCGGCGAAGTTGGAAAGGCATCCGGCAACAATTGGAAGGCACCCGGCAAAGTTGGAAAGGCACCCGGCAACAATTGGAAGGCATCCGGCGAAGTTGGAAAGGCATCCGGCAACAATTGGAAGGCACCCGGCGAAGTTGGAAAGGCATCCGGCAACAATTGGAAGGCACCCGGCGAAGTTGGAAAGGCATCCGGCAACAACTGAAAGGCATCCGGCAACAATTGGAAGGCACCCGGCAACATTTGGAAGGCATCCGGCGAAGTTGGAAAGGCATCCGGCGAAGTTGGAAAGGCACCCGGCGAAGTTGGAAAGGCACCCGGCAACAATTGGAAGGCACCCGGCAAAGTTGGAAAGGCGCCGGGCAAGCGGTGAAAGGCTTCGGTCACCCCGGCGCAAGCGGGGGGTGTGTGAACGTTTGTCGACCAGCGGGGCGGCGCAGGGTGCCGCGTAGCGAGCCCGGCCGCGGCGTTGCGGAGCGTTGGCACTGCGGCGCGGGCGGGCTGGCGGTGGAGGCGCAGATTCTGTGCCTGGAGGCTGCTGATCTCTTCGGCGAGGAGGAGCGGCTGATTGTGCGCTGGCAGCTATTGGCCCAAAACGATCATGTAAGGCTATTGTTGGCGTAGCAGGGGGAGTGCTATACTACCAAGGTCGGCTGGCGGTGCGCCCCGCTGCCCGCCCTGCCGGTAGCTCTATTGTAACATTCAGCATTGTGGCTGCATGAGACAATCAGCGGGTCAGCAGCCAGCCAGTATCCGGCGCCCACGCCAAGGATCGGCAACGCATGTCATCCCAAGGCAAGTTCTCCGTCTTGCGCAGTATTCTTCGCACGCTTGGCCTATCGCAGGAAGCAGTCGATGAGATCGTCGATCGCATTGTCGACTTCCTCTCTGCCGACGAGCCTTCCGCCGCGGACAAAGAAGTCTATCCCTACGCGCTGCGCGACGACTTTCTCTCGCCGGCCGAGCTGAGTTTCTACCGCGTGCTTGCCACTGTGGTTGACCCAGAGATTCGCATCTGCACCAAAGTCGCGCTCGGCGATCTCTTCTATGCCAAGATCAAAGATAGCAGCGACTGGCGCCGCTACACCAACAAAATCGACCGCAAGCATGTGGACTTTCTGCTCTGCGACGGGCAGACCATGCGCCCGCTTGCCGGCATTGAGTTGGATGACAGTAGTCACCGCCGCGAAGATCGCCAGGCCCGTGATCACTTTGTGAATCGTGTCTTTGCGACGGCAGCGTTACCGCTGATCCGAGTTCCAGCCCGGCGCGGCTATGCTCCAGTAGAGTTGCGCGCTGTACTTGGTGAGTGGGCAGCGGAAGAAAAGGCCGCCGAACCAGTAGCAGAATCCACTCCGGCCAGGGTAGACGCCGTCTATGACAAGAAACCTGCGCCTTCGCCAGCACCACCGCCTACGCCAACGCCCAAGCCTGCTACAACAGCCCCAGTATCACCGTCTCCACAAATAACACAGCCGGCGTCGGCGGCTGCTCTGCCTGGCACATCCTTGTTTGGCCCGCCACCCGTCGTTGATCCCGTAGAGCCTGCACCGCCGCGCTGCCCCAAATGCGGTGACGAGATGGTTCTGCGCACGGCCAAGAGTGGCGCCAACAGCGGCGGGCAGTTTTGGGGATGCACAAATTATCCGAAGTGTCGGGGAATCGTTCAATATCAGCCAACAGCAAACTGAAAGAACACGAAGATGACCTACCTTGAAGCCGCTTATGATGTGCTGCGTGCAGCCAAGCAGCCCCTTCACTATTCAGAGATCACGCACCGCGCCCTGGAACAGGGGATGATTGTGCCAACTGGGTTGACGCCAGAGGCAACGATGGGATCGCGGCTTTACACGGATACGAAGGAAGAGGGGTCAAGTTTTGTGCGCGTGGGCCGGGGCGTTTTTGACCTTGCCAAGGTCCGGCGCGGCGGTATCGAGGAGCAGGTGCACGGGATCAATCACCAGACGCGTGAACGCTTGGGGCAGTTGCTACATTCAATACCGGCCAAACGATTCGAGTCGTTGGTGATGGAGTTGTTGTTGGAGATGGGTTTCGATGAGAGCACCCTTGAGGTGACAACCTATCAGGGTGATGGCGGAATCGACGTGGTCGGCGTCTATCGTGCCGCGGGCCTGACCGAAGTCAATGCCGCTGTCCAGGCGAAACGCTGGAAAGGGAATGTACAGGCGCCGACGGTCACTCAGTTGCGCGGGTCGTTGCAGGTTCATCAGCAGGGTATCGTCATCACGACCAGTGATTTCTCCAGTGGTGCGCGCAAAGAAGCAGTCGCGCCTAACAAAACACGTATCACCCTGATCAACGGCGAACAACTGATCGACATGCTCATCCGCCATCGGGTCGGTGTCGTCGAGCGTACGCTGACTGTGAATGCGCTTGATGAGGAGTGGTGGGGCGAGTTGCTAAATGTCGACGGGCAGGCTCTCACCGACGCAGCGGACGTTCACACAGCTACTTCTGCTGACAGTGCCAAAATCAATCCAGCTACAACCAGCGATGCGGCACAGCCAAGGCTAGCTAGCAGTAAGTCGTCGGCGCGAAAACCTGAAGCCATTACGTTGTTCGACGAACGCCATCCTGTGAAGAACTGGAAAGAACTGCTGGTGGCAGTGTGTACAGTGCTGACTCAGCGCCGGCAAGATGACTTTGCAGCGTTCGGCCAAACATTGCGCGGTCGCAAACGCCAGTACATTTCGACAGATCCAGAGAAGATGTTTTCGCCGGTGCAAATACCGGGAACGGAGCTTTTCGTCGAAGTCAATCTGAGTTCTGGTGATATCCTCCAACTCGCGAACACGCTGCTTGAGGGACTTGGCTATCCGGTCGACCTGCTGGTAGTCCACATGCGACAACCGTGAAATCTGTTGGGCCTATGAGAGCAACGCTGTACCAAAAATGGACTGCAAATGCCGGCACGCCGCTTCCATCCCCGCATTCAAAGGCAGCCCCGTCAAGACAACCTCCACCTGCCGGTCGAAGGATGCCGGCACCGTGGCATGAAACGCGGCTTCGCCGCGCGCCGTGAGTGATTGCCACGTTGACAGGCGGCAGGGATAAACGAGACAACTGACGATGCGTTTGCCGGTCTTGAGCGTGGAGTAGGCGAGCACCTGCAAGAGGTCGGCGCGGTGGCGTTCGCGCAACTCGGCATCCACATCGGCCCAGTCGGCGAAGTGCAGTTCCTCCCAATGCCGCTTGTACTTTGCATCAAAGATGACGATGGTATCCGCGGTCTCCAGCACCAGGTCGGGCAGCAGATAACGCTGCGACCCGCGGTAGGGCGGTGTCCAAGAGAGCGGGACGATCGTCTCGCGGCGTCGGCCCACGGCCAGCGTGCCGCCCATGGTCTGGGCAAGCCGGGCCGCGACCGTCTCGACCCACGCCTCGAAGAACTCATCCATGGAGAGCAGCCAGGGCAGACCGCGCAGATCGGCCAGCCCCGCCAGGCCGCGGTCGTCCACGGTCCACTCGATGGCCTGCAAGCCCTGGCGGAAGACGTCGGTACGCAGCGGAGCGCGCAGCCAGTTCTGCACGGTGATTCCGGCGGGCTGACGGGGGTGAACGTCACGTACCTTCTCCAACAGAAGTTGGCAGAGCGCAATCAGTTGGGCGACGACCGGCCCGGCCGCGCGCTGGCCCTCCAGGCTGGCAAGTTGTTTGCGCAGCGTGAAGTGAATGGCCGCCCTCAGTTCGCGGTCGTCGCGCAGATCGGGGAAACGGCTGGGAATCTCCAGCACCCTGGCGCGCGGTAGATTCGAACCGGCATAGCGTGCCCAGTCCACCGTGCCGCGTGGGGCGGGGAGCGTCTCTTGCACCAGTTCAAAGCGGCGCTCCAGTTGGGCCAGCAAAGCTTGGATGCGACTGATGACGATGGTAGCGAGCACCCAAGGCGGAATGCGACGTTCGGAACCGGGCAGCAGCGGCAGCTTTAATGGCTGCGGCACGACACGCCAGCCCATCTCGGCCAGCATGGCGCCGATGCCGGGCCACTCGAAGCGCGGGCGCACGACAAAGCCGATCTCGGGCCGCCCGGTGGTGGGCGAAAGCAGCGGCACGGCGCCGACATGCACATTGGTTGTGAAGGTGAGGTAGACGTCGGAGCCGTCATAGTCGACGGTAGTACCGGTGCAGAAGGTGCGCAATAAGCCTTCGTTCTGGCGGAGAAATTGCTGTGCCAGACGCGCGGCCTGCGACTCCGCGTTGCGCCCGCCGTCGCCCTGGATCAAGCGGGCCGCCGGCACGCGGATGGTGCTGGAGTCTTCGCCCTCGACAAAGAGCGGGGCCGTCGCCGTCAGTCTGGGTGCCATGCTGCGGTTACAGACTTTCGATCCATTGCAGATAGGCGCGCAGTTGCTCGGCAAAGCCGACGACATAGCCCTGCTCGAGATACTCTTCGAGCAACGGCGCCACACCCGTCTGGAGCGCCTGCACCGCTTTGTCCGGATCGGCTTCGAGAAAGTAGGCGTGGCCGGGCAGGAGGCGGAATGCCTCATCGCTGGCATGTTCCACGAAGATCGAGAGCAGATCCTGGAATGCCTTCTGCATGAGCGGCGCGGCCATGGCTTCCACCACGGCCACCTGCGGCCAGAGCTTGACAAAGGCAAAGCGGCGGCGGATGGCGACATCCATAATCGCAATGCTGCGGTCGCTGCTGTTCATCGTGCCAATGATGTGCAGGTTTGGCGGCAGCGCGAGCCGGTCATGGATCGGCGCGCCAAAGTCGTAGGGCAGCGTGGTGACGCGTGGCTGATCCGACTTCGCCTCGAAGAGGAAGATCGCTTCGCCCAGAATCTTGGAGAGATCGGCGCGGTTGATTTCGTCGATATGCAGCAGATACGGGCGTTGCGGGTCGCGTGCCGCGGCGAGCGCCGCCTCCATGAGAAAGCCGCGCTTGGGCGCAAAGTGAAAGCCGAGATCGCTTTCGGTGCTCACCGGCGCCAGCCCGCCGACAAAGTTCTCGTAGGTGATGTTGGGGTGAAACTGGATCGACGTGCCGTTGCCGGCGTACTCTTCCGCTAGCAGTTGCATGGCCAGCCGCGTCTTACCGGTGCCGGGCGGCCCTTCGAGGATCACATAGCGCCGGTCATCCAGCAGCGTCGTGACCTGTTCACGCTGCACGGTCGGCAGGATGTAGGCGGCATAGCCGGCGCGAATGGCGGCGGACTCCAACTGGTGTGCGGCAAGTGGCGTGTAGCCGCGCTCCTCAAAGAGCAGATCAAGAAACGCTGCGACCGCGGTGCGGGTGGCGGCGCGGTCATCGTCCGGCACATAGAGGCCGTAGATCACTTTGCCGTAGCGTTCGAAGACGGACTGATAGGCGGCGAACTGCTCGCGTATCTGGCGCGGCACATCCAGGTCGATGCGCACCGGGTCGGCCTTGGACCAGGCGACCTGCCGTCCCTTGCCGTAGGTGTGATTGAGCCAGTTGGCGATTGCCTTGACCTTGCGCGCGTGGCCCGGACGCCCCAGGATGTCCTCATCGGGCGCAATCCCCTGCGTGCCGACGACCAGGGAGAGCAGGCAGCGCCCCTGCTCATCCGGAAATAGCACGAAACTTGTCCCGCCATACGCGCCAGAATCCGGGTTCGAGGGATGGATGTACGCCGCGAAGGAAACGCCGCCGCCCTGGCTGAAGCGCGGCGCACGCACTTTGACGACATTCTGGGCGCGCACAGGGTAGCGTCCGCCGGCGCCAAAGAGTTCGTCAAAGGCGTCGCGGTTGTCCTGGTCCCAGGTGGTGGTCTTGCCGTAGATAATGTCGAGCAGTTTGTTCATGGTCGATCTCTGGGGTGCGGGAGGTTGTTGGTACACGGATTGTAGCGCATGGCGGAATGGGTACCAATTGTCTGTCGCCCACAACGACGACCCGCGCAACGGTCTGGCGCTCTGTCGCCTCTGCCACTGGGCCTTTGACGAGGGGCTGCTCGGCGTGAGCGCGGCCTACACGCTGCTGGCCGCGGCCCAGCTCAGCCTGGCGCCCAACCTGCCCGGCCACCTGGCGCCGCTGCAAGGGCGGGCGATCTTCCTGCCGGCGGAGGAACCGCTTTATCCAGATCTGAGGGCGCTGGCGTGGCATCGGCGCAAGCGGATGGGGTGACGAGCGGAAGAATAGAACGCGGATAGCGCGGATTGGGCGGATCGGCGCGGAATTCAAAGAGAATTGCGAATGGTTAATGGTCAACGGTCAATTGTCAATGGTCAATGAGGGGTCGCTCGGGCACCCGTTGTCTTCTCCTCTGTGCTCCTCTGCGCTCTCTGTGGTGAATCGGCAATTCCTCTGCGCCTTTGCGTCTTAGCGCCTTTGCGTTGGGCGGTTTTTTCTGCACCGAGGATGACGCGGATCGGCGCGGAGGCTGTGCGTGACGCTGCGGCCGCACGGGCAGCCCTTTGCGAACTATGTGGTGTTGTGCGCCGAACCCGTGGCGCTGGCGGAGGAGGAGGGGATGGAGATCGTGTGGCTGGCGGGTTAGGGAAGTGGGCTCGTTGCCCTGTATGCTCGGCCATCTATCACTCAATCATGGCGCGGACCGGTGCGGGTAACTCAACGCCAAGCGACTGGGCGACCCCCAGATAGTGGCGCGCTTGCTCAAGGTCGTAACTCTCTTCAGTCAGGTAGCAGAGGCCGAGGTAGTAATTGACACCGGGCTCTTCACCCAGGCGAGGATATACCGCCAACAGATAGCGCCGCGCCGCATCATACTCGCCCTGGTGGAAATTCGCCGTGCCCAACGCAAAACGGACATCAATCAAATGGGGCTCGTCGCCAAGCGCCGCATAGAGATCCTGGGCTGTCTCCAGGCATTCTATGGCGCGCTCAGGTTGCTCCATGACAAGGTAAGCGTTGGCAAGCCCGAAATGTCCTTCCGGATTGTCTGGCGCCATCTCAATCAGTTGCTGATACTCCTTGGCGGCGGAAAGGTAGTCACCCTGGACCATCAGGGCAAGCGCTATATTTTGTTGCGCGACTGTATTCGCCGGAAAGACAGCGAGCGAACGTCTGTACCACCCGATCGCCTCATCGATGCGCCCTTGCCGGCGTAACAAGACACCCAGGTTGTCCATGGCATCGCAGAAATGGGGATCGTGCTCGATGGCATCGCGATAGAGCGATTCAGCCTTATCCAGAGATCCAGTCTCCTCGGCATCCTGAGCGGCGTTGTAAGCGCGTAGCGCCTTTTCGTTGGCAGTCGGGCAGAAGACATCTGTTTGGGTGAAGCGAACCGCAATCGACGGCGTCGGGATGCCGGTCGGAGTGGCATCGGGGGCGGTTTCCGGCAGCCCACCGCCGGATGTGCAGCCTGATAGCAGCAGGCAACCGATGACCAGGACGGCGCGCAGCACATGTGTGTCCATAAAGCCCCCCTTCTGGGTGCAGATGAAGTGCCTGCTTTCATTATCGCGCCAAATGGAGCATGCGCGCTTCACCCTCCCCCGCGCCATCCGTTCCGCCCGCCGATGCCACGGCGGCAAGAAGGCCAGCCGCCCGGCATAAACCCGTCCAACTCGGCGATAGGCAGCAGCTCGTAATAGGCGACAATGCGCCAGGCGTCGGCCACAGCGCATTGCACCCAAACGTACGACGAATTGGGAGCGCGCAGTGGATACGCGGCGCCATGTTTGGCGCGATAATAACGAATGTGGATGTTGTATGTTCCGCCCGACAGTCGCGGCTGGCGAAGAAGGAATGGCCTCGCTAGAGATTGCAGATTCGGCAGGAGGTGCAATCATGATTGGCCGGCTGGCTCGTTTCGTTTCGCTCGCATGTGGGATTTGCATGCTGGTTGCCTGTCAGCCGATTCAGCCGCCCGTCCGGCAGCTCATCGCAGCGCCTGACGTCCCCGCGGCCGACACTGCGCCCAACGATGCGATACCGCCTCCTCACCCGTTGAAGTTGACCATTTTATATGACAACACGATCACCGACGCACGGCTGACAGCCGACTGGGGCTTTGCTGCGCTTGTGGAATATGACGGCGATGTACTCCTCTTTGACACGGGCGCCGGTCCCATTCTCCTGGACAATATGGAACAGTTGGGCATTGACCCTGCCCGCATCGAGATGGTCGTCCTTTCCCACGAACATGATGACCACGTGGGCGGGCTGCAGGCACTGCTGGACAAGGGCTTGCAACCGGCCGTCTACGTGCCGAGCACCTTCTCAACCTACTTCAAAGAGAGGATTGGCGCCCAGACCGAACTGGTGGAGGTGACCGCTCCCTTAGAGATTCGGCCGGGCATCTACGCCACGGGGTCGGCCGACGGCATGCGCGAGCAGGCGCTGCTTGCGGAGACAGCCAGCGGCAGCGTGTTGTTGGTCGGTTGCGCCCATCCAGGTGTCGTGGAGCTTGTCCGCAAGGCCGAGGCCATCGTCCCGGCGAAGGTTGCCCTGCTGACCGGCGGGTTTCATCTTGCCAGCGTCACTGACGAGAGCGTCCTGAACACGATGATCGATGACTTACGCGCGTTGGGTGTCGCCAAGATCATGCCGGCGCATTGCACGGGTGATCTGGCGAGCGCCATGTTCAAAGAGGCATACGGAGAGGCATACAGCGACGCAGGCGCAGGGCGAGTCGTTACTCTAGACGACCAGTAGCTGTCGATTTAACCTGAATCTGCTGCGAGGCAGTGACAGGCCGCAAGTCCGGCCGTGCAAGGGGAACGTCCAGTCATGGGTTGTGGCTGCACTCTTCTCATGGCTCGATTTCGGGCGATCTATGTGGCGTGGCGGAGTCATCCGCCCTATTGGACTGTGTCCTTGGAGGTCAAGATGCCCAACTATCGCGCGCACACGCTATTTGGTTTTCTGCTGGCGGCGCTGCTGGCCGGCGTGGTCACAGCTTGTGTTCCGGTCACCGCGCCGGCTACATCAGTGGAATTAGGGGATGCCGCAACGCCTGCGAAAAGTAGCACAACCGAAGATCCGGCCGTGGCCAATCCGGATGCCGACAGCTTGGCCGTCGGCATTGTTCTGCCTTCGCAGTACGTGTACTGGACCCGCAATGCAGCGCAACTTGCGGAACAACTGGCCGCGGCGAATCTGTCGACCGAAATTCTATATAGCCAGGAGTCGTCGGCCACCGAGAAGACCAACGTCGAAACTTTGCTGGCCAAGGGCGCAAAGGTGATCCTGATCACGCCGGTTGACGCTGAAGCGGCTGCGGCGGCCGCCGCAGCCGCAAAGGCCGGCGGAGCGCACGTCATTGCCTACGATCGTTTGATCCGCGGCACGGACGCCGTCGACTTCTATGTAGCATTCGACAACAATGCGGTAGGCGCAGCCCAGGCCCAATATCTTGTCGACGCGGCGACCGGCGCCGGCAACCCGCTCTACCTCTACGCGGGGGCGACGTTTGACAACAATGCCTTCCAGTTTTTTGAGGGCGCCTGGAGCGTCCTGCAGCCCAAGATCGCTGACGGCACCTTTGTCGTCGAAAACTCCAGTGCCGCCGCTGATTTTCAGGGCCACGCCACCTTGACCTCAGGAGAAATGGCGGAGATTCTTGATCAGATCACGACCAACTGGGATCTCTACGATGCGGAAAGCATGGCGCTAGCCGATCTGGAGAGCGCCCCACCGGATGGCAAGGATAAGGTCTTCGTGCTTGCTCCCAATGATGGGATAGCCCGCACCATCGCCAAGGTCTTTGCCGATGATCCGAATGTAACCAGCTACGTGATCACGGGCCAGGATGGTGACCGCGAGTCTATCCAGTTCATCATCGACGGCATGCAGTCCATGACCGTGCTAAAGGACGTGCGCAAGCTGGCAGCAATGGCGGTCGGTGCAGCCTCGGCATTTGTCGACGGCCAAGCGCCGCCAACGACGGCCACCTTCAACAATGGTGTAATCGATGTCCCGGCCAATCCAGCGGCGGTAACGGTCGTGGACAGAACAAACGTCAAGGACGCGATAATCGACTCAGGCTACTATCCCGCCGGCGACTTCACAGGGCTGGACTAGCCTGACAAGAGGCAGGGCGCATGCCTCACCGCATGGAAGGCTGCGCCCTTGCGACAAACCGCAGAAGCGCACCGTTGGTGGTTGAACGTCGATCGACGGGCGGGACGACTCTACGTTCCTCTCCCCGCGCCAGCCGTCCGCTCAAGAAAGAGGATGCTGACGCGCCCTATACACCTGCGCGCTACCAGGGCTTTCGCCGCGCGGTCGTGAGCGCCTACGATCATCGCTGCGCATTCTGCGGCATCCGTATGTTCACGAGCGACGGGCATACCGTGGTCGAGGCGGCGCACATCATCCCCTGGGCCGTCGCCCACAACGACGATCCGCGCAACGGCCTTGCGCTCTGCCGTCTCTGCCACTGGGCCTTTGACGAGGGGCTGCTCGGCGTGAGCGCGGCCTACACGCTGCTGGCCGCGGCCCAGCTCAGCCTGGCGCCCAACCTGCCCGGTCACCTGGCGCCGCTGCAAGGACGGGCGATCTTCCTGCCGGTGGAGGAACCGCTGCATCCTGATCTGGCGGCGCTGGCGTGGCATCGGCGCAAGCGGATGGGATGAATGGCGGAAGAATAGAACGCGGATAGCGCGGATTGGGCGGATTGGCGCGGAATTCAAAGAGAATTGCGAATGGTCAACGGTCAACGGTCAATGGTCAATGAGGGGTCGCTCGGACGCCCGTTGTCTTCTCCTCTGTGCCTCTCTGCGCGCTCTGTGGTGAATCGGCAATTCCTCTGCGTCTTTGCGTCTTTGCGCCTTTGCGTTAGGCGGTTTTTCTGCATCGAGGATGGCGCCGCGGGAAGAATGACACGCGGAGGGCGTGGATTGGGCGGAGCGGCGCGGAATTCAAAGAGAATTTGCTACCGTACACTTTTTAAGGAGGTGAACTGACGGGTAGTCGGAAGTCCACCGGGATGGGCAAGTACTCGTTCAAGAAATGTTCCAGCAAGTCCATGCCAAGCTGGAAGAGGCTGAGATCGCACCGGTCGGTACGGTGGATCTGCTTCACCCACTTGTCCTGAATACAAAGGGTACCCAGGTAGATGATCCAAATGTAGGCAAAACAGGCTGCGATCATGAGCCGAGCCAAGCGTTGCGGATCGCGGATACGGCTCTTGTGCAGGTGGAAGCCCCGGCTTTTCTGGTCGGAAAAGAAGGTTTCTATGCGCATACGTTTGCGATACCAGAGACATGCTTCCTCCATGACTGAGAGGTTGGTGACCAGATAGACGGGTTCTTTGTAGCCTGTCTGCCACCAGAGAATGACCAACACCGGCCCATAGGCCTGTCGGGTGAACAAAGCATCATAGAGTGGGAGACAACTGCCGGGCCAGAGGTCATAGTGCTCCAAGCTCTGCCATTCACCGTCCAGGCATACGTGGGTGCTCTTGGCAGTCCGGCAGACATAGTCCCACCCTACGTCCTGGAGAAAGCTCTGCAACTCAATGCTATCAAACTCACCATCACCCAGCAGGATGACAGAGGCATCAGCCGGCAAGAGCTTCTGCACTGCTGTCAGCAATTCGATATGGATGTCCGCCGGAAAATGCCCTTTGCTTCCTGTCCTGACCACCCACAGCAGGGGTATGGCCCGCTTTTGGTAGATCAGGCTGACCATCAAGGTCACACAGTTGCGTCCGACTTCACTGCCATCAATGGCCAGCACCAACGTCTGCGAGGCGAGGCCGGCCAACAGCGCTTGCACAAAGGGCAACATGTGCCGTTCATAGCTCACTCGCTCGTTCTGATACCAACGGCTCAGTTGTTTTTCCCGACTCGTGACCTTGGCCCCGGTTGGCGTTTTCTTAGCCACATCTCGAGTATGCGTGCTCTTGCTGGCTACGATACCGTTGATGAACATTGCCATCACATGCAGCGATTGAAGCAGTCGCCCTGTTGGCTCAGATGGATATAGTTGTGCGAGTCCACGTTTGATGGCACGATATCGTCTCAGGTTGTCGTTCATGGTGGCTCCTTTCCTTGGTCGGAACAGAAACCTACCTGAACGACAACCTATCTCCAAATCACTCAACTACGTCGAACATCTTTTCTGTACGGTAGTGAGCAAAGAGAATTGCGAATGGTTAACGGTCAACTGTCAATGGTCAATGGTCAATTAGGGGTCGCTCGGACGCCCGTTGTCGTCTCCTCTGTGCTCCTCTCGCCCCCTTCCGGCGCCGTCCTTCACGGAGCCTGGTCTTTCCTCACCTGCCCGACCCAGCCGGGCGCGCTGTCGGTTTGCTGGCCCAGCAGCATGTTCAGATGGGCGGCATGTTCCTGGACGTGGCGCATGGTGTAGAGGAGCAACTCGGCCACCGTGGTGACACGCCAGTTGTCGCGCACGCGCTGGGGCTCGTTCTCGTCGTCCAACCCGTCGATCCTGGCCCGGCATTTGGCGCGGGCGTAGGCCAGGTAGCGCTGCAATTCCGCCTTGGTGTAGACCCGCTCCGGCATGGCGCCATCTACGTCGAGTTCGGAGAGGGTAAACGGGGGCGGCGGGACAAAGTCCTGGGCGGACTCGGCGCAGTAGTAGTCGAGCCAGAAGATGGCGTGAAAGGCCACGTACCAGAACTCGGTGAACTCGGGCCGTCCCGCCGTCTCGCGCCAGAGGCGAGCCTGCCACAACGCTTCGGGACAGGCAACGATTGCATTTTCCAGGGTCTCGATGGCGGCGCCGAACTGGCGCCAGAGTATCTCTTTCCAGAGCGGGCTCATGGTGTCTCCTTGGAGGGGTCAATCTACGCAGTTCAAGAGTTTGCCTCACACAAAGGCGCAAAGTCACGAAGTTGAGGAGGGCGATCTTTGTGTTCTTGGCGGCTCTGTGTGAGTTTCGTGAAAGCCTGAATTTGCGTCAATACTCGCCTTTGATCACGAAAAATGAGCCGCGGATGGTGCCGGCCAGCGCGGACTTCTGGCGGGCAAACTTGAACTTCCCTTCCAACTCCGCCGGCACCGCCATCCCTTCAGAGAGCTTGAAGCCGACGGCACGCTTTTTCGGATCATCCACCGTGTAGAGGACGTTCACCTCAAGCCCATCTTCGTAGAAAACGAAGGCCCATTTGATGTTTTCCACTTGAAAGCGCGAGGTCTCCAACGGTCTGGCAGAAAACGAAAGACCCCGTTCTTCTTGCAGAATTCTGTTCACATAGTCGAGTGTCTCCTGGCTTTCGCCTGCCGGCACGACCGCGAACGCGTGCTTGTATTTGTTCATGAAGTAGCGGGCTTCATTGGCACGCAACCCGGCAAGCGCTTCCGCCACAGGGGAAGACTCCAAACCGGTCGTCGACACATTCTTGAAATCAACGATGTGAGACATTTCTATCCATCCTTTCGGGCTATCCGCTGCCGTCTCCATAGCTGTCCGCCCGGCGCATACTGCATCGCCACTGCCCCGAGCCGAACGCCAGCCGGCGTGAAGGCACCAGTATAGTCGCAGCCGGACGACAAGACAATCTGTGGCGATGGAGCCGGCCGCGGGCAGAATGGCCCGCGGAAGCGGCGGAAGGGCGAAGGGCGAAGAAAATTGCCAATGGTTAACGGTCAACGGTCAATGGTCAACGAGGTGTTGCCCGGGTGCCAGCTGCACACACTGAGGTGACTCAGCACTGCCGTGTCTGACAAGCGTTCCTGATGAATGGACAATTCATGCTACAATCACGGCGTGTCCTGTGGCGATTTTTCGAGGGAGGTCTGCAATGGCGGCGGTCAACTGGCATGTGTACATCCACGCCGATCGCGATATCCTGCGCGGCAAACCGGTGGTGCGTGGGACGCGGCTGTCGGTCGAGTTCCTGCTCGGGCTGTTGTCAGCCGGCTGGTCGGAACAGCAACTTCTCGACAATTACCCAACACTCTCGTCTGAAGCGCTTCAGGCTGTCTTTGCCTTTGCCGCCGAGACACTGCGCGAAGAGTCATTGTACGCATTCCCTGACGCCGCCGACTGATGTTTCTCGCCGACGAGAATTTTCCGATTGCCAGCGTTCGACTCTTGCGCACCAGTGGGCTGGACGTCGTCGCGGTGATTGAAGAGTCGCCTGGTATCAGCGATGCGGAAATCTTGCAGCGTGCCGAGCATGAGCGCCGAATTATCCTGACGTTCGACCGCGACTACGGTGAACTCATCTTCCGCCAGCGTCTTGGACGGCCATCGGGTGTCGTTTATTTTCGCTATGCCCCATATACCCCAGGCGAGCCAGGTGAGCATTTGCTCCAGTTGCTTGCTATCCCTGGGATCGAGTTGATCTCCAAATTCACCGTCGTTGACCGTGAGCGCGTGCGACAGCGACCGATCTAGCGCGCTCAACGATTGCGATGGATTCCATACCGCCAAATCGGGCTTGGGGAAGCATTGCACGCGGAGGGCGTGGATTGGGCGGATCGGCGCGGAATTCAAAGAGAATTGCGAATTGTCAACGGTCAACGGTCAACGGTCAACGGTCAATGGTCAATGAGGTGTTGCCCGGGTGCCGGCTGTCTTTCGCTCTGTGCCTCTCTGCGCTCTCTGTGGTGAATCGGAATTTCCTCTGCGCCTTTGCGCCTTTGCGTTAGGCAGTTCTTCTGCCCCGACGATGACGCATCGAGCAGAACCCGCATTGACCGTTGACCATTGACCGTTAACCATTGACAATTCCTCCTCGCCCCTCGCCCCTCGCCCATTGACAATCCCTCTCTTCTCCAGCCCACTACAGAATCTCCACGTACCCGTCCGTGCCATGGACGCGGATGCGCTGCCCGTCTTGGATCAGACGGGTGGCGTTCTCGACGCCGACGACGGCCGGCAGGCCATATTCGCGCGCGATGACCGCGCCGTGCGTCATCAGCCCGCCCACCTCGGTGACCAGGCCCGCGATGGCCACGAAGAGGGGCGTCCAGCTCGGGTCGGTAAAGGCGGTGACCAGGATGTCGCCCGCGGCGAGATCGGCCTCTTCCATGCGCAGGAGGACGCGCGCCCGCCCTTCGACGGTTCCGGCCGAAACGGGCAGGCCGGCGAGCGCGCCGGCCGGGAGATCGTCGCGCTTGTACGCGCCGCGGATGATCTCGCCCTCAGAGGTGATCACGCGCGGCGGAACCAGCTTTTCGTAGGAATGGAACGCTGCTTTGCGCCGGTCGATGCGCTGGGGATCCACTTCGTGGGTGCGCACCACGTCGTGAAGTTCCTCAAGCGTGAGGTAGTAGATGTCTTCGGCGTCTCGCAGCACGCCGGCCGCGACGAGCTTTGCGGCCTCGCGAAGCAGCGCCTGCTTGTAGAGGAAGTAGCGACTGACGATCTCGTACTTGGGGTATTCACGATAGCCGATGAGATTGCGCACCAGGTCGATCATCCGTTTCGTCTCGCCGGCTTTCTGTGCGCCATCGGGCAGCAGCGCCAGCCGCGCCAGCAGGTCCGCTTCTTTCTGCGCTGCTTCCTGCCGGCCCTGCTCGACTCGCCGTGCGCTTTCACCCGGCGCAAAGTTCTTGATGTTGGAGAGAATCAAGGGAATCAGTGTACCCGGCTGCTCACGCCAGCGCGGGCGCGTGATGTCGATCTCCCCGGCGCAGCGCATCCCGTAGCGGTCGAGAAACGCAGCGAGCGCGGCGCGGCTCTGCGGCCCGCCCTCAAATCGGGCCAGCTCCTCCAGAACATTGTCCCCTGCCGCCTGCTCCAGATAGGCGACGACCTGCGGGAACGGGCGGATCACATCGGCGACATCGAGAAGCGCCAGCCCCATCTCCGACGTCACATTGTTGGGGGCGGAGTGCGAGAGCGTGTCGGCCACGTTCTTCTCGCCGAGCCACGCCAGCATGGTCTCGTTGAGCCACGACGAGGCGTTCATGCCGGTCATGATCACGCCAAAGCTCTGTGGATCGGCCAGGCGCTGCTTCAGTTGGCGGATGTCCTCCAGGATGAAGTCAAGGAGGTCCGGCCCTGACCGGCGCTGGATTTCGCGCTGGAGCGCGTCCAGCGAGCTCTGGCTGCGCCGGATCAGCTCGCCAACGATCGACGGATCGTAGTCGGCCAGCGTCTCGAAGCTTGCCGGCGCCGGGCCTGGCGTGCGATTGGCCGGGCTTGCGCCCGGCTGCTCCGCCGGCGCCGGCGGGAGGAACCCTTCGCGCGCCAGGACGGTCATCAGCGCGTCGCGGATGAGCGGGTCGGACTTCCCCAACACGTTCACCAGGATGTTACGCCTGGCGGGCGATGCCAGATCGGGCGCAACATCGACAAACAACCTGCCGCCGCCGGCAAACATGGGCCGCGCCGCGGTGAGCTGCCAGACGGAGATGCCCAGCGGCTTCATCGCGTCGGTCATCATCTGCTGATGGGCGACCGAGATGTAGACATGGGGTTCCGCGTCGGAACGGGCATCGTCCACGTCCTCCTGCGCGCCGGGGATGGGGTAGAGCGTGGTGATGGGGCGGCTCTGGACGATGGAGAGCGTGTCGTCCGCCAGACACCACTCGATGTCCTGGGGGCAGCCGAAGTGCGTCTCGATTGTCCGGCCAAGGCGCGCCAGCGCCAGGATCTGCGCATCCGCCAGCACCTGCGCGGTCTGCTGCGCCGGCGCCAGTTCCCGCACCAGCGTGCCGCCCTCCGCCACGGCATACAACGCCACGGTCTTGGTCGCTATCCGCTTGTCGACGATCGTGCCATCGCGCACCTTGTAAGTGTCAGGGTTCACGCGGCCGGAAACCAGGGCTTCGCCCAACCCGAAACCGGCATCGATGGAGAGCACCTTGCGGTTGGCGGTGACGGGGTCGGCCGTAAAGAGGATGCCGGCCGCCTGCGCAGCGATCATCTTTTGAACGACCACGGCCAGGAAGACGTCCCGATGGTCGATAGCGTGCTGCATGCGGTAGATGACGGCGCGCTCGGTAAAGAGCGACGCCCAGCACTTGCCGATCTGCGCCAGGATCGCGTCCGTGCCGCGCACGTTCAGAACCGTGTCCTGCTGGCCGGCAAAGGAGGCCCCCGGCAGATCCTCGGCCGTGGCGCTGGAGCGGACGGCATAGGCGTCCGCCGCGCCGAGCCGGGCGAGCGCGGCGCTGATCTCCGCCCGAATATCGTCAGGCATGGCGAGCGCTTCGACGACGCGGCGAATCTCCCCGCTCAGTTTGCGGAGTTCGGCGCGATCTTCGACCCTCAGACGCGCCAGCCGATCGAGCAACCCGTCAAGCGCCGGCGCCGCGGCCATGACTCGCCGGTAGGCTTCGGTCGTGACGCAGAAGCCGGCGGGCACGCGTATCCCGTCGAGCCGGGATAGTTCCGCCAGGTTGGCACCCTTCCCGCCGACGAGCGCCCGGTCTGCCCTATCAACATCCTGAAAGCCGAGCACATAGGAACTCATCTGTCTTCCTCCTCAGCGCGGGCCTGACCGCAGCCGGATCGATCGGCTGCTATTCGTGGCCGCAAAGGGTCCAGTATAGTCGCGGCGGGGCGGCAAGACAATCCACGATGATGGAGCGGGCTGCGCGACGAATAGAACGCGGATAGCGCGGATTGGGCGGATCGGCGCGGATGTTCACCGTAGCGGCGGTTTCCATACCGCCGGTCGGCCATTTCACGCACCGGTCGGGCAACGGGAGACGTGCGATATGGAAATCGCACCTACGATCGGCCGGGCGGTTCACCGTAGCGGCGGTTTCCATACCGCCGATCGGTCCTCTCACCCACCGGTCTGGCAACGGGAGACGTGCGATATGGAAATCGCACCCACGATTGGCCGGGCAGTTCACCGTAGCGGCGGTTTCCATACCGCCGGTCGGTCATTTCACGCACCGGTCGGGCAGCGGGAGACGTGCGATATGGAAATCGCACCTACGATTGGCCGGGCGGTTCACCGTAGCGGCGGTTTCCATACCGCCGGTCGGTCATTTCACGCACCGGTCGGTCATTTCACACTGCGAACCTGCGCGCCCCGGCGCCTCGGCGTCGGAACGCCCCTTCGCCAGAATTGGACGAGATGCGCCGCCGGCCAACTTCCGGTACAATGACGAGCACAGCCCGCGCCGCGCCACCACAAGGGGGAACAAGCAGATGGATATTACCGTTGGCACCTTCAACCTCAACAACCTCTTTTCGCGCTACAACTTCACCGCCGAGGTCGAAATCGTGAGCCAGGGGGGCATCGAGGTCGACAGCGAAGTGCGCTTCACCTTTGCCGAGCCCGTCGGCTACGTCTTCCGCAGCTACATGGGCAAGCTGGTAGAGCAGAAGTCGCCCGCCGAGCGCCAGATCATCGCCGACCGCATCCGCGCCATGAATGTCGACGTGCTCGCCGTGCAGGAGGTGGAGGACATCGGCGTGCTGCGCCAGTTTGCGCTGGAAGACCTGGGCGGCATGTATCCCTACCAGGTGCTCGTCGAGGGCAACGACCAGCGTCTCATCGACGTGGGGCTGCTCTCGCGCTACCCCATCGGCGGCGTCACCTCCTGGCGCTTTGCCGTCCACCCCGACGAGCCGCACGATTACATCTTCAGCCGCGACCTGCTGGAAGTCGACATTCTCGACCCCAAGAAGCGCGAACGTCTCTTCACCGTCTTCAACACCCATCTCAAGAGCAACTACACGCGCTGGGATCAGGATGCGGAGGAGGCGCGCGCCCGCATCCTCGAACGGCGGCGGCGCCAGGCGGAGACGGTGGCCGCCATCGTCGAGGCGCGCACGCGGCCCAACAGCAGCTATGTCGTCACCGGCGACATGAACGACGGCGCCGAGGCCGAGAGCCTTGCCGCGTTTCGGGCCGCGGGCTGGGTCAACGGCCTGGCCGCTCCCAAGGAGACGCGTCCGGCCAAGAGCGAGCGCCCCGCAGAGTACAACGCGCCGCACACCTCCTGGACGCATCGCTACAAGCCCAACCGCCAGCCGCCCCAATTCGAGCTCTACGACCAGGTGTGGCTCAGCCCGTCGCTGGCACGCCGGCACGTCGACGGCTGGATCGACCGCCGCACGCGCCATTCCGGCGACGGCAGCGACCACGACCCGGCCTGGGTCACCCTGCGTTTCTAGATGACGGTCTGAGATAGGTTCATTTGACGCGGAGGCGCGGAGATGCAGAGGAGCGCAGAGAGAAACGCAGAAGTCAGGCGAGAACCGCGCACCTTTTCCTCTGCGAAACTTTGCCCCTCTGCGCCCCTGCGTCAAGATTCGTCCTTGTCAACAGCTTCCGCCGGAAAGGGCGAACGCAATGTCTACTGACTCTTCCTATATCGAGCAGAACCGTGCGTCGACCGAGCGCATCCGCGCCCTGGCCGCGCTGCCTGACGCCGCGCTGCGCGTGCCCGTGGGCGAGCACTGGACCGTGGCCATCACCCTGGCGCACCTGGCCTTCTGGGATCGACGCGTGCTTGCCGTGCTGGATGAGACCGAGCGCGCCGGCCGCCTCACCTACCCGCCCATCGACTTCACGGTGAACGACATTGCGCTGCCTTTCTGGGCTGCCCTGCCGCCGCGCGCTGCGGCCGAGCTTGCCGTCGCCGCGGCCGAAGCGCTCGACCATCGCCTGGCGCACTTCCCGCCCGTGCTGCTCGGCGAACTGCGTGCGCACAACGCGCGCTGGGTCGTGCGCGCCATTCATCGCAACGAGCACCTCGACGAGGTCGATGCCGCGCTCGCCGCGGCCTGAGCCATGCTCAACGTCTGCCCTGCCTGCGGTCTCTACCGCGCCGACCAGATTGTCGAAGCCGGCGAGCCGGGCGCCTCTGCCGCGTCTGTTGTCGTCTGTCCCGCGTGCGGTGCGCGCCGGTCGTTCGTGCGCGGGCCGCTGCTCGTCGTCACCGGCGCCAGCGGCGCGGGCAAGTCCACCGTCTGCAACCGGCTGCTCGGCCATGTGCACGACGCCGTCCTGCTCGACGCCGATATCCTCTGGCGTCCCGAGTTCGACACGCCGGCTGATTGCTACCGCACCTTTTTCGACCTCTGGCTGCGTCTCTGCAAGAACATCAACCAATCCGGCCGCCCGGTGGTGCTCTTCGGCGCGGGCATCGGGGTGCCCGCCAACCTGGAAGGGTGCGTCGAGCGCCGCTACTTCAGCACCATCGCCTATCTTGCCCTGGTGTGCGATGACGACGTGCTGGCCGAGCGGCTGCACGCGCGCCCGGCCTGGCGCGCCGCCGGCTCCGCTGCCTACATCGCCGAGCATCAGCAATTCAACCGCTGGTTCCGCGCCTACGGCGACCACCAGCCGCCCATCACGCAGATCGACACCACCGGCGTCGACGCCGCCACCACAACGCGCCAGGTAGCCGCATGGATCGCCGCCACCATCTAGCCGCCCCCACACCAGGCCGGCCATACAACTCGATTCCGACCTGCGCGCAGGAAATCCGCCAAATCCGCGGTCTATTCTTTTCATGACCCGTAACCGCACCACTCGCTCACAGATCAAAGGAGAAGCCTGATGAGCACCATTTGTATCGAACACGCCGATCTACTCGTCACCATGGACGGCGCGCGCCGCGAGTTGCGCGATGGCGCGCTCGTCACCGACGGCCCAGCCATCGCCTGGGTCGGCGCCACGGCCGATCTGCCGCCGGAACTGCGCGACGGCGCCGACGAGGTCATCGACGCGCGCCACTGCATCGTCCTGCCCGGCTTCGTCAACACGCACCACCACTTCTACCAGACGCTGACGCGCGTCATTCCCGCTGCCCAGGATGCCGTGCTCTTCGACTGGCTCAAGACGCTCTACCCCATCTGGGCGGAGCTGACGCCCGACGACGTCTTTGCGAGCACGCAACTGGCGCTCACCGAGCTGCTGCTCTCCGGCTGCACCACCTCCAGCGACCATCACTACCTGTGGCCCAACGGCACGCGTCTCGACGACCAGTTCGCCGCGGCCGACACCATCGGCGTGCGCTTCCACGGCGCGCGCGGCAGCATGAGCCTGGGCGAGAGCCAGGGCGGCCTGCCCCCCGATCGCGTGACGGAGGACGAGGCGACGATCCTGCGCGACAGCCGCCGCGTCGTCGAGACCTTTCACGATCCGGCGCGCTTTGCCATGCGCCGCGTCGTGCTGGCGCCGTGCAGCCCCTTCAGCGTCACGCCCGACCTCATGCGCGAGAGCGCGGCGCTGGCGCGCAGCTTTGGCCCGGCCATGAACGTGCACCTGCACACCCATCTGGCCGAGACGAAGGACGAGGAAGAATTCTGCCTGGCGCGCTTCGGCTACCGCCCGGGCGACTACGCCGAGCACCTGGCGTGGACGGGTGACGACGTCTGGCACGCACACTGCGTCCATCTCAACCAGGCGGAGATCGACGTCTTTGCGCGCACGCACACGGGCGTCGCCCACTGCCCGAACAGCAACATGCGCCTGGCCTCGGGCATTGCACCCGTGCGCGCCATGCGCGATGCGGGCGTGCCTGTGGGGCTGGGCGTCGACGGCAGCGCCTCCAACGACGGCAGCCATCTTCTCAACGAGGTGCGCCAGTGCCTGCTCCTCCAGCGCGTCCTGGGCAACCCGCACGCCATGACCGCGCGCGAGGCGCTGGAGATCGCCACGCTGGGCGGCGCGGCGGTGCTGGGCCGCGACGACATCGGGGCGCTGGTGCCGGGCATGGCCGCCGACATCGTCGCCTTCCGCCTGGACACGCTCTGGCACGCCGGCGGCGCCGTGCACGACCCGCTGGCCGCGCTCGTCTTCTGCCAGCCGCAGCCTGTGGCGTGGGCAATTGTCAACGGCGTGCCCCGCGTGCGCGACGGCCGGCTTGTGGGTCTTGATCTGGTGGAGTTGGTGGAACGTCACAATCGCGCCGCGGTAGGGCTGGCGTCGCGGGCAGGGATGAGGGGATGACGATATCTACCCCAACGCCACATCCATCACCATCATCACCGCAAAGCCCAGGAGGGTGAAGGCGGTGGCGAGGTCGGTGTTGCGGCCTTGCTGCGATTCGGGGATGAGTTCTTCCACGACGACGAAAAGCATCGCGCCGGCGGCAAAGGCCAGCGCGTAGGGGAGGATCGGTGCGACGAGTTGCACGGCCAGCGCGCCGATGATGCCGCCGATGGGCTCCACCATCCCCGACGCCTGCCCGTACATGAAGGCTTCCGTGCGCGCAAAGCCCTCGCGGCGCAGCGGGATCGAGACGGCCATGCCCTCGGGGAAATTCTGCAACCCGATGCCGATGGCCAGCGCCACGGCTGCACCCAGCGTCGCCGCGGACTGCCCGCTGCCCAGGGCGCCAAAGGCCACGCCCACCGCCAGCCCTTCCGGCAGGTTGTGCAGCGTAATCGCCATCACCAGCAGGATGCTGCGCTGCCACTGCGTCTTGATGCCCTCGGCCTGCGACTTGGGCAGCCCCAGGTGCAGGTGAGGCAGCACCTTGTCGATGGCGGCCACGAAGAGACCGCCCAGCAGAAAGCCGGCCGCGGCCTGGAACCAGCCCGAGTTGCCGCTCTCCTTGGCCATGTCGATGGCGGGGGCCAGCAGCGACCAGAAGGAGGCGGCGATCATCACGCCGGCGGCAAAGCCGAGCATCGCATCGAGCACGCGACGGTCGACCGTCTTGAAGAGAAAGACCATCGCCGCGCCGAGCGCCGTCACGCCCCAGGTGAAGCAGGTGGCGATCAGGGCGAGCCAGACCGGGTTGACCGTGGAAAGCCATGCAGGTAGCGCCATGCGTATAGCATACTCAGGCAAGCGACGCCATCGCAAATCTGCCAACCCGTACTATAATGGTCGCATGAGGTTACAATCATGACAATGTTGACCCCGGACCGTTTCTCCGTGCAGGCGCTCGCTGCGTTGCAGCGCTCGGCGCAGATCGCCGCCCGCGCCCGTGCACCGCTCATTGCGTCGAGCCATCTTATGGCCAGCGTCTTGCAGCAGAAAGATGGCGATGCCTACGGCGTGCTCGCCGCGCTGGGCCATGACCCGGCCGCGATGGCAAAGCGCCTTGCCGATCTCTTCGGCTCGCGCCAGATCGTCATGTGGCGCGATGCCAAGAGCGATGCCGCGCAGAGCCGGCTCGATCCATCCATGCAGAACGCCATCGCCACGACCTTTGCCGAGGCGCAGGCCGTCGGCTCGCCCTTTGCCACCACACGCGACCTGCTCGTCGGCACGCTCGACCACCCCGACCACGAGTTGGCCGAGTTGCTGGCCGAGTGGCAGATCGACCGCAACGCCGTCAGCCAGGCGCCGGTGAGCGTCTACGAGCGGGGCACGACCGCCGTGGCCGAGGAGCAACAGCACGCCCGCGAGGTGCGAAAGCGCAACCGCTGGCGCATCAGCCCCGTCTTTCTCGGCCTGGTGGCGGCCATGGCCGCGTCGGGCGCCTGGCTCTACTTCCAGGAGGACGCGCATCCCATCATCGTCTTCGTCTTCGTGACGCTGGGCTGGATCGTCTCGCTGGCGCTGCACGAGTTCGGCCACGCCCTGGCGGCCTACTGGGGCGGCGACCACAGCGTGGACGAGCGCGGCTATCTCACACTCAACCCGCTCAAGTACACGCACCCGCTGCTGAGCATCGTCATGCCCGTGATCTTTCTGCTGCTCGGCGGGATCGGCCTGCCCGGCGGCGCCGTCTACGTCAACCTGGGGGCGATTCGCTCGCGCTGGATGCAGAGCACCGTCTCGGCCGCGGGGCCGGCGGCTAACGCCATCTTCGCCGCGTTGCTGGCGTTGCCCTTCCTTCTCAACGGCGACGGCGTCTTCTACATGGAGCGTCCGATCTTCTGGGCGTCGATCGCGTTGCTCGTCTTCTTGCAGATCACGGCGATCATTCTCAACCTGATCCCGATCCCGGGGCTGGATGGCTTCGGCATCATCGCGCCGTGGCTGCCGCTCAGCGTCCATCGTATGCTGGCGCCCGTCTATTCCTTTGGCTTCATGTTGCTGATCTTCCTCTTCTGGTATGTCGACGCCTTCAGCAGCTTCTTCTGGACGGCAGTCTGGATCCTGATCCTGCAACTGAACATCTTCCCCGGCCTGGTCGAGTTCGGCTTCAACATGTACCGCTTCTGGATGCCGTGACGGAGGAGACGATGGACACGGTCAACCGCTTCACCAACCGCGTGGCCATGTATGTCCGCGCCCGGCCCGCCTATCCCAACGCCGTGCTGCGCTGCCTGGTGGAGCGCTACGGCCTCGGCCCGGTGACGCATGTGGTCGACGTGGGCGCCGGCACCGGCCTGCTGACACGCCTGCTGCTCACGGCGGGCTGCGCCGTCACCGCGGTGGAGCCGAACGAGCGCATGCGCGCCGCAGCCGACGCCATGCTCGGCGGCCATCCCGGCTATGCCAGCCGGCACGGCACGGCCGAAGCCACGGGTCTGGCTGATCGCAGCGCTGACTTCGTGACCGCGGGCCAGGCGTTCCACTGGTTCGACGTGCCGAAGGCGCGCGCCGAGTTCCGCCGTATCCTGCGCCCCGGCGGTTATGCGGCCCTGGTGTGGAATGCGCGTCGCTCGTCCGGCACGCCCTTCATGGACGGCTACCAGCAGATCATCGACACCTACGGGCTGGATTACACCGAGGTCGACCACGCACATGTGGTCGATGAGCAGACGCTGGCCGGCTTCTTTGGCGCCGGCGGCTACGCCGAGCACAACTTCGTCAACCAGCAGATTCTCGATGTGGAAGGTGTCATCGGCCGGCTGAGTTCCACCTCCTACATGCCGGCGCCCGACCACCCGCGCTACGGCGCGATGGTCGAGGCCATCCATGCGCTGGTTTCTGCGACGGCCGTGCGCGGCAAGGTCGCGATGTTTTACGACACGCAACTCTTTGTTGGCCGCATTTGAATGGATTTCTGCTTGCCTTTGCCGGCGTTCTCGTCTGCTATACTGAATTCACCTTAATCAATATGCTGCGTTGCGCATCACCCATAGTCACACGAGGAGAACCATCCCCATGGCAAAAGCGAAAAATAACAAGACCGTTCGATTCTCAACGCGCATGGACCTGGGCAAATCGGTCCGCGCCGAAATGGCCAACCTGCTCAACGCGCGTCTGGCCGACGTCTCCGATCTCTACAGCCAGACCAAGCAGGCGCACTGGAACGTCAAGGGCGCACAATTCATCGCCCTGCATGAACTCTTTGACGACCTGGCCGCCGAGTTGCTCGACCATGCCGACATGATTGCCGAGCGCGTGACGGCCATGGGCGGCGTTGCGCTGGGCACCGTCCGCATGGCGGCGGCGGCCTCCAGCCTGCCCGAATTCCCTGCCGACGCCTTCGAGGGCATGGCCGTCGTCGCTGCGCTCTCCGACCGCTACGCTGCCTTCGGTGCATCCGTGCGCGCCGCCATCGACACGGCCGACCAGGCCGGCGACAAGGATACGGCCGACCTTTTCACCGAAGTCTCGCGCGGCGTGGACAAGAACCTGTGGTTCCTGGAAGCGCACATTCAGGGCAGTTGACGTTCGCACCGTCTTCCCGCCACAATTCAGCGATGTACAAGGATGGCCCCGGCACACGCGCCGGGGCCATCTCTATGCAGGAGGAAAGTCCGATGCCGCGCACGCTCACCGTCGTCGCCACCAAGGCAGACGGCGCCTGGTACCGCACCTGGCAGGCCTATGTGGAACGCCACGACGCGAATCTTCTCGTGACGGTGGGCGTGCCCGGCAGCCACACGCTCGATCGCGAGCGCGGCGACTGGACGATGAAGAACTATATCCGCGCCCACTACTGGTTCGATCGTCCGCTCAATCTGCTCGAAGTCTTTGCGCCAGATGGAACGCTCGTCCAGATCTACGTCAACGTGGGCAGCTTGCCCGTGCTCGACGGCGACCGGCTCACCTTTGCGGACTACGAACTCGATGTCTCGCTGGAAGGTGACGGTCCACCGCGCCTCCTCGACGAGGATGAGTTCGCCGCGGCCATCGAGCGTTACGGCTACAGCACGGAGTTCCAGGCGTACTGCCGGGCCGCGGCGCAGGAAGCCCTTGCCCTCGCGGCTAGCTGGACTCCGGGAACGGCGCCGGTCGTGCCGCCGCTCCCAGATTCTCGTCAACCCTAGCGCCGGATTGAAGCCCGTTCAGCACGGACTCCAGCACCGGCCGCATCCCGCCGACCCGTCGCGCCCGGATCACCCAATCCCACAATGGCTCCAGCTTTTTCCACCCCACGGCGTAGGCTGCGTGGCGCAGCCGGCCGCCCATTTCCGGCTTGCTCCACGCGCCCTGGGCAATGTTCGACCAACTGTAAAAGTCGCGATACGCGCGCCAGTAGCCCGCCTCCAGCGCCGCCGGGCTGAGCCGCGCCGGCTGGAAGACGGTGTGGCGCGTGTCGTACAGATCCCATTCGTCGTGCAGGATGCGCCCCGCCGCAGCCATGCGCGCATGCAGCGCCGTGCCGGGATAGGGCGTGAGAATGTGGAAGGTCGCGGTCTCGATGCCCTGGCCGACCGCCCAATCCACCGTGCGGCTGAAGACGCTCTCATCGTCCTCGTCCATGCCGAAGACAAAGCTGCCGTTGACCATGACGCCGTGGTCGTGCAGCCGGCGAATTGCGGCCGCGTAGTCGCGGTTCAGATTCTGCACCTTGCGCTGCGCGGCCAGGCTCGTCGGGTTGAGCGTCTCGAAACCGACGAAGAGACTGCGCAGTCCCGCCGCGGCGGCCCGCGCCACCAGGTCGCCTTGTAGCACGCTCCGCACCGTCCCCGCCGCCTGCCAGACGCGGCCCATGCCGCGCATGCCCTCGAAGAGCGCGGCAGCAAAGCGCGGGTCGCCAAAGAGGTGGTCGTCGAGAAAGTAGAGATGGCGGCCCGGCAGCCGTTCGATCTCGGCCAGCGCAGGGTCGACGCGCTGCGTGTAGAAGCTGCGCCCGCCGGCAAAGAAGGCATCCTTGTAGCAGAAATCGCAATAGTGCGGGCAGCCGCGCGAGACGACGAGCGAGTTGGGCACCAGGTAGAGGGGGCGCTTGATCAGATCGCGGCGCACCGGCGGCAGCGTGTCGAGCGTGCGCTGCTGCGAACGATAGAGCTTGCCCGGTCGCCCGGCCTGGTAGTCGGCCAGAAATGCGGGCCACGTATCCTCGCCCGGCCCCAGAAAGATCGTGTCGGCATGTTGGGCGGCCTCGTCGGGGAGCGAAGTCACGTGCAGCCCGCCCAGGCAGACGTGCGCGCCCCGGCGCCGGTAGTGGTCGGCGAGCGCATAGGCCCGCCGCGCCGACGTAATGTAGACCTGGATCACCACGAGGTCGGGCGCGTCGTCCAGCCGCAGCCGTTCCACGTGCTCATCCTGAATTTCGACATCCCAGTTGTCGGGCAGGTAGCCGGCCAGCGTCGCCAGCCCAAGCGGCGGGAAGAGCGAGTACTTGATCGGCCGCCAGAATGGGCTGACGGCCTCCGTGAGCGCCGGCAGGATCATCTTGACCTTCATGTGCATCCTTTCATCTGCATCAACCTTCGTAACCGTTCGGCAAATGGCAATAGACCACGGATGACGCGGATTGGGCGGGTCTGCGCGGATTTGATCAGCGGATATCCGCCTGATCCGCGTCATCCGCGTTCTATTTGACCGTTGCTTCCGATTCTCGCGAAAATGCATCCGCGTGGCGACGCTCTGTGTGCACAAAGCGCCGCACTCAGGTGCTTGACAGGCCGCACCGGCAAGGACTATTGGTATCGGGGCTGGTACGTTGTTACACTGCCCCGATCCGCGCCAATCCGCCAAATCCGCGTCATCCGCGGTCTATTTGAACCTGGAATTCACCATGCTCACGCTCTTGATCGTCGAAGACAACCCCCGCCTGGCCGCCGCGCTCCGGGCCGGCTTTGCCGCCACCGGGCGCGTCGACGTGCGCCATACGTGTGCGGCGGGCGAGGATGCCCTGGCGTGGTGCCTGGCGCAGAGCGCGGCCGGCGCGCCGGTGCCGCAGGCCGTGCTCATGGACGTACAGTTGGCCGGCGCGCTGAACGGAATCCAGGCGGCGGTTGCGCTGCGCCGCGAGTTCCCGCGCCTGCCCGTCGTCTTCTACTCGATCCAGGACGACACCCAGTATTACCGCGACTTTCGCGCCGCCGGCATCCTCAGCCACTACGCCTACGTGCGCAAGTCGAACTATCTGCTGCCCGAGCTGGTCCTGCCGCTGCTGGTCGATGCCGTGGCCGGGCGATCCTTCATCGACCCGGAGATCGAGGCGCGCGTCGAGGAGGTGAGCGAGCGCGACGCGCAAGATCCCCTGGCGCTGCTGGAGCCGCACGAGCAGCAGGTCGTGCGCATGCTCGCACAGGGGCTGACCAACGAGCAGATCGCCGAGCGCATGGGCTTTCGCGACAAGCGCACCATCAGCCGCATCAACGGGCAGATCTACGCGGCGTGGGGGCTGGCGGAGAGCGCGACGGATGAGAAGGTGGCGCGCACGCGTGCCGCGCTCATCGCCACGGCCGGTCGCCTGTTGAGGTGGGAGGAGGACGGCACGCCGCTGGTCGAGACACCCGAGGGCTGGGCATCCTGGCCGCCCGCACCATGACCGGCTTCTTCTGGTTCGACTGGCCGCTGCTGGCGCTGTCACTGGCCAACGGCATCGTGCTGCTCTGGCTGGGGCTGGTGGTGCTACTCAATACGGAGCGGCGCACGGCCGGTGTCATGTTGCTCGTGGCGGCCGCCTGGCTCGGCAGTGCCTTCTTTGCCGCGCACACGGCCATCCTCGCCAGCGGCGAAGGGCCGGCCAGCGCCGCGCTCAACCTATGGTGGGAGATCGGCTGGCTGCCGCTGCTGGCGCTGCCGCTCACGTGGTATGGCGTCGTACTCTGGTACGGCGGCTTCGGCGTCGATCCTGGCTTGCGTCGCCGCCATCGCCTGCCATTGGCGCTGCTGGGATTGCTCTTCGTCGCCCTCGTCGTTGCATTCTTTGCCACGGCCGGACTTCCTTCCTTCGTCGATGCCGTCAATCTCCGGTTTGAGGGCACGTTGTCCTTCTGGGGCGCGCCCTGGTTTCTCGTGCTCTACCCGCTCTACATGCTCGCCGCCCTGGCGCTCTGTTTCGACGCACTGTTGCGACCCGCGCCGGCGCCAACGCGCTATGGCGCGGCAGGCCGCAGCCGGGCGCGGCCGTGGCTGCTCACGGCCAATTCGCTGCTCGTGCTCGCCGGCGCACTCGTGACCGCCATCATGCTCTGGGTGGCACGCACACCGGGACCGACCGCCACCAACGAACTCTTCCGCAGCGCGCTGCCCTCGCTTGCCGGCTGGAGCGCCGATGCCGCTGCTGCCCGTCGCCTGGCGCTCGCCATCACCTGGGCCGACCTGTTGATCTCGGCGCTGCTGACCGGCGTCATCGTTTGCATCAGCTACGCGCTGGTGCAGTACGAAGTCTTTAGCGGGCGTCCGCTGCCGCGCCATGCCCTGCGCCGGCACT
Source organism: Caldilineaceae bacterium (assembly GCA_020634815.1). GTDB lineage: Bacteria > Chloroflexota > Anaerolineae > Caldilineales > Caldilineaceae > Caldilinea. The sequence goes on along the minus strand of JACKBA010000010.1, from coordinate 30,165 downwards.
GGCGCGAAGCGTGGCTGCTGGCCGCCGGCTATGGCATCGTCGTCGGCGCGGCGCTGGCGGCAGGATGGCGCCCCGTCTACAGCCTGCTGCTGACGGCCCTGCTCATGACGCTCTTCTTTGCCCTGCTCGGCTGGCGCACCTTCGCCGCGCAGACGGACTTTGTGCGCCGGTTGCAACCCTTCGTGGTGAGCACGCACCTCGTCGAGGAGGTCATCACGCCTGGCGCCGGCAGCGGCGCGCAGGATGCCGGCGCTACCTTTGCCGCTCTCTGTGATGAGGTGTTGCAGACGGACTACGGCGCGTTGGTGGCGAGCGGCGCGCTGGCCGATCTGGTCACGCAGCCGCTGCGCTACCCCGCCGACGCTCCGCTTCCGCCGTCGCTGCCGCGGTTCGACGCCGCGACAGACGACCTTCTGCCCCTTGCGCCCGGCACGGATGCTGCCTGGGCGCTGCCTCTGCATGGCAGGCAGGGGCAGCTCGGCGTCCTGCTGCTTGGCCGGCGCCGCGGCGATGGCCTCTACACCGAAGAGGAGATTGCCATCGCCCGCGCCATCGGCGAGCGGCTGCTGGACTTGCAGGCAACGGCGGCGCTGGCACGGCGCCTGCTCGACCTGACGCGCGTCCAGTGGGCTGAGGGCCAGGTCGCCGACCGCCAGACGCGCCGGGTGCTCCACGATGAGATTTTGCCGGACCTGCACGCCGCCCTGATCATGCTCCGACATGAGCCGGAAGCGCAGGCGGAGCAGGCCGTCGATCTGCTGGCTGCCGTGCACCGCCAGATTGCCGATCTGCTGCGCGCGCTGCCCGTGCGGCCACCGGCACGGCCATCCGGTCGCCTCCTGGAGGATCTGCGCCGGCTGGTCACCGAGGAGATGGCGCCGCGCTTCGACTCGGTGCGCTTCGCCGCCGGCGCCGACGCGTCTGGCACCGCTGCACGGCTGCGCCCATTGACGGCCGAGGTGACCTTTTATGCAGTGAGCGAGCTGGTGCGCAACGCCGCACGCCACGGCCGCAGCGCTGACGGTCCGCTGTCGCTGACGGTCACGGTGGAAGGCGGCGCGGACTTGACCGTTGCCGTGCAGGACAACGGCACGGGTGGCCCGGCGCTCGACCCAGACGCCGGTGCGGGACAGGGTCTGGCGCTCCATGCCGCCATGCTTGCCATCGTGGGCGGCACGCTGTCGGTGACGCCTGGGAGTGAAGGGGGCATAAACGCGGTGATCCGGGTGAAAGCAGATTCGGGGTAATCTCACTCACGCCACTTCATCCAGACCAGCCAGATACAACCCTGTCAACAGCATCTCCACATGCTCGGGTAGGAAAAGGCTGCGATACATCAACTCGCGGCCGCAGGCTGGAAAATTGGGGCTAAGCGCAAGCAATTCGGCAACCGCACTCCTGCCTTCCTGGCTGCGCCCGAGCCGTCCTAAGGATGCAGCGCGAATTAACGGATCCCAGAACAACGCAGGCCGGTTGAACTTCTCGGCCAGATGCAGGGCCGTTTGATACTCGCAGCGTCGGTAGGCATCCATGAAGGATAACGCATGATACCAGCCAGGGAAGTGCGGGTTCAGGGCCATTGCCTTTGCCATGAGCCGATGGCCTGCATCCCACTCGCCAACAAAGCCGAACTGCATGCCCGCAAAGGCCAGGACCCAGGCATTGTTGGGATTTAACTGGATGGCATACTCCATCTCGGCAACGAACTGCACGCGCTCCCCGCGGAAAAAGGGCAGAAACGCCAGAACGAAGTGAGCGTGCTGACACTGGGGATCGAGAAGTGTTGCCTGCCGCGCCAGGCGAATGCCGCGTTCGAGAATGGATTCATCTGCCCCAAACTGATACATCATGAAGTGCATGTCGGCCAGTATCGCCTTGAGCAGGGCGCTGTGCGGCTCATGCTGGATGGCCTGCTCCAGCATCTGGATGGCACGCTCGGCGCTCTCATCGGTGCCGAAAATCATGAAATGGCTGTACTGGAGCACGGCAGCATAGAGATGCAGCCCGCCGGCTTGTGTGCAGAGTGTGCTGTGCAACAATGTGCGTGGGATGACGCCGTACGTATCGACGAGCGTGGCGGCCACCTGGCTGGACATCCCTTCGCCAAGCAGAAATAGATCGGCCGCTGCAGCCTGGATCACAAGTGTATCTGACCACAAAAGGTTGCCGTTTGCCGTATCGACCAACCGCACCATGACCCTGGAGCTCTCTTCACCGACGTGAATGCGGCCAGTCAAGACAAAATGCGCACCACGGGCGCTCGCTTGGGGCAGGGGATCGGGCGGCCAGTTTGCCTTCGCGCCGCTCAAGGGAGGCGCGATCACCAACACGTGGGAGTAGCGATTCAGGGCGAACAACATCTGCTCGGTCAAGCCATCCGCAATAAACCGCTGCGCGTCGTCGCCAGGCTGCGCCTCAAAAGGAAGGACGACAATCGCCGGGCCGACGGGGTCGCGATCCACGGACATCGCCACTTGTGGCAGGCCCATTGGGGTAGACGGTTTGAGAAGAAATACAGGGATGTACGCGCCGGTTGGTATGGTGATTTTCAGAGGGTCGTGCGCGCCAAAGTCCTCGTAGTATTGCGCCAGCCGGCGACGCAGCCGGCCGGCCTCGATGCGCACAATAGGGTCGGCGCGCGGGTCGAAATGCGTCGGACGGCCAAATGCCTTGACCGCAATCGTGTACTGTTTGATCTGGTCTGCGCGCCCCGCCAGCATCTCTTCAATGACATAATCCAGAAAGCTGCCTAACTGTTCCGAATCTTTGAACATGGGACTGTTAAGGATGCGCTGTACCTGGATGCGAATCTCCTGCGGCGCAGGCGAGTTCTCATCAGAAGGTCCGTCCGTCACACCATCTGGCTGGAGTGCCGTTCTGTTTTGCCAAGACGTTTTGTTTCCGAGTGTACTCATCGACCCTTCTTCTCCTCGACTGCATGGTCTGGCCGCTGCTGCCATTCTGGCGGATACGGGGGGCAGGTTACCTCTAGATTACCCTCGCCATACTCCCATATGCACGCCAATACTGGTTAGCTGGGGCATGCTTGGCCAGTATTAAGGAATTCACAGAATTCTGCAAACGCCGGAAAGAGACGTTAGGTGGGAGTGTGACCACAGGCCGCCAGAACGATAGCCGCAGGGCACTTCAGCTTGTGATGCGCCACTGTGCCGCGCTGCAACGGTGGCAATTATCGCGGCTTTACCGTGAGGATGCGCATTTCCGTGAGATTTGTCGACACTACGCCATTTGCGTGGACATGCAGAACAAGTATGCGCGTGACTCGCACACACTGGAAGCGAGACGTTTTCAAGCACAGTATGAAGATCTTATGAAGTCGCTGATGGCAGAAGTGTTGGCGATGGTTGTCAGTACAGAAACAGGAGGAAACAGTGACGGAGCACAAGGGCATTCCAGGCACGGCTGAAGCCGGTGGTTTTCAGCCGTGGTATTTGATGAATCTCTTCTCGGCGCTGTTATGGCCCGGCGTCTTTGCTGTGCTCCTGCAAACGTACGCCCTCAAGATCACCGGCTCGGCCGCCGACACCGGCCTGATCATGGGGATCGGTGGCATTGGCGCGCTTCTGTCGCCCGTCTTTGGAAATATTGCCGACCGTTACCGCGCTCACCGTCCACTGCAGATTCTGGCTTGGGCGATCGTGGCTACCAGCATTGCCACGCTGGCCTTCTCTGTGAACGAAATGGTCTTCCTGGTGGCCGCGCTCTGTTTTGGTGTGGGCATGGCGCCGGCCGGAATGATTAGCACCGTATACGTCGTTGGTGCGGGCCTCTCCCAGGAATCAGAATCGCGAGCGATGGGTGCATTTCAGCGTATGTATTTCGTCGGCAGCGTGCTCGGCGGGTTCATGGTTGCCGGTCTGCTGCGCAGTGGGCTGTCGGACACTGTCATGTTTCTGATCTGCGCCGGTATTGCCGTTATCTGCCTGTTCCTGGCACTCTTCACAACGCGAGACATTGCCGCCCGCGTCGCAGATCACGCAGCACAGAGCGTGGCGACGGCCACACCGACCGCTCCCGAAACGTTTACGCTAGGCGACCTTGTCAAGTCGGCCTTCGGGCTAACGGTTCTGGCCGTCTTCCTCAACCATGTGGGTTTCATTGCCATTGCCGGTCAGTACACCAACTTTTTTAGCGGCGGCTTCGGCATCGACCCCTCCATCGTAACCTCGGTCAACTCGCTCGGCGTACTAGGCAGTCTTCTCGTGATCGGAGCGGTGGGCAAATGGATGGGCAGGCGCGGGCCAATCCCGGCAGCTGTGAATGCAATGGCAGCACGCGCGGCGTTAGGCGCCGCGCTGCTGGCAACGAGCTACCTTTTGGCTGGCGCTGGGGGTGCGCTTTTCCTACCGATGGCGATTTGGGTGGGCTTTCGTCTGGCGAACCCGCTGGTCGAGATGTCCAACCCTGTGCTGGCTGCCCGCACCACGGCGCTAGGCGCCGGGCAGACGCAGGCCATCCTGATCTCCGCCATTGCCATTGCCATCACCGTGGGAAACTTCCTGGCAGGATATCTCGCCGAAACGATTGGCTGGCTGGCACTGCCGTGGCAGACCGTCATCTGTTGCTCGCTGGCCTTTCTTGTGACGCGTTTCGCCATTGCGCCGCGCCTGCACGCGGGTTCAAACGCCCCGGCGCCAGAGATGTTGATGGCCAACATCGAGTTGGAGGATGGAATCTAAATCATGGAGCGAGAGATGACCGAAACAACCGTCTTTACAGCCACTAAAATCATCACGATGAACGATAGTCAGCCGGAAGCAAGCGCCGTTGCCGTACGCGGTGGCCGCATCCTGGCTGTCGGGTCGCTTGACGAAATGGAGGCATGGGGTTCATTCTCCATCGATAACACCTTCTGCGACAAGGTGTTGTTACCTGGGTTTGTCGAGGCCCATTCACACTCTGTGGTCGGCGGTTTCTGGGAATATCCCTATGTTGGTCACTTCGATCGCGTGGCGCCGGATGGACGGCACATCACCGGCTGCCGAAGTATCGCTGCTGTGATCGAACGTCTCAGGGCTGCAGACGCTGACCTGGACGATCCAGAAGAGCCGTTGATTGCCTGGGGGCTCGACCCAATCTACTTCTCCGGTGAAAGCGTGCGCGCCGCTACGCTAGACCGAGTCTCGACCACGCGGCCGGTCTACGTGCACCATATGAGCGGCCACATTGTCTCTGTCAACACGACGCTCATGCGGCACGAAGGCATCGATGCGGAGAGCGAGACCGTCGGCATCGTCAAGGACGGCAGCGGCCAACCCGTCGGCGAGTTGCAGGGTATGCCCGCAATCATGTCGGTGCGCAGTGTCTTTGAGCGACTGTGGTCAAGCCTCAACGCGAGCACGGCCAAGTGGCGCTTCGGCCATATTGCGCGCAATGCCGGCGTGACCACTGCCAGCGAACTTGGCGCCGCCGCCGTTACGCCCGAAGCAATCCGCCAGTGGCAACTGGTGGTCAATGATCCTGCCTTTCCGGCGCGTATAGTCATCGCTTATTCGAACCGCTTTGGCGGCCCCAGTGACCCTGCTCAGATGGCCGCCCAGGCCGCAAGACTGGCGGAGCACAGTTCCGACAAACTCCGCCTGGGCACCATTGCCAAGATATGGTTGGATGGCTCGATCCAGGGCTTCACCGCGCGGCTGCGCTGGCCTTATTACCTGAACGGCACCAACGGGCTTTGGTACATTGCGCCGGAGCGCTTCCGCGAGGAATTACTCGCCTATCATAATGCCGGGCTGACAGTGCATGTTCACGCCAACGGCGACGAGGCGACCGACCTCCTGTTGGACACCGTGGAACAGGTGCTGCTGGCCAGCCCGCGCCCCGACCACCGGCACACGGCGCAGCACAACCAGCTTGCCAGCGCCGACCAGTTCCGGCGCATGGCCAGGCTCGGTATGAGCGCAAACATGTTTATCAACCACATCTATTACTGGGGCGATCAGCATCTCACCGAAACCGTGGGGCCGGAACGCGCCGACCGTATGAATGCACTGGCAACAGCCAAACGCACCGGCGTCCAGTTCTCTATGCATTCCGACGAGATGGTGACACCACTAGGAGGGTTGATGCTGGTCTGGAGCGCGGTGAATCGCGTCACGGCCACCGGTCAGGTGCTCGGCAAGCAGGAGCGCATCTCGCTACATGATGCGCTGCGGGCTGTGACCGTAGATGCTGCCTACCAACTTAAGATGGATCACGAAGTCGGCACGATTGAGTGCGGCAAATGGGCGGACTTTGCCGTGCTAGAGGCGGACCCATTTGCGGTGGATGCCATGGCATTGAAGGATATTCCAGTGTGGGGCGTCGTGCTGGCGGGCAAACTCCACCCAGCGGACGGCAGGGGAAGAGAGTAATCTTGTGGCTAAAGCTCATCCTATCCCAGTGACGGTGTTGGGCGGCTACTTGGGCGCCGGCAAGACATCGCTGCTCAACCACCTTCTGCGCCACAATGCGGGACGGCGCCTTGCAGTTATTGTCAATGACTTTGGCAGCATCAATATCGACGTTGCGTTGGTCGAGAGCCAGGAGGGGGACACCTTCAGCCTGGCTAATGGCTGCATCTGTTGTACCCTGGGTGACGACCTTGCGATGACGATGACGGCCTTGTTGAAGCGCACCGCACCGCCGGAGCAGATCATCATCGAAGCCAGTGGCGTAGCTGACCCAGTCAGGATTGCTCATTACGGCACCATGCCCGGCTATCGTCTTGACGCCATCGTGGTGTTGGCCGACGCCGAGACGGTTCGCCAACGCTCCCAGGATCGCTACATCGGCGCCACCGTGCATCATCAACTGCTCGGCGCCGAACTCATCGTGATGAACAAAGTCGATCTCGTGTCGCCGGCAACGTGCCAGGCAGTGCGTCAGTGGCTTGGCATTGTGGCGCCAGGCGCCCGGATCGTCGAGGCAGTGTGTGGCGCCATTCCGCTGGCCTTGCTGTTGGATCTGTCGCTAGATCGGATGGCTGTGACGACGGACGTAGTCGGTGACAGGCTGGTCGACCATAGGTCCAGCTACGAAACCTGGAGTTTCGCCAAAGACGGCTCCCTGGATGGCGCGCGCCTGCGGGCTTTGGTTGAGCAACTGCCAGAAGGTATCCTGCGCGGCAAAGGCATCTTGACATTGTCCGACGCTCCCACCACGCGTACAATCTTCCAACTTGTAGGCCGGCGTTGGAGCCTCAAGCAAGGTGAGCCTTGGGATGATGCTCTTCCCAGCTCGCAAGTGGTTCTGATCGGCCTGCCAGGTAGCATCGACGCGGCTGCGTTCGAACAGGCACTGCAATAGAATAGCAGGCGTGAAAGAGCCAATGGCACTGCGATCGGGCTGTCAGTAAATGCGCGCTCAAGTCGGCTATCAAATCGAATCAGTGCAGCTTCCGATTTGACACGCTGCGGCCAATCAGGTAGCATCCGTCCCTGATTAATTTGGCTTTCTCGGCCATGGAACGGGAAAAGCAGTAATATGTTTGCATCGTTCGCCATCAATAAGCAGAGCAAGAAGCAGGGTCCGGACCACACCGTCTGGTGATTTGCGCTTGCTCGGGTTCAGCGACGAAACCGAAACCGGCCATCCAGACGGATGAGCCGGTTTTTTGTTTGTCTGGAAGAAGGAAGAGAAGAGGGCCGCAAAGACACAAAGGCGCAAAGGGCGCACGAAGAAGAGGGTGGAAGAATTGATTCCTCAAGTTTGCGAGGAATGCTGCACTGACGCAGAACCGATGGCGCCGCTCCGCCACTTCCACTGGTAATCAGACTGACTTCTTCTGTATTCCTTTGTGCATCTTTGATTCTTCGTGTCTTTGTGGCCGTGGTTCTATGTCTTGCCGATTGTCTTTGGTTCTTGCCAATAGGAGCGTGCGCCGTGAGTCTTGACCGTTTTGCCATCATCGAATCTACGCTGCGTGAGGGCGAGCAATTCGCCAACGCCTTTTTCTCCAGCGACCAGAAGGCCGAGATCGCCCGCCTGCTCGACGCCTTTGGCGTGGAGTACATCGAGCTGACCTCGCCCGCCGCCAGCCCGCAGAGCCGCGCCGACCTGGAGCGCATCGCCACGCTCGGCCTCAAGACGAAGATCCTCACCCACGTGCGCTGTCACATGGACGACGCCAAGCTCGCCATCGACACGGGCGCCGACGGCATCGACGTCGTCTTCGGCACGAGTAGCTTTCTGCGCCAGTTCTCGCACGGCAAGGACATTCCCTACATCATCGACTCGGCCATCGAAGTGATCGAGTTCATCAAGAGCCAGGGGCTGGAAGTGCGCTTCTCGTCCGAGGACAGCTTCCGCAGCGACCTGGTCGACCTGCTCACCATCTACCGTGCCGTGGACAAGATCGGCGTCAACCGTGTCGGTATCGCCGATACGGTGGGCGTCGCCAATCCGCGCCAGGTTTTCGATCTGGTCAAGACGCTGCGCGGCGTCGTCTCCTGCGACATCGAGTTTCACGGCCACAACGATACCGGCTGCGCCGTCGCCAACGCCTTCTGCGCGCTGGAGGCCGGCGCTACGCACGTCGACACCTCCGTGCTTGGGATCGGCGAGCGCAACGGCATCACGCCGCTGGGCGGGCTGGTTGCGCGCATGTATGCGCACAACCCGGAGGCGGTGCGCGCCAAGTACAACCTGCCGCTGCTGCGCGAGATCGACAACTACGTGGCCGGCCTGGTTGACGTGGACGTGCCTTTCAATAACTACATCACCGGCTTCACCGCGTTCACGCACAAGGCCGGCATCCACGCCAAGGCGATTCTCAACAACCCGAGCACCTACGAGATTCTCGACCCGGCCGACTTCGGGCTGAGCCGCTACATCCACGTTGCGCATCGCCTCACCGGCTGGAACGCCATCAAGGAGCGCGTCGAGCAGTTGCAGCTCGCGCTCAGCGACGACGACGTCAAGGCCGTCACGTCGCACATCAAGGCGCTGGCTGACCAGAAGCGCCTCACGCTCGACGATGTCGATTTTCTGCTGCGCGAATATCACAGCAAGCTCATCAGCACCGACGTCATCGAAGGCATCGAGCAGACGCCGGCGTGAGTTCAACAACATCTGACGCGGAGGCGCAAAGATGCAGAGCAACCGCAGAGAGTCCCATTTAGAAGCTAGCTCTTCTCTGCGAATCTCTGCCCCTCTGCGACTCTGCGTCAAAGCCGTTAGCCACGAATAGGAAACTGTTGTGTCCAATCTTGACCCGATCGCCTGGAAGACTTTGTCCTCGCAGCGCGTCTTTGGCAACCGCTGGATCGGCGTGGTCGTCGACGAGGTCGAGTTGCCCGACGGCAAGCGCTACGAATACACGCGGCTGGAGCCGGCCGGCATCGGCGTGGGCGTGATCGGCTTCAACGCCGCCGGCGAGATTCTGCTGGAGCGCGAATACCGCCACGGCGTGGGCGAGGTCGTCTGGCAGGTGCCGGGCGGGCTGGCCGCGCCGGGCGAGGATTTGCAGGCGGCCGGGCTGCGCGAGTTGCTGGAAGAGACAGGTTACGCGCCCGCCACGGTCGACGACGAGACTGTCACCTATCTCGGCGCGGTGTGGGACAATCCCGGCTTTGGCGTAGCCATCAGCCACCTCTACCGCGTGCGCGGGCTGGCGCCGGCGGCCGTCACCAACCACGACCACGGCGAATATGTCACCTTCGCTTGGGTAGCGCCGGCGTGGTTGAAAGAGGCGGTGCTGAGCGGTGAGATCAAGGACCGCGTCGTCGTCGCGGCCGTCGCCTACCTGCTGCTGCGGGGGGAACTCTGATGTTAGCAAGCACTTTGACGCAGAGGCGCGGAGGCGCAGAGAAGGACAAAGAGAGACGAGGAATTCTCTCTCCTTTCTCTGCGAATCTCTGGACCTCTGCGCCTCTGCGTCAAAATATCCAGCCTGGAGCAGATCGATGGCGGTTTTGATCGAGCTGGCATCGCCGCTACTGCCGGAAGTCGGCGAGTTGATCCGGGCGTCGGACGCGTACGCGGCGTCGCTCTATCCGGCGGAGAGCAACCACCTGGTCGATGTCGAAGCGCTGGCGCAGCCGAACGTGATCTTCTGCGTCGCCCGGCTCGACGACGCAGTTGCCGGCTGCGGCGCGGCCGTGCTCATGCCGGAAGGGTATGCCGAGATCAAGCGCATGTTCGTGAGCGAGACTGCGCGCGGGCATGGCATCGGCCGGCAGATTCTCGCCTTCCTGGAGGATCACCTGCGTGCCCGCGGCGTCGGCATTGCGCGGCTGGAAACGGGCGTGCACTCCTACGAGGCCATCGGTCTCTACGAGCGCATGGGCTACGTCAAGATCGGGCCGTTCGCCGGCTATTGGGACGACCCATTGAGCGTCTTTTACGAGAAGCAGCTATGAGCGGACAGACATTTGCGCAGAAAGCGCTGGCGCGTGCGGCCGGGCTCGACGCTGTCGAAGTCGGCCAGGTGGTCGATGCGCGGCCGGACATCGTGCTCAGCCACGACAACACCGCCGCCATTCGCCGCATTTGGCAGGAGTTCGGCCAGGAACGCGTGCTGATCCCCGAGCGCATCGCCATCACGCTCGACCATGCCGTGCCCGCGCCGACGACCAAGCACGCGCAGAATCACGCCGAGATTCGCCGCTTCGTGCAGGAGCAGGGAATCCGCCACTTCTTCGAGGTCGGCCGCGGTATCTGCCACCAGGTCTTAAGCGAGGAAGCGCTCGTCCTGCCCGGCCAGCTTATCCTCGGCGCCGATTCGCACACGACGCACTACGGCTGGCTGGGCGCGTTCGGCGCCGGTATCGGCCGCAGCGAGGTGGCGACGCTGTGGGCCACGGGCGAGCTCTGGCTACGCGTGCCGGAGAGCATGAAGATCGTGCTGGAGGGCGACCTGCCGCCCGGCGTCACGGCCAAGGACTTCGCCCTGCGCGTCATCGGCGATCTGGGCGCGGACGGCGGTCTCTACATGTCGGTCGAGTTCCACGGCAGCGGCATCGAAGCCATGAGCCTGGAGTCGCGCATGGTGCTGCCCAACATGATGGCCGAATTCGGCGCCAAAAACGCGTGGGTGGCGCCGGATGAGCGGACGGTGGCGTATTTGGAACGAGGTTTGAGACAGAGAATGGAGATTGGAGATTGGAGATTGGGCGAGGGGACACAATCTCCAATCTCCAATCTCCATTCTCTCCTGCCCGATCCAGACGCCCAATACGCGGCGGTGCATCACTACCGCGCCGCCGATCTGGAACCATACGTCGCCTGCCCGCACAGCGTGGACAACGTCGTGCCGCTCTCGGCGGTGGCAGGGACGCGCGTGCAGCAGGCCTTTCTCGGCACCTGCACCAACGGGCGACTGGAGGATCTGGCCGCAGCCGCTGCGATTATCCGTGGCAAGCAGGTAGCGCCGGGCGTGCGCTTCCTGGTCATCCCGGCGTCGAGCGAGGTGCTCAAGGCGGCGCTGGAGCGGGGCTACATCCAGGAGTTCGTCGAGGCCGGCGCGGTCATCGGCGTGCCGGGCTGCGGGCCGTGCATGGGCAACCACATGGGCATCCCCGCGCCGGGCGAGGTGACGATCTCGAGCGCCAACCGCAACTTCCGCGGCCGCATGGGCACGGCAGACTCGGAGATCTACCTGGCGAATCCCGCGGTGGTGGCGGCTTCAGCCGTTGCAGGGAGTATCGCGGATCCACAAGACGTGATTGCTTGACGCTATGTATTCTGTTTGTATCGATATCAGCGCAAAGATTGAGGCATGGGACAAGGATAGCATCGTGGCGATAGCGAACGACCACCAGATGGCGCTATGTGCACCGGCGGCGGTCAAGCAGAAAGCCGTGGCAATGCTCAAGACAAAGGAGCCGGTGCAATTTGCCTTGCTTGCGATATTCGCCTATCTGGCTGTACGTCCAAAACTTGCTGAAATCCGCCGCATCACTATTGATCTCGACTACAGCGGTGCAGTCGCACACCGCATCATCGTGCGGCGGCTGGTGGAACTGATCAGAAGGGACCGGCCCGAGTTTCGTGCGTCCTGGATTCGGATCGACAATGTTGCAGGTCACAGAGCCGATCTGCTGGCTCGCGAAGTCTACCGTGGATTACGCAAGGCGGATGGCGAGATCCAGTGGGAGCAGATTGAACAGTTGTTGAGCAGCCAATGAACGAAGCCGGGGTCTCCACTTTCAGCCATTGCGGCGCTTGTGGAGATGTTGTCAGACGGCGGTCGAAACCGCCATGCTGACTGCCCGGCTTGTCAATTAAGATTATACACCAGTGAGTCAAGCCATGCACATCACCAGCCGCGCCTGGAAATACGGCGACAACATCAATACCGACGTGATTTTTCCGGGCAAATACACCTATACCGTGACCGAGCGCGCCGAGATTGCCCGCCACGCGCTGGAGGATCTCGACCCGACCTTCGCCGCCAATGCGCAGCCGGGCGATGTGATCGTGGGCGGGCGTAACTTTGGCTGCGGGTCGAGCCGCGAGCAGGCGGCCACCTGCCTGGTCTACAACGGCGTCGGCGCGGTGGTCGCTGCCAGCTTCAGCCGCATCTTCTACCGCAACGCGCTCAACAACGGCCTGCTGGCCATTGCGTGCCCGGCCGCGGCGGAGGCCATCCAGCCGGGCGAGATGGTCACGGTCGATACGGAGCGCCACGTAATCCGCTGTGCCGGCGGCGAGTTTGTCTTTCCGCCGCTGAGCGCCAGCGTCATGGGCATCGTCCAGGCGGGCGGGCTGGTGGCGTACGTCAAACGAAAGCTGGCGGCGGCGTGAGCTTGCGCACCCTGCTGCTGCGCGCGGCGCGCCACGGCTACGACCTGTTCCTGCCGATCCTGCGCCCGGTGACGCCCTCCGTGCGCATCATGCTCGTGCGCGACGGGATGACGCTGCTCATCCACCACTCGTACGCCAGCAAGTGGTACTTTCCAGGCGGCGGGGTCAAGCGGGGCGAGTCGCTGGCGGAGGCGGCCATGCGGGAGGCGAGCGAAGAGGTAGGCGCCATCGTACATGGCGAGCCGCGGCTGCTGGGGCTCTATCTGGGCAATCACAACGGCCGCAGCGATCACGTGGCCGTCTACGTGAGCGAGACGTTCGACCTGCCCGGGCCGCCGCCCGATACATGGGAGGTCGAAGGCTGCGCCTGGTTCAGCCTGACCAACCTGCCGCCGGACATGCAACGGTCGTGCCGGGCGCGGGTGGGGGAGTATTTGCAGGGCGGTGGGCCGTATAGTGGAGATTGGTGAGATTGGGAGATTGAGAGATTGGAGATTGACGGCACGACTTACGTGGCAATCGCCCAGTCTCCTAATCTCCAATCTCCTAATCTCTCTTCCCGACGAAAGCACAGTATGATGGATTCATCTCTCTTCTTGCGCGGACTGATTCTTGGCTTTGCCATCGCAGCGCCCGTCGGGCCGATCGGGCTGCTCTGCATCCAGCGCACGCTCAACAACGGCCGTGTCACCGGGCTGGTCTCGGGGCTGGGCGCGGCCACGGCGGATGCCATCTACGGCGCGATTGCGGCGTTCGGGCTCAGCCTGCTCACGGCCTTTCTGGTGCAGCAGCAGATGTGGCTGGGGCTGGCCGGCGGGCTCTTTCTCTGCTATCTCGGCGTGCGCACGGTGCTGGCGCCGCCGGCGCAGAGTGCAGCCACGGTCGAGGGGCACGGCCTGCTAGGCGCATACAGCTCGACATTGTTGTTGACGCTGACCAATCCGATGACGATCCTGTCGTTCGTGGCGATCTTTGCCGGCGCCGGGCTGGCTGCCACCAGCGGCGATTCGCTGGCCGCGCTGCTACTGGTCGCCGGCGTCTTTGCAGGGTCGGCGGCGTGGTGGCTGATGTTGTCGGGCGGCGTGTCGCTGCTGCGCGGCGTTGTCACCGCGCGGACCCTGCGCTGGATCAACTACGTGGCGGGCGGCGTGATTGTGGCGTTTGGAATGATTGCGATCTTGCGCGGGGTTGGTTTGGTGTAGATAGAGACTGGAGATTGGAGATTGGAGATTATGCAATCGGATGACGCTAGATTTGCGCTTACGAAAGCACCAATCTCCAATCTCAAGTCTCTAATCTCTTTTGAAATTCCAATCCCGCCCATAGAAGGAAAAGCTTCCGATGACTGACCGAACCTATCGCATTGCCCTGATTCCCGGCGACGGCGTGGGGCAAGAAGTGGTGCCGGCCGCGCGGCGGGTGCTGGAGGCGCTGCCGCTGGCGTTTGATTTCGTGGAGTTGGACGCCGGCTGGGCGGTCTTCGAGCGCACGGGCACGGCCTTGCCGCAGCGCACCGCGTCCGTGATCCGCGGCTGCGACGGCGCCATCTTCGGCGCCACCCAGTCGCCGAGCCGCAAGGTCGAGGGCTACAGCAGTCCGATCCTGGCGTTGCGCAAGCAACTCGACCTGTACGCCAACCTGCGCCCGGTCGTCTCCATGCCCGTGACCGGCAGCCGCCCCGGCATCGACATGCTCATCGTGCGCGAGAACACGGAGTGTCTCTACGTGCGCCAGGAGCGGCTGGAGGATGACGGTAACACAGCGGTCGCCCAACGTGTCATCACCCGCCGCGCGTCGGAGCGTATCGCACGGAAGGCGTTCGAGCTTGCGCGGTCGAGGGGAATTTTGACGCAGAGGCGCAGAGACGCAGAGAAAGAGGCGGAAAGGGGGAGAGAGGGAGACTGTGGCACTCCCCCTCATCCCCTCACCCCCTCATCCCCTCATCCCCTCTCACCCCTCGTCACTATCGTGCACAAAGCCAACGTCCTCAGCCTGAGCGACGGGCTATTTCGCGAGGCGTGCCTGGCGGTGGCGCAGGAATTTCCGGATGTGCAGGTCGAGGAGCAGATCGTCGACTCCATGATCTACCGCATGATCCGCGAGCCGGAGCGCTACGACGTCATCGTGGCGCCCAACCTCTACGGCGACATCCTGTCGGACGCGGCGGCGGCGTTGGTGGGCGGGCTGGGGCTGGCGCCGAGCGCCAATTCCGGCGACAATTTCACCCTGGTCGAGCCGGTGCATGGCAGCGCGCCCGACATCGCCGGCAGGAGCGTTGCGAACCCGTGTGCGACAATTCTGGCGGCGGCGCAGTTGCTCGACGCGCTGGGTGAAGCGAGTGCGGCGGCGCAGGTGCAGGCCGCGGTCGAACGGACGCTTGGCGCCGGCATCTGGTCGGCGGATTTGGGCGGGACGGCAAATACGGAAGAGATGACGGCAGCGATAATTGAGAGATTAGGCGATTGAGAGATTAAGAGATTGGAGATTGGAGACTGGAGATTGGATCGTCGTTCGGAAAGTCTTCGTCATCTCCAATCTCCCAATCTCCAATCTCAAGTTGTAGAAAACCATATTCAACCACAAGGAGAATTTAACGTATGGCCCTCAAAACTGCATCCGGCACCGCGGAGTGCCCCGAATGCTTTGCCGAGATCGAACTGACGAACGTCATGCAGAACGAGATCGTGCAATGCCCGGAGTGTGGCGTCGACCTGGAGGTCGTCAACATCGACCCCATCGAGCTGGCGACGGCGCCTGAAGAAGAAGAGGACTGGGGCGAATAAGATGCGCGTCGGGATTCTCTACTCACGCGTGCGCGCCGAGGAGAAGCTGCTCTTCGAGGCGTTCGACCGGCGCGGCGTCGACCTGGAACTGGTCGACGACAACACGCTCATTTTCGACATCACGGCCGAGGCGCACACGCGGCGCTTCCAGGGCTTCGACGTCGTCGTGGAGCGCTGCATCAGCCACGGCCGCGCGCTCTACAGCCTGCGCATTCTCAACGACCAGGGTATCAAGACGGTCAACACGGCGCTGGTGGCGGACAACTGCGGCAACAAGCTCCAGACGACCAGCGCGCTGACGGCGGCCGGCGTGCCGCAGCCGCGCTGCCTGGTCGCCTACACGCCGGAGAGCGCGCTCCAGGCCATCGAGGAACTGGGCTATCCCGTGGTGCTCAAGCCGGCCGTCGGTTCGTGGGGGCGATTGCTCAGCAAGATCAACGACCGCGAGGCCGCCGAGGCCATCCTGGAGCACAAGGAAGTGCTGGGCTCGTACCATCACTCCATCTTCTATATCCAGGAGTATGTGCACAAACCGCTGCGCGATATCCGCGCCTTTGTCGTCGGCGGCGAGACGATCGCGGCAATCTACCGCGCCTCCGAACACTGGATCACCAACACGGCGCGCGGCGGCAAGGCCAGCAACTGCCCGATCACGCCCGAACTCAACGACATCTGCGTGGCTGCGGCCAACGCGGTGGGCGGCGGCGTCGTGGCGATCGATGTCTTTGAGGACCCGGATCGCGGGCTGCTGATCAACGAGGTCAACTACACCATGGAGTTCCGCAACAGCATCGCACCGACCGGCGTCGACATTCCGGGCAAAGTGGCGGACTTCTGCCTGCGCGTGGGCAAGGAAGGCTGGGCAGCGGCCAACGGCTGGGGTAACGGCGGGCCGGAAGCGCACCCCGTCTCACTGACGTCGGGCGCGAGCGCGTAGCAAGCTGTAGCCTTCGCGCTCGCAACCTTCCGGGAAGCTTGGGAGCTTCCCGGAAGGTGAACGTCGAGAGTTGAGCAATGCCGCCGGTATCGTGTATCTTGTAGCCATACCCCGTGCTCCACGATCTCAGAAACAAAATCAAACCGTTCTTCGATTGAACAAATAGGAGCGCCAAGATGAACCAAAACGATATCCGCAACGCGATTGAAGCCGGCCAGACTGCCCTTGGCATCGAGTTCGGCTCGACGCGCATCAAGGCGGTGCTGATCGGCGCCGGCCACGCGCCCATCGCCTCCGGCAGCCACGAGTGGGAGAACCGCTACGAGAACGGCGTCTGGACCTACAGCCTGGAGGATGTGTGGAGCGGCTTGCAGGCCAGCTACCGCGATCTGAAGCACGCGGTGCAGACGCAGTACGGCGTGTCGCTGCGAACCGTCGGCGCCATCGGCTTTAGCGGCATGATGCACGGCTACGTGGCCGTCGACAAGGACGCCAATCTGCTCGTCCCGTTCCGCACCTGGCGCAACACGATCACCGGGCAGGCGGCGGAGAAACTCACCGAGTTGTTCCAGTTCAACATTCCGCAGCGCTGGAGCATCGCGCATCTCTACCAGGCGATCCTGAACGGTGAGCCGCACATCCGGGAGATCAACCACCTGACCACGCTGGCCGGCTACGTGCACTGGAAGCTGACCGGCGAGCAGGTGCTGGGCATCGGCGAAGCGTCGGGCATGTTCCCCATCGACAGCACGATCAACGACTATGACGCGGGCAGAATCAGCCAGTTTGACGAGTTGCTTGCCGCGCAGAACATGCCGTGGCGGCTGCGCGACATCCTGCCCAGGGTGCTGGTGGCCGGCGAGGCCGCGGGTGCGCTGACGGCCGAGGGTGCAAAGTTACTCGATCCCAGCGGCGAGTTGCAGGCCGGCATCCCGCTCTGCCCGCCGGAGGGCGACGCCGGCACGGGTATGGTCGCCACCAACAGCGTGGCGGAGCGCACGGGCAACGTCTCGGCGGGCACCTCCGTCTTCGCCATGATCGTGCTCGAGAAGGCGCTGTCCAAGCTCTATCCCGAAATCGACATGGTGACGACGCCCACGGGCAAGCCGGTCGCCATGGTGCACAGTAACAACTGCACCTCCGACCTAAACGCCTGGATCGACCTCTTCCAGGAAGTCACGGGCGCGCTCGGCGTGGCGGTGAGCGAGTCGCAGCTCTACGAAACGCTCTACAAGACGGCGCTCCAGGGCGACGCCGACGGCGGCGGGCTGCTGGCCTACAACTACGTCTCGGGTGAGCACATCACCCACATGGAGGAGGGGCGCCCGCTCTTCGTGCGCACACCCAACAGCCGCTTCACGCTGGCCAACTTCATGCGCACGCACCTCTTCGCCTCGGTGGGCGCGCTGAAGATCGGGCTGGACATCCTCTTCGACAAGGAGCAGGTGGAGATCGACCAGATTCTCGGCCATGGCGGCTTTTTCAAGACGGAGGAAGTGGGCCAGCGCATCATGGCCGCGGCGATGAACGTGCCCGTCTCCGTGATGGAGACCGCCGGCGAGGGTGGCGCGTGGGGCATTGCGCTGCTCGCCGCCTACATGGCGCGCAAGAGCGAGCAGGAGCCGCTGGAAGCCTATCTCGCCGAGAAGGTCTTTGCGGGCGAAAAGGCCACAACGCTGGCGCCCGATGCACGCGATGTGGAAGGCTTTACTGCGTTCATGGCGCGCTACGAGCAGGGGCTTGGCATCGAGCGGGCCGCCATCGAAGGCTTGCGTTGAACACCCGCAAAGTCATCCGCTGGGGAATCGCACTGACGGCGTTGGCCGCAGCAGGGGCATGGGTGCGCACCAAGCGTGCAACTTCCTACACCCGGCTCCACCCTGAACTGCGCTCGCCGCTGTTGCGCGTGCGCCAGCCGGCGTTCACGCCCACGCTCGTGCAGCTCATCCGGCACCTGCCTGTGGATTTCCCCACGCCGGCGGATGTGTTTGTCGAATCGCATCGCGTGCCCGGCCCGCCCGGGGCGCCGGAGGTTCCCGTCTATGTGTATCGCCCCCACACACAGCCGAAGCCGGCCGCTGCGCTGCTCTTCATCCACGGCGGCGGCTACATTATCGGCGCCGCGCAGATGTTTCATGCCGCATGCGCTCGCTATGTACGTGAGTTGGGTATCGTCGTCGTGAGCGTGGACTATCGCCTGGCGCCGGATACGCCCTTCCCCGGGCCGCTGGAGGATTGCTACGCCGCGCTGCGCTGGATCCATGCGCAGGCCGATGCGCTCGGCGTCGATCCGGCGCGCATTGCGATTGCCGGGGAGAGCGCCGGCGGCGGGCTGGCTGCGGCGCTTGCACACCTCGCACACGATCGCGGCGAGGTGACGCCTCGCTTCCAATTGCTGCTCTACCCAATGCTCGATGATCGCACGACGCTCCAGGCGGAGCACGCGGGCCGCGGCGAGTTCGTGTGGACGCCGGCCTCGAACCGGTTGGGATGGTCGGCGTATCTGGGGCGCGAGCCGGTCTTGGAGGATGCGCCTGAGTACGCGGCGCCTGCGCGTCGTCAGAACCTGGCGGGCCTGCCGCCGGCGTGGATCGGCGTCGGCGACCTGGATTTGTTCTATCCGGAGAATGCAGCGTACGCGCAGCGCCTGCGCGAAGCTGGTGTGCCCTGCGAATTCTACGTGGTCACGGGCGCATACCACGCGTTCGAGCAACTCCAGCCCGACGCGTCCGTTGCCCAGGCGTTCCTTGCCCGCAGTGTGGCGGCGCTGCACGAGGCACTGACAAAAGATGCCTCAAGTGACAGCCGCTCTTGGCAGTGACTGACGCTTCTGAACATTACCCAAAGTTGAGAGTCGAATCGATGACCATGTCCGAACCAATTTCTGTTTCCATCGTCGGCGCCAGCGGCTATACAGGCGGCGAGCTGTTGCGCCTGCTGCTCGACCACCCGCACGTCGCCGTCAAGCAGGTGACCAGCGAGCGCAATGCCGGCACCTTTGTGCACTTCACGCACCCGAACCTGCGCGGGCGCACAAAGCTGCAATTCGTCAGCGCGGCCGATGTCGAACCGTGCGATCTGCTCTTTCTCTGCCTGCCGCACGGCAGTGCGATGGAGAAGATCGAGCACTACACCGGGCTGGCCGAGCGCATCGTCGACCTGAGCGCCGACTTTCGCCTGCGCAACGCCGACGATTACGTGCGCTGGTACGGCAAGCCGCACACGAACCCGGCGTGGCTGGAGAAGTTTGTCTACGGGCTGCCCGAGCTGCATCGCGCGGAGATGCGCACGGCGCGCTACATCAGCGGCGTCGGCTGCAACGCCACGGCGACGAACCTGGCCATCTACCCGCTCTTCGCCGCCGGTCTGGCCGATGCGGGGCGCGGCGTGATCTGCGAGGTCAAGGTCGGCTCCAGCGAGGGCGGCAACAAGTCGAGCGACGCCACGCACCATCCCGAGCGCGCCGGCGTCATGCGCAGCTTTGCCCCGACGGGCCACCGCCACACCGCCGAGATTCTCCAGGCGCTGGCACGCGTCGACGCGCAGCCGGAGGTGCACCTGAGCGCCACCGCGGTCGACAATGTGCGCGGCGTGCTGGCGACGGCGCACGTCTTCGTCGCACCGGGCACGGAGGAGAAGGAACTCTTCAAGGCGTATCGTCAGAGCTACCGCGCCGAGCCGTTCGTGCGCATCGTCAAGGAGCGCACCGGCATCTACCGCTACCCCGAGCCGAAGATTCTGGCCGGCAGCAACTACGCCGATGTGGGCTTCGAACACGACCCGGCGACCGGACGCGTTGTGGCGATGGCGGCCATCGACAACCTGATGAAGGGCGCGGCCGGCAGCGCGGTGCAGGCGATGAATGTCATGTACGGCTGGGAAGAGACGGCGGGGCTGGGCTTTCCGGGGTTGCATCCGGTGTAGGTGGTTTGGCAGAGTCGGTCATTGTTTCCTGGTAACCGTACGACAGTAAATTGCGCCACAACGGGCTCTGAACCATTATTCGATGAGTTCCTGGCGCGCCGATGCAAACGAGCGGTAGAATTCGAGTCGAAGGAGAGGGAATCTATGCAATCGTCCACGAGAAGTGAGTCGGTTCCAAACGCAATGAAGGAAACGTATGAGGCCATCGCCGCATTGACCGATGCCTTCTGCGCCGAACACCTGAACGAAGAGTACGCCCAGGTCTGCCGGTCGATGACGGCGACATTGGCGCGCAAACGCCCCTCGCCGCTCTTGAGCGGCAAGATGCCGACCTGGGCAGCCGGGATTGTTCATGCCGTTGGCACTGTGAATTTCGCTTTCGATAAGTCACTGACGCCACACATCACCTTTGACACGCTCGCCAGCCATTTCGGCCTGAGCAAGAGCACAATCGGCAACAAGTCGAAGGCGATCCGCGATACACTCAAGGTGGGGCTGATGGATCCGGACTGGACAATCCCGAGCCGCATAGATAGTAACCCGATGGCTTGGATGATTTCCTTCAACGGATTCGTCATGGATGCGCGCAATGCCCCGCGTCACATTCAGGAAGCGGCGTTTGCCAAAGGGTTGATTCCCTACCTCCCTGCACCGCGCGACGAGTGATCGTCTGGACAAAGATGTGACTATGGAGAATCCAAGCTACCACCGCAGAACACCGTTGGTCGTGACCGAGCAGATGCGGCGCGAAATCGCCGGCGCCGTGGCGGAGATCGACCTGGCACAGATGGATATCTTGCGCCGGATGACGCCGGCGCAACGCGTGCAGATGGCAGCGTCGATGATCGCGGACGTCGAGCGCGTGGCTGTCTATCGGCTGCGTCAACGGGAGCCAGAATTGAGTGAAGCGGAGGCATATCGCATCGTGCGGACGGGACTGTTGGAATACGAACGGCAGAAGAGGCGATGGGAAACGACTTGGGCTGATTGATGCCTGGCTGGAAGTCAAGTTCGAAGTCGACAAACTTCTGAATCAATAGACAAGGGGTTGGAGCACGTTTCATGATTGTCATCAAAGTAGGTGGCGGCAAAGATCTGAACATCGACGCCGTCGTCGCCGATATCGTCAAGCTGCGCGGGGAAGGCCGCGAACTTCTGCTCGTCCACGGCGGCGCGGAGACGACCAACGAGGTGGCCGAGGCGCTGGGCCATCCGCCGCAGTTCGTCATCAGCGAGAGCGGCTACGTCAGCCGGCGCACCGACCGCCGCACGCTGGAGATTTTCGAGATGGTCTACTGCGGCCAGCTCAACAAGATGTGGGTGGAGAAGTTGCAGACGGCCGGCGTCAACGCCGTGGGGCTGAGCGGGCTGGACGGGCGCATCTTCGAGGGCACGCGCAAGGAGACGTTGCGCGTGCGCATCGACGGCAAGCGCATGGTGCTGCGCGACGACTGGACCGGCACCGTCGACCGCATCAACACGCACCTGCTGCGCACGCTGCTCGATGCCGGCTATTTCCCGGTACTCACGCCGCCTGCCGCGTCGGACAAGGGCGAGGCGATCAACGTCGACGGCGATCGCGCGGCGGCCATGGTGGCGGCTGCCTTCCACGCCGAGGCGCTCATCATCCTGAGCAACGTGCCCGGCCTGCTGCGCGCCTTCCCGGACGAGTCAACACTGATCCGCGAAATACCAAGGGCGAAGGCAAACGACTTCATGCAGTTCGCCGAGGGTCGCATGAAGAAGAAGGTCATGGGTGCAGTGGAGGCCATCGGCGAGGGCGTGCAGAAGGTGATCTTCGCCGACGGGCGCGTCGAGGCGCCGATCTCGGCGGCGTTGGCTGGTGGCGGCACGCAAATTGGTTGACCGAATGGCTGGCGTGACATTATAATGTCATTGTGATGTCGCGCAAGGGGTTCGACTTGTTGAGACGACTGATACCTTTGGAGCAAGGACAAATTCCGATGAGCTATCCAGCCATGAAGACCGTGCCCGTCACGGATCTACGAACGCGTCAGCCAGAGATTTTTGAGGACTTGAAAGAGGCGCCAGTTCTTCTGACACGCCAGGGACATGGCGCTGGAGTTCTTGTGCATCCCGATGAGTGGAATCAGCTCATCGAAGATGTGAAAGCCTATCGGCGGCAGGCGCGCATCGAACGCGCGCGGCGCGATCTCGATGCAGGCAATGCCTATACATTTGAGCAAGTACAGGCCATGCTCGAAGCGGACGGCCTGCTCCCGTGAAACGGACGCTTTACTTTTCCCCGATCGCGACAACCGCGCTTCGTCTGCTTGACCGCCGCATCGTCAGACAAATCTGGGCAGTCATCGAAACGTTGCGAGACGATCCAGACTTATTGGAGTATCGAGCCAATTCGCTCGATCCCAGTGTCTATGGAATCACGGTTGCTGGAGATGTGACAATCTGGTTTGAAATCCTGGACGAACAACATGCGATCCGAATTCTCGACATCGAAGAGTGACATGACCGAGCAGACACCACATTTCTCTCCGCGCCGCGAACTCGGCCGCACCGGCTTCGTCGCCAGCGTGCTCGGCATCGGCGACCTGGCCGACCGCAGCCTGCCGCTGGAGACATGCGTCGCCACGCTGCGCCGTGCCATCGACGCCGGGCTGAATGTGGTCGACACCGCGCCCGGCTACGAAGACGGCTACTCCGAACAGATCGTGGGCGAGGCCGTCAAGGGCGTGCGCGACGATCTTTTCATTGTCTCCAAGATCGACGACCTGCTCGACCCCGTCGCGCCACAGATCGAGGCGTCGCTGCGCCGGCTCCAACTCGACCACACCGACGCCTTTGTCTTCCACGGCCTGTCGGACATGGCGATCTTCGAGCAACTGGCCGCGCCCGGCGGCGGCTTCGACCAGCTTGCCGGCTGCATCAAGGCGGGCAAGACGCGCTTCGGCGGCATCTCGTCGCACAACCCCGCGGTGCTCAAAGCTGCCATCGACGCCGGCCTGTGCGACATCGCCATGTTTCCGATCGGGCCTTTTGTAGACGAGCGCTACATCACCGAGATCCTGCCGCTGGCCAAGGCGCGCGGCGTCGGCACCATCTGCTTCAAGACCTTTGGTGCGGGCAAACTGCTGGGCGACACTGCGGGCTACAACCAGCCGCTCCAGCTCCGCCCGCGCGGCAAGCTCTCCTCCGGCGGCGTCGACGATGCCGTGGCCGTACTGCCGCGCCTGACGGTGAACGAGTGCCTGCACTACACGCTGACGCTCGACCCCGACGTGGCGCTGCTGGGGCTCAGCTTCCCCAACGAGCAGGATCAGGCGTTTGCCGCCGCGCACTCATTCCGGCCGCTCTCCGCAGCGGCGATGTCAGACATCCGCGTGCGTGCGGTTGAGGCGCGCCGGGAGAAGGGGCCGTGCTGGTGGAATCCGGATCCGGACGCCTAAGTATCCCGACATGCACCCTTGTAGCCTGGTGACGTCCTGAAAGGAACGATTCAAAGTGGCAAATGAACAGGCGCTGACATCGCGCGCCGAAGACTTCAACGAATGGTATAACTCGCTCGTCTTGCGCGCCGAGATGGCCGACTACGGCCCCGTGCGTGGGACGATGATCGTACGCCCCTATGGCTGGGCGCTGTGGGAAAATGTCCAGCAGGCGCTGGACCGGCGCTTCAAGGAGACCGGCCACGAGAACGCCGGCTTTCCCATGCTCATCCCCATGAGTTTTTTCGAAAAGGAAGCCAGCCACGTCGAGGGCTTTGCGCCGGAGTTGGCCGTCGTCACGCACGGCGGCGGCGAGACGCTGGCCGAGCCGCTGGCCATCCGCCCGACCTCGGAGACGATCATCGGCCACACCTACGCGCGCTGGATCCAGAGTTATCGCGACCTGCCGATCTTGATCAACCTGTGGAACAGCGTCATCCGCTGGGAGATGCGCACCAAGCTCTTCCTGCGCACGCTGGAGTTTTACTGGCAGGAAGGGCACACCGCCCACGCCACCAGCGACGAGGCGATCGAGGAGACGCGGCGCATGCTCGACGTCTATGCCGATTTTGCCATCAACGACGCCGCCATCCCGGTCATCCGCGGCGAGAAGTCGGAGAAGGAACGCTTCGCCGGCGCGCAGATGACGCTCACGATCGAGGCGATGATGGGCGACGGCAAGGCGTTGCAGTCGGGCACCTCGCACTACATGGGACAGAACTTTGCACGGGCATTCGACATCAAGTTCCTCGACCCCAACAACGAGCAGCAGCATTGTTTCACCACTTCGTGGGGTCTGAGCACGCGCTTCGTCGGCGCGATGATCATGACGCACGGCGACGACAAGGGCCTTGTCCTCCCGCCCAAGCTGGCGCCGATCCAGGTTGTTATCGTGCCGATCTACAAGGGCGACGCTGAGCGCCCTGCCGTTGTCGAAGCGGCCGCGGCCATCAAGCAGGAATTGGCCGCACACAACCTGCGCGTCAAGCTGGATGACCGCGACAATCTCACGCCTGGCTTCAAGTTCAACGAATGGGAGTTGAAGGGCGTGCCCGTACGCATCGAGATCGGGCCGCGCGACCTGCAAAACGGTACGGTGATGGTTGGACGTCGCGACATCCCCGGCAGGGAAGGTAAGCAGATCATGCCACGGGCTGGGCTGGCACAGCGCATCGCGGAGCTGCTGGCGGAGATTCAGGCGAACCTGCTGGAAAAGGCGACACGCTTCCGCGACGAACATACCACCGATGTGACGAGCTACGACCAACTGAAGGATGCCATCGACACCGGTTTTGCGCGTGGCTGGTGGGCCGGCGACCGCGTCGACGAAGAGCGCATCCAGACGGAGACCAAGGCGACGGTGCGCTGCATTCCACTCGAGCAGCCCGGCGACAGCGGAACCTGTTTCTACACCGGCAAGCCCGCCACCAAGGTTGCCATCTTTGGCCGGTCATACTGATGCGCTCTCCGGGAACGCCGAGCCCCAGCTCGGCTTCTGGACAAGAAAACGAGTAAGCGATGCAAACCACGACGATTGACATGAACCTGGCGGCGGTCGAAGAAGCCATCCTCGGCGGGACGACGGCGCGGCGCAACGATACGGTCATCG
This sequence comes from Caldilineaceae bacterium, assembly GCA_020634815.1. Taxonomy (GTDB): domain Bacteria; phylum Chloroflexota; class Anaerolineae; order Caldilineales; family Caldilineaceae; genus Caldilinea. Next base: position 4,701 of record JACKBA010000010.1, on the reverse strand, counting down.
CCCGCGGCGAGGGCTGCTGGCTCTTCGACACGAATGGCCGGCGCTATCTCGACCTGACCTCGGCGCAGGGCGTGACCATGCTCGGCCACTGCCACCCGGCGCTGAGCAAAGCCATTGCCGAGCAGGCGCAGACGCTGATCTCCTGCCCGAACTTTCTCTACAACGACGTGCGCGCCCGCTTTGCCGCCAAACTCACAGAGGTACTGCCGCCGCACCTCAGCCACGTTTTTCTCGCCAACAGCGGCGCCGAAGCCATCGACGGCGCGCTCAAGTTTGCCCGGCTGGCCACGGGCCGCACGCTCGCCATCGCCTTCCGCTCAGCCTTTCACGGGCGCACGGTCGGCGCGGTCTCGCTGACGTGGGAGAAGAAATACCGCGAGCCCTTCCAGCCGCTGCTCGACGTGACCCACCTGCCGTACAACAACCTGGCCGCCGTGGAGGAGGCGCTGGACGAGAGCGTCGGCGCCGTCTTCCTGGAGATCGTGCAGGGCGAGGGCGGCGTCAACATCGGCGACGGTAACTTTCTGCGCGGGGTGGAGCGGCTCTGTCGTGAGCGCGGCGCCCTGCTCGTCATCGACGAGATCCAGACCGGCTTTGGCCGCACCGGGCGCTGGTTTGGCTTCGAGCATCACGGCCTGGCGCCCGACATGATCTGCCTGGCCAAAGGGCTGGGCGCCGGCTTCCCCATGGGCGCCATCGCCTACACGGATCGCGTGCAGGATTCGCTCTACCCCGGCGCGCACGGCAGCACCTTCGGCGGCAACCCGCTGGCCAGCGCGGCCGGGCTGGCAGCCATCGAGACCTACCAGGCGGATGGCCTGATCGAGCGTTCCGCGGTCATGGGCGATCACTTCCTGCGCCGCCTGCGCGAGGAACTTGCCGATGTGGTGCTGGTGCGCGACATCCGCGGCATCGGGCTGATGCTGGCCGTCGAACTGCGCCAGAAGGCCGGATCGTATCTCAGGGCGCTCATGGAGGAGCAAGGCGTGCTTGCGCTGCCCGCCGGGCCGAACGTGATCCGCTTCCTGCCGCCGCTGACCATCACGGAAGATGAAGTGGGAATCGGCGTGCAGGCGCTGCGGACTGTTCTGCAACAGTAGAAGCGACTTCACACCAAAGGAAGAATAGACCGCGGATTGTGCGGATTAGGCGGATCAACGCGGATTAAATGTGCCTTCGTCTGGAGTTATCCGTCTAATCCGCCGAATCTGTCTAATCCGTGGTCTATGGTATGCGGCTTTTCGAACAAGCCGACTCTGTCGAGGAAGCAAGGATGAATCGAGAGGAAGCAGTTGAAGTGCTACGCGGGCTGGTGGCGATTCCCTCGCTGTCCCATCACGAGCAGGAGGCCAGCACATGGCTGGCGCAGCAGATGCTGGATGCCGGCTATGACCGCGCCTTTGTGGACGCGGCCGGCAACGCCGTCGGCGAGATGGGGCCGGCGGACGCCGCGCGTACCGTGATCCTGCTCGGCCACATCGACACGGTGCCGGGCAACATCCCTGTGCGCATCGAGCCGGCGCCGGGCGGCGACGTTCTGTACGGCCGCGGCAGCGTCGATGCCAAAGGGCCGCTGGCGACCTTTGCCGCGTCGGTGGCGCGCGTCGGCAGCGCGTGGGCGCATGAAAACAAGGTGCGGCTGGTGGTAGTCGGCGCGGTGGAGGAGGAGGCTGCCAGCAGCAAGGGCGCTCGCTTTATCCGCGACCGCTTCGACGGCGTGCAGGAGCCGCAGCCCGTCGCCTGCATCATCGGCGAGCCGAGCCACTGGACGCGCGTCACGCTGGGCTACAAGGGGCGCCTGCTGGTGGAGATGGAAGCCTCACAACCCATGGCGCACACGGCGGGGCCGGATGCCGGCGTTGCCACCGTCGCCGTCGATTTCTGGAACTGGCTGAGCGACTACGTGGCACAATTCAACGCGGGACGCGAGAAGGCCTTTGATCAACTGCTGCCCAGCCTGCGCCGCCTGGCCACCTTCAGCGACGACGCCATGCATGACCACGCCGTCGCCGGTGCGGGCATCCGCCTGCCGCTGGACTTCGACGCCGATCGCTTTGCCGCGGAGATGTACGCGTGGGCGGCTGAGCGAACGGGACAGGCTGAGGGAGAGAATGGGAAAGAGGGAGAGGGGGAAGCCGCAGAGGCGGCAAACGCCCAGCACCCCCCAATCTCCAATCTCCAATCCCCCAATCTCCCAATCTCTATAGTCCCCGAATTCCCCACCGAAGCCACCACCCGCGGCCCGCTCACCACCATCACCCTGCGCTTCAGTTCCTACGAGCCGGCCTGGCGCGGCGACCGCAGCAACCCGCTTGTGCGCAGCTTTCTGGCCGCGCTCAAGGAAGTGGCGCCGACGGAGAAACTTGGCTTCGTGCTCAAAACCGGCACCAGCGACATGAACGTCGTCGGGCCGGCGTGGGGCTGTCCCATCGTCGCCTACGGGCCGGGCGACAGCAGCCTCGACCACACGCCGCACGAGCACGTGCCGCTGGACGACTACTGGCGCGCCGTGCTGGTGTTGGAAGCCGCGCTGCGAACGCTCGCCCAGAGCATCTGAGCCGGTCCATCACGCCATCGCCTGGCTGGCGATCAACCGGGCGTAGATGCCCTGTTGCGTCAGCAACTCGGCGTGCGTGCCCTGTTCCACAACCCGCCCCTCGTCCATGACCAGGATGAGGTCGGCGTTGCGCACCGTGCTCAGGCGGTGGGCGATGACAACCTGCGTGCAGCCGATCGCGCGCAGGTTGTGCTCGATAGCCTGCTCGGTCGCCGTGTCGAGATGGCTCGTTGCCTCGTCCAGCAGCAGGAGCGCCGGCTTGCGCGCCAGCGCACGTGCCAGCGCCAGCCGCTGACGCTGGCCGCCGGAGAGCCCGGCGCCGCCCTCGGCCACCAGCGTCTCCAGGTTCATGGGCATATGGGCAATGTCGCGGTCGATGCAGGCCAGCCGCGCCGCCTCCAGCACGTCGTCGATGGGGAGATCGCCCTGGCCAAAGGCGATGTTCTCGCGCAGCGACCCGCTGAACAGGAACACCTCCTGCGTGACGACGCCGATCTGGCGGCGCAGCGCGCGGCGATCCAGGTGCGCGGCCGGCGTGCCGTCGAAGAGCACCGCGCCCTGGCCGGGCTCGTGCAGCCCCAGCAGGACGCGCGCCAGCGTGCTCTTGCCCGACCCCGAGCGCCCAACGATGGCCACCTTCTGGCCGGCCGCAATCGTCACGCTCACATCTTGCAGCACTGGCGCGCTGTGGCGATCGTAGCCGAAGCTGACGTCGCGCAGCTCGATTTCGCCCGTGAGTTGCGGCGTTGCGTCGCCCTGCGCTTCCGGTACGGCCTCCAGCACATCGGACATGCGGTTCAGATGGGCGCCCATGGATTGCAACTGCTGGCCGCTGGAGACGAGCGCCGCCAGCGGCGCCAGGAAACCGGCCGCCAGCGCGTTGAGCGCCAGCATCATGCCCAGGCTCAGCGTACCGTTCAACACCTGTTGCGCGCCGATCAGCAAGAGCACGAGCGGCGTCGCTACCTGCAACCCGCTCAGCAGCGTGTCGAAGAGCGCGGCCAGTCGCTGCTTGTCGATGGTAACGGCCAGCGCCTGCTGATGCAGCCCGCCCCAGCGCTGCAAGACCAGATCCTCGGCGCCCGTCGCCTTGACGACGTTGATCCCGGCCAGCGCCTCCACGAGATAGGCCTGCGTTTCAGTCTGCGTGGCAAGGTGGCGCTGCGCCAGGTCGTGCATGCGACCGGTGCTGGCCACGAGCAGCAACACCTGCGCCAGACCGATGCCCAGCGTCACCAGGGCAAAGGCCGGCGCCTGAAGCAGCAGCACGGCCAGAAAGGCCAGCACGAGGATGCCATCCATCATGGCGGCGATGGTCTGCGTGGTGAGCAGCTCGCGCATCATGGTATTGCTCGACAGGCGCATGAGCAGATCGCCGCTGGTGCGCTGCTGGAAAAAGCGGTAGGGTAGTGTGAGCAGATGCTCCAGAAAGCCGCGCATGAGACCGGCATCCACATCCGCCTGCAGGCGAATCAGGGCGAGGCGACGGGCGAAACCTGCGATCATCTGCGTAACCACGATGACCGCAACGCCGGCCGCCAGCAGCGGGATGAGCGCGATCTGGCGCTGCGGCAGCACCTGGTCGACGAGCGCGCCGGTCAGCAGCGGCACGACCAGCGCGAGCAGTTGCACGGCCAGCGTTGCGGCCAGCGCTTTCAGCCCGGTGCGCCACGCGCCGCTGCCGATGATGAGGCGCTCCACCTGGCGCTGCCAGGCAGCCGTGCCGCGCGCCCGGCCGGCACGTTGAAACGTCGCGCCCGGCGTCAGGGCCAGCACGACGCCGGTGAAACTGCGGTCGAACTCGGCGGCGGAAACCGGGCGGCGGCCGCTTGCCGGGTCGACGATGACGGCGCTGCCATCCTTGTGGCAGCTCTCCAGCACGACGAAATGCGAGAAATTCCAGTGCAAAATGGCCGGCAGTGCCACCTGACCCAGGTGCGCGGGCTCTGCGGTGAAGGCGCGTACCTGAAGGCCAAAGGTGCGGCCGCACTGGGCGATGCTCAGCGCGCTGGCGCCGTTGCGTCCCAGATCCATCGCTTCGGCGACTTCGGTCAGCGACGCCGCGCGGCCGTGGAAGCGCAGCACCATGCTCAGGCAGGCAGCCCCGCACTGCGTGGTCGTCATCTGCAACACGATGGGGACGC
>JACKBA010000001.1 GCA_020634815.1 Caldilineaceae bacterium | reverse complement strand
TCGCTGTGCATCGTGTAAATGTCTGCCGCATCAAAAACGGCTAAATATTGCTGTTTCTCCATGTCTCACTCCATACAAAAACCGGCGCAACGAATACGACCGCTGCAACCGGCGCATCTAGTATATCACGGCGCATCCACCGTGTCAATGAACATTGCGCCGGGGCGGTTGCAGCGCCCCGGCTATCCCAAGTTATCCCAAACGCTGTTGTCGTGCCGGTTGTGCCTCCTTCCGCGCCTCGCGCCGCGTCTGTGTCATCATTGACATACCTCGTAAGTTCCCGCCTTCTCCTGGTGGTTGGCGCCGTCCTTCGCCAGCGTCACCGACCGCACCGCGCACAACCTGCGGAACCGCTGCGCGTCTGCATCGGTCAACGGCAGCGCGGCGTCCCGGTCGCACGTCCACACGAAACGCGGCGAGCAGGCCGGGCCGTAGGTGCGGCTCAGGTACTGCGTGCTGGTCGTGGTTGTGCGTCGTAGGATCACTCGCCCACCTCCAACCGCACAACAGCCAGCGTAACCAGCGCCAGCCCGCCAACGCCCAGCGCCACCGGTCGCAGCGGGTCCGCGGACAGCCACGCGTCGAACGCCGGGATACCGACGAACGCCAGCCACAGCAGCGCAGCGACGATCAGAGCGGCGGTAGCCAGGACGATTGCAATAATCACCGTCCAAACCGTGATGAACAGAACGCGTTCCGGTATCATTCGACATGTACTCCTTCGAGTAGCAATTCAACGTCCACGTCCGTGACCGCCGCTAACGCCGACGGCTTTACTCCGCACGCCTCGGCCAGCGCCCGTACGCCGTCACAAAAATCACGACTGCGGTTGCCGTGTCTCAGCAGGACGTTGGCTATGTCGATCATCTGCGAGTGTTTGACGATCTCATTGCGCATCACTGCATCACCTCCACAAGCCGCGCTCAGGTATCACCGCCATAGCACCTCAACAATCATTTTGTCGTCACCGGGATACGTAACTTTGACGGCGCGTGAGCGAGGCAGCGTCAGCATGATCTCGTATTCCAGATTGCCAGGCATCCTCGCAAGAGTATTTCCAGTGGTGTGCCGCTCTAGCTCAAATCGTGTACCGTAATCAGCAACGGAGCCGCCAGTGCAACGCATCCCGATGTGGTGACTAGCACACACTGCCTCTATCCGGTCGGCGTCCAACTCCAGGCGCATCCGCGGTGTAATCATGCTCATTGCATCACCTCCACAAGCCGCGCTCCCGCGGGCAATGGCAACTGCTCGCCGTCAGCGTTTACCAGCATCACAACCCGGCGGGCGTCGATGTGTTGCTCGCGCCGGTCAACAGCGATGTTGTGCGACGGCTCCGCGTGTTTCGCCTGTCGCAGTCGGGCCGCGCCTGCCAGCACCAGCCACGCCGTCACGCCGGCCAGCACCAGGACGATGCCGAACACCAGCATGACAAAGGCGGCGTTGACCGTCTTTTCCGAGGCGCGGTCAACAATGGTATACACCGACACACCGATCGCCACGATGGGCGAGCCGACGACGGTAAACGCGGCCATGAGCGCGAGAGCTTTCATATCGGCATCACAATTTGCACTGGAATTTCTCTAGCATCACTGGCGGCGCGATTGAGCCAAAGCACTTCGGTTCTTTCTGTAACACTGTCGGTAAACGCTTTGCGTTGTATCTT